>NZ_JACVPU010000001.1:0-1018566 GCF_018881735.1 Polynucleobacter sp. Nonnen-W13 | reverse complement strand
TGTACGACTCGACACATAGTTAACACTTTATACCGGACACATACTTTACAGTTTTTGGCATAGGAGGGACCACTCTATGCCGTGGAATGAAAGTACGAAGATGGATGAAAAGCTACGTTTTGTGTCTCGTTACCTCGATGGCGAGAAAATTACTACCCTGTGCCAGGAGTTTGGCATCTCCAGAGTGACTGGCCATAAGATCATTGATCGTTATAAAGACAGTGGTTTAGAAGCCTTTACCGATCGATCAAGAAGGCCTTTTAGACAAGCCAACCGGCTGCCCTTCCAGGTTGAGCAATTGATTGTGAACCTGAAAAAAGAGTTCCCGACCTGGGGCGCTCCTAAACTGCGAGACCGCATCCATACTCACTACCCCGAGCTGTCTTTGCCAGCCAAGAGTACGGTACATGCAGTTCTCGATCGCCATGGTCTAGTGAAGAAGAAACGGATGCGCCGCCATCCCAAGCTTACCGGGACCAACTTATCCGATCTCAAAGAGCCCAATGCTCTGTGGTGCGTCGATTACAAGGGCGAATTTATGCTGGGTAACAAGCAATATTGTTACCCCTTAACCGTAACGGACTACGCCTCTCGCTTTTTGATTTGCTGTGAAGGTTTAGAGAGTACTCGTGAAGCGCAGGCCTTTACCGTCTTTGAGCAACTCTTTAAAGAGTATGGGCTACCGGGCAGTATCCGCTCAGACAACGGCGTACCGTTTGCGTGCGCTAATGCGCTTTATGGCCTGAGCAGTTTGTCAGTGTGGTGGTTGCGCTTGGGTATTGGCATTGAGCGCATTAAGCCCGGTAATCCCCAGCAAAATGGTCGCCATGAACGCATGCATTTAACACTCAAGCAAGCCACGACTAAACCGCCAGCCAAAACGATGTTGCAACAACAAGATAAGTTCGAAGACTTTATCCATGAGTACAACTATGAGCGTCCCCATCAAGCACTAGAGATGAAAAAACCGGCACAACTCTATACCCCCTCGACTCGAATATATGAAGGATTGCCAGATGTCAGTTATCCCTTCCATGATAAGACGGTCACGGTGACCAACTGTGGACGCATCTGCCTTGATGGTAAGAAGATTCACTTTAGTACGGTGTTCGCTGGTCATGACGTGGGCCTGCGGCAAGTCGAGGACGACGTATGGTTAGTGAGCTTTATGGATTACGATATGGCTTACTTTGATATGGAGTCTTCAAGGGTACAAGCCCTAGAAAACCCATTTGGTCCCAAAGTATTGGGGATGTGATTGGTAAATGTGTAAACCATGTGGTCGGTACCGGACGTAAAGCATGTGTCCGGTACGTACCCTAAACAAATTGGCGGAGCGGACGGGACTCGAACCCGCGACCCTCGGCGTGACAGGCCGATATTCTAACCAACTGAACTACCGCTCCAATTACATCGCATGCTACTTGTGTCACTTCTTACAACTCACAACTAGCCAAAAATTTTGGCGTCCCCAGGGGGATTCGAACCCCCGTACTCACCGTGAAAGGGTGATGTCCTAGGCCTCTAGACGATGGGGACCTGGACTACTACTCAAACTAATGCTGTCATTCTAAATGCTTGGTGGAGATAAGCGGGATCGAACCGCTGACCTCTTGCATGCCATGCAAGCGCTCTCCCAGCTGAGCTATACCCCCGTAATCTCGTTAAAACTCTACAAGACACTCAAAACAATCCAAGATTTTAGCCTATTTTTATAAGGGGAGGCAAGTTCTGGTTTAGACAACCTTGGAAAGCCTTGCTATCGCCTCATTCTTGCCCATAACCAATAAGACAGAATCAATGGCTGGCGTCTGTGTAGTGGCAAATAAAGCGTAACGCACGGGCATTGCTAATGCTGGCATTTTGATCTGATGCTTAGTTAAAACTTCTTTAAAAGCTGCTCCATAAGCCGCTTTCGTATGTTCTGCAGATTGAATCGCTTCAATCAAATCCTTCAGGGCGGGAATGATTTCAGCTGGGATATTTTCTGCAATTTGTTCACTCGTATGAGCAGGTGCCGGTAAATAGAATAGCTTTGCACCTTCTGCAATTTCAATCAGCGTATTGGCGCGATCTTTGAGGAGTGCAACTACTTGCACAAAGTCTGGGCCATTTTCTGTATCGATACCGAGTTCATGTGCAAATGGCTTAGTTGCTTGCGCTAGTTTTTCTGGATCTGCGTTCTGAATATATTGATGATTTAACCAAAGCAGTTTTTCTGGATTGTGTTGAGCCGGTGATCGACCAAGGCTGCCTAAGTCAAACCAATTGACAAACTGCTCTTTAGTAAAAACCTCTGCATCGCCATGTGACCAACCTAGTCTTGCTAGGTAATTCAGAATAGCTTCAGGCAGGTAGCCTGCTTTTTGATAATCACGCACACTCATAGCACCGTTACGCTTACTCATTTTTTCACCAGAGTCGTTCAGGACTGTTGGTAAGTGGGCATATACCGGTGGCGTACCACCAAGTGCTTTCATGATGTTAATTTGGCGTGGCGTGTTGTTGACATGGTCATCGCCACGAATCACATGAGTGATGTTCATATCAAGATCATCAACTACAACACAAAAGTTATAGGTTGGCGTGCCATCAGGACGGGCAATCACCAAATCATCCAGCTCATCATTACTGATTTCGATCTTGCCTTTCACTGCATCATCCCAAATCACGGATCCACCAATAGGATTCTTGAACCGAATCACTGGTAGAACGCCCTCTGGTATTGCTGGCAAAGTTTTGCCCGGCTCAGGACGCCATTGGCCGTTATAGCGCGGCTTTTCTTTATTGGCCATTTGTTGGTCACGAAGCTTATTGAGCTCTGCTTCGCTCATGTAGCAAGGGTAAGCAAGGCCAGCATCGAGCATCTGCTTCACCACCGCACGATAACGATCAATGCGCTGCATTTGATAAATTGGGCCTTCGTCTAAATCTAGGCCAAGCCATGCCATACCTTCAATAATGACGTCGACAGCTTCCTGTGTGGAGCGCTCTACATCGGTATCCTCAATACGCAAAATAAAGTCGCCTTGGTTGTGGCGAGCAAAAGCCCAGGGATATAAAGCGCTGCGAAGGTTGCCCAAGTGAATAAAGCCCGTTGGACTGGGGGCGAAACGTGTTCTTATATGCATAAGTAACATTATCTCAGGTCAGCTTTAGATTTGATTATTTGGTACTCTGATCATCAAAAAAGTGGATACTTTCACTTATGAATGAATTACTTGTATTTATGTGTGATGGCGCCCCGGTCCGTGGGGAAATTGTTTCCATTAGCAGTGCCTGGCAGTCCGTCTTAGAGCGCCGTAATGATCCTCCGGTGGTCAGACGGATCTTGGGTGATTTTGTGGGTGCAGCGACTCTGTTAAGCGCTAGCCTTAAATTTGATGGGACTTTGATTATTCAGGCCCAAAGTAAGGGCCCTATTCAGCTTCTCGTGGTGGAATGCAAGTCCGACCTGACCATGCGAGCCACTGTAAAGCTATCCGTAGATCCCGCCAGCATCGATCCCAATGCCACTCTAGGTGAATTGCTGGATGCGGACAATACTGGGCGTCTAGTAATCACTCTAGATCCATCAGACCGTCAACCTGGTCAACCGCCCTACCAAGGGATCGTGGCTCTTCAGGAGCACCGCGGTACAGTCATTAAGCCCGTTACCAGCGCTGCCGAAGCTATTGCCCTGTACATGCAAAACTCAGAACAATTAGATACCCGCATCTGGCTAGCATCCAATGACACCCATGTTGGAGGATTGCTGTTACAGCGGTTACCAGATTCAGGGGGTCATGCCCATCTTGATCCTCAACTTGCGGCTGAAGGGTGGACCAGAATTCAGACGCTGGGTGAGACGATTACAAATGAAGAGCTGCTGACACTTTCACCGCAAACTATCCTCCGTCGCCTCTTTTTAGAAGAGTCGGCAGAAAGCGGTGTCCGAAGTTTCCCGTCTCGCCCTGTTCGCTTTAGCTGCCGCTGTTCACGCACCAAGGTGGCCGATATTCTTAGAATGCTGGGCGAAGAAGAAGTTGAAAGCATTCTTGCAGAGCAAGGCGCTGTAGAAACAGAGTGTGATTTTTGTGCAAAAGCTTATCGCTTTGATGCGGTTGATTGTAGGCAGGTCTTTAAAACAGATTTATTAGCAGATGCTACAAGACCACCCTCTAGCGGACATTAAGCGATATTTATTGCCTCGTTGTTGATGGCTTTACGCCATCCGCAGCATTGGAGGCAGACTTTTCGGTAGGCAGGATTTGCACAAAGAACTCCCCTTCTTTCAGCATGCCGTGCTCAACACGAGCCCGCTCTTCAATCGCTCGGGTACCATCTTTTAAGTCCTTAACGTCGCCAGTCAGTTTGGCATTACGCAAACTCAGAAGACTGTTTTTAGCCTGTTGCAACTCAAGCTGTTTCTCCATCTCGTATACCTTCAGCCATCCACCCTTACCCAACCAAAGTGGGTACTGTATTGCGATCAACAATAACAGCATTGAGTAAATGACAATTCTCATAAACTAAAAACTAGTCAATGGTTAGCGTTTGAGGTTATAAAAAACAGACTTACCTGGGTAAGTCGCAACATCACCCAAGTCTTCTTCTATACGTAACAACTGGTTGTACTTGGCAATTCGATCGGAGCGAGACAAAGAGCCGGTCTTAATTTGGCCGGCATTTGTACCAACAGCAATATCCGCAATGGTGCTGTCTTCTGTTTCACCGGAGCGATGGGAAATAACTGCCGTGTAATTGGCACGCTTAGCCATTTCAATCGCAGCAAAGGTCTCAGTTAAAGTGCCAATTTGATTAATCTTGATCAAGATGGAATTAGCAATACCTTTCTCAATGCCCTCCTTGAGAATACGAGTATTGGTAACGAAGAGATCATCACCAACCAATTGGATCTTCTTGCCCAATTTTTGAGTAATATCAGCCCATCCATCCCAGTCGCTCTCATGCATGCCGTCCTCAATCGATACGATTGGGAATTGGTCAGCCAAGTTACCAAGATAATCTGAAAATTCGCTTGAGCTAAGTTGTAAACCCTCTCCAGACAGGTGGTATTTACCATCTTTATAGAATTCACTAGCAGCGCAATCCAGGGCAAGTAAAACATCTTCACCAGCTTGGTAACCAGCGCCCTCAATCGCTTTCATAATGGTCTGTAAGCACTCTTGATTGCTCTTGAAGTTCGGTGCAAAGCCGCCTTCATCTCCAACGGTAGTTGGCATACCTTGAGCACCTAGAATCTTCTTCAATTCATGGAAGATTTCAGCGCCACAACGCAAGGCTTCGCGGAAGCTTTGCGCCCCCACTGGCATCACCATAAATTCCTGAATATCTAGACTGTTATTTGCGTGAGCACCCCCATTCACGATATTCATCATGGGGACCGGCAATTGCATGCCGCCTGAGCCACCAAAATAGCGATACAAAGGTAAGCCAGCTTCCTCTGCGGCAGCGCGTGCTACGGCCATAGAAACAGCCAAGGTTGCATTTGCACCTAAGCGTGCTTTGTTATGAGTTCCATCTAGTTCAATTAAGGTGTGATCAAGGAATGCTTGTTCGCTAGCATCAAGACCGAGAATAGATTCAGCAATCTCAATATTAATATTTTGTACAGCCTTGAGAACACCCTTGCCTAAATAACGCGCCTGATCTCCATCACGTAGTTCAATAGCTTCACGTGAACCAGTCGATGCACCTGAAGGCACAGCTGCACGGCCCATTACGCCAGACTCAAGTAATACATCGCATTCAACTGTGGGATTGCCGCGTGAATCTAAAACTTCTCTACCGATGATGTCAACAATGGCGCTCATGCACCTTCTCCTAAATTAAATAAATATGGGGTCTTACTTAAAGCTATCTTCTAAAAATGATCCGGGCTTTTTCACAACAGAGTCAATTGCAACTAAAGACTCAAGTAATTCCTTCATGCGGTTCAAAGGTACAGCATTTGGGCCATCAGAAAGTGCTTTTGCAGGATCTGGGTGCGTCTCCATAAATAAGCCGCTGATGCCAACTGCAACAGCAGCACGAGCCAGTACGGGAACAAATTCACGTTGGCCACCACTGGCGTTGCCTTGACCACCAGGAAGCTGTACCGAATGGGTGGCATCAAATACAACCGGAGCTTTTGCTTCACGCAAAATAGCCAAACTGCGCATATCAGAAACTAAGTTGTTGTAACCAAATGAAGCGCCACGCTCGCAAACCATAAACTGATCAGGTAAGTTCGCTTCTTTAGCAGCTGCACGTGCTTTGTCAATCACATTGAGCATTTCATGAGGGGATAAAAATTGACCCTTCTTGAAATTCACTGGCTTGCCACTTTGAGCGCATGCGCGAATGAAATCCGTTTGTCTGCACAAGAAGGCTGGCGTTTGAAGCACATCCACTACTTTAGATACTGGCGCAATTTCGCTGATGTCATGAATGTCAGTCAATACCGGAACACCAATCTCGCGCTTAACTCGAGCCAGAATTTCCAGACCCTTTTCCATGCCTAGGCCACGAAAAGAAGTTCCAGAGGAGCGATTAGCTTTGTCAAAAGAGGACTTGTAGATAAATGGAATACCTAGAGCAGCAGTAATCTCTTTTAGTTCACCTGCGATGTCTAAGGCTGATTGCTCAGACTCAATCACGCAAGGACCCGCAATCAAAAAGAAGCGATGGTCTAAGCCAACATCAAAACCGCATAACTTAAATGCACTCATGTATTTCTCCTAGGCAACTTGCTTTTCGGTTGCAGCTTGATGAACTAATGATGCATTAATAAATGCGGAAAATAATGGGTGGCCATCACGCGGTGTCGAGGTGAACTCTGGATGGAACTGCACACCAAAGAACCAAGGGTGCATAGAATTGGGTAACTCCATCATTTCTGGCAAGGACTCATTTGGAGTTCTAGCGGAAATAATTAAGCCAGCCTTCTCCAGGCGAGGAACGTAAATATTATTTACTTCATAGCGATGTCGATGCCGTTCATTTACTTCGGCACCATAGATCTTGTGAGCTAGAGTGCCAGCCTTGACGGGACAACGCTGGGAACCTAAGCGCATTGTTCCACCCAGATCCGAATCATTAGTGCGCTTCTCAACTCGACCTTCGCGATCAACCCATTCTGTAATCAAAGCAACAACCGGACTCTCGGTTTCAGGGTCAAACTCAGTGCTGTTAGCATGAGCAATGTTAGCAACATGGCGAGCAAATTCGATTACAGCTAACTGCATTCCTAAGCAAATGCCAAGATATGGAACATTATTTTCGCGGGCATAACGAATGGCAGCAATCTTTCCTTCGGTGCCACGCTTACCAAAGCCGCCTGGAACCAATATCGCATCTAAACTGTGCAGGCAATCAACACCATCTTTTTCAATCACTTCAGAATCTATGTAGTTGATGTTGACACGAGTGTGATTATGAATTCCAGCATGGCGCAATGCCTCGATCAATGACTTATAAGACTCGGTTAACTCAACATACTTGCCAACCATGCCAATGGTGACTTCGTGCTGTGGGTTAGCCAGTTCGTAAACTAGGTTTGCCCAAACGGATAGGTCTGCTGGTTTAGCTTGAATATCTAATTCACGACAAATCAAGTCATCCATACCTTGCGCTTGTAGCATCTCTGGAATTTTGTAGATTGTGTCAACATCCCAAACTGAGATTACGGCCTCTTCACGTACATTTGAGAACAGAGAAATCTTGGCGCGCTCATCTTCTGGAATTGGGCGATCTGCACGGCACAACAGTACCGTCGGCATGATGCCTATTTCTCGCAGCTTTTGTACTGAGTGCTGCGTGGGTTTTGTCTTCAATTCCCCTGCACTAGCAATATAGGGAACTAAAGTAAGGTGAACAAATGCGCAACTGTGCTTTGGCAGACGAATACTCATTTGGCGAGCGGCCTCTAGAAACGGCAAGGACTCGATATCGCCAACAGTTCCACCGATTTCACAGATTGCAATGTCGGCCTGACCATCGTGACTCGCTTTGGCGCCCCGCTCTACGAAGGCCTGTATCTCATTCGTAATATGTGGAATCACTTGGACAGTTTTACCAAGGTACTCTCCACGCCGCTCTTTACTGATTACTGACTCATAGATCTGGCCAGTTGTGAAGTTGTTACTCTTGCGCATTTTTGCAGAAACAAAGCGCTCGTAATGCCCAAGATCAAGGTCGGTTTCGGCGCCATCTTCGGTAACAAAAACTTCACCATGCTGAAGTGGGCTCATTGTCCCCGGGTCAACGTTGATATAAGGGTCTAATTTTAGGAGGGTGACTTTCAGGCCGCGGGATTCAAGAATCGCGGCAAGCGAGGCAGCTGCAATTCCTTTCCCTAAAGAAGAAACCACACCACCAGTGACAAAAACGTATTTGGTCATCGCTTAAGCTCTGTTGGAAAAAGTAATTATAACGATAGCGACTGAGCCATTAAAAATTCTTGGCAGGCTCAAAGAGCAAGTGGATAGATATCAGTTATTAAGTCAAAGTCAGGCTTTTAGGCTTATGTTTGTATAAATCGGAATTATTTGAAGCATCTTCGAGCTCAAGAAACTCCGCCCTTCCTCCGCTCAACATTTCTCAAATTGAGTCCAAAATAGTCAGATAGACTCTAAATTGCCTAAATTTTAAGCAATTTTTGGCAATTTTGATCATTAAGTCTTATATAAGACATGATTTAGCAATTACAATAGACTCATTAAGGGACACACCCCGCTTAGTCTTACTGTTGATAACTCTTACCCAATAGGAAACACGATGCTAGAAGCCTACAACGCTCAAGTTGCCGAACGCGCAGCCCTTGGAATTCCAGCCCTCCCCCTGACTAAAGATCAAACTGCTGAATTAGTGGGTTTGCTTAAAAATCCTCCAAAGGGTAAGGAAACAGAGTTAGTAGAACTCATTACTAATCGAGTACCAGCTGGAGTGGATGAAGCGGCTAAAGTGAAAGCCGAGTTTTTAGATGCTATCGCCAAGGGAGTCGAGAAGTCACCACTGATTTCACGCATCAAGGCAACTGAACTCTTGGGGACCATGCTGGGTGGTTACAACATTAAACCTTTGGTTGAATTGTTATCAGATTCTGAGTGTGCAGCAAGTGCAGCAGCGGCATTAAAAAAGACTTTATTGATGTTTGACTACTTCCATGATGTTCAGGAATTGGCAGAAAAAGGCAATGTGCAGGCTAAGGCAGTCATGCAAAGCTGGGCTGATGCCGAATGGTTTACAAGCCGCACAGCTGTTCCAGAAAGCATGAAGCTCACCGTATTTAAAGTTACCGGCGAAACTAATACCGATGATTTGTCACCTGCACCAGACGCATGGAGCCGTCCAGACATTCCGTTGCATGCAACCATTATGTTGAAGAACCCACGTCCAGGTATTGAGCCAGATGAGGTTGGTGTGCGTGGCCCCATGAAACAAATTGAAGCACTCCAGAAAAAAGGCAATCAAATTGCCTATGTTGGAGACGTAGTGGGTACAGGATCTTCACGCAAATCCGCAACGAATTCTGTGTTGTGGTGGACCGGTCAAGATATCCCATTTGTTCCAAACAAGCGCTTTGGTGGCGTTTGCTTAGGGGCGAAGATTGCCCCGATCTTCTTTAATACGATGGAAGATGCTGGTGCATTGCCTGTTGAGCTTGATGTTTCTGATATGAATATGGGCGACGAAATTGAGCTACGTCCATATGAAGGCAAGGCATTTAAAAACGGGAAAGAAATTGCCTCTTTCTCATTGAAGTCCCCAGTTATCTTGGATGAAGTTCGTGCAGGTGGACGCATTCCTTTGATTGTCGGTCGCGGCCTTACTGCCAAAGCCCGCGCCGCACTTGGCTTACCAGCCTCTACAGAATTCCGTATTCCAGTTAGCCCTCCAGACAACAAAAAAGGGTTTAGCTTGGCTCAGAAGATGGTCGGTCGTGCATGTGGCCTACCTGAGGGTCAAGGCGTTCGCCCAGGTACTTATTGTGAGCCACACATGACTACCGTAGGTTCACAAGACACCACTGGCCCAATGACCCGTGATGAATTAAAAGATCTTGCTTGCCTAGGATTCTCCGCTGATTTAGTCATGCAATCATTCTGTCACACCTCTGCTTATCCAAAACCAGTAGATATTCGTACTCACCATGAATTACCAGCGTTCATGACTAACCGCGGTGGCGTATCTTTACGCCCAGGTGATGGCGTGATTCACAGTTGGTTAAATCGTCTACTAATGCCAGATACTTGTGGAACTGGTGGCGATAGCCATACTCGTTTTCCTATCGGGATCTCCTTCCCTGCTGGCTCTGGCTTAGTTGCTTTTGCTGCCGCCACTGGCGTAATGCCTTTGGATATGCCTGAGTCTGTATTGATACGCTTTAAAGGCAAGATGCAACCTGGTATTACATTGCGCGACATGGTCAATGCAATTCCTTTGTATGCGATCAAAAAAGGTTTATTAACGGTTGAGAAGCAAGGTAAGAAAAATATTTTCTCTGGCCGTATTCTAGAGATTGAAGGTTTGCCTGACCTGAAGGTTGAGCAAGCATTTGAATTATCAGATGCCTCGGCTGAACGTTCTGCTGGCGGTTGTGCCGTTCAATTAAGCAAAGAGCCAATCATTGAATACATGCGCTCCAATATCACCTTAATGAAGTGGATGATCGCTAATGGCTACGAAGATAAGCGTACTTTAGGTCGTCGTATTAAAGCAATGGAAGCTTGGATTGCTAAACCTGAGTTGCTCAAGGCTGATGCTGATGCAGACTATGCTGAGATTATCGAAATTGATATGAGCGAAATTAAAGAGCCTATCTTGGCCTGCCCTAACGACCCGGATGACGTGAAGTTCTTATCCGAAGTATCTGGCGAGAAAATTGATGAGGTATTTATTGGTTCATGCATGACTAATATTGGGCACTTCCGTGCGGCAGGACAAGTTCTTCAGGGCAAAAAAGATATGCCTACGCGTCTTTGGGTTGCGCCACCAACCAAAATGGATCAAATGATTCTGACCGAGGAAGGTTATTACGGGATTCTTGGTGCCACTGGTGCTCGTATGGAAACCCCAGGCTGCTCACTCTGCATGGGTAATCAGGCGCAGATCCGCAAAGGCTCAACAGCAGTTTCTACCTCGACGCGTAACTTCCCGAACCGCTTGGGTATTGATACTCGTGTCTATTTAGCTTCTGCCGAGCTTTCAGCTGTTGCCGCACTCTTGGGTCGTCTACCAACTCCGCAAGAATATTTCGAGCAAGTGGAATCCTTGAATGCTAAGGCTGGTGAAGTCTATAAGTACATGAACTTTGACAAGATTAAGTCATTTAGCGATGTTGCTGACACAGTGACAATTTAAGTCAAATCAGCCCTGAACCTAAGGGCAACAAAAAGGCGATCAGTTGATCGCCTTTTTTCTTATCCCACTTTCTTTAGATCGATAGCTTATTTTCTTGATGCGCATTTTCACGGTTCAACCCAGATACCCAGGTATTAGTCGGCAAACCCGTTTTTTCCATAATCAGTTTGGCACGCTTTGAGACCTCTTTCCACTCTACATCTAGGAGTGGACCTTTAAAAGCGATTGCTACCACATTGCAATCATGCGACTCTGGAAATAACAGAACTCGGTTATCAAATGCTTCGCAAATATTATTGAGATTTATATCAAAACTCTTGTGGCGTGAGAATAAGTTCACCGTTAATATGCCAGGTGATCTCAGGAGATTGAAACAGCCCTGATAAAACTCTAGGGAGCTGGCAGATGGGCCGTCACAAATTGCATCGTAGAGATCAACTTGAACTGCATCAAAGTGGTTTTGATATTTAGTGCTCTTCACAAAGGCTTTTGCATCTATCTGAAGTGTCTCAAGACGCCGATCATCAGAGGGTGTGAAAAACATACTTCTGGCAGAAACAATCACAGAGGGATTTAGTTCGACAACGGTAGTTTTAACCGCAGGACAATAGCGATGCGTAAATTTGGTGAGAGCGCCAGTGCCAAGGCCAAGTTGAGCAACACGCATACCTGGCTTGGTCTCTAGGAATAGCAACCAAGCCATCATCTGCTGGTTATATTCTAGATAAATCTCATCCGGATCACGGATGCGCATGGCACCTTGAATTAATTCACTACCAAAATGTAAATAACGTACTCCACCGCTCTCAGAAAACGTGACCGGCTCCATAGCCATAGATATATCTGACATTAACTTATTTAGCCCAGACTCTCGCATTACGGAATAAGCGCATCCAAGGACTCGCTCCATCGGGCGTATCCAACCATTCCTTTGGAGCCCAGCTCATCTGCACGGTCCTGAACACTCGCTCAGGGTGCGGCATCATCACAGTAAATCGTCCATCCGGAGTGGTAACCCCTGTCAAGCCACCAGGCGATCCATTTGGGTTCATTGGGTAGATTTCAGTTGGACTACCTTGGTGATCTACAAATCGTAGTGCCGTTAATCCTTGTTTTTGCAAAGCCTCTAAATTACCTTGCTGGCTGAAATTAGCAAAACCTTCACCGTGCGCAATAGCAATTGGTAACTGACTACCTGTCATGCCTTGCATAAAGATTGAAGGTGAAGCCATTACCTCAGCCATGACCAAGCGCGCTTCATATTGCTCAGACTGATTACGCGTAAATTTTGGCCAAGCTTCTGCGCCTGGAATAATGCCCGCAAGATTGCTCATCATTTGGCAACCATTACAAACACCTAGCGCAAAGCTATCCTGACGGCTAAAGAATATGGAAAACTGATCTCGTAGTTGGCTATTAAATAAAATAGTCTTCGCCCAACCCTCACCTGCACCCAATACATCTCCATAGCTAAATCCACCACAGGCAATCAAGCCACGGAAATCATCCAACTTGGATTTACCAGAAAGCAAATCTGACATGTGAACGTCGTAGCTATCAAAGCCTGCCCAGTTCATAGCGTAGGCCATTTCCACATGAGAGTTAACGCCCTGCTCGCGCAAGATAGCAACTTTAGGACGGGCATTCTGATTGATAAATGGCGCCGCAACATCATCCGCAATATCAAACGTTAGCTTGGGAGACATTCCTGCATCAGCAACATGATCGAGGAGTGAAAATTCGTTATCAGCGCAGTCTGGGTTATCGCGTAAGCGAGTAATCTGATAACTGGTGTTTGCCCACATTTTTTGAAGTACTTCACGCGGCTCTGCAAAAATATTCTTAGCATCGCGCCAAATTTCAATACGACCATTGGTATTAGGCTGGGCAATCACATGACTATAAGCACTGAGGTTCAGCTTACGCAGAACGGCAAATATAGCTTCACGATCCGATTTTCGCGTCTGAATGACTGCACCCAGCTCTTCATTAAATAATGCACGTATGGTCTGTTCATGACGAAGTCCAGATACCTGTTGCGCCCAGTTCTTAGCATCCCCCCAATCAGCCTCTTGTCCAACATCTACTGCAATCATGTCGACATTGATGGAGATACCAGTATGAGATGCGAAAGCCATCTCTGCGATACAGGCAAATAAACCACCATCAGAGCGATCGTGATATGCCAGTAATTGATTGCCTTTACGCAACTCAATGATCGCGGCGGCCAGGGCTTTGAGGTCTTCCGGGTAATCTACATTGGGAGCTGATTTACCGGATTGATTGAGCACTTGAGCCAAAATACTTCCAGCCATGCGGTTTTTACCGCGACCCAAATCAATCAAAATTAATTCAGTCTCTAAGGCTGTGCCAGACTCATCTTGCAGTTGTAGTAAAGGCGTTGATGTTTTACGAACATCCTGAACTGCAGCAAAAGCAGAGATGATGAGCGAAACTGGAGAAACGACTTTTTTAGCTTGACCACCCTCTTGCCATGCTGTCGCCATAGATAAGGAGTCTTTGCCAACTGGAATAGAAATTCCTAGCGCTGGACATAAATCCATACCAATTGCTTGAACTGAGTCGTATAACTTTGCATCCTCACCAGGTGATCCACAGGCGGCCATCCAGTTGGCAGAAAGCTTAACGTCCTCTAAGCGGCGAATATCTGCAGCCAATAAGTTCGTAATGGCTTCACCTACAGCCATTTTGGCGGCTGCTGGTGCATCGATCACAGCTAATGGAGTGCGCTCACCCATCGACATTACTTCACCGCGGTAGCCTTTGTAATCCATCAAGGTAACGGCACAGTCGGCCACAGGGACCTGCCAGGGGCCTACAAAGGGGTCGCGCGCGTTCAGGCCACCAACAGTACGGTCGCCGATAGTGATTAAGAATGACTTACTGGCAACAGTAGGTTGCTGTAGAACCCAGGCAATGCATTGCGCAAGATCTGCATCAGTTACATCTAACTCTTCAAATTCTTGAGCAACGCGCTTTACATCACGATGCATGCGTGGGGGCTTCCCAAGCAATACCTCCATTGGCATATCAATTGGCATGGCAGCATCGCTACCAGCAACTTCTTTGCTATCGCTTAACTGAAGTTGACGCTCTATTGTCGCTTCACCGACTACAGCAAATGGGCAACGCTCCCGCTCACATAGAGATTTGAAAAGCTCTAGGTCTTTAGCTTCAATTGCTAGAACATAGCGCTCTTGAGATTCATTGCACCAAATTTCTGCAGGGCTCATACCGCTTTCTTCTAGCGGCACTTTACGCAATTGAAATTGCGCACCTAAACCAGCACCATCAGCAAGTTCTGGGAATGCATTAGATACGCCACCAGCACCAACGTCATGAATCGAAACAATGGGATTGTTCGTGCCCATGGCAATACAAGAGTTAATCACCTCTTGCGCGCGACGTTCCATTTCTGGATTACCGCGCTGGACTGAATCAAAATCTAAATCTGCCGTGTTAGTGCCGGTTGCAACAGAACTCCCCGTTGCGCCACCCATACCAATGCGCATACCAGGACCACCCAATTGAATAAACAAGTGACCCGCTTTAATTTGTTTCTTTGCCGTGTGGATAGAGTCAATACTGCCAATACCACCCGCAATCATGATGGGTTTGTGATAACCGCGACGAACTCCTTCTAAGGTTTGTTCGAACACGCGGAAATAACCACCCAGGATAGGGCGGCCGAATTCATTATTAAATGCAGCGCCGCCTAAGGGTCCATCAATCATGATTTGGAGTGGTGTAGCGATGCGCTCAGGCTTACCGTATTTCTCAGTTTCCCAAGGTAAATTAGTGCCTGGGATATTCAGGTTGGATACAGTGAAACCAGTAAGTCCAGCCTTAGGGCGCCCACCTACACCAGTAGCACCCTCATCTCGAATCTCACCACCAGCACCAGTGGATGCACCTTGAAATGGTGCAATTGCCGTAGGATGATTGTGCGTCTCCACCTTCATTAAGGTGTGCACTAGTCGCGTATCTTTTTCGTAACGACGATCTTGACCTTTAGCTGACCAAGTTTCCGATTCAGCCCCTACCATCACCGCTGAGTTATCAGAGTAGGCAACGATAGTACCTTCAGGCTGAAGTTGATGTGTATTACGAATCATCGCAAATAAGGATTTTTCCTGATCATCTCCATCAATCGTCCAGCTGGAATTAAATATCTTGTGACGGCAATGCTCACTGTTTGCCTGAGCAAACATAATCAATTCCACATCACTCGGATTGCGCTTTAAGCGTATAAAGTTCTCAACCAGGTAAAGTACCTCATCTTCAGAGAGGGCGAGGCCTAATTCTTGATTGGCTTTATCTAATGCCGCTCTACCTTCAGCAAGCACGGGGATACGTACAAAAGGCCTGTCGGGAAGAGATTGGTACAAAGCGTTTGCTTCATTGACATCGCCGATAACAACTTCCGTCATCCGATCATGAAGCGCGGTTAATATCAGCCGTTCTTGTTCCGCGTTGAGTGATTTTTTACTTTGCCATGCATATCGAACACCACGTTCAATACGTAAAATCTGAAGGCCGCACTGACGAGCGATATCTGTAGCTTTACTAGCCCATGGAGAAACTGTGCCAAAACGGGGAATCGAAATCGCAGATTGTTTGTCAGCAGCTTTACTAAATATCAAACCGCTATTCTTCATGATCGATACAAAAGGCTGGCCGTAAGTCAGCAGACTTTCGAGTACCTCTCTGTCTTTGGCATTGAGCTCAGACTGAGACCAAATGAAATGAAGGTATTGAGCCTCAATAGACTCAAGTTGAATTCCTTGGGCTGCGAGCGAAGCTAAAAGTCGCTGTTGGCGGAAGGCAGAAAGGGCATTTGCCCCGGGCAAGCAACAGAATGATGACATGCCAAGATTATAAGGTTTTGATTAAGCCAATCGTCCGCCATGCAGACTCAATTGGCGTCCACACCGAGCAGCCAAGGCTGGATCATGGGTTACCAAAACTAGTGTCGAGGAATTCTCTCGATTTAGCTCAAAAAGGAGCTCAATCACCCTATTTCCGCTAGCCTCATCCAGGCTTCCAGTGGGTTCATCAGCAAACAGGATGGTGGGCTTATTGATGAAGGCTCGTGCTAGCGCCACTCGCTGTTGCTCGCCACCAGAAAGAGTTTTAGGAAAATGATTAGCCCTAGGAGTTAAGCCGACCTTTTCTAGCCACTCTAGGGCGGACAAACGAGCTTGCGCCTGAGCTTCTCCAGCAATCTCAAGTGGAAGCATCACATTCTCTAGAGCAGTCAGGTGAGGTAAGAGCTGGAATGATTGAAAGACGAATCCAACTAACTGACCACGTAAACGTGCCCTACCATCTTCATCTAGCAAGCTCAGGTTTTGACCCATGAGCTCAATTTGCCCTGTGCTGGGCAGATCTAGTCCAGCCAGCAGACTTAACAAAGTACTTTTTCCAGAGCCTGACGACCCCACAATGGCCACACTTTCGCCCTGCTCAATCTCAAAGCTCAGGTCGTGCAAAATACTGAGGTTGCCATCAGCCGTATTAACCAGCTTGCTTACCCGATCGGCAACAATGGAATTAGACTGTTTGTTCATGTGAAAAATTTTCAAGAATGGAAAAATGCAGACTCAGCTTTTAATCGCCAATAAATTTATTACGGGTCTATTTTGCCTCTTAATGAGTATTTGTTCTTGGGCACAAGTAAAGCCTGTCATTCTGGTGTTGGGCGATAGTCTTTCAGCGGAATATGGCCTACCACGGGGCACTGGCTGGGTTACGCTGCTTGAGGCAGAGCTTGGAAAGGAAAAAAGTCCTTGGAGCGTATTTAATGCCAGCATTAGCGGTGAGACAAGCTCTGGTGGATTAACTCGTCTACCCGCCCTCTTAAGTCAGAAAAAACCGGGAATTGTCCTCATCGAGTTAGGCGCTAACGATGCTTTGAGGGGCTTGCCTATAAATCAAACTGAGGCAAATCTACGACAGATGATTCAGATGAGTAAAAAATCCGGCGCGAAGGTTTTACTCTGCGGCATTCAGATTCCTCCAAACTATGGCCAAACCTATACCAAGCAATTTCAACAGCTCTATCCTCAGATAGCGAATCAGGAGCGAATTGAGTTACTACCCTTCTTCTTAGAAGGCGTTGCCACTAAACCAGAATTATTTCAAGCGGATCGACTACACCCAAATTTAGAGGCGCAAAGCATGATCTTTAAAAATGTATGGGGCTCAATGGCCCCATACAGTAACTTGCTGAAAAAACTACCCTAGCTTAGCTTCCCGCACTACCCGTGCTTGCTTGCTTTAGTGGGTTAATCACCTTAACACCAGCGCTATTACGCCAGTAGCTCATAAAACCCGCAAACTCTGACTGTGCAGCCAATGCTTGGATCTGTTGTGCTTGCGCTTGATGAACCTTGGCATCTACCGTTGACGGTTGACGAACCTGATCAATACGATAAATCGTACTGCCAATACCTGGATTGCTAACAGAAACCACTGCTGGCAATCCATTTGCACTTATGGACATGACCTCATCCATAGATGTGCCCACTAGGCTGCCAGGCTTATTACGTGAAATCCATGTAGGGCTGCTGAAGCCCGTAGTATCTTTGGGATCCTTTTGAAGGACAGCTAATCGTTCATTAGCAGCGGTAATTGCCAACTTCTCAGCGGCACGTTGACTCACTTGGCGCCGCACTTCTGCCGCAACCTCCTTATAAGGTAAGACTTGTGCTGGGTAAAAAGTCAGCACTCGAGCAGATACAAACACACCGGGCGATATCTGCACAGCCTCGGTATTGCGCTTATTTTTAAGAGCCTCATCACCATAGAGCGACTGGACTACCTTGGCATTGGCCAAAGGATGGTCTCTGGATACACCGGTTGCGCCACCACGAGTCACACCCTTCTGAGTTTGAATGCTGAGCTTTAATTTATCCGCAGTTGGTTTTAAGCTGTCCGACTGGTCGTAAGTCATATTGGCAAACTGATCTGCTTTTTCATTAAAAGCCTTGGAATCCTCTTTCGGATCAGCCTTCAACATAATATATTCAACATCAATATATTCGGGCTGTTCAAACAACTTTGCATTGGCATCATAAAAAGCCTGTAACTCTTCAGTGCTTGGATTTACTTTAGCTAAATAATCTTTAGCATTGAACTGCAAAGTCTGAATCTGTCTTTCAGTCTCATATAAAGATGAAACAATCTCAGATAATTTTGGACTGGCTAACTCTGTTCTGGCCACTGAATTTACTAGCTGTTGAATTTTTAAATCAAAACTTTGGCCAGCATAAAACTGCTCCTCATTCATGCCGTTGCTAGCGAGCAACTGCTTAAAGCGCGCATCATCAAATGTGCCATCTTGCCGATATAAAGCGCGAATCTGCGGAATTTTTTGCAGGCTATTGACAAGCTCTTGCTTGCCTACTTGGAGGCGGAGGTCGCTGACAGCAAATCCAAGAATGCGCTGTTGCAATAACTCATTTAGGATTGCCTGACGAAAGGGTAAGCTTTGAGCAATCTGAACATTTCCACCAACACGCTCAGCTTGACGTTTTGCAGCTGCGTCCACTTCTTGCGCAGTAATGGGTTTACCGTTTACTTTCACAATGTCAGTTTCTTTATCCATAAATTCGGAATAACTTGAGATGCCGAATAAGGCGAAAGAAGGCACTATGAACAACATCAAAACAAACTGCAGAAGTCTTTGGTGTTTACGTACTGAATCAAACATGAATTAATCGCTCGAAAATAAAATCAATAATACGAGTGTACTAGGCGGAAGGTCTAGAAGGAACTAGAAAGCCTATTAGAGGGAAAACAATTGCAAATGGGGAAACTGGTGGGCGCTGACGGGATCGAACCGCCGACATTCTGCGTGTAAGGCAGACGCTCTACCATCTGAGCTAAGCGCCCCAAATTAATACAGACGAGATTGTAACCTAGTGTGAGAATAAAAGAGGGATTCTTCACCAAATTGGGCTGTAATAAACCGTTCAATCTGACTCAAAATCCCTCATACATCCAATGGCATCAGTGCTTCAAGACCTCTCCAGAAGAAATCTTTTCATTGGCTTTGCTGGCTTCGGTAGCCTTTTTTGCAAGCTCTTCAGGCGTGGGCTCAGGCAAAGCAACCGGTTTTCTCTCTAAAGCCAATTCCAGGACTTTATCAATCCAGCGAACCGGTACGATTTCAATTGCATTCTTGACGTTGTCAGGAATGTCAATTAAATCTTTGACGTTCTCCTCTGGAATCAATGCTAACTTGATGCCGCCGCGATGCGCTGCCAATAGCTTCTCTTTTAAACCACCAATCGGAAGAACCTCTCCACGCAAGGTAATCTCACCCGTCATTGCGACATCTGAACGGATTGGAATCCCTGTAAATACAGATACCAAGGCAGTCGTGATTGCGATACCAGCTGATGGGCCATCTTTCGGAGTCGCGCCATCGGGGAAGTGAATATGAATATCCTTCTTCTCAAATGCTTCGTCAGTAATACCAAGCGCTCTTGCTCGTGAGCGCACGACAGTTTTTGCTGCTTCTACAGACTCTTTCATGACATCGCCAATGGAGCCCGTACGAGTAATAACACCTTTGCCCGGCATGACTGCTGCTTCGATAGTCAGTAGATCGCCGCCAACCTCTGTCCAAGCCAGACCAGTTACTTGGCCAACTTGATTCTCTTTTGCTGCGAGACCAAAGTCATACATCTTCACAGACAAAAACTTCTCTAGGTTGTCAGCGTTTACGGTGACTGGAGCAGCTTCTTTTTTCAGGAGAAGCAACTTCACCACTTTACGGCAAATCTTGCTGATTTCTCGCTCCAAGGAACGAACGCCTGCTTCACGAGTGTAATAACGAATCATGCTGCGGACAGCAGATTCTTCGATTTTCAATTCATCTTTCTTGAGACCATTATTTTTAATCTGTTTGGGGATCAAGTAATTGGTAGCAATACTCGTCTTCTCATCTTCCGTATAGCCAGCAAGACGAATAATTTCCAATCGATCTAATAGTGGACCGGGAATATTCAATGAGTTCGATGTAGCAACAAACATCACATCTGAGAGATCAAAATCAACTTCAACATAGTGATCTTGGAACGTGTGATTCTGCTCCGGATCCAAAACCTCTAGCAAGGCACTTGCAGGATCTCCACGAAAATCCATGCCCATCTTATCGACTTCATCCAAGAGGAATAAAGGGTTACGCACACCCACTTTAGTCAAGCTAGATAGGATCTTGCCTGGCATAGAGCCAATATAGGTTCGACGATGCCCCCGAATTTCAGATTCGTCACGAACGCCACCCAAAGCCATACGTACGAATTTACGGTTTGTAGCGCGGGCAATAGATTGGCCTAAGGAAGTTTTACCAACACCCGGAGGACCTACTAAGCAGAGGATTGGAGCCTTAACACGATCAACTCGTTGTTGAACCGCAAGATATTCCAAAATACGTTCTTTAACTTTATCAAGACCGTAGTGATCTTCATCTAGCACCTTTTCGGCATTCGTTAAATCATTGTTGATCTTGGTTTTCTTCTTCCATGGAAGTGTCACCAAAGTATCTATAAAGTTACGAATCACTGTGGCTTCAGCAGACATTGGCGACATCAGCTTCAACTTCTTCAGTTCAGACTCAGCCTTTTTAAGAGCCTCCTTAGGCATGCGAGCAGCTTTAATGCGCTTCTCGAGTTCCTCTAGATCGGCACCCTCTTCACCCTCACCTAATTCTTTTTGAATGGCTTTGACTTGTTCATTCAAGTAGTACTCACGCTGACTCTTTTCCATCTGACGCTTTACACGTCCACGAATACGCTTCTCCACTTGCAAGATATCAATCTCACTCTCAAGATCAGCCAATAAACTTTCAAGTCGCTGCACTACATCAGCCATTTCCAGCAAACGTTGCTTTTGCTCAAGCTTGACTGGCAGATGCGCGCAAATGGTATCCGCTAAACGGCTTGGATCATCAATGCCACCTAATGAGGAAAGAATTTCTTGGGGGACTTTTTTGTTCAGCTTCACATACTGATCAAATTGGGCCATGATGGCGCGACGTAATGCCTCAGTCTCGTGAGCGTCTAATGAAGACATTGGCGTTGGAGTAGCTTCGCAAGAGAAGTAGCCTTGGCTATCTTCGACTTGACTGACTTCAGCGCGTTGAACCCCTTCCACCAATACTTTGACAGTACCGTCAGGTAATTTAAGCATCTGCAGAATATTGGCAATGCAACCAACATCGTAGAGATCCTCTACGCCAGGCTCATCTTTCGCAGCAGTCTTTTGCGCTACTAAGAGCACATTCTTGCCAGTCTCCATAGCAGCTTCTAGTGCTTTGATGGATTTTGGGCGACCCACAAACAATGGAATGACCATGTGGGGAAACACCACCACATCCCTTAATGGGAGCAGTGGCAGTTGAATAGGTTCAGAGGGTAGTAATAAGTGGCCAGGCATAGGGCAATTCCTCCAAAATAGTCGTTCCGTAAAAATCTCTAAAAATGCCGCACCACTAGATACGGTCATTATTTAAGAACAGGATACTACCTATGTGGGTGCCGCCTGGCGAAAAACAAGGGGGAAATGTGCAAAAAGTGGCAAAAAACTACTGAAAACAGCAAAAAATAGCAAAAATTAGGCTTTTTTGCTCAATTCCGTAGATTCTTCACCTTGCTTGTAGACCAAAATGGGCTTGCCACCCTCGGCAATGGTACTTTCATCAATGACCACCTTTTGAACATTCTTCAGGGATGGCAGGTCATACATCACCTCCATAAGGGATCCTTCAAGAATAGAGCGAAGACCGCGAGCACCAGTTTTGCGAGCAATCGCTTTTTTAGCAATGGCTGACAAAGCAGTTTGGCGAACTTCCAACTCAGAGCCCTCCATCGTCAGCAGGGCCTGGTATTGCTTAACCAAGGCATTTTTAGGCTCAGTCAAAATTTGGATCAAGGCGGATTCATCCAATTGCGCCAAAGTAGCTACAACTGGTAATCGACCAATCAATTCAGGAATGAGGCCGAACTTAATGAGATCTTCGGGCTCCACTTCAATTAAGAGGTCGCTGATACCGCGATCATCCTTACCTGGAACCGTAGCATTAAATCCGATACCGGTCTTCGCAGTACGTTGCTGAATGACCTTCTCAAGACCATCAAATGCGCCACCACAGATGAATAGGATGTTGGTAGTGTCGACTTGCAAGAAATCTTGGTTTGGATGCTTGCGTCCGCCTTGGGGCGGCACAGAAGCCATAGTGCCCTCAACTAGCTTTAAGAGCGCTTGCTGAACACCCTCTCCCGATACGTCACGAGTGATCGATGGATTATCTGATTTACGAGAAATCTTATCAATCTCATCGATATAAACAATGCCACGCTGCGCTTTTTCTACGTTGTAGTCGCAAGCCTGTAACAGTTTTTGAATAATATTTTCTACGTCTTCACCAACATAACCCGCTTCGGTCAAGGTAGTTGCATCAGCCATCACAAACGGCACATCCAACATACGCGCTAAGGTCTGAGCCAACAATGTTTTACCAGAGCCCGTTGGGCCGATCAGCAAGATATTGCTCTTAGCCAACTCGACACCGTCAACCATGGCTTTAGCAGGAAGCTTAGATTCTTTTTTATCAGAAGAATCTACAGGCTTACCATCTTTATCGAGCTTCTCTTTTTTTGGCTTTGGCAAATACTGCAAACGTTTGTAGTGGTTATAAACCGCTACCGCCAAAGTCTTCTTGGCATGATCTTGACCAATCACATATTGATCTAAATTCTCACGAATCTGATGTGGTGTTGGCAGTGAATCATCGCCCTCAAGCTTAGGCAGCTTTGATAACTCTTCTTGAATAATATCTGTACAGAGGTCAATACACTCGTCGCAAATAAATACCGATGGGCCGGCAATCAGCTTTTTAACTTCGTGCTGACTCTTGCCACAAAAAGAGCAATACAGAACTTTGTCTGCGCTAGTAGTAGTGTTGATATCGCTCAAAATGGTCGTCTAGAAAGAAATTCGAATTAAGGACGCTTATCGATGACTTTATCGATCAAGCCATACTCTTGGGCTTGGTCTGCTGACATAAAGTTATCGCGATCAGTATCTTTAGCAATTGTTTCAATCGTTTGACCTGTGCGATCAGACAAAATCTGATTCAAGCGCTCACGTAGGTAAAGAATTTCACGAGCTTGAATCTCAATATCCGAAGCTTGACCACGTGCACCGCCTAATGGCTGATGAATCATGACGCGTGAATTCGGCAAAGCATAGCGCTTACCCTTCTCGCCAGCACATAATAAGAATGCTCCCATACTGGCAGCCATACCCATACACAATGTGCTCACATGCGGCTTGATGAATTGCATCGTGTCATAAATTGCCAGGCCAGCGGATACAGAACCACCAGGTGAGTTAATGTAGAGAGAAATTTCTTTATCCGGGTTTTCACTCTCGAGGAATAGCAACTGTGCAATCACTAAGTTAGCAGTTTGATCATTTACTTCACCAACTAAGAAAACTACGCGTTCTCTAAGTAAGCGAGAGTAAATGTCATAAGCCCTCTCACCTCGACCAGAGGTTTCAATCACCATTGGAACTAAACCCAAACCTTTGGGCTCTAAATTCTCAGACTGGAAATGATTCTGGTTCATGTGATCAGACCTTTATTAATTAATGACTTAGTTGAGCTTGCTGAGTTCTTCGAAGGTAACTGCTTTGTCAATCACTTTAGCTTGCGAAGTGAAATACTTAATCACGTTATCTTCAAGTACCAAGTTCTCGATATCTTTGAGGCGGCTAGGATTGCTGTAGAACCAACGCACCACTTCTTTTGGATCTTCGTAAGTAGCAGCTTGCTCATCAATCTCCGCTTTAATTTGATCGGCAGTAGCAGCCAAATTCTGCTGCTTAACCAAGTCGCTCAAAATTAAACCAAGGCGAACACGCTTAAGGGCTTGTTCAGCAAACATCTCGGCCGGAATTGGGGCATCTTTAGCGTTTGGAATACCACGTTGCATTAAGTCTTGACGCGCAGACTCTACTAAACGCTCTTGCTCTTGAGCAACCAGAGACTTAGGTGCATCCAGCTCACAAATGCTGTTGAGCTTCTCCATGACTTCGCCTTTTAACAAGGAAGTAATGCGTCTCTTGGTTTCACGATCTAAATTTTCTTTAACCTCTTCACGCATCTTCGCAACACCACCTTCAGCAACCCCCATGGATAAAGCGAATGCATCATCGATTACTGGCAGGTGCGCCCAATTGACTGACTTTACGGTGATGGTGAAATCAGCAGTTTTACCGGCAACATCTTTACCGTGGTAATCGACTGGGAAGCTTAATGGGAAAGTCTTGCTATCACCTGCTTTAAGGCCTAATGTAGCAGCTTCAAATTCAGGGAGCATACGGCCTTCGCCAAGCACGTATTCAAAGTTTTCTGCTTTACCGCCAGCAAATTCAACACCATCGATCTTGCCAACAAAATCTATTACAACCTGGTCGCCAGCTTGCGCGGCTGTATTTGGGCCGCCATCACCATGAGCACCGGCATCGCCACGTGGATGGTAATGAACTTGTTGCTTGCGTAATACATCCAGTGCACGATCGATCTCTGCATCAGAGATATCGGTTGTGTATTTGGTTACTTCTGCTTTGCTGAAATCGCCAATTTTTACTTCTGGCAAGACTTCAAAGTAAGCATCAAACACTATTTTATCTGCGTCTAATTCTGATTTAGGATCAAGACGGGGTTGGCCAGCCAATAGAATTTTTTCTTTTTGAGCCAGTTCATAGAACAGTTCAGAGGCTTTATCAAACTGGAGTTCAAAATCGACCTGCATACCGTATTGCTTTTCAACCATAGTCTTAGGCACTTTGCCTGGACGAAAGCCTGCAGCTTTCATGGTTTTACCCAATTTAGCTAAACGGTCTTCTCTCGCCTTAGCCAAATCGGCACGAGCGAACTCTAAGGTCACTTTGCGGTCTAACTGACCTAAATTTTCTATCTGCACAGCCATTCTCGTCTCTTAATTGAAAATCGGATTACGTGAAGCCCAAGCCAAGTAGCTATCTTGTGGTGCGAGGAGGGGGACTCGAACCCCCACACCATTGCTGGCGTCAGGACCTAAACCTGGTGCGTCTACCAATTTCGCCATCCTCGCGCGAATTCCGCAAACACTACCGAGCTGAAGCTTCACTCTAAAGACCGTAATTCTACAATGCTTAGCGGTTTTGGAGGATATTTAGACCTTGTAAAGCAAAGCTACAGCATGGACTGCTATGCCCTCGCCCCTGCCAAGGTGCCCAAGAGATTCATTGGTTTTCGCTTTGAGGTTGACATGACTGGGCGTAAGCAGCAAGTCTGCTGCGATATTACGGACCATTTCCGGTAAAAAAGTAGCTAATTTAGGTTTTTGGCAAATAATCGTTGCATCCACATTACCCACATGGAACCCAGCTGCTTGGATCTTTTGCAAAGCCGCTCTGAGCAAAATGCGGCTATCCATATCCTTGTACTGCGGATCTGTATCTGGAAATAGCTGGCCAATATCATTTAGGCCTGCAGCACCTAACAAAGCATCAGTGAGAGCATGCAACAAGGCATCCGCGTCCGAATGTCCCAGCAAGCCCTTTTCACTAGGGACATGAACTCCGCCGAGGATGAGCTTGCGACCCTCGACTAAGGCATGAACGTCATACCCTTGGCCGATTCGGAATTGAGGGATATGGGGTGTGCTTGATGTCATGGGGGTTGTGAATACTCTCTTGATGCTTAGTTTATAGAGGTTCTTAAGATGGTTTGCATCAAATCCCAATCTGCTGGGTGGGTTACTTTGAAGTTGCTAGTCGCACCTTCAATTAATAAGGGATTTTTGCCAGCAAGCTCCATAGCACTAGCCTCATCTGTAATGTCTGCCTCCAAGCGAATGCCCTCTTCAATAGCATCGTGCAGATCCTTTAAACCAAACATCTGAGGTGTTTGGGCCTGCCACAGATGATCTCGGGATATCGTCTTCACGGCTCGGTTGGGATTCCCAGCAATTGCGGAATTAGCATCGGCCATCTTGAGGGTATCAGCTAGCGGCATGGCCAATAAGCCGCCCTCGCCCGTTTGACTTACGGAAAGAATCAGTTTTTGAATTAGTTTTGGCGTGACTCCAGGCCTGGCAGCGTCGTGCACTAAAACCCAATCACTCTCAGGAATACCTGCTTTAAGCATCTCAGCTAGGGTATTGCGAACAGTTTCTTGGCGGGTTGGTCCACCGCTTGGAGTGAACCGAATCGCCGGCGCTCTACTGGAAAGCTCACCAAGAATTGGGTTGTCTATAAAACTAGGGCTTACACCCACCCATATGGAGGATATCTCCGGAGTATTGATAAAAGCATCTAGGGTGTAGGCTAGCATCGGTTTTCCAGCCAGCTCCTGAAACTGCTTTGGCAAAACTCCACCTAGACGAGACCCCGTGCCTGCCGTAGGCAATAGAGCATGGCATTGTGGCAAAGACTTTGAAGATTGATTTCCGGCGGTCATACCTGATTCTATAATGAGCGCAGATGTCTGATGCATTAAAACTAGCACCCCCCATACCCGCACCGCGGGCTGGGCAGCGCTTTTCCTTTTCAGGCCTAGTTGGCTCATCAGATGCAGCGCTGGTCGCCCAATCCGCTCTTCGGTATCGCTCAGAGTTCTCCGTCATGGTCATTTTCTGTGCTCAAGCACAGGAGGCGCAGCGCCTTTTGGAAGAAATCCCGGCTTTTGCACCACAACTCAAAACACGCCTGCTGCCTGACTGGGAAATCCTGCCTTACGACCATTTCTCGCCACACCAGGATTTAGTTTCAGAACGCTTGGCCACTCTTTATGAATTACTTAATGGCAGTTGCGATATCGTTCTAGTCCCAATTACTACAGCACTACAAAGACTGGGACCACCAAACTTTCTATCTGGCCACACCTTCTTCTTTAGGCAGGGTGACAAGCTCAACGAAGTCGCGCTGAGACTGCAGCTTCAGCAGGCAGGTTACGATCCCGTAAGTTCAGTCATGCGCCCGGGCGAATACAGTATTCGTGGTGGCTTGATTGATTTATTTCCAATGGGCTCTAGCTTGCCTTATCGCCTCGATCTGTTTGGTGATGAGATTGAGCAAATTAGGGCTTTTGATCCTGATACTCAACGTAGTCTCTATCCAGTAAAAGAAGTCCGCTTATTACCGGGTCACGAATTTCCGTTTGATGATGCTTCACGTACCGCATTTCGGGGGCGCTGGCGCGAGGTATTTGAAGGTGATCCAACACGTTGCTCAATCTATAAAGATGCCAACCTAGGAATTCCTAGTGCAGGTATTGAATCTTATCTACCGCTCTTTTTTGAAGAGTCATCGACAGTCTTTGATTACTTTCCCCGCTCAGGCGATCCCGTATGGGCCGTGAGCATAGGTGATGTTGAAGAGTCTATTAAGAGCTTTTGGAAAGATACGCTTTCTAGATATGAATTCTTAAAACATGATCTTGATCGCCCTATTTTGCCGCCAGCCGAATTATTTCTAGATGTAGATCAATTCTTTACAGCAGCCAAACCATATGCGCGCTTGGCATTGAACAAAGAAGCGGATAAAGAAACAAAAGAGTCCCCACAATTTTTGGCCGTTCCAGATCTATCCGTACATAGGCGAGACACCGACCCCATTAATCGACTACGTACTTTAGTTTCTCAAGAAAAGGTGCGTGTACTCATTTGTAGCGATAGTAATGGTCGCAAAGAATCCATTCGCCAACTCTTTGAAGAGAGTAATTCAGTAGCTGGTCAGCACGGTAAACCACTCTATCCACTCAAGCCAGAGAGCTTTGAGGGCGTCTCCGATTTTGTTAAGAGTGATGCCCTATTTGGTCTGGTAACAGCACAACTATTTAATGGCTTCACCTGGCCTGCTGAAAACTTGATCATCGTAACGGAAGCAGAGCTGTTTACAGCCACTGCTCGTCAAAGACGCAAAGGTAAAGAGAGTGAGACCGCCGATCCAGATATGCTCTTTAAAGATTTATCGGAGCTCAAAATCGGTGATCCGGTTGTGCACTCGGATCATGGGATCGGTCGCTATCAAGGTTTGGTGCTTCTGAATTTAGCGCCACCGAAAGAAGAACCCATTTTTGAAGAATTCTTGCACTTGGTATACGCCAAAGATGCCACTCTTTATGTGCCAGTGCAACAACTACAGATGGTGACCCGTTATGCGGGCTCTGATCCCGACTCAGCACCATTACATCAGCTAGGCTCAGGCCAGTGGGACAAAGCCAGACGTAAGGCTGCCCAACAGATACGTGATACTGCAGCTGAACTTTTAAATCTGTATGCCGCGAGAGCTATTCGTAAAGGTCATGCTTTTGAATTCTCAGCACATGATTACGCTGCGTTTGCAGAAAGCTTTGGCTTTGAAGAGACACCCGATCAAGCAAACGCTATTGCTGCAGTCATTGGGGATATGACTAGTGGTACACCGATGGATCGACTGGTATGTGGTGATGTAGGGTTCGGTAAAACAGAGGTTGCCCTACGTGCAAGCTTTGTTGCGGTCATGGGTGGCAAGCAAGTAGCGATCTTAGCGCCAACTACCCTTCTCGCCGAACAACATGTCGCAACTTGGAAAGATCGCTTTGCCGATTGGCCTGTGCGCATTGTTGAGCTCTCCCGCTTTAGAACCACTAAAGAAATAAATACTGCACTAGCATCCATCGCTAATGGTGAAGCTGACATCATTATTGGTACACACAAGCTGCTTTCAAAAGAAACTCAGTTCGCCAATTTAGGCTTAGTAATTGTGGATGAGGAGCATCGCTTTGGTGTACGTCAAAAGGATGCCCTCAAGGCATTACGTGCTGAAGTAGATATTTTGACTTTAACTGCCACACCGATTCCACGAACTCTTGGTATGGCTATGGAAGGTTTGCGAGAGTTTTCTGTCATTGCAACCGCGCCACAGAAGCGCTTAGCCATCAAAACCTTTGTGCGACGAGAAGGTGATGGCGTTATTCGTGAAGCGGTCCTTCGAGAAATTAAGCGTGGCGGACAGGTCTACTTCTTGCATAACGAAGTCGAAACCATACAAAATCGTAAGCACGCATTGCAAGAACTCATTCCAGAAGCACGCATCAGCGTAGCGCACGGTCAAATGCACGAACGTGAGTTAGAGTCGGTTATGCGTGATTTTGTAACTCAGCGTACCAATATCTTGTTATGCACCACCATTATTGAAACTGGCATTGATGTTCCGACCGCCAACACCATCATCATGCATCGTGCTGATAAATTTGGCTTGGCGCAGTTGCATCAATTACGCGGACGTGTTGGACGATCGCATCATCAGGCCTATGCTTATTTACTAGTGCCAGATCCAGAAGCGCTCAGTAAGCAAGCGCAATTACGTTTAAATGCCATTCAAGCCATGGAAGAACTTGGTTCTGGTTTCTATTTGGCAATGCACGATTTAGAAATTCGTGGTGCTGGTGAAGTCTTAGGTGATAAGCAGTCTGGTGAGATTCATGAAATTGGATTTCAGCTCTATACCGAGATGCTCAATCGTGCTGTGAAATCTCTGCGCAGCGGTAAAGAGCCAGATCTCCTGTCGCCACTCCAAGCGACAACTGATGTCAATTTAGGTGTACCAGCCCTCTTTCCAAATGACTATTGCCCAGATGTGCACGAGCGACTGTCGATGTATAAGCGCTTTGCTGGTACAAACGATTTTTCTGAACTGATGGGATTGCGCGAGGAACTAGTAGATCGCTATGGTGATTTACCTGACCAGGCTAAATCCCTTTATGAAACCCATCGCTTACGCCTCGAGATGGTCGGCTTTGGTATTAAAAAGATCGATGCCAGTCCGACATCTATTCAGATTCAATTTATTCCCAATCCACCAATTGATCCGATGAAGATTATTCAACTGATCCAATCATCAAAATATATACAACTGAATGGTCAAGATAAATTAAAAATTCTTCCCCAAAAAGAGCATGATTTTGAGAAACTGGAGCAACGTTTAGAGCACATTCGTAAAATTCTGAGAAGCTTAAATGCGTCTGCCATGCTCAATACTGCTCAAGCTAATTAATTATTTATTGTCCACCAACCATGCCTAGTCACCTTACACTTGTCGCCCTTGCTAATGCTGCAATCCCTGCAGAATTAAACATCGCATTGATTGAGCATGCAAAAGTCTTAGGCATTGCAATTGCTCAGGAGAGCATGGCACGCACGGACTCGAAATACTTCACTGCACGCTGGACTTGCTCACAAGCCTTACTTCCGGAAGCAAGGGTTGCCATGCGTGATATTGCTGCTGCACACGATGCGGATTTGGCTTTTCTTTCCTCAGGATTTAATCCAAGTGAAGCGAAAGTCCTGGCTATGGATATGGACTCCACTCTCATCAACATTGAATGCATTGATGAAATTGCCGACTTTATTGGTAAGAAAGCAGCTGTCTCAGAAATCACTGAGGCCACCATGCGCGGCGAGATTAAAGACTTTAAAGAAAGCTTGCGCAGACGCGTAGCTCTCTTGGCTGGAGTATCTGCTGATGTACTTGATTCGGTCTACAAAGAACGTTTACGCCCCAACCCTGGCGCTGCTCAATTACTAGCTGGAGCAAATGCTCGGGGTCTTTATACGCTGCTAGTTTCTGGTGGTTTTACCTTCTTTACCGAGAAGCTACAGCAAGAGTTAGGCTTCAAACAAGCTCAAGCCAACACCTTAGAAATCATTGACGGCAAACTAACGGGTAAAGTCATTGGCCATATTGTTGATGGTGCCGCTAAAAATGCCTTTCTACAACAAGCATGCAGTCTGATGGATTGCCATAAAGAGAACTCCATCACCATGGGCGACGGATCTAACGATCTGCCAATGATGCAGGACTCTGGAATCAGTATTGCTTATAGAGCAAAACCGATTGTCAAAGAAAAAGCCGACGCGGCTTTTGACCGAGTCGGCTTGGATGCTGCCTTACTACTGATTGCTTAAAGGCGCTCAAAAATAGTTGCGATACCTTGTCCACCACCAATACACATGGTCACCAAAGCATATTTACCTTGAACACGATGTAACTCATGGATAGCTTTAGTAGCAATTGCGGCACCAGAGCAACCGATTGGGTGACCTAATGCGATCGCCCCACCATTTACGTTAGTCTTGGCCGGATCTAAACCCAAACCTTTAGTGACGGCCAATGCCTGAGCAGCAAACGCTTCGTTAGACTCAATCACATCGATTTGGTCTAATTTCAGTCCAGCACGCTCAAGAGCAATCTTGGTTGCAGGAATTGGACCTTCACCCATAATGTGATTGGGAACACCAGCAATAGCATAAGAAACTAAACGAGCGATTGGCTTATGACCAGCCTTTTTTGCCGCTTCTGCTTCTGCCAAGACAAAGAAAGCTGCACCATCATTGATGCCTGATGCATTACCTGCTGTAACACTACCACCTTCTTTTTTGAAGACTGCTTTCATCTTCGCTAAAGTTTCCATGGTAGTTTCTGGCTTGCAATGCTCGTCCGTATCAAACACCACATCGCCCTTGCGAGTTTTGATGGTGATTGGAACAATTTGAGACTTAAAACGACCTTCTTTAATAGCGTGTGCCGCACGGCGATGGGACTCGACTGCGAGAGCATCTTGCTCTTCACGGGTGAGCTTCCACTTTTCAACTAGGTTCTCAGCTGTAACACCCATGTGACCAACGCCAAATGGATCAGTCAAAACAGACACCATCAAATCGATCATTTTGGTGTCACCCATGCGCGCACCGCTTCGCATTGCTGGCGAACCATACATGCCGCGTGACATCACTTCAACACCACCACCAACACCGTAATCACAATCACCCAACATAATCGCTTGAGCTGTTGTCACAATCGCTTGTAAGCCAGAGCTGCACAAACGATTCAAGGCCATCGCCACAGATTCCATTGGCAGACCGGCTTGGATAGAGGCTACGCGAGCAACATATGCGTAACGGTTATCAGTAGGAATCGTGTTCCCTACCGTGATGTAATTAATCAATGCTGGATCTACGCCAGAGCGCACTACGGCCTCTTTCATCACAATACCGCCGAGCTCACTTGGCTCAAGGCTACTGAGCGATCCATTAAAGGCGCCAATTGCAGAACGTACAGCACTTAAAACGACGACATCACGACTCATAACAATCCCCTTTACGGTACCTAATTAGGTAAATAGCGGCCACAATAGCAGGCCAAAACACTAGTTTTATTCTAATAGTCAAGTTTCGGCTATTAGGTCATGCCCTTGGGAGCTAATCACCGTTACTTTGATGATTTCGCCAGCGCGGTAGCGCTTAGATGGCTTACTGGGAGGCAAAACCCTCACCAGGCCATCGATTTCAGGGGCATCACCAATAGTTCGGCCTACTCCTCCTGACTCGTCCACCCGATCAATGATGACCTGAATGCGCTTGCCTATTTTTTTAGCAAGTCGCTTGATGGAGATTTCCTCAGCTTTGGCCATAAATCGGGCACGTCGCTCTTCGCGCAATTCATTCGGAACTGGATTATCTAAAGTATTGGCAGTTGCTCCATCTACGGGCGAATAGGCAAAACAGCCTGCACGATCAATTTGAGCTTCATCCAGGAAATTCAATAGGTGCAAAAACTCATCCTCAGTTTCGCCAGGGAAGCCGGCAATAAAAGTACTGCGAATGACTAAGTCAGGGCAAGCTGCTCGCCAAGCCTGAATCCGTTCTAAATTCTTTTCACCACTGGCTGGACGTTTCATCCGCTTCAGAACATCAGGATGCGAATGTTGCAAAGGAATATCCAAATAAGGAAGTACTCCAAAACCGTGATCAGCAAACTCTGCCATTAGAGGCAGGACATCATCGACATGTGGGTATGGGTAAACATAATGCAAACGTACCCAAGCTTGATGCTCTCTCGCAATTTGGTTTAAGGCATTCACCAAATCAAACATTCGCGTCTTAACGGGCTTACCATCCCAAAAGCCAGTGCGATATTGGATATCAACACCATAGGCACTCGTATCCTGCGAAACAACCAGTAACTCTTTTACGCCTGACTCAAATAATTTTTTTGCCTCTAGCAAAACTTCACCAATCGGACGTGAAACTAGATCGCCTCGCATGCTCGGGATAATGCAAAAAGTACAACGGTGATTGCATCCCTCGGATATCTTTAAGTACGCATAATGTTTTGGTGTGAGCTTGACGCCAATCGGCGGCAGCAAATCAGTAAAGGGATCATGCGGCTTGGGGAGATGCAAATGAATAGCTTGCATTACCTCTTGAGTGGCATGTGGCCCAGTAACAGCAAGGACTTTAGGGTGAATGCTTTGAATGAGATCGCTACCATCTGCATTTTTTCGGGCACCCAAGCAACCCGTCACAATCACCTTGCCATTCTCAGATAAGGCTTCACCAATCGCTGCAAGACTCTCCTCTACCGCAGAATCAATAAAACCACAGGTGTTCACGACTACCAGATCGGCACCAGAATAATCTTTGGCGGTCTCATAACCTTCAGCGCTAAGTTGCGTGAGAATGAGTTCAGAATCAACTAGCGCCTTAGGGCACCCTAAGGAAACAAAACCAACTTTACCTGCCACAATTATTCTTTTTCAGTCTTATTGGTTTGCCCAGTAAACGGGAAGCTACTAAACATATTCGGAGAATTTTGCATTTGCTCTTGCATTTTTACGAATAGATCTTTACTTTGCTCCATATAGTTACCCATGAGACCTTGCATCATTGGGTTTTGCAGATTCATCATCTTGGCCCAAGCCTCGGGCGTACTGCCTGCCCCTAAGCCCTCAGTTTGATCGCCCAACTTGTTATGAATGTCCACAAAAGATTGCATGGTCTTTTCAAGATAGCTGCCCATCAAACCTTGCATGGAGTTTCCATAGAAGCGAATGATTTGAGAAAGCATTTGAGTGGAAAAAACTGGGGCTCCACCAGCCTCTTCTTCCAGAATGATTTGCAGCAAGATGTTGCGAGTTAAATCATCTTCAGTTTTTGCATCGACAACACTAAAAGCATCCCCGGCCATCACTAAATTTTTAATATCAGCCAGCGTGACATAGGCACTGGTTTGGGTATCGTATAAACGACGATTGGGATACTTCTTGATTAAGCGGCTATCGCCGGCTTTTTTAGAACGTGTGGCCATGTAGTTTTTTCCTAACTCTTGGTACTGCAATGCAACATCGGCATAGTTTATCCCTAGTTTGAGCTAAAGGTAAATATGCCGATGAGGAGACCACTAAAACTCTATTTTTATGGGATTTAGCCCGTATGCAGACCGCCATTTAAGGAGAAGTCAGCGCCGGTAGCGTAGCCACCGTCAGCAGAAGCAATCCAACAGCAGATCGAAGCGATCTCCTCAGGAGTGCCCAAGCGCTTCACTGGAACACCAGCAACAATCTTTTCAAGCACATCTTCCCGAATAGCTTTGACCATATCGGTACCGATATAGCCAGGAGAAACGGTATTCACTGTTACGCCTTTAGAGGCTAGCTCTTGTGACAAGGCCATCGTAAATCCGTGTAAACCTGCTTTGGCTGTTGAATAGTTAGACTGACCGAACTGACCCTTTTGACCATTAACAGAGGAGATGTTGATGATGCGACCCCAGCCATTATCAGCCATACCATCGACCACTTGCTTGGTGACGTTGAATAAAGAATTGAGATTGGTATCGATCACTGCTTTCCACTGCTCTGGGGTCATTTTTCGGAAAACGCTGTCTTTAGTAATTCCGGCGTTATTCACTAAAACATCGACACGCCCTACCTCGGCCTTGACTTTATCGAATGCAGCAACCGTACTATCCCAATCGGAAACATTACCTTCAGAAGCAATAAAGTCATAACCCAAAGCTTTTTGTTCGCCAATCCAGCGATCTTTGCGCGGAGAATTTGGGCCACAACCAGCGATGACCTTAAAGCCATCCTTGGCAAGACGCTGACATATAGCCGTACCAATGCCACCCATACCACCCGTTACGTATGCAATCTTTTGAGACATGTATTTCCCCTTATGAAAATATTATTGAGCAGCTGCGCTTACTTTTTCTTTCACGTACTTACCAGGCGCTGCTTCTAGTTTTTTGTAGCGTGCATTACCAAACGTTTTGCTAGCCTTTACTTTTTTGCCACCAAACTCTTCCAACCATTTAGCGTAGTTAGGCCACCAACTACCCTTAATATCTTTTGCTGCAGCTAACCACTCATCCGCAGACTTGGCCAATTTATTATTTTCGAAATAATGGCGCTTATTTTTGGCTGGCGGATTAATGACTCCGGCAATGTGTCCAGAGGCGCCCAGGACAAATCGGTTTTTGCCCTTCAATATATGAGTAGATTCATAGGCAGATTTCCAGGGCACGATGTGATCATCATGAGATGCATAGATGTAGGCTGGAACAGTAATCTTGCCTAGGTCCACTTTTTCTCCACAAACGGTGAGCTTGCCGGGTTTGATTAATTCATTCTGCAAATAGGTGTGGCGTAGATACCAGCAGTACATTGGGCCTGGCAGATTAGTTGAGTCACCATTCCAATAGAGCAAATCAAACGGCGGAGGTGAATTACCTTTTAAGTAATTCTCCACAACATAGTTCCAGACTAGGTCATTAGGACGAAGGAATGAAAAAGTATTGCCCAAATCTAAACCAGACATCATGCCAAATTGACCGCCTTCACCACCAATGGTGCTCTCACGTAACTTCACCATACCTTCGTCAATGAACACATCCAAGATGCCGGTATCACTAAAGTCCAATAAGGTCGTGAGCAAAGTTAAGCTGGCAACGTAATTCTTTTTCCGCGCCGCTAATACTGCCAAGGCGGTAGAAGTTAAGGTTCCACCAACACAAAACCCGAGTACGTTAATTAAATCTGTGCCACCAATATCTTTGGCAACCTCAATAGCCTTAATGACGCCATCACCTACATAGTCATCCCAAGTAATTTTGGACATCGAGGCATCTGGATTTTTCCAAGAGACCAAGAAGACGGTATGACCTTGCTCAACCATGTAACGTACGACCGAGTTATCCGGTTGCAAATCTAAGATGTAATACTTGTTAATGCAAGGAGGCACCATTAAGTATGGTCGCTCATACACTGTTTCGGTTAACGGTGTGTACTGAATTAATTCAAAGAGATCATTGCGAAATACCACTTGACCTTCAGTTGTTGCAATATTCTTGCCGACTTCAAAAGCACTTTCATCCGTCTGAGAAACTTTCCCTTTTTTCAGGTCGCCAAGCAAATTCACAATTCCGTTTTGAATAGACTGGCCTTGTGAACTAATAATGTTTTCAAGAACTTCAGGATTAGTTGCAATAAAGTTTGATGGTGACAAGGCATCAATCATTTGCTCCGTAGTGAATAAAATCTTGGTCTTGGTTTTTTCATCCGCATCAACTGCTTTAGCAAGCGCAAGCAAATGCTTGGAATTCAGCAAATAGGTTGCTGCAATCATCTTGCTCCATGAGGAATGCCAGGCTTTGCCGGAGAAGCGCCGATCTTTTACTTCGACAGCTTCAGGATTAGTTGCAAGATGGGAGAGCTCGGTGAAGTATTCTTTTTGGATTTCCGCTAAGCGTTCTGGAGGAATTAACGCCATATGGTGCGGGGCCAATGATGGCGCTACACCTGTATTCATGCCTGCAAACATAATGATCTCGTAAATTTATTAAGACCATTCTCCATCTATCAGGCTGGAAGGGTTATACGCACTAACCCTAGCCCTAGAGCTAAGCTAGTAATAACCCCAAGATTAAGGGCGATTAGAGATCCAAATGAGTGAGGCAAAGCGTCCCGTGACCTTATCCCGGCGATAGGAAAAGAAGTTCTCCGAATCACTCACGGTACAAAACTCACCACCCTCGATTTGCTCTATACCTATTAAACGTAAGCGATCTCTTGCGAGTAAATAGAGATTAGCCAAGTACTTTCCCGGAGTCTCGACAATGGGAATGAAGGCCTTAGATAAGACGCCTTGATCCTGCTGGGCAAAGGCTTTTAAAACATCTTCACCCACTTCAAATGCGCTAGGCCCAATTGCTGGACCCATCCACGCACTGATATCACTTGTCCTGAGGCCTGGAGATAATGCAATCATTTGATCGACGGTTTTTTCCAGGATGCCGCCGCTCAAGCCGCGCCAACCAGCATGAGCCGCCCCAATGACATCACCATTCCTGCTTGCAAATAATACGGGCATGCAATCCGCAGTGAGAATGGCAAGCACCTCATTTGGAATATTGGTGACAGAGGCATCGGCCTCAAACGGCCCATTACCCAAAGCACTCCTCGAGGCTGGAGTACTCACTGTGACGCCATGAATCTGTTTAAGCCAAAGTGGCTCGGCAGGCAGCGCTGAGCTAAGGATGCTGCGGTTTTGTAGAACATCTGATGCATGGTCGCCCGCATTAAGCCCTAAGTTAAGGCTATTAAATGGTGCTTTACTCAGGCCACCCTGACGGGTGGTGCAAAAAGCCTGAATTTGCTGCGACACAGTCCAGCTTGGCTCGATCTTATGGAGCGCGTTGATCATTTTTAATGGAGGCCATAAGAGCCTCTTCTTTTGGCAAGTCGGCTTCCGTCATGCCAACGAGGGGCAATAAATCGATCAAATCTTGGGGAGGCAATCTAAACCAGGTCATCACTTCTTGAGTTGATGGGTGCTGCAGACTTAAGGCATAAGCATGTAAGGCCTGGCGACTAAAAGGCAATGATTTGGCTGCTCCAGGAGTCCTCTTGCGGTAGACCGGATCACCTAAAAGAGGGAAACCCAAAGACTCTAGGTGAACCCGAATTTGATGAGTGCGGCCAGTTTCTAGGCGGCACTCTAGTAAGGCAACTGAACTTTGGGCAAAGTTGCCCTTGGCTAAGCGCCGAAATAAGGTAGCTGCAGGTTTACCTTGAGCGGCACCGGCAGCCATTTTGAGTCGATCACGCTGATCTCGGCCAACGGTCGCCAGTACCTTGCCTTGAGAGGGAGCATCACCCCATACCCAAGATAGGTAACGCCTCCCAACTGTCCGCTCTTGAAGCTGTCTTACCAGCGAGGTTTGGGCAATATCTGTTCTAGCAACCACCATGAGTCCAGAGGTATCTTTATCTAGACGATGGACAATGCCTGCTCTTGGAAGCTGCTTTAACTCCGGAAAGTGATACAGCAAAGCATTTAATAAGGTACCAGTCCAATTACCTGCGGCGGGATGCACCACGAGTCCTGCAGGTTTATTGAGCACAATAATAGAGTCGTCATAATAAACAATATCAAGCGGGATGTTTTCAGGAGAAAACGCGAACTGTTCAGGCATTTCTTGTGGAAATACCTTAATACTCTCGCTCCCACGAAGTAAATGGCGGACTTTAGTGACTTTTCCGTCTACTGTTACCGCCCCAGCTTCAACCCAAGATTGGAGTCGGTTACGGGAATAATCAGGCAAAGCGCCACCAAGAAACTTATCCAAACGCTCGCCACTGACCTCAGGGGGAACTTCTAGGGCTATGAAATCCTCATCATCGATATAATCAATGGGATTCGAATCGGGAGTATGCGGCAATGCCACGCTTAAAGAGCCTTTTAGTTATGTCGGACGTTATTACAGACGCCAGTTTAAGGCTTGCCGCCACCCTTGGGTCATCTTCCAGAAAATCCTTTATCTCTATCCTGGTTAGCGCTAGCGCCACTTGTCTTGTCCTGAGCGGATGTGCAGGCAGTGACGGCCAAAAGGATGACACTGATATTTGGTCGGAAACAAAACTGTATTCCGAGGCCAATGAGAAACTAAAAGATGCAGACTATGCAAAGTGCGGCAAGTATTTTGAAAAACTAGAAGGTCGCTTCCCTTTTGGTCCCTATTCTCAACAAGCACAAATCAATGCCGCCTTCTGCTATTGGAAAGCACAAGAGCAAGCCCAAGCCCAAGTTGCCATCGATCGATTTATCAAGCTGCATCAAGGCAGTCCCAACTTAGATTACGGCTACTACCTCAAGGGCTTAATTAGCTTTAATGACGATTTAGGTTGGCTCGGTAAATTTACAGGTCAAGATTTAAGTGAGCGTGATCCAAAGGCAGCTAAAGAAGCTTTTGAGTCTTTTAAGGTTGTTGTTGAGCGTTTTCCGGATAGTAAATATGCGCCTGACTCTTTAGATCGGATGCGCTATATCGTGAATTCATTAGCAGAGGCAGATGTTATTGTGGCTCGCTTCTACTATCAACGTGGCGCCTACTTAGCTTCTGCCAACCGAGCTCAGCTCGTGATTCGGGACTATGATCGCGCACCAGCTGTTGAGGAAGCCCTCTACCTACTTACCAAGTCTTATGAGAAGCTGGGCATGACTGATCTCAGCAATGACGCAGCACGCGTATTTAAATTGAATTTTCCCGATAGTCAAATGATGTTGACCGGTCAACGCGTTCAAAAAGAACGTCGCTGGTGGCAGATCTGGAATAAGTAAGGCCGGCGGCTTCACTCAGTTAGCACTGGCACCCGCTGCGCCAATGCGCAAATCAATTCATAACCAATGGTGCCGCTCATCTGGGCCACATCATCCACCGGAACTTCATTACCCCAAAGCTCCACCACACTGCCTATTTTGGCATTAGGAGCCTCGCGTAAATCGATCGTCAACATGTCCATGGAGACTCTTCCAACAATCGGACAAATAACACCATCACCCTGAGCATCGGCATTTTCAACCCAAACTGGCGTGCCATCTTCCGCATGACGTGGATATCCGTCAGCGTAGCCACCAGCAATCACTCCAATGCGCATATCTTCTGGAGCTTCATAGCGACCACCGTAACCTACATGATCACCCTTCTTTAGGTTTTGGATATCGATGATTTCACTACGCAAACTCATTACCGCCTGAAATTCAGAGCGAACGATATCGGCATGCACCCCTGTTGGTGAAACGCCGTATAGCAAAATGCCGGGACGTATCCAGTCTCCCAAGGCGTTGCGATGCCAAAGGATGGCGGCTGAATTAGCCAAGGAAGAAGGTGCCTCGAGACCTTCGGTAGTTTGATTGAAGCATTCCATTTGCTCACCGACCGAGGGTGAGCGCTCAACCTGATCCGCATTAGCAAAGTGGGTCATATGATGCAAATGGTAACCGGCAGCATGCAAACGATGAAAGGCAGTACGGTATTGCTCTGGCCTGAAACCAAGACGATTCATTCCAGAATTGAGCTTCAGAAAAACATTGATTGGGCGACCCGAATGATTTTCAAAGCTTTCCAGCCAGAGGACCTGTTTCTCGCTATGAACCACCAAGTCACATTGCAGCTGAATTACTAGCTCAAGCTCCTGCTGGCTAAAAAGACCCTCTAGCAAGAGAATGCGGCCTTCCCAGCCATGGCCTCTTAACCATTGCGCATCTGCAATATCTAGTAAGGCAAAGCCATCTGTGGATTCCAGCCCCTTAAATGCAGCTTCCAGGCTGTGGCCATAAGCTTTTGCCTTCACAACAGACCAGATTTTAGATTCTGGGGCAAGCTCGCGAATACGGCCTAAATTATGTCGAAAGGCATCAGTGTGTATAGTTGCCACAATAGGCCTATTAATAATGCGGTTAGCCGACAGACTCATTTACACCCTCCTTTCATGTTTTAATTACTGCAATGACTAGATTGTACGAATGAACCGTAGTTTTTACATCATTATGGCGGCGCAATTTTTTTCGTCGCTTGCTGATAACGCATTGCTGATCGCAGCAATCGCCCTCCTGGTCCAGCTCAATGCTCCGGCCTGGATGACTCCTTTACTCAAATTATTCTTTGTTCTCTCTTATGTATTGCTGGCAGCCTTTGTGGGGGCTTTTGCTGACTCACGCCCCAAGGGTAATGTCATGTTCATCACCAATACGATTAAATTTGTCGGTTGTGTAGTCATGCTGTTCGGTAGTCACCCCTTATTAGCCTATGCGATTGTGGGTTTAGGTGCTGCCGCCTACTCTCCTGCCAAATACGGCATCCTCACAGAATTACTCCCACCTGAAAAGCTGGTAGCAGCTAATGGCTGGATCGAGGGTCTTACGGTAGGCTCCATCATTATGGGTACAGTCCTTGGTGGAGTCTTGATAAGCAAGTCCGTATCTGAAAGTCTCCTGGGATTTGACATGCCCGTGCTAGAAACTGGCATCGATACCGCGGCAGAATCCGCCATCATGATCATCATGATGATTTATGTACTAGCAGCACTCATTAATTTACGCATCCCCGATACTGGGGCTCGTTACGAATCACAAAAAACCAATCCAATCGAGTTAATAAAAGATTTTGCTGTCTGTTTTAAGACACTTTGGGATGATCGTCTTGGTCAAATCTCATTGGCGGTGACCACTCTGTTTTGGGGGGCTGGCGCCACTTTGCAATTTATTGTGATTAAGTGGGCTCAGGTGGCTCTTCATATGACCCTATCCCAAGGGGCCATCCTCCAAGCAATTTCTGCATTTGGGGTTGCCGGAGGAGCCGTTTATGCTGCTTGGCGCATACCCCTCAGAAACTCACTAAAGGTTCTTCCTTACGGCATTGCCATGGGTTTAGTTGTTTGTGTCATGGCGATCTATAACTCGGATATGCTGCCTAACATTACCGTCTTGACTGTCGGAAAGTTCGAGCTTTCGCTCAAATTGCTGCCAGCATATTTCTTATTAATCTTGGTGGGCTGGTTAGCGGGCTATTTTGTAGTACCCATGAACGCACTGCTTCAGCATCGTGGGCATGTATTGATGTCTGCAGGTCACTCGATTGCAGTTCAAAACTTTAATGAAAATATTTCTGTTTTGATGATGTTGCTAATCTACTCCGGTTTGATTTGGTTGGATGTTCCAATTCAAGCGGTCATTATTGGCTTTGGGGTAGCGGTTAGCGCAATTATGTGGCTCGTAATTAAACGTCATGCTGCCAATCAAGCTGAATACGACTCCATGCATTTAATTGGTGAACACAAGCACTAAGCCTAGGGCCTAGATATTTTGCAATACTGACTTAGCAAGCAGTAGATCTTGCCAAAACAGTGCTTTATCCTTTGGCCTAGACAGCAATTGACTTAATTCAAAGGTAGCGATCAGTGGTAGATCTTCTGCCCCATCAGCGTTAACTGCTAAAACAGTTTCGCGAAGCTCTGGTAGAGCATCACGTTCACCAGATAATTTTTGTGTGGCAGCGCCACCAAACGCTAGAGCAACTATGGGTGTTCCATCTTGCGGCAATAGCTCGGGATTGAATTTATCTGCAGGATTTTTCCAAGACCACTCTTGGGGAGTTAGACCAAGAGCCCGAATGGTATTGAGAAAAAGGACTTCTGCATCACCCTGAGGTTTATTACCAAAAAACCACCATATTCCTAATGCGTGACGCTCTTGTGCTTCTGTAACAACTGGCGATGTAGGAGCAGCCCCGCCAACTTGATCATCACTAATCTGGGTACCAAGCATCGCTTGAACATGCTCTGGAGAGGCATCACGGGACGTCCACTCGGTGATACCCATTTCTTTCAGAAAGATGGAGTTTGTACTCATATTCATGCTTCAAGCTTAATCGATTTAGCCAAAACTAGTGCATCTTCACGTAAGCCATTGATAACATCGACTGGATAATAGCTTTTGCGCAAACCAATCTGCTCATACCCAAGGCTTCGATAGAGTTGAAGGGCTGATTCATTGCTGGGGCGAACCTCTAAAATTATTCGGGGCATATTTTGCTGTGCAGCAACACCCTCAATTGCATTCATCATTTTTACGCCAATACCTAAGCGACGTAATTTGGGTGAAACGGTAATATTTAGAAGATGCAACTCATCAACAGCAGGAAACAAGATGCAATAAGCCCAAAGAATCTCTGGGTCTAAATAACTGCCTTTTACCGCATCTGATAACTGAGGCCTTACACAATAAGCCCAATGACCTGCAGCCAATGAGTCTGAGAAATTGCCCTTAGTCCATGGGTGAATGTGAGAAACAGATTCAATAGCTAGCACCGAATCTAAATCCGCCTCAGTCATGGGCAGAAATGAAAGCTCCGAAACACCCTCACTATTTGATTGAGCAGATTTGAGGCTATCAGCCATGTTGAAGACTACGCTCTATAGAAGTCAGAGCTACCTTATTGCGAATGTATAGCGGCTCCAGTAAATGAACATCTTCTTGCATACCCTTGCTCCACATATCTTGGGCACAAGTTAAAACACCTAAGGCGTTAACCCCGATCGTTGAATCGAGATGAGTGCCGGCCAATATCCTAGGAGTACTTGCAAACAGACGATCGCCAAACTCAGCAATGGCACTACCCGCTACAAAATCAATTTGCGTAAGCTCAACTCCCTCTGGAGCAGTCAGATGAATATCACCCTGACGCGCAGGCAATCGTGTTATTCCAACTCGATAGCTGGCCCAATAAACCTCTTCCATGCGAGCGTCAACAGCAATTACAAAAGACTGAGCACCAGATGCAATAAATGCAGAGGTTTGAACCAACTGACTAGCAATGGCATCTAGACTGGCAACGGGATGCACTGGCAAGCGAGCTGCTGTTGCTAAGCCCTGAACAGCTGCAACGCCGAGTCGGACACCTGTAAAAGCTCCAGGACCGACTCCGATCGCTATACCATCGAGGTCGGCAAGTTCGATCGACGCTTCAGACAACAACTCTTGAATCCAAGGTAATAAAAGCTGGCTAGCGCCGGCCGACACTTTTTGGTGACGAACTATTGGCGCAGCATCGTTTAAAGATAAAGCCACCGAACACCAAGCTGATGAGGTGTCGATGGCCAAAATATGGGTCAATTGGAACTCTCTTGATCTTATGAACGCAGACCTGCAATGATATCTGGTGGCGCCTGAACAAGCTCAATTAATACTCCCTCGCCGCATAAAGGAAACTCTTCATTACCTTTGGGATGCACAAAAGTAATGTCATAACCAGCGGCACCTTTACGTATTCCACCAGGAGCAAAGCGAAGACCTTGGGCGGATAACCATTCAACCGCTTTAGGAAGGTCATCAACCCATAAACCAATATGATTAAGAGGTGTTTGATGAACAGCAGGCTTCTTTTCAATATCAAATGGTTGCATCAAATCAACTTCAATCTCATGGGCTCCTTTACCTATAGCGCAAATATCTTCATCCACGTTTTCACGCTCAGATACAAAAGTACTTTTGTATTCAAAGCCTAATAAGTCAACCCAAAGCTTACGTAGACGATCCTTATCCTCGCCGCCAATAGCAATTTGCTGAATCCCCAATATCTTGAATGGCTTAGTCATGACTGTCCTATTCAAAGCGAATAATCAATTGATCAACCGCTAAGCTTTCGCCAACCTTTGCGCAGATTTCAGCAACAACACCATCTTGCACGGCAACTAGTGTATTTTCCATTTTCATTGCTTCAATAGCGGCCAATTTTTGACCAGCAGTCACAGACTCGCCAACCTTAACGGAGATGTTGGTTAATAAACCAGGCATTGGAGACATTAACAATTTTGAGGTATCTGGTGGAACTTTAACCAACATACGGCGCTGAAGCTCCGCACCAAGAGGACTTAGCACCATACACTCGTAATGTGCGCCATCTAAAACCAAAGCATATTTCACACCCTTACGCTCTACCTGTGCAGTAATTTTGTGCGTGCCATTAATGGTTGCGCGCAAACATATTTCGCCTGGACGCCATTGGCTAACGATGTTGTAGCGACTAACATCGCCTCCTTCTTCAATGTAAACAGAATAAATACCATCTTTCAGCTCAACCCAGATAGGAATTTCTTTGATCTCTTCGCTTGAGCCTACGCGTGATCCAGTAACGACTACAAACCTCTTTGCAATCGTCATTTCATGACCAACTAACTGGCCATCAATCATTTTGATGTGTTCAAGGTAGCGATAGCGCATGAATGCCGCTAAAGCAGCCAAACGCTGAGGATCAGCTGGTTGAACAGAATCCTTTTTGAAACCGTCTGGATACTCTTCAGCAATAAAGCCAGTAGTAAAGTCTCCAGATACAAATCGTGGGTGCTGCAATAATGCTGCTTGGAAAGGAATGTTGGAGTGAATTCCACGAATGACGAAATCGTTTAGTGCAGCGCGCATCTTCTCAATTGCCTCAGAACGATCTTTGCCGTGCACAATTAATTTGGCAATCATGGAGTCGTAATACATCGGAATTTCACCGCCCTCATAAACACCGGTATCTACACGTACGCCATCTTGCTCTGCTGGCGGACGGTATTTCACTAGGCGCCCAGTAGATGGCAGGAAGTTACGAAATGGATCATCCGCATTAATACGACACTCCATAGACCAACCATCTAGCTTAATATCTTCCTGCTTAAATGCCAGCTTTTCGCCAGCGGCTACACGAATCATCTGCTCAACTAAATCGAGACCAGTAATACCTTCAGTCACTGGATGCTCAACTTGTAAGCGGGTATTCATCTCGAGGAAGTAGAAAGACTTATCTTTGCCCACTACAAACTCTACAGTGCCAGCAGATTGATAGTTGACAGCCTTCGCTAAAGCAACGGCTTGCTCACCCATAGCCTTACGTGTTGCAGGATCAATAAATGGAGACGGCGCTTCTTCAATTACTTTTTGATGGCGTCGCTGAATAGAGCAATCACGCTCACCGAGATACACGATATTGCCATATGAATCCCCAAGCACCTGAATCTCAATATGACGAGGGCCTTCAACGAATTTTTCAATAAAGACGCGGTCATCACCAAAGCTATTGAGAGCTTCAGTACGGCAGGCTGTAAAGCCTTCAAAAGCCTCTTTATCGTTAAAAGCCACGCGTAGCCCTTTACCACCACCACCTGCTGAAGCCTTAATCATGACGGGATAGCCAATGCCTTGAGCAATCTTGACAGCATCTTCAGCTTTTTCTATAGCCTCATTAAATCCTGGAATCGTATTGACCTGAGCTTCTAATGCGAGCTTTTTCGAGGCAATTTTGTCGCCCATTGCTGCAATAGACTGATGCTTAGGGCCGATAAAAACAATCCCCTCTTCTTCACAACGACGTGCGAATTGCTCATTCTCGGATAAGAAACCATAGCCTGGATGCACTGCCTCTGCGCCAGTATCCTTACAAACTTGAATGATGCGATCCATCACTAGATAGGATTCACGCGATGGTGCAGGCCCGATACAAACTGCTTCATCAGCCATCTGTACATGACGCGCTTCTTTGTCAGCTTCAGAGTAGACGGCAACTGTCTTAATGCCCATCTTTTTGGCAGTTTTCATCACACGGCAAGCAATCTCGCCACGGTTAGCAATCAAAATTTTCTTAAACATTTTTGTAGTCATGATTTTTTGGCGCCTTAAAGGGGGATATTGCCGTGTTTGCGCGCTGGATTTGTGAGCTCTTTATCTTTGAGCATTGCCAAAGATCGTGAGATACGTTTACGTGTTTCATGAGGCAAGATCACATCATCTATATAGCCACGACGACCAGCTACAAATGGATTGGCAAACTTGGCTTTGTACTCAGCTTCCCGAGCCGCAATTTTTGCCGGATCAGATTTTTCTTCGCGGAAAATGATTTCAACGGCTCCTTTAGGGCCCATTACTGCAATTTCAGCTGACGGCCAAGCGAAGTTCACATCGCCACGTAAGTGTTTTGAGGCCATCACATCATAGGCGCCACCGTAAGCCTTACGAGTAATTAAAGTAACCTTCGGAACAGTGCAATCCGCGTAGGCATAGAGTAACTTTGCACCATGCTTAATGATGCCGCCATACTCCTGAGATGTGCCCGGCATAAATCCAGGCACATCAACTAAAGTGACTACTGGAATATTGAAAGCATCGCAAAAGCGAACGAAACGTGCGGCTTTGATGGATGCCTTGATATCTAAACATCCGGCTAAAACTAAAGGCTGGTTTGCGACGATACCAATCGAGCGACCTTCCATACGAGCAAAACCAATCAAGATATTTTTAGCATAATCTGGCTGGAGTTCAAAGAATTCACCATCATCGACAATTTTCCCGATCAACTCTTTCATATCGTAAGGCTGATTAGGATTACTTGGCACCAATGTATCGAGCGAGAAATCAGGCTGCTCGGTACGTTGCGCCCCATTGATCATGGGCGGCTTTTCACGATTAGATAATGGTAGATAGTTAAAGAAACGACGAAGCATCATGATGGCATCAACGTCATTATCAAAAGCCAGATCGCAAACTCCTGAAATAGTTGAATGAGTTATTGCGCCACCGAGCTCCTCAGCAGTGACATCCTCATGCGTCACCGTCTTCACGACTTCTGGACCAGTCACAAACATATAAGAACTATCTTTGACCATAAAGATGAAGTCTGTAAGTGCAGGTGAGTAAACAGCACCGCCCGCTGAAGGGCCCATGATCAAAGAGATTTGCGGAATCACGCCCGAAGCAGTGACATTACGCTGGAAAATTTCAGCATAGCCACCTAGGGAAGCAACGCCCTCCTGAATCCGCGCGCCACCAGAATCATTTAAGCCAATAACAGGTGCGCCCACCTTCAGTGCCTGATCCATGATCTTACAAATCTTCTCCGCATGGGCCTCAGAAAGCGAGCCTCCCAAAACAGTAAAATCCTGTGAGAACACAAAGACCAAGCGGCCATTAATCATGCCGTAGCCAGTAACAACGCCATCTCCTGGAACAGTCTGATCAGCCATACCAAAGTCATGGCAACGATGCTCGACGAACATATCCCACTCTTCAAAAGTACCGGCATCTAGCAATAGCTCAATACGCTCGCGTGCAGTTAACTTACCTTTAGAGTGTTGAGCGGCAATACGCTTTTGCCCGCCACCTAATCTGGCAAGCTCACGCTTTGCTTCAAGCTGTTGAATGATTTCCTTCATAACTACTCCTTAGAAAAATTCGTGGCCCATTGCCTCGAGCAAACGTCTTGCGGCAACCGAGGCGGCCATAGTCCCTTGATTTACCTCAGCGCTCAAACTAGGCAAAAGTGCTTGTACTGCTGGGTGGTTCTGAAAAGCATTCTTGAGGCCTGCATCGATCCGATCCCACATCCAAGCCCCTGCTTGTTGCTTGCGACGAGATGCTAATTGACCATTGGCATTTTGTAGTTTCTGAAAATGCTGAATTTTTTCCCATAGCTCAGGAACGCCATTGCCCTCTAGAGCACTCAAAGTCATGACGGTCGGATGCCAATACTCCGCATGATGCGAGGCATGGTCAGGATTACCTTGAAATCCCAATAGTCGCAAAGAGCTAGTGATAAATAATTGTGCACGCATGGCGGCATCGGGATCGATATCCACTTTATTAATCACTATCAGATCAGCAATTTCCATCACACCTTTTTTAATTGCCTGAAGATCGTCGCCTGCATTAGGTAGTTGCAACAAGAGAAACATATCCGTCATACCAGCAACGGCAATTTCACTTTGACCCACGCCTACGGTTTCCACAATGACAATGTCAAAGCCTGCGGCTTCGGCAACCAACATCGCCTCTCGAGTTTTCTCGGCTACGCCACCCAATGTGCAAGATGAAGGGCTCGGACGAATAAAGGCGTTATCCAGGACAGATAATCTCTCCATACGAGTCTTATCACCCAAAATAGAGCCGCCCGATAAGCTTGAGGATGGGTCAATAGCCAGAACCGCAACTCGATGGCCTTTAGCGATTAAATCTAAGCCTAGCGTTTCGATGAGAGTGGATTTACCAACACCAGGTACACCGGATATACCCAATCGAAACGACTTGCCTGTTTTTGGTAATAAAGTATTGAGAACCTCATCAGCACGATGACGATGATCCATACGGGTGGATTCAAGCAAAGTAATGATCTTAGCCAATGCTCGGCGCTGCGCCGATGAGGGCGCACCAGTGAGATCATTCACTAAGGCTTGGTCTACTGCATTGAGCATGCCGATTTCTTTTATATAAAGTTAATCAGGTTTTACAGATTTACGAATCTGCTCAAGCACATCCTTAGCAGATGCTGGAATCGGAGTTCCTGGACCATATATGCCTTTGACCCCAGCCTCATATAAAAACTCATAATCTTGCCTTGGAATGACTCCGCCTACGAAGACGATGATGTCATCAGCGCCCTGCTTTTTCAATTCAGCAATAATGGCAGGAACCAAAGTCTTATGACCTGCTGCAAGAGTGGAAACCCCTAAAGCATGGACATCATTCTCAATGGCTTGACGAGCACACTCTTCAGGAGTTTGGAACAAGGGTCCAATATCTACGTCAAAACCTAAATCAGCAAAGGCCGTAGCAACCACTTTAGCCCCGCGATCATGGCCATCCTGACCAAGCTTAGCAATCATGACACGCGGACGACGACCAAAGTCTTTTGCGAAATCGGCGATCTCGACTTTCAATTTATCCCAGCCTTCGGCTGAGTCATAAGCAGCTGCATACACACCGGTCACCTTTTGAGTATCGGCGCGATGGCGCCCGTAAACTTTCTCCAATGCATCAGAAACTTCACCAACCGTAGCGCGCAAACGGATCGCCTGCACAGCCAACTCCAATAGGTTGCCAGTATTTTCTTCTGCGGCTTTAGTCAATGCTTCTAATGAGGCTTCTACTTTCTTAGAATCGCGCTTCGCCTTGATGTCTTTTAAGCGAGCAACTTGGCTTTCTCGAACCTTGTCGTTGTCAATCATCAAAACATCAACCAAGTCTTCTTTTCCAAGCTTGTATTTATTGACACCTACAATCACATCAGAACCTGAGTCAATCTTTGCTTGTTTTTCAGCCGCCGCCGCTTCAATCTTGAGCTTAGCCCAGCCACTCTCGACAGCCTTAGTCATGCCGCCCATAGCATCGACTTCTTGCACGATCTCCCAGGCTTTATCAGCCATCTCTTGCGTAAGACTTTCCATCATGTAAGAGCCAGCCCATGGATCGATCACGCTAGTGATATGAGTTTCTTCCTGCAGAATTAATTGAGTGTTACGGGCTATACGGCTAGAGAACTCGGAGGGCAATGCAATCGCTTCATCAAAGGAGTTGGTATGTAACGATTGCGTGCCACCAAATACAGCGGCCATTGCTTCAACTGTGGTGCGCACAACGTTGTTATACGGATCCTGCTCAGTTAAAGACCAGCCGGATGTTTGGCAATGCGTACGCAGCATCAACGACTTTGGATTCTTTGGCTCGAAGGACTTCATGATGCGCCACCAGAGAAGACGTGCAGCCCTTAACTTAGCAACTTCTAAGTAAAAGTTCATGCCGATAGCAAAGAAGAATGAGAGGCGCCCAGCAAAGCCGTCTACATCCAAGCCTTTTGCCAAAGCGGTTTTGACATACTCTTTACCGTCAGCCAATGTAAACGCTAATTCGAGAACTTGATTTGCGCCTGCTTCTTGCATGTGATAACCCGAAATCGAGATCGAGTTAAATTTCGGCATATGTTTAGCGGTGTATTCAATAATGTCACCGATGATGCGTATGGATGGCTCTGGCGGATAGATATAGGTATTGCGCACCATAAACTCTTTCAGAATGTCATTCTGAATCGTGCCTGATAGCAACTCTTGCTTAACGCCCTGCTCTTCACCGGCAACAATGTATCCAGCTAATACTGGCAATACTGCCCCGTTCATCGTCATCGAAACAGATACTTTGTCTAACGGAATCCCATCAAACAAGATTTTCATGTCTTCCACTGAGTCAATCGCAACGCCTGCCTTACCAACATCACCAGTCACGCGTGGATGATCAGAGTCGTAGCCACGATGAGTAGCCAAGTCGAAAGCAACAGAAACTCCTTGGCCACCTGCATCCAGCGCCTTGCGATAAAACGCATTGGACTCTTCTGCAGTTGAGAAACCAGCGTATTGGCGAATGGTCCAAGGACGCACTGAATACATGGTTGCTTGTGGCCCACGTACGAATGGCTCAAAGCCTGGTAATGAATGTGTGTACTGCAGACCCTCAGTATCTTGAGCTGTGTATAAAGCCTTTAGGTGAATACCGTCCGGCGTTTGCCACCCCAATTTATCAACATCACCATTCGGCGCTGACTTTTGGGCGGATTTTTTCCAAGCATCTAAATCCGAATCTGGCACATTGGGCCAAGTATTGGATGAATTCGATGCAGACTTATTCTCACTTGTACTCACAAAGCACTCCCGGTTGGCTTTTTACATCATCACTAATCTTGTAGGGCTATTTTGCTTGACTTTTTTTGATTTGTCTAGATACTGTATACATAATTATGAATACAAAACTAATTAATAGACCACTATATGAAGATGTTGCCGAACGATTGCGCGCGCAAATCTTCTCCCATGAATTAGCCCCGGGAAGTTGGCTAGATGAGCAGAGCCTAGCGGCTGCCTTTGGAATTAGCAGAACGCCCATGCGAGAGGCCATTAAGGTACTTGCTTCAGAAGGTCTGGTAATTAGCAAGATGAACAAAGGCTCATATGTCACCGAGGTTGATCGGCGTGATTTAGAGCAAATCTTTACTGTTCTCTCCCTATTAGAGGGCCAGGCAGCTAAAGAAACCGCAATAAAGGCTACCGAAGCAGAGCTGACCCAATTAGATGACCTGCACCACCGGCTAGAAAAGGCTGCAGCAGATCGAGATATCGAGCAGTTTTTTGAATTTAATGTCAAATTTCATGAATTGATCCAAGAAATCGCAGGAAATAAGTGGATGAACGGGGTGATTGATGACCTGCGTAAGGTGCTCAAACTCCAAAGGCGTGACTCTTTAAGTAGAGGGGATCGCCTTTTAAGCTCACTGCTTGAACATCGGGAAATTCTTCAGGCCATTCTCAAAAGAGATCCCATAGCGGCGGAGATGGCTATGCGCAATCACCTTGCTAGAGGGCTTGAGGCTACAAAGTAAGAGATGCACTACAAAAGCCATAAAGAACAAAGGCTTAGGTAATTAACCTAAGCCTTTTAAAGAAAATCTAGCTAAGTCAGAAAGTTACTTTTTGATAACAAAGTTTCCTGGCAATTTAGCGATATAAGCAGCCATGTCGTGAAGATCGGCATCGCTGTATGGCTTAGCTTGAGAAGACATTACCGCATTATTACGACCAAACTGTGGATTAGAGCCCCCGACCTGGTAAGCACGCAAAGCGTAATAAAGGTAATCAGCATGCTGACCAGCTAACTTTGGATAAGCAGGCAAGATCGGCGCATTGAGTCCGGCACCATGGCAGGAAGCACAGTTGCCCTTCTCTACTAGTGCTTGGCCTTTTTCGACGTTAGCTGCTTGAGCCAAGCCAATGCTAGATAACAACATGGCGGTAATTAGTGCGAATTTCATAAACATGCCTCTAAATATCACTTCAATGGGTTATTTGGTGAGCTGGCAGTTTGCGCAGCATAGTATTCGCCGAGATCAGCCATGTCCTGATCAGACAGGCTACCCGCAATCGAACGCATCGTTGGATGCTTTCTTTCACCTTTCTTGTATGCCGCTAAGGAGCTGGCAATGTAAGCGGCATTTTGACCACCAATCATTGGCACTTTATAAACCAAAGGATAGTCAGCGCGGTAGTCGGGGATAGCGTGGCAACCAATACAAAGCCAAACCTTGCCCTGTCCAGCTTGGGCAGAGCCTTTAACGTCTTGAGCTTGAGCAGAGAATCCAGCAAAGGCCAAACCAGCACAGAGGGTCAATTGGGAAAGAATGAGGTGTTTTTTCATAGAAATCATCGGTAACTTGTTTGATTCAAATCAATTTGGAGAGAGTATAGCGGAGACGAGCCAAGACACCCTGTTTTCACCCCTTGAAATGATTAAAAACACTGAAAATACGGACTGTATTACCTATACTTGACGGCTATTCACAGACAAATTGATTGCCCCCACCATGACTAAGAACCAATCCCGCTTCGATGGCTCCCAAAGCTATGTGGCTACAGATGACTTGAAATTGGCTGTCAATGCCGCGATACAACTTCAGCGCCCCCTTCTAATTAAAGGAGAGCCCGGAACAGGCAAAACTATGCTGGCCGAGGAAGTCGCTGCAGCCCTAAACATGCCTCTAATGCAATGGCATATTAAATCGACCACCAAGGCTCAACAAGGTCTTTATGAATACGATGCCGTCAGCAGACTAAGAGACTCCCAACTTGGCGATGAAAAGGTGAATGACATTCGCAATTACATTGTTAAAGGCGTTCTTTGGCAAGCATTTGAAGCGGATGAACCTGTTGTTTTGCTAATTGATGAGATTGATAAGGCCGATATTGAATTTCCAAACGACCTCTTACGAGAAATTGACCGTATGGAGTTTTACGTATATGAAACTCGTGAGTTGATCAAAGCGAAGCACCGCCCTCTTGTCATCATCACCTCAAATAATGAAAAAGAATTGCCCGATGCATTTTTGCGTCGCTGCTTCTTTCATTACATCTCTTTTCCAGACGCAGGAACAATGCAAAGCATTGTTGATGTCCACCATCCGAACATTCAGCAAGAATTGTTAGAGGCTGCACTCCAATCTTTTTATCAAATCCGCTCTTTACCGGGCTTAAAGAAGAAGCCCTCCACTTCTGAGCTCATCGATTGGTTAAAGCTATTGCTTGCGGAAGAAATTCCTGCTGAGGCTCTCCATAGTGGTGATGACAAAATAACGATTCCCCCACTGCATGGTGCGCTTCTCAAAAACGAGCAAGACATACACCTCTTTGAGCGTTTAGTCATGATGAACCGCAATCATCGCTAATTTCACGGGCCGATATTTTTCGATAGCCCAATTATGTTGATTCAGTTCTTTCTCAATCTCAAAGAAGCCAAGGTACCGGTTTCCGTTCGGGAATTTTTAACGCTGCTAGAAGCTCTAAAGGAAGGTGTTATTGAACCCTCGATTGATGAGTTTTACCAATTGGCCAGGATGACCTTAGTCAAGGATGAGCAGCACTTTGATCGCTTCGATCAAGTCTTTGGCTCCTACTTCAATGGTGTAGAGCAAATCATGGCCTTAGCCCCTGATATCCCTTTGGACTGGCTTGAGAAAAAATTGCAACGCGTATTAACCGAAGAAGAAAAAGCGGCGCTCAAAAAACTGGGTGGGCCTGAAGCTTTACAAAAGCGCCTTCAAGAGCTTTTAAAAGAGCAAAAAGAATGGCATGGTGGTGGCAATAAATGGATTGGTGCAGGTGGTTCATCTCCGTTTGGGCATAGCGGCTACCACCCAGAGGGCATACGCATTGGTGGCGAGAGCGCGGGCAATCGTACAGCCATCAAAGTGTGGGAAGCCCGAGAATTCAAAGACTACGACAGCGATCTTAGTTTGGGAACACGTAATATCAAAATGGCTTTACGGCGCTTACGTCGTTTTGCCAGAGAAGGCTCGAATCTAGAGTTAGATCTTGATAAAACGATCCACTTTACTGCTGCAAATGCAGGAATGCTCGATATTCAAATGCGCCCTGAGCGTCACAACCAAGTTAAAGTCTTGTTACTGATGGATGTGGGCGGATCGATGGATGATCACATTGCGCGCATCTCTGAATTATTTACAGCCGTCAAAACAGAATTCAAACACCTGGAGTATTACTACTTTCATAACTGCGTATATGAACATCTCTGGCAAAGTAATCGCCGCAGACGCGATCAAGTCACCGCAACCCAAGACATCATTAATAAATATGGTCCAGATTACAAGCTCATTTTCATTGGAGATGCGACCATGTCTCCTTATGAGATTCTGAGTCCCAATGGATCGGTTGAGTACAACAACCGGGAAACTGGTGCATCGTGGATTAATCGCCTCATTGATCACTTCCCTCACTTTGCCTGGCTCAACCCAGAGCCAGAATCCGTTTGGCAATATCGACAATCGATCGATATCATGAAAGGTCTCATGAAAGACCGTATGTATCCGGTGACCTTAAATGGTCTCGAGAATGCCATGCGTCAACTATCCAAGTAATCCAGTAAGATTTACATCAAGACTCTTTATTTTCCTTTATTTTTTCTTCACTGAAACTCTATGACAAATCACATTAGCGATCGCCTGAAAACTCTGGGTATTGACTTACCTCCGCCTGGACCACCTGCTGCCGCCTATGTCATGGCTGCAACGACTGGCAATACTGTTTTTCTATCAGGTCATATTGCCAAGCAAGATGGCAAGCCGTGGGTTGGTAAGCTGGGTCTTGATATGAACACCGAAACCGGTAAAGCTGCAGCTAAATCGATTGCGATTGATTTAATTGCCACTCTACAAAATCACTTAGGCTCACTCGATAAAGTAAAGCGCATAGTCAAAGTGATGGGTTTAGTCAATTCAACTTCTGAATTTACAGAGCAACACTTAGTAGTCAACGGATGCTCGGAACTACTCTTTGAGGTTTTTGGTGATGCAGGAAAACATGCTCGTAGCGCATTTGGTGTGGCACAAATCCCACTGGGTGCTTGCGTTGAAATCGAACTGATTGCAGAGATTTAAAAACTAAATCGGTTGAGTTTGTGTCTTTGGATGTCTTCCGGTGTGTCGACATCCATAACAAATGCCTTGTTACTGGTGGGCATAATCCTTACCTTGTCGGGATGAAGATCCATATAGGATCGACAAAACATACCTGGGATTTGCAGCACATCCGAGATCGCTTTATCAGAAAATAAAACTGGATTACCGCGTCTTCCCTCCACCGTTGGCAGAATAATTTCCTGACCATCTTCTCGCTTAAGGTATTCATCAAGTAATGCTTGTATCTCCTTTGCACCAACTTCAGGCTGATCTGATAGCGCGAGTAGCAAGACATCAAAGTCAGCTCGGAGGGATTCAAGCCCCAAGCGAACAGAAGATGGCTGACCCTCTTCCGGCGAAGCATTTCTAATAATCTTCATCGGATGAGCCAAAGCGGTATTTAACTTGCTAATCTCAGACTCAATCAATTGTGCGTGAAATCCAGTGACCACGATGCATTCGACGGGATCAAATCCCTGAATTGCCTTTGAAAAACACTCTAAAAGGGTCTTACCTTCACGGTGCAGCAAAGCTTTCGGATGAGTACCTAGCCGACTGCCTTCGCCAGCTGCCAATAACAGGACAGCTGTGCGTAATTTTGAATCTTGGGTTGATGGGCTAGAACTTGGCATTAGAGTGATAATAAATAGATTGCTAGTCAAAAATCAGAAATACCAGAAATTAAAGACAGGAAATGAATAGTACCGATTTAAGCGTATTAAAAGCTGCGGTGGATTGGCTCAAATTGGGTCATCCCGTAGCTATTGCCACAGTTGTGCAGACATGGGGCTCTGCTCCAAGACCTGTCGGGTCCTGGCTGGCCATTCGAGGTGATGGGCAAGTCACTGGATCAGTTTCTGGCGGATGCGTAGAAGATGATCTGATTCGCCGAGTGCAAACCGAAATCCTGACCAGAGATTTGCCGGAAATGGTGGTCTATGGTGTTAGTCAACAAGAGGCCGCTCGCTTTGGCCTGCCCTGTGGTGGAACGCTGCGATTGCTCGTCGAGCCAAAACCAGAGTTGGCTATTTTGGAGGACATTCTGGAGTCCATCAGCAATCACCAAATTACGTCACGCACAGTGGATCTTGCGACCGGCAAATCTATGCTCGAGGCTGGCAATCGTCATGAGGCATTCGTCTGTGACGAGCGATTGATGAAAACCACATATGGTCCTCGTTGGCGCATGGTCATCATTGGCGCGGGGCAGTTATCACTTTACACCGCTGATTTTGCGCTCGCATCGGACTTTGAAGTGATCGTGATTGATCCGCGCGAAGAATACGCAGAAGGCATTAATCGTGATCAGATTCAGTTTATCAAGGGCATGCCAGATGATGTGCTGCTAGAAATTGGAGTTGACTCCCATACGGCGGTGGTTGCCTTAACGCATGATCCCAAGCTTGATGACATGGCCTTAATGGAGGCATTGAAGTCCCCTGCATTTTACGTGGGCGCACTGGGTAGCAGAATCAATACTCAAAAGCGCAAAGCCCGCTTACTAGAATTTGATGTTACACAGGAGCAAGTTGAACGTCTCCATGGACCTGTCGGTCTATTTATCGGTGCCTTGACTCCACCAGAAATCGCCGTATCGATCTTGGCTGAAGTTATTGCCGTGAAGTACGGCGTAGCAGTCTCCCAGAAAGTTTAAGCAACAATAAAAAAATCCGATCAACTCATGACCGGGTTTTTTAATTCTTAGTTCGCTTTGAGTTTTCCGTCTTTGAGTCTTGGCTCTACAAAGTGGCCTTTGCGGGCACGATTACCTGCAAACGACTTCAAGGTTTTCGCATCAAGACTTAACTCCGTTGGCTTACCAGCACGTCCAGCACCGGAATAGGTGGCACCATCCGGTCCAACGGCGATTGCAGAAGCCAGCTTCTCTTTATCATCCAAGCCCATCAGAATGACGCCTTTGCCACCAGTAGGCAAACGCTTCAGTTCATCAAGCGGGAAGACCAATAACTTAGAGCTTTCAGATAAGCAGGCTACCTGCTTCATCCCCGCCGTGACCTTAGCAGCTCCGAGAGGTGCATCACCGCCTGGAAATTTACTATCAATACCAACAAACGATTTACCGGCCTTATTACGGGTAGACATGTCTGCCACGTTTGCAAGGAAGCCATTACCTGATCTAGTAGAAATCAGCACCAGATCATCTGGCTGACCAGCATAGTAGGCAACCATTTGTGATCCAGCAGCTAAATTTACAAAACTGGTTAATGGCGAGCCATCCCCACGAGCGCCAGGCAATTCACTCACTGGCACGGTATATACGCGACCATCACTACCAAAACCTTGCATCACATCGACTGTGCGGCACTCAAATGTGCCATATAAGGCATCGCCTGACTTAAAGGCAAACTGCGTTGCATCATGTTCATGACCTTGACGTACGCGCACCCAACCCTTTTGTGACACGATCACCGTAACTGGCTCATCCAAAACTTTGGTCTCAGCGATAGCGCGCTTATCTTCCTGAATGAGAGTTCGGCGATCGTCGCCAAAATCCTTCATATCAGATTCGATTTCTTTGATGATGCGTTTGCGTAGAACGGTATCGCTCTGCAATAAACCTTCAAGATCATCACGCTCAGACTTCAGTTCTTTCAACTCTTGCTCAATCTTGATGCCTTCAAGGCGGGCCAACTGACGCAAGCGAATATCTAAGATATCTTCTGCCTGACGGTCACTCAGCTTGAACTCTTTGATGAGATCAGCCTTAGGTTCATCGCTATTGCGAATGATCTTAATAACCTTATCAATATTCAGAAGAACAGTTAAGCGCCCTTCTAGAATATGCATTCGATCATTCACCTTGCCTAAACGGTGCTGAGTACGCCGCGTAACCGTACTAACCCTGAAAGAAATCCACTCAGAAATAATTTCTTTAAGGCCTTTTTGCCGTGGGCGACCATCAGTACCGATCATGACCAAGTTCATTGGCGCATTGGACTCTAGTGATGTGTGGGCTAGCAGTAGATTGGCAAACTCATTGACATCAATATTTTTGCTCTTAGGCTCAAAGACCAAACGCACAGCCGCATCTTTGCTCGACTCATCACGAACGCCATCAAGGACATTCAGAATAGTGGACTTGAGATTGCTTTGATCGGGAGTTAAAGTCTTTTTACCAACTTTCACCTTAGGATTGGTAATCTCTTCAATCTCTTGCAATACGCGCTGAGATGAGGTTGATGGCGGTAGTTCATTGACCACAATCTGCCACTGGCCACGAGCTAATTCCTCAACAGACCAGCGTGCACGAACTTTTAAACTGCCGCGACCTGCCTCATAAATCTGGGCAATTTCTGCTGGGGAAGAAATAATTTGACCACCACCTGGGTAATCTGGACCAGGCATGATTTCCAGCAACTCTGCAGTGCTCATTTTCGGAGACTTCATTAGAGCGATAGCTGCGCTAGCCACTTCACGTAAATTATGTGAAGGAATCTCCGTTGCCATGCCTACCGCAATACCCGATGCGCCGTTCAATAGAACAAAGGGTAAGCGTGCTGGTAACAACTTAGGCTCTTGGAAAGATCCATCGTAGTTCGGTGCAAAATCAACCGTACCCTCATCAATCTCACTGAGCAACAAACCAGCAATCTTAGTTAAGCGTGCTTCGGTGTATCGCATTGCCGCTGCGCCATCACCATCACGTGAGCCAAAGTTACCCTGACCATCAATCAATGGATAACGCAAGGAGAAGCTCTGGGCAAGACGCACTAATGCGTCATAGGCAGATTGATCACCATGTGGATGGAATTTACCCAACACATCACCAACAACACGAGCGCTCTTTACGGGCTTAGCATCAGCACGCAAACCCATTTCGCTCATCGAGAACAGAATGCGGCGTTGAACTGGCTTTTGGCCATCAGATACATCCGGTAATGCACGACCTTTGACAACGCTAATCGCGTAATCCAAGTAAGCGCGTTCAGCATAAACAGCCAGCGTCAAACTATCTTTGTCATCCTCATTGAGCTCAATCTTTTTTGGATCGTGTGGGTCATTCGGTCCGCCTGTTTTCACCGGCATAGGCTTATCCACTTCAACGATATTCATTTCAATTGGCTCAACTGCAAATAAGTCAGCTTGCTCTGCTGGCTTATTACCACCTGGAGTTTTTTTAATCGCCATTAGATGTCCGCCTCTACTTCGTTGCCGCGCTCTTCTAACCAATCACGACGCGCCCCGGATTCGGATTTACCCATCAACATATCCATTGTTTTAATTGTTTCATCTTCTGTCCATGCGCCCAAGGTCACCGGTAAGAGGCGGCGTGTATCAGGATTAAGAGTGGTGTCCCACAGTTGTTCAGCGCTCATCTCACCCAAACCTTTAAAACGGGAAATTTGCCACGCAGACTCTTTGACACCATCTTTACGCAACTTGTCTTCAATTGCTTGCAGCTCGCTTGCATCTAAAGCGTAAATCTTTTGGGCTGGCTTTTTGCCACGAGCTGGCGCATCCACTCTAAATAAGGGTGGCCGAGAAATATGAATATGCCCCAATTCAATTAACTTGGGAAAATGTTTGTAGAACAAGGTGAGCAGCAAAACCTGAATATGCGCACCATCCACGTCCGCATCAGACAAGATGCATACCTTGCCGTAACGCAAGTTCGATAAATCAGGCAAGTCATTAGCACCATGCGGATCAACGCCAATCGCTACAGCAATGTCATGCACTTCATTATTGGCAAACAAGCGATCACGCTCGGCTTCCCAGGTATTGAGAACCTTACCGCGCAAAGGCAGAATCGCTTGATACTCCTTATTACGACCCATCTTGGCTGAGCCACCTGCCGAATCACCCTCAACCAAGAAAATTTCATTCAGACCAATATCTTGGCTCTCACAATCAGTCAACTTTCCGGGGAGAACTGCTACACCAGAAGATTTCTTCTTCTCTACTTTTTGGCCGGCACGGGTTCTGGCTTGGGCTTGCTTAATGACTAAGTCGGCTAGTTTGCGACCGTAGTCCACGTGCTCATTGAGCCAAAGCTCTAATGCAGATTTAGCATAACCAGAAACCAAACGCACTGCGTCTCTAGAGTTCAGGCGCTCTTTAATTTGCCCTTGGAATTGGGGATCCAATACCTTGGCAGACAAAATGAATGAAGCGCGCGCAAACACATCCTCAGGCATTAACTTGACACCTTTTGGTTGTAAAGCATGCATCTCGATGAAGCCTTTCACGGCATTAAAGAGACCTTCACGTAAACCACTTTCATGCGTTCCACCTGCAGGAGTTGGAATTAAGTTCACATAACTCTCTCGCACAGGTGCACCATCTTCAGTCCAAGTAACAACCCAGGCTGCGCCCTCGCCTTCAGCAAAGGAATCATCATCGCCGTTACCAGTTGCGTATTGCTCACCTTCAAACGGAGGAATCACTTCTGCACCGTGACCTGCTTGAGCCATCGCTTCATTTAAGTAGCCGCGCAAGCCTTGGGCATATTGCCAAGTTTGGCTCTCGCCAGACTTTTCTTGAATCAGGGTCACTTTTACGCCTGGCAATAAGACCGCCTTAGAGCGCAACAAACGAATAAGCTCAGGCATAGGAATCGCTGCACTGTCAAAGTACTTACCATCAGGCCATGCGCGCACACGTGTACCGTGCGATTTATCTTCTTTTTCAGCGGCGCTGGTTTTGAGCTTTTCAATCACTTTGCCATCCGCAAAGGTCAGTGTCGAAACTTGACCCTCACGCCACACAGTGACCTCTAGTCGCTTGGATAAGGCATTAGTAACGGAGACACCAACACCGTGCAAACCACCAGAGAAGGCATACGCACCACCGGTACCTTTTTCAAATTTACCGCCAGCATGAAGTTGGGTGAAGACGATTTCTACTACCGGTAGTCTCTCAGTCGGATGAATGCCCACTGGAATACCGCGACCATCATCCTCCACGCTCACACTGCCATCAGTATGCAAAGTGACAATAATATGTTTACCAAACCCACCTAATGCCTCGTCGGAAGCGTTATCAAGCACCTCTTGAATGATGTGCAAGGGATTATCAGTTCGGGTGTACATTCCCGGCCGCTGACGGACGGGTTCGAGCCCTTTTAGGACTTGAATCGATGATTCGCTGTATTCGGATGTTTTACGGGTAGCCATGCGCGCAAATTGTAGTCATGTCTGAACGAAAACCTGAATTTTCCTGAATTACCCTTTTTTTCATGCCAAAATCGCAGGATGGGAGCCTTAAGTCATATTCGCGTTTTAGACCTCAGCCGTGTTCTTGCCGGCCCGTGGTGTACACAAAACCTCGCCGACCTCGGCGCAGACGTCATCAAGGTTGAAAAGCCAGGTGAAGGCGACGATACGCGTCACTGGGGCCCTCCTTTTGCTAGAGATCAAAGTGGTAAAGATACGGCTGAAACTGCGTATTTCATATCAATTAACCGCAATAAACGCTCTATTACGGTGGATATTAGCAAGCCAGAGGGCCAAGATATCATTCGCCAGCTGGCAAAAGAGTCCGATGTTGTCATTGAAAACTACAAAGTTGGGCAACTGGCGAAGTACGGGCTTGATTACGAGAGTTTGAGAAAAGTGAAGTCTGATCTCATTTACTGCTCTATTACTGGATTCGGCCAATTTGGGCCCTACTCAAAACGTCCTGGATATGATTTTATTGTCCAAGGAATGGGGGGCTTTATGAGCGTTACCGGTGAAGCTGACGGCTTTCCAGGGGCTAGCCCACAAAAAGCTGGGGTTGCGATCGCCGATATTTTTACTGGGATGTACGCTACCACCTCTATCTTGGCTGCCATTGCCCATAAAAACCATACTGGCGAAGGTCAATGTATTGACTTGGCCCTGTTGGATACACAAATAGCAGTCATGGCAAATGTGGCTAGCGCCTATTTATGTTCTGATGAAGTCCCCAAGCGCTGGGGTAATGCATCCCCAACGATAGTGCCGTATCAAACGCTTCCAACATCAGATGGTTGGATGATTGTTGCTGCTGGGAATAATGGTCAATTTAGGCATTTCGTCACAGCGGGTGGTGAAGCCCATTTAGCCGACAATCCTCTGTACTCAGAGAATCCAATGCGGGTCAAGCATCGCGAACAGCTAGTGCCCCTGCTTGAGGAGATGACGAGAAAGAAGACTAAGGCAGAATGGATCGCCTTACTTGAGAAAGCAAATGTACCCTGTGGGCCAATTAATAATTTTCAAGAGGTCTTTGAAAATGAACAGGTTAAAGCCCGTGATATTCAAATCAATGTGCCCCACCCCACAGCTGGCAAGATGAAGTTAGTGGCAAGTCCTATGCGACTCTCTAAAACTCCAGTAGAAGTAAGGATGGCACCCCCTACACTAGGACAACACACTGATGAGATCCTACGCGAGAGACTGGGTCTTAGCGCGCAGGATATCCTTGTACTAAGAGAAAATGGTTCGATCTAATCGAGCTTGCCAATTTTTCTGACTACTTCATTCATCTTGGCAATGTCCTTATCCCAAAAGACTTGGAATTCAGGTTCGTCAAGATAGTCAATTGGACTGCCTGCATTACCAATGGTTGAGCGAATGGAGTTGTCATTGACGGCAACTCTCAATGCATCGCGATATTTTTTGACAATCGGCTCAGGCGTACTCTTAGGCACAAAGATTCCGGTCCATTGATTGTATTCAACTGGTATTCCAAGTTCTTTGAGAGATGGAACATCTGGAAGCGCAGCCATCTTGCCTGATCCGGTGTGTGCTAAAGCCCTCAGTTTTCCGGCTTTAATATTTTGCACTACCGTTGATGGCCCGCTTGCGACAATATCAACCTCTCCACTGAGCACAGCCAACACAGCAGGACCAGCACCGCCATAGGGAATATGAACAACGAAAATATTCTGATTCGTCTTCAGCATCTCCATTGGTAACTGCATAGTTCCATAATTACCAGACGAGCTGAAATTGTATTTACCAGGATACTTTTTAGCATCAGCAACGAACTCTGCCATTGTTTTCCATGGTGCATCACTCTTCACAACAATCACTAGTGGATCCGAAGTAATGCGGCCAATGGGTCTAAGCTGATTCGTTGAGTACGAAGCGGTTTTGCCAGCAATCTTATCTGTCTCTGGAATCGTTGAAACAGAAGACATGGCAAATAAAACGTTATAGCCATCCGGTTTTGCTTTGGCTACATAGGCATTACCAATTCCACCACCTGCACCAGGTTTGTTTTCCATGATGATGGGCTTTTCAAGATTTTTAGCCATGCCATCAGCAATGGGTCTGCCAACAACAGTAGCAACCCCGCCTGGCGGAAACGGAATGATCATTGAAATCGGTCTGTTAGGCCATGACTCTTCAGCAGGCGCCGACTGACCAGAAGCGCTCTGGCTAAACAGCGATACTGAAGCAATTAAACAGCCTAATAAGATTCCGATTTTTTGTTTTTTCTTGGAATGCATTATTTTGTCTCCTCCATCTATTTTTTTATAGGCCTACGCAGACATACTTCATCTCGAGGTATTCATCGATACCCCAAGAGCTGCCCTCTCTGCCTAGACCGGATTGCTTGACACCTCCAAATGGGCCGACCTCATTAGAAAAGAGGCCTGTGTTTACGCCCACCATGCCAAACTCTAGGGCCTCAGCAACCTTCCAGATCCGACCAATATCACGGCTGTAAAAATAAGAAGCTAATCCAAATTGACTGTTATTAGCCAGCTTGACAACCTCCTCATCAGACTCAAAAGTAATCACTGGGGCAACTGGTCCAAATGTTTCTTCAGTAACCACCAGCATGGCATTATTTACATCAGCCAAAATAGTGGGCTCAAAGAAAGTGCCGCCTCGCTCGGAAGACTTGCCACCGGTAACTAAGGTCGCCCCCTTAGAAAGGGCATCAGCAATATGCCTCTGGACTTTAGCCAGTGCCTGCTCATCAATCAATGGTCCTTGGGTAACACCAGGCTCTAAACCATGGCCTACTTTGAGCCCTTTGGTAGCAGCAGCAAATTTTTCTACAAATTCATTGTGAACTTTTTTATGGACATAAAAGCGATTGGCTGCAACGCAAGCTTGGCCAGCATTACGGTACTTAGCAAACATGGCGCCAGCAACAGCATTGTCAATATTAGCGTCTTCAAAAACAATAAATGGCGCATGACCGCCGAGCTCAAGGGCAATCTTTTTCACTGTGGGAGCGCACTGCATCATCAGCAACTTGCCAACCTCAGTAGATCCAGTGAACGAGAGATGCTTAACCACCTGAGAATCGCAAAGGGCCTTACCAATAGCAATGGAATTGTGCGCATCGGCAGTCAAAATATTGATCACCCCATCAGGGACGCCAGCACGTGAGGCTAGTTCAGCCAATGCCAATGCTGATAAGGGTGTTTGCTCAGCAGGCTTGATCACAATGGAGCAACCCGCAGCCAATGCTGGAGATACTTTTCTAGTGATCATGGCACTTGGGAAATTCCAAGGAGTAATCGCTACACACACTCCGATTGGTTGCTTGAGAACCATCAGACGCTTATCTTCCCAAGTTGAACTAGGAATGGCGCCGGTTACCCGTTTTGCTTCTTCAGCAAACCATTCAATAAACGAGGATCCATAATGGATCTCGCCCTTAGCTTCAGCCAAAGGCTTACCCTGCTCCAAAGACATGATGATCCCAAGATCTTCGGTGTGCTCCGTAATCAACTCAAACCACTTGCGCAAAACTGCGGCACGTTCCTTGCCAGTTTTCGTTCGCCATAAGGCAAATGCATTTTCGGCTGATGCAACGGCATCTAGTGCATCAGCTACATCGAGGTTAGGAACCTGAGCAATTTCTTCGCCAGTTGCGGGATTGTTTACTGAGAATACTTTGCCTGATTTAGCTTTAAGCCATTTACCGCCGATAAATGCATCACCCTTCAGGAGATTTTTATCTTTCAATAACGAACTAATGTGATTTACTGCTGACATAAATAAATACTCCAAAGAATCTTGTAAGTGGCAAAATTGCTAATTCATTTAAAAAGTGTTGTGGCCCCACGGATCAGTAAAAACCCTAGGAAAATACAACCCTCCTAATCCGCTGATGATTTGCTTACGAAGAAAATTTTTGCAATAAAAATGAATACTAAAATTATTCTCCGCAACAGGCCAAATCAAACTGTAACAAAAGATAACTTTCAATGCATTGACGCTGATATAGAGCCACTGAAGAGCGGTCAAGTCCTAGTATTAAATCAATGGCTTTCGCTTGATCCCTATGTGCGCGGCAGAATGAGTGAGCGAAAGTCATATGCACCCTCCATGGAGCTGGGTGATGTTGTTATAGGCGAAGGCATTGGAATCGTCTTAGATTCTCAGTCTGATCAATTTAAAGCAGGAGATAAAGTCATTGGCATGCTGGGATGGCAGACCCATGCCATCATGAATTCCACTGCGATCAAACTCATCCCTCATACGCCTTTTTCTGAAACCTGGCTACTGGGAGCTGCGGGAATGCCAGGAATAACCGCCTGGATTGGAATGATGGATATTTGTAAGCCTCAGGCTGGTCAAACCCTATTCATTAGCTCTGCCGCAGGATCCGTGGGGAGTGTCGCAGGTCAACTTGCCAAACTACAGGGCGCCAATGTCGTGGGAGTTGTGGGCTCCAAGGAAAAATGCGCTTATGTTCAAGATGTTTTGAATTTTGATAGCTGCCTATCTTATAAGCACAGCAGTTGGCCTAGCAATTTGAAACAATCTGCTCCCAATGGCATCGACGGGATATTTGAGAATGTTGGGGGCACGCTATTTGATGAGCTCATTCCTCAAATGAACCCCTTCTCCCGCATTGCCATCTGCGGACTGATTGCCGAAGGCCTTGAAGAGCATTTCCACAGCATCAATCTGCGCACTTTACTGGCCAAACGAATGTTAATTAAAGGGTTTATCGTCTCTGATCATGTTTCTCGATGGCGGGAGATCCAAAAGCAACTGATAGACCTCATAGTCAAACAAAAGATCCAGGTGTATGAAAAAATCACTGAGGGCCTTCAAAATGCGCCCCAGACCTTCATTGACTTACTTGAAGGCAGGTGTTTGGGCAAACAGATAATCAAGCTATCCTAAGCGCTTGATTTATCAAGAAAGCATCTATGACAGTGCAAATTAGCCCATCGAATACCCTCACACTGAAGAATCTACTGATCTTTGGCGGGCTGATGGTGACTTTTTCCATGGGCATACGCCATGGATTTGGACTCTTTAACCTACCCATCACTTCTGCCAATGGTTGGGGACGCGAAACTTTTGCACTGACTATCGCCCTACAAAATTTGATTTGGGGTGCAGTTCAGCCAGTGACAGGCGCATTGGCGGATCGTTATGGCGCACTCAAAATTATGATTGCCGGGGGCGCACTTTATGCATTGGGTTTAGCCGGCATGGCAATCTCTACTGATGCTTTGAGTTTTGCATTTGCGGGTGGTTTACTCATCGGTCTTGCACAAACTGCAACCACCTATAGCGTGGTGTATGGCATCTTAGGTCGCAACGTTGCTCCCGAAAAAAGAGTGTGGGCTATGGGTATCACTGCAGCTGCTGGATCATTCGGACAATTTTTAATGATTCCCGTTGAACAAGGTTTGCTGTCAAACTTTGGCGCCAATGATGCGCTACTCGCATTGGCAATCATGGCAAGTCTCATGATTCCGATTGCGTTCATGTTGCGCGAACCTAATGCTGCGAATATGCAGCAAGCTAGCAATCAAACTATTACAGAAGCCTTAAGAGAGGCGATGGGCAACCCTAGTTTTAGATTGCTCACTTTGGGTTATTTTGTTTGCGGTTTTCAGGTGGTATTTATCGCGGTTCACTTAGCACCTTATCTAAAAGATTTATCAAAGATATATCCCGATGTTGGAGCGCCTTTTGTAGCAACTACCGCCCTTGCATTGATTGGCCTATTTAATATTTTTGGAACCTATGCCGCCGGAATATTCGGGCAACGCTTGCCAAAGCGCTATCTCTTATCGGGTATCTATATTAGTCGGTCCGTGGCAATCATCGCCTTTGTTTATCTACCTCTAAGCCCAACTACTACCTATATCTTTGCCGCTATCATGGGCTTCTTGTGGCTATCTACTATCCCATTGACCAATGCAATCGTTGCGCAGATTTTTGGCGTGAAGTACCTGACCATGCTCTCTGGTTTAGTATTCTTTTCCCATCAGCTTGGCAGCTTCTGCGGAGCTTATTTTGGCGGCTATCTATTTGATCGCACCGGCTCCTATCTGATCGTTTGGAATATTGCGATTGCCTTAGGTGTATTTGCATTCTTAATCAATCTGCCAGTGAAAGAGCAGGCAATTCATCGCCTTGCTGCTACATAATTTTTTTATGCGCTTTTCTATTTCACGCTTCCTTGTATATGCCCTATCAGTAGCGATACTAGGAATTATTTTCTCTGCATACTTTGCACCAGAGTTGATGGTCGCAATCACGAATCAAGTGTGGGCACTGTGTGGCTGGTAATCAGTGGATAATGAAGAGCGCATTAACATCTTTCTGATAAAACGTTTTACTTTTTTTCATTCTTGCCGTAGCACAATGGATAGTGCACATGCCTCCTAAGCGTGGGATACAGGTTCGATTCCTGTCGGCGGGACCACTTCTCAATCAGAACTTATCCACAGCTTGTGTGGATAAATACCCAAAAGTTTTCGTAAGTCGCAGATTTGTATAGAGTGACCTAGCTTGCTTAATTTATGAGCATCTGCCTATAAGAAAAAATATGCGTAAAAAATGATTGACATCTCAAATTCATTTATAGATTTTTAGATGACTATTTTGGTATTTTTAATTTCTCTTACACTTAGGCCATGCAAAAGCTCAACACCAAGCTCACACCCAGCACCATCGCCGCCCTAGAGGAAATGCTTCAAAATACGGCAAGGCCTGCTCCACCAGACTACTTACCCATCCATTTTTTAGGTGGCTACACAGCCGGACAGGTCATTGGGCACTTAAACCCTGATTTCACAAGCTATTTACAAGAATCCTTGGGTGGGAAACCCATTCCTCATATCAAAATAGGTCACGATCGCCTAACTATTGACCATGCAAGGCCCATAGAGTTATCCGAGAGTCTCTTGAATATGGCAGATCGGATGCGTGAAGGCGGACTGATTCCCGGCTGGAGAAACGAGAATTTTGCCTGGATTGACCAAAATGGCCATGAATACTTCCGTTTAGAACGCTCTGCCTTTCGTGCTTTTGGCTTTCGCAGCATGGCAACCCACATTAATGGCTATACCAAAGCCGGTAATCTATGGCTTGGACGACGTAGCGAAACTAAATCTACAGATCCCGGCCGTCTCGACAACCTGGCCGCAGGTGGTATTGGGGCGGATGAAACCCCTTGGGTTAATGCTCGGAGAGAATTATGGGAAGAAGCGGGTGTGCCACCACAGATTTCCGATCACATTGAGCCCGTGGGTCGTATACACATGCGCCGCCCCATACAAGGACGGGGATTTCATGATGAGCAACTCTATATTTATGACCTAGAGCTAGCGGAGAACTTTATACCCACCAATCATGATGGAGAAGTGAGTGGTTTTATTGAAATCCCCCTTTCAGAGGCTGCAGCCCGCATTTTGGCCGATGAATTTACTAGCGATGCCGCCTTTGTGACTGCGGATTTCATTTTGCGCAACACCAGAGTGGACTAAAGCCCCCAAATTGGGTTTCAGCGCTTGATTTTGATCACCCAGCTTTTAGGCATTTCGTGGTTAAATAAGAGCTAAGGATGAAACAGGGGTGCCCTCAAAAGATTTTGATTGCGAGGCGCTGAGAAAGACCCTATAACCCGATCCAGGTAATGCTGGCGTGGGGAGTTTTCCATCAGACCGTCACCCGGTTTCGTCCATCTAAAAACAGTCAGGAGATGGACATGAGCGATACCAACACTAAATCAAAACAAGAAATTCCTAGCTTAAAAAGCTTAGAGCGTGACTTTGGCCAAAAATTTGCCTACCCCGCCTCTACCAAAACTTACCTAGAGGGTTCGCGTCCAGATATTAAAGCGCCGATTCGCATGATCGAGCAATTATCCACGCGCGTTGGTGAAGAGATGGTTCCCAATCCTCCTGTGCCAGTTTATGACACATCCGGCCCTTATAGCGATCCCGAGATCGTGATCAATCTTGAAAAGGGTTTGCCTTTATTGCGTAAGAACTGGATTGAAGAACGTGGTGACACAGTTCAATTATCTGGACCAAGTTCCGAGTACGGTGTTGCCCGCTCACAAGATGCGGCTACGCAGAATTTGCGTTTTGCCCATATCAATCCCCCACGCGTCGCTAAGGCGGGCCAGAATGTAAGTCAAATGTATTACGCTCGCAAAGGTATCGTGACTCCCGAAATGGAATACGTTGCTCTGCGTGAATCCATGGGTCTTGAGCAATTGCGTAAGAATCCAGAATACAAACAACTGCTTAAGCAACACCCAGGTAAGAGCTATGGCGCAAATCTACCTGACATCGTTACCGGTGAATTTGTGCGTTCTGAAATCGCTGCCGGTCGTGCGATTATTCCAGCCAATATTAACCACCCTGAACTAGAGCCAATGATTATCGGCCGCAATTTCCGCGTGAAGATTAACGGCAACTTGGGTAATTCTGCTGTGACTTCTTCTATTAATGAAGAAGTAGAAAAAATGGTGTGGTCAATCCGTTGGGGTGCAGACACCATCATGGATCTTTCTACAGGAAAGCATATTCATGAAACTCGTGAGTGGATTATTCGTAACTCACCAGTTCCAATTGGTACGGTACCAATCTACCAAGCACTCGACAAGACAGGTGGCATTGCAGAAGATCTCACCTGGGAAATGTTCCGCGACACCCTAGTAGAACAAGCTGAGCAAGGGGTTGACTACTTTACGATTCATGCTGGCGTGTTACTGCGCTATGTTCCTTTAACTGCTGACCGCATTACTGGCATCGTCTCTCGTGGCGGCTCCATCATGGCGAAATGGTGCTTGGCCCACCATAAAGAAAACTTCCTCTATACGAAGTTTGATGAGATTTGTGAAATCATGAAAGCCTATGACGTGTCATTTAGCTTGGGTGATGGCTTGCGCCCAGGTTGTATTGCTGACTCGAATGATGCTGCCCAGTTTGGTGAATTGCATACCCTTGGTGAGCTCACTGCCAAGGCCTGGAAGCATGATGTGCAAGTCATGATCGAAGGTCCTGGTCACGTGCCAATGCAGCGCATTGAAGAAAATATGACTGAAGAGTTGAAGCACTGTCTTGAGGCGCCCTTCTACACTCTCGGACCATTGATTACCGATATCGCTCCTGGTTACGATCACATCACCAGCGGTATTGGTGCGGCTCAAATTGGCTGGTACGGTACAGCGATGCTTTGCTATGTCACACCAAAAGAGCATTTAGGTTTGCCGGATAAAGAAGATGTGCGTACCGGCATCATCACTTACAAAATTGCAGCCCATGGCGCAGACTTAGCCAAAGGTTTACCGGGTGCTCAAGTGCGAGATAACGCCTTATCAAAAGCCCGCTTTGAGTTCCGTTGGGAAGACCAATTTAATCTTGGCTTAGACCCTGAGCGTGCTCGTGAGTACCACGATGCCACCCTGCCAGCAGAAGGCGCGAAGATAGCGCATTTTTGCTCAATGTGTGGGCCAAAGTTCTGCTCGATGAAAATCACACAAGAAGTGCGTGACTATGCGGCCACATTAGATGCGGATGGCAATCCTAAGTCGAAAGTCATTCCAATTACTGCAGAAGCCTCTACTGATCCACAAAAAGGAATGGAAGAGATGTCCGCTGAGTTTCGTAAGCGCGGTAGTGAGATTTATCAATAAGTGAATCACGTCTTCTCAAACGGCAAATACGCCATCATTGGCGCCGGCCTCATGGGTCGGCTGCTAGCGGTCGCACTTGCTAAGCGCGGTGCTCAGGTAGAGCTGTTTGAGAAAGGTGGTTCGGATGGTAACTTAGCAGCAGCTCGAATTGCGGCTGCTATGTTGGCTCCACTGGCAGAGTCTGCCATTACAGAAGATAACGTGGTGCGTATGGGTGTTTACAGCCTGCCACGCTGGAAGCAACTCATTAATGAATTAGCAAAGCCGGTTTATTTTCAACAGAATGGCACGCTCATCCTATGGCATCGACAAGATGCCAGTGATGCCGAGCGATTTGCCTCCCATCTGGGGAGAAACTGCGATCACAATCAGACGCTTGCTAAACCGATTCATTTGGATAGTCAGTCTCTCGCAGAAATCGAGCCTAGTGTTGCTGAGCGATTTAACCAAGGGCTCTATCTACCCAATGAAGGCCAGCTCGATAACCGCCAACTGCTAGAAGCGTTGTTAGTTGAGCTGACATTAATGAAGGTGCCCTGTCATTGGAATCAAGCGGCCGACCCCGATCTACTTCGCACTCAAAAGAATGGCTATGATTGGGTCATCGATTGTCGTGGTCTTGGTGCCAAGGCTTCTTGGGGTAATGCCGGTAGATCCAAAGATTTACGAGGAGTGCGTGGTGAGGTGATTCGCCTACATGCGCCTGAAGTAAAGCTACGACGTCCTACTCGCCTCATCCATCCGCGCTACCCAATTTATATCGCTCCTAAAGAGGATGATGTCTACGTTGTTGGTGCAACAGAAATTGAATCTGAAGATGTCTCTCCCATGAGTGTGCGCTCCGCATTGGAATTACTCAGTGCGGTTTATACCGTTCATAGCGGCTTTGCTGAAGCACGTATTTTAGAAATGGCAACGCAATGCCGACCTACACTCAAAGATAATCTACCGGAGATAGCCCTTGATCGAAAACCAAATCAAGCCGGTCTGATGATGATCAATGGACTCTATCGACATGGCTTCATGATCTCACCAGCGATTTTGGATTGCGCATTAGAAGTGTTGGATTCGGGATCTAGTAAGACAGCAATCGACTTAGGCTTGCAGATGACAGCTTCAGCTGAACAGGAGCTCAGTACATGCGCATAATGGTGAATCAAGTTGCTAAAGAGGTTCCAGATCACAGCACGATTGATGATGTATTGCTACTCATCGACGCCAGGCCACCGTTTGCCGTTGCCGTCAATTATGAATTTATTCCCAAGACCAAGCATGCAGAAGAAGTGTTGCGTGAAGGTGATGAAATGGAAGTCATAGCGCCTGTCACTGGCGGCTAATTTTGTAACGAACATATCAAAAAATATCTAAATAAAAGTAATTGATTAACATGACAGCCCCATTACCAAACACTTTAAATACAGCCGATCCATTGCTACTGTATGGCGAGTCTTTTGCTAGTCGCTTATTGCTAGGAACCTCACGTTACCCTTCTCCACAGGTATTGGAAAATGCTGTGAAGCAATCCAATCCTGGAATGATTACAGTAAGCCTGCGTAGGCAAGGCACTTCTACAACTGAAGCGCATTCTGGTTTTTGGGATCTCTTGAAGAAAATGGCTGTACCGGTTTTACCGAATACCGCAGGATGTCATAGCCCTAAAGAGGTCATTGCTACGGCGCAGATGGCACGCGAGGTTTTTGAAACTAGCTGGATCAAGTTAGAACTCATCGGCGATGACTACACCTTACAGCCCGATACCCTTCGTTTAGTCTCTACAGCAGAAACTTTAATTAAAGATGGTTTTAAGGTCTTGCCTTATTGCACTGAAGATCTCATCTTGTGCCAACGCTTAGTTGACGTAGGATGCCAAGCGGTGATGCCGTGGGCCGCTCCAATTGGCACTGGAAAGGGCCCTTTAAATCCTTATGCATTGAAACTCTTACGTGACCGCTTAAAGGTTCCGCTTCTAGTGGATGCTGGACTAGGCCTTCCCTCGCATGCATGCAGTGTGATGGAATGGGGTTTTGATGGCGTATTACTCAATACGGCCGTAGCACTAGCCGATGACCCGGTAGCGATGGCTAAAGCATTTGCAATGTCAGTCGATGCTGGCCGCACTGCCTACCTCTCTGGTGCCATGACAGCACAACAGTCTGCCCAAGCTAGCACCCCATTAGTTGGTACGCCTTTTTGGCACCAAAGTTAAGAAGTTAATTAAATGAGCTTAGTGCGCGACCTTGCCGATCAAATTGTTGCAGCCCACGCCAAGGATGGGATGTGCTTGCCGATCCCAGCGTACAGTATGTCATCACCGCCACCAAAAATTGATAATGAGCATGCGGCAGATCACTATGAGCTAGCAGGCGCACTGGCATCGATTGAAATGGGCTTTATCGAATGTGATGCTAAGGTATTAGGTAAGGCTTGGTCACGTATGGCTCACCAAGATGGTGGATTTAACCCATTGAAATGGCCCTCTAGACCTGAGCATTTTGATTTACTCCCTTGGACTCGCAACATGAACCCCAATGCATTTGCCGAGTGTCCTCAGCGCTTGGGTTTATATGCTGTAATGCCCGATGCTGATTGGGTTAAGCGTGCTATTGAGGCTGATGTGCCAACAGTGCAACTACGACTTAAATCAGATGATCGCAGACTGATTCGTAAGCAGATCGCGCAATCTGTTGAGGCGGTCAAAGGCAGCAAGACTTTGCTCTTTATTAATGATTATTGGCAAGAGGCGATTGAAGCTGATGCCTACGGCGTGCATCTGGGGCAAGAGGATCTAGAAGTGGCAGACTTGGATGCAATTCGATCTGCGGGTCTACGCTTAGGCCTGAGTACCCACGGCTATGCTGAGATGGTTCATGCAGATCGTTTCTGCCCGAGTTATATCGCTATGGGCGCAGTCTTTGCAACCAATCTGAAAAAAATGGCTACTGCTCCCCAAGGTTTGGGCCGTTTATATAAATATGCTCAATTAATGAGTCACTACCCTTTAGTGGCTATTGGCGGCATTGATGAAAGTAGTATTCATGCGGTAGCACAAAGTGGCGTTGGCTCGGTTGCAGTTGTCAGGGCAATTAATGGGTCGAGTGATCTCAAGGCGGCAGTCAAGAGACTGCAAGAGTTGATGAAAACCTAGTACTTAAAATCTTTCGCACTGAATCTTTAATACTTACCCTCTTCTTCTGGCAATGCAGTTGGATAAAAATCATGCATGTGCCATAAAGGTCCTGGACCCTCACCAATACTTAAGAAGCGACCTTTTTCCAACCCCGCCTCAACATAAGCTATTGCCTTAGCAACAGCATGAGAAAGATCGTGACCATCCGCTAAATAAGTCGCGATAGCAGATGATAGTGAGCAGCCAGTGCCATGGGTATTAGGCGTGTTAACCCGGTAGTGCTTGAATTCTTTTGATTGAACCACCTCAAGCCCATCTTCAATAGTTCGCCACATCAGAAAATCTGTCAGCTGAGTATGACTGGCATCCAGATGTCCTCCTTTGATCAAGACTGCCTGAGGACCCATCTCAAGCAACTCTTCTGCCGCCAACTTGAAATCCTTCACTCCTTCGATCTCGCGACCCAAGAGCAAGCCAGCCTCTTCCAAATTGGGAGTGATTAAGCTAGCCATCGGAAATAACTCTTTAATCATGGCTTGAGCGGTATCGTCTCCACCAAGACTGGCGCCTGAAGTAGCTCTCAGAACAGGATCTAGGACTATTCTTTTGGCGCCATGACGCTTGAGAGCAGATGCCACAGTGCGAACGATTTCTGGACTAGCCAACATACCAATCTTGACGATGTCTACCCCAATATCCATAAATACCGCATCAATCTGAGCCTCAACCACATCAAGATCAATATCCTGAATACGGCTTACCCCCAAGGTGTTCTGGGCTGTGATGGCAGTGATCACCGTCATCCCATATCCACCAAGGGCTGTGATGACTTTGAGGTCAGCCTGTATGCCAGCGCCACCGCCACTATCGGACCCAGCGATGGTCAATACTTTAGGGATCTGTACAGAACTTGGAGTAGATGATTTCATCTTGCTATAATATCGGCTTATTCCTCGATAGCTCAGCGGTAGAGCAGCAGACTGTTAATCTGTTGGTCCGTGGTTCGATCCCACGTCGAGGAGCCAAATACAAGAAAACCACCTTTTAGGTGGTTTTTTCTTTGCAGGTCAAGATGAATCGATTGACTCTAGACCAATCCCTTCTTTTTTAGATTAGCAAGGCGGTTATTTAATGTTTTGATGGTGAGAAGATTGAATTTATCCCCCTCAGACCAATTACTGCCTTTCCACTCAATACCTTCTGATGTGATGTTGGCAAAAGGCTCCTTACTCTCTTTTGCATAGCCTTCCAAAATAGCAATGAGCGCTGGGCGATCATCCGATCCTCCGGCATCTATAATGGCATCCAGGATAGGCTTAGTAATCGTATCGCCATAGCTGACTTTAGAGTCTGGATGTTTTGGTGCTGCTGGCTCATCAAAGCTGTATTCATGTGGCCACTCAAATACATTTCTAGCTGAATTTTTTACTGACTCTGGGCTGACTGCACCACCCTCGAGATTTTTTGGGTCAGTCGGGAGGTTTAATTCCACAATCCAAGCTTCGAATTCTGCAATACGGGCATAGCGCGTTTCTTCACTATCGCGCTTTTGCTCTTCCTGAGAAAGTAGCAAAGTGACCCAAGCCCAGGCGATATCTTTAGGTATAGCAAACTCTTGCGCCAAAATGCCGCTCGCTTTTTTCAGGATTGGCTTGGATGTGAGTTTGGTCATTGTGTTCTTTCTGTATTCTTGAGTGGGTGCCTTCAACGTAGGATGGAAAGGCTCGCCACAGACCCCGTAGGATACTCTTCATTAGGGTAGATTGAGTCCAAATGAGGTCTTTTAATCTCCCAGAACCCAATTGCCATTTGCTCTGTTATGCTTTTAGCACTGAATTAAAAATCATCATTAGAGTGAATTTAGTAAACGGGAGATAGACATGATTCAAAGCAAGCTTTTAAACGTATTTATTCGTATACCCCTATTCTTTGCAGCAGTGATCGCCATATTGCTTGGCACTAGTCACATTTCCCTCGCTCAATCAGACTATCCAAATAAACCAATACGTTTTATTGTTCCCTTTCCTCCTGGCGGGGCAACCGATAACATTGCCAGACCACTCCAAAGCGAGCTATTAAATACCCCGAAGTGGAATGTTGTAATTGACAACAAGCCAGGTGCAGGCGGCAATATTGGCGCAGAAATAGTTTCTAAATCCGCTCCAGATGGCTATACCTGGCTCATGGCCTCCGTGGGCACGCACGGTATTAATCTTCCTCTCTACACCCAAGGTGGCGGAAAGTTACCATTTGATCCAGTTAAGGATTTCACTCCCATTACTTTGGTAGCGGAGTTGCCTAATGTCTTAGTGCTGAATCCTGAATTTGCCGCTAAAAACAAAATCAATAGCGTGAATGATTTAATTGCATACGCTAGAGCTAACCCAGGTAAAGTCAATATGGCTTCAAGTGGCAATGGCACTTCGATTCATATGGCGGGAGAATTATTTAAATCCATGACAAAAACGTATATGGTGCACTTACCTTATAAGGGCAGTCCTCCAGCAGTCACCGATTTAATGGCAGGAAATGTAGACATCATGTTCGACAATCTCCCTTCTTCAATTAACTTTATTCGTGCTGGTCGTTTAAAGGCATTGGCAGTTACTAGTGCCAAACGCTCACCTGCATTTCCAGATCTACCAACCATAGCTGAGGCAGCAAACTTACCTGGCTATGAGGCAACTTCTTGGTTCGGTGTTGTCGGCCCCGCGAATATGCAGGCAGATATTCTCAATAAGGATAGCGCCGTACTGATGGCTGCTATCAACAGTGCTGCTGTCAGAGAAAAATATTTAGCAATGGGTGCACAGCCAGTTGGCAATACACCCGCTCAATTCTCAACTTTCATTAAAAATGAAATTGCGAAGTGGACAAAAGTTGTCAAAGATTCTGGTGCAAAGGTAGATTAAGTTTCCAGCTGACTTACTGAAAGAGGAGCATCGCTCCTCTTTTTTTATTACCCTAATTGAGAAAGCAGTTTAGTTGGGGTAATCACTTCTGGATCCAAGACTAGTTCAATCAAAGCACCTTTTTTACTAGCCAGTGCCTTTGCAAATGCCGGTGCAAATTCCTCGGTCTTGCTGACTCTAAAACCAGGCATTCCAAAACTATCTGCAAACTTCACAAAATTAGGATTGGTTAAACCAGTCGCAATCACGCGAGACTTAAACTCTCTCTCTTGATGCATACGAATAGTGCCAAGCATGCTGTTATTCACCACTAAAACAATTGGGTATGCATCGTAACGAGCAGCAGTAGCTAGCTCTTGGCAATTCATCATAAAGTCGCCATCACCACATACTGCAATCACCACTTTTTCTGGGCTAGCAATCTTTGCAGCAATTGCGGCAGGTAGACCATAGCCCATGGATCCATTGGCAGGCGCCAATTGGGTTTTATATGCCCCGTAGGGATAAAAACGATGGACCCAGGTTGCAAAATTCCCAGCACCATTGGTGATAACTGCGTCACGTGGTATGAGATTTGGTAAAGAGTCCATGATGAATGCTAATTGCAATTCACCTTGAACAGTCACTGGGCTAGAAAAAGCGAGATACTCATCATGAGCCTGCTTCATGGCAGTGCGATCATGCTGAGCATTCATCTGCACTATTTTTAATGCTGAACAGAAATTTTCCGGGCTGCAATTGAGGGCAAAGTCAGGTCGATATACACGGCCTAACTCTTCTGGGCCCGACAGCACGTGAATTAATTTTGCTTTTGCTTGAGGCACAGTCAATATGCTGTAGCCAGCGGTTGTCATCTCTCCAAGGCGTTCTCCGATGACTAGCAAAACATCCGCCTCTTGAATACGCTTCACCAAGGCAGGATTAGCGCCAATACCCAGGTCACCTGCAAATGCAGGATCTTGATTGTCAATCACATCTTGAGAACGAAAGCTGGTGGCAACTGGTATGGCCTGCGCGTTTGCCCAAGAACGTAAAGCTTCGCATGCAGTATGGTTCCAATTACCACCGCCAGCGATCACCATTGGATTTTTAGCAGAGGTAAAGGCAGCCATTGCTTGATTAAAACTATGGAGATCTAAGCCTGGCTGAACGACATGGGCAGCTTTGACAGGGTTTTCTTGACCAGTCATATACAGCACATCTTCTGGCAAAGCCAATACAACAGGGCCTTTTCGACCTGCCTGAGCCACATGGAAGGCATGGGAAACAAATTCATCAATCCGGTCGACGCGATCGATGCTACCAACCCATTTAGCGCATTCTGAGTACATGCGGCGATAGTCAATTTCCTGAAAGGCCTCACGCTCAACCATATCAGTGCCTACTTGTCCGACCAATAAAACCATTGGGCTTGAGTCTTGATAAGCCGTATGCATTCCAATCATGGCATTCGAGGCTCCAGGCCCACGAGTTACCATGAGGACGCCAGGGCGGCCTGTTAATTTTGCATAGGCCTCTGCCATATAAGCGGCGCCACCTTCTTGTCGACAGGTGATGAATCGAAAATCAGGGTGATCAACTAAGCCATTTAATAATGGCAGAAAACTCTCACCAGGAACGCCAAAGGCTATATCTACGCCCTGCCTTGCCAATGCATTTGCGAGGATTTGGCCGCCATTTAGCACTTTACTTGGGGTCTCCATGATGTTGATTGGCTTTCTAAAGATTTTGGATGTGTGTGACTAGTATCAGAAAGTTATCACACTTTATCAAGCAATGGAGCTGAAAGAATGCCTCATCGAAGAGACTTATCAACCTTAGAGACTGCCCTATACTGCCATCACTAACAACCAATAAACCAATTTAATTGGAGGCTTTGCAATGAGACTATTTAGTTATCGAGATTCAAGTGGCCAAGACGGTGTAGGGGCTCTTTTAGTGGGGAGCGCTAATAGCTTCATTAATCTATCTGCCACAGATCCATTGATACCCAATAACTTGCAAGCCATTATTGAATCTCAAGAAATCTTAAATCGTGCTGGAGCAGCGATCCAAAATTCCAAAGCAATTAAAGGGGAGATAGACGCTATCACTTTTAGATCGCCCATTGAGAGGCCCGGAAAAATTATCTGTATGGGTCTGAACTATGCCGACCATGCAAAAGAAGGTGGCAATGCAAGACCTGAATACCCCAGTTTTTTTATGCGTGGCCCCAGCTCATTAACAGCGCACTTAAGTCCCATCATTCGACCTCAGGTTTCCGATAAGTTAGATTACGAAGCAGAGCTCGCCTTTGTGGTTGGTAAAAAGGCGCGCCATCTGACATTAGAAAACGCTTTGGAATGTGTAGCGGGATACAGCATTTTTAATGATGGCAGTATTCGAGATTACCAACGTAAAACGACCCAATGGACCATTGGTAAAAACTTTGATCAAACTGGTGCTTTCGGGCCATGGTTAGTGACGCCAGATGAGCTTCCCCTTGGCTGCGATGGCTTGAAAATTCAGTCGCGCTTAAATGGTCAGGTTATGCAAAACGCCAATACCAAAGACTTTCTATGGAACGTGGCAGAGACCATAGTGCTGATAACAGAGTGTATGACGCTGGAGCCTGGCGATCTGGTCATTACCGGAACCCCGGCTGGCGTTGGCTATGCAAGGACACCCCCTGTTTTCATGAAACCAGGCGATATTTGTGAGATTGAAATTGAATCTATTGGAATACTGCGCAACTCTATAGCGGATGAGTAATTGAGCTAAAGCCCTAAATAAGCTGCCAATTGGTCAAAAAGTGTCAGCGAGCAGGCTTTGTCTGTTAGCAGAACATCTCGGTAGACCTTAAAATAGCGCCATGACCAAGATTCCAGAACTTCTCGCCCCTGCCGGCAGCCTCTCCATGCTGCGTACTGCCTTTGACTTTGGTGCTGACGCTATTTATGCTGGGCAGCCGCGTTATTCCCTGCGAGTACGTAATAATGACTTCGGAAAAATGGAGACGCTCAAAGAGGGTATTGATACTGCCCATGCTTTAGGTAAAAAGTTTTATCTCGTATCCAACCTCCTGCCTCATGGTGGTAAGACGCGCACCTATATTAAGGATATGGATCCTGTAGTTGCATTAAAGCCTGATGCGATGATCATGTCAGATCCTGGCCTCATCATGATGGCCAGAGAAGCATGGCCAGATATGCCGATCCATTTATCGGTACAAGCCAATACGGTCAATGGCGCTTCTGCAAAATTCTGGCGCTCTGTTGGTATCAGTCGAGTGATTCTGTCACGCGAGCTATCTTTTGATGAAATTGAAGAAGTGCGTCAAGACTGTCCAGAAATGGAATTAGAAGTATTTGTACATGGTGCTTTGTGTATTGCCTACTCTGGCCGCTGCCTACTATCTGGCTACATGTCTCATCGCGACTCCAATCAAGGTGCTTGTACTAATGCCTGTCGTTGGGATTACAAGGTCAAGCCCGGACAACAAAATACTAGTGGTGATGTAGTTCTTCTTCAGGAGGCACGTCGTCCAGATGATTTAATGCCCATGGAAGAAGATGAGCACGGCACTTACATCATGAACTCAAAAGATTTGCGTGCTATTGAACATATTGAACGCTTGACCAAGATGGGCGTCGATTCATTCAAGATTGAGGGTCGCACCAAGTCGCCCTATTATGTTTCTCGTACCTGCCAATCCTATCGCACTGCGATTGATGATGCAGTAGCCGGTCGTCCAATGAATATGTCTCTAATTGGTAATTTGGAAGGCCTTGCAAATCGTGGCTATACCGATGGCTTCTATGAGCGTCACCACGATAAAGAATATCAACTCTATATGCGTGGTCACTCCCTCTCGGGTAGAAGTTTGTATGTTGGCGAGACCTTAGAGATTGATGAGGCCTCAGGTCGCGTCAAGGTAGATGTCAAAAATCGTTTCTCGATTGGTGATAAGTTAGAAATCATTGAACCCGAGGGTAATCAAGATATGGTCTTGGATGCCATGTGGAATCTCAAAGACGAGCCAATTGATGTTGCCCCCGGCTCAGGTCACTTTGTGTGGATTCAATTGCCACTCAAGAGTAAGCATGCATTTATTGCGCGCTACACCCAAGAACCAGCACCTGTTGAGGCTAACTCTTGCAGCAACTGCTAATTAAGCATCTTAGAAAGTTTTTATGAGTGCAATCCCGCCTAATTTAGATTCTGCACATGGTTTCAAAGCTAAAGCTAAGGAAGAATTTGTCAAAGCGTTTCAGTTAACTATTTACTTTGGATCTTGGTTTTGTGCTCTTGCCTTTTTAGCAGCAACCTCCCTAGATGAGAGGCCTATCCCTTTATCTATCTTTGGCTTTGCTTTATTCAAAGCGGCAATCTGCGCCAAATTCATGTTGATCGCTCAGGCTGCATTCCCAATCAAAGTCAATGAAAAGCATGGAATCGTCAGCTCACTTCTCTTGGAGTCCCTAATCTACCTTCTGGTTGTTTTGGGCTTAAATTATTTAGAGGCCGGAGTTCATGGATTAATTCATGGAAAAGCGTTTTTGATCTCCATGACTGAATTTGGCCAATCTAATCCTTTGCGCGTAGTGGCCATGTCGATTGTGTATTGGTTAATTGTGTGGCCTTATTTACTCCTAACGGGAATGACCATCATGCTTGGTAGCAACGCTACCCTAAAGATTTTGTTTGGCGACAAATCAAAACTCAACTAATCTAACTTGAGTGATGTAACTCGGATGATTAATTTCGCCTGCCTTACTCAAGGTCGAGTTTTTGCAATAGGCACTTGGCTATTCCTTACTTCAGGCGCTTTACTACCAACCCTATCTCATTCACAAGAAATCGAAGCACGCACTTATTCCAATGCACCTGTTGGGATTAACTTTATTAGCGCTGGGGTTGCACAAGCAAAGGCCGGCAATTACACGCTGACTAGTGAAGTCATGGGCCTCACCCATATCTTTGATGCAGGGGGTCAATCTGGCAAGCTCACTCTAGTACTTCCTTATGGTCAACTGACTGGATCGAGTTCGATTGGTGGGCGCACAGTAAATGCCAGTACTGAGGGATTATCAGATCCACTGATCAAGGCAGCAATTAATCTCTATGGCGCACCAGCATTAACGCTAGATCAATTTAAGAGTTACCAGCAGGATCTGATTATTGGAGTCAGTCTTGCGGCATCAGTGCCATGGGGTAAGTATGACGATAACCAACTCATTAATGTGGGAGCAAATCGTTGGTTTATCCAGCCAGGCCTTGGAGTTTCTAAAGCGCTTGGTCCTTGGCGATTTGAGCTCGCTGGTGCTGGTATTTTCTACACCAGCAATACCAACTTCATGGGCGGTAACTCGCTATCTCAAAACCCGGTTTACTCGACTCAAACACACGCGATTTATTACTTTCAGAATACTGCTTGGATCTCTGTAGATGCCACCTACTTTACTGGCGGGCAATCCTACCTCAATGGCAACCCGATTAGTGGTAGTCAAGAGAATTGGCGCTTTGGCACAACGATGTCCTACCCAGTAAATAAACATAATTCGATTCGGCTATCGGCGAGCACAGGTGCGTACTCTAGAACCAATAATAGTTATGACTTATACGGGATTTCTTTTCAGTACCGCTTTGGCGGTGGCCTGTAATTATTTACAAGTCGCGCAGATGACGGCGCAATATCTTGCCCACATTAGACTTGGGCATTTCAGTAATAAAAGCAATCTTTCTGGGGCGCTTGTAACTGGTCATTTGCTCTTTGCAATACTGAATGACTTGAGCCTCAGTTAGCTCAGGCTTGTCTTTAACAATATAGGCCTTGACGATCTCACCGAGCTTGCGGTGCGACAGTCCAATCACAGCACATTCCCTGACACCGGGAATTTGAGAAATCACTTCCTCAATTTCATTAGGAAATACTTTATAACCGGCTACTACGATCATGTCCTTTTTACGATCGACAATCTGTACAAAGCCATCGGGATTCATGATGCCAATATCGCCAGACTTAAAATATCCCTCTGGCGTAATAGATTGCGCAGTCTCATCTGGTCTATTCCAGTAGCCCGCCATCACCTGTGGACCCTTGATGCAAATCTCTCCAGGCGAGCCAAATGGAACTTCTATGCCATCGTCACCTAGTATCAATACATCTGTACCAGGCACTGGCATGCCAATGGATCCAGTAAATTCTTTTACGAATGGCGTATTGACACACACCACTGGTGAAGTTTCTGATAGCCCATACCCTTGAGCAATCGGCACCCCCATCATTTTCTGCCAAAGCTCCGCCGTCTTTTTTTGAACTGCCATGCCACCGCCAATGGTGACCAAAAGATTGGGTAGGCGCACACGTTTAAATTCTGGACGATGTATCAAGGCATGAAATAGCGTATTAACGCCTGGAAAAATATTGATATCCGGGTGCTTTATCAGCAGCTTAATAAAGCCGGTAATATCACGTGGATTGGCGACCAATAACAATTTGGCGCCTTTACGCATTCCAAGCAGACCGCAGGCGGTCAGTGCAAAGATATGGGTCATCGGCAAGGCACATAAAAAAACCAACTGTTGCTGCCGATTTTTTAAAGCAGGGTCGAGCCAAGATTCAATCTGAATGATATTGGCTAATATGTTGCGGTGTAATAAAACTGCGCCTTTAGAAACCCCTGTAGTTCCGCCCGTGTATTGTAAAAAAGCTATACCGTCCTGCCTTAGGTTTGGTTTAGTGAAGCCATGGCCAGAGCCAATTTTGAGAGCTTGATTCAATTTAACGCAAGGAAAGTTCCAATGCGGAATCAGCTTTTTAATATGGCGAGCGATCAAATTAATGATGACACCCTTCGGCCCTAGACTCTCTCCTAGGCTACTGACAATAACCTTCTTTATAAGTCCTAGATTGGCAATCTCCTGATATACATGAGCAAAGTTTTCTAACATCACCAAGATAGATGCACCGCTATCTTGGAGTTGATGCTCCAGCTCGCGAGCGGTATAGAGCGGATTGATATTGACTACGACAAACCCTGCACGTAGAGTCCCTAGCATTGCAATTAAGTATTGCGGCACATTCGGGAACATGATGGCGATACGCGAGCCCGCTTCAAGACCTAAGGTTTGTAAATAAGCAGCAAAGTCCTTGGACAGAATATCGAGTTGACGATAGCTGATGGTGTACCCCATCGACTCCATTGCTATCCGATTGGGGTAATTTTTAAAAGAATCCTCTATCAAATCAGCAATTGATGAATAGCCCGCTAAATCGATCTCATGGGGAACGCCCTCGAGATAGTTTTTCAGCCAAGGTTTTTGAGTATTCATCTTCAAGAGTAATTTGATAATGGTGTTGGGCGCGCCTTAAGCGCTCATCAGCTCTTTGAGCTTATCTAAATATAGCTCTTGACCATGATTGACGCGGTGAGTCCATTCGTTTCCAGAGTCAGCGTTGGCATCATCAGTCACGTATTTAAATGATTGCCATGGAATGTGAAATTGATGTGCGATATTAGCAATCGCAAACAACTCCATGTCCACCACATCTACACCCTGAGATGTTAGCCAAGGATCATGGGCAGTAACAAAACTATCGCCAGTACCACAAGTATGCTCACCCCCAAGAGACAGGTATTGGGATGGCTTGGGGCAAAACGGAGTTTGCCCTCGAGGCGCCAGAGGGTCTGTCATCATGTCGCGCTGTATTACTTTGCCGATTTCTAATAAACCCTGAAGAGCGGGGTTAATTTTTCCAACGGTACCAAAGTTCACTATCCTCTGAGGCTGATATTGATGAATAGCCTGAATACTTGCCGCGGTTGCATTGATTTTGCCAACCCCAGAATACACAATATCGATACCCGCCGGTAGTGCGCTTTTATCCAGCTCGGACTCTAATGCGGTAATAATGAGCAATTGTGTTTTCATATCAGCCAATAATGAATTTATTAGATTATCTACCTGGAGTCCCCGACTTTCCTAAGCCAGGCATCCTCTTTAGGGACATCTCCCCTTTATTAGCCGATCCGAGTGCATTTAAAGAGGCTACGATACAGCTAGAGGCACTTGCTCAGCAATTTGATTACAGCCATATTTTAAGCATTGAATCACGTGGCTTTATCTTTGGCACCGCCCTCGCCTACAAAGCCCATAAAGGCCTCGCTTTAGCCCGGAAACCCAATAAGCTGCCTTTAGCTAGCCATCGAGAATCCTATGGCTTGGAGTACGGCTCCGATTCCCTAGAAATTCAGGAGTCTACTTTGCCAGCTGATTCACGAGTGCTGATTGTGGATGATGTACTGGCCACCGGCGGAACTATCATCGCAGCCAGTAAATTACTCAAAAAGGCTGGCTTTCAAGTTGCTGGTGCCATCACTTTTTTAGAGATTGCTGGTTTACGTGGAGGCGAAGTCCTGAGCCAGAACGGGATAGCCAATAAGACAGTCTTCATTGCCTAAAGCGAGTCTTACAAAAGACTCTTAACGCCCTTGAGAAGTTTGACAGTACCCCAGCCTACAGCAAGCACTTTCCTAGCTAACTTAGGCTGGTAGTGTGCCAATACGGCAAAAGCACTAGTCCACAAGATCGGTGTGCTCTTCATGAAATTAAAAGTATCTATGCCTTTGTCAGCCCAAGACAGTGGCTTTTCAAGAGGCTCAAAATGCAGAGCGAAGTCAGCACGCTCTTGGGCTGCTCGTTCTTGCAGCACCCTTTGCCTTGCCTGAAGTTCTGCCAGTTTTTGACTCATCGTTTTGCAAGTTCCTGGCGATCCTTAGCCAACTCTGTAATCGTTGCCTGAAATAATTTAGGCATGGTTTTGAGTGAGCGCAAGACTACCAGCGCCAAAATGATGCCCACTGCCAAGAAGCCACTAGTTAGTAAGCTTAGCGCTAAGACCCGATCAGTCTCCCAGCTGTAAATCACAATAAGTAAAGCCAGCATTACCAATCCAAAGAACAAGAAAAACAATGTAAAGATCACCATAACCAAAAGACTCAAAAACTGAGAACGCGCAATCTGCACATCAGTAGAGATTAACTCTAGACGGGTCTGAGCAATGGATGCCCCTGTGGAGACAAGATTTTTTAGTGAGGAGAAAAGATTTTCTTGTGACATGAATTCCTAGCGACGACGAATAAATAGACCAACCAACAAGCCAATCCCAGCAGCAACACCTACCGCCTCCCAGGGATTTCTATGGACAAACTCATCAGTGCGCTCAGCGATAACTTTGGCCTTTTCAGTCACAGTGCCTTCAACAGAGGAAAGACTTTCTTTGGCGCTGTTGAGCGTCTCCATGGCCTTTGAACGGATTGCGCCAAGCGGTCCATCGTTATGACTTGCCGTTGCCTTAATGAGATCCTCAGCATCCGCCATAAGCGCTTTGAAGTCACCAATTAAGTTTTCAGAATTGATTTGAAGATCTTCATGCACGGTTGTTGATTTTTTAGCAGTCATTGCCGCTCCTTGCTGATGTCATCGAATTTGATATAGTGGTCCATTCTAAGCAATTCCGACTGAAATCACAGTATTAATACCGTCATCCCAGCGTTTCCCTCCTTGAAGTGCTTTAGATAAGCTTTTAATCCAGGCCTTCTTCTCAAAAGTGCATGGTAAGCCTCGCTACCAAATGCGGTTTGCTCACCGAAGTGATATTCATCAACACGGTCGGAGAAATAGTTATTGTCTAAGGCGTCATGTACAGCCCATTTAATTTTGCCACCCTCACCACTGGCTCCATAGCCATGTATCAGTATCATTGCCTTGATGCCCACTTCTGAGGCTCTACGTAGCCCAATAGTTAAGCGATCCAATGCCTCCTCAGCACTTGGATTATCAAATTTTAAATTCAATACCATCGTGTCACTATGCGGTAAAGGAAGCTCCTGACTTCCGCATTGACGACATTTCCCAAGCATTCCTCGGGGATTGCCACATTCTGGACATTCAAATGAATGGGCCATTAAACGCCTTTACAGATGATTGGGCAATAACCTATCAAACACTATTAAGAACAATACTTAGCCTCTAAAGCAGATGTTGAGTTGGCCTGATCATCAACCATTCGGTTCAGGGTTGTTTGCGCTGCATCTTTGTTCTCTTGGACTTTAAGATTTAAGTTAATCAAGCCTCCTACATCCTTACGAATAGAGGTATTGCCATAGCGTAAGCCCTTTAATGTAGAAACTGCTTCAGCAGAAATCTTGCATTGCTGGTTTAGCAGCTCCGAAGAATCCGATGAGGTATTTGCGTATGCCAACGCAGCTACAGAAATTGAGACAACGGCCAATAGAGTCTTCTTCATCTTATTTCCTTAATTTATGACCACATGTTGGACAACAACCTAAATCTTTTGCTTTTGTTTTTCTTAAGGCGGCATAGACGCTAGATTCTGAAATTTCCATCTTTCTAGCGGCCTGAGCTGCGGTCATTCCCTTCCCTATCCAATCTAAAGCTTGATGTGTTTTTGGTATCGCTCTTCTCATTTCGCCTCCTTTGACAATACTATACTACAGAAGTTGTGAAGTTGTGAACTTTATTTATAATTTTGCTAGGATTGAAATAGCAGGTTTAATAGGGAAAGGGATGTTGAGATGCCTAGAAGAGCGATAGGACGACGACGGTGATAAAGTAAGGTGATTAAATGAATACAAACGCAAAACTCATGAAGCCATCCTTAGATTTATTGCAGGCATGCCAACAAATACAACAAAAACAGCTCAAAGTTGATGACTATTTGGCGCAATGTACAGCGCGAGCAGAACAAGTTGAGCCGGAATTAAAGGCGTTTACGGCAAGAGCATCATTACAAGAGCTGCAGCGCCAATCGGGAACGGGTCCATTAATGGGCATTCCGGTGGCTGTAAAAGACATCATTGCAACGAAGGATTTTGTTACAAGCAATGGCTCAGCGATATATAAGGATTTTGTCCCGAGTGAAGATGCTGAAATTGTCAAAAAAATCCGTAGTTTAGGTGGCGTTATCTTTGGCAAAAGCGTAACAACTGAATTTGCCTGGCGTCATGCCGGTGCCACAACCAATCCATGGAATAGCGCCCATACTCCCGGGGGCTCATCAAGCGGCTCGGCTGCCGCTGTAGCGTGCGGAATTGTGCCCTTAGGCTTGGGTTCCCAAACTGCTGGATCGATTATTAGGCCAGCATCATTTTGCGGTGTTGTTGGCTATAAAGCCAGCTTTGGAAGCGTTCCACGTAAAGGCGTCCACCCGGTTTCTGGCTCGCTAGACCATATCGGATTTTTTACAAGATCTGTGGCGGATGCGAGATTTGCATTTAACTTACTCCGCAATACCGTCATCGATGAGGAAGATGCAATTGTTTTAGAGGAGCTGACTCAGAAATCCCTAAGTGAGGCTCTAAAAAATCACAAGCCTCGAATTGGTATCCTAAAAACACCCTTTGATGGATTATTAAGCCAAGAGCAGATCAAAACAATAAAGATAGCTGAATCATCACTTAATGCGTCTGGTGTCAGCACGGAAGAAATCACACTCCCACAAATTTACTGGGATGGAATAGAGGCTTTAGCGGTTTTAATGGCATGTGAAGCTGCGGTAGTTCATGAAAAGCACTTGGAGAAATTTCCTGATTTACTAAGCCTGGACATGAGAGAACTCATCGAGAAAGGAAATGCCTGTTCGGTCGGCAATTACATCAAGGCAAAAAATCTCCAGGCAAAATTACGCCTCTCTCTGGCTGAATATTTTCAAAGATTTGATGCGATATTGGCGGCTCCAGCAACAGGAGAAGCGCCTAAGGGTCTCAGTTTTACTGGAAACCCCATCTTTTGCTCTCTTTGGACCTTTATTGGTGCACCAGCAATTGCACTTCCAGTCACAAAATCAAGCAATGGGCTACCACTAGGAATTCAACTTATTGGCAATTACAGAGAAGATGAAAAATTGCTCAACATCGCACAGTTTGCTGAAGAATGCATTAAGACGGCGGGTGGGCAGTCTTAGGGTTTTTGCCAATCGGAAATAAGGTTGGCAAATAATTTAGTCGCATCTTCAATCTTATCGACATAGCAAAATTCATCGGTCTGATGCGCCATCTCAGGTTGGCCCGGGCCTAAAATAACAGTGGGAGGGTTGCCGATCACGGATTTTAAAGCCGATGCATCGGTAAAATAAGATACCGTTTTCTCTATTGGCCGAATACCATTCAGTTTTGTGCAATGCTCAAATACTTTCGCCATCCATGGATCATTGGCTGGAGTAAAAACACCCTCAATATCAATAATGGTGTCAAGTTGCACTGTTGGGCCTAAGGCCTTGCATAAACAACCATAAATATGAGAATGGCTTTGCCCAGCTACCGTACGAATATCTAAGGTCATTTCTGCAGCATCTGGAACAGAGTTGATGTTCAATCCAGCTTTAGCAGTACCAATGTTCAATGTTCCCTGCCCCATCATTTCATGTGGGGGTGTATCAAAACTAAATTGCTCCAGTTTTAATGCTGCTTTAGCAAGCTTATAGAATGCGTTATCGCCTCTCTCGGGCATCGAGCCATGAGCAGTTACTCCCTCCGTTTTAGCTCTTAGCCAGTAGGCGCCCTTATGACCAAGCAGCGGCTCATTAGCGGTAGGCTCAGCAACAACAAAGCAACCGGCCGGGCCTAAGAAATCTACAATCTCTTTATTGGCAGCAAGATGAAATGCACCTTCACAGCCTGTTTCTTCACCTGCAGTAATGATCATAGTCACACCAGCACCCTGCTTAGCTTGATGTGCCATCTCTATACCCGCCACTACAAATGCAGAGATACCGCTTTTCATATCGCTTGAACCACGACCATAGAGCTTGCCATCATTAATCAGACCAGCAAAGGGCTCAAACTTCCAAGGACGCGCACCTAAGGGCACAACATCAACGTGGCCTGTAAAGCAAATACTCGGTTTATCAGTGCTACAAGAACCAATTTTTGCAACTAAGCTTGTTCGTCTTGGGGCAAACTCAATCAGACGACACTCATAGCCCGCCGACTCTAAGAGAGTTTTCAAGTATTCGCAAATTTGATCTTCATTGCCAGGCGGGTTCACCGTATTAAAACGAATGAGCTCTTGAGTTAATGCGACGGGGTTTAGTTTAGCGTTCACAGTAAGTTATCCAAAATAGGCGGCTTGAACTTCCGCGTTATCGGCAAGTTCCTTTGCATTACCCTTGGCAACAACTTGACCTTTAGAGATTACATACCCTCGATGCGCAATTGCCAAAGTTTGGCGTACATTCTGCTCGACTAAGAGCACAGTAGTTCCCATCTGATTTATTTCTTTGATGATTTTGAAATTCTCTTTAACAAATAGCGGCGATAATCCCAATGAAGGTTCATCAAAAATCAGCAGATCAGGCGAACTCATTAAACTGCGGCTAATAGCCAGCATAGCCTGCTCACCACCTGACATTGTTCCAGCTACTTGCGAAGAGCGCTCAGCCAATCGAGGAAATAGCGTCTTCACATGTAAGCGACGTTCCTCGATTACATTCTTGTCTTTGACTAAATAAGCGCCAGCAGACAAGTTTTCATCAACCGTCATTCGAGGAAAAACACGGCGCCCCTCTGGAACGCAGGCAATGCCTTGTTCAATAATTTTGTGGGAAGGTAAATGCGTGATGTCTACACCCTTGAATAGAATTTGACCCCGATTTGCTGGCGTTAATCCTAAGATAGATCGAATTAAAGTTGATTTTCCTGCGCCATTAGCGCCCAAGATGCAGGTGATCTCGCCTTGTTTAACTTCGATTGATACATCCTCGAGAACATCAATACGATCGTAAGCCGTATAAATATTATGAATATTTAGCAAGTTCATGATCACTCTTGTCCTAAGTAGGCCACCTGAACCTCAGGATTATTAACAATCTCATCGTAGGTGCCCTCAGCAATTTTTTTACCGTAATTTAATACAATGCAACGCTCAGTCATGCGCTGAATTAAGCCCATTTCATGCTCAATCAAAATGATTGTGAATGGCTTTATTTTGCTACGAACCTGCAAAATATCATCCATCACCTCAACAGTTTCATCATGGGTCATTCCAGCAGAGGGCTCATCTAGCAACAAAAGATCTGGCTCGCTAATTAAGGCGCGACAAATCTCGATACGACGGCGGTCAATCATCGGTAGGCTGGCAACAGGCTCGAATATTTTTCCCGCTAATTTCGGATTAAAGGTTAGGAGTAGTTGATTTACCTGCTCCACCACATGGTCATACTCCTGTCTAAATTGCTTTCGCTTGAAGAGATTAAAAATTAATCCGGTATTTAGACGGCGATTATCACCAATCGCAATATTGTCAAAAACAGTGAGGGGCAAAGACAGTCTAGAGCGTTGAAAGGTTCTCGTAATGGCCTCGCGATAGACTTCCTGAGCACTCGCATCAGTAAGATCACGCCCCCTGAACGTCACATTGCCAGCGGTTGCTCTATAAAGACCAGTGATCACATTAAAGAATGTAGTTTTACCGGAGCCATTTGGACCCAAAAGGCCGAGAACCTCGCCCTCATTTACATGCAAATTCAGAGAATCCAGCGCTGTAACACCACCAAAGCGCATGGTTAGATTGTGAGCCTCCAGAATTTTATTTTTAACTTGACTCATTTTTCACCCCCCGCTTTATTGCCAGGGAAATACTCTCGGATTCTTCGGGGCAATAGGCCATCAGGACGGAATAACAAAATTAAAATCACAACAATTGCGTACAGCAAAAAACGATATTCCTGAATAAACTGCAGCTTCTCTGGAAGAATAACCACAATAGCTGCAGCAGGAATGATGCCCCAAGGATTGCCAATTCCGCCCAAAATAACAATGGAGACCATAATCAACGAGTCGGCAAAAGTAAAATTATTAGGAGCTACATAGGCAGTCATCATTCCATATAGGGCACCAGCCATACCCGCTATCAAATTACCCAATGTGAATGCCACAATTTTCCAATGCGCAATCTTGACACCAAATGTGCTAGCGGCAATCTCATCAGTACGCACCATGTCCATACTTAATCCTATCCATGAGCGCTCTAAATTACGAGTAAGCTTGAAACTTAAAATTAACAGGACTAAAGCAATTAATAAATAAGGGATGTAGAAGGAAATCTCATATCCAGCGATCTCAATTCCATTCGAGAGATTCCAGCCAAATAAGTTCATGGCTGGAATCTTCATTCCTTGAGGGCCGCCTAAACTATCGTTTACCTCTAGAAAATTTCTAAATAAAATACCAAATGCAATGGTTACCAAAGCCGCATAGTGGCCTCGGGTTCTCAAGACTGGATAAATGAGAATTGATCCAATCAAGGCAGATACGCATGCGGCCAGTACTAAGATCAAAATATGTGGAACGGCAGTATAGGTTGCTAAGATTGCCGCTGTGTAGCTCCCGATGCCAAAAAAAGCTGCTCCAGCAAAGTTAACTATTCCAACATACCCAAACTGAATATTTAAACCGAGACAAACTACAGAATAAATAAGCACTGTAGCCAGCATTAGTAGAGCAAAGTGAGAGTTATGAAACACCACCATGGTAATGAGCACGCCAGCAACAGAAGCGTATGCCGGGAACTGCGGATGTTCTCGCACGGCAGCAGCCAAGCGGTCCATCAGACCCATTTTTTTACCAACAACACTAACAGCAAAAGCCAAAAAGACTAGGCCGCCAACCTCAATCTGACTTTCTGATCCCAGCAATAAAATACTGTAGAGCAAGCTCAATATAAAAGTAGTAATTAGTAACTTCATTCTTACACTCGCTCGCTTGATTTTTCAGAAATCAAACCGGTTGGCTTTAATCCCATGATGATAATAATTACAGTAAATGCAAATACATCCTTATAGGCACTAGGAACATCAGGGAAAATCGCTGGTAGCAACACAGCGCCAATAGTCTGCAGTGCCGCAAAAAGAAAGCCACCCACAATTGCCCCGTAAAAATTTCCAAGGCCACCTACAACAGCTGCAGAAAAACCAATGACGCCTAGCAAAAGCCCCATACTGAAGTTCACTTCGTTGTAATACAAGCCGTTCATTAAGCCAGCCAGGGCCGCCAAGGCAGACCCAAGCATAAATGTGATTAAAACAATTTGACGAAAGTTAATCCCCATGATTCGAGCCGTCTCGCTATCCTGTGCCACTGCTCTGATAGCTAACCCGATCTTACTGCGGGTAATCAACCTTTGAACAGCCACAATACAGATGATTCCCGTTAGCAACAAAATGAGGCTGTCTGAGCGCAAGGTAAACTCCCCAAGGGCGATCCCATCTGTTGGCAGAAGTCTTGGGAAAGGTTTTGGATTAGAGCCATTTGGGTAAAAAAGGCGCACTGCTTCGCGTAAGGCTAAGCCCAACATCAACGTGACGAGTAATGTATTAATGGGGGGAGCCTTTTGCAAAGGCAGAATTAAGTAACGAGCAATCAGAGCACCCAAGAATGCTGCCACCGAGAGACTAATTAAGACAAGTATTAATAGTTGCAGCCATGGGGAGTCAAAGGTACCCGCTATGCCAATATAAGCAGTGAGTCCAGCAAAAGCACCCACCATCAAAATATCGCCGTGCGAAAACTTAATTACATCTAAAACACCGAAGTAGAGAGTAAAACCCACTGCAACAATCGCATAAATGACGCCTAACATTAAGCCGTTAAGCAGATACTGCAAAAATATATCAAACGACATGCACTTTTACCCTCTTTACTTCGGTTACAAAACAGTAAATATAAGCTTATTGCCCTAACTTACGCTGCTTCTTGGCATACAAGCTATCTTCCCAAACAACCCACTTACCATCTTGTGCAACGTACTTAGAAATTAATGGAACGATGTTCTGGCGGCGATCATCAAAACTAACCTTGCCGATAATCGTATCAACATTATTTGTCTTGTTAAGAACATCCATTACCTTCTTCCGATTTGGGCCAGCTTTTTCAATGGCATCCATAATCAAGTTAGCGGCTGTATATGCAAAAGGACCATAAGCTTCAGGCGCGTCTGGATATTTCTGTTGGTTGTACTTGGCTGTAAATTCCAAGCCACCTGGCAGCTTCTCCCAAGGAGCGCCCTCGATGAAAGAAAGTGAGCCCTCTGACAATTTGCCCAAACCTTCAATATAGGCATCAGACTTAATTCCAGATGTTCCTTCGAATACAGCCTTGATGCCCAGGCGATCCATTTGTGTACGAATACGAATACCGATTGGAGTTAGGCCGCCAAAATAAACAACCTCGGGTTTCAAGTCTTTAATCTTCGTCAACTCAGCAGTAAAGTCTTGTTGATCAGCGGTAACGCCGAAAGTACCCAAAATTTGCCCACCATTTTTGGTTAAATATTGAGTGAAGTATTTGTTATGGCCCTTACCGTAATCTGTAGTGTCATGAATAATGACCCACTTTTTATAACCAAGGCCTGTAAGAAATTTAGCCGCAACCTCATTCTGATTAATCATGGTGCCATTGACACGATGAATCTCTTTATAGTCGTTGCCATACGTAATCTCTGGCAATACTGCTCCCCAGACCATTACTGGCAGGCCAAATTTATGATAAACATCCACAGTGCTCATTGCGACTGCTGAGCAATAGTGAGTTACGCCAGCAATGATTGAGTTATCAGCAGCAATCTTTGTAGCAACTTGAACGCCAACGTTTGGCTTGCATTCATCATCTGCAGAAACAAGTTCATACTTATATTTAGCGTTGGGATCTTGGTTACGGAGGCGAACCGCAAGATCAGCCGAGTTTCGACCGCCAATGCCATTAGCAGATACGCCGCCAGTCAAAGGCCCAATGTAGGCTATCTTTACAGTGTCTTTAGCTGAAACGCTTAAGGAAAGGCTGGAACAAAAAGCGAGAACTAAAGCTGAAACAATGGATTTCATAACTAATCTCCTAGGAATTTTTTATAACAATCTACGAATCAGTGTATCAATATTTTGTTTTATAAATATTGATCTGAATCACCCCTTTCTTATGCTCGTTAACCCTAGATAATTATCCCTATGGCTCATAAACAAACAAGTGTGATTTCTTAAAGTATATGGGGTTGATCAATCACTCTGCACCCCATCACTATCTATAGTGGTGCAGAAAGAACTGTATTTGTACACATTGCACCAAATTTGAGGGCCAATGATGTTCTCAAGAATCTACGAGCTCAGAGTTCTCGGGTAATTGGCGGTGTTATAAATGAACCATGGCCAGATATCAATCTGGGGTGTGGGAAGAACTGAATTCAGGAGGAGTGTCATGTCTTTATATTTCGAGAAGCGTAGAGGGTTACTTGTATTACTCACTGCCCTAGCCTGCTCAACGATAGGAGTAGCGCACGCCCAAACGAACGTCAGTTGGCCTGATAAGCCCATCAAGATCATTGTTGGTTACTCCGCTGGAGGGGCTACAGATATATTGGCACGTTTAGTTGCAGTAAAAATGGGTACCACATTGGGTCAGTCTGTGATTGTGGAAAACAAGCCTGGCGCCAATAGCAATGTAGGCGCAGAACTCGTTGCACGGTCACCGGCTGACGGTTATACCCTTTACGCCTTTTCAATTGCCAACACCATCAATATGTCGCTATATCCAAAACTAGGATACGACGCGCTCAAAGATTTAGATCCGATTGGCATGATTGCCAAGATCCCCAATATATTGGTGGTTAACCCAAACCTTCCAATTAAAACAGTCGCAGAATATGTGCGTTATGCCAAGGAATCAAAAGATGGTGTCACTTTTGCATCTTCTGGTAGCGGCTCATCGATTCATCTCTCCGGTGAAATGTTTAAGATGCAATCCAAAATCCAAATGCTACATATCCCGTATAAGGGTAGCGCTCCTGCTGTCACAGATTTACTTGGGGGTCAGGTAGACTCTATGTTTGATAACGCCCCGTCCGCAATGCCTCATATTCAAAGTGGCAAGCTGCGTCCAGTTGGCATTACAAGCGCACAACGATCCCCATTGCTGCCCGAAGTTCCTACACTTGCTGAATCTGGCTACCCCAATTTTGACGTGCAGTCATGGTTTGCCTTGGCTGCCCCTGCAGGAACTCCGAAGCCGATCATTGAAAAGCTCAATGCTGCACTGAATAAGGCCCTCACAGCACCAGATGTCCGTCAACGCCTTCAAGAATTGGGGGCAACACCTGAACCAGGCTCCCCAGAGAAAATGCGTGACTTCGCAACAGCCGAGGTAAAACGCTGGCGTGAAGTAGTGAAAGCATCTGGCGCAAAAGCCGAATAAAACACACCAGAAAGAAGGAAGTCCCAGCATGTTTCCAATCGACTTCTTTTGGCGAGCATCTTTGCGCTGGCCAAATCGTATAGCCATTGATACGCCTAACGGCCCGATTAGCTATGAAGAATTGGCATCCAAAGTGAAGGCGCTTGCTAGTGCTCTTGTGGAATTAGATCCCAAGCTTCAAAGTCGCGTCGCAATTTGCTCCGGTAATAGCGCGGATCACATCATCGCCCTACTGGCGGTGCTTGCCTCAGGCAAAGTATGGGTTCCGCTGAACCCTAAAAGTACCCGACCTGAAATACGACGCATTATCGACATCACAGAACCAAGCCTAGTCATTCATGATCAAGCCTTAGGTGAATTGTTAACCGATGCCCCAGGTATTTTTATTCTTACCGGCATGGATGATGGGCAGGCATCAAACAAAACGATGGGTGGCTTGATCCAACTGCATGATAGCGCCCCGCTACCATCCTTTGATTTACCTTTAGATGCAACCCAAGCGATCAAATTTACTGGTGGCACTACGGGCGCTCCAAAAGGAGTGATGCAACCCTATCGCGCCTGGCTGGCTAATATAACTAACCAGATTCAGTCGTGGGGCTTTGATGAAGATGAGCGCTATATTGTCGCTGCGCCAATTACTCATGGCACATCAACTTATATTTTGCCCATCCTAGCGCAAGGCGGATGCCATGTCATCCTAGATGGGGCTGGTGCTGAAGTAGTTCGCACAGCCTTTAGAGAGCGTGGTGGCACTGCCTCCTTTATGCCACCAACAATGCTATACATGTTGATGGCATTACCCAATGCCTCGCGTAAGGATTTTCCCAAGCTACGCAGACTGATATATGGTGGCGCACCAATGCCCGCTGAAAAAGTGCGTATTGTCCGTGAATTTTTTGGTCCCGTACTTTGTACTACTTATGGTCAAACTGAGGCCCCTCAAATATTAACCATTATGAAACCAGAGGATTTTGAAGATCCTCAAAATTGGGCTGCAGTTGGTTGCGCTACCTGGTTTAGTGATGTCGCAATCATGGCGCCTGATGGAAGTTTCTTACCAACAGGCGAAATTGGTGAGGTAGTGGTTCGCGGCGATCTTCTCATGACAGGCTACTGGCGTATGCCAGAAAAAACTGCGGAAACAATTATTGATGGCTGGCTGCACACTGGAGATCGCGGTTTCATTGATCAGCGTGGCTACCTCTATCTAAAAGACCGCCTCAAGGATATCGTGATTACTGGAGGATTTAATGTGTATCCAGTAGATGTTGAAAATGCTTTAACTCAACACCCCTCCGTTCACGAATGTCTTGTCTTTGGCGTTCCAGATGATAAGTGGGGAGAAAGCGTGCAAGCAGCAGTACAACTTCGCCCTGGCCAACAGGTTGATGAGGCAGCCCTCATTTCTTTTGTGCGCGAACTCTTGGGGCCGGTTCAGACACCAAAACGTATCCACTTTTATGAGAGTTTGCCTCGCTCTAATGTAGGTAAGTTACTCAAGAGCGCCGTCCTTCAAGATATTCTTCATCCCTCAACAAATTCTTAATCAAGTAATCATGACTAATTCATCCAACAAAACGCCAGTAACTAGTTTGTGCACCCATACTCTTACCAGTCTGCACTATCGCGATGCAGACCTTGTCGAAGACTTGATGGGTAAAAAAACGTTTACCGAAGTGATGTTGATGCAAATCTTAGGAAGAACTCCACGACCTGTAGATATCCGAATCACTGACGTTGTACTCATTGTTCTCATGGAACATGGCCTCACACCCAGTGCAATTGCGACGCGATTGATTTACATGAGCGCACCAGAAAATCTTCAAGGAGCCGTATCAGCTGGCTTGCTGGCTGTCGGGAGCTCTTTCATTGGCACCATGGAAAATTGCTCTGGCTTGTTAGATCGAATTACAGCGGCAAGTAACCCCGAAGCTGAAGCACTGGAGATAGCGCAACATTACAAGTCTATTAAGGCAGCAGTTCCAGGATTTGGGCATCATCTCCATAAACCTGTAGACCCACGTGCCTATAAATTATTGGAAATGGGTCGGGCTGAACCAGATCTCCAGGGTAATAAGATCCGCGCACTGGAAATCCTATCGAAAGCAGTCGACACAGTGGCAGGTCGTCCGATTACGATCAATGCAACTGGTGCGGTAGCTGCATTGCTTGGTGAGATTGGCATTCCTACTGCAGTAATGCGTGGCTTTGCCGTCATATCGCGCTCAGCTGGTTTGGTGGCACACATCGTTGAAGAACAACAAAGCCCCTCTGGTCGTTTTATTTGGGATACCGTTGAGCATGCCATTCCTTTCGTGGATGGTGCCAATAAGATTGACTAAAAATGGACTCTCAAAATCAGGTAGCAAAAGAGTATGTATTGATTACCGGTGCTAGCCGTGGCATCGGACGAGCAATTGCTAAGCGCTTGATTGCCGATGGTATGCATGTCATTAACTTTGACAAGATAGCCCCTAAAGAAAGCTTTGCTCATGAGAACTTCTATGAGGTTGATGTATCAAATGAAACGGTATTACGGAGCGCTCTGATAGAGGCGACATTGAAGCACCCAATCACCCGCTTAGTAAATAATGCAGGCATTGTGCGCCCCGCCACAATTGAACAAACAAGCACTGAAGATTTTTATGCAGTGATGAATGTGAATGTCGCAGCAGCCATTATTTGCGTACAGGGACTCCTCCCTGCCATGAAGGCCGCTCACTTTGGGCGTATTGTGAATATCTCTAGTCGTGCCGCCTTGGGTAAAGAAGAGCGCATTGCATATGCCACTTCTAAGGCAGGCTTGCTGGGGTTGACGCGCACATTGGCTTTAGAGCTTGCGGCTGATGGTATTACCGTGAATGCCATTGGACCCGGCCCCATTGCCACAGAGCTCTTTCAGAGTGCAAACCCTCCGAGTGCGCCTGCTACGCAACACATTTTAGGCAGCGTACCCTTGGGTCGCATTGGCCAACCAGAGGAAGTGGCGCATATTGCTGCCTCACTACTAGATCAACGCGCCGGATTTACTACTGGCCAAGTAGTATATGTTTGTGGTGGCATGACTGTAGGACTACACCAATAAATGAGCTCAATTACACATCCTGCCGGCTTACCACTTGACCTCACCGGTCGCATCATTTTTGTCTCTGGTGGCGGTTCAGCCGGGCCGGGCTGGAGTATTGGTAGAGCATCTTGTGTCACCTACGCCAGACTAGGTGCCAAAGTCTGCGTAGTTGATCGAGATGCAGCCTCCGCAGAAGAAACCACCAAGATCATTCTGCAAGAAGGTGGTACTGCTCAGACTTTTGTCGGCGATATTTCTGAAGAAGATGAGGTGAAGCGACTCTTTAGTGAAGCTCGCAATCAATTTGGACCTATTGATGTTTTGCATCACAACGTAGGTATTGGAAAAGTTGGCGGGCCCATGGAAACGAGCGCCGAAGATTTTGATCGCATTCATAAGGTGAATGTTCGTAGCCTCTTACTGGCAGCCCAAGAGGTCTTGCCAGAGATGACATCCCGAGGCACGGGAAATATTGTCGCGATCTCATCGGTAGCGGGTATGCGCTATTTGGGCTACCCGCATCTGGCTTACAGCGTTACCAAGGCAGCGAATACCCAATTTATTCGGATGATTGCTCAACAGTACGCTAGTCAAGGCATTCGCGCCAACACAGTGGTGCCTGGTTTAATTGATACCCCACGCATTGCCAATACCGTAGCGAAGATGTTCTCTGAAAATAGCCTGGAGGAGGCTCGTGCTGCGAGGGATAAGCAGGTGCCTATGGGTCGGTCAGGAACAGCATGGGATGTGGCTCATGCCTGCGCCTTCCTAGTATCGGATGCAGCTGCCTACATCACGGGCACTGAGCTGGTTGTAGATGGCGGCCTTACCGGTAGATACACCCAGCAAAACTAAGGGTAGGCACCCATTTTCCAGTTAAGCCATATTAAGATATTTTTAAGCTTCTTCCAAATCAAAGGGACTCCAATGAACCGCCTCCTACAATTAGGACTCCTCACCTGTTTTTACCTGTTTTGCGGCTCAGCCACTGCTTATCCAAATAAACCCATCACCATCATTGTTCCCCAAGCACCTGGCGGCACAAATGATATTGTGGGTCGAGTAGTTGCGCAGCGACTCGGAGAACAAATCAAATCCTCTGTGATCGTCGAGAATAAGCCAGGTGCTGGCGGTAATATTGGCACTCAGTTTGTTGCCAATGCCCCAAAGGATGGTCACACGCTTTTAATGACCATTAGTAGCGCCCAAGCAATTAATCCTGCCCTCTATAAAAATCCAGGTTTCGATCCAGTCAATGACTTTATTCCTCTAGCCATGGTCGGTTCAGTTCCGAATGTTCTAGTAGTGAATGCTAATTTTCCAGCTAAGAATCTAGATGATTTTTTAAAGCTGGTTAAATCAAAACCCCCGGAGACTTACCAATTTGCATCAGCTGGTAATGGAACGCTAAATCACCTCTTAGGTGAAATGCTCAATCAAAGCTACGGGATAACTTTGCAACACATCCCCTATAAAGGGGTTGCACCAGCACTCAATGATCTCTTGGGTGGGCAAATTCAAATTGCTTTTGCGAGCTTGCCATCTGTTTTGCAATACATCAATACTCAAAAATTAATTGCCCTTGGTGTGAGCTCTGCAAAGCGCTCACCCCTTCTGCCTGATGTCCCATCCATATCAGAAAAGATTCCAGGTTTCTCTGGAACACTTTGGATAGGTTTATTTGCCCCAAAAGGCACGCCGAAGGCCGTCATCAATCAATTACAAAAAGAGATGCAGTTAACCCTGACTAATCCCGAGTTGAGAGAAAAACTGCAGGCCACTGGGGTAGAGCTTGCGAACACGACTCCATCAGAATTTGCCAAACAGCTTCAAGAAGATATTACGCGCTGGGCGAAGATCGTTAAAGCATCGGGAGCTTCTCTTGACTAAACTCTATTAATGCAATGTCAGAGTCAAAAAAATAGAGCCCCGTGGTTAGGGGCTCTTCTATAGCACTTGGCGGAGACGAGAGGATTCGAACCTCCGATCAGAGTTTTAGCCCCGATGCTCCCTTAGCAGGGGAGTGCCTTCGACCAGCTCGGCCACGTCTCCGTATTTCAAACTATTACAACGCCCCACAGTTTAACGGATAACCGCTCCCAAGGGGTTTCTTTTACTTCTGATCAAGCTCAAACGCCTTATGCAAGGCGCGCACAGCTAGCTCCATGTATTTCTCGTCGATCACCACTGAAATCTTGATTTCGCTAGTAGAGATCATAAGGATATTAATGCCCTCTTCCGACAATGTGCGGAACATTTTGCTAGCAACACCTACATGAGAGCGCATGCCGACACCAACTACAGATACTTTAGAGACCTTGGGATCGCCATTAATTTCTTTTGCTTCAATATGGGCTTGCACATTCTTCTTGAGCAAGTCCAATGCTTTTTGATAATCAGCGCGCGGAACTGTAAAAGTAAAGTCTGTCTTACCTTCAAATGATTGATTCTGAATAATCATGTCCACATCAATATTGGCATCTGCAATCGGACCCAAGATTTGATAGGCGATACCTGGGCGATCAGGAACCCCCAGAACGGTAATTTTTGCTTCATCACGCGCAAAGGCGATGCCGGAAATAACTGCGGCTTCCATAGTGCTGTCCTCTTCAAATGTAATCAAGGTGCCCGACTTCATCTCTTGGTCTAAGGGCATCAGTGGATCTGTCAGCGATGACAGAACACGGGTTTTAACTTTGTACTTACCGGCAAACTCAACTGAACGAATTTGCAATACCTTTGATCCTAGACTTGCCATCTCTAGCATCTCTTCAAAGGTAATCTTATCCAAGCGACGCGCATCTTCACAAACACGCGGATCAGTCGTATAGACACCATCCACATCGGTGTAGATCAAGCACTCATCAGCTTTAAGCGCTGCAGCCATTGCAACAGCCGATGTATCAGAGCCGCCACGGCCTAAGGTAGTGATATTGCCATTGGGGTCAACCCCCTGAAAACCAGTGACTACTACGGCACGCCCTGCATTGAGATCAGCAAGGATTTTTTTGTCATCAATACTCTTGATGCGTGCTTTAGTAAATGAGGAGTCCGTATGGACAGTTACCTGCCAACCGGCATAGCTCACAGCATCAACACCTTCACGCAGCAATGCCAAGGCCAATAAGCCAGAACTAACTTGCTCGCCCGTGGAGGCAATTTGATCGAGTTCGCGAGGATTTGCATCAGGATTAATGTCTTTTGCTAAGCCAAGCAAACGATTGGTTTCGCCGGACATCGCTGAAGGCACCACAACCACCTGGTGACCTGCACGCATCCACTTAGCAACGCGTTTAGCGACATTTTGAATGCGCTCAACCGAGCCCATTGAGGTGCCACCATACTTATGAACGATAAGAGCCATAAAAACCGTTGTATTGTCTATTTACAGGGAATTACATTCCCTAGGGTCTAAAAGGGGCTTATTTTACAGGGTTTTATGCTTTGCTATGGCTTCTCAAGCCATACGGGGAGCACTCGCTTGCCAATCGAGACCAGATGCGGGTAACTCGCCCCTACCCCAGCAATGGCTACGAGCTGGTCGTTGATATAAAGAAGCGGGGCCTGTCGCTCCCAAGGTGGCGTATCTGATTCCTGAAAGAGGTTCTTGAGCGTTTTGCGCGGGGTATTAGGTTTGATTTGAAGCTTTTCTGCGCCCTGGCGCGGTCTTTCCTCAATCAAGCCTTGCTCTTGAGCTGTATTGACCCAATCAGCAGACAGGCCAAGTAACTTGCTTCGTGCTGGCACATTTTGGAACACCCACCGCCCCGCCATGCATTGAGTGACCTGCAAGACTCCGCGCCACAAATAAATATTCGCCTCATCATGCTGCCACTCCAAGCTGGAGTCGGTTTTTACAAGCTTCAGGTCTTTCCACCAAGACTCAAGACGTTCCTGAGATGGCATTGCTAGATCATTTAACTTCAACCAATAGCGCATCACATTATTCGCCGCTGGTTGATCTGTCTTTGCAAAGGCTAAGAGAGGCGCTAGCTTTACCTTATTGCCTTGAAAAATACCTTTCCCATCTTGCTTAGCTAGACGATCGAGTAACACTTGGGATTGAGCCAGTAAAGCAGCACTGCGAGCTAGGTTGGCAATTGCACCAGGCTGAATTTTCTCTAACTTCGGAATGATTTCTTTACGAATAGCATTGCGACGATAGCGCGTGTTTTGATTGCTAGGATCTTCTACCCATCGAAGTTTATGTTCCTTAGCGTAGGCTTCTAACTCTGCTCTGCTTTGATTGAGCAATGGGCGCCAAAGAGTAATTGGATTGCCTTGGTTTACGTTGGTGCGATGGAGAGGCATGCCAGACAGACCAGCCACCCCAGAGCCACGTAGGAGTTGCAAGAGCACAGTTTCAGCTTGGTCGTTTTGATGGTGTGCAAGCAACAAATCTTCGACGTCATGCTCGATACATAAATCAGTCAAGGCATCGTAGCGCTCCACCCTCGCTCGAGCTTCAATATTGCCCTGAGCTGAATTAGCAAAATGCAGTAGACGAAAATCAAAATGTACCTGGTATTTTTTGGCTAGACGCTCACAAAACTCCAACCATTGATCAGCAGACTTTTGCAATCCATGATGGATATGAAATACCCAAACCTCAGTTAGGTCATGAGAATTAGCTTTGAGCGCTTTACAAACAGTATCGAGCAACACAACAGAATCAAGCCCACCGCTTAAGGCAAGCCCAATACGTTTGGCTGCTGGTGAAGCCGCCTTAAGACTTGACTTCGATTTCCTTGAACTTGCCATAGCTCATCAAGCGTTCATGGCGACGCTCTAGAAGCGCATCCACCTTCATCCCATCAAAAGTCTTTAGTGAATCAGCCAAAGCTTTACGCATATTATTCATCATCGTGTCGTAATCACGATGTGCGCCACCAATAGGCTCAGGGACAATCTTATCGATTAAGCCAATCGCTTTTAAACGTTGTGCGGTCAAGCCCAATTGCTCAGCAGCTTCAGGTGCCTTATCTGCAGTCTTCCATAGAATGGATGCACAGCCTTCTGGTGAAATTACTGAGTAAGTAGAGTTTTGCAACATCAACACTACATCACCCATCGCAATCGCTAGTGCGCCACCGGAACCACCCTCACCAATAATGGTGGCGATGATCGGCACTTCTAGTTCCGCTTGAACATAAAGATTATGGCCAATCGCTTCAGACTGGTTACGCTCTTCTGCATCAATCCCAGGAAAGGCACCTGGCGTATCGACAAACGTAAATACCGGTAATTTAAATTTTTCTGCCAAGCGCATGACGCGCTTTGCTTTTCGGTAACCCTCAGGGCGACTCATACCAAAGTTTCTTAAAGCACGCTCTTTGGTATCACGGCCTTTTTGGTGGCCAATGACCATACAAGGCTGATCCTGAAAACGAGCTAAGCCAGTAATGATGGATTGATCGTCTGCAAAATTACGATCACCATGGAGTTCATGAAAATCGGTAAACAATGCACTGACGTAATCTAATGTGTAAGGACGCTGAGGATGACGCGCCACTTGAGAAACTTGCCATGGACTTAAATTGGCATAGACATCTTTAGTTAGTTGCTGACTTTTTTCAGTCAGCGTTTTGATCTCATCAGAAATGTCTACTGATGATTCATCTTGCACAAATTGGAGCTCTTCAATCTTTGACTCTAATTCAGCGATTGACTGCTCAAAATCCAGGAAAGTCGTTTTCATAGTTCGATTTTAATATTCAACGGGCTTGGGGTCGATACTTCTCCACATATACCAAGTGGCTACCGTGCGCCATGGGGCCCAATTTGCAGCTACTTCACGGGCTTCATGCCTGCTCACAGGCTCTCCACTGAAATAATTGAGGGAAATGGCCTTAATCAGCCCAACATCGTCTAAGGGGAGAATATTAGGTCTAATCATATTGAAAATCAGGAACATTTCCGCCGTCCAGCGACCAATTCCCCGAATCCCGCACAATTCTTTGATGATGACCTCATCTTCCATGCCTTTCCACTGATTTGCATGTAAACGGCCAGAATCAAAGTGTTCAGCCAAATCACGGATGTACTCCACCTTACGCCCCGATAATCCCGCTGCACGCAAATCCTCAATGCTTAAGGCAAGAATATTTTTAGGGTTTACCTTATTTTTAGATGCGAGTAAAACTTTAGTCCAGACAGATTGAGCTGCAGCAACCGAAATTTGCTGGCCAACGATAGCCCTAGCTAGAGTAGTAAATGCATCACCACGTGTTTGCAAAAAACCTGAGCCATATTTTGGAATCAGTTTTTTTAAAATACGATCATGCTTCATCAACTCAGTACAAGCTTGCTCCCAATAATCGGGGGCAACTTCTTCAATGATGACTTGCTGTGCAACTTTACTCAAAATAGATATTCTTTAATTAGCTTTTGCGCCATTCGGTAATTCCACCAGGCTTATCTTCCAATACTACGCCCTGATCTAATAAAGTCTTGCGAATTAAATCAGCTTGAGCAAAATCTTTAGCCAGTTTTGCAGCCACTCGTGCCGCAATCCGCTCTTCAATAGCAGCGGCAGATAAGCTAGTATCGCCACCACGGGATCCTTCTTGCAAAAATTCAATTGGGTCACGTTGCAAGAAATTCAGAGCTCCAGCCAAGCTTTTGAGAATGCTAGCTAACTGTACCTTCTCTTCACCCTGAGTACGGTTCACTTCACTAGCTAAATCAAACAGAACTGCTATCGCCTCAGGTGTATTAAAGTCATCATTCATCGCATCAGTAAAGCGCTGAGACCATGATGAATGGGTATCTACAGGTTTATCGCTTGTTGTCACTTGCGCTAAAGCCGTGTACAGACGAACCAGTCCAGCGCGCGCCTCTTCAAGCTGTGCATCACTATAGTTAATTGGGCTACGATAGTGGGCACGTAGCATGAAGAAACGCAGGACCTCAGGGTCGAAGCTCTTCAAGACATCACGAATGAGGAAAAAATTACCCAATGACTTGGACATCTTTTCTTCATTTACCCGAATATGTCCGTTATGCATCCAGTAATTGACAAAAGGCTCATCGCTAGCCTGGTGATCTTGACCGTAGAGAGCCCCCTCGCTCTGGGCAATCTCATTCTCATGGTGTGGAAACTGCAAATCAGCGCCACCACCATGGATATCAAAATGTTGACCTAATAAGTCGCATGACATGGCAGAGCATTCAATATGCCATCCAGGGCGACCTTCACCCCAGGGAGATTTCCAACGGGTATCCGCAGGTTCTTCCGGTTTAGCGCTTTTCCATAGAACAAAATCCAATGGATCTCTTTTGCCACCACCAACAGCAACGCGCTCACCGGCATTTAATTCATCCAGAGATTTACCAGAAAGACGACCATATTCTGGGAACAATCGAACGGCGAAATTGACATCACCATCCTCACCTTGATAGGCCAATTCTTTTTCAATCAAGCGACCAATGATGCCCTGCATTTGCACGATGTAATCGGTTGCGCGAGGCTCATGGTCGGGGTGCATTAAGCCCAATTCATTTGAGTCGGCATGCATCGCATCGATAAAACGCTGCGTTAGCACGGAAATGGGCTCACCATTCTCAATCGCGCGATTAATAATCTTATCGTCGATATCGGTAATATTGCGGACGTACACAACCTCATAAGCACTGGCACGTAACCAGCGCACCACCATATCAAACACAATCATCACTCGGGCGTGACCAATGTGGCAAAAGTCATAAACCGTCATTCCGCAGACATACATCTTCACCTTGCCTGGTTCAATGGGTTTAAAGTCCTGCTTGGAACGACTGAGAGTGTTATAGATTTGCAGCATAGAGGCTATAAAGGGTGGGCAAGTAGCGCCAATTTGTTAGACTGAGCGCTGAGTATATCGAATGAGCCCGTTTTTCACCCCACACCCTATGCCAGCTAACCATTTTTCACTACGTCCAGCCCAGCTGGGTGGCTTGTGCGCCATTTTTGTCATTTTGTCACTCACGGGCTGCAGCACCCCTGGACAACAGTTAGCAGAGGCTGAAATTAAGGCGTTAAATAGTGCCCCCGCTAGTGCTCAAGGCACCCAAGCACCCTATCTGGGATCTTATGGCCCCAATGACCCTCCAAGACTTGCTGGTAATGACGCTGGATATGATCAATTTAACGCTGAGCTGTCAGACTCTGTCGCTGTGCCGTTTTTATCCTTTTTAATTATTGAGCCCGATCCCGTCACTAAAAATGGGGTACCGTCCGATATTGAAAAGTTAGTCAAAGCCAAAAAATATCCTGAAGCCATCGAAAGTATTAATAAGCAACTAAAGAAAACGCCGGGTAATGTGCAGTTACGTTACGTCAAAGCACGTATGCAGATAGAAATGCGTCAGTGGGTAGAGGCTAAAAAGACTCTAATTAAGATTACCCAGCAATTTCCGGAACTACCTGAGCCCTATAACAACTTAGCCGCGCTAGCCGCAAATCAAGGTAGCTGGATCGAGGCAAGAGATTATTTAGAGCTCGCCTTGAAATTACGTCCGAGCTATACAGTTGCCTCTGCTAACTTGGGTGAGGTCTATATTCGCCTTGCTACGCAAGCCTATGACAATGCCGCGAAGGATGCAGTCTTAAATCAGCGTCAATACACCAATCGTGCAAAAGCATTGATGGAGATACTGAAACCACCAAAAAAGGTGGTTGAACCCATGGCACCCGTCTCAAAATAATTTTTTAGTATTTTTATCCTCTAACACACAGAAAGTGAATTCATCATGACTAAGGTTCTGCTTAAGACAAATAAGGGCGACATCACCCTCACACTGGATGCTGCTAAAGCGCCAAAGACTGTTGCTAATTTTGTGCAGTACGTCAAAAGTGGTCACTACGATGGCACAATTTTCCATCGCGTGATTGATAATTTTATGATTCAAGGTGGTGGCATGACTACTGGCTTAAAAGAAAAATCGTCTGGCGCCCAAATTGAGAATGAGGCAAATAACGGCCTCAAGAACGAACGTGGCACAGTAGCTATGGCTCGCACTAGCGACCCACACTCTGCTACCGCGCAATTTTTCATTAACGTCAATGACAATGATTTCTTAAACCATACCGCTCCTAATGCTCAAGGTTGGGGTTACGCTGTTTTTGGCAAAGTCACCGATGGTCTTGATGTGGTTGACGCTATTCGTAAAGTTAAAACTGGTAATGCTGGCTTTCATCAAGATGTTCCTGCGGAAGACGTCCTCATTGAAAAGGCCAGTGTTCTCGAGGAATGATTCCGCAATTCGCGAGCGCACTGCTCATTTCTGATTTACATCTCACGCCGTCAATGCCCTTGACGGCACAACGCTTCTTTGATTTTTGTGAAAAAGATGCCCCTAAAGTAGAAGCGGTATTGATCTTGGGCGATCTATTTGAGTATTGGGTTGGGGATGATGCTGCGCTACATTCACCTTTTCAACAAGAGGTAAAAAATGCGCTTGCAACGCTGTCAACTAAAGTAAAAACCTATTACCTTCACGGTAATCGGGACTTTTTAGTTGGCAAGCATTTTTTAAGTAAAACCGGCATGACCCTAATGTCTGATCCCAGCAAGATCAGTATTGCTGGATCTGAATATGTTCTCTGTCACGGTGACTCTCTTTGCACTGCAGATATTGGCTATCAAGTTTTCCGTAGCTGGGTTCGCAAACCTTGGATCCAAAAAGTATTCTTGAAAATGCCTTTGAACTGGCGTCGCTCTATTGCCAATCATCTACGCAGTAATAGCAGTGTGCAATATCAACGGTCAATGAAATCTTCAGTTGAAGGTGCGCAAGCCAAAACAAACGTCACCTTGGCTGCCTGCGCAGCAGTTCTCAGAGATCAAGCTGGGAATCAATTGATACATGGTCACACCCATCTCCCTAAACACCATCAAGAGCATCTACAAGATCAAGAATGGCAACGCTGGGTCTTATCAGACTGGGATTTAGATCACCCTGAGAGTGGGCGACCGCGTGCAAGCGCCCTATTGATTAATCAAGACGGTGTACGTTACATCGATCTGATCAAGATTTAATACTGCCGCCTCATTAGCAGGTGGAATATTTAGATAAGCACTGCACCATCTGAGCAAAAATGCGTGGGTTCGCGCACATCACTTCACCGCTTTGCAGGAAGCCTTCTTCACCGCGGTAGTTACCAACAAGTCCGCCAGACTCAGTAATCAGTAAAGCTCCTGCAGCCATATCCCATGGCTTGAGATCGCTCTCAAAAAACCCATCATAACGACCAGCAGCTACATAGGCTAAGTCAAGAGAAGCGGCTCCAGGACGACGCAGGCCGGCACATTGGCGCGACATATCTGCGAAGATTTTTAAATACTTTTCCAGATCTTGATCCTCACGATAAGGAAAGCCTGTGCCCAATAAGGAATTAGCCAAACGATCTTGCGTGGCAACACGTAAACGCCGACGGTCTAAATAAGCACCAGCACCACGCGTAGCAGTGAATAACTCATCACGAGTCGGGTCGTACACTACGGCCTGTTGGGTTACACCATTTACAGACAATGCAATAGAGACTGCATATTGCGGGAAACCGTGAATGAAGTTAGTTGTCCCATCCAGCGGATCGATGATCCAAACATTTTCAGCGTCCGTGTTTTGGGCACCAGTTTCTTCGGCTAAGAATCCATGCGAAGGATAGGCCTCGCTGAGCGTTTCGATAATGGCTGCTTCAGCCTGTCTGTCCACCTCAGTTACGAAATCATTATGTTGTTTGCGGTCAACCTGAAGTCGCTCTAAATTGAGAGAGGCTCTATTAATCACGGTTCCGGCACGACGGGCAGCCTTAACGGCCACATTTAACATGGGATGCATAGTATTGATGGACAAATTAAATAAGAACAAGCTCACCGGATTGCAAACTGCGGGACAATAAGGAGCTAACACGCTGATTCTAAACGATTGCTATATCTAACTCCCAAGCCACTAGAGAACTCCTGTTGATATGAAGGCCTCACAAGCACAGTTACTACGCTGGGTTTTAGTTGAAACCAGCCACCCCGGAAACGTGGGGTCCGCTGCTCGCGCACTGAAAACCATGGGCTTTAGTGATCTGCACCTAATTTCACCGAAAATTGCAGGGGTTGCCCAGACGCCTGAGGCTATTGCTCTAGCCAGTGGCGCAGTCGATATCTTGGAATCCAGTCAAGAGACTTCATCCTTGGAATCAGCCGTTCAAGGCTGCACGCTTGTCTTGGGGCTCACCAGTCGTGATCGTGAATTTGGGCCGCCAGCATTAAATTGGCAAGATGCTCGCCCATTGGTTCAGGCGGCTATCGCGGGTCATCAGCGAGTCGCCCTTCTCTTTGGGCCAGAGCGCACAGGACTAGATAACCACCACCTCTCACTGTGTACTCACCGCGTATGGCTTGATGCGAACCCACTCTACCCCTCCCTAAACTTAGCCCAAGCGATCATGGTTTGCGCTTTTACCCTCAGAGAATCCCTCGGAGAGGATTTGGGGCTTTTGTCATCAGACTCCATCACTGAGTCGGTAGATTATGCGGATCCCGCAGCTGTAGCAGCCATGCTAGAGCACTGGCGCGAGGGCTTAGAGGCTATTGGCTACCTTGATCCCGCTAATCCCAAAAAGCTCATGCCCCGCTTACAAGCGCTATTTGCCAGAACGCGCCTCCATAAAGAAGAAATCGACCTACTCCGTGGCATTGCCAAACAGATGCTCTTGAAAAAATAGATTGGGCTTTACCCGTTAAAATCCAAATATGATTAATTCGCTTTTCGACCAAGTCGACTCCATCATTGCTCGTGACCCTGCTGCAAGAAATCGCTTAGAGGTCATTACCTGCTATCCAGGCTTACATGCTGTTTGGATACATCGGATATCTCATGGTCTATGGAACTTGGGTTTGAAGTGGATAGCCCGCTTGCTATCGCTGCTAGCCCGCTTCATTACCGGTATTGAAATTCATCCTGGAGCCAAGATCGGTCGCAGGGTATTTTTAGATCATGGTCTTGGCATTGTGATTGGAGAGACTACTGAAATTGGTGATGACTGCACCATCTATCAAGGCGTTACCTTAGGCGGGACCTCTCTATATAAAGGTGTAAAGCGTCACCCCACACTAGGCAAAGGCGTAGTCATCAGTGCAGGAGCTAAGGTTCTTGGGGGCTTTACCGTAGGTGATGGCGCTCGTGTTGGATCTAATGCTGTAGTACTAAAAGAAATCCCAGCGGGAGCAACTGCCGTCGGAATTCCTGCTCGTATATTGCATCCTGATTTGCCCCAAGCTAGCTCTCCAGATAGCAAGGCTAAAGAATATTTCTCAGCCTATGGGGTAACACCAAACGTAGATGATCCAGTTTCTATGGCATTAAAAGGTTTAATTGATGCCACTCTAGAACAAGAAGCTAAGATCGCTGCACTTGAAAAAGCGCTAGCCAAATTGAGCAATATGCCGTCATCACATGCGGATGAATCCAGTGATACCAAGCGTGATCTTGGAGTCCTAAAAGAGTGGCTTAAGGAGTAATCCCTAGTCTTAATGCAGAGTTGGTGATGAGCTGCCAGGATGAGAGATTTCATTAGAAGCGTCATCCTCGCCATCATCTAAACCATCCGGCATCCCAAATGCAAATGCTTCTGCACCGACAGGGTGTCGATTTTCAATCTCTTCATCTGTAGCGTTTCGGATATCCTCCACTTGAACCCAGAAGCGTAAAGCCATACCAGCAAGCGGATGATTCCCATCTAAGACGACTTGACTATCAGCCACATCCGTTACGGTATAGATTAAGGGCTCCTCATCTTCATCACCGGGGTCTTCCCCCTCTTCATCAGGAACGCCCTCAAACTGCATGCCAACCTCCAAAGGTTCAGGAAAGCGTGCGCGCGGCTCAATCTTGAGTAATTCAGGGTCGTACTCTCCAAAGGCTTCGCTAGGTTCAAGCTGGATACTAGCTTCATAGCCGACATCCTGGCCATCCAATAAGGTTTCAATTTTGGGAAAAGTGCCCTCATATCCGCCATGCAGGTATACCATCGGAGAGTCTGGTTCCTCGATAATATTATTTTGCGCATCAGTTAATTTGTAGCGCAGGGATACAACGGTATTTTTTTCGATCTTCATGCGTAATTCATTCAACATTGTGTTTTAAACAGCTTATTACTGATATGACAGCATTTTACTTGAGCAACGCCTACGATCCACCACAGGCACCCCAAAACCTACCGCTAGATCGCCCATGGGCTCTTCTGGGAGGCAATAGCCCTCAACAGTTTATGAAATCCTATTGGCATAAGAAACCACTGCTAGTGCGCGGCGCCATCCCCGCCTTTGAGCTTGCCAAAAAAATAGGCGAGCCGCTGGCTAGCGCGATTTCTCCTGAAGAGTTGTTCAAAATAGCAGGCGATGATGCAGTGGAGTCTAGATTAATTAAGGCAAAGCCTTGGACTTTTGCCCACGGCCCATTTAAAAAGAAATTGATTCCCTCCATCGATAAGGCGAATTGGACACTGCTACTCCAAGGTATGGAGGCAAAACATCCTGCAGCTGCAAAAGTACTATCTTGGTTTCGCTTTATTCCGGATGCGCGCTTAGATGATCTGATGATCAGCATCGCAGGACTAGGCGGCGGCGTTGGCCCCCACTTTGATTCTTATGATGTCTTTTTAATTCAGATGTCGGGACGCAGACGTTGGCGCATTTCTGAGCAAAAAGATTTAACCCTAAATCCAAGCCTGCCCATGAAAATTCTGCAGGACTTTAGAGTGGATCAGGAGTGGGATCTGGAACCAGGTGACATGCTTTATTTGCCCCCACATATTGCTCATGATGGCATTGCGTTGGATGCAGGCTGTCAAACTTGGTCAGTTGGCTTTAGATCGCAAAGCTATAAAGAAATCTTACAAGAGGGTCTATGGCGTTTAGCTGAATCACTAGAGGATATTCCTGAGCTAAATAAGCGCTTTGCAGACCCCAAGCAAACGGCAACGCATTGCGCAGAACAGCTTCCAACAGAAATCATTGCACAAGTAGAGCAAAAGTTGAAAGGCCTAAAACTTGATCGCGTAGACACATTTCTTCCCGGCATAGCTGCCTACCTTAGCGAACCAAAGCCACAGGCCTACTTTGATGGAACAGCCAATGCACTCTCGCCAGAACAATTTAGACGCCAACTTTCCAAGCAAGTTTTACAAGCACACCCCTATACAAGGCTGCTCGCTTTAGGCTCAAGAATTTACTGCAATGGCGAGGAAATGACCCACGGTCAAACCGCCTCTGTACAAGCGGCCTGGCGCTCACTGGCAAGTAGCAAACAGTTCAAGGGCTCCTTGGGGAAAATTGGAATAAATAACAGCCTTTTTGAGGCTTTTGAAGCCGGATGGCTGATTTTTGAAGGCTCAATTAGTAGAAAGCTATAATGGGTGCTGGAAAGTACTTAGGGTCTAACCCTGTACTTACCAAGTATTAATAACCGGTTATTAATGATATTTTTTAAGAGGAAATCACAAATGAAGAAGTCACTAGCACTCGTAGCAATGTTGGCAATCGCTTTGGCCGCTTGCGGTAAAAAAGAAGAAGCAAAACCTGTTGAAGCCGCTCCTGCTGCACCTGCTGCCGCTCCAGCTGCTGACGCTCCTGCTGCTGCACCTGCTGCTCCAGCCGCTCCTGCTGCACCTGCTGCTGACGCTAAGAAGTAATCTTCTTCTTGAAGAAAAAAAGCCGCTTATTAGCGGCTTTTTTATTAACAAATTTTTTTTAGCTTCAATACTATCTAGCCATTTGCTCTGTCAGCAATGTTAAGAGTTGCAATCCAGCTGCGGTATTTTCGGGCTTGCCATCTGCATTCTGAACATACACACTTGCAGAATTATCACCAGTCGATTTGACCACCACGAGGTATTTCTTAGCTTTCAAGCTAGAGTCATCCTTGCTGCTGAACAGGTTAGTGAAAAATCCTTTGGTGTCACCCAAGTCCTTGGCATTGACATAACGTACATAGTAAATGCCGTTGGCACGATTACGATCTTCAACGGTAAAGTTGGAGCGATCCAAGGCAAGTCCAGTATCACGCCATGCGCGATCGAAGCCGAGAGCCATTTCAATATGAGCAGTATTCACACCCTCTTGAATCAACTTTGCTTTAGGGGCCTTTAGATCTAGTGGCGCTGCAACCTGGGCCTTAGCCATTTCTTGGGACATACCCAAACGCTCCATCAAGCGAGCCAAAAATACTGCTTCGAGCTCAGGATCATTTGGGCGCGATGTCCAAATGGTAGAGTTGCAAGCACCACTGTTATCACTGACGCATTTCTCGATAGCGCCACGTTGAGTGATAAAAATCTCAGTTTGATTGGGGCTACTTACCTCCAGACGAGTTTTATAACGATCCCTCTCGCCAGTGTCATAAATAGAATCCAATGCACCGCCAAGAGCCTTACGAATAAAGTCTTGCGCAATCTTCGCCCGGTTCTCAGCCCAATCAGTTTCCATAATGCCAGTGGAAGGTGAGTCAATTACCAATAGGAAACCATTCTCTTGCCAGAAATCTTTAATTTGCGGATAGAGCTCTGGGGCTGGCTTTTCAACGACCAACCAACGACGCTCACCATCACGAGCGATACGCATACCTGGAATACCGGTCATGACGTTATTGCGAGTCTGTACCGATTTTTTTACCGCAGCGTTGTACTCAGACATGGTGGCAGAACCATCCTGAACAATGTAACGACGATCAGCTTGGGCGGTAATGAGATCTGGTGGATAAGACAAATTCGGTCCACGCACAGCACCAGAAGACTTGTAGTCGACAGTATCATTCGTTGTTAAGGATTTACAGCCAAACAAAACAACACCTACTAAAGAGATCATTAGTAGAGTTGTACAGTGTTGGCGCAGGAGTTGCATCGAATTCATCATAGTAAGCCAGCCTGTTTCAATGCAGCCTTCAAAGGTTCGCGCAAGGCAACACTCAAAGGGGTTAAAGGTAATCGAATGCCTGAGGTCACTTTACCCATTTGATGCAGAGCCCATTTCACAGGAATCGGATTTGCCTCAGTAAACATAGCTTTATGAACAGCCAGTAATTGATATTGAATTGTGCGCGTCTTGACGACATCATCGGACATGGCAGCCTGACAAAGCTCATGCATCAAACGGGGTGCAATATTGGCCGTTACAGAAATATTACCCTTGCCACCCATGAGCATCAGCATTGCCGCACTCAGATCGTCGCCAGAAAATACAGAGAAATCTTGATGTCCGGCACGCTTTAGATCAGCTAGCAACAAAGTGCCGCGCTCAATACTTCCAGTGGCATCTTTAATGCCGATAATTCCTGGGACTCCCGCTAGGCGAACAGTGGTCTCGCCAGCAAGATCAGCAACCGTTCTACCAGGAACGTTATATAAAATGACAGGCAAATCAACCGACTCCGCAATTTTTTTGAAGTGGGCATACATCCCCTCTTGTGTCGGCTTGTTGTAATAAGGAACCACTTGGAGGCTGGCATCAGCACCAACCGACTTAGCAAAATGGGTTAACTCGATTGCCTCGGTAGTGGAATTGCCACCAGTACCAGCAATTACCGGGATACGCCCGGCAATATGATCTACGGTCACTTTAATCAGCTCACAGTGTTCTTCTACAGACACCGTCGGAGATTCCCCGCTAGTACCAACAATGACAATGCCATCAGAACCTTCGGCAACATGCCAATCTAGCAAGGAACGTAAAGCAGGGAAATCCAGACTTCCGTCCTCGAACATCGGCGTCACAATGGCAGGCATACTGCCTGCGATAGGCTTTTTATTGGCTTTAGATTGTGTTGTATTAGTCACTGAATGTGTCTGAATTTTCTGAATGTTAACCAACAAATTGTAACGGAACGCATCCTTTTAAATGCCCTTTTACGGCACAAATCCGCTGAACCATAGCTGGTTTAGGTTGATCGAGGTAAATATCCTCATAGGCAATCACTTTCAGACCGGAACGCTGCGCCAAAGCCAGTAATTCCCCTGGATTAAGCAGGAAATTGGGGTTTGAGGGTTTACCGAATACCGCATTCCCATCGGCAAAAGTCTCATAGATGAGGACGCCACCCTCGACCAGCATCTTGGGTAATTCCTCCAGAAATGGACGATAAAGATAATTCGTCACCACAATGCCTGAAAACTGATGACCTAGTAAGGGCCAATCCGAGCCCTCCAAATCAAGCTTCTGGATTTGGACTGTAGCACTTTGCAGCAACTCAAGAGCAGAAATATCTTGGTCAACCGCCATCAGCTGATGGCCTAAGGAAGCCAGTAATGCTGTATGCCGACCGGAGCCGCAGGCTAGGTCAAGCACTACCCCATCTGTTGGTATCGCCGCAGCAAAACGTCGCACCCAAGGCGAGGCAGCTGCAATTGCGTCATGCTTTGCAGTCAAGTGGCGGCCTTAGTCGTACGCTAGGCCCATGGATTCTCGGACCTCACGCATTGTTTCTTGGGCAACCTTACGCGCTTTATCGGATCCATCTGCAATGATGGAGCGCAATAAGCTGGGATCATCCAGGTATTTCTGGGCACGCTCAAACATAGGCTGCTGCTCAGCAAGAATGGCATCAATCACGGGCTGCTTGCACTCTAAGCAGCCGATACCTGCAGATTGACATTCTTTTTGAACCCAAGTTTTAGTGTCTTCATTCGAATATACGGTGTGAAGTTGCCACACAGGACAACGCGCAGGATCGCCTGGATCCGTTCTGCGCACCCGAGCAGGATCAGTTGGCATGGTGCGGATTGAGCGAATTACCTCTTCAGGTTTTTCGCGAATGCTAATCGTGTTGCCATAAGACTTGGACATCTTCTGCCCATCAATACCCGGCATGCGGGATGCAGTAGTTAACAAAGCTTGTGGCTCTGGCAAAATAATTTTGCGAGCACCCTCTAAGAAACCAAACAGTCTCTCGCGATCGGCCATCGACAGACTTTGCGCTTCTTGTAATAGCGCTTGAGCTTGCTCTAGAGCCTCTTCATCTCCCCGCTCCTGAAAAGCGACACGCAATTCAGCGTACATTTTGGCGCGCTTACTACCCAATTTCTTAACCGCCTCTAGTGCCTTCTCTTCAAAGCCAGGTTCGCGACCGTAGAGATAATTAAAACGACGCGCTACTTCACGGGTCATCTCTACGTGCGGTACTTGATCTTCACCTACCGGTACAAATTGAGCGCGGTACATCAAAATATCAGCGGCTTGCAGCAAGGGGTAGCCCAAGAAACCATAAGTCTGCAAATCTTTCTCTTTAAGTTTTTCGATTTGATCCTTATATGTTGGAACGCGTTCTAACCAACCCAAAGGAGTACCCATCGCCAGCAATAAAAAAAGTTCTGCATGCTCAGGCACTTTGCTCTGAATGAATAAAGTCGCTTGGTTTGGATCAACGCCGCATGCTAACCAGTCAATCACCATGTCCCATACTGATTTCTCGATCACATCCGGAGTTTCATAGTGGGTCGTTAAGGCATGCCAGTCTGCGACAAAAAAGTAGCAGGGATACTCAGATTGCAAGCGAACCCAATTCTTTAAAACACCATGGTAATGGCCGAGGTGCAAGCTACCTGTTGGTCGCATGCCAGAGAGAACGCGTTCTGCAAACATCTTGATCTTTATTCTTTAAGAGTATTTAAAAGGGTTAAGTGTGGAGAGGCCGCTTAATGAAACAGCGACCACACTGGAGTGAGGTGATCTGGCAAATGAGGCAAGGTGCCAAGGTCAATATAACTTTCCTCTGGGTCATGAAAATCTGATCCTCGAGAAGCTAAAAATCCATAGTGCTGAGCAATCTTGCCATAGGTTTGATATTGATTTGGACTATGACTGCCGGTAATGACTTCAATCGCCATGCCGCCAATTTCTTTAAAGTGCTTGTAGAGTTCATCCATCTGCATAGCGCTTAACTTATAACGGCCAGGATGTGCAATCACAGCAGCACCTCCTGCCCCTTTAATCCAAGCAACTGCATCATCTAGTGTTGCCCAAAGATGCGGAACGTAGCCCGGCTTGTCTTCAACCAGATATCTTTTAAAGACTTGCTCAGTATCTTTGCAAACGCCCTGTTCTACCAGAAAGCGCGCAAAGTGTGTACGAGAAATGAGTTCTTGATTGCCCGCAAAATGCAATGCACCTTCATAGGCGCCAGGTATCCCGGCTTTTAATAATTGTTCGGCCATCTGCTTTGCACGATTACCGCGACCTTCGCGAGTGCGACGCAAGCCTTCTAGAATTCCTGCATGGGCAGCATCAATTCCCAAGCCAACGATGTGGATGGTTTGCCCCATCCAGCTTACCGAAATCTCGACCCCAGGCAGGTAGTCCATACCAAGCGCGCTTGCAGCTAGCTGTGCCCTCTCTTGACCACCTAGCTCATCGTGATCGGTCAATGCCCATAAACGCACGCCATTAGCAAAGGCTCGCTCAGCCAACTGCTCAGGCGTTAGCGTTCCATCAGAAACAACGGAATGGCAGTGTAAATCTGCGTTTAGGCTCGAATTGCTAGTCATGACCCTATTTTAGGTCAAGCTGGTGTCAATTACCCGACGAGGCGCATCTAGATAGTCACGAGACTGCATCTCAATTAAACGAGAAACCGTTCTAGAAAACTCACTGGTAATCTGGCCTTCGGTATATAAATCGACTGCCGGGACCTCTGCAGAGATGATTAGCTTGATTTTATGGTCATAGAGGACGTCAATCAGCCAAATAAAGCGGCGGGCTTCATTAGTCATTCTAGGGGGCATATAGGGCACCCCAGACAAAATTAAAGTATGAAACTGCTTGGCAATCTCCAGATAGTCATTTTGTGACCTAGGGCCACAGCATAAGGTTTGGAAATCAAACCAAACCACCCCCTCGGCCATATGCAGAGGTCTGAGTTCGCGGGATTCAATCCGCAACACTGGACGGACAGTTTCTTTTTGATTGCCAATTAAGGTTTGAAACATCTGCATCAAAACCGCATGAGTTGCGGCATTCACTGGTGTTAAATAGGCCTCAACTTGAGCCATCTGCACGCGACGATAGTCATTACCAGCATCGACATTCATCACATCGAGCTGCTCTTCCAATAGCTTGATGGCCGGTAGCAAGCGATCGCGATGCAAGCCGTTGGGGTAAAGCTGACTGGGTTGATAATTTGAGGTCATCACAAACTGGACGCGGTCTTCGAAGAGCGCGCTCAGCAAGCGATACAAAATCATGGCATCAGCTATGTCATTGATGTGAAACTCATCAAAACAGATGAGTCGATATCTATTGGCAATTCTTTTGGCAAGTTCATCTAGTGGATCTGCCATACCAGAGAGCTCATGAAGTTCACGATGCACTTCTCGCATAAATTCATGAAAATGGATGCGGATCTTTTTCTCTAGGGGAGATGCCGCAAAAAAGACATCCATCAAAAAAGATTTGCCCCGACCTACTCCGCCCCACAAATAGACGCCGCGAGGGAGTTTTGGTTTAAAGAGTTTCTTTTTTAAACCGCTGCTGCGGATTTCTTTATAAGCAACCCACTCATCTTCACAGCGCTGCAAGCGCTCAATGGCAGCAAGCTGCGCGGGATCACTTTGATACCCGCGCGCCTTTAACTCTTGATGATAAAACTCTAATGCTTTCAATTACATGTTTAATGCACGTTTATCCGTCGCTAATGCAGCCTCGCGAACCACTTCCGATAGGCTTGGATGTGGATGACAGATACGAGCAATATCTTCAGCTGCTGCTTTAAATTCCATAGCTACGGCCGCTTCAGCAATTAAATCCGATGCATTTGGTCCAATGATGTGAACACCTAAGATTTCATCTGTTTTCTCATCGGCCAATACTTTGACGAAACCATCCGCACGATCCATACCTAATGCACGACCGTTAGCTGCAAATGGAAACTGTCCGGCTTTGTAGGCAATACCAGCTTGTTTGAGTTGCTCTTCGGTTTTACCAACCCAGGCAATTTCAGGATCGGTGTAGATCACCCAAGGAATGCAGTTGTAGTCAATATGTGGCTTTTGACCTGCGATCGTTTCAGCAACGAGCACACCTTCATCTTCAGCCTTATGAGCCAACATAGGTCCACGTACCACATCACCCACAGCGTAAACGCTAGGCGCTGCTGTTGCGCAAGTGTGATCATCAATTGGAATGAAACCACGCTCATCCACTTTCAGACCAATCTTATCGAGACCTAATTTATCCGTATTTGGAACCCGGCCAACAGAAACGATTAAACGATCACATTCTAATTTCTGAGCCTTACCTTCACTATCGGTATAGTTAACAACAACACCTTTTTTATCTGCCTTCACTTCACCAATTTTGACGCCCATATTGATTTTGAGGCCTTGCTTAGTAAAGATCTTGTGAGCTTCTTTTGCAATACCTTGATCACATGCGCCTAAGAAAGTTGGGAGCGCCTCAAGAATAGTCACATCAGAACCAACACGTCGCCATACCGAACCGAGCTCTAAGCCAATGACACCTGCGCCAATGACCCCAAGCTTCTTCGGAATAGAATCAAACTTGAGACCGCCTTCGTTATCACTAATCAACACGTTGTCAACCGGAATGCCTGGCAAGTGACGTGCTTTAGATCCAGTAGCAATGATCACATTTTTAGCGCTAACTACTTCTTTATCTTTACCGTCAATTTTGACTTGGTAGCCGTCAGCACTCTTACCTTCAAAAGACGCATGGCCTTTTAGTAAGGTAATTTTGTTTTTACGGAACAAGAACTGAATACCAGCAGTCATCTTAGTCACAATCGCATCCTTACGAGCGATCATCTTGCCAGAGTCTAACTTCACCGATCCAACGGTAATACCGTGATCGGCTACATGATGGCTAATCTTCTCAAACTCTTCTGAAGAGGCAAGTAAAGCTTTAGAAGGAATACAACCGACATTTAAGCAAGTTCCACCAAGACGTGTCTCACCCTTTGGATCGTCATAAGCATTTGATTCGGCGCAGGCAACTTTAAAGCCGAGTTGCGCCGCACGAATCGCAGCGATATAACCACCGGGGCCGCCACCGATTACTACTACGTCAAATGATTGGCTCATATTCTTCCCTCTTACAAATCAAGGAGAAGACGTGAAGGATCTTCTAATGCGTCCTTCATGGCAACCAAGCCAAGTACTGCCTCACGACCGTCAATAATGCGGTGGTCATATGACAAAGCTAAGTAGTTAATCGGACGAATCACGATTTGACCGTTCTCAACAACCGCACGCTCTTTAGTTGCATGAATACCCAAAATCGCAGACTGCGGAGGATTAATAATTGGGGTAGAAAGCATCGAACCAAACACACCACCATTAGAGATGGAGAATGTACCCCCGGTTAAATCTTCCAATGACAGCTTACCTTCGCGAGCTTTTGCACCAAACTCAGCAATCTTCTTCTCGATATCAGCCAAATTCATTTGATCCACATCGCGCAGAATTGGGACTACCAAGCCTCGTGGTGAGCTCACTGCAATACCAATATCAAAGTAGCCGTGATACACGATGTCATTACCGTCAACAGATGCGTTTAATAATGGGAATTTCTTCAATGCGTGGGTAGCTGCTTTCACAAAGAAGGACATAAAGCCCAACTTAACGCCGTGCACTTTTTCAAACTGATCTTTGTACTTGTTACGCATGGCAATTACTGGGGCCATATTGACTTCATTAAAAGTAGTCAAGATGGCGTTGTTTGCTTGAGACTCGAGTAAACGCTCAGCAATACGAGCACGCAAGCGGCTCATTGGCACGCGCTCTTCTGGGCGATTGCCCAGCGGAATTGGTGCGCTCGGCAATGCAGCGGAGGTTGAGCCTCCAGCGACAGCATTAAGTGCATCACCCTTCGTCACGCGACCATCACGGCCAGAACCTGCAACTTGACCTGTGGTCATATTGTTTTCGGCCAAAATTTTTGCTGCAGAAGGTGCAGCAGCACCAGATGATTTTGCTGCAGGCGCAGCTTTGGTTGGTGCAGCTGCAGGTGCTGGTACAGCGGCGGCAGGAGCCGCTGCAGCAACAGCCGTACTATCAATTTTCGCAATCAATTGCTCAGCAACAACGGTGCCACCATCAGCAACAACGATTTCTGTAATCACGCCAGCAGATGGTGAAGGAACTTCTAGTACAACTTTGTCAGTTTCAATTTCAATCAAGATCTCATCTTGACCGACCGCATCACCGACTTGCTTTTTCCATTGCAACAAAGTAGCTTCTGCTACTGACTCGGAGAGCTGGGGGACTTTAACTTCAAAAATAGCCATGATTAATCCTGTTTAGTATTTATATGTGAGTAAGGTCTACGATTATTTCGTAATGACATAACCCTTGAGTTTTGCGAATGCTGCGTTGAGAAGTGACTTCTGTTGTTCTTGATGGAGATGGGCGTAGCCACAAGCTGGTGAGGCAGAAGCTGGACGGCCGGCATATGCCAACTTCATCCCCTCAGACATATTCTCCAAAATATTGTGCTGAACAAAGAACCAAGCACCTTGGTTTTGTGGCTCATCTTGACACCACACTACCTCTTCTAAGTTTGGATATTTCTTTAACTCAACAGTCAATGCCTTATGCGGGAATGGATAGAGCTGCTCCAAACGAATAATCGCTACATCCTCTTGTTTTTTATCAGCACGTACTTTGGCTAAGTCGTAATAGACTTTGCCAGAACACATGATTAACCGAGTGACCTTTTTGCCATCGATACTCTCATCACGCTCGGGAAGAATGGTATGAAAACCACCCTTTGTAAACTCCGTTAATGGCGAAGCAGCCTCTTTATTACGTAGCAATGATTTTGGTGTCATTAAGATCAGCGGCTTGCGGAACTGACGAATCATTTGGCGACGCAAGACGTGGAAGATCTGCGATGCAGTTGTTGGCTGAATCACTTGCATATTTGTGTCAGCGCATAACTGCATAAAGCGTTCTAAACGTGCAGATGAGTGCTCCGGCCCTTGACCCTCATAGCCGTGAGGCAACATCATGACTAATCCGTTTGCACGACCCCATTTCACTTCTCCCGAAGCGATAAATTGGTCGATCACTACTTGAGCGCCGTTCGCAAAGTCGCCGAACTGAGCTTCCCAAATAGTCAGTGTATTTGGCTCTGCAGCGGCATAACCATACTCAAAACCCAGCACAGCCTCTTCGGAGAGGATGGAATCAATCACTAAAAAAGGAGCCTGATCCTTAGCGATATGGCGCAGAGGAATGTAGACCCCTGTATCCCATTTTTCGCGGTTTTGATTATGCAAAACTGCATGACGATGGGTAAAAGTGCCGCGACCACTATCCTCGCCAGATAAGCGAACTGGATAGCCACTAGCCACTAGGGATGCGAAAGCCATATGCTCACCCATGCCCCAGTCAACATTAGTTTCACCACGGCCCATGGCAGCACGATCTTTTAAGACCTTTTCAACCAAGGGGTGAACCTTGAATCCTTCTCGAGCGGTAGAAACTCGTTCTGCTAGACGCTTCCACTCAGTCAATGGAATGGCAGTATCAGCTTCATCAGTCCAACGCTTATTGAGAAATGGTGACCAATCAACGGCAAACTTACCTTTGAAGTTACTGAGAACGGGGTCTGAAGTCTGCTTACCAGCGTCCATCGCCGCGCGATACTCTTTGACCATCAGTTCACCGGTGCCAGCAGGCAAAACACCTTGAGCCTCCAATTTATCCGCATACAACTTACGTGTGCCCGGATGAGATGCGATGATTTTGTACATCAAAGGTTGCGTCATAGCAGGAGTGTCTTGCTCGTTATGACCCAGCTTTCTGAAGCAAACAATATCAATAGCCACATCTTTGTGGAACTGTGTGCGGAACTCAACAGCTAGTTTGGTAGCTAGAACAACCGCCTCTGGATCATCACCGTTCACATGCAATACAGGCGCATCAATCACCTTCATGATGTCTGTGCAATACAAACTAGAACGCAAATCGCGAGGATCGGATGTGGTGAAACCAATTTGGTTATTAATTACGATATGAATCGTGCCGCCAGTGTAATAGCCGCGCACCTCTGCCATTGCTAAGGTTTCTTGCATCACACCTTGGCCTGCAATAGCGGCATCTCCATGAACTAATACTGGCAAAACTTGCTCACCCAACATATCACCACGACGCTCCATGCGAGCGCGTGCGGAGCCCTCTACTACCGGGTTCACGATTTCTAAATGAGAGGGATTAAATGCAAGCGATAGATGAACAGGTCCCGCTGGAGTAGAAATGTCGCTCGAGAAACCTTGGTGATACTTCACATCACCCGCAGGCAATGTTTCTGGGCCCTTATGCTCAAACTCAGCAAAAAGATCTGAGGGCATTTTTCCTAAAACATTCACCAGCACATTCAGACGGCCACGATGGGCCATACCAATCACAATCTCTTGCACGCCTTTAGAACCGGACTCACGAATCAATTCATCCATACAGGCAATAAAGCTCTCACCGCCTTCAAGGGAGAAACGCTTTTGACCAACATACTTTGCTTGAAGATAGCGCTCCAAACCTTCTGCTGAAGTGACGCGATCCAAAATATGGCGTTTCTCATCCATATTAAATCTAGGGGTTGAACGAATTGACTCTAATTTTTCTTGCCACCATTTCTTGATAGTCTGGTCAGCAATAAACATGTACTCAGCACCCAAGGTGCCGCAATAAGTTTGACGCAATGCTTGCAGCAAATCACGCAAGGTCATTTCGTTGCGGCCAAAGAAGGTATTGCTCGTATTGAAGACGATATCCATATCGCCATCAGTAAAACCATAAAAAGCAGGATCTAGCTCTGGAATATCCTTGCGCTCGATTCGCTTCAAAGGATCAATATCAGCCCAGCGGTTACCAACGTTACGATATGCGGCAATTAACTGCTGAACGGCAACGCGTTTGCGCCCCATCTCAGAGTCAGCCGAATCAGAAACTGTTCTGATGGGACCTTGCTTAGCCCGCTCAGCGAAGGAAGCAACAATAGGACCGTGGGCGACATCAGCCCTAGACGAACCATCGAACGCCGGGACTTGCTTCACACTATCAAAATAATCTCGCCAATGATCGGCTACAGAGCCTGGATCGTGCAAATAAGATTCGTAGAGTTCCTCTACGTAAGGGGCGTTTCCACCGAAGAGATAGGAGCTATCTCTTTGATCTTGCATCATGATGCTCACCTTTCATCGGGTTTCCCGAATAAAGACTGTGGTTAAAACCATTCGCTCAGCGGCTAAACCGCTTTACGAATTGATCTGTGCGAATACTCTTACACTCTAATTTAACACGATTACCCATTGATTCATAAAGGGCTTTCCCTGATTTAAGGGGCTTAGAGGCTTATCCTCACTTTATAAGGTCCAAATAAGAATTTTCCTACTCGGATTTAAACCATGCCTGACAGATTCCCACAGACTTGATTCGTATTCTCTAAATCTCCAAATAAATTAATGAGATTAGGGACATATGAAAGCGATTACCCCAGAATTGGAATATCTAAGCACCCGTCAAAGCGCAAAAGTACTGCAGGTGTCACTTGGCACCGTCCAGAAAATGGTTGAATTAGGTGAATTAATCGCCTGGAAGACGCGTGGGGGTCACCGACGTATCTTGGCAAGCTCTCTAGATCAGCAGCTAGCACGCCGTAAAAGAGCCATGCGCCAAAAAACTACCCAAAACTGTATTGCGATGGGCATATTCAGAAGAGCTGAAAATAGCCATGAATTAATCGAATCTATTCAATGTTGGCAGTTAAAAGTGGATATGGAGGTATCTGTAGATAGTCTTGAGGGTCTAATGAAGGCAGTTTCAATTGCCCCCGACCTGATATTTCTAGACGCCCTGATTCCACCAGTTGAGCAGGTGCATCTCATCCATTATTTGAGCAAAAACAAGGACACACAGCGTATTCCTATTTTAGTGGATGAAGGATTTATTCGCCTTCATCCGGGGGTAATAGGCCTAGCTGATGAAAATACGGTTGGGGTGAAGTCGCGCTACCCTGAAGTTCTTCAGGAGGAGCTTGAAAATGGCCTAATTGACCAAAATCCGCTGATTATTGGCTATCCAGCTACTAATCCAGAACTTGAAAACACCGTGGGAGATAAAAATCGCCACGAACTCTTAGAGCCTATATTTATCCAGGCGCTCAATAGAAAATGCGCCTAGATACTAAACCAGTTCTTTAAAACACAAAAAAGCCGCTCAATTTTGGTACTGAGCGGCTTTTTTAAATAATAAGTCTAATTAAATCAATATCTTAGATCAAAAAGTTACTGCGATCTCTACCTTCAATCCATTTTGGCGCCTTACCGCGACCAGTCCAGGTATCACCTGTAGAAGGATTGCGGTACTTTGGAGCAACCTTGCCACCAGAACTGCGGGCACCCGCTTTGCGACTGAATAAGTCTGATGCTGTTAAGTCGTACTGCTCAATAATGAGCTTGGCCTTGGCAATACCGTCGGCCTTTTCACGTAAAACCGCTTCTTTAATCTGTTTATCCAACAAATCACGTTGAGCTAACAACTCTTTATAAGATGACATTTTTAGTTTATCCAGATAATCGATTGATGGAATAACAAAGGATTAGCTATTCCTGATTAACTATTATATCCATATATTGAAGTCATCATGATATATATTCAAATGCTGCTTATAACCTTATAGAAATAAGCCTATATTGCAGTAATTAATCAGATAACCAGCATAATCATTATAAATACTATATTTATAATAAGTATATAAACATTACCGTCTCAGCATAAATGTGCCGCTAGATTTAGCGGTAACTTCGCCAGCCTCGTTCAATACTACGGCCTCGCAGTAATAAATCGTTTTTCCAAACTTGAGAACGCTACCCTCCACCACAATCTTGCCAGTACTAGGGCGCAAGAAGCTAACGTTCATATCAATTGTCATGGCGCCAAGTTGCTGGTTCACAGTGCTGCGAGCTGCCGCTCCCATCGCAAAGTCCAACAGGGTCATCACAACACCACCATGAGCAATCTGAAAGCTATTCTCGAATTCTGGTTTGATGACCAGGCTGATACGTGATTTACCGCCTTCAGCATACTCAGGAACAACTCCCAAGTGCGCCAAAAATGGGATGGTCAATCCAAAATACGTAGTGTTGTTTGAGTTTGATGTCATAGGAAGGAGATGTGCAAATGAATGGTCGGGGCGAGAGGATTTGAACCTCCGACCACATGCACCCCATGCATGTACGCTACCAGGCTGCGCTACGCCCCGACGAGAAACGAAATTGTATCAGTAACTATTTGGAGAGAATTTGCAGGACAGCTTGCAACTCATCACGCAAGCGAAGCTCGCCACGAGCCTCATCAAGACGATTGCGGGCACCACTGATTGTGAAGCCCTCTTCATACAAAAGCGCCCTAATCTTCCGAATTAAGACAACTTCATGGTGTTGATAGTAGCGACGATTACCGCGACGCTTTTGTGGACTTAACTGAGTGAACTCTTGCTCCCAATAGCGCAATACATGAGAACGGACGCCACAAAGATCAGATACCTCACCGATCGTGAAATAACGCTTAGAGGGAATTGGGGGGAGCTGCGAACTCAGCAGCACCGTCCCAGCATCAAATGCTGTTTTCTCGAGCATGAGACTCAACTACATCCTTGAGCTTTTGACTTGCATGAAACGTCACAACGCGACGAGCGGCAATTGGAATCATTTGACCAGTTTTCGGATTACGACCTGGGCGAGCAGATTTATTGCGTAACTGGAAATTACCAAATCCTGAAATCTTCACCTCAACACCAGTCTCCAGAGACTTTCCAATACGATCAAAGAAGGCATCAATCATGTCCTTAGCTTCACGCTTGTTCAGGCCAACTTGATCAAAGAGGGCTTCCGAGAGCTCATTCTTGGTAACGGTATCGTTGCTAACTAAATCATTCATGGCGAAAGTCTCTTCTGACAAGATCTGTTGCTAATATTAAACCTAGCGCAGACGAGCTGCGCAATTTTTCTCAAGTGTCGCTAATAAAGCACTCATAACAGCTTCAATTTGAGCATCCTGCAGGGTTTCCTGCGAGTTGAGTAAGGTTACACGGTAGGCTAAGCTTTTCTCGTCGTCAGCCATGCTGCTAGAGCCAGCCTTTGGCTTGAACTCATCAAACAACTCAATTGCCTTCACAAAATTCTGCTTCGTCGCATGCATTGCATCAAGCAAAGTCTGTGAAGAAACAGCTTGCTTTACCACCACCGCCAGATCTCGCTGTACAGCAGGAAATTTACTCAACTCTTCCGGCTGTGGAATTCCTAAATTGCGAATAGCCTCTAAATCCATCTCAAACAGAACTGGAGCCTGTGGCAACTCGTAGGTTTGCTGTAAGCCAGGATGTAATTCACCAATCCAGCCAATATGGTGTTTTCCAGTCGAGGTTATCAGGTGAATTTGTGCGCTGCGACCTGGATGTAGTGCAGGATGAACGGCAGCCTCGGTCGTGAAATGCAATGGATTGAGCACACGCTCCAAATCACCCTTTACATCAAAGAAATCGACTGCTCGATCAGCACTTGCCCACTGCTCCGCTACAAATGAGCCGTAAGCCAAGCCGCCAAGCTGCTGCGGCTGATGAAATCCTGCAACCTTGCCAGCCTCTTCTTGTACGCTAGCATCACGCTTAAATACGCGACCTGTTTCAAATAAACGGACACGGCCAGCACCACGATTTAAGTTTGACTTCAGGTTAGCCAATAAACCGCCCCACAGATTGCTGCGCATGACACCATACTGATTAGCAATCGGATTGAGTACGGCAATGAGATCTTTTTCAGTGGCCGCAACCAATCGTTGCTCACTCTCTAGATCAGTAAATCCAAAGTTCACAGCTTCTTGATAGCCTTGTAGGGCTAAACGCTGGCGCAATAAATGCACGCCACGCTTTGCCTCCGGCTTAGCGCTCATTTTTAAAGAGGAGATTGGTGGTACATCAGGAATATTTTCAAAGCCGTACATGCGCGCGACTTCTTCAATCAAATCTTCTTCAATTTCGATATCAAAGCGATAGCTTGGCGGTGTTACAACAAATAGATCACCCGCTTCTTGCTTGAACTCAAAACCGAGACGCTTAAATACATCAGCAACAATTTCAGTCGTGAGTGGGATACCGATGACTTTCATAGCACGAGCAAAACGCATATTGACTGGTTTGCGCTCAGGAATAGATAACACTTGATCATCAATTGGACCAACTCGACCACCACATACCTCAACAATCAGAGCAGTTAAATATTCCAGACAGTTAGCCGTATTTTGTGGATCAACACCACGCTCAAAGCGATGCGCCGCATCGGTGCTGAAATTAAAACGACGAGCACGCCCCTGAATTGCCAAAGGCTGCCAATAAGCGGCCTCAACATAAATATTTTTAGTGTCATCAGTCACGGCGCAATGATTGCCACCCATAATCCCAGCTAACGCTACAGGACCATTTTGATCGGCAACCACACCAGCATCCTGGATCTTGCCCGCAGAATCTGGACCTTGCAAAGTCACCGTCTGGCCGTTCAATAACTCAAGACTTTCACCCGTCTTCGCCCATCGAACAGATAAGTCACCAGTCAATTTATCAATGTCGAACACATGGGTCGGCTGACCCATTTCCAACATGACATAGTTAGAAAGATCCACCAATGGAGAAATACTTCTTTGACCAGCATTGCAAAGTCGCTGAATCATCCAATCTGGTGTTTGTGCTTTTGGATTAACGCCACGAATCACGCGTCCTGCAAAGCGTCCGCAAAGATCTGAATTTTCAACGGTCACTTTGAGCTTATCGGCAATAGTGACGTTTACTGGCGTCCACTTGGGTGCACACAAGGCAGCGCCTGTGATTGCCGACACTTCACGTGCCATACCCATTAGAGATAAACAATCAGCCTTATTAGGAGTTAGCTTAATAACAAAGATCTGGTCGTCTAGGTTTAGATACTTTCGGATATCCTCGCCAACTGGTGCATCCGCTGGCAACTCGAGAATGCCTTCATGGTCATCGCCTAAACCGAGCTCGCGGCCGGAGCACAACATACCCTGGCTTTCTACACCGCGTAGCTTGCCAAGCTTAATCATGAAAGGCTTGCCACCAGTTTCTGCTGGCGGCAACTCTGCGCCAACCATGGCGCAAGGAATTTTGATGCCAGCGCGTGCATTCGGTGCACCACATACTATTTGTAATTCTTGGCCAGTTCCTGCGTCAACTTTGCAAACACGTAAGCGATCTGCATCAGGATGCTGCTCAGCAGAAAGAATTTGAGCAACTACAATTTTCGTGAATGCAGGCGCTACTGAATGCTGCTCTTCCACCTCGAGGCCTGCCATCGTCATTGCATGGCCTAAGGCATCGCTATCCAGCGAAGGGTTTACATATTGGCGTAACCAAGATTCAGAAAATTGCATATGCGCTATCTACTATTAGAAGGTTGGCCGGTTAAGCCGGAAATTGCGCTAAGAAACGGAGATCGTTCTCAAAGAAAAGGCGTAAATCATCCACGCCGTAACGCAACATCGTCAAACGCTCTAAGCCAGAGCCAAAAGCAAAACCGGTATAGCGCTCTGGATCAATACCCATATTGCGCAATACATTTGGATGAACCTGCCCAGCACCAGAAATCTCTAGCCAACGGCCAGCTAGCTTGCCGCTTCCGAAAGCCATATCGATTTCTGCTGAAGGCTCAGTGAATGGGAAGTACGAAGGACGGAAGCGAACTTGCAGTTCATTGGTCTCGAAAAAAGTTCTTAAGAAATCGGTGTACACACCTTTTAAATCAGCAAAGGAAACACTCTCTGCAATCCATAAGCCCTCAACTTGATGAAACATCGGTGAGTGGGTTGCATCGCTATCTACGCGATAGGTTCTGCCTGGTGCGATCACTTTAATTGGCGGCATCACAGCGGCGTGAGCATATTTCTTGACATGCTCACTCGCATAACGAACCTGAATCGGACTAGTATGCGTACGCAATAACAAAGGCTTTCCATTGGAATCTTTGCCATCAATGTAGAAGGTATCCTGCATGGAGCGCGCAGGATGATTCTCGGGGCTATTTAAGGCGGTGAAGTTAAACCAATCAGTTTCAATTTCAGGGCCGTCAGCTACATCAAAACCAATAGAGCGGAAGATCTCTTCAACGCGCTCCCAGGTACGCATCACAGGATGCAAGCTACCTACAGATTGGCCACGACCAGGCAAAGAGACGTCAATGGATTCCGCTGCAAGCCTTTGCAGCAATACCGCATCAGCCAATGCTTGGCGACGTTCCTGCAATGCAGTCTCTACTTGAGTTTTGATTTGATTAATTTGGGCGCCAGCACTCTTACGTTCATCAGGCGACATTCCACCAAGCGCTTTTAAACGCTCAGTGAGAACACCTGACTTACCGAGATACTTGGCTTTCGCGTCCTCTAGAGCCGCCGAATCGGCAGCTCCGAGGAAATCACGTTTAGCATCCTCGACAATGTGGTCGAGAGAAACCATTGCAGCTTAGTTTTTTAAATGAACTAAGAATTAAGCTGCAGCGCTTACTACGGATTTGATCCGAGTAACCAAAGCAGCAAAAGCCGCCTTGTCAGCAATGGCCATATCAGAAAGCACTTTGCGGTCGAGTTCGATCGCAGCTTTCTTCATACCATTCATGAATACGCTATAGGTCATGTCATGTTGACGAACTGCCGCGTTGATACGAGCTATCCACAATGCGCGGAATACACGTTTCTTATTACGACGGTCGCGGTATGCATATTGACCAGCACGCATAACTGCTTGCTTAGCAATACGGAATACGTTTTTACGACGTCCACGATAGCCTGTTGCGGCATCGGTGATTTTCTTATGACGGGCTCTTGCTGTAACCCCACGTTTGACTCTTGGCATTTAATTCTCCTAATCTAGTCTGAGGTTAAGCGTAAGGAAGCATAGAGCGAATTGACTTAACGTCTGCCTTCGCAACTTCGGTAGTACCACGTAGGTGACGCTTATTCTTTGTGGTCTTCTTGGTGAGGATGTGGCGTTTGAAAGCCTGGCCTCGTTTGATCGTTCCGCCTGCGCGAACTGTGAAGCGCTTTTTAGCGCTACTCTTGCTCTTCATCTTGGGCATAAAGCACCCCTTCTTCTGCATGTGCAACTTAGGTGGTAACCGACGGTTACGCTTCCTGTACCTAGAAGCACTTCTTGCTACCAGGGTCTACGACCCCTCCCTACTTAAACAACAAACCTCATCTTGCGATTTGGTTTATTACTTAGCCTTACGAATGGGGGCCAACACCATCACCATTTGGCGACCCTCCATCTTTGGAAACTGTTCTACTTGACCATGCTCAATCAGGTCTGACTTCAAACGTTCCAACATTCTGACTCCGATTTCTTGGTGAGCCATTTCACGACCCCGAAACCGCAGCGTAATCTTTGTCTTATCGCCATCTTCCAAAAAGCGGATTAGATTGCGTAGCTTCACACCATAGTCACCATCATCTGTGCCGGGACGGAATTTAACTTCCTTCACCTGAATCACTTTTTGCTTGAGCTTAGCTTCATGCAAACGTTTGGCTTCTTGGTATTTGAATTTGCCGAAGTCCATGATCCGGACTACAGGTGGCACAGCCGTCGGAGCAATTTCAACCAAATCGGTCTCTTTCTCTTCTGCCAAAGCCAGGGCTTCACTCAACTTAACTACACCGATGGGTTCTCCATCCAGTCCAATCAGACGCACTTCAGGAGCAGTAATCTCCCGATTTATGCGCTGCGATTTATCAGTAGCGATCTTCTTAATTCCTTTAAAAAAACAATAAAAACCATTCCACCCCTAGCTAAGCTCGGGTCCGACTTTCTGAGAAATATCCTGCTGGAGTCGGGCAACGAAGGCATCAAGAGGCATTACCCCTAAATCCACTCCGCCACGGGCACGAACGGCCACCGAATTACTTTCTGCTTCTTTATCCCCTACAACTAACAAAAATGGGAGCTTCTGTAATGCGTGCTCGCGTATTTTATACGTAATTTTCTCATTCCGCAAATCCGATTCGACTCTAAACCCTTGTTTTTTCAGAGATTGCTGGACTTTTTGGGCATATGCAGCAGAATTATCCGAGATATTAAGGACTACAGCCTGAGTCGGGGCAAGCCAAACTGGCATATTTCCAGCATGGTTTTCGATCAAAATGCCGATAAAACGCTCCAAAGAGCCCACAATCGCTCTGTGCAGCATCACTGGAGCCTTGCGAGTGTTCTCTTCGGTGACATATTCAGCGCCTAAACGGGCTGGCATCGAGAAATCTACCTGAATCGTACCGCACTGCCAAGTACGACCAATCGAGTCCTTAAGGTGATATTCGATCTTCGGACCATAAAAAGCACCCTCTCCTGGCAATTCTTCCCATTCTTGGCCTGAAGCGGTCAAGGCGCCACGCAAGGCAGCCTCCGCTTTATCCCAAATAGCGTCATCGCCAACGCGTTTTACTGGGCGCAAGGCGAGCTTGACGGCAACTTCAGTAAAGCCAAAATCTTGATAAACCTCACGAACTGCCTTATCAAACGCAGCCACTTCAGACTGAATCTGATCTTCAGTACAGAAAATATGGCCATCATCTTGTGTGAAACCACGGACGCGCATCAAACCATGTAATGCACCTGACGGTTCGTTGCGGTGACACTGACCAAACTCGCCGTATCGCAATGGCAATTCACGATAACTATGTAAGCCGGAATTAAAAATCTGCACATGTCCTGGGCAGTTCATCGGCTTTAATGCATATGCACGATTCTCCGACTCCGTTGTAAACATGTTTTCTTTGTAGTTATCCCAGTGGCCAGACTTTTCCCAAAGACCACGATCCAAAATTTGTGGGGCCTTTACTTCTTGGTAGCCTTCGCGCTGATAAACACGGCGCATGTACTGTTCAACCTCTTGCCAAATAGACCAGCCTTTTGGATGCCAGAAAATTAACCCAGGCGCTTCAGCTTGAAAGTGAAATAAATCTAAGAACTTACCAAGGCGACGGTGGTCGCGCTTCTCGGCCTCTTCAAGCATATGCAAATGCGCATCTTGATCTTCTTTTTTCAGCCAAGCTGTACCGTAGATCCGTTGCAACATCTCATTCTTGCTATCGCCACGCCAGTAAGCACCAGCAACGCTCAGAAGCTTAAATACTTTGAGCTTGCCAGTGGATGGCACATGGGGTCCGCGACATAAGTCAGTGAACTTACCCTCAGCATACAAAGACACATCTTCACCCTGTGGGATGCTAGAAATAATTTCCGCTTTGTAGTTTTCGCCTTGATCCTTGAAGAACTTCACAGCCTCATCACGCGGCATCACTGTACGAATCACTGACTCGTCTTTCTTAGCCAGCTCAGCCATTTTCTTCTCAATTGCTACCAAATCTTCCGGTGTGAATGGGCGGTGAAACGAGAAGTCGTAATAAAAACCGTTTTCGATGACAGGGCCAATAGTGACTTGCGCCTCCGGGAATAGCTCTTTAACAGCATAAGCTAATAAGTGCGCCGTGGAGTGACGCACAATCTCCAGCGCTTCTGGGCTTTTATCGGTAATGATTGCCAGCTGACTATCTTTGTCAATCACAAAACTGGCATCTACCATCTTGCCGTCCACTATGCCGCCGAGGGCAGCTTTAGCAAGACCGCTTCCAATGCTTTGGGCAACATCAAGAACGCGTACGGGAGCTTCGAACTCACGTTTAGATCCATCTGGCAGAGTAACTACAAGCATGACCGCTCCATCTTATTAAGATTCAGCCAAAAGACTGATTTACTGCACAACATCTACCAAAAAGAAAGCGCGGGAGCTTTTCGGCAACCGCGCACTTTTGGGTCTTTATTCGTTGGTAGGCTCGATTGGACTCGAACCAACGACCCCCACCATGTCAAGGTGGTGCTCTAACCAGCTGAGCTACGAGCCTATATAAGCCATAGAGTTTATCACCGGCGGCGTACTTGGGTCACCCCTTTGACTTCTTCTAGGGCGTTTTGGATGAGCCGCAAGGCTTCTGAGTCTTTAATCTCCACTGTCAATAGTATTTGAGCAAGGCCTCGCTTGGCAGATTTACGAAGATCAATCACGTGGACACCCTGCCTTGTCAGAATCTCAAACAACTCGCGCATCAACTCAGGACGATCTAGCCCGGTAACAGCTAAATCTGCAGGAAATACACGCCGAGGATCATTTCCGGCGGCCGTTTCAAGCCCAGAATCATTCCAGGCCGTTTGGATAACGCGCTCAGGAGCTCGCTCCAATAAACCTCTAAACGTTTTACAAGAGCGTCGATGGATCGACACACCGCGACCCTGGGTCACAAAACCGGCAATCGCATCGGGTGGTACCGGCCGGCAGCACCGCGCCAACTGTGTCATCAATGAATCTACCCCCACCACCAACACATCACTTGCCTGACCTTGCTTACGAGCGCTTTGTTTAAGAATAATTTCCGGGGCTGGAGCAATGACCTTCGCTTCTGTCTTTTGCTCCAGCTTGGCGTCACTAGACTTAGACCCCGCCTCTTCATCATCCAAAGCATTGAACCAAGCGCGTACACGTGTGCGAGCACGCTGTGAGCGCAAGTAATTGCGGCTGGGACTAATCCAATCTCGCGAGGGGCCGCCATGTTTTACCGCGACGATTTCAACCGTTTGACCATTCTGCAATGAGGTATCTAAAGGCACCATCGCGCCATCTACTCGAGCACCTCGACAACGGTGACCGAGGTCGGTATGAACTGCGTATGCAAAGTCGATAGGCGATGAACCCTTCTCTAAGGAAATGACTTTTCCTAATGGAGTGAGCACATAAATATGGTCATCGATCTCATGGTGTTTGAGTTGCTCCCAAGCGTCTTCTTTCCAGGAGATAAGTTGTCTTGCCCAAGCAATTTGGCGCTCATAGGCAACTGCCGCACTGTGGGTGCCAATTTGATGACTTGGATTTGCATCATTGGACTTATTTTTTGGCGGAGTTGCAGCGCCAATATAAGCACCCTCCTTGTAGCGCCAATGAGCAGCCAATCCATACTCGGCCTGTTGATGCATTTCATTAGTACGTACCTGAATCTCAAATGCTGTCCCATGCTCATCCATCACTACGGTATGCAAAGATTGATATCCGTTTGGCTTTGGCCTAGCAATGTAGTCATCAAATTCCCGTGGCACAGGCTGCCAGACGTTATGTACTATTCCTAAAATTGCGTAACAGGATTTAACGTCATCTACTAAAACTCTAAATGCCCTGACGTCATAGAGATTGGCAAAGTCTAATGACTTGCCCTGCATCTTTTTCCAAATGCTGTAGATGTGCTTTGGGCGACCTTGAACCTCACCCTCAATATGGGCAGCATTTAATTCTTCTTTAAGCTTAGTAACAATCTGATTAATAAAAGATTCGCGCTCAATACGCTTGCCATCTAACATCTTGGCAATGTCGCGGTAGGTTTCTGGAGAGAGAACTCGAAATGCCAAATCCTCCATCTCCCATTTCATTTGCCAAATACCGAGGCGATTCGCAAGTGATGCATCAATATTAAGAATCTCTTGCGCCCAAGCTTTTGGCATCTCAATTTTTTCATGAGTAATCCAACGCAGTGTTTGCAAGCGTGAAGCAAGATAAATGAGAACGACGCGTAGATCATCACCAAAAGCGAGCAACATCTTTCTCAGCATTTCTTCTTGCCCAGAAATACTCAGACCGCCATCATTGCGCACCAGCTTGGCTTGAGCCTGTCTCAGGCCCCGGTAGCCAATCAACAGTCTGGCTGACTCATCGCCAATCAGTTTGGTGAGCGACTCTTTGCCATGGGTGCGGGCAATATTATGTGCAGCGGTGAGCGTTGCTTCATCTAGGTGAAGCAGCTTCAGTATGCTGAGAACGCCAGATGCATGATTTTCAGAAGGCTCACCGTACCAACCATCAATAATTTTGATGCTCTCAGATGCAGAAGCAGCATTTGACATGGGCGATTCAAATCCTTAACTGAAGAATTCTTTTGCTAAAGCCACTTGCTCCAACTTCACAAAAGCCGGTGCATGCCCAACTCCTGGAATTTCAATACTCCGAATGTAAGGATTGACCTTGCACATCTCGGCTACAGTTTTAGCGGAAAGCAAATCTGAGTCACCACCTCGCACGATCAACATCGGAATATGGATTTGCTTGAAAGCATGCCACATCGCCATTTCTCCCGCCTTTGCCATAATCGGATTAACCGATGCAAACGGCACAGAAATATTAGGGTCGTAATGCATTACCCAAAGTCCATCTTTTTGAACGAGCATGGGACCGTTATAAATCTCCCACTCCTCTGGGGTATGACTACCAAAAGACGCACAGATCTCATTGAGGCGCTGCAGAGCATCTGCACGATGAGAAAAGCTAAAAGGCTGGCCAACATAAGAACCTAGGCGCTTGATGGCCTCAGGCTCAATGCGTGGACCTACATCATTAATCAGCATGCGACGAATCGGACTCTTAGGCATTGCGGCATAGACCATGCCAATCAAACCACCCATTGAGGTACCAAACCAGTCTACTTGCGCAACGCCGAGATGCGCAACTAAGCTTGCCATATCCGCAACGTATTGGGGAACAGCGTAGAGCATAGGATTCTGAAGTCGATCAGAATCACCTCTGCCCACCACATCAGGACAAACAACGTAATAGTCCTGACTCATTGCCTCTGCCAGGGTTTTGAAATCACTTCCCCTGCGTGTCAGACCGTGAACACAAACTAGGACCTTGGCATTATTCGGATTACCCCAAGCATGGTAAGCCATCCGATGCGGGCCATCGGGGCTAGTACAAGTCACATAAAAAGTATCGCCATGCTGAATAACATTCGGCTTTTTAATCTCAGCATTGAGGTGTTCATCATGCGTACGCTCATCTGCCATGCCAGGAACTTCTGGCTGCAAAGTCACGTGATCAATTCCGTGTTTATTCAGTAGCATCTCATTGATACGCGCCATGATTTCAGGCCATTCGCCAATACGCTCAATTTCAATATGGCCGATCAGCGCTGGAAAGCTGGGAGTCATCTCCCAAACATGCAGATCATGCACTGCCAAAACACCTGGCACCTTTTTTAAATCCTGGCCAACTTGCAAATAGTCTATGTGTAGAGGCACCCCTTCCATAAGGAAGTGATAAGACTCTTTCAAAATAGAAATGGTGGACTTCAAAATTAAGAGGGAAACCAAAATAGATAGGATGGCATCAATCGGCATCCATCCAGTAAGCTGAATCACAATACCCGCAATCAGAGCGGCTATAGAGCCTAGCAAGTCACCCATGACATGAACTAAGGCAGCGCGAGTGTTGACACTCTTTTTATCGCGCGACAGTACCCATGCCACCACAATATTCATTAGTAGGCCAATGGCTGCCACTATCGTGACAGTTAAGCCATCGACTTTATGCGGATCATAGAATCGACTGATTGCCTCAACCATAATCCATGCCACTAAGGCCAGCATCGCAATGCTATTGACAAAAGCTGCCAAGGCTTCAGCTCTTCCAAATCCAAACGAATGTTTTGGCGATGGCGGACGACGAGAAATGATTTGCGCCAACAAGGCTAGTCCTAGTGCGGCAGCATCTGTCACCATGTGGCCAGCATCCGATATCAGCGCTAAAGAATTCGCAAAGTAAGCGGCGGCACCCTCAACCCCTGAAAAACCGAGTGTGAGCACCAAGGCAATCAGCAAAAGATTTTGGTTGGAAACTTCCTTGCTATGGGCATGCTTAGCATCACCCTGCTTGTGTGCATGAAGTGAGTGATCTACAACGCTCATAAAGGAATCTTTAAAAAAGAAAATGGGGTCATTGACCCCATTATTTCACTATCCATCAAAAAAGGTTAGAAACCTGCGACGTCTATAGGGGCACCTGTTTTGGATATGACTTCTTCCTTAGTTACACCAGGAGCCAGTTCCACCAAGCTCAAACCCTTTGATGTAATGTCGAGTACGCAAAGGTCAGTAATGATGCGGCTAATAACGCCCACTCCAGTTAATGGCAGAGTGCACTTCGGCAGAATCTTAATTTCTTCTGTGCCGTCTTTTTTCTTAGCAACGTGCTCCATCAAGACAACCACATGCTTTACGCCAGCAACCAGGTCCATGGCGCCGCCCATACCCTTCACCATCTTGCCGGGAATCATCCAGTTCGCTAAGTCACCATGTTCACTCACCTGCATCGCACCCAAAATCGCGATATTAATTTTTCCACCACGAATCATTCCAAAGGAATCAGCAGAAGAAAAAATGGAGGAACCAGGCAAGGTAGTGATCGTCTGCTTGCCTGCATTAATTAAATCCGCATCAATCGTTTTTTCAGTTGGAAATGGCCCAATACCCAATAAACCATTCTCAGACTGAAGCCACACTTCCATGCCCTCTGGCACATGATTGGCCACCAAGGTTGGCATGCCAATCCCTAAATTGACGTAATAACCATCCTTTAGTTCCTTAGCAGCACGCGCTGCCATTTCATCTCTATTCCAAGGCATATCAATCTTCCTAAATATTCTGTACTGTTTTTATATGGTGTCTATGGGCATCAAGCAGCAGACAAAGTGCGTTGCTCAATACGCTTCTCCGGCGTAGCGTTCAGCACCAAGCGATGCACATAAATACCTGGCGTATGAATCTGATCAGGATCTAATTGACCGTTCTCTACAATCTCTTCAACTTCAGCAACTGTGATCTTGCCAGCCATTGCAACCACTGGATTGAAGTTACGGGCGGTATAGCGATAAATCAAATTACCGGACTTATCTGCCTTCCACGCTTTCACGAGTGAGATATCAGAAACGATTGCACGCTCCATGATGTAGCGCTCACCGTCAAACTCTTTTTCCTCTTTGCCCTCAGCAACTAAAGTACCTACACCGGTTTTGGTATAGAAAGCAGGAATGCCACAACCACCAGCACGCAATTTCTCAGCTAGAGTTCCTTGCGGAGTAAATTCCAGCTCGAGCTCGCCCGCCAAAAACTGACGTTCAAATTCTTTGTTCTCACCTACGTAGGATGCAACCATCCTTTTTACTTGTCTTGAATTCAGCAATAGGCCTAAACCAAAACCATCTACACCGGCATTATTGGCAATTGCTGTTAAATTCTGGGCACCCAAATCCTTAACAGCAGCAATCAATGCCTCAGGAATGCCGCACAAGCCAAAACCACCAACAGCCAGTTTTTGGCCATCTTTCAAGATATCCCGCAAGGCATCCACAGCCGATGGGTAAGTTTTGTTCATAAATTCGTCCTAATATTGCCAAAAAGGTAAAAAAGTAATCATAACGCTTTAGACCTCCAAGCCTCTTGGCATTGGGCACTAACTTGGTTTTTATGCCTTGGAACTAAAATAGAGGAGTAGCTGATGGCTTTGAAGGTGTCAAAAATGCTCAAAATACCCAAATAGCCACAATGCCCAAGGCACCCTATTGATATGTAATGTCGGAGAAATGAAATGACTGCCCAGGAATTACTCGAACAGTTTGGACCCAGAGAATCCATGGACTATGACCTCGTCATCGTTGGGGGTGGCCCAGCTGGATTATCCGCAGCCATCAAAGCAAAACAGCTAGCCAATCAATCCGGCAAGGACATTAGCGTCTGCGTGCTGGAAAAAGGATCTGAAATCGGCGCGCATATTCTCTCTGGCGCCGTCATGGACCCTAAGGCATTAACTGAACTCTTCCCCAACTGGAAAGAATTAGGCGCACCGCTAGATACCGAAGTAAGCCAAGATCAGCTTTTATTTCTGACCAAAGAGAGCGCATTTCAAGTTCCCAATTGGCTGTTGCCCGATTGCTTTAAAAACGAAGGTAACTATATTGTTAGTTTGGCTAATGTCACTCGTTGGCTGGGTCAACAAGCCGAGAACCTGGGTGTAGAAATTTTTCCAGGCTTTCCTGCTGCTGAAATTCTCTATAACGAGCAAGGCGCAGTTTGCGGCGTCATCACTGGCTCGATGGGTTTGGATAAAGAAGGTCAACCCACCGATCAATTTCAGCTTGGTATGGAATTGCGTGCCAAGTACACCTTATTTGCTGAAGGTTCGCGGGGACATTTAGGCAAACAACTGATTGCCAAATTTGCCTTAGATAAAGATGCTGACCCACAAAGCTACGGTATTGGCATTAAAGAATTATGGGAAGTAGAACCCTCCAAGAGTAAGCCTGGTCTGGTGGTTCATACCGCAGGGTGGCCATTGGAGAGTGACACCTATGGTGGCTCATTCTTATATCACTTAGGAGATAACAAGGTTGCTGTTGGTTTAGTTGTTGGACTGTCCTATAAAAACCCATACCTCTCTCCGTTTGAGGAGTTTCAACGCTATAAGTTGCACCCAAAGATTCGTGAAACCTTTGAAGGCGGTAAGCGCCTGGCCTATGGTGCACGGGCACTGACAGCGGGCGGCTTAAATAGCCTACCTAAAACAGTTTTTCCCGGTGGTGCGCTCATTGGTTGTGATGCTGGCTTCCTGAATGCCTCACGCATCAAAGGAAGTCATGCAGCTATTAAGACCGGCATGCTGGCTGCACAAGCCGCAGTAACTGCTCTTTCCGAAAATCGCTCTGCTGATGTTTTGGCTGCGTATCCAAGCGCCTTTAAAAATAGCTGGTTATATACCGAACTAAACCAAGCACGCAACTTTAAGCCATGGATGTCTAAAGGACTCTACCTTGGCACTCTCATGGTGGGCCTTGAGCAGAAAGTGTTGGGTGGCAACATGCCTTGGACGATTCATGTAAAGCATGCGGACCATGAATGCCTAGAACCAGCAGCGCAGCACCAAGCAATTGACTATCCAAAGCCAGATGGCAAGATTACTTTTGATCGCCTCTCATCAGTATTTATCTCCAATACCAATCATGCTGAGAATCAACCTATCCATCTCACCTTAAAAGATGCATCAGTGCCGGTGAACTTGAATCTCAAAACTTATGCAGGTCCAGAGCAACGCTACTGCCCTGCTGGTGTGTATGAATATATAGAAAAAGAGGGGCAACAGCAGTTGCAGATTAATTCGCAAAACTGTGTGCATTGCAAGACTTGTGACATCAAGGATCCAAGTCAGAACATTGTTTGGATTACCCCTGAAGGTGGTGGTGGCCCGAACTATGGATCCATGTAAAGACAGCTGATTCAGTTACCTAGCGGGGTAGTGACGAGGGCGCAATTTACCAATCGCCATACCCCCTAGACCACAGGCTAAAGCCGCCATCACAAATACATTACGGGGCTGGGTAGCATCCCATAACCAACCCGCCATCAAACCACCCAAGGTTCCGCCTAAGCCGTAAGACACGGTCGCCATTAGAGCCTGCCCTCGCGCCTGCAATGGGCCAGTAAACCAACGTTGCAATAGCTTCGTAGCTGCACTGTGATGTGCGCCAAAAGTACCCGCATGCATGAGCTGAGCCAGAATCAGTACCCAAGTTAGCGGGAAGAAGGCCATCAAGATAAATCGGAACACGCCAATACCAAAAGCGATTTGCAAAACAATCTCGGCATCTAAGCGACTAAGCACCTTGCTCTGGAAGTAAAAGAAGATCACTTCAGCTGCAACGCCTAATGCCCAAAACAAACCAATCTGTAATTTGTCGTAACCTAAATCAGCCAAGTAGAGCGAATAGAACACATACAAAGCAGCATGCGCAAAAATCATAAAGAATCCTGAGAGCAAGAACCAGCGCACATCCGGATTAAATAGAACGATCAGCAGTTCACCCTTAACCATCTTACGACGCTCCATCTTGGGCTCATGCAAGCGAAAGGTAACCAATGCCAAGAAGATCAAAATTACCGCGCCCACAATGGGATACAGCTCTATGCCTTTGCGCTGAAATAACTCACCTGCAAATAAGACCATGGCAATAAAACCGATCGATCCCCATAAACGCAAACGACCATAACGCTTATCAAATGAATTGTCTTTAAATAAAGCATGCACAGTAGCGGACTCGCCCAAGGGCATCAAGCTACTGAGGATAGTGTGCAGCACAAACATCCAAATAAAGAATGCAATATAACTTTGCAGAAGAAAGATGCATAAAAAAGTAATTGCCGCAAGGCAAGCACAAAAACGAATAATGCCGATACGATCAGATAGATAGTCAGATAACCATCCCCAGGAGAATGGGCCAACTATTCGGGTGATTTGCAACATGGACATTAAGATAGCAATCTCAATGACGCTAAAGCCGCGATCTAGAAAAAAGAGGCTGGCATATGGAGAAACTAAACCAACATAAGCGAAATACAAAAAGAAAAAGGACCCGAAGGCCCAACGTACTGAAGGTATCATTTTCTTTTTAGTTTTCTAAAATGGATTTAGTGTTAATCCGTTGCAGAGCCAGGACGTGCAGCTGGGATCGGCGGAATACTGTGTTGCACATCACCACACTGAGCGCGGTGACGAAGTGCATGATCGATCAGCACCAAAGCCAACATGGCTTCTGCAATCGGCGTTGCCCGAATACCAACACAAGGATCATGACGACCTTTGGTTTGCACAGTAATAGGCTTACCATCTAAATCAACTGATTCTTTTGGACTCAAAATACTAGAGGTTGGCTTAATGGCAATCGACACACGCAAATCTTGACCAGTGCTGATGCCGCCTAAAGTACCGCCCGCATTATTGCTAGCAAATCCATTGGGATGCAACTCATCGCCATGCTCACTACCGCGTTGCGCTACCGACTTAAAGCCAGAACCAATCTCAACGCCCTTCACCGCATTAATACCCATCATGGCATGCGCAATATCGGCATCTAACTTATCGAATAAAGGCTCGCCTAATCCGATGGGCACATTACGTGCTCGCACTTCAATCTTTGCTCCGCAAGAATCCCCTGCTTTACGCAGTGCATCCATATAAGCCTCTAATTGCGGAACGATATCGGCATTAGCGGCAAAGAAAGGATTACCCTCAATCAGCGCGGCATCTTTAAATGGGATTTCAATTTCACCGAGTTGGCTCATATAGCCATAAAACTCAGTGCCATACTGTTCTTTGAGCCACTTCTTGGCGATTGCAGCTGCAGCTACTACCGGAGCAGTTAATCGCGCTGACGAGCGCCCACCTCCACGAGGATCACGCAAACCATATTTATAGTGATAAGCGTAATCAGCATGACCGGGTCTAAATGTTTGCAGGATGTTGCCGTAGTCTTGACTGCGTTGGTCGGTATTCCGAATGAGTAGGCCAATGGGCGCACCCGTAGTTTTGCCTTCATATACACCAGACAGAATTTCCACTCTGTCGGCTTCTTGACGTTGGGTCACATGGCGAGATGTTCCTGGCTTGCGACGATCCAAATCAATCTGTAAGTCCGCTTCACACAGAGACATGCCTGGAGGGCAGCCATCAACAATAGCGCCAATAGCGGGACCGTGGGATTCACCAAAAGTGGTGACAGTAAAAAGAAGGCCTAAAGTATTTCCTGACATATTGACATTATGTCATTGCTCGGGGGCTTGGGCTAGGCTGAGCCTATGGGGCAGCTTTTTCAGCCTCTTCTGGCCAGTCGCGGATGTAAGCCTTGAGCATGGAGTTTTCGAAGTCCTGGGCCTCAACAACGGATTTAGCCACGTCGTAGAAAGAAATCACACCCATCAGCATCTTTTGATCGATCACCGGCAAGTAGCGGGCATGATCAACTAGCATCATACGACGAACCTCATCGATCTCTGTTTCCATATTGCATGTCAAAGGCTTGGCATTCATGACGCTTTGCACTTTGAGGTCATCTAATTTGCCATGGTGTTTTGCTAAAGCTGCAATCACTTCACGGAATGTCAGGATACCCACAAGCTTGTCGTACTCCATCACGACCAATGAACCGATGTCATGCTCGCTCATGACCAAGACGGCAGTTTGCAAAGCAGTATCTGGTGCCACTGTAAATAGTGTGCTGCCCTTAACGCGCAGTATGTCGCAAACTTTCATTTGATCTCCAGCAATTGGTTCTTGTTTAACCAATATATTCTTATGCCCTAAAGGAATCAAGGGGCATCAGAAGTATTTCAGTAACGAATAACCCTAAGCAAACCATTGCGAATGCTAGGAAGATTAGCAACCAAGACTGCACCAGCCAAGGTAATCCACCAGGTAAGGTAAATCCAAATCAGCGCTAAGGGGAAGATCGCAAAAGCGCCATAGACTGTTTTGTAAAAGGCGACATTGGTCAGAAAGAGACCGAAGCCAAACTTCATCAACTCAAACGTGAGGGCTGCAAAGAAAGCACCACTTAAAGCGTCACGCCACTCAATGTGGGTATAAGGAAGGATTTTGTAAGCCACTGAGAATACGGACATGGCCAGCAGTACTGGCACTACCGTTGCCACAAACCCCAAACCAAAGCTCAGGGTTTCCGTCCACCCCTCTGCCGCACTAAATAGCAGGCCACTCAAATAGGTGCCAATACCCAATAGGATAGGTCCCAATATGGTTGCAGAGGAATAGATCGCGACCTTCTTCAAAATAGGTCGACTTTCAGAGACACGGAAGATCTGATTAAAGGCGCTTTCAATCACAGCCAATGTCATGATGGTCGTAATCACCAAGCCAAGCAAACCAATCAAGGTGAGGCCTTTGGCCTGAGCCGAAAATTGATCCAAGTAATTAAAGACCTGCTGATTTAGGCCACCAGGCATATAGGTATCTAGTAGCCAGGCCTGAAAGGCATACTTAATCCGCACCACACTGGGGAGATAGCCAATCAGAATGGAAGCTACAGTGAGCATTGGAATCAAGGCAAGCGTAGTGGTAAAGGCCAAGCTAGCCGCTACTTGCTTTAGATTTTGACCCCGGTTACGCTCCCAGATCTCTTTTCCAAGAGAGAGCCATAATTGAGGATTCTGTATAAGGCGCATCGCCCATATCATAAGAGATAAGAGAAGAATATGAGCCAATCTGACATTTTAGTTTTGTACTACTCACGCTACGGAGCAACCCGAGACTTAGCGCGACTGATTGCCGAAGGCATTGAAAGTGTCCCGGGAGTTAACGCCAGGCTACGCACCGTACCAGCGATCTCTACAGTATGCGAAGCTACTGAGGCCGTTGTTCCGACTGATGGCGCCCCCTATGTTGAGTATGCGGATTTAAAAGAATGTATTGGTCTAGCTTTGGGCTCCCCTACACGCTTTGGCAATATGGCCGCTCCCATGAAATACTTTTGGGATGGAAGTTCCTCAGAGTGGCTCAATGGAGCTCTCGTTGGTAAACCAGCCTGCGTCTTTACCAGTACGGGTAGCCTGCACGGCGGTCAAGAAAGCACCCTGCTCACCATGATGATTCCGCTGCTTCACCACGGCATGATGCTCATGGGCATTCCGTATAGCGAGCCCGACCTGATGAATACCTCAAGCGGTGGTAGCCCATATGGCGTTACCCACCTTGCGCATGCTGATGGTCGAGCACCCATTAGCGCCGAGGAACAGCGCCTAGCTATTGCTCAAGGCAAACGCTTGGCACTTACAGCGCTCAAACTCATTTAAGGCAATTCATGCTCAAAAGCTGGCTCTCTAAAAACCCCTACCAACTCATCGCTACGGCAGCTTTTGTTGACCTTTTTATTCTGTGCGTTGCTTGGGAATGGTTTATCTCACCACTCAGGCCAGGAGGCTCTTGGCTCATTCTCAAGGCCATCCCCTTGTTATTTGCGATTCCAGGCCTATGGAAAGGCAATGTCTACACCATGCAATGGGCCTCCATGCTGATCCTGCTCTACATCACCGAGGGCTTAGTCCGTATTTTGGAAACTGGGGTCAATTTCTGGATGGCTGCCCTAGAAACCGCCATTGCAACAGTAGGTTTTGTATGTCTGCTGATGTTCCTCAAACCCATCAAAGCGAGGGCTAAAGCAGCAAATAAAGAGCGGGCTGCAGCAGAAATTCAGGAGTAAAGCCTGTAAATGGGCTTATTAGCCCACTTTTTGCCATTTTCTTTAAAAATATTACTTATTTCTGTCATCCCAGCTACTTTTCCATGCGTTGTATGCTCATGGAGGTAGTAAATATGTCAACAAGACTAAAACGTTGGGCCCGCACCATTGAACAGATCGACCTTTCCAAAAGGACGCCTGAGGTCGCTATTGGCTATTTAGACAGCAAATACCGCGATATCGCCTGGCGTTACATCCGTATTTTGGGCTTTGAGCGCACTATTAGCTTTATGGCCAGCAATAACTTCCATCCAGAATAATCCGCTTCACTCAAAAAACCCCAGAAGATCGCCAATCTGGGGTTTTTCAATTTAGAGCCAATCAATAGCAGGCATTAATTATTACCTTTGGCCTTTAAAGCCTCTTCCAGTTGATTAATTTTGTTTTGCATTGCGGAAATTTTTGCATTCAGGGCGCCTACATTTAAAAAGCTTTCGTCAGACACTTGGGCTTTGAGGTTATTTCCCCAACCCAGCCAAGATGAGTCATAAACCTTCACCTTCTTAAAACCAAGATTTTTGAGGACCGTGGCTGTCTCGGCAGCACGCACACCACTTTGGCAGTAGACAACTGTCTCTTGATTGGGATCCAGGCTTGAATATAACTTTTTCAAATCTGCCTGGCTTTTAAGAGTCATCCCCGAATTATCAGATACCTGCTTCTTGCCAAGCTTGATAGACGTAGCAGGATCCTGCCAATTTTCTTCGTAAGGAATATTGATTGCGTTGGGAATATGGCCCCCTCGAATGGCACGAACATCTTTTCCAGAAAACTCATCAGGAGTTCGCGCATCAATAATCTGGACTGATTTAGATTGAACCAACTTCAGCATCTCCTCATTAGTCACCAGCAACTGAGGCTGGGGCACCAATGTTACGGAGACAGCCGGCAGACTCGGGCGCTCTTTTTGAAGCGGTAATCCAGCCGATTTCCAGGCATCAATCCCATCGTGATAGATTTGAGCTTGCTTGCCACCAAAATACTGAATCGTATAAAGGCCAAAGTACGCATATGGATTTCCGCGGGAGCCGTAAACCACAATGTCTTTATTCACATCGAGTCCGGCAGCATTAAAAATGGATTGAATTTTTGCGGTGGAGATATAGTCCTCTTTATTTGCATCCCTCAGAACATTGCCCGCATCGCCGATATTGATTGCGCCAGGGATATGCCCCTCCAGGTAACTCTTTTCATCACGCACATCCCAAAGAATTGCGCCTCGTGCTAGGGCCTCCTGCACTTGCCCCGTCTGAATAATGGCATCATTTTTTTGCGCGGAAACCAAAGAGCTCAGGAGCAGCAAGCTGACGGAGAGGATGTATTTCAGGGGTGGGCGCATATAGATGCTTTCTTTTCAAAATGGGACTAAGACTAAATATTAACTCCTTGCTCTTGCAGGGGATGAAATACACGTAGCACCCAATTAAATATGGCGCTGACTGTCACAATCGCTTGAAACTCATCCCAATAAAAAGTAGGATCAGGAATGAGACATCGGCCATTTACGCAGATTGAATAAACAGCATCCTATTGAAAGGAATACACCATGAGTCAGAAAAAATTAGTGAAGCAATTATTGAAAAAGCTAGATAAGCTCGAGGCAGATAGAGAAAAGCTCATCGACAAGCTTGCAAAAGCCTTGGACAAGCTCGAGAAAAAAGCTCCAGCTAAAAAGGTAGTCTCCAAAAAAGCAGCGGCCAAAAAAGTCCCTGCAAAAAAGACTCCAGCTAAAAAGGTCGTAGCTAAGAAAGCGCCAGCAAAGAAAGTAGTAGCGAAAAAGGCTCCTGCCAAGAAAGTAGTTGCGAAAAAAGTGATTCCAGCAACGCCAACTGCTTCATAGTCAATTGCATAGTGAAGGCTGCCCGTGAGTAAATCTGACATTCATGAACACACTTACGAGGCAGACCTCAGACTTCTTCAAATTGAATTGGTCAAACTTCAGCGTCACATTATTCAAAAGGGTAAGCGACTCTTAGTCATTTTCGAAGGGCGTGATACAGCCGGCAAAGACGGATCCATTAAAAGCATTACGGAACATTTAAGCCCTAGAGATAGCAGAGTCGTTGCCCTGAATAAGCCCTCCCCGCGCGAGGAAGGCGAATGGTACTTCCAAAGATATGTTGCTCAACTTCCAACTGCAGGTGAATTTGTATTATTCAACCGCAGTTGGTATAACCGTGCGGGCGTTGAAAAAGTCATGGGATTTTGCACTGATGCGCAGTACAAGCAGTTTATGCATACGGTGAATGATTTTGAATCTCTACTTGTCGGATCAGATATCCAGCTAATGAAGTATTACCTGGATATCAGTAAAGAAGAGCAAGCTTCTCGACTCAAGGATCGCGCGAAGGATCCACTTAAGCAATGGAAGATTAGCCCGATAGATCAAAAAGCACAAAAGATGTGGGGCGCCTACTCAGACGCTAGGGATAGCATGCTCAAAAAAACTAGCTCATCAGATGCCCCATGGACAGTTGTAAGTGCTAATGATAAAAAGCTTGCACACCTCAATCTGATTGCCGATTTATTGTCACGAATGGACTACCCAGACAAAGATAAGAAGATCTTAAAGATTGATGCGAAGATTGTGCTGACTTGGCCTGCAGATTCTAAAAAGTTACCTAAGCTCGCTCAATAGCTTAACGATCTGCCATCGCCTGAATTTGAGCAACGGTGACATAGCCTCTTCGCTGCTCGTCAATTCTACTGAAATGGTCATAGATTCGAGGCATGCAGCCCTTAGCCTCTTCCATGGTCAACTTACCGTCTCGATTGATATCGCATTTAGCGAAGCGCTCTTGGATCTCTCTATTACGTGAGGCTTCATCAGCAGAAACAGGAGCTGCTAGAAACAGGAATGCTGCCGTGCAGATGAGGCATAAGTTACCGATCAGGAATCGCATTGAGGCTCTTATTTTGTTCCAGTTGCTCTTGGATCAGCAGAAGTCTCCATTGCCACCTTGACCACCTTCTTAGCCATAGCTACAAATGATTCAACCGAACCGCCGCCTGTGCGAAAGGATTCACCCTGAATGGTGACTAAGCCCTCGCCAATGACTTCTTTAGTTTGGCTATCGGTAATCTTGCTCTCTACTAACATTGCTGGTGTTTTAGAGTTCACACCTCCAGCATAAGCAGCTGCATTCATTGCTAAGCCAATCGGCGTGAAATTCCATGGCTGCAAACTATCTGCTGAACTCTCTGCACCAGTAATACCAACAGAGATACGAGCAACGCCTGGGCCGGATTGATTTACGATCTTGATATTCCCACGACTATTAACTGCATTCACCATGGAATCTTGCAATGCAATCTGCGCTTGATTAATCACCTCTGGAGAAATTTCTTTCGTAGCGTTTTGGTTTAAGTAAATTGGATCCAAGATCACTGCAGTGTAGGCTCCTGGATTAACGCCGTCTTTACGGTATCTCCAAATACGAGTATCAGCTTCAGATGTCGCCATCGGCACCAGCACTGAGTAATTGGGTAAAAACCCAGACCTAGGCATTGGCTGGCTTGCCAATTTAGGCGTATTACTACAGGCAGTCAACAAAGTAGCTAAAGAGATTGCTGCAATTAAAGCGCCTGATTTGTTCACATTTTCTTTCGGTAAATGATCTAAGTGATCTTTGATTACGGTGCTGGGCAGGGCATCAGGATTCCTGACTTTTGATGCAGTTGTGGCATGCACTCTACTGGTGCGGCAATAGTTTTTGGAGTTAGCGCTGAGCCAGAAGCAGATGCTTGCACCACCTCAGCTTGAGCAAACATAGGTGCTGTCGTATTTAAGGCTGGAACTGATTTATAAAATTCTTTATCGGTGCCAGGGCATGGCATTAAAGCTCCGGTTTTAGCATTCATAACTGATTTACATTGTGGGTCAGCCTGTAACCTTGCCTCGAGCTTATCAACAGTGCAGGCGCTAAGAAGAGCCAAAATAAAAAATAAGAAAGCTACACGCAAAGAAAGAATCCTGTTCATGCAGATCATTCTAGGCTAAACGGGAGCGCCTGAATAGTGGCAATATATGCAATCTATTCAAAACATGGCAACAGCATAGGAGATCAGCATGAATAAAGAAGCATTTGAAAAGGGCCTCAAAACTCGCCGCGAAGTTCTGGGAGCAGAGTATGTAGACAACTCCATTCAGAATGCAGACGCATTCAATATGCCGATGCAAGAACTAGTCACCGAGTATTGTTGGAATGAAATCTGGAATCGCCCTGGTCTAGACCGCAGAACCAGAAGCATCATTAATCTATCTATGATCACTGCTTTAAATCGACCGCATGAGCTCAAGCTTCATGTGCGAGGCGCCGTTAATAATGGGTTAAGTAAAGAGGATATTCAGGAAGTATTTTTGCAGGCCGCGATTTACTGTGGAGTACCAGCAGCGATCGATAGCTTCAGGTGCGCCAAAGAAGTCTTTACTGAGATGGGAATTTAGATCAGTAATCTAAAATTTTTGAGAGGAAATCCTTGGCTCTAGGTGATCTCGCTTCAGGATTGCCAAAGAACTCATCTTTGCTACAGTCCTCAATAATTTTGCCTTGATCCATAAAGATCACGCGGTGACTCACTTTGCGAGCGAAACCCATTTCATGGGTAACGCAGCACATTGTCATTCCCTCATTTGCGAGCTTCACCATGACATCTAGCACCTCGCCCACCATCTCTGGGTCTAAGGCTGAAGTTGGCTCATCAAATAACATCACAATCGGATCCATACTCAAGGCACGGGCAATCGCGACTCGTTGCTGCTGGCCACCAGACAACTGTCCAGGAAACTGATCTTTTTGAGCCATGAGTCCAACACGCTCTAAATACTTGAGGCCATGCGTCTTGGCTTCATCTGCCGATCTACCTAAAACCTTCATTTGAGCAAGCGTCAGATTTTCGGTAACACTGAGGTGCGGGAAAAGCTCAAAGTGTTGAAAGACCATGCCAACACGTGAACGTAGTTTTGGTAAATTGGTTTTTGGGTCATGTAGCGCAACCCCATCAACCCTAATCTCACCCGCCTGAAAAGGCTCGAGAGCGTTAATAGTTTTAATCAGAGTGGATTTGCCTGAACCAGAGGGCCCGCAAATTACCACCACCTCACCTTTTTTAATCGATGTAGAGCAATCAGTAAGAACCTGAAATGAGCCATACCATTTGGATACGTTTTGAAGTTCAATCATGTGGATTTATTGAATTTGTACTGAATGAGGTTAGTGAATAATAGCGACTCTAGCTTGTATCTTGCGCACTACTTTAGAAAGCGAGAAGCAAATTACAAAATAGCTTGCTGCAGCCAAAATATAGGTTTCAATTGGGCGGCCATAATTTTTACCAGCAATCTCAAATCCTTTAAGTAAGTCGTATGCGCCGATGGCATAGACTAATGAGGTATCTTGAAACAAGACAATGGTCTGGGTCATAAAAACGGGGATCATGTTTCTGAAAGCTTGAGGCAAAACTACAAGACGCATATTCTGGCCATAAGTCATACCCAAAGCTTCTCCTGCATAGCTCTGCCCCCTCGGTACGGATTGAATGCCAGCGCGCACAATCTCCGAGAAAAATGCTGCCTCAAATGCGATGAAAGTAATCGTGGCCGAGAGATCTGCGCCAATGGGTCTGCCAATCAACATAGGGATTAGCAAGAAAAACCACAGAATCACCATGACTAAGGGAATGGATCGCATGGTGTTCACATAGAAGGTAGCGGGATATACCAATGCGGGCCGTCCAGACAAACGCATTAAAGCCAAAAATGTCCCAACTAAAATGCCGCCGACTGTTGCAAAGATAGTTAACTGAACACTAAATACCAAGCCTTTCAAAATATAGTTGGTAAATAATTCCCAATTATAAAAACTCAGATCTAAGCTCAGCATGTCATTAATCCTATTAACACCTAGTGAGCCAAGCTTGCATCATTAGAAACAATAAAACCCGGAATGCGACTACGCTTTTCAATTAGAGTCATCACTCGATTAACCGCAAATGCCGAGAGCGCATATAACAAGGTCACTGCTAAGTAGATTTCAACACCCTTCGATGTTTCTTCTTGAGCCTGCATTGCAAATAAGGTCAGCTCTGGTACGGAAACTGCAAAAGCCACTGAGGAGTTTTTAATGAGATTCATACTCTCCGAAGTTAGTGGTGGCATCACAATTCGTAATGCCATTGGCAAAATAATGTAACGGTAACTTTGTACGGTTGTTAAACCTAAGGCGGTTGCGGCAGCCCTTTGCCCACTGGGCAGAGCCTGAATACCCGCCCTCACCTGCTCAGCTATGCGAGCAGATGTAAAGAAACCAAGAGCAATACTCACCAACCAATACGATGGCAGAGACTTTAAGGGCAATACAAAAGATGGAATGACGTGATACCAAAGAAAGACTTGTACCAAGATAGGGATGTTTCTGAATAACTCTACCCAAGCAGTAGAAATCCGAATCAGCCATTTATGCAGCGAGTTGGTGGTGGGCAGAGTACGTAGAGTGCCCATCACTGCCCCCAGAATTAAAGCAATCGTCAAACTAAGAGCCGCTACAGCCAAGGTCCAGGCCCAAGCCTTCATCAGCCAATCCAAATAACTAGGATCACTATTTTGAGCTAAACCAAACACTGCGGAGAAGCAGTGATCTACCACCTCTCCATCTAAGGTGTTCTTACAAAAAACACCTAAATCTAAGGACATATTATTGGCTCGTATTTAGTGAGGGCAATCGATTATTTTTTATTGTAGTCTTCGGCAGGCTTGTCGTTGAGATTGGCCCACGCATTTTTCGTTGCCGGTGACAACTCAAGACCTACAACAATATTTTTTGGCGGGATTGGGGCTAAAAACCATTTATTCCAAAGCTTAGGCATATTGCCGTTAGCCACAATCTTAGCAATCGCAGCATTGACGGCCGCCTTAAACTCGGGGTCATTCTTTGGAACCATGATAGCGATAGGCTCAGTTGAAAGTACCTCACCAACAATCTTATAGTCCTTTGGATTTTTAGAGTTAGCGATATTGCCAGCCAGGATTGAACCATCCATGACGAATGCATCTGCACGACCCGACTCTAGCAATAAGAAGCTATCGGCATGATCCTTACCAAATACTTCGTCAAAATTTACGCCATTGGCTTTTTCATGTTTACGCAATAACTGTACTGAAGTAGTGCCGGTAGTTGTAGCAACTTTTTTGCCGGCTAGCTGAGCGATTGAAGTGATGCCCGAGTTTGCTTTTACTGCGATCCGAACTTCTTCAACATACAGCGTATTTGCAAAACCCACATCCTTAGCACGCGCAGTATTGTTAGTTGTTGTTCCACACTCAATATCAACCGTGCCGTTTTGAACCAAAGGTACACGGTTCTGAGATGTAACGGGCTGGTAATTAATGCGCAAAGTACTTAGTCCAAGATTAGCTTTTATGTCAGCCAAAATCATGCGACATACCTCAACGTGATAGCCGTCAAAGCGACTATCACCAATAGTGTATGACATTGGAATAGAGGATTCACGAACACCCATAGTGACCGCTCCGGTAGATTTAATTTTATCCATCGTCTGGCTTGCAGCATGAGCATTTACAGCACCCAACAAAAACGTTGCGGCGATCAAACAATTACAACCAATTTTTTTGCTTTTCATGAATATCTTCTATCTTCCATTAACATCAAAAATAACAGCATTAGTATATATAGATATCAAAATGAATAGGGCAATATCCCCAGTAAGGTCAGAGTAGCTAAGCATGCAGAATGTGGGGATTTGGACTGCTCTGCACGATTTGAGCATATGACCTAAGCGCTAGAAGAATTCGCCTTTGCTCGAATCGCCTGTTATTTGAATGGGTTACAGCTTAAAAGGCCCCACCATTTCTGATGAGGGTTTTAGATTCTGAATCAGGCCACGGTAAATTTGAGATTACCCAACTTTTCAATGCGTGTCTCGAGCTTGTCGCCAGGCTTTAGCCAAACCTGCTTATCTTTTGGATACCCCGTTATCACTCCTTCTGGGGTGCCAGTAAAAATAATATCGCCTGGCTCTAGAGTAAAAATTTTGGAGGCATAGCTAATGATTTGAGCGCAATTAAAAACCATATCATTAGTATTGGATGACTGACGAACCTCACCATTAACGTATTGCTCAATTTTTAGTTGATTTGGATTTCCAACTAAATCTGATGTCAAAATATATGGGCCTATAGGCGCAAAACCATCATTAGTTTTACCAATCATCCACTGGCTACTGCGTTGCTGTAATTCACGCGCTGTAAAGTCTTGTCCAGTAGCATAACCAAATACATATGACAAAGCATCGGCCTCACTAACGTTATACGCACGCCTACCCATCACAATAACTAACTCCGCTTCGTAATCAAACTTTTCTGCGTTGACTAATGATGCCTTTACAACGCCGTTATGGCTGTTGAGTGTGTTATTAAATTTATTGAATAAAATTGGTAAGGTTGGTATGGGATTATTGGTTTCTTTAGCATGCTTTGCATAGTTCAATCCCACGCAGATAATTTTCTCGGGGTTGGTAACAGCAGGTGCATATTCGATTTTAGATTCGTCCAAAAACAAATTTGGGCCGCCCTTGCTCAATGCCTGACCCACTAGCTTACCTAAACCTTGATCACCATTCTGAATCAAATCATCAGTATTAATTGGCGCCTTCACTTTGAATTGTTTTGCAGCCTTAGCAACATCTAAAATGCCTTTGTCTGTCTTGACGCCGAGAACATATTTGTTGTCCACTTTGTAATTTAGAACAGTCATGTTCTTTGCCATGTCAGGATTAGCAAGCCTTACAGCGCCCGCACCAGGTCCAGCTGCCTCAGCCTGATTTGCAATAAAGGGGGTAGTTAGCGCGGCACCGCCAGCTATGGCAGATACTTTTAAGAATTCACGTCTTTGGTTGCCCATATTCTCTCCATATTCAATGCTTGTTATAAAAGTTTTTGACTACCAACAATCTAACATGCGAGCTAACATCGTCATCGTAGGGATTACCCCTGAATGTTCTACAGATAGTCGGTGCTTTAAGGCAATCCGAAACAGCACAGGAGACCCGAATGTCTCTAACTATGAATGGTAAGTTTCATGACATTGATATTGAATTAACTTAGCTTTAGTTATGGACTACTCCAGAATGAGGTATACATGAAATTTTGGCCCGCCCATCAGGATTCGAACGCGCCAGATATGCCTTGAAAAAACCCCAGCTATTTCTAACTGGGGCTGTTAATTAGCAATTAGGCTGGAGTAAACGACTTTGAAGACTTGCAGAAATCTACTATTAGCTCCGAAAAGCCAAGATGTCGAGCATTCGTTTTTCTAAAGCTCTCTAATTCAGCAATCACTGGTGGAACTTCATTTTTATATGAAGCGTCCTCATATCCAGGATGGAAAGGAGCCTCTTGGACTAGTTTATTGCTCATGATGTATATCCTTATTCAGTAAGTGAAAATTGAATCAATTGATCTGCGTTAGCAAAAACTGAATTAGCTCGGAAGTGTGTGCATGCGAAATCTCCTAAAGTGCCATATCAATATGGCTGCCGCTCCCCCTGTCCCTGATACCTGAGAGATTCACACTACAGCGTGGCTGAGTGCTTGCTCCTTCGGTGCACCATAAAAATGGTGTCTCTCCAGACGGCTATTTAGGATAAGCAGTACCTTCCTAATGGATACCTGAGCGTTCATGGGAGTTTGCGCCTTCGGTGGAGATCAGATCTCACTCTCCTGCTTGTCAAAAGTATATCCTCAATATTGAAACTGATTCAAGGTTTTTTAATGTAACTGGCCCTTCGGACAAGTTTTTGCTATCTTGGGTAACTAAGAGAGTGCCGTCTCTAATAGAAAGACTGACAAAAGCTATGATTTAAAGGGAGGGGGTAGAACTTTTTTGGCCTGCCCAGCACGGTTCGAACGTGCGACCTAAGCCTTAGAAGAATTCATAACCGCCAAATAGTCTATATATTTTGATGATTTATAGCGTGAAAGCGGCTGTGCAATGCATAAGTATTATTTAGTGTGTCCCTTTGAGGTCAACACCCCCACCAATTCTGATGAGGGTATCAGGGGGTTTTTTGTAGCTCTACGTTATTAATTAATTGATTTAAATCTTTTCTCTAAAGAGTAAGAATTTTGATACCAGTTGATATGACACCGTAGGCAGCAAAGGCGGCAGTACTTAAAGCAGCAGTAAAAACTAAAATGGCGGAAGCAGTGACATAAAAGCTTGGTTTGTGCTTCACAGTTAGCTTATCGTGCTTCTCGAGTTTATGATGCTTGTTTGGCTTGTGTTGCATATCTATTTCCTAAAGCTTATTGATCACCAGTCGGGTCTCATATTTCTGTTAAATGGATGGTTATCTTATGATTCATTGAGGGAACTTATAGGTAAATTTAATTCCCGAATTTTATTCTGCACCAATTAAATGAAACTTCTGTGACATCCAAATTTAAGATTCAAAATGCTGGTTTTATTTGCTTTTGAGCCTGAAATTTGTCCTGACTAACACGATTTAAACGTGCAGCCTACGCCTTAGAAGAAATCGCTTTTACTCGAAAATTCAATGAATTCAAGTGGTTACTGCCTATAATTGGTACCGTGTGATCAACCGTGCAATGACGTAGGTCGTTTGACTACTAACCCTAAAGCGCAGATTTAATTGCCTTAGTGGCTACATCCTCTAACCAAGCAAAGTCTATTTGGCTATGTGCCTCGCAAATAAACCAAGGCTCTCTTGAGTCTGGCTCTAGCATCACTCCATACTCAATCAATTTCCAAGCAAATTTTTGATACAGGCTATTGTTAACTTTTCGCCACTGACGATAATTTATGGGTACTTCCCTAGAGAAGTGAATGCCAAACATTGCAGGCGGTCCAGCAAAGGCATGCTCTATTTTGGCAGCTGTAAAGACACGCCCGAGAAGCGCCTGTATCGTTTGCCCCGCCTCATCCACAGTTTTGAGGGCATTGGTATTTTCCAAAATACCTAAGGTTGCATGCGCTGCACTTAAGGCGACTAAATTGGCAGTATAGGTTCCACCATGCACAACACCTCCAGCATGAGAACCAACTACATCCATTACCTCGGATCTTCCACCAAAAGCCGCTACAGGATAGCCATTGCCCATGGCCTTGGCATACGTTGTTAGGTCTGCATAAATTCCATACAAAGATTGAGCACCACCCTTAGCTACCCTGAAACCCGTTTTAACTTCATCAATAATGAGAATCGTACCGTTTGCGGTACATAAATCACGCAACCTTTGTAACCAGCAATTACAGGCTGCAATGCTGCCAGCATTACCAATAATTGGCTCCAATAAAACACAGGCTAAAGAATCTTTCCGTGTCATAAAAAGTTGCTCAAGAGATTCAAAATCATTGAGCTCAATAAAATCAACCAGCTCTCGAGTATTACCAGGGATGCCTGACCCAAATGGAATAATTTTGGGCGGAAGAAGATCGTCAGCATTCCAGTGCTCGATGTCAGATTTCCACATCATTTCATCAACTAGGCCATGAAAGCTACCTTCTACAATAGCAATTCGATCTCTGCCAGTAAAACCACGTGCTGTTCTAACTGCACCCATCACTGCTTCAGTACCAGAATTAGCAAAACGTAACTTATCAATTTGTGGGCATAGTGCTTTGATTTGCTTCGCCACCTCTGTATCTAAGGAGGTAGAAAAGCCCGATAGCGTTCCACCTTCCTGAATTTGTCGAATAACAGCCTGATCAACACGATCATCGCGATAGCCCAAGATAATTGGGCCATATCCCAAACGAAAATCAATGTATTTTTTGCCATCACAGTCAGTCAGCTGAGCCCCCTTGGCTGAGGAGATAAATACAGTGCGCTCATCACCCCAATAGCGATAGTTTTCTGCAACTCCCTGAGGCATATGCAAGTGAGCTTCTTGCATGAGTTTGACTTGATTCTTTAATGTCATGATCTGTCTAAGGGCTGTGAGGGCGAATTTTGCAAGTGAGGACGCAAATAAGTACCAACACGATCTTCCAATAACTTAACCACATGTAATTCGGCCGCAGATGCGCCATAAGTCTTTTGAGCCTCCTCGAAAAGGCTTTGAACAAATTGACCCATAGTCAACGTGAAGCCCTGAGACTGCGCAATTTGATTAACCAAATCCAAATCTTTACAACATAGCGCTAAAGAAAAACTTGGGTCATAGTGTCCTGCAAAAATAGAAGGGATGTCATGTTGGGCTACCCAGCTATTACCAGCACTTGATTGAATAGCTTCAGAAACAATATCCAATGGAATATCAGCCTTAGCTCCTAACATCAGAGCCTCACCGATCACCGCAGCGTGTGTAAACCATAGCAGATTAGTAAGCAACTTAATCGTAGCCCCATTACCAGGCTTACCAACATAAAATATTTTTTCGCCAAGAACTTCAAAAATAGGTTTACATATCTCAAAATCTGATTGCTTGCCGGCAACAAAAATTGACAGCTTCCCAAGTGCTGCAAAGTCAACGGCATTGGTCACTGGCGCCTCTAAAAAACCTACATTCTTTTGATCTAGTAGGATCGATAATGCTTGTGCAAGCTCTACCGAACTAGTGGAAGTATCAATAATAGTTGAGCCTGGCTTCATTACATCAATAAGCCCACTACTACCAAACATCACCTCTTTGACTTGTGTTGGACCGGGCAACGAACAAATCACCACTTGCGATTTCTGACCAAGTTGTGCAATATTTTCCGCAAGACTTGCACCTAAGGACACTAAATTTATCGCCTTGTGAGGTTCGCGATCAAAAATACTGACCCTGTAACCTGCTTTCAATAAATTAGCTGCCATGGGATTGCCCATATTACCCACACCAATAAAGCCAATCAATGGATCATTCATCTTAGTGAACACCACTAAACACGCTTAAATTCAAGAAAATGTTGGTGCTTTTCTGTGCGATCTTCATACTCAAAACCATAACTTGATAACAATTTCTTGGCATCGCTAAAATTATAGGTGCGATAGTGAATCGTCTGTGCCATGACGCGATTATCTTTGTCATCTAAGTAATAGTGCTTAGTGAACCCCAGCTCTAAAGGTTCAATCTTTTGTGAATAGATCATCCCATTAGAAATGGACTTTTCATAATCATGGTGTGGCCCTTGAATTCCTAGTAGCAATTTTCCGCCGGACTGAACAAATTTACTTAAACTTTCAAGTCCAAGATGGTTTGCTTGCTCATCATAAATATGGCTAACTAGAAATGGTTCTTTATTACCATCAATCACGAAATACCAAACGCCACCGTATGAGAAAGCCAAACGATATTGCTGCTCAAGACTTAACTCAGTAATATTTTGCTGACTTAACTTAATGTTTGGATATGGCTCTAAACGTTTTTGTGCTATGTCAAGCATCGATTGAGTTAAGTCTATGCCACGGATATTAGCTGTTGGTTCACGTTTGGCAATCTCTTCCAAAATTAGACCCGTACCGCACCCAATCTCTAAAACATTCTCAAAAGGATGATGATTAAGTAATCCATCAACAATTGCCTGATAGTCGTAATACCCTGAGGTCATAATCGTGTCGTAATGTGCCGACATCTTGGTGTAATCGCCCATCTGCTTTCCATTTCCAATAGGGATCTTGCAATTTAAGGATTAAAAGCTTCGAGTGGGTGCTTTTTTGTACTATAAACGAAGATTTCTAAGGGATAGGTGATCCCATCCAAAATCCTGTCAATGGAGCACAGTAGTAAGATTGGAGTGACAATGAATATGAGAGTTTGGCCTGCCCAGCACGATTCGAACGTGCGACCTACGCCTTAGAAGGGCGTTGCTCTATCCAGCTGAGCTATGGGCAGAATGTGCTGGGTATAACTAGAACAATAAGGGAAAGTGGTCGGAGTACAAGGATTCGAACCTTGGACCCCCTGCTCCCAAAGCAGGTGCGCTACCAGGCTGCGCTACACTCCGACGGAATCGATATTCTACACCGAGATGCCCTACAGGGGCAAATACTGTAAGATTCGGGGCATGGAAGCCTCATTTTTAAGCAAATTCAGAAAGCAACTCAGGGGCTACCTTGCCCTCGGTTTTCTGCTTGGTTGCTTATTGGGCACCCACTGGATTGGCTTTGCTCACAGCATTGCTCACTCCGGAATCCAGCATCAAAATATTGAACTGAGTTGTACGGATCAAGCGCCCTCACTTGACCATAGCTTTGACAGCTGTCATTTACTTGATGCACTGACACTGGCTGGTTTCCTTGGCTCAACATCCAATCTTTTCCTTGCTAGCGACCTCTCACAGGAAGCGCACTTAGCCTCAAACAACCCGCTACTAGCCCGTATTCAAATTGGGCTTTACCAATCCAGAGCTCCGCCTAGCTTCATTCTGTAATTCATCATCACGTCAAGCGAATGCTTGGCCTACCGATTTATTCAATGCATCCACCTTGTTAGGTGCATTTTTCAGAATGAAAGCTTCACTATGCAGCACTCTCATCATTTTTTAAGTAAGCAAAAAGTTATTTTTGTTCTTATCTCCGGATTATTGAGCTCAGTCACTAATGCTCAATCAGTAGGACCAAGCCTAGAAATCACTGCAACAGGATCGCAAGAGGCCACTCAGAGCATTCTGACGCCAACGAAGGTTTTGCAAGGTGATGAGCTACTGAATAAATTAGGTACAAATTTAGGCGCGACATTGGCTAATGAGCTCGGCGTATCCGCTACAGGATATGGCGCAGGATCATCTCGACCAGTCATTCGAGGTCTAGAAGGTGCTCGTGTGCAAATTTTGCAAAATGGTCTATCAGTTGGCGATGTATCCAACATCTCGCAAGATCATGCCGTTGGAAACAATATGCAAAATGTGCACCAAGTTGAAATTCTGCGTGGTGCAGCTGCTCTACTCTATGGATCAGGCTCAAGTGGTGGACTCGTGAACGTAGTGAATGATCGTATCCTGACCAACCTACCCGATAGACCAACTGGTGCAATTAACACCAGTTACGAGACCGTTAGCAATGGGAGAGCTGGAGCGGTTGAAGTAGATGGGGCATTTGGTTCGGTTGCAGTGCATGTGGATACAGCCATTAATAATGCTGATAACTATCGTATTCCAGGGAACTCCACCCAGTCTCAAGGTGAGCCTACGGGAGGATGGACTGTTCCACCGGAGGGCAACGGCGGGAATAACTATTCTGGTAAGTTGCCGAATTCTTTTAGTAAGCAGAATAATTTGGGCGTTGGCGTTTCTTATATAGGACAGAATGGATATACCGGGGTTTCTGTAGAACGCTTAAATAATAACTATGGCATTCCAACACCTGAAGGTGGATCCATAAACCAGTCGCAAAATCGATATGACATCCAACATCAAACTCGAGATCCATTGACAGGGTTTTCATCATTCAAATTTAGTGCAGCGAATTCAAATTACAACCATACTGAATTTAATAACGTGGGTACCGCTGCCTCAGTTTGGAAGAACATTGCCAATGAGGCTCGCTTAGAACTCGCCCACAATCCTTTAGCTGGCTGGAAAGGTACCTTCGGGGCACAGGTCTCCGCTGCCTCTCTTAATGCAACGGAAGTAGGTACAGGTAGTTATGCTATTGTCCCCCCAACAAAAACTAACTCCAATGCCTTATTTTGGATTGAGGAAGGTAATTGGAATTCTCTACAAGGAAGCCTAGGTCTGCGCTATAACAATGTTGCCCAGAACCCCAATTTAGGCACGACTTTAGAGGCCCAGCCCACAGTTACTCCCACTGGAACTACTCCTAGTATTACTTTGCAAAATCGCAAATTCAATCTCCTATCCTATTCTGCTGGTAGCTTATGGAGCTTCATGCAAGGGTACGGCACTGGAGTGGCTTATACCGTGTCACAAAGAGCGCCAAGTGCTCAAGAACTCTATTCTTATGGCGCACATGAATCTACTGCCACCTTTGATATTGGCAATCCTAACCTTAGCAAAGAGACCTCGCATAACTTAGAGTTCAATATTCAGAAGAACAGTGGATTACTCAGAAGCAAGGCAAGTATTTATGCGAACCGATTCAATAACTATATTTATGGTTATTACACTGGTAGCGCCATTAATAATGGCGGACAACAAGGTGACGGCTTTAACGTAGTCACAGCACAACAAGCTGCGGCAACAATCAAGGGCATTGAGGGTGAACTTACTTATAACTGGAATCAAACTGGCTTAGGGAGCCGAGTATTTGGCGATGCTTCACAAGGAACATTTGATGCGGGAGGCAATCTACCCTTGCAGCCTGCCCCACGTTTAGGTGCAGAGTTGGCGCACCAGCGCAATGGTTGGCTTACCAATGCGACTTATATCTACAGCTATCAACAAAATCGCCTGGCAAACTGGGAACAAGGTCCTGCCCCAAGTTATAACTTATTAAATGCTGGCATCTCTTATACGGAAAAAGTAAAGGATGTGAATTGGACCGTGTATATGAATCTGAAGAACTTACTCAATGAGCAAATTCGGTATGCCACTACACCAATGGCTGTGAGGTTGTATGCGCCTCAGCCTGGTAGAAGTCTGATGCTAGGCCTAAGAGGAACCTTCTAAACTTTTACTAGTTCAGATAAGACATCAATAAGGCACCCAGTCCTCCAGAGAACAAAATAACTAACACCGGATTGATCTTGGTTCTGAGAATGAGATACAGAGTAACTAGAGCAAGCCCCAAGGTAATGCTGCTCACTACAGATGCCTTGGCAACAGCATAAACACCAGATGACATGAGGCCAATCGAAATGGGCTCAAGCGCGTTTTGAATAGATCGTCGCCAAGGACTTTCTCCAAAACGATTCCAGAGCCTCCCCATATAAAAGCACATCAGGCTTGAAGGCAAAAAGAAGGATAGCAAGACTACGCCTGCACCAATGAGCCCAGCAATTTGATAGCCAATCACTAAGACCATCAACATATTGGGGCCAGGCGCCAACTGGCCGATACTATAAATATGAACAAATTGGGTATGGTCTATACCGAACTGATGTGCAAGTATGGTTTGCATCTCGGGCAAAACAGCAGTGCCACCACCCACTGCAAGAATAGAAAGCAAGGCAAAGGTCCAGGCCAAGTGGATCAATAGACTCATTGGGGTTGACCTGGCCTATACAGATAGATCGATATCGGAGCCATAATCAAGATCACATATGGCAATGTAAGCTTGAAGATGCTCATCAATATAAATGTCATAACAATGATGACTAAGGACTTCAGATGACGCCAGTGAGCATCTCCGATTTTGTAAGTAATGGCCGCTAGCAAGCCGGTAGCAGCTGCTGCAATACCAGCCAAGATGAGATTAATCGAAGGATGATCTGCGGTACTAGCGTAGATCATGCCGATACCTAGCACAAATAATGACCCCGGAAATATGAGCCCTAGAGTGGCAATCATGGCGCCGAGAATACCTCGCAGATGATCTCCTGCGAGTACTGCTAAGTTGACTGAGTTTAGTCCAGGCATGGTCTGGCTAATCGCTAGGTAGGCCATAAACTCATCAGCTGAGAGCCACTTTCTCTTTTCAACCAAGAGGATACGTTCGTAGGCAATGATGCCACCGCCAAAGCTGACAGCACCAATAATCAAAAATTGAACAAAGAGATCACGTAAGTCTGGAGACTGAGTTATCGTCACATCATCTTGCATCTGAGAAGTCACTCAGGTTTTCCGTAGACTAAAGCTGTTTTAGTGCTACCAATTTCTAACCAGCTTTCTAGTTCAATTTGGAGCTTCTTGAAGAACTTATCAGCACGCTTATGCGCTTTTACTTGACCACGGTTGGCATCATTCATCCGATATGAAAAGGCCAACTCACCCACAATAGGGTCGCCTACACTCTTCATCCAGATAGCAATTTCACAATGTGCTTGCACGCCATCACCAAATACTAAGTTTCCAATTGGCAAACATGCCTCAAGAATCTTATTGGTGCGTCCGCCAACAATTCGGATGGGGGATTTTTTATCAATTGGCAGAGTGACTAGGCCAGGAAAGAACTTTGCAACACTTGCTAAGGATTTCTCAAAGAGGCCGTCAATAGGCACTGCATCCAAAATTGCGTTGTTGGAATAAATTGCCCTACTTGTACCAATAGCATCGCCTCGAAGAATTTCTTCCTTCAGACGTAAGCGTGACTTAATGGATTTTTTAGGTGATGGGTCAAATTCGTGGGACTTCTGTAAATCGCCCGTACGGCACTTTAAAGTCACCTCACACCAATCATCCACCCAAATATTTTGACGAGATTCACGAACGCGCAAAATAATATTATTGCGCCTGAAATCTTCGCCTGGTGTATCGTAGAAATAAATATTCCGCAAGCCAGTTGTAGCGTTATCTAAGTGGAAAAAATCCACCTTGCTTTTTTTGCAGAACTTGAGAATTTGATCGCTTAAAGCGGTAATACGGCTACGTCTATCCAAACCCTGAGGTTTGATGAGTAGTTTAAATTCCCTATTGGTAATACCCTGCTTTGATTTCAAGTGCTATCCCCTTGGTGAATACTGAGAGATTAACACCTAGAGACCTGCGTTCACAAAATCAATAGATCTCGGGAACGTACATATTTTTTGGCACAGGCCCACGAAGATAATCAGGGTTATGAACTCGTGCGGGCAAGGTAACCTCTGGATGCTCAATTTCTTGATAGGGAATTTGAGTCAGCAGGTGAGAAATGCAATTGAGGCGAGCTTTTTTCTTATCGTTTGCAGCCACAACCCACCACGGTGCTTCAGGAATATTGGTACGCTCAAGCATAGTCTCTTTTGCCTTGGTATAGGCCTCCCAATGACGGCGAGCATCTAAGTCCATTGGGCTCAGTTTCCATTGCTTTAATGGATCATGAATCCGCACCATGAAGCGACTATATTGCTCATCATCTGAAATAGAGAACCAGTACTTAATCAGAATGATTCCGGAGCGAATAATCATGCGTTCAAACTCAGGAACTGTACGCAAAAACTCTTCGTACTCGGCATCATTACAAAATCCCATGACCTTTTCAACACCAGCACGGTTGTACCAGCTGCGATCAAACAATACGATCTCGCCACCAGCAGGTAAGTTTGATACGTAGCGCTGAAAATACCACTGGGTTTTTTCACGCTCGCTAGGCGCAGTCAATGCAACGACCTTACATACGCGGGGATTAAGACGTTGGGTAATTCGTTTGATCGCGCCACCCTTACCTGCAGAATCGCGACCTTCAAATAAAACAGCTACCTTAAGTTTATTTTGAACCACCCAATCTTGGAGCTTTACTAATTCACCTTGCAGGCGAAATAATTCCTTGAAGTAAACATTTCGAGGTATGACAGAGGCACTTCCACCATCAGGTGACAAGCGATCATCATCGAGCTCCATTTCGAGCTCTTCGTCCATGCTATCTAGAATATCTTCCCGAGCACGCTTGTACCACTCATCTATTTCTTTATGCTTTGACGTCATATCTCTTTCCGATACTGATAACTCTTTGTACCTCTAGGATATGACACTTTTATTACATATACTGTTTATAAGGTTTTAGTAATAGCTTCCTGGCAATAGAGAGCGAGTGCTTTTCGATCGGTATTTGCAGATTTGTGAGTCAAATAAGGCTCTAGTAGGCTTAAATGCACCTCTATATCCCGGCTGGCAATAACATTGGACATCGATTCGAGCAGACCCATATCTCCAATAAAGGCAGGGGCATCACTCCTCAGACCCGTTGACCTTGAACGGTAAGCAATGGCTATCGGAAATACTGGAGCATGAGCCAAAATGGCAGATTCAAATAGATTGGGCTTAAACGGCAATACTGACTCCCCAGAAGTAGAAGTACCTTCGGGAAAAATACAGATCGACTCTACTTTCAGAACCTCCGCCATCTGGTCTACCACCTGTCTCGCATGACGCGCACTATCTCTGCGAATAAAGACGGTGCCCAACTGCTGCGCCATCCATCCAAATATAGGCCATCTCCGGACTTCCGATTTTGCGACAAAACGGACCGGTTTAAATGCATTAATTACATGAATATCTAACCACGAGATGTGATTTGATACCAGCAAATGTGGGCTAGAGAGTAATTTCTCCGCGCCAATCACACGCAACGGAATATGAAAGATTTTTAATAATTTCTTAGACCACTCTTGTATGTGGTGGTCTTTTTGTTTTTGATTTAGTAAGGGGAAAATAAAAGAGAGTTTGCATACCCCAACAATCACGTGCAATAGGATTTGCATCCATATCCAATAGCGAAGCCAACTGCTCGGAGTTGAAGTGGGGTTTGATTGGGATTGCCTCATATCTAGCCGTAATATAAATCAAGTCATCAAACTGTCGTAAAAGTGTCATGAGGCCTTCATAATGAATCGGCTTAATACGTACTCATGACGCATTACAGAGCGATTTGGATTTCAGATGTACACCTCGGAACATCAGGGTGTCAGGCAAACTACCTCCTCGATTTCTTAAAGCACAATGAAGCCGATCAGATTTACCTGGTGGGCGACATTATCGATGGCTGGCGCTTAAAACAGTCGTTTTACTGGCCACAGACCCACAATGATGTTGTTCAAAAGTTATTGCGTAAAGCCCGCAAAGGTTCTGAAGTGATTTACATTCCTGGTAATCATGACGAAGCGGCTCGTCAGTACTTTGGTATGTCCTTTGGCGATATCAAGGTTCAAGAAGAGGTCATCCACACAACCTTAGATGGACGGAAGCTGTGGGTAACCCATGGCGATTTATTTGATGGCGTAATGCAATACGCTAAATGGCTTGCCTATGTTGGCGACTCGCTGTATTCATTTATTTTGTACATTAATCGCTACTTCAATATGTTGCGCGTCAAGATGGGATTGCAATACTGGTCACTCTCCCAATATCTTAAGCATCAAGTAAAAAATGCCGTCAGTTATATCGCTGACTTTGAGCACATCATGGCCAGAGAAGCCCGCCTAAGGAATTGTGATGGCGTCGTATGTGGCCATATTCACAAAGCAGAAATTCGTGAAATCGATGGTCTGTTGTATTGCAATGATGGTGATTGGGTCGAAAGCCTATCAGCACTAGTAGAGACCACGACCGGTGAACTGAAAATTATCTACTGGACACATATTCATGGTGATCCAGTGGAAGCACCTGAAATTACTCTCCAACCTGAGCTTGCAACACTTATTAAAGAGGCTACCGTATGAAAATTATGATCATTACTGATGCATGGGATCCACAAGTCAATGGTGTTGTAAGAACGCTCAAACAAACTAGAGCTGAACTCATCGGCATGGGCCATGAAGTCGAAATGATTACCCCGACTGGCTTTAAATCCATCCCCTGCCCTACCTACCCAGATATTGCCTTGTCCTTATTCCCCGGAAAGGAAGTGGCTCGCCGCATTAAAGAATTTGCGCCTGATGCAATGCATATTGCTACAGAGGGGCCTTTGGGCTTATCAGCACGCTCTTATGCCGTAAAGAATGATTTGCCATTCTCTACGGCCTATCACACCCGCTTCCCTGAATATGTCAAAGCCCGCACCGGAATTCCTTTAAGCATTACCTATGCTTTTATTCGCTGGTTTCACGGCCCTTCGATGGCGGTAATGGCGCCAACTATTGTCGTTAAAGATGATCTCGAGAAGTTTGGCCTTAAAAATGTCGTGCTGTGGTCACGAGGCGTAGATTTAGACATCTTCAAAATGCAAGACTCTAAAGCTCTCAATAGCGCTCACCCAATCTTTTTGTATGTTGGTCGAGTGGCAATAGAGAAAAATATCAACGCCTTCTTGGAGATAGATCTACCAGGCTCTAAATGGGTTGTTGGTGACGGTCCTGCAATGGCCGGTATTAAAGAAAAATACCCGAATATCAATTATCTAGGTGTACTACAGCAGGAAGAGTTGGCGAAAGTATATGCTGCTGCCGATGTTTTTGTCTTCCCAAGCAAAACCGATACTTTTGGGCTGGTAATTTTAGAAGCCATGGCTTGTGGTACACCAGTCGCAGCCTATCCAGTGACCGGTCCAATTGATGTTTTAGGCAACTCTGCTGCTGGCGCAATGCACGAAGATCTGCGAGTAGCTTGTATGCAAGCCCTGAAAATTCCTCGTGAACTGGCTAGGGCTCATGCTGAGAAGTTTTCTTGGAGAGCGGCTTCGGAGCAATTCGCCAAGCATTTAAAGCCCGTACCCTCCACGGCTGTTCATGTTACTGCCCTCGCTTAAGAACTCATTTTGTCAGCACCTTACGACATTAAGCAAAACCCACATAAGGGTAACCGCGGCCTCACACGCGCGTGGCATGCAGCCAAGAATTCTTGGTGCGGCATAGTCTATGCATTTCAAGAGGAAAGTGCTTTTAGACAAGAACTTTTCCTGCTGGTAGTGCTGAGCCCAATTGCTCTTTTCTTGCCAATTAGCCCTCTTGAGAAATGTGCCCTGATTGCTTCGCTCATCATGGTTTTAGTGGTTGAGCTGCTGAACTCTAGCGTTGAGGCAGCTATCGATCGAATTTCATTTGATCATCATGATCTATCGAAAAGAGCAAAAGATTTTGGTTCGGCCGCAGTCATGCTTACCCTACTCATTTCCGCCTTACTGTGGGCAACGATTTGCATCCCCATTGTCATCAATTAGTAACACCCATTTCTTACTATTGATTATTAATACTTAAGGAACACTATGTCAGATATTCCAAATCCCCTTGCTGCATTTGATCTATTTAATTCTCGCTTTGAAGTAAAGCCAAAGAAGATTAAAAAAAGTAAAACTGAGGCGATTAAAAAGCTCTTTTCTAAAAAAATTGCAAAGAAGTTATTTGGCAAGAAATTTGCTACTAAAGCCAGAGCTGAGCTGCGAACCCCAGACCCAGTTGCTGAGAAAACGATCGCTAAGCCAAAGCGCCCTGCATTTCAAATTACTTGGGCTAGCAATGCGAGTGAGATTAAAGAAGCGCAGCGCCTGCGCTACAAGGTATTTGCAGAAGAGATGGGGGCGAAGCTTCCAAGCAATCCAGAGAACCTCGATATTGATGAATTCGATGCCTATTGCGACCATTTACTGATTCGTGATCAGGAGTCATTAAAGGTGGTCGGCACCTATCGCGTGCTCCCGCCACACAAAGCTTTGGAGATTGGGCGTCTCTACTCAGATTCAGAGTTTGATTTGAGCCGACTAGACCACTTGCGCCCCAAATTAGTTGAGCTCGGGAGATCTTGCGTGCACGAAGACTTTCGTTCTGGTGCAGTCATCATGGCTTTGTGGAGCGGCTTAGCGCAATACATGCAAAAACACGATTATGAAATCATGCTTGGATGTGCCAGCATCCCCATGGGTGATGGCGGTCACTTTGCAGCGAGTCTATACAACTCACTAAGCAACGATCAAATGGCTCCAGTTGAAAATCATGCATTCCCGCGCCTACCCTTGCCGCTTGAGCGACTCAATGGCGGTTTAGAGGTAGAGCCTCCACCATTGATCAAAGGTTATTTGAAACTAGGCGCTAAGATTTGTAGCGCACCCGCCTGGGATCCAGATTTCAATACAGCAGATGTATTGACCATGTTGCGTCTATCAGAAATCAATCCTCGTTACGCAAAGCATTTCCTAGGGTTGTAAGCATTACTTCAAGCTAATGCTATAAGGTCGGCCGATACGCACCCATTCGGCCGCTTCTTTTTGAAGGCTAAACTCTGTTAATGGATGCTCCTTAGCCCAGTCTTTGGAGAGGCTAACTAAATAGTCTCCATTGTGCTCCGAGACTTTCACCTTGGATAAATTGACATCACTGCGTCCGCGGCAAAGTACCTGCGCAAGCCGCATACAAAACAACATACGCCAATCAGAGAAAGAAGCATTATTCGCTAACTTTCCTAACTTACCGGTGTGACCAATGAGTAAGGCGGCTAATCTAGCCTGATCGTTTTTTGAGAAGCCCGGCATATCGGCATTACCAGCAATGTAGGCAGAATGTTTGTGATATCCGTTATGCGATATCGATAAGCCGATTTCATGAAGATTGGCAGCCCATTGCAATAATGCAATATTATCAGCCCGGCTCTCCTCATCTGGCTTAGGCAATTGTGCCAAAAACTCAGCAGCTAGATTGCCAACGCGCCTAGCTTGTTCACGATCTACCGCGTAACGCTGCATAAATTGCTCAACTGTCACAAAGCGCATATCTTCATGCTGAGAGCGACCTAGCAAGTCATAAAGCACGCCGATTCTTAAGGCGGCATCTGTGACCTCCATGGACTCGATACCAAGCTCATCAAAAACAGCAATCATGATGGCAAGGCCACCCGGCCAAACTGAGCGCCTATCATCCTTGAGGCCTTGTAGCTCAACCTGATTAATATGCTCATACTTCAGAAGATGCTTTTTCATGGCTCTTAAACCATCGCGGGTAATCAAACCATCAGAGTTATCTACCTGGCCATTGAAGTTATTTTCTGCAATCAGTTCGGCTAAAGCGCGTGCGGTCCCCGAAGAACCAATAACTTGCTTCCAGCCAGCCTTTAGATATGCTTCAGAAATCACCTGAATTTCTCTTCGCGCGGCTAGCTCTGCCTCTTTAAAAGCATGAGAATCGATATTGCCCTTAGGGAAAAATCTCAGGCTATGAGAAACGCAACCAATGTACAGGCTTTCCATCAGCTTGGGCTCGTAACCTTTGCCAATGATTAGCTCGGTAGAGCCTCCGCCAATATCCACTACCAAGCGATTACCCTGTACTGCCGGCACTTCATGAGCGGCACCAATGTAGATTAAGCGCGCCTCTTCAACTCCTGCGATCACTTCAATGGGGAAACCCAAGGCCTCCTCAGCCTCCCGGATAAAGTGTGGTGCATTTTTAGCTACGCGCAGGGTGTTGGTGGCAACAGCGCGCACATTAGCAGGATCAAACCCCCGAATGCGTTCACCAAAGCGCCGAATTGCTGTAATTCCTCGCTGATAGGCATCATTACCTAATAATTTATTATCAGTTAAGCCAGCAGCCAAGCGGACAGACTCACGCAGCGTATCAATCGGACGCAGTTGTGTACCGGAAGGCGTCTTGACGACTTGAGCTACTAGCATACGAAAGCTATTAGACCCAAGATCGACTGCAGCGACGAGGTCAGTAGCGTTCATTACGGATTTATTCTGATGTAAGGACACAGCATTTCCAATAGAAGCAGGTTTACTTGAATATGTCTATTTTATGAAACTCTGATGACACATTCGTGAAACGAGACCCTAGTCTACTGGGAAGAGGCCTAGGCAGCTAAATTTTGCTCCGCACTGGAGCAATCTTGACTTCCGAAACTGCAGAAAATACAGCAATCTCCTGATCTGGGCTTCAAAATGATGCTGCAACTTGGGCAGCGATATAAATGCTGAGAATAGCCTTGAGAGATCTCTAGGGTTTCTTGTCCGTAACAGTTAGGGCAGGTAATGATCGTATGTTGTGAAGTCACAAGGGTGATCATGAACTGAAACTATTACAAAATGAAGACAGTCAAAACCTATATACAAAGTCCTGACCAAACATTCATCAAGCCCACTGATCTTCACCGAATCGTCACACTTTAAGAGCATGATAAAGGCTTAAATTCACTACAGGAGATATGGGATGCTGTATCAAATTATCCCTCTTGAAATGGGCTCTCTAGTCCAAAGACATATCTTTAAAAAACAGAATAAAGAAATTAAATGCGGGACAGTCTGGAAGCTTGGATCCATCATAACAACTACAAAACCAAAGTTCATCAGTCAATATGAACCTCAAGTGGGAATGCGTATCGGCGATATTCCTGGGGCAGAAATTAGTAAGACTTATGATGGGGAAAAGGTAATCTATTTTTCTGAGACCATTGATGAAGACGAACAAGATGAACTAACGGATATTTTTTATGGAAAATCAAAAAAGTTTTCTGGTGAATACGCACATGTATTTCAAGATCTAGGGTGGAAGGCTCTAAAAGAAAATACCTACATTTTCGGCGAGATAGAGATTAAGGAAATCAATGATGAGCCTCAGCAATACAAATAAACAAATAAGCGAATTATTCAAAAATAAATGAGATCTTTCAAAGCAATTCGCTTCAGAGCATTTTTTCTAGCTATCGCCATAGCAAGCTTTACAACAGCTGCTGTTGGTCAGACATTTAAATTTATCGCCCTGGGTGATATGCCCTACTCACTACCACAAGATTTTCAACGCTTTGAAAACTTAATCACAGAAATAAACCGACTTAAACCAAGTTTCAGTATTTTTATTGGAGATACTAAATCTGGCTCGTCACTTTGTAGTGATGAACACAATCAAATCATTAAATCCTATTTTTCAAACTTCAAAGCACCCTTAATCTATACCCCAGGAGACAATGAGTGGACTGACTGCCACCGACCCATGGCTGGAGCGTACGATCCATTGGAAAGACTATCAGCACTCAGAACAGTATTTTTTAGCACCAATCAAAGCTTAGGTAAAAATACGCTACGCGTCCAAAGGCAGTCTGACTTAGATCCTAAGCATTCCAAGTATGTAGAAAACGCTTACTGGATAAAGAATAATTTTCTATTTGTCAGCATCCACATACCTGGTTCGAATAACAATAATGAGGGTGCAGAGTCTGCTATCAAAGAATATCAAGATAGAAATCAAGCTAACCTAGCATGGATCGAACATGCATTTAATTTAGCCACCCAAAGAAGCTTGAATGGCATCATCTTTGCCTATCAAGCCGATATGTTTTATAAACCTAGTCAATTGACAAGTAGCGATAGTGGCTATCGCGATACATTAGAAAGCCTGATCTCTATGTCAGAGATTTTCAATAAGCCAGTATTGCTGATTCATGGTGATAGTCATCGACTAATCATTGATCAGCCCCTATATCGCAAGAATCAAAAAAAGGTATTAGAAAATGTATTACGACTTCAAGTAATGGGAGCCGATCAAGTACAAGCTGTTGAAGTTCAGGTTAATCCTGCGCAAGAGCAACCCTTTACTTTTAGTCCAATCATTCTCAAAGCAAATAACTAGCAATAGCTTATTTAAGTTTCATCTGCAGCTGGATAAACTCACAAACTTGGGGTGTAAAGGGAACTGGATGCCCTGCTTTTTCGACCTCGAAAGAAATGAATCCGGGTATTGCAGCCTTTGCTGAGCGTACACGCTGGAGAGTACATACCTTTGAGTCAGCGCCATAAATCAGCGCCACCTTACCCTTGTACCCCTCAATCGCCTCATGGAAGTTCATCCCCCATATATCGGCCTTGTAATTTAAATCAAAATGGCCTGGTAACTGGACATCTGCAAATGCTCTCTCATCCACTCTCAAATCTTTTGCTAATTGTTTAACTTCTTTAAAACCAACTTCATTTTTCATTGATTTATATAAAGAATAGAGGGCAGACCAATTCACAGTTAAGGCAATATCATTGAGAATGATTTCGGAAATTCGTTTTCCAAGTGACTTTGTTAAGTACATAGCTAATACACCACCCATACTGGTTCCCAAAATAGTAAATTGAGTAGTCGATGGATGATTGCTCAAAAGCATTTTCATTAAGCCTTGAATGTCTGATAAGTAGAGTGACATGGTGTATTTTTGAGATGACGAAATTGACTCAGAATCCCCTCTTCCAGGAAAATCAACGCTAACTACTTTGCAATCTTCAAATCTTAAAAAATGAGCATGCAAAACGGTGAAGGAGTCTTTGGTCTCCAATAGACCAGGCAAGCAAAGTAATACTTTTTCTGCGTTGATATTCCCAGAGATGCTGTAGGCAAGCTTTCTGTTACCTCCCTCGTCTGTAATATCAAAATACCGAGTCTCTAGTCGAATAAGGTCTATCTTTGACTTTAAAAGTGCGTTAGGCCGAATGGGCTCCTCTTTAGGGGGTAACTCAATGACTTCTGAGGGTTTATCTGAGATCTCGTGCGTCAACCCAAACCGGCCTACTGTGATCACTGGGGTGATGTGTTTGATCTCTTGAGTAAACCCCAGCACTTTAGAAACTATAAGCCTTAAGTCCACCAGCGAATCGTATAACTTTCTTTTCATTAAGACCAAGTCCATTCATAACAAGAGATTTCTTGTCAGCATTCATTGTGAACTACAAAGCTATCGAATAACAGCAATGAATTAATAAAGTAAAAGCGCCGTTAAAAGGGAATCTATCTCAAGTAATAGATCTTAAATAGCATTACTCATTTGCTTTCCTAGCGCTTGGTGTAACCCAAGCCAAGAGTTTCGACCATAACCTTGAATACCTCAGTGTTATCCATGAATCCACGAAACTTTTCCGATCCAGGACCCATGGCATTGAGTACTGCATCATCAGCCGTGTGAACACCCATCTCTTGATGTGAAGGCAGATTACCCGTCATATGAATAGCATCTTCTTGTAGCTGGACGTATTTGGGATTGGCAACATACTTACCAGACTCATCTTTAATTGCTGGCTTAAATGTGCCATCGAGTTTTGGGTGAAGCGTCTCATAGTGATCGGGGTAATTTCCATAAAAGAAGGCCAAACGCTTGCTTACATCAATCTGATTTGGATAGCCTGCCGTATTGGCCTTTGGATAGTTTGGATAGCCAGCATCTGCATACACCCCAACCTTTTCTCTTAGGGGTCCTGGCTTAGCATCATTCACAACACCACTGATTGAGCCGCTATGGGTATGGTCAGGGGTAACAATGATCAATGTGTCTGGGTTTTTCTTTGCAAAATCTTTAGCTATTTGTACAGCATTACTTAACATGATGGTGTCAAAAGCGGCTCGCTCCCAGTCCAGCGGATGATTAAACTTATCAATTAAAGCTGCTTCAACCATCAAAAAAAAGCCGTTGGGATTTTTGGATAAGACATTGATCGCCGCTTGTGTCATCTCGGTTAAGTCTGGCTGATCAGGGTACTGTGCTACTGTGTTTTTCTTGAGAAAAAGACGGTCTAAGGACCCATCCATGTTATCCGGATGAAATACTCCGAATAGCTTGCTAGTTTCCTTAGCATTGCCAGTCGCCAATAATTCTTGCTTATTTAAAGCAATTGAATATCCCGAAGATTGAAATTGGGCAAGCAGATTTTTATCATCCTTACGCTTTGACCCTTTAGTAGACTGCGGATAAAAGTAAGCGGAGCCTCCACCTAAAATGACCTCCGCCCCACTGGCAAATAGTTGATCGGCAATATATGGCTTATCAGCGCGTCTTCTAGTGTGGGCCACCATGGCACCTGGAGTCGCATCCTGCAATTCAGCATCCGATACAATGCCGACCGACATTTTGGTTTTACGCTTAATTAATTCAGAAATGGTTTCTACTTTAGGATGGGATAAGTTGTCCGCTGCACGAGAAACATATACACCCATGGCATTTACCGCAGTCTTATGACCGGTTGTGTAAGCACTCATGGAGTTTGCAGAATCGGTGATGAGTGAGTCAGAGCCTGAGGTTCCAATAAGCGCCATATTGGGCATATCATCGAATGACAACTTACCCTGATACTTACCCTCATCAATTCCCTTAGATAAAACGCGAGCTGAAGTACGATTTGCTATCGTCATTCCATCACCAATGAAGAGGATGACGTTCTTGACCTTTCGGGGGCCACTTGCATAGACATCCCAAGAGACCTGGATGCTTTCCTGACCGCTCTTGGCAATGAGAGCATATTGCCCGGGCTTTGAAAGCTGAACATCTCGATAAATCAGGGAGCTGCCTTTTCCTGATTCATTGGAAATAAACACTGGCTGTGTCTTAATCTGTGCTTTGATTGGCGCACTATTAAGCTGAATATCCAAATCCTCTAATTTGTACTCTTGGTCAAATTCAATTTTGATATCAAATGACGAGCCAACAAGAATCGATGCCTTATTAATGGGGTAAATAGTCGCTGCTTCTACCCAAATTGCCTGAATGAGTAGGGCGATAAATAAAATTGGGTAAGCAATTTTGATAATAGGCATACGTAGATTCTTATGGTGTAGGTTTACTGTTCATGATGGCTATTGATGATGTCATTCTCATGACATTTCATACTGTAATTTTGATAACTAGCCTTTTAAACGCAAATCAATAGCTAAATAAGTTCATCGAGACTTAAGGTGTATTTCTGATCAACAAGAAATACATTGTCACGGTGCTCAGTCTTTTCGTACTTTTCATTGAGAAATTCTTGCTTGATATTGACATTCTCAGAAGGAATCAGGTCAAGATTGCGTCGAAATATAGTTGATAAATTGATATCCCTATTTGTATTCATCATATTCCCCATTCAGTATTGGAACCATGATGTTAAGAAGGAAATATTTCAGATTCATTGCAATACCATAGTAAATGCACCAAGTAACCAGGGCTTGATTTGACATTGATTTGTAATGTTCTGCAATTAAGATGATAGCTTTTAGGCTTCCAAGTTCAATGCATAAGATTGCCCTCTTTTTGCTGCTAATTCCACTAGCATGTAAGGCATTTGAACCACTAAATACAGATGATGCAGGTACAGTGGCCAAAGGGCTCAATCAGATTGAGCAGTATTTTTTTATAACGGCGTCTCATGGTGGCGGATCAGCTAATACTGTTGACGTCATTACGCCTGGTGAGGAGTATTTTGGCAGGCAAAGTGCTAGGGCCTTGCCATTCACCTACACCAGGGGTATCACAGACAATATCGAGCTATCTTTGGGCGCTACCTACTTTGCGACGCCAAGCGGCAGTTTCTCCCCTGTATCTAATAAGGTTATTGCCATGAAATGGCGCTTTGCCGAGAATGATCAGTGGGGCTTAGCAGTTAAACCCAGCATCACGCTGCCTGGATCACCACAGCAGCAAGTCGCTGGATTAGGTCTCGCGTTACCAAATTATGGCGTCAATCTGATTGCTTCACGATACTGGGATTTGGTGGAAATTCATTTAAATGCAACGTATAGCAAATCTCTCTACAACACCAATTACAAAATTGGCACTGGCGCGACAGAAAATAGAACCAATATCTGGTTCTTTTCTATGGCACCTGTTTGGAAGGTAGCAGACAAAGTAAAGTTGGCGCTAGATATAGGCCTAACTACTAATCCACCGAGCGCCGAGCAATATCTGAGCAACTATACCTTGATTGCAGCCATCATATCAGCAAGTAATAGTGTTGATATTGGCATCTCCTATATGAAAAGTGCAGCAAATATGGGAATCATTATGAGCAACTCAGGTATCAATGCCTCTCGCTCAGAGATCGGATTCACTTGGCGCTTTTAACTACCAAGACGGTGTTGCATATTCCGATTGCGATAGGCCACTCTAATCTCATGCCAAATAATCAGTACTTTGATAAAAAATCGTTTCATATAAATCTCCATAGAGTTGATTAACTTAACTAAATTTATTTTATCGCTTGAGTATTGCAGCTTGATGTCAAAATTGATATTGAATAAATTTTTTGCTGCCTTAAGCATTCATTTTGACTTTAATTCCAATGCTTCCCTTACCCATAAATAGCGATTTTTTTCTTAGGCGATGACTTCTGATGGAGAGAATTATGAAATCCCCTTATCTATATGATCGTGGAAAAGTGTTGCGGGATGAACAGGCCGCTCACGTTACTCAATTCAACGCAAGTAATCCACAAGTCTTGCACTTGGGATGACAACCTCAGCCAGCATCTGGTCTTGGCCCCCTATATCGGCAGCATTTGGGGCTGGTGAACTGGTATTGGGCGGACTATCGCTTGTCACAATCCTGCCCGCTCTTGTAATGGGAGGTCCGCCAGAAAGGTTATTAGCGCGGATTAGGGCATTAAACGTAAACCTGAAATCTCCCCCCGATCTAGATTAAATGCCCTTCCAGATGCGAAAAAGGCAGTTTTGTCATATTACTTTGCTAGGATAGGCTCGTTCCTATTACTTTTATCCGGATACCCATGAGCGAATATAAATATGAAGATGCTGTAAAACAGCTTCAAGAGTCTGGTGCTATTGGCCTACAAGACTTTAAAAATCTGTCTTATGAAGACTTAAATGAGCTGCTTGAGGAAATCAAAGTATGGTGCCTGTATGCCAATGGCAAGTTAGACAAGCTACCTAAAGAGTCCAAGAAGAAAAAAGATAAGAAGGACAAAAAGGATAAGAAAGATAAGAAGGACTAAGTAATACAAGTACTCTTAAACTGAAATACGCTCCTTCGGAAATTGAAGAGTAAAGGTACTGCCCTGTCCGGGCGTACTGTTAATGATGAGTTGGGCTTGATGACGATTAGCAATATGTTTCACAATCGCCAATCCCAAGCCAGTACCTCCAGTATCCCTAGATCGACTTCTATCCACGCGATAAAAGCGCTCAGTCAGTCTAGATAGATGCTCAGATGCAATACCTGGCCCCGTATCAGTCACTGAAAACTCACCTTCACCACGCTCATTGACACTCCATCTCACCTTAATTGAGGCGGTATCTGGTGTGTATCGAATAGCATTGGAGACTAGATTACCAAAGGCAGAGAGGATCTCCCGCTCTTCTCCCATCAAGTTATTTGAATTTGAGATCTCAAAGCTAAGGATATGATGACCCTGAGAAAGTGCCTCTGCATCATTCTTTAAAAGTGCCATCAGAGTGGTAATACTAATTTCTTGTATTGGGGCGGGCAAAGTATTTGCCTCTAAATTAGCTAGGGTCAACAAGTCTTCCACCAAACTCTTCATTCGCTGAGCCTGAGACATCATCATTTCAAAATATTTGCTTTGCTGTGATCTCTCCAAGTCAAGCGACTGCATAGTCTCCAAAAAACCCATCAATACAGTAATTGGCGTTCTCATTTCATGCGAAACGTTTGCTACGAAATCACGTCGCATTGCATCAGCCTTTTGAAGATCGGTTACGTCCTGCACAAGCAAGAGATGTCGTTGATCACCGAATGGGAAAATTTGTAACATCAAACTCAGATTAGAGTTTGGCCCCATTCTCTCCATCAATAATGGATCCTCAAAGGCCCTCTTATATAAATACTGGATAAATTCTGGGCGTCGTATCAGGAAATTAATCCTTTGAAGCGCATCACGCTTAAAACTCAATCCAAAGAAACGCTCTGCAATCGCATTGCACCACTCAATATGATCCTCACTATCCAGCATCACAATGCCATTAGGAGAGGCCTGAAAAGCTTCAATGAAACGATTGTGCTGTTTTTCTATAGAGAGTATTTGCTGTTTGAGATTGCGGACTAAACGCTGAAGGCGAAAAAAGATTTCTTCCCAGTAGCCGCTTGGCAAAGGCATGGACTCAACTGAGTCGGATAAGGTAAATTTTCTTAAACGAGCTAAATTGATATAGGAATAAATCAAAGGCACTGCAAGCACGGATATTGCCGCCGCAACCCCCGAAAAGGAGCCTAAATTAGAGGATGCTATGTATGCGGCAAGAAAAGCCAAGCAGACAAGCATGGTAAAACGAGTAATAACGGATAACATACGACAATCTTAGAGCATCTGCTCCATCGGATCCAAAACTCTAGTTTAGGGCTTGATTCTAGTTAGGTCTGGGTGGGCATCTTGGTAATTCGATAGCCACTTCCGCGAACCGTCTCTATGTAGCGATCACAGTCCGAAGGGGATAGGGCTGCCCTTAATCTCTTAATATGTACGTCTACAGTCCGCTCCTCGATATAAACCTCATTCCCCCATACCTTATCGAGCAAATTTGTCCGAGAGTGAACCCTTTCAGGATTGGCCATCAAAAACTGCAAAAGGCGATATTCGGTAGGCCCCAAGGAAATGGATTGAGGCTCCATATTAGGCCAAACAGCTGTCACACGATGAGAGAGTGGGTCCATTCTTAATGGGCCCACCGCCAAAGGGCCAGAGTCCTCTATTGGGGTTTGGCGACGCAAAAGGGCCTTGACACGTGCAACTAACTCTTTGGGTGAGAAAGGTTTGGTTACATAATCATCTGCGCCAGAATCTAAGCCAAGAACCTTATCTGACTCGTCACTCTTAGCAGTCAGCATCAGAATGGGCAAAGAGCGGGTGCGCTCATTGGATCTCAACTCTTTAGCAAATTGAACGCCTGATTTACCAGGGAGCATCCAGTCCAAGATTAAAAGAGAAGGCAACTGATCTCGCATCATATTCATAGCAAGATCAGTCTGGAGCGCCCTTTCAACTTCATAGCCTGCATGAGTCAGGTTGATTGCAATCAGCTCAGCAATCGAAGGCTCATCCTCAACAACTAAGATTCGGTGAGTCATCTGGGATTCCGTTTTAATTGGTTACGGTTTATTGGCCTCGCGGACCAAATCCTCATGCGGGATATGACGCACATCAGAGCCTTTGGCAATATAAATAACGAACTCGGCAATATTCTTTGCATGATCGCCAATGCGCTCAATTGCCTTAGCAATAGTCAACATGTCTAGACCTGTTGAAATCGTGTGCGGGTCTTCCATCATGTATGAAATCAGCTTGCGAACAAATCCTCTGAACTCTTCATCAATCTGACGATCTTCCTGCACTACTTCTGCAGCCGCAACGGTATCTAATCTTGCGAAAGCATCTAAGCTACGACGCAAAAGAGAAATTGCCATCTGTCCGGATAAACGAATTTCAGCAACATTAATATTGTGAGTAGCTCCAGCTTCAATTAAGCGCTTGGTTCTCTTGGCAACGCGTTCAGCTTCATCACCGGCACGCTCTAAATTGGTAATCGCCTTTGAAACAGCCATGACGAGACGTAAATCTCGTGCCGTAGGCTGACGACGGGCAATGAGTTCAGTACAAGCTAAGTCAATCTGGATTTCGAGATCATTTACGAGCTTTTCGTTCTGGATGACAACATTACAAGTATCAATATCCATTTGCGTGAAAGCGCGCATAGCCGTTGAAATCTGAGACTCAACGAGCCCGCCCATCTCTAGCAAACGACTGGAGAGGGAATTTAAATCTGCGTCAAACTGTGAGGAAAGGTGTCTATCAGGCATGTGTATCTCCAATTAACCAAAACGGCCGGTAATGTAATCTTCTGTTTCTTTTCGCTTAGGCTTAATGAAAATTTCATCAGTCTTGCCATATTCGATGAGACTGCCTAGGTACATATAGGCAGTGTAATCGGATACACGAGCAGCCTGCTGCATGTTATGAGTGACGATAGCAATCGTGTACTCATGCTTAAGTTCATTAATGAGCTCTTCAATCTTACCCGTAGAAATTGGATCTAAGGCAGAAGTTGGCTCATCCAGCAAAATCACAGATGGCTTGACCGCAACCCCGCGAGCAATACATAAACGCTGCTGTTGACCACCAGATAAGGATAAGCCACTTTGATTGAGTTTATCTTTAGCTTCATTCCACAAAGCAGCCTTATTTAAGGCCCACTCTACTCGCTCGTCCATTTCAGAGCGAGAAAGCTTTTCATAAAGTCGCACACCAAACGCAATGTTTTCGTAAATGGACATTGGGAATGGGGTTGGCTTTTGGAAAACCATACCAATACGTGAGCGTAGTAGATTTAAATCTTGACCAGACTCTAGGATATTTTGGCCATAAAAGTTAATTTCACCCTCAGCACGTTGACCTGGATACAAGTCATACATGCGGTTTAGAGTGCGTAACAAAGTCGATTTTCCGCAGCCGGATGGTCCGATGAATGCAGTAACCTTGCCCTCTTCGATATCTAAATTGATATCCTTAAGACCTTGAAAAGAGCCGTAAAAGAAATTCAAATTACGTACTTCAAGCGCATTTTTAACTTCTTTGGCTGTTTGCATATTGGTATTGTCGTTCATTCTGTTTCCTTGACTATCGATTGTATTTAAGTCAAACATAGTTTTCATATTGGCCATTAACTTTGCACTTTTTCACGGAAGACAACACGAGCGAGGATGTTTAATCCAAGCACTGCAAATGTGATTAACAAAGCAGCTGCCCAGGCGAGATCAACCCAATTGTCATAAGGACTCATTGCAAACTGGAAAATGACCACTGGTAAATTCGCCATCGGGGCATTCATATTGGTTGTAAAGAATTGATTGTTCAGGGCAGTAAACAGGAGAGGTGCTGTTTCACCGCTCACACGAGCAAGCGCCAACAAGATCCCAGTAATAACACCGCTTTGTGCAGCGCGTAAGGTAATCATGAAAGCCACTTTCCACTTCGGGGTACCTAGGGCATAGGCAGCCTCCCTCAAGCTACCTGGAACTAAGCGCAACATATTCTCTGTGGTACGCACCACTACAGGAATAGCGATCAAGGCTAGTGCAATCGTACCGGCCCAACCAGAGAAATGCCGTACTTGCGCAACCACAATCGCATACACAAACAAACCAATCACAATAGATGGCGCTGATAGCATGATGTCAGTAACGAAGCGGGTTATCGAAGCCACCTTACTTCTATCGCCATATTCAGAGAGATATAAACCAGCAAGAACCCCAATTGGGGTGCTGATCAAAGTACAGCTGGCGACAATCATCAAACTACCAAGAATCGCATTCGCCAAACCGCCGCCCTCAGATCCAGGCGCAGGGGTGCTTTGCGTAAACACATCAAGGTTAATTGAGGAAAACCCCTTGATGAAAAGAATGCTCAAAATCCACAGGAGGAATGCCATACCTACAACCATGGCACCGGTAGAAAGTATTAGGCCAATTTTATTAGCACGCTTACGCTTGGCAAAAATTGCTGGATCAATATTTGAGAGGCCGTTCATGTCTTCAGTCCCTGTTTTTTCTCCATATTCAGGAGCATCCACTTTGCAATAGCTAGCACAATGAATGTAATCATAAAGAGCGCAAGACCTAGGGCAAATAAAGAGGAGTAATGAGGTCCGAGCTCAGCTTCACCAAACTCATTTGCGAGCGTTGATGCAATTGAATTGCCTGGAGCAAATAGCGATGCTGACAAACGATGGGCATTACCAATTACAAATGTCACCGCCATAGTCTCACCAAGTGCCCTGCCTAATCCAAGCATAATCCCACCGATAACACCTGCTTTGGTGTAAGGGAGAACGACATTCTTAACCACCTCCCAAGTGGTACAACCAATACCATAAGCGGACTCTTTTAAAACAGGCGGAACAATTTCAAATACATCACGCATTACTGAGGCGATAAAGGGCAGAATCATCATCGCCAAAATGAGTCCAGCGCACAAGATACCAATGCCATTAAAAGCACCAGAAAATAAAATTCCCAAACCCGGTACTTGTCCGAGGGTGGCGGCTAAAGCTGGCTGAATATAGTCCGCGAATAAAGGAGCAAAAATAAATAAGCCAAACATACCGTAAATAATTGAGGGAACTGCGGCAAGTAATTCAACTGCGGTACCCAAGGGTCTACGAAGTGGACCTGGACATAACTCAGTTAAAAATACGGCGATACCGAAGCTTAATGGCACTGCTATTAACAAAGCAATCAAAGAAGTAACGACGGTGCCATAGATGGCGATCAATCCACCAAACTCTCCATTAACGATATCCCACTCTTTGGTAAAGAAGAAGCCAATACCGAATTTATCTAGTGCCGGCCACGCATTAATGATGAGTGAGATGATGATGCCGATTAATGCAATCAGTACCGATAATGCAAAAAATTGGGTAACTGCATGAAATAGAAAGTCTTGAATACGCTGTAACTTAGCAATACGAAGCGCCTGGGGCGTCGGTGCTGCGTGAGACTGGGTGGATTCAATCATAAATTATGCTTATTTAAATATTGAAACAGCCCCACTTTTGGTGGAGCTGTTATTCAGTAATGATTAAGAAATCTTAATCATTGAACATTACTTAGTAACAACCTTAGCAAATACATTCTTACGGATGAAATCTGTTGTGACATCAGGCATTGGCACGTAATCCAACTCTTCAGCCATCTTCTTGCCATCCTTAAATGCAAAGTCAAAGAACTTAATTACTTCAGCAGCATTAGATTTGTTTTCTGGGTTCTTGTACAAGAGAATAAAAGATGCACCAGTGATTGGCCATGATTTAGCACCAGCAGCATTGGTAATGAATGTACCCATACCTGGAATCTTGGACCAATCTGTACCAGCCGCTGCAGCAGAAAAAGTGATGTCATCAGGTTGAACAAATTGACCATCTTTGTTCTTCATAGAAACACTAGTCATTTTATTTTTCTTGGCATACGCATACTCAACATATCCGATTGCGCCTTTGACACGAGAAACGTTTGCTGCAACACCCTCATTGCCCTTACCGCCAACCGATGAGGCAGCAGGCCATTTCACTGCAGCACCTTCACCAACTGCATCTTTCCAATTCTGGCTAACTTTTGCCAAGTAATTTGTAAAAATTGCAGTAGTTCCTGAACCATCCGCGCGATGAACAACAGTAATTGGCAAGTCAGGCATCTTCATGCCAGGGTTATTCAGCACAATGCGCTTGTCATTCCAGTTAGTGATAACACCCTGGAAAATATCAGACAAGGTATCCGGTGATAACTTGAGCTCGTATGGCTTAACGCCTTCTACGTTAATAACAGGAACTACGCCACCAATAATGGCTGGAAACTGAACCATGCCATCTTTTTCTAAATCTTCGAACTTCACTGGGTTGTCGGTTGCACCGAAATCAACTGTCTTTGCTTTGATTTGCTTAATACCACCGGAAGAGCCGATAGATTGGTAGTTCAGGTTAGAACCGGTTTTTGCTTTATAGGCTTCGGCCCATTTAGCATAAATTGGATATGGGAATGTTGCGCCAGCGCCAGTCATATCAGCTGCAAATGCAACTGGAGCAAATGAAATCGCGCTAATCACTAACGCTTTTTTCAAAAATGAGTTCATGTGAATCGTTCCTCAGATAAATTACGCAACATTGCGATATGAGGACGATACGATGTATGTATGACTCTTTTGTGACAAGTGTTCTAATTAAAATTAATTCAATTAAATCAATTACTTATGATTTTGGTATTAGATCGGCAATGCCCTTAGCCGCGCTCATGGCCACGTTGCCATCTTGAGCCTCAACCATGACCCGCAGGACGGGTTCTGTGCCTGAGGCGCGGATAAGTACCCTTCCCGTGCCCTTGAGATCAGTCTCCACCTGACTAATCTTGGATTTGAGGGTGCTATCAGTCTTCCAGTCGTAGCCGGCCTTGAACTTCATATTCAGAAGCACTTGAGGGAAGATGTTTACTGAATCTAGGAGTTGGGCTAAGCTCTTTTTAGCCTGACTCATCGCTGCCAATACCTGCAATGCGGCAATCGTCCCATCACCGGTTGAATGTTGATCTAAACAAAGCAGATGGCCTGAGCCTTCACCGCCAATAATCCAGCCTTTTTGCTTGAGTAACTCCAGGACATAACGATCGCCTACATTAGCGCGCTCAAATCCAATTCCAAGACCTTTTATCGCGTTCTCTACCGCTAAGTTAGTCATTAAGGTGCCCACTACTCCACCAATGACTTGGCCCCGCTCAATGCGGTCTTTTGCCAGAACGTATAGAAGCTCGTCGCCATTAAACAATCGGCCAGAAGCATCGACCATTTGCAAACGATCGGCATCACCATCCAAAGCAATACCGAGATCAGCTTTAGTTTCTTTAACTTTAGCAATTAATGCTGCAGGGGCTGTAGCGCCAAAGCCATCATTAATGTTGCGGCCATCGGGCTGAACACCAATAGAGATGACTTCTGCACCCAACTCATGAAAGACATGGGGAGCGATATGATACGCAGCGCCATGAGCACAATCTACAACCAACTTCATACCCTTGAGATTAAGTTCTCCAGGAAAAGTAGATTTACAGAATTCAATATAGCGACCGGCAGCATCATCGATACGAAATGCTTTGCCTAATTCTTTTGAACTGACACAACCCATCGGTTTAGCGAGCTCAGCTTCAATAGACAGTTCAAACTCATCGCTTAACTTACCGCCTTCTGCTGAAAAGAATTTAATACCGTTATCTTGATAAGCATTGTGTGAAGCCGAGATCACTACACCTGCAGATAAACGCAATGCTTTAGTAAGGTAAGCAACGCCAGGAGTTGGCATTGGGCCACACAACATCACATCAACACCTGCGGCAGCAAAGCCTGCCTCTAAAGCAGCTTCTAATAGGTAACCTGAAACACGCGTATCTTTTCCAATCAAAATCTTGCAGCGCTCACCAGGCTTTGCTTGGCTACTCAGGACCTTACCTGCAGCATAGCCAAGGCGCGTGATGAACTCCGGAACAATCGGAAATTGCCCTACTTCACCGCGAATGCCATCAGTACCAAAGTATTGTTTTTTCATGAGCTTGATTATAAAACTTGTGGCTATTTAACTATTCAGCTTATTACTGAATAGCTTCCCAGAGCTTCAAGGCGTCGACCGTCTCCTGAACGTCATGGACGCGGATGATGCGAGCACCCCGATCGGCAGCCAGAATGGCGGCTGCCACACTAGGTGCTACACGGTCATTGGTATCGCGACCTGTTAATTTGCCCAGCATGGATTTACGAGACATCCCTGCCAATACCGGATAAGCCAATTGCGAGAATTGATCAAAATCTGCCAGCATCTTGAGGTTGTGCTCCAGACTTTTACCAAAGCCAAAGCCAGGGTCAACGGCGATGCGGTTTTGAGCGACACCCTTCTCTTGAAGTAACTGTGCGCGCTCTTGTAAAAACTGCTTCACTTCTACGATGACATCTTGATATTCAGGATCAAATTGCATGGTTTGTGGATCACGCTGCATGTGCATTAGGATAAGGCCGCACTGCTTGTTTGGATAACGCTCATCGCTCTCAATGATGGCTTCTACTGCACCCGCTTGTCGTAGAGCCCAGATGTCATTGACACAATCAACTCCAGCATGGAGCGCCTGACGCATGGTTTCTGCTTTATAGGTATCAATTGATAAGGCGACGCCACAATCCTTTAAAGCCTCAATCACTGGCAAGACGCGATCCAATTCTTCTTGCAAAGAGACTGGCTCGGCGCCTGGACGAGTGGACTCACCACCGATATCAATGATGTCTGCACCATCAGCAATCATGCGCTCTGCTTGAGCAATAGCATCACTTGGAGTTCTGAACTTGCCACCATCCGAGAAGGAATCTGGCGTGGCATTCAGAATACCCATCACTAGTGGGCGCTGACGTTTACTAAAGTCAAAAAGAAAACGCCCGCAACACCATGTTGCGGGCAGAGTTTGCTTGCTCACCTTACTAAGCAGTAGCTGGGGCGGCACCGGCAGCAGGACCCGGCGTACCAGCAGAGTTACCAAACTGGGTTGCTGGTGGTGGCTTTGGAGCGCGCGGTGGGCGACCTTCCATGATGTCGTTAATCTGCTCAGCATCAATGGTTTCCCATTCAAGCAAAGCAGTCACCATGGCTTCAACCTTGTCGCGGTTTTGCTCTAGGATCGATCTTGCTAATGCGTACTGGCTATCAACCAAGGCACGAATCTCTGCATCTACCTTTTGCTGAGTTAACTCTGAAACTGTCTTAGAGCTATTGCGCCCAAAAATACTTTCAGACTCGGTATCTACATAGACCATCGTACCTAAGCTATCACTCATGCCATAACGAGTGACCATGTCACGCGCCATTTTGGTGGCACGCTCAAAGTCATTTGAAGCACCTGTACTCATGGAGTGTAAGAACACTTCTTCAGCAGCGCGGCCGCCAAACAAAATAGCCAACTCTTCCAACATGCGATCTTTGTATAAGTTCACACGATCAAACTCAGGCAATTGCCAAGTCACACCCAAGGCCATGCCACGCGGCATGATGGTAACTTTATGTACTGGATCTGCTTTAGGCAAGATCTTGGCAACTACAGCATGGCCAGACTCGTGATACGCCGTGTTACGACGCTCTTCTTCACGCATGACTGCTGACTTGCGCTCAGGACCCATATAGATCTTATCTTTTGCGTCTTCAAAGTCTTTCATATCGACAGCACGCTTATTACGACGTGCTGCAAACAATGCAGACTCATTGACCAAGTTTGCTAAATCTGCGCCCGAGAAACCAGGGGTGCCACGCGCCAATACGGCTGCGTCCACATCTGGATCAATTGGAACTTTGCGCATGTGCACTTGCAAAATTTGCTCACGACCACGAATGTCTGGCAAGCCGACGTGCACTTGACGATCAAAACGTCCTGGACGCAATAAGGCTTTATCTAACACATCGGAACGGTTAGTCGCAGCAACAACGATGACACCGCTATTACTTTCAAAACCGTCCATCTCTACCAGCATTTGGTTCAGAGTTTGTTCGCGCTCATCATTGCCGCCGCCCATACCGGCACCACGGTGACGACCAACGGCATCGATCTCATCAATAAAGATGATGCAAGGAGAATTTTTCTTAGCGTTCTCAAACATGTCGCGCACGCGTGAGGCGCCAACACCAACAAACATCTCCACGAAGTCTGATCCAGAGATGGAGAAGAATGGAACTTTTGCCTCGCCTGCAATCGCACGCGCCAACAAAGTCTTACCAGTACCTGGGGGGCCTACAAGCAATATGCCATGCGGAATACGACCACCGAGCTTTTGAAACTTTTGCGGATCCTTGAGGAAGTCCACAATCTCAAAGACTTCTTCTTTTGCTTCATCGCAACCAGCAACATCAGCAAAAGTAACAGTATTACTATTCTCATCAATCAAGCGTGCTTTGGATTTGCCGAAAGAGAATGCACCACCCTTACCGCCACCCTGCATCTGACGCATCATGAAGAACCAGAAACCAATAATCAATAAAGTAGGTCCAAGGTAATACAAAGCAGAAACCAACATATTCGGTTCGTCATCTGCTTTACCGGTGACCTGGACACCAAACTTCATTAAGTCGCCAACCATCCAAATATCTCCCGGGGAGATGATGGAATATTTGTTGCCGTCATTTGGAGTCACTTGCAAGGTGCGACCTTGCACATCCACTCGCTTAACTTTGCCTGCTTTGGCATCGTCCATGAATTGAGAATACGTGACTTGATTCTGATCTTTAGGCTTGTCGAACTGTTTAAAAACAGTGAACAAGACCAAACCCACAATGAGCCACACACCAATTTTTTGCAACATATTGCTATTCAAAAGGAGACCTTTGCCGGATTAATCCGGGAGTTAAAGCGGATTGCTATACCTAAGTATTTGATTCTACTACTAGGCTTTTTCAATAGCGAAGAGCTAATTTATTTTATAAACCCCTTTTTTTGGGGGGTTATTTGGGCACTTTAAGGTCTCGGCCGAGCAAAAAGATTTCTGAAGACTTGGCTCTAGAGGCTTTTGGCTTTCTGGAAGCCACTGTTTTAAAGACCTTTTTAAAGGATTCCACAATCTGGCTATAGCCACTGCCGTTAAAGCACTTAATTAATAGAGCCCCGTCAGACTTCAGATGCTGAACCGAAAAATCCAAGGCAATTTCAGCCAAAAAAGCCATTCGGGCCGCGTCTGCCACCCCCACGCCGGATAAATTGGGAGCCATGTCGGACATCACAAAATCGACTTTTCCATCCGCATTCGCCGGTAAAAGTGCCTCTAAGGCCTTTAAACCCTCATCTTCGCGGAAATCCCCCTGAATAAAGGAAACGTCTGCAATGTCCTCCATCGGCAGAATATCGATTGCAATAATGATTCCATCTGGTTTACCGGATTCAATGTTCGAATTATTTTTACCGAGCTCAGTCAGGCGATTCCGGGCGTACTGAGACCAGCTCCCTGGAGCGCTTCCTAAATCCACAATTGTCATACCTGCTTTGATGAGTCGATCCTGCTCATCTATTTCGCTCAGCTTATAGACGGCTCGTGCGCGATAACCCTCTTTTTGAGCCATCTTCACGTAGGGATCATTTAGGTGATCCTGCAACCAACTTTTATTAAATTTATTCTTTGCCACAACTTACCCACTTTCACCTTCCATTTTCCTTGTTTATGCTCTACAAGGCAAAAGGAATTGACTGGAAACTTCTTGATATTGGCTCAAATCAGGCCGAAAGCCCTGTTTTACAAGCACCAATGCTCTATCATCGAGCCCATGACTGCACTTACTATTACCCCCGCACAACGTAAATCCCTTAAAGCCGATGCCCATGGGCTTAGCCCAGTTGTCATGATTGGCGGCGATGGCCTTACCCCTGCGGTGATTAAGGAGGCTAAATCAGCCATTTCTCATCACGGCTTGATTAAGGTTCGTGTTTTTGGCGATGATCGTGAAGCACGCATCGCTATCTATGAAGAGCTCTGCGACAAACTGGGCGCCGCACCCGTTCAGCACATTGGAAAATTACTAGTGATCTGGAAGCCGATTGATATCGTCGATGCAGCACTGGTCAATTTGGGTAGATCTAGCAAGCAAACGAAAAAGACATTACAAGCACCCCGCACTAAGCGTCAGCCGAATCGCGTGGTAGCGAAAGCTGGTGTTCGCACCAGCACCTCTGAGAGATCAGATCGACGCTCAGCAGCTAGCAAATCACCCTTTGAAAGAGCGGCTGCGGTCAAAAGCGCTGCCCCCAAGAAACGGGTTCTACGCGCTGATGCTGCTGAATCAAAAATTGGTTGGTCATCACCGGGTTATCGCAAGGCAGTTGCAGCGCCCGCCCCCATTAAGAAACGCAAGGTCCGCATGAGCAGCACCAAGAAGAAATCATTGGGCTCTTGATCTTCAGAGGATTAAAACTGCTGTAGTTAAAAACGTCGCTAGTCGGCGTTTTTTATTGCCTGCTTTTTGACTTACTTTTTGACTTACTTTTTGAATTACTCTTTGACCTATCTCTTAGTCAGTCGCCAAACTAAGAAGATTCCTAAAATACTCTGCAGCATAAACAGCATGCTGGACACGCCATGCAGCCTTCCGAACACAGTGGCTGAAGGAGAAAGCATGACCGGCATACCTTGCATGAGGGCATCATCTCTCAAGGCGTTCATCCAAGGGATCAAGATAAAGCTAGCTGCGATTGCACAAAGTAGCATTGCCAACAAGAGCCAGCGAATGAACTTGAATTGATTGAGGCCACGATTCACAAGGAGATTGGCTAGAACCATCAGGCCAATGCAGACAATCAAGCTGAGATAGGCTTCTAATTTAAAGATGCTACCAGCTACCATGCCAGCAGCCTGTCGATCGGTCATCGTGCTGAAGATAGCCGGAGCAACCAGATAACCTACCGCAAGTATGCTGCCAACCCAAAGGCCTGCAATCAGAATAAACAGTCTTTGAGCCGCCAGATGATTCGGGGTCTCTACAGTCTGCATATGAACTTTTGCTAGGTATTAGATGTAGCGAACCGCAAGAATCTCTACTTCGCGATTACCGCCAGGAGCTTGAACCGCAACCACATCGCCCTCTTCTTTGCTAATTAAGGCACGCGCAATCGGTGAGCTGATAGAGATCTTATTCAGGGCAATATCAGCCTCATCATCACCCACAATTTGATAGGTGAGCTTGGTACCATCTTCTAAGTCCTCAAGATCCACCGTAGCACCAAATACTACGCGGCCGTTCACATCCAAAGTAGCCGGATCAATGATTTGCGCTGCAGATAACTTGCCTTCAAGCTCCTGAATGCGTCCTTCAATAAAACCTTGCTTCTCTTTAGCAGCGTCATACTCAGCATTCTCAGAAAGATCACCTTGTGCACGCGCTTCAGAGATTGCATTAATCACAGATGGACGCTCTACATGCTTTAAGCGGTGTAACTCTTCTTTGAGTAGCTCTGCGCCACGCTTGGTAATAGGAATTGTGTTCATGCTTCTTACCTCATTTAATTTAATTGAGAGTCTTGTGTAGATTTTGCAATGAATACACCTCAAGCGACCCTTTGTTACCGTTTTGTGAGGTCATCAAACCATCCATGACTGCACGCGCTGCACTAATCGTAGTGTAGTAAGTCACGTTGTTGGCTTGAGCGCTCGTACGAATGGAGCGTGAATCCGCAATTGCAGTACGTGTCTCATCAACCGTAGTAAATACTAGGGAGATCTCGCCATTCTTGATTAAGTCAACAATGTGTGGACGACCATCCTTCACCTTATTGACTACGCGTACGGGTAAGCCAGCCGCCTCAATAGCTGCGGCAGTACCTTTAGTAGCCACCATTGGGAATCCCAATTGATGTAACAGTTTAGCCACCTCAACTGCTTTAGGTTTGTCGCTATCTTTAACAGTCAAGAGCACAGTACCACTCTTAGGCAATTTAATCCCTGCGCCCAATTGGGATTTAAACAAGGCTTCACCAAAAGTCTTACCAACACCCATCACCTCGCCAGTAGAGCGCATCTCTGGCCCTAGGATCGGATCAATACCTGGAAACTTATTGAATGGGAACACGGCTTCTTTTACCGAGTAGTAAGCTGGCTTAACTTCATTCAGAATGCCCTGCTGCTCTAGAGTTTGACCCACCATACAGCGAGCTGCAATCTTGGCTAACTGCAAACCGGTTGCTTTGGATACGAACGGAACAGTACGAGAAGCACGCGGGTTCACCTCGAGTACATAGATGACATCTTTACCATCGACGTGCTGTATCGCAAACTGCACATTCATCAAACCAACCACGTTGAGACCTTTGGCCATGGCCGCGGTTTGACGTTTGATTTCTGTAATCGTCTCGTCCGATAAGGAATATGGTGGCAAGGAGCAGGCTGAGTCACCCGAGTGAACACCAGCTTGCTCAATGTGCTCCATCACGCCACCAATAAATACATGCTGACCATCACTAATACAGTCCACATCACACTCAATCGCATCGTTCAGGAAGCGATCTAGTAATACCGGTGAATCATGCGAAACCTTAACCGCTTCACGCATATAACGCTCAAGATCACGACCGTCATGAACGATCTCCATTGCACGACCACCCAATACGTAGGAAGGACGCACTACCAATGGGTAACCAATTTCTTCAGCCAGCTTCAGAGCCTCATCTTCCGCACGGGCGGTACGGTTAGGCGGCTGTCGCAAGTTCAACTCATGCAATAACTTCTGGAAGCGTTCACGATCTTCTGCCGCATCAATCATGTCTGGTGACGTACCAATAATTGGTACGCCATTCGCTTCGAGATCCAAAGCCAGCTTCAACGGAGTCTGACCACCATACTGAACGATGACACCTTTGGGCTTTTCAATTGCTACGATCTCTAGAACATCTTCTAGTGTCAATGGCTCAAAATACAAACGATCAGAAGTATCGTAGTCAGTAGAAACTGTTTCTGGGTTGCAGTTCACCATGATGGTTTCATAACCATCTTCGCGCATTGCTAAGGCTGCGTGAACGCAGCAGTAGTCAAACTCAATACCTTGACCAATACGGTTTGGACCGCCGCCCAAAACCATAATCTTATCTTTAGTGCTTGGCTGAGATTCGCACTCGCCATGCTCTGCTTCGTAAGTGGAGTAAAGATAGGCTGTATTCGTAGAGAACTCAGCAGCGCAGGTATCCACTCGCTTGTAGACTGGAACCACTTTGAGGCGGTGACGTGCTGCTCGAACGGAAGAAGCATCTACTCCAAGCAATTTCGCCAAGCGACGATCTGAGAAACCTTTTTGCTTAATGAAACGCAACTCAGGAGCTGACAAGCTGTCGAGCTTGCGCTGCTTGAGCTCAGTCTCCATGGTGATGAGTTCTTCGATTTGCTCCAAGAACCAAGGATCTACCTTAGTCTCGTTGTAAACCTCATCCAAGCCCATACCCATACGGAAAGCGTCCGCCAAATACCAAATACGATCTGGACCTGGCTCGCCGATCTCCTGAATGATGTCATCCAAATCTGTGGAAACTTCATCCAAGCCATCAACACCAACCTCTAAACCGCGCAATGCTTTTTGAAATGACTCTTGGAATGTACGACCAATGGCCATCACCTCACCGACCGATTTCATCTGTGTGGTTAAACGAGAATCTGCTTGTGGAAATTTCTCAAAGGCAAAACGAGGAATCTTCGTGACTACGTAATCGATTGATGGCTCAAAGGATGCTGGAGTTGCGCCACCTGTGATGTCATTCTTCAACTCATCTAAGGTATAGCCCACCGCTAGCTTCGCAGCAATCTTGGCAATCGGAAAACCAGTTGCTTTTGAAGCCAAGGCAGATGATCGTGAAACGCGTGGGTTCATTTCAATAACGATCATGCGACCATCGACTGGATTAATCGAGAACTGCACGTTTGAACCACCAGTATCCACACCAATCTCACGCAAGACCGCAATCGAGGCGTTACGCAGAATTTGATACTCTTTATCCGTCAAGGTTTGTGCGGGGGCAACCGTGATCGAGTCACCAGTATGCACACCCATCGGATCTAAGTTTTCGATTGAGCAAACGATGATGCAATTATCTGCACGGTCACGGACCACTTCCATCTCGAACTCTTTCCAACCCAAGAGAGACTCTTCAATCAAGAGCTCGCGGGTTGGCGATAAATCTAAACCGCGCTTACAAATCTCTTCAAATTCTTCACGGTTGTAAGCGATGCCACCGCCTGATCCACCCATGGTGAACGAAGGTCGAATGACTACTGGGAAACCCAAGCTACCAGTTTCTTTCTGAATACGTTGTTGCACTTCATGCGCCTCATCCATGGAGTGCGCAATACCAGACTTTGCAGAACCCAGACCAATTTTGGTCATCGCATCTTTAAACTTTTGACGGTCTTCCGCTTTATCAATCGCCTCTGGTGAAGCGCCAATCAATTCGCAACCGTATTTCTCGAGGACGCCATGGCGATGTAAATCGAGTGCGCAGTTCAAGGCAGTTTGACCGCCCATGGTTGGCAAAATAGCGTCGGGTTTCTCAGTGGCAATAATGCGCTCCACTACTTCCCAAGTAATCGGTTCGATGTAAGTTACATCTGCCATCTCGGGGTCTGTCATGATGGTGGCAGGATTACTGTTTACCAGAATGACTTTGTAACCCTCGTCACGCAACGCTTTACAAGCTTGCGCACCAGAATAGTCAAACTCACAAGCTTGTCCAATCACAATTGGACCGGCACCAATAATCAGAATGCTCTGAATGTCGCTACGCTTAGGCATTATTTGCCCCCCTTATTACCAACAGCGGCAGCATTCATGAGCTCCACAAAACGATCAAATAAATAGGCAATATCGTGAGGGCCTGGTGAGGCCTCAGGATGCCCTTGGAAACACAAAGCAGGCTTATCTTTCCAAGCCAAACCTTGCAGTGATCCATCAAATAAAGACACGTGCGTAACGCGAATGTTGTCAGGCAAAGTTTTCGCATCTACTGCAAAACCATGATTCTGAGAGGTAATCGCGACGCGCCCAGTATCCAAATCTTTTACCGGGTGATTCGCACCATGGTGACCAAATTTCATCTTCAAGGTTTTAGCACCAGCAGCTAAGCCCATAATTTGGTGACCCAAGCAAATACCGAAAGTCGGAACGCCCTTCTCAATAATTTCTTTTGCAGCAGCAATCGCGTAATCACAAGGACCGGGATCTCCGGGGCCGTTTGATAAGAACACACCATCGGGATTCATTGCCAACACTTCGGCGGCACTAGTTTGCGCAGGAACAATGGTTAGCTCACAGCCACGTTCGGTCAACATCCGCAAAATATTACGCTTCACACCAAAGTCATAAGCAACCACTTTTTTGTTTGGCTTGCCAGTATTTAAAGATCGATATGCGGGTTTGCCGTCAGGTCCGTGCAGATCCCACTCAGCCTCACGCCATTGGTATGGAGTTTTTGTGGTCACGACTTTAGCAAGGTCTAAACCAGCCATGCCCGGGAAGGCTTTAGCGAGATCCAAGGCTTTCTTACCCAGGGCCGCTACGTCATCGCCCATCTTGCCGGCAACAATCGCGCCAGACTGAGCACCCTTATCACGCAGAATGCGAGTGAGCTTACGCGTATCGATACCAGAGATGCCTACTACCCCTGCTTTTTTGAGGCAGCTATCCAGACTTTCTTCGGCACGGAAATTCGAAACACGCTTAGAGAGATCTTTTACAACCAAGCCAGCCGCATGAATCTGATCCGACTCAGCATCTTGATCATTTACCCCAACGTTGCCGATGTGCGGGTATGTCAAGGTGACAATTTGGCGTGAATAGCTAGGATCAGTGATGATCTCTTGATAGCCAGTCAGAGCAGTATTGAAAACAACTTCGCCGGTAGTTTCGCCAGGAGCGCCAATACTAAGACCAGGAAATATAGTGCCGTCGGCTAAGGCCAACACGGCGGGAGGAAAAGAAGGAAGCAAGGGTGACAAACCATCTCCAGTCCCTGCTCCATCCGACGCTCAACACCCCAAAAAGACCAACCCAGGACTGTTTGTGCGGGAGGTGAGTGTCTTTAAGCGCTAGGGTAATTTATTAAGTTTTGAACCCTTGAATCATACCAGTTTTGCGTATAAATCCTTGGATTCCCAGCCAATGAGGCTTGCAAGGTAATAAGCCCCTCAGTCACCAGACTGAGGGGCTTATTTTGATGCTGCCAAGCTGGATTTAAGACTTTGCGCTTTGTTCGATGATGGTCTTAATTTGAGCTAAAACGGTTTGATCTTCCATAGTGCTGATATCACCGGGATCGCGCCCTTCAGCTACAGCCTGGAGAGCACGGCGGACGATCTTGCCTGAACGGGTCTTGGGCAAAGCCGTAACCACATAAACACGGCCAGGACGAGCAATTGCACCTAATGTGGTGTCGACGGTTTTCATGCACTCCGCTTCTAAAGTAGCTGTATTAGAGGCATCCTTTGGAATCACAAAGGCGATCGCAGCTTGACCCTTGAGTTTGTCCTCAATTCCCACTACTGCTACTTCAGAGATATTCGGATGGCTAGAAATACTCTCCTCGATCTCACGAGTGCCCAGTCGATGACCAGCAACGTTAATTACATCATCAGTCCGCCCCAAAATAAAGAAGTAACCGTCTTTGTCTTTGATACCCCAATCAAAGGTGGAGTAAATAGTCTTACCGGGAATAGTTTCCCAATAAGTACTGACAAAACGCTTGTCATCACCCCAAACCGTTTGCATGCAACCAGGAGGCAAAGGACCTTCAATCGCAATAACGCCTTTTTGATCCGGACCCAACTCTTCCGAAGTCGCATCATCCAATAACTTCATGTTGTAACCAAATGAAGGGACGCCAGGGGAGCCAAACTTATGCGGCATCACTTCTACGCCACGCTGAATTGCCAACATCGGCCAACCCGTTTCGGTCTGCCAATAGTTATCCACAATCGGCTTTTTGATCGCATCATGGATCCAAGTTGCCGTTGGCTCATCCAGAGGCTCGCCTGCTAAGAACAAAGCACGCAAGCTCGAGAGATCATATTTAGTTAAGAAGGCAGGATCTTGTTTTTTGAGAACACGAACTGCAGTTGGCGCAGAGAACATGACTGAAACTTTGTACTTCTCAACCAACTCCCACCAAATACCTGCATCAGGACGTAAGGGCGTGCCTTCATAAAGAATAGTTGCCATACCGTTTAGCAAGGGTGCGTAAATAATGTAGCTATGACCCACTACCCAACCGATATCTGAGGTGCAGAACATGGTCTCGCCAGGATTGCCGCAGAAGATGTGCTTCATGGTGGAAGCCAAGGCGACTGCATAACCACCGGTGTCACGTTGTACGCCCTTAGGTTTACCAGTAGTGCCAGAGGTATACAAAATATATGAAGTGTGAGTTGCATCCACCCACTCAATCGGCACTAAATCATTGAGGTGCTTTTGGCGCTCAGTTGCGTAGTCCAAGTCACGACCGGCCACTGCGGTGAACTCAGTTAGGCCACGATTCACGATCAGGACTTTTTCAGGCTTGTAGCTGGCGAGCTTGATTGCCTCATCGAGCAAGGGCTTATAAGGAACTGCTTTACCGCCTCGTGCGCCCGCTTCTGCAGTCACAATCATTTTCGGCTTGGCATCGTCGATACGTGATGCCAAGCTGTGGGATGCAAAGCCACCAAAGACCACAGAGTGAATTGCACCAATGCGTGTACAAGCGAGCATTGCGAAACAGGCCTCAGCAATCATCGGCATGTAAATCAATACACGATCACCCTTTTGAACGCCGTTGGCTTTATAGATGGCCGCAATACGATTGACCTCTTCGTGCAACTCCTGAAATGTGTATGCTTTTTCTAGATTCGTTTCTGTTGAAACCGCGACTAGAGCGATCTGCTCGGCACGATCTTTGAGGTGACGATCGACTGCGTTGTAGCAAAGATTGGTTAAGCCACCCTCAAACCATTTAGCAAACGGAGGATTTGCGTAATCCAGAACTTTATTGAATGGTTTTTCCCAATGAATGAGTTTTGCCTGCTCTCCCCAGAATCCATCTGGATCTTTAATGGAGCGTTCGTGTTCTGATTTATAGGACATGGTCAACCTAAATAAGTAAATTAAAGTATCTGGACTTACTGAATCTTGCTGGCCCCTTTGCTAGCCGAAGTCTTGGGGGTCGAGCTACTTGCATTCGAAGATACATTTTTCGCAGATTTTGCAAGTCCTGTCGATGCGGATTTATGCTGAGTTGCAGCATTATTCCCAGAAGAATTACCCTTAGAAGTGCCTTTTCCAGACTTTGCCACTGCGCACTTAGCCCCTTTTGCACAATTTTTAGGCGCTGACTTATCCAAACTGAGGCTGCCATTTTCGGCTAACGCCACTGAGATATCACCAGGACGCTGACTCGTTTTAGGAACGAGAACCGTTGAACCCGCCCTAATTCTCATGCTTTTGGGAATGCCATTGACTGCTCTTAAGGTGTCGGCATCAACACCAAGCGTTTTTGCGGCTTGCTCAACTGATTCTGTCTTGGTCACTTGCACTGCCGTCCAAGAAGATAGTGGCTTGGTGTATTTCTTCAAGTTTTCCTGGAAGACCTCAGCATGTCCAAACGGTAGCAAGATTTGCTGATTAGCATTACTCAAGATGACCGGCTTATTAAATGAGGGGTTCAGACTATGAAACTCGTCCTCTGGAATTTCACTCAATTTAATGACTAAGGCAACGTCGATATCTGACCCGACATCTACGGCAACGAAATACGGATGGTTTTCTAGATCTGGCAGAACAATCCCGTAGGCTTTCGGATCCAAAACAATCTGCCGGTAGGCCATTAACTTCGGAACATAGTTGCGAGTCTCATTAGGCATCTTAAGACTCAGGTAATCGGTTGGAAGTCCTGCAGCAAGATTGCGTTTCTGGGCTTTGGAGACATTGCCCGCGCCCCAGTTATAGGCGGCTAAAGCGAGATCCCAGCTACCAAACTGCTTATGCAAACGTTGCAAGTAATCCAATGCTGCATCAGTAGACTGCAAAACATCCCTGCGCTCATCCCTAAAGACGTTTTGCGTTAACTGAAAATCTTTGCCAGTTGCAGGCATGAATTGCCACAAGCCCATGGCCTTTGCACTAGATTTGGCGTGCGTCACGAATGCACTTTCGACAAATGGAAGCAATGCGATCTCTGTTGGCATCTTGCGCGCATTTACCTCTTGCACGATATAAAACAGGTAGCGTGATGACCGAGCCATTGAGCGATGCACATAGTCTGGGCGTGCACTAAGCCAACGTACTTGTTCGATCTCCAGCGGTGTATTCATGGGCTCCATCTCGAAGCCATCCCGAATCCGAATCCAGAGGTTGCTTGATGGTGCGTACAGATCGCTGACGGATTGATTTTTTAGGTTTACCCGCTTTGCATTAGAAGCGCGTGGATCTTGACGTGTCGGTACATCAGAGGACCAGTCTCCAGTACTGGCACAACCTGTGAGTAGCGTAATCAGCAATATCGCCGCATAGCGCCACAACATCAGAACCGATCCTTCCATGCCCGAATTACCGCCAAGACATGTGCGGGTGTTGGGAGAGATTTTTCACCCGAGACCTCGAGGGCGGCATCAATCACAGCCTGTTGATCACAGCGCATGAATGGATTCACTTGCAGCTCTTGCCCGATAGTCGTTGGTAATGTTGGCAGGTGTTGATCGCGCAGAGCTTTAGCAGTTTCCGCCCAAGTAATCAGGTTGGCGTTATTCGGCTCAACTGCCAGTGCAAAGCGAATATTGGATAAGGTGTATTCATGGGTGCAATACACCAGCGTGTTTTTAGGCAAATCGATAAACTTCGCGAGAGACTGGCTCATCTGCGTTGGAGTGCCTTCAAACAAACGACCGCAGCCAGATGCAAATAAGGTATCACCACAGAACAGCATGGGCTCAACTACATTGGCCTGCATGTTTGCAAAGTAGGCAATATGACTCAAAGTATGGCCAGGCACTTCGTAAACCTCAAGACTAATCCGTGGCGCAGCGACTTCTAACTTGTCGCCTTCCATCAAGGCATGGGTACGACCCGGAATATCAATCGCGGCAGGGCCATAAACCGGGATATTCGAGCCAAGGGTATTGAGCAAAGTCAGAATGCCGCCGGTATGGTCTGCATGGTGATGGGTAATTAAAATACCAGTCAGGGTCAACTGATGTTGCTCAAGATATTGCAGTACAGGGTCAGCATCACCTGGATCAACGATCAAAGCAGACTGGCCATCATGGATACACCAGAGGTAATTGTCATCAAAAGCCGGTATCGGCCAAACTTGCAATAAAGTATTCTTCACCATAGACCGATGATACCAACCCCACCCGCCCCCTCTCAGATGCCCGCACCACCATGGAGTTCATGGGAAAAATGGCTGCAATCGCCCCCTGGGCGCTATGTACTTGCCTGGGAGCAAAAATGCTTTAATCAAATCGTGGCGGATGTCTTTGGTTTTTATGCCGTGCAAATTGGTTTGCCGCAAATCAATACCTTGGCAGAAAACCGCATGCCCTTGCACGCGCTACTGATTAACACTCATGATCGCCAAAAGCAGGCTGGCCAGTTTAATTGGCATCAGATTGAGGGCAATGCCAATGAACTGCCCTTTGCCTCTGAATCCATTGATTTGCTGGTGTTGCCCCATGTCTTGGAATTTGCTGCTGATCCCCATCAAATTTTGCGAGAAGCTGAGCGCGTCCTTCGCCCAGAGGGCCGCTTAATTATTTCTGGATTTAATCCGGCTAGTCTTTGGGGTATGCGTCAGTATCTTAGTAGATTGATCGGCACCCCCTATTTACCGAGAGATGGTCAATTTATTAGCCTTCTTAGAATTAAAGACTGGCTGCAGCTACTGAACTTCTCACTAGATAGAGGTCATTTTGGCTGCTATAAACTCCCCTTGAGTGGTGAGTCAGGCATGGCCAGAATGGACTTTATGGAGCCAGCTGGTAACCGCTGGTGGCCTATTTTTGGTGCTGTTTTCTTAGTTTCCGCCATCAAGCGCCAGCAAGGCATCCGCCTCATCGGACAAGTCCAAGGTCTGCGCATCCCAGCGATCACTCAATTGAACCCTGTCGCTGAAAGTCGCCAGCAATTAGTAAAAGAGCAAGACCGAGTAAATTAACGGCATGCCTCACACCAAACCCCTTCCTCATATCGTCATTTATACCGATGGTGCCTGCAAAGGCAATCCCGGCCCCGGCGGTTGGGGTGCTGTCTTGCGCTCTGGCGGCCATGAGAAGCACCTTCATGGTGGTGCCGAACACACCACTAACAATCGGATGGAAATTAGCGCTGTCATTCATGCGCTGCGAGCCCTGAAGCAAACTAGCTCGGTAGAACTTTGGACCGACTCTCAGTACGTACAAAAGGGTGTCACTGAGTGGCTGGAGGGTTGGAAAAAGAGGGGTTGGAAGACCGCCAGCAAAGATCCCGTTAAAAATGCTGATTTATGGCAAGAATTAGATGCCCTCATTCCCGACCATCAGATCACTTGGCATTGGGTTCGTGGCCATAACGGCCACCCTGGGAATGAGCTGGCAGACCTCTTGGCAAACAAGGGTGTAGAAGAATTTCTCCCTTAATTTGGATCAATGCCCTGCAGCCCGATTCTTACGGTCTTATGAGAGAATGATTGCATTCAGAGTCGATCAAGAATTGACCGCCTAACCCATATAAAACCAAGAAAAAGCTGAGACCGTGTCAAAAATTGAATCTACACTCGATAAGTTGGTTACTAAGCTTTTCATGCTAAAAAACTGGGTCATGAGTCGTTTGTGCGCTGTTTGGAAAAAAACTTCCCCGCACCTGAGTAAGCTTAAAAAAATTGACTACCCCACAGTCAAAGCATTTACTCTGCAATACAAGTGGCGCATTTTGATTGTGCTGGTCATTTTGTATGCCGGATCTAAAACCTATGACTATTTTTTCCCAGCTCCTACTAAAGGCGGTGGTGGACCTCAAACTATTACCAGCGTTGTAGCTGAAAAGAAGGATGTCCCTCTCATTATTGAAGCCACTGGCACGATTATCTCCAATAGCATCGTTGATATTCGCCCAATGATTACTAATACAGTTAAGACCATCCATGTGAAGGATGGGCAAGAAGTCAAAGAAGGTGAACTCCTCTTTACCCTAGACGATCGAAATGACCGCGCCAACTATGAGAAGTTAAAAGCATTGGCAGATGACGCGCAAAAACAATATTTACGCGCTAAGGAGTTGGTAGAGAAAAACTTTATTTCTAAGGCAGGATTAGAAACCTCCCTCGCCAATGCAAAGTCGGCTCAGGCGGCTGCTCGATCTGCTGAAGTTCAACTCTCTTTTGACTCAATTCGCTCACCGATTAACGGAAGAGCAGGCATCATCAACGTCTTCCCCGGCTCTCTTGTGCAAGCAAGTAATGTCGTAACAACTTCAACAAACTCAACTGCTACCTCGAGCGTAGGTTCGATGGTCACAATCACGCAACTTAACCCGATTAATGTTCAGTTTGTCATTCCAGAAAAGGATATTCCCATCATCCTGGAAAATAAAAAAGATGATGCACCTTTAAAGGTAAAAGTGACTATTGGTGATACTGGAAAAAATACTTATGAAGGTCAGGTTCTGGTGATCGATAACCAAGTTGACCCGTTAATTGCGGCAGTTCGAGTTAAAGCACAAATTCCGAACGATAAATTGGAAGTACTGCCTGGGCAATTTGCACGCGTTTCGCTCAATGCCAACACCTTAAAAGACGTGATTGCCGTTCCCACTCAAGCCATTGTCATCGGCCCTGCTGGGCGTCTAGTATATGTAGTTGATAAGGACGATAAAGTCACCGCAAAGCCGGTGAAAGTACCCTATGAGTACCTGGGCACCTCAGTCATTACTGGAATTAATTCTGGCGATCGCATTGTGGTTGAGGGTAAGCAGAATTTACGCACCGGTAGCAAAGTGCGTGAGGCAAAAGCTGCTAAATCAGAGAAGCCCCCCGCCGATAAATCTACTGCCGCTGAACCAAAATGACGCTTTCTGAGTTATGCATTAGACGTCCCGTAATGACAGTATTGCTGTCTATTGCAACTGTCATTGCTGGGGGTGTTGCCTATTTTAAGATTCCAGTAGCCGCTCTTCCTAGTTTCAATACGCCAGTTATTTCTGTATCGGCCAGCTTACCTGGCGCATCACCTGAAATTATGGCCTCGGCTGTTGCGCTGCCACTCGAAAAAGAATTTTCAACAATTGATGGCATCAAAGTCATCAGCTCCACTAACTCACTTGGCTCAACGAGTGTCACCCTTGAATTTACAAGTGATCGTGACATTGATAAAGCAGCCGTAGATGTTCAAGCAGCTCTCTTACGGGCCCAGCGCCGTTTGCCAATTGAAATGACGGTACCCCCTTCTTATCGAAAGATTAATCCTGCCGATACACCCGTATTAATTGTACGCATGAGCTCCCCATCAATCAGCCTCTCTGAAATGAACGCTTATGCAGAGAACCTGATGTCCCCAAACTTATCCACTATTTCTGGGGTTTCACAAGTAGCTGTTTATGGAGCAAAGCGCTATGCAGTCAGAGTGAGCGTGAGACCAGATGCTTTGGGTAATCGCAATATCACCATGGATGAGGTGGCGGCTGCAGTCAACAAAGCCAATACCAATAGCCCGGTTGGAACCCTTGATGGACCCCGCCAGCTCATCACCATCTATGCCAACCCACAACTAGTATCAGCTCAAGAATTTGGCAACCTGATCGTTGCCCAGCGTAATGGATATCCAATTTATCTCAAAGATGTTGCTGATGTACAAGAGAGCTTTGAGGACGTAAAGACCTTTGCCTCGGCAAAAGGTGAGCGCTCAATAGCGATTGCCGTACTGCGCCAACCAAATGCCAATACGGTTGAAGTGGTTGACTCCATTAAAAAACTATTGCCTTCTCTCAAAGCGCAAATGCCGGAATCTATTCAGTTAACACTGATTAATGACCGATCGCTTTCAATTATTGAGTCGATTCATGATGTCAATCTCACACTGCTTCTCACTATCGCACTCGTTGTCTTAGTAATCTTCCTATTTCTAAAGCATGTTTCTGCAACTATCATTCCATCCATTAGCTTACCGATTTCTCTGATCGGTGCATTCTTTGTTTTCTACTTTTTGGGCTATAGCCTCAACAACATTTCATTGCTGGGTATCACTCTTGCTGTTGGCTTGGTGGTAGATGATGCAATCGTAGTGCTAGAAAACATCATGCGGTATGTTGAAGAAGGCATGGATCCATTAAAGGCTGCTTTAAAAGGCAGTAAAGAGGTTGGCTTTACGATCATCTCAATCTCCATATCTTTGGTGGCAGTATTTATTCCACTATTTTTTATGGCCGGTCCAATTGGTCTTCTCTTTAGAGAATTTGCCGTTGTGGTAACGCTATCAATTCTAGTTTCGGCTGTTGTCTCATTAACAGTAGTACCAATGTTATGCAGCCGCTTTTTGCCAAAACCTGGTGAGCACCCCAAAGAATATGAAATCACAAAGCAGTTCGATCGCGCATATGAGTGGACTTTAAAAAAGTATGTCCACTATTTAGATTTAGCCTTAGCGAATAGAAAGAGAGTGTTATACGGGGCGTTAGCCAGCTTTGTCATTACTATTGCCCTCTTTGTTTATAGTCCAAAAGGATTCTTTCCGGAAGAAGATATTGGTCAATTACGCGTGACCGTGGAGGCCTCTGAAGACACCTCCTTTAGAGCGATGATGGCTTTACAAGATCAGGCTGCGAAAGTGGTTGATAGTGACCCTAATGTGGCAACCTCCATCTCTATTCTTGGCGGTGGCCAAAGTTCTGGCCGTAATACCGGAAGATTCTTCATCATTCTGAAACCCAAGAATGAGCGCCAAAAAATGAGCAAGGTGATGGAGGGGCTTAGATCCAAGTTCAAAGAAATTCCTGGTATTCAGGTCTACATGAGCCCGGTACAAAATTTACAGCTAGGTGGTCGAAGCAGTAAAAGCCGCTATCAATTTACTCTTCAAAGCGTTGGCTTTGAAGGTGTCAATGAATGGGCTGAGAAATTGTTGCAAAAAATGCGCGCTGATCCGATTTTTAAGGATGTCACTAGTGACTCGCAATTAAAAGGTTTGAATGTCAAAATTGAAATTGATCGGGAAAAAGCTGCCAGTGCGGGAGTGTCCATTGCCGATATCCGTACTGCCCTCTACTCTTCCTTTGGTGAAAGGCAGGTATCCACCATCTATACCCCTGTCAATACCTATTATGTGATTTTGGAAACAGCGCAGGATGATCGTCAATTTGAAACAGACTTGAATAAGGTCTTCGTTCGGGGTAGAGCGACAGATAAATTGATTCCGCTATCCAGTCTGGCGAGCTTTGTCAGAACTGTGGGACCCACTGCAGTAAATCATCAGGGTCAAATTCCAGCGGTAACGATTTCTTTTAACCTCGCTCCAGATGTTTTCTTAGGGAATGCAACAAAGGCAATCGATGGCTTTGTTAAGGCAGTTGATTTACCACCTTCCATTATCACGAGCTATGGTGGTGATGCAGCCGTATTTAAGGACAATCAATCGGGTCAGGTCATTTTGCTATTGGCTGCACTGGGCGTTATTTATATCCTGCTTGGCGTTCTGTACGAGAGCTATATCCACCCTCTCACCATTTTGGCTGGCCTGCCCTCTGCAGCGATTGGTGCAATTTTGTCCTTGCGCATCTTTGGATTTGAGCTAACCGTTGTTGCTTCGATCGGTATCTTGCTGCTCATTGGTATTGTGAAGAAAAATGCGATCCTAATGATTGACTTTGCCTTGGATGCTCAGCGCAACCAAGGCATGTCGCCAGAGATGGCTATTCGTGAGGCTTGCATCTTGCGTTTTAGACCAATCATGATGACAACGATTGCCGCTCTGATGGGCGCCCTACCAATTGCATTAGGTTTAGGCGCAGGCGCAGAATTGCGTCAACCCTTAGGGATCAGTGTGGCCGGTGGTTTAATCTTCTCGCAATTTGTAACACTCATTATTACCCCCGTGATCTATTTGTATCTAGATAAGTACGCGGGTAACGGACCCCTTGAAATACCTCCATCTGTTTTAGAAGGCACCTAAATGCGTCAAGTTATTCTCGATACTGAAACCACCGGTCTTAATCCTGCTACAGGCGATCGTATTATTGAAATTGGTTGCGTTGAGATGGTAGGTCGTCGCCTAACCGATCGCACCTTTCATTACTACATTAATCCTGAACGTGATATCGATGCTGGCGCCTTTGCAGTGCATGGACTCTCTCGTGAGTTCCTATCCGACAAACCTGTATTCTCCAATATCGTGGAAGAGTTAATTGAATTTGTTGATGGGGCTGAAGTAGTTATTCATAATGCAGCGTTTGACTTAGGCTTTCTTGATAACGAATTTGCACTCCTAAAGCGCCCAGCTTTTAGGGGCCTTGCCTCCAAAATTACCGATACCCTACTCGATGCCCGCCAAATGTTCCCGGGCAAGCGTAATTCGCTTGATGCCCTCTGTGAACGCTTTGCGATTAGCAATCAACAACGAACCTTGCACGGCGCTTTATTGGATGCCCAATTATTGGCTGAAGTCTATGTAGCCATGACGCGTGGGCAAGAAGACTTATCGATTGACCTTATTGATTACACCGTTGGTACTGACGCCTCAGGACAAACCAAAGCCCTGCCCACCAAACTCAAAATGGTGACAGCAAGCGAAGAAGATTGCCAGTTACATGAAAAGATCTTGGCTGACATTGCCAAGGCAAGCAAGAAGGATCCTGTTTGGAGCCCTTCTACTATTGCTGGCTAATAAATATTGCTCATTAGCTGATAGCGCGGCGTATTTCATCCGCCTTTGGCTTAGATCCTGTAACAGATTCTGTATCGTGCTCGGTCGTATTTTCGATCGTCTCGATAAGCGCTTCTTGCATTCGAATATTGTCTTTCGGACAAATAGGCGCGCCATAAGTAGCCCACTTTTTTAATAGCGTGACCTCATATCCACACTGGCTACACTTGGCTTTATTGCGACTCGCATTACTCGGCCTTGGGGGTGGAAAAACAATTGCCTGATGTGGATATGGCCCAAGCTCTTGACTAATCATCATGAGACGCACCATCAACTCTTCAGTCGCATGAGCCATTCTGGCGGGACCTTCTAAACCAACAGTCTGCGCAATGCCCTTGAAGTCCTCTCCGTGGCCACTAAAGCAGTCGTCCACGGCATGACATAGCTCATGCACCAAAGTATCTAATAACTGAACAGGATCATCCAACTTAGGCGAAATAAAGATCTCGTTAACTCCTCCACCAGAGCGCTCGCGCGGCCAACATTGCCCCAAGGTTGTTCTAGGGCTACTAGAGGCTGGAAAGCCGCAAGATACTCTCACTGGAGGTATGGCATATCCCGCCTTTGAGAATACCGGCTCCAAATGTCTTACAGCATCTTCTAACCAAGATTCTCTTACAGAGTGTTGCTTCATTTGTCGATCACTTAATCAAGCTTGATATTGGCGGATTTGATTGCTTTATCCCAATAAGGCAATTCTTTTTTCAACAAGGCATCCATCTGAGAAGGCGTTAGATAACGCAACTCAACACCTGCTGCATCAGAACGCTCTTTCACTTCAGGTAGAGCAAGACTTTTCTTAACAGACTCGGTCAGCTTAGTAATGACTGGTGCTGGCGTGCCCGCTGGCGCATATAAAGCGACCCAAGATTCCAATTGAAATGTAGGCAAGCCTGCTTCGGCAGTCGTAGGCACATTGGGCATGCCAGGGTGACGACTTTTACCAGTCACAGCCAAGCCTTTCAGCTTTCCACTTTGTACGTGTTGCATCACCGAAGGTGGTGTCGTAATAAATACTTGCACCTGACCTGCTAATACATCCTGGATTGCAGGGCCAGAACCTTTGTAAGGAACATGAACAATATCTACACCTGTATTTTGCTTAAAGATTTCAGTCCCAATATGAGATACCGAACCATTGCCCTGAGAGGCGTAATTAAGCTTTCCAGGATTGGCCTTAGCATAAGCAATTAATTCTTTTAAGTTATTCACAGGCACTGAAGGATGCACTGCAATCACATTCGTAGAAACTGTGAGGAGCCCAACTGGAGAAAAATCTTTAATTGGATCCCACGGTAATTTATCCATCAAGGAAGGATTGCCAACGTGATATCCAGAATACGAAATCAGCAAGGTATATCCATCGGGCTTAGCCTTAGCAACATATTGATAGGCAGTATTTCCGCTGGCACCTGGCTTGTTATCCACAATCACAGGCTGACCAATCACCCGAGCTAAGGGCTCACTCAATAAACGCGCTGAGGTGTCTACTAAGCCTCCAGGCGGGTTCGGAACTACCAAGGTAATTGGTCGATCCGGGAATGATTGGGCTTGAACAAAGTGAGAGCCTAATGCAATGCTAATGACGGCTAAAAAACGATAGATGAGTTTGATTGATTTCACATTGATCTCCAGGAACTGGGTTTTATTTGTGCTTAATTAAGGATTATCGCTGCCCTACTTTGACGTCACCAAAAATGGCCTGGGCTTCACGCGGTAAGCAACGCCAGTAACGCTCATTGGAAGGCACGATGCCACCCAAGGCCGCAGCAGCCTCCCAAGCCCAACGGGGTTTATATAAAAATGCTCGTGCTAGAGCGATTAAATCCGCATCCCCTTTTTGCAAAATATCTTCAGCTTGCGTAGGCTCGGTAATCAAGCCAACTGTCATCGTTGGAATGCCGGACTTGTCTTTCACAATCTTGGCAAATGGCACTTGGTAATTTGGTCCAATCGCAATCTTTTGCAATGGAGAAATTCCCCCTGAAGAGATGTGAACAAAATTACATCCCAAGGGCTTCAGTCGAGCAGCAAAATTAGCCGTTTCTTCGGGTGTCCAACCACCCTCAATCCAATCGCTTGCAGAAATGCGGATACCCAAGACTCCTTGATAGGCCTTTCGTACCGCCGCAAATAACTCCAATGGAAAGCGGATGCGATTTTCATAAGAGCCGCCATATTCATCCGTGCGTTGATTGGCGATTGGCGATAAAAATTGGTGCAAGAGATAGCCGTGGGCACCGTGCAACTCAATACCATCAATCCCAATCCGCTCAGCCCGCTGCGCCGCAATAACAAATGCGGCAATGAGCTCAGATAACTCTGTTTTTGAGAGTTCGTGTGGCAGGCGCTCATCTTTTAACTGTGGAATAGCTGATGGTGCAACCATGTCCCAGCCGCCCTGCTCCTTGGAGAGCAATTGACCACCAGCCCAAGGGCTTGCACTTGAGGCTTTGCGACCAGCATGTGCCAGCTGAATGAATACAGGGGTGGCTGGAGCTAAACTCCGGGCTCTCGTGAGCTTGTCTTTCAGGGCCGCTTCTGTGCGGTCATCCCACAGACCCAGGCATACAGGGGTGATACGTCCCTCAGGAGTCACCCCGGTGGCTTCAATAATGAAGAGTCCTGCACCACTATTCAGGAGATTACCCCAGTGCATTAAATGCCAATCCTGAGCCTCTCCATTGACAGCAGAGTATTGGCACATTGGGGCCACAACGACTCGGTTTGATAGGGTTAGAGGCCCTTTAGGGGAGCTTAGAACATAACTGGAGAATAAAAGACTCATTTGCTTACCTTTAGGGCTGAAAAAGCGTAAAACTAGCTAAAGCGATAAAATAGATTCAGTAGAATAAACGAGACCACAAAGTTGTGCGGAATCTAGCCCAAGCATCTTTATTGAACCCAAAACCAGACAATAGAATATTAAGTAAATCACTATGAGCGCACCCCAAGCTTTTACATCAAAAGAAGATATTGGCCATTTCGTTGGCGGTAAAGTCGTTAACCCAAAAGATGGTCGTTTCGCCGATGTATTTAATCCCTCTACAGGCGCTGTTGCAAGACGCGTAGCCCTAGCTAGCCGCAAAGAGGTTGATGATGTTGTAACAAATGCTCAGACAGCATTCCAGACTTGGAGCCAAACCTCCCCATTGCGCCGTGCGCGCATTATGTTTAAGTATCTTGAACTACTCAACGCAAACCGTGATGAGTTGGCCGCCATGATTACTGCTGAACACGGCAAAGTGTTTACTGATGCCCAGGGTGAAGTTACTCGCGGTATTGAAATTGTGGAGTTCGCCACCGGCATTCCGGAGCTGCTCAAGGGTGATTACACCGAGCAAGTGTCGACCGATATTGATAACTGGGTAATGCGCCAGCCTTTAGGTGTAGTTGCTGGCGTGACGCCATTTAACTTCCCTGTCATGGTCCCAATGTGGATGTTCCCAGTGGCGATTGCCTGTGGTAACACCTTCATTCTTAAGCCTAGCCCCACTGATCCATCCGCATCCTTGTTTATGGCAAAGCTATTAAAAGAAGCTGGCTTGCCTGATGGCGTGTTTAACGTGGTGCAAGGCGATAAAGAAGCTGTAGATGCCTTGATTGAAAATCCTGACGTCAAAGCAGTAAGCTTTGTAGGCTCTACCCCCATCGCCAACTATATCTATGAGCGTTGCGCGCACTTTGGCAAGCGCTCTCAGGCTCTAGGGGGCGCTAAGAATCACATGGTAGTGATGCCTGATGCTGATATCGACAAGACGATTGATGCTTTGATTGGTGCGGCCTATGGCTCTGCTGGTGAGCGCTGCATGGCAATTTCAGTAGCGGTTTTGGTCGGTGATGTTGCTGAGAAAATCATGCCAAAACTCATCGAGCGCACTAAGACTCTGAAGGTGAAGAACGGCATGGAGCTCGATGCTGAAATGGGCCCTATTGTTACTAAAGCTGCCCTAGAGCGCATCACTGGCTACATTGATAGCGGCGTTGCTTCTGGTGCAAAGCTATTAGTAGACGGTCGTGGTTTGAAGGTGCCAGGGCATGAGAATGGCTTCTTTATCGGTGGCACACTGTTTGATAACGTGACCTCCGAGATGAAGATCTATTTAGAAGAAATCTTCGGGCCAGTACTATCTTGCATGCGTGTAGCGAACTTCACTGAAGCACTCAATTTAGTGAACTCTTGTGAGTTTGGTAATGGTGTGGCCTGCTTTACAAGCGACGGTAATATTGCCCGTGAATTTGCTCGCCGCGTACAAGTGGGTATGGTTGGTATTAACGTACCTATCCCCGTGCCAATGGCTTGGCATGGTTTTGGCGGTTGGAAGAAATCCCTCTTTGGCGATATGCATGCCTACGGTAAAGAAGGTGTTCGCTTCTACACCAAGCAAAAGAGTGTGATGCAACGCTGGCCTGAGAGTATTGCCAAGGGCGCAGAATTTGTGATGCCGACTTCGAAATAAATTCTGGTCCGCAGAGAGGATCTGTAAATGACAATAGCGACCCTCGGGTCGCTATTTTTTTATCGTATATTTTCGATTCAGTAGCAATACTAGGCGGGAATAAGATAACGCCTCTCAATAGCCCGAGCGAACAATACAATCACCGATACTAGGGCTAGATAGACTAAGGCGGCCAAAAAATAGGCCTTAAAGAATTGGAAATTGGTCGCAGCCAACTCTTGAACCCGAGCAAAGAATTCGGTGTATTGAATCAAGAAGGCCACCGAGCTATCTTTGAGATTCGCAATCACTTGATTGGTTAATGCTGGAATAGATAGTCGAATTACCTGTGGCAAAGTAATCAAGCGAAAGATTTGCAAGGGACTGAAGCCCTGAGCACTCGCCGCCTCTAGCTGACTTTTATCCAATCCGTTAAAGGCAGTCTTGAGATATGCCGCATTGTATGCTGCTACATTGAATGTAAATCCAATAAATGCAACTGTGAATGGAGAAAGTCGCACGCCCCACTGTGGCAAACCGTAATACATCAAGAACAATAAAACGATTAGGGGCATACCAATAAAAAAGGAGATATATGAATTAATAGCTCTACGCACATATTGATTTTTACTCAGCGTGAGATAAAACACGACGATGCCTAAAAGCAATCCTGAAATACTAATCAAGCCTGCCAACTGCAAGGTCTTCACTAGCCCCGTCAAAATCAAAGGCATTTGCTCCGTGAGATCACGAGCGAAGGATGGCCACCCTCCCATTAACGCTTCTCCTCGGCACCAAAGAAGGCTTTAATATCTGGATCAGAATGTTGACTCAATACATCGATTCGATCATCAGCCCGAATGACGCCACGATCCAAAAACATTACAGTATCCGCAATATTGCGTGCCAAGTTCAGGTCATGGGTGACGCAGATCATTGTGATCCCCTCACCATGCAAGCGGTTGATGAGATCAGCAACATCTCTAGACATAACAGGGTCCAGTGCTGAGGTAGGCTCATCGAGCACTAAAACTGCCGGATCCATGGCAAGCGCACGGGCAATAGCCACCCTCTGCTTCTGTCCGCCAGAAAGCTGCGAGGGATATTTATTTTGATGGATCGTCATCTCAAAATGGGATAGCTCTTGGAGGGCTTTTTCTTTGGCCTCAGCCTTACCCATCTGATGCAATTTACGTAGACCTAATGACACGTTCTCTAACACGGTGAGATGGCTGTAAAGGGCAAATTGCTGAAATACAAAACCAATTTGCTTACGCAGCTCGCGGACATCCTCGTAAGGATGCAATACCTCTTTGCCTCTAAAAATAATCGATCCCGAGGTGGGCTCAACTAAGCGATTAAGGCAACGTAGTAAGGTAGATTTACCAGAGCCAGAGGCGCCCATCAAGACCCGAACATCACCCTCTTTTAAATCCAGGTTAATGTTGGATAAGACAGTTTGCCCATCAAACTCTTTTACCAAATCCCTCACTTGAATTAATGCCACAGGATTACCTCTTTAAATAATGTAGTACTCGCGCTCATGCTGGAGACATGCCTGGAATTTGGAAACGCTTACTCAGAAGTTGTACACCAACTAAGCAAATTCGGTAAATCACAAAATATAAAATGCCCACGGCTAGATAGACCTCAATGCCACGCAGCGTGGTAGAGGTGAGTGTCATCGCTTGCTTGGTAATCTCAGGGATCCCCACCGTATACGCAAATGGAGAATATTTGAGAACTGAGGTGAACTCATTGACCATGCCCGGCACAGAAAATCGCAGCATCTGGGGTAACTCGATAAACCTGAGAACCTGTATACGAGTCATTCCCATAGCCTGAGCAGCAATCACTTCAGCGGGATCTACTGAGTTAAACGCCCCCCGAAATACCTCGGCTAAATAGGCGGATGCCACTAAACCCAAACTGAGTGCCATCGCCATTAAGGGTGGAACTTTAAAGCCAATCCCTGGTAAACCAAAGTACACCATAAATAGTAAGACCAACACTGGTACACCCCTAAAGACATAGGTATAGCAGTCAATCAGCGGGGTTAACCAATAAATATCGAGACGGCGTAGGCTTGCTAAAAATAAGCCGACTACTAAGCCTGTTAGTGAGCAAACGAGAGTTACCAGAACCGTATAAGAAATGCCCTGAGCTAACTGGGCAAGAATATCCAGAAAAGTCACAGGGCAGCCTTTTGACTACTGATTAAGTTGTTAATAAATGGGGCTTACTTCATCCACTTATCAAGAATGGCTTTGATTTTTTCTGGCCCCAGTTCATTGAGGTATTTATCAAAATCATCGCGTAGCTTAGAGCCTTTAGCAAAAGCAAAACCTAGCTTATCAAAACCCTTAAATACGTAGCTACTCTGAATCGGCAACTGCAGTTTATTTTCGTAATTTAGAAATACAGGTTCCTCAATAAAGGCTAAGTCCAAATTGCCATTCTGCAGATCGGTAATCACTTCTGCGTATGAGGGGTAGAGCTTAACCTTACTTAATGAATAGTAGCCTTTTGGCTCTAGCTCATTCTTGATGAGATCATCGTAAGCCATGCCACGTGGATAGCCGATAGAGTATTTCTTGAGTTGATTCAAATCAGTGATCTGAATATTTTTATTTTTCATGCTGACAAGATGCCAAGCATTGTCATAGTAAGGCTGAGAAAAATCCATCACCTCTTTACGCTTATCAGTAATAGAAATTCCTGAGAAAGCCACATCAGCCTGACCGCTAGATACAGCACCCAACATTCCCGCCCAATCGTACGGAGTGACTTTTAAAGTACATCCACGAGACTGGCAGAAGCCCTGAAAAATATCCATATCAACGCCAACAATCTGCCCTTTGTCATCAAATAACATGGGGGGAGATGCAGGAGAAACAGCAACCTTAATTTCTTTGGTATCGGGGGACTTGGAGCAAGCCGCAATGGTGAGCACTAGAACAGCGGCAAACAATGCTAGAAAAATGCGTTTCATGGGGTAATTCTCCTATCCTAATCAATGGTGATATCCAGACTCTGGGTGCACACCAAGTATAGGGGAATTAGGGAGGCGCTGGCTACTGCAAGGTGTTTTTGAAGGCAGGCATCATAGGCATTGCCAATACCTCAATCCCCTCATCACGCAAAGCCTCAGCTTCGTCAAGCGTGGTTTGACCGCGGATACTGCGCTCAGGAGATTCCTTATAGTGAATTTTTCGAGCCTCTTCGGCAAAAGAACTCCCAACGTCCTCAGAGCGCCCCATCAACTCACGCATACCCTTTAAAAAGGCTGCCTGTACCTGTGCCTCCAACTGAGAATGGTCACTACCAGTCAACGCAACAACATCACCACTTAATGTGCCACTGACGCCAGCCGGATCCGTTGCGGCTGAGCTGGCAACGGCAAGCTCAGTTGAAGTCGGGGTATCTTTACTAGATCCTGATTTAGCAATATGGGGAGCCGATGGCATACGGGAAATCTCCGTGCTATCGCAAATAGGGCACGCCAGCATTCCCTTGTCTTGCTGTGCAAGGCAATCCTCTTCAGAGACAAACCACCCCTCAAAGCGATGAGACAGTGGACAAGCGAGGTTATAAACTTTCATAAGATCTATATAGGGGCAAAAATACCAAATTCAATAGACCTATTTTAAGGGATAGTTAGATTAGCCCGAGATAGGCTTAGGACTCACTAAACCGCGACGATAGCGATCCAACCAATAGGTCGCAATCGTTGTTTTGACGTCCGTAATCTCCCCCCGCTCTACCCAATCCAATAATTGCTCTAAAGGAGCAGCAAATACATCCAAAAACTCTTCATCATCCAAGTGGCTTTTGCCAGTGACTAAACCTTCAGCGAGATAGATATCAATAAATTCCGTAGAATACGAAATCACCGGATGAATGCGGCGTATAAAGCTCCATTTACTTGCAGAGTAGCCAGTCTCCTCCTCAAGCTCTCGTTGAGCACAAAGCAATCGATCTTCACCAATCTCCAACTTACCTGCAGGAATCTCAATACAGGCCTTTGCAATGGGGTAGCGATATTGGCGCTCCATCAGTACCCTGCCATCATCTAGGATCGCCAAAATAGCGACTGCGCCTGGGTGAGTAAGATACTCGCGCACCGCCTGATTTCCATCTGGCAGACTCACTTGATCGCGCTTCATATTCAAAAAGATGCCACCGTAAATATCCTCACCGGACAAGCGCTCTTCCCTTAAATGGGCATCGCCAATTGGCAAGTCTTTAAATGATTTTTCAGTCATGGTGCATCTTTCATTAATTGAAGGTCCATCATACAAAATCTGGGTGACAACAAAAGAAAAGGCTCCGATGAGGAGCCTATATCGCAAGTTAATTGATGATTCCGCCTATGAGCCTAGCAGAGTGCGGCGCATTGCATCCAAGCAAACAGCCATCAGCCCGGCTGGAAGGATCCCTAAAGCCAGAACCAATATCGCATTCAAGCTCAACAGTCCGCGGGCAAAACCAGATCCAGAAATCTCAGCAGCATGCTCTTCTTTTGGCTCATCAAAGTACATCACCTTAACCACTCGCAAGTAGTAGAAGGCGCCAATCAAGGATGCGATCACTGCAATAATGGCCAAGAAAGTATGCTCGCCATCAACGAGAGCTTCAAGTACGCCAAGTTTGGCAGCAAAGCCCACTGTTGGCGGAATACCAGCCAAAGAGAACATCATTACTAAGCCAATGAAGGCAAACCAAGGGTGACGCTTATTTAAACCCTTGAGGTCGTCAATCGTTTCGCAATCATGGCCCTTGCGTGACAACATCATGAGCAGACCGAAGCTACCCAAGGTAGTCAATACATAGGTAATGACATAGAACATGGATGCACTAAATGCATGATCATCAAACACGGACAACATGCCGAGCAATACAAAGCCCATTTGCGCAATCGCAGAATAAGCCAGCATCCGCTTAATATTGGTTTGCGCAATAGCAGTGACGTTACCTACTACTAAGGATAAAACGGCAAGAATCACCAGCATTGGCTGCCAATCACCCATCAGCGGCAACAATGTATTTACCAGGAGTCGGAAAAGCAAAGCAAAAGCAGCTAGCTTGGGTGCAGCTGCAATCATTAAAGTCACCGCTGTCGGAGCGCCTTGGTACACATCCGGCACCCACATATGAAACGGCACAACCCCCAACTTAAAGGCTAAGCCGGAGATGATAAATACCAAGCCGAAGGCCATAACCAAATGATTGACGCGTGGATCAGCAACAGTGCGGAAGATCTCAATTAAATCTAGTGATCCAGTAACGCCATACAACATAGACATGCCGTAGAGTAAGAAACCAGATGCCAGAGCTCCAAGAATAAAGTACTTAATGCCTGCTTCAACACTCTTCTCGCTGCTATGACGCATCGCCACCAGGGCATAGGTTGGCAAAGCCATCAGCTCAAGACCTAAATAGAGTGTCAGTAGGTTTGCGCCAGAGATTAATACAAATTGACCTAACAAGGCTAACAAAACCAAGACAATGAAATCAGGACGGAATAATGCGCGATCAGTCAGATACTGTTTTGAATACACCAAGCTCACCAATACCGCAGCACATGAACAAGCTTTCAAGAGGTTTGATATGGGATCTGACTGAAATAAGCCATTCATAGCTACGATGGATACGTCTCCCATGCGAGCTACAAAAGCAATAATCAAGTAGACCAACAGGATGATGGTGAAAAAGTAAACAAAGCCAACACCACGTGGCGTATGGAAAATATCTTGCTCTACACCAGGGGTTGCTGGCTGACGCTCAGGAACATAAACGCTTGCCACCAACAAAAGACAGGCGACTACAAGTAAAACGAGTTCTGGCAGGACGGCGTATAGGTCAAATGCTTGCATTAGCTTTTACTCAGAGTTTGCTAACAGCAACATGCTGTAGCAGATTAATCACAGCTGGATGAATGATGTCGGTAAAAGGCTTTGGATAAACACCCATACCGATCACACAGATAGATAGTGCTGCCATCATGAAATACTCGCGCGCATTGAGATCTTTTAATTCCTCAACATGCTGATTGGTAATTGTGCCGAAGAATACACGCTTGACCATCCATAAAGAGTAAGCAGCACCTAAAATCAAGGCGGTTGCTGCCAGGATACCAATCACAAAGTCGTAATCCACGGCAGCCAGAATCACCATGAACTCGCCCACGAAACCCGAAGTAGCAGGTAATCCGCAGTTCGCCATCGCCATCAAGACTGCAAAGGCTGTAAATGCAGGCATGCGGTGTACAACGCCACCGTAATCAGCGATTTGACGGGTATGCATGCGGTCATACAACACACCAATTGAAAGGAACATGGCACCCGCAACAAAGCCATGAGAAATCATCTGCACGATACCGCCCTCGATACCGAGGGGACTGAAGAGGAAAAAGCCGAGAGTCACAAAACCCATATGCGCTACTGATGAGTAGGCCACCAGCTTCTTCATGTCTTTCTGAACCAGCGCTACTGCACCTACGTAGATCACAGCCACTAAAGATAAGAAAATGATGAAGGGGCCAAGATACTGACTTGCGTCTGGAGCAATTGGTAATGAGAAACGCAAGAAGCCATAAGCACCAAGCTTCAACATGATCGCAGCCAAGACTACGGAACCACCAGTAGGCGCTTCAACGTGAACGTCTGGCAACCAAGTATGCAAAGGCCACATTGGCACCTTCACAGCAAACGCCATAAAGAAGGCAAAGAACAGTAGGATTTGCTCAACGATATCTAGACGGGCGTTATGCCAAGCCAAGATATCAAAAGTATTGGTAGCGTTATACAAGTACAGCATGGCAATCAAGGTCAGCAATGAGCCAAGCAAGGTATACAAGAAAAACTTAAATGCCGCATAGATACGGTTGTGACCACCCCACACCCCGATGATGATGTACATCGGAATGAGGGTTGCTTCAAAGAATACATAGAACAACAAAGCATCCAAGGCAGCAAATACACCAATCATCAATCCAGAAAGGATTAAGAAAGAGGCCATGTATTGCGAAACCTTCTTGTCAATCACTTCCCAAGCAGCGATCACCACGAAGATATTGATGAATGCGGTCAAAACAATAAACCAAACCGATATACCGTCGATACCCAAGTGATAGTTAATGTCGTAACGCGGAATCCAACTCATCTTTTCAACAAACTGCATACCAGGGTTGGCAATATCAAATTCCATCACCAAAGGCAGAGTGGCGATGAAGCCAAGCACAGAGCCCACGAGAGCCAACCAGCGAACACCGGCAGTCGGTTTCTCCGAACCGTAGAACAAAATAATGATGCCGAAGAAAATCGGAATCCAGATGGCAAAAGAGAGAGTCATGATGGCTACTTAAGTAACAAAGGCCTAGCGAACAAAAGGCAGGTAAGCGTACAAAACCCAAGCTAGCAAGACCGCCAAGCCCGCAATCATTGCAAAGGCATAGTGATAGAGATAACCGGATTGCAAATGGCGAATCACTGCAGATAAGCGCCCTACTGCATGCGCACTACCGTTAACCAAGAAACCATCGATAGCCTGCTGATCACCGCGGTGCCACAAGATGCCACCGATCCATAGCAAACCTTTAGCAAACACCGCCTGGTTGAGATCATCGAGATAGTATTTGTTATCCATCAACTTCTTGATTGGCGCAAATGCTTGAGCCACCACACCAGGCAACTTCGGAGCCCAGAGGTAGCCAATTGCCGCAGTGAGTACACCCAGCACCACCAATAGCAACACTGGTGAAGTCAATGAATGTATTGACATCGAAATCGGACCATGGAACTCTTCAGCAAGTTCTTTCATGGCAGGATGTTTGCCAATATCAACAAAGATAGAGTCGCCAAAGAAAGTACCAAACAATAAAGGCGTAATCGTGTAGTAACCAATGATGACTGATGGAATTGCCAGCAAGATCAGCGGCAAAGTAACAACAAAAGGTGACTCATGTGGTTTTTGACCGGGGGCTAAGCCATGGTGCGCATGATCATCCCCTTGCTCTGCGTGATCATGATGGTGATCGTGCGCGTGAGCATCTTCATGACCCCAACGGGCTTTACCGTGGAACACATAGAAGTACAAACGGAATGAGTACAAAGCCGTTACAAAGACGCTGGCCATGACCGCGAAGTAAGCAAAACCAGATCCAGGAATATGGCTAGCTGCTACCGCTTCAATAATGGAGTCTTTTGAATAGAAGCCCGAGAAAAATGGTGTGCCAATTAGTGCCAAGTTACCCAACAACATCATGAGACAAGTGATTGGCATGTATTTCCAGAGACCACCCATCTTGCGCATATCTTGTTCATGGTGCATTCCCAATATCACACTACCTGCCGCAAGGAATAAGAGCGCTTTGAAGAATGCATGCGTCATCAGATGGAAGATGGCAATTGGATAAGCAGATACGCCCAATGCAACAGTCATGTAGCCCAACTGAGACAGTGTTGAGTACGCTACTACCCGCTTGATATCGGTCTGAACAATACCCAAGAAACCCATAAATAGCGCAGTGATCGAGCCAATCACTAAGATAAAGCTCAACGCCGCATCAGACAACTCAAATAAAGGTGACATGCGTGAGACCATGAAGATACCAGCTGTAACCATCGTTGCCGCATGAATCAATGCAGATATTGGGGTTGGGCCTTCCATGGAATCTGGTAACCATACGTGCAATGGGAACTGAGCTGATTTACCCATCGCGCCAATGAAGAGGCAGATACAGGCTACGGTTACCAAGTTCCAGCTCGTACCAGGCAAGGTTTGTGCAGCCAAAGCAGTGTTCTGAGCAAAGATCACGTCGTAGTTCATGGATCCAGTGCTGGCCAGAAGTAAACCGATACCGAGAATGAAACCAAAGTCACCAACACGGTTGACCAAGAAAGCCTTCATATTGGCAAATACCGCAGATTGACGCTCATAGTAGAAGCCAATCAACAAATAAGAAACCACGCCTACCGCTTCCCAACCGAAAAAGAGTTGCAAGAGGTTGTTACTCATTACGAGCATCAACATAGCAAAGGTAAAGAGTGAAATGTAGGAGAAGAAGCGGTTGTAACCCTCCTCACCTTTCATATAACCAATGGTATAGATGTGAACCATCAAAGAGACAAAGGTCACTACACACATCATGGTGGCAGTTAATGGATCTATTAAGAAGCCAATATCCAGATTGAGTTCACCCAACTGCATCCAGCGATAGACAGTGCCATTGAAATAGAAACCATCCATGACTTGTACGAGCACAAAACAAGACAGAACGAAAGCAATCATCACACCTAAGATAGTTACGAACTGGCAGGCGCCGTTACCAATGCGGTTACCACCTAATTTGGTACCGAACAATCCAGCAATGGCTGAGCCAAATAATGGCGCCAGCGGAATTGCACAGAGAACAGGAAGAGTTAAGGTCAATTGCATGACTAGCCTTTTAGGTGGTCAAGGTCTTCAGCATTGATGGTATCTACCTTACGGAAGAGAACAACCAAAATTGCCAAACCGATTGCCGCCTCAGCAGCAGCCACAGTCAAAATAAAGAATACGAATACCTGACCAGCCATATCACCCAAATAGTGAGAGAAGGCTACAAAGTTCATGTTCACCGAAAGGAGCATTAATTCAATAGCCATTAAAAGCACGATGATGTTCTTGCGGTTTAAGAAAATACCAATCACGCTAGTCGCAAACAAGATTGCGCCGAGCACTAAATAATGAGCGAGGGTAATAGTCATTTCTTCTCCCCACGGGCATCTTGCTTTGCAGCCATATCAGAATCCATCTTGATGATGCGCATACGATCAGCAGAATTTACGCTCACCTGCTCATGAATATTTTGGGCTTTCGAATCCTTGCGATTGCGTAAGGTCAATGCAACAGCAGCAATGATGGCCACTAACAGAATCACGCCAGCAACCTCGAAGGCATAAACATAGTCAACGAAGATCAACATGCCTAAAGCTTGTGTATTACTTGTAGCCATCTCTTCAAGCATGGGCTGTACTGGAGTGCTAGTGCCGATAAAGCTGCGAATCAAGACGATCGATAGCTCTAATACGATGACAGCACCCATCAAAAAAGCTACGGGAAGGAATTTCTTAAAATCGCGACGTAAATGCTCGAGATCCAGATCCAGCATCATGACCACGAAAAGGAAGAGCACCATCACAGCGCCAACGTACACCAAAATTAAGGCCAAGCTGAGGAACTCCGCTTTCAGTAGCATCCACAGGCCAGAAGCGCAGAAGAAAGCAAGAACCAAAAAGAGTGCGGCATGGACTGGATTGCGCGCAGTAATCACGCGCACTGCTGAGACCACTAAAAGGCCAGCGAAAGCATAAAAGAATGCTGCGAATAAAGTAGAAGTATCGAATGTCATATGTTCTTGTGCTCGATTCGATTAACGATAAGGCGCATCAGCTGCGCGGTTAGCGGCAATATCTTTTTCATACTTATCGCCTACTGCCAAGAGCATGTCTTTAGTGAAATAGAGGTCGCCGCGTTTCTCACCGAAATACTCGAAAATATTGGTTTCGACAATAGCATCAACCGGACAGGCTTCTTCACAGAAGCCGCAGAAAATACACTTTGTCAAATCAATGTCATAGCGACTGGTGCGACGCGTACCGTCATCGCGCTCAGCTGTTTCGATTGTGATTGCGTAAGCAGGACAAACTGCTTCACACAGTTTGCAACCAATACAACGCTCTTCACCATTCTCATAACGGCGTAATGCATGTAAACCGCGGAAGCGAACAGACTGAGGTGTCTTCTCTTCAGGGTATTGAATCGTAATTTTTGGCTTAAAAAGATAGCGACCGGTAATCGACATACCGACCAAAATATCTTTCAGCATCAAGCTATCGAGGAATTGGGAAATTTTCTTAAACATGATTGATCAACTTATTTCCAAATATTCAATGGAGATACAACCCATGCGCCAACGACAACTACCCAGAATACGGAGATGGGAATAAAGATCTTCCAGCCCAAACGCATAATCTGGTCATAGCGATAGCGTGGCAATGTGGCACGCAACCAGATGACGCAAGACAAGAGGAAGAAAGTTTTGGCAAACAGCCAGAAGAAGCCAGGGATATCGCGTAGGATTGGTAAATCTACAATCGGCAACCAACCACCCAAGAACATGGTGGATGCTAGAGCAGCGATCAAGATCATGTTGGCGTATTCAGCCAAGAAGAACATCGCAAACGCCATACCGGAATACTCAACCATGTGGCCCGCAACAATCTCAGACTCACCTTCAACCACGTCAAATGGATGACGATTCGTTTCAGCAACGCCAGAGATGAAGTAAATCAGGAACATCGGGAGCAAGGGCAACCAGTTCCAAGAGAGGAAGTTCAAGCCCATGCTGGCGAAATAGCCCTGCTCTTGTGAGGCCACAATCGTGCTTAAGTTCAAAGAACCGGAAGTCAATAAGACCGTAACTAGCGCAAAGCCCATAGCGATTTCATAAGAAATCATTTGAGCTGAAGCACGCATGGCTCCAAGGAATGGATATTTAGAATTAGATGACCAACCGGCTAAGATTACGCCATAAACACCAATGGATGAGATGGCCATCACATACAGTAATCCAGCATTCACATCAGCCAAGACCATTTTGGCCTGAAAAGGAATCACAGCCCAAGCAGCAAAGGCCGGCATGATCACCATGACTGGTGCAATGAAATACAGCACTTTACTTGCTTGGGTTGGAGAAATGATCTCCTTCATCAATAATTTCAAGGCATCGGCAATCGGTTGCAGCAATCCCAAAGGACCAACACGGTTTGGCCCAAGGCGGATATGCATCCAGCCGATTAGCTTACGCTCCCAAAGAGTCATGTAAGCAACGGCAGCAAACATCGGCAATACGATGATCACAATGCGTAGCAAAGCCCAAACAAGTGGCCATAGCGAGCCAAAGATAGCCTCACCTTGGGTGGTAACGAGGTTCAAGAAATTATCCATCTCGTCCCTTATGCCTTACTAACTGTTACGGGACCAAACATCGATCCCAATTGAGCGCTAGCCATAGTGCCTGCAGAAATTCTGACGGCACCCTTGGCTAGGTTCACTTCTAATGTGGCAGGCAAATCTGCAGACTGACTACCTTGAGTCACTCGCACAGCATCCCCCTCTTTCAAGCCCAACTCATTGAAGAGTGCTTGACCCAAGCCAACTTGATTGCCACGCTTTGCATCACGTGTTAACTGTAGTGCAGATGAACGACGCACGATTTGATCGCCGGCATAAATACCCACATCAGATAAGCGCTCTAAACCTGCTGATGGAGTTGCCTTGCCATTAGACAGGCTAGTGACTACAGATTGATTGCTAAGCTTCGTGCAGTAGTTATCACCTAGGGCTTCACCCAATACTTCTTCAGGCATGTTGTAGAGGAAACCATCTAAATTCAATAAGCCGCCAAGAACACGGAGAACCTTCCATGCTGGACGAGAATCGCCCAAAGGTTTTACAGCTGGCTGAATAGTTTGCGTGCGAGCTTCTGCGTTGATAAAAGTGGATACTGTTTCTGTAAATGTGGCGATAGGCAGAATGACATCAGCCACCTCTAGTAGATCGGCACTCTTGTAGGCACTGAGAGCAATCACTGTATTCGCTTTAGCCAATGCAGCGCGTGCTTGCGCAGGATTGGGTAAATCCGCATCGGGCTCGATATTCATCAAGATCACAGCGCGGCGCTCACCAGATAAAACGGATTCAACGCCAGCGCCGTTAGCGTTTACCAAGCTAGCACCTACAGCGTTGCCACCAACTGGCAAGAAACCTAAAGTTGCGCCAGTCTGCTCAGCAATGAATTGCGCCAGTACATGTAAATCAGATGCATATGGATGGGCTATTGCGGCCGAGCCCAGCAATACTGAAGTAGCTGTGCCAGAAAGCAAGCTATCCGCAATCTTTTGCGCAGTAGCAGACACCATTAAGTTAGGTGTACCAGTTGGAGCAGAAACAGATTTAGCTTTAGCGACTGCCAATGCAACTTCGCCTAATGCATTGATCCATGCACTTGGAGTTGCGGCAATAGCAGTGGCGGGAATCAACCAATCATCGCCACCTGTATCTATACGTGAAACTTGCAAACTACGTTTAGCTGCAGTACGTAAACGTGCAGCAATTAATGGCTGCTCCTTACGCAAGAAGCTACCGATTACTAGAACCCGGTCTAACTCACTTAATTTGCTAATCGGCATACCTAACCATGGGGCAGAGGCAGAACCCTTTACATCAGTTTGACGTAAGCGAGTCTCGACTTGATTGGAGCCCAAACCACGAATCATCTTTTGGAGAAGGTACAACTCTTCAGTACTAGAGATTGGATGCGCTAGAGCAGCCACTGCTTCAGGACCACTCTCAGACGAAATAGTTTTGAGTGAGTGAGCAACATAATCCATTGCAGACTGCCAATCAGTCTCGAGCCACTGACCGCCCTGCTTCACCATGGGTGTTGTTACACGATCAGCACTATTCAAACCTTCATAAGCAAAGCGATCACGATCGCTAATCCAGCATTCGTTAATTGCATCATTCTCTAAAGCAACGACACGCATGACTTTATTAGATTTTGTTTGAATCGTAGTGTTGGCACCTAGACTGTCATGCGGGCTTACTGAACGCTTGCGACCCAATTCCCAAGTACGCGCTGCGTAACGGAATGGCTTGCTTGTTAAGGCTCCTACTGGGCAAATGTCAATCATATTTCCAGATAACTCTGAATCAATGGTTTGACCGGCAAAAGTAGTGATTTCAGAATGCTCACCGCGATTGACCATACCCAATTCCATTACGCCAGCCACCTCTTGGCCAAAACGCACGCAACGAGTACAGTGAATACAACGGGTCATCTCCTGCATGGAGATAAGTGGTCCTACATTCTTATGGAATACAACACGCTTCTCTTCTTCGTAGCGTGAATTTGATTTACCGTAACCCACCGCTAAATCTTGTAGCTGGCACTCACCACCCTGATCGCAAATTGGGCAATCCAAGGGATGGTTAATCAGCAAAAACTCCATCACTGAGCGCTGCGCCTCTACTGCTTTAGCTGAGTGCGTAAACACCTTCATACCTTGCGTCACTGGTGTTGCACAAGCTGGCAACGGTTTTGGTGCTTTCTCTACCTCTACCAAACACATACGGCAGTTAGCGGCGATAGATAATTTCTTGTGATAGCAGAAGTGCGGAATATACGTATCAAGCTTATTCGCAGCGTGCATCACCATCGAACCTTGCGGAACCTCTACCAACTTACCATCTAATTCGATTTCAACCATGCTCACTTTAAGATGTCCCGTGCTCAATGTCTTATAAAGGTTTAACAGAATCTAAGCAGCGCTTATGTTCTACGTGATACACAAATTCATCCATGTAATGCTTCAACATGCCACGAACAGGCATAGCGGCTGCATCACCCAAAGCGCAAATCGTACGGCCTTGAATATTGGCTGCTACATCATTTAACAAATCTAAATCTTCTGGACGACCTTCGCCGTGCTCAATGCGGTGAACAATGCGCCATAGCCAGCCAGTACCTTCACGACAAGGAGTGCACTGACCACAAGACTCTTCGTGATAGAAGTAGGACAGACGTTCTAAAGCGCGAACCATACAGCGCGTTTCGTTCATGACGATGACTGCGCCAGATCCCAACATGGAACCGGCCTTTGCAATACTGTCGTAATCCATGGTGAGGGTCATCATCTCGGCACCCGGAATCACTGGGGCAGACGATCCACCAGGAATTACAGCTTTCAATGGAATGCCATCACGCATGCCACCAGCAAGCTTTAATAGCTCAGCAAATGGTGTGCCCAACGGAATCTCATAGTTACCTGGATAAGTGACATCTCCGGAGATGGAGAATATTTTTGTACCGCCATTATTCGGCTTACCCAACTCTAAATACGCAGGACCGCCGATTGCCATGATGAATGGCACAGCAGCAAATGTTTCAGTGTTATTAATAGTAGTTGGCTTGCCATACAAACCAAAGCTAGCAGGAAATGGCGGCTTAAAGCGTGGTTGACCCTTCTTACCCTCAAGTGACTCTAAGAGCGCAGTTTCTTCACCGCAGATATAGGCACCCCAACCCGGAGAAGCATGTAATTGGAAGTTGAAATCGCTTCCCATGATCTTATCGCCAAGATACCCAGCAGCACGGGCTTCTTCAAGAGCCTCCTCGAAGCGAGAATAGACTTCCCAAATTTCACCGTGAATATAGTTGTAACCTACAGAGATACCCATAGTGTAGGCACCAATAATCATGCCCTCAATTAAGGCATGCGGGTTGTAACGCATGATGTCACGGTCTTTAAATGTGCCCGGCTCACCTTCGTCACTATTGCAAACTAAATATTTTTGGCCAGGGAACTGACGGGGCATAAAGCTCCACTTCAACCCAGTTGGGAAGCCTGCGCCTCCACGACCACGTAATGAAGATGCCTTTAATTCAGCAATAATGGCGTCTGGTGCAAGCTGGTCATTGATGATGCGACGCAGTTGTTGATAACCGCCTCGGCTTTCGTAATCTTTTAAACGCCAGTTTTCACCATTCAATCCCGCTAGGATCAAAGGCTTAATGTGTCTATCGTGCAAGCTAGTCATACTGCTTTCCCTTCTGCACGAAGTTCGCTTAACAGCGCATCAATCTTTTCTTTACTCATAAAGCTACACATGCGCTTGTTGTTCACCAACAGCACTGGAGAATCACCGCAAGCACCCATGCACTCACCCTCTTTTAAAGTGAAGGTGCCACAAGGCGTTGTCTCGTTGTAGCCAATGCCAAGCGTTTCTTTTAAATAGCTTGCCGCAGTCTCACCATGCGATAGCTGGCAAGGTAGGTTTGTGCAGATCACCAGCTTGTACTTACCAATCGGCTTGGTGTCATACATATTATAGAAAGTAGCTACTTCATCTACTGCAATAGTTGGCATTTCTAAAATTTGGGCAACTGTTTCAATCACCTCAGGTGAAACCCAACCCACTTCAGTTTGAGCGGCAATTAAAGATGCCATCACAGCAGATTGTTTTTGCTCTGGAGGATACTTCGCAATATTACGTGCAATATCTGCAAGCGTTTTATCAGATAGTTGAAGAGTTGTTGTCATGAATTCATCCTTGGCACGCTGTATTAGCGGTCAATCTCCCCGAACACGATATCTTGGGTTCCAATAATAGTTACAGCATCAGCCAACATGTGGCCGCGTGACATCTCATCCATTGCTGAGAGATGTACAAACCCTGGTGCACGAATCTTCATACGGTAGGGCTTATTCGCACCATCAGAAATCAAGTAAATACCAAACTCACCTTTTGGATGCTCAACAGCAGAGTAAGCCTCACCATCAGGAACGTGCATACCTTCAGTAAAGAGTTTGAAATGGTGAATCAACTCTTCCATATTGGTTTTCATATCCACACGCTTTGGCGGAGATACCTTATGGTTGTCGCTCATGACAGGGCCATCATTTGCCTTGAGCCAGGCTACGCACTGTTTAATGATGCGGTTCGATTGACGCATCTCTTCCATGCGAACTAAATAACGATCATAAGAGTCGCCATTAACGCCAACAGGAATATCAAAGTCGAGTTTGTCGTAAGTTTCATAAGGCTGCTTTTTACGCAAATCCCACTCAATACCGGAACCACGCAACATAGGGCCAGTGAAGCCAAGCTGCAAAGCGCGCTCAGGAGTCACAACACCAATACCAACCAAGCGCTGCTTCCAAATGCGGTTGTCAGTTAAGAGATTGCAATACTCGTCCACGTTGGCATCAAAACCATTGGAGAATTGCTCAATGAAATCAAGCAATGTACCGCTGCGGTTTTCATTCAAACGCTTAATGGCAGAGGTGCTGCGAATCTTAGACTTTGAGTATTGCGCCATTTGTGTTGGCAGGTCACGATAGACACCGCCCGGACGGTAGTAAGCAGCATGCATACGCGCTCCGGATACGGCTTCGTACATGTCGAAAATATCTTCACGATCGCGGAAGGCGTACAGGAACACGGCCATGGCACCAACGTCTAGGCCATGACAACCAATCCACAAGAGATGGTTTAGCAAACGTGTTAGCTCGTCATACATCACCCGGATGTACTGCGCACGCAAAGGCACGTCTACTTGCAGCAACTTCTCAATGGCCATTACGTAAGCATGCTCGTTTGCCATCATGGATACGTAGTCCAAACGGTCCATGTAAGGAACGTTTTGAATCCAGGTACGAGTCTCTGCTAATTTTTCTGTAGCGCGGTGTAATAAACCAATGTGCGGATCAGCGCGTTGGATCACCTCTCCATCAAGCTCTAACACGAGACGCAATACGCCGTGGGCGGCAGGATGTTGAGGTCCAAAGTTGAGGGTGTAGTTCTTGATTTGTGCCATGACTTAAACCGGGCCTCCGTACTGCTCTTCGCGCACGATACGTGGCGTGATTTCACGCGCTTCGATTGTGACTGGCTGATACACCACACGCTTTAACTCTGGGTCATAACGCATTTCTACGTTGCCAGAGATTGGGAAATCTTTTCTAAATGGATGGCCGATGAAACCATAATCAGTCAAGATGCGGCGCAAGTCTTCATGACCATCAAACAAAATACCGTACAGGTCAAATGCCTCACGCTCAAACCAATTAGCCGAAGCCCATACTGGGGTGAGAGAGGCAACTACTGGGTAGGCATCTTCTGCTGCAAATACGCGCACACGCAGACGCCAGTTATGAGCAACAGATAAAAGATGAGTCACTACGCCAAAACGCTGACCACTCCACTGCCCGTCTCGGTAGTCCTGATAATCCACGCCACACAAATCAATCAATTGCTCAAAGGCCAATGATGGCTCATCGCGCAATAACATAGCAGATTCGAAGTAGGTGCTTGCATGAAGTACCACGGTGACTTCGCCCAAGGCAATCTCAATAGATTGCGCGTGCTTACCTAAAACTTTTTCTAGATTGGCGGCGAGCTGAACTAAACGATCTGACATGGATTAAGCCTTCCGTGCAATCGTGCTGGTGCGAGCGATCTTGGATTGCAACTGAATAATTCCGTAGATCAACGCTTCCGCGGTAGGAGGGCAACCAGGCACGTAAATATCGACTGGCACAATGCGGTCACAGCCGCGAACTACTGAATAGGAGTTATGGTAGTAACCACCGCCATTAGCACAGGAGCCCATAGAGATGACCCAGCGAGGCTCAGGCATTTGATCGTAAACCTTACGGAGCGCCGGTGCCATCTTGTTACACAAAGTGCCTGCCACAATCATCAAATCTGATTGACGAGGAGATGGGCGGAACACCACTCCAAAGCGATCCAAGTCATAACGGGAAGCGCCTGCGTGCATCATTTCTACAGCACAGCAAGCAAGGCCGAATGTCATTGGCCATAAAGAACCATTACGAGTCCAGTTAATTAACTGGTCCGCAGTAGTGGTAACAAATCCTTCTTTGAGAACGCCTTCTAATGCCATATCGATCACTCCCAGTCGAGAGCGCCCTTTTTCCAGATATATACGAAGCCCACAATAAATTCCAATAGGAAAATCACCATAGAGGCATAACCGAACCAGCCAATATCCCGCAGAGCTACACCCCAGGGAAACAGGAATGCAGTTTCTAAGTCAAATAAGATAAATAGGATGGCGATGAGGTAGTAGCGTACGTCGAATTTCATGCGCGCATCTTCGAATGCCTCAAAGCCGCACTCGTAAGGCGACAATTTTTCAGCGTCTGGCTTCGAAGGAGCCAATATTTTTCCGAGGAACATGGGTACTAAACCAACCCCAATACCTACAAGGATAAAAAGCAGAACAGGAAAGTAATTTGCGAGATTCAAAATGGTCCTGAGTCGTTCGTCTGGTAAGTCCTAAGAAGCTACAAAATTATCAATTACTCCACTACAAAAAACCTTGATTTAGAGCATAAAGCCCTACAATTTTTACAATTTGGTGCCGACGGCGAGACTCGAACTCGCACAGCCTAAGCCACTACCCCCTCAAGATAGCGTGTCTACCAATTTCACCACGTCGGCATCTTGTAAAACTTGTCAATTCTACTGCATTGCACCACTCAATTACCTCAAAAATAGCGCTAGAAACTACTTAAAACCCTATTTTTTACTTTGGAACAGCTGGCTTAGTCGGATCTTGAACTGGGGCTACTGGTTCAGCAACGGGGGCTACAACGGGAGCCACGGTGCCAGACAAAATTCCAGGGCTTACTTCCTTTTTATTTCCGATCCATGTAATGCCTAAAGTGCAAACAAAAAAGATTGCTGCAAAGATAGCCGTTGTATGGGAGAGGAAGTTAGCTGACCCGCTGGCACCAAAAAGACTGCCGGAGGACCCAGAACCAAAAGCAGCACCCATATCGGCACCTTTGCCCTGCTGAAGCAATACGAGCAAAATCACAGCTAAAGCTGAAATAATTTGTAAAACGATCAATAAAGTCTTAAACCATTCCATGGCTTATCTCCAAATAAAAAATCTAGGCCTGACAAATGGCTAAAAAATCCTGAGGATTCAATGAAGCACCCCCAATCAATCCACCATCAATATCCGGCATTGCAAATAGTTCAACGGCATTATCAGGCTTGACACTGCCGCCATACAAAATTCCCACATGGGAAGCTACATCTTCATCAAACTCAGCCAACTGCAATCGAATCGCTCTGTGCATATCCTGAGCAATTTGAGCGCTGGCCACCTTACCTGTACCAATAGCCCAAACAGGCTCATAGGCAATCAGACAGTCGGCCAAACGGTCTTGCAAAATCGTCACTTGCTTTGAGATTTGACCTCTGACTACCTCAACTTCACGGCCAGAGTTACGCTCATCTGCAGACTCACCAACACAAATCACAGGAACCATGCCGTTGTCTAATACCTGCAGTGCTTTTTCTGCCACCTGCTCATCAGCCTCCTGATGGTACTGGCGACGCTCCGAATGCCCCACAATAACGTAGGCGCAATCTAATTCTTTGAGCATAGAAGCTGCGACATCGCCGGTATAGGCTCCCGCCGGGTAAGCTGATGCATCTTGAGCGCCTAAACTTAAAAAGGCTAAAGAGCAGTCACGAATTAACTCGCCGCACTGCGACAAATAAGGCGCTGGGGCACAAACTACATACTTACGGCCCGCAGGCATTCCCTGTTCCATGCCGCGGCAAACAGTCTTAATCCAGTCTGCATTACTTGCAAAGCTGCCATTCATTTTCCAGTTGCCGATAACAGTGATTGGACGCATGAAATCTAACTCAACACTTAAACGGTCAACACAATCTTACCAACGTGCTCAGATGACTCCATCAAACGATGGGCATCAGCCGCTTGGTCTAAGGTGAATGTTTTATAGATCACTGGCTTTAACTTGCCTGCATCTAGCAAAGGCCAGATATGGGCATGCAACTGTTGGGTAATTTGCTTCTTAAATGACACTGGGCGTGGGCGTAATGTAGAACCTGTAATGGTCAAGCGACGACGCAAAATTTGATTCGTACTCACTTCCGCTTTTGATCCACCCTGAATTGCAATGATGACAATACGACCGTCATCAGCCAGGCAATCGATTTCTTTTTGTACGTAAGCGCCGGTGACCATGTCCAGAATGACATTGACACCCTTACCGTCTGTAGCCTTCTTTACTTCCTCGACAAAGTCTTGCGTCTTGTAATTGATCGCCAAGTCGGCACCTAAAGCTACGCAAGCAGCACACTTCTCATCGGTACCTGCAGTCACAAATACTTTATGACCTAGGGCTTTCGCAATCAAAATAGCTGTTACACCGATACCGCTTGAGCCACCTTGAACCAATAAAGTTTCGCCTTGTGATAGTTCGCCACGCATGAAGACATTACTCCACACGGTATAAAACGTCTCTGGTAATGCGGCAGCCTCTTGATCGGTAAATCCCTTTGGATAAGGCAAGCATTGGGCAATTGGGGCTATGCACAAATCTGCGTAACCACCACCCTGCACTAGTGCGCATACCTTATCGCCAATCTTCAGTCCGAACAGATTATCGGGATGATTTAAGTCACCACCAATAATCTCACCAGCTACTTCAAGGCCAGGAATATCAGATGCGCCCGCCGGGACAGGGTAATGACCCTTACGTTGTAAAACGTCTGGACGATTAATCCCAGCAGCCAAAACACGAATCAGAATCTCGCCAGACCCAGCACTAGGAAGTACTGGATCAGGACGAGTGCCAGACACCAGCATTTCTGGTGCGCCAAATTCTTTGATTTCTATTACGCGCATATGAATTCCGCTTGCTAACTAAACTACTTAAGCGTTTTCGCCAGATACGGGAGCAGCTTCAGCACCAGCCAAAGGAGCAATCGTGCCACCCTCATCCGCCATTGCAGCTTTGAGAGATAAACGTAAACGACCACGCTCATCAGCAGCCAACAACTTCACGCGAACAACTTGGCCTTCTGCTAAATAGTCTTTAACTTCTTTTACGCGCTCATTAGAGATTTCAGAGATATGCAAGAGACCATCTTTACCTGGAAGAATGTTTACTAAAGCACCGAACTCAAGCAACTTCACTACTGGGCCTTCGTAGATCTTGCCTACTTCAGCTTCGGCAGTAATGCCTTCGATACGTGCTTTTGCTTCAGCCATGCCTTCAGCAGAAGTAGAGGCAATAGTTACAGTACCGTCATCTTTGATATCGATGCTGCAACCAGTTTCTTTAGTCAAGGCTTGAATTGTTGCGCCGCCCTTGCCAATCACTTCACGAATCTTATCTGGATGAATCTTGAAAGAAACCATGCGTGGGGCATGTGCAGACAATTCAGTGCGAACTGAACCCATCGCTTCTTGCATCTTGCTCAAAATATGCAAACGACCTTCTTTCGCTTGAGCTAATGCAACCTGCATAATTTCTTTAGTAATACCTTGAACTTTAATATCCATTTGCAGAGCAGTAATACCGTTAGCAGTACCTGCCACTTTAAAGTCCATATCGCCCAAGTGATCTTCATCACCCAAGATGTCTGTCAACACAGCAAAACGGTTGCCATCCAAAATCAATCCCATTGCAACACCAGCAACGTGGGCCTTAACAGGAACGCCAGCATCCATCATTGCTAAACAGCCACCGCAAACGGAAGCCATGGATGAAGAGCCATTGGACTCAGTGATTTCTGAAACCACACGAATGCTATAGGCAAAATCTTCTGCACTTGGCAATACGGGAATCAATGCACGTTTAGCCAAACGACCGTGACCAATTTCACGACGCTTCGGGCTACCTACACGACCTGTTTCGCCAGTAGCGAACGGAGGCATGTTGTAGTGGAACATAAAGCGATCACGGTACTCACCTTCGAGCGCATCAATGATCTGCTCATCGCGTGCAGTACCTAAAGTAGCTACTACGAGGGCTTGTGTTTCACCACGAGTAAACAATGCTGAACCGTGTGTGCGTGGCAATACCCCGTTACGAATTTCAATCGGACGCACAGTGCGTGTGTCACGACCATCAATACGAGGTTCACCATTCAAAATTTGGCTACGAACAATCTTCGCTTCGATTTCAAACATGATGTCGCTAACAGCAACCGCATCAACATCACCCTCTTCAGCTAGCTTAGCTAGAACTGTTTTGGAGATCTCTTTGAGCTTGTCTGAACGAGCGCCTTTTTGACGAATCTGATAAGCCTCACGCAATGGTGCTTCAGCCAAGGCTGTGACTTTAGCGATGAATGGCTCATCTTTAGGTGCAGCAGTCCAATCCCACTCTGGCTTGCCAGCTTCGCGCACTAAATCGTTAATTGCGTTGATCGCGGTTTGCATTTGGTCATGACCGTAAACAACGGCGCCCAACATCACTTCCTCTGACAACTGATTGGCTTCTGACTCAACCATCAACACCGCAGCTTGTGTACCAGCAACAATTAAATCCATTTCGCTAGTAGCTTGCTCTGTACGAGTTGGGTTCAAGAGGTATTGACCATTAGCGTAACCAACACGTGCCGCGCCAACTGGACCAGCAAATGGAATACCTGAAACAGCCAAAGCTGCAGATGCAGCGATCAATGCAGGAATATCTGCAGGAACGTCGGGGTTGATCGACAACACATGAACTACTACCTGAACTTCGTTCAAGAAGCCTTCTGGAAACAATGGGCGCAATGGGCGATCGATCAAACGGGAGATCAATGTCTCGCCCTCTGATGGACGACCTTCACGACGGAAGAAGCCACCAGGAATTTTTCCTGCTGCGTAAGTTTTTTCTAAGTAGTCAACAGTCAATGGGAAAAATGACTGTCCAGGCTTAGCTGATTTAGAGGCAACTACTGTACCCATTACTACTGTGTCATCCACGTTAACGATTACAGCACCACCAGCTTGACGAGCAATCTCGCCTGTTTCCATTGTTACCTGATGATTACCCCATTGAAACGTCTTTACTGCTTTTTTAAACATAGTCATTCTGATCTTCTCCAAATTGTTCACGTAAAAGCCACATGGATTTCACGCTTGTCGTGGGATAAAGCAGTGTCACGACAACACTGGAGCGTTTGAAGATCACAAGGGATGCCATTCCAGGGAGGCACTAGGTTCTTCAACCCAGAAACTCATTGGAATGACACGATCCCCTACACAAATAATCTTGAAGCGCTCAAAAAACATGCCATCTGCTTAAGACTGATTCTGTGACGAAACAACCCTAAGATAGATGGCATTGCAATACCGATAAGAATTACTTACGGAGACCTAATTTCTCGATCAATGCGCGATAGCGACCCAAATCCTTGCCTTTGAGGTAATCCAAAAGGCGGCGACGGCGTGAGACCATCTTCAACAAGCCACGACGGCTGTGATGATCTTTAGCGTTAGCTTTGAAATGGGGGGTTAATTCATTGATTCGGGCTGTTAGCAATGAAACTTGAACTTCAGGGCTACCCGTATCGTTTGCGCTGCGCGCGTTATCTTTGACGATTTCCGCCGTTTTAATATCAGCAACTGCCATTTTCATACTCCTTACTTGCGATCACCTGAGCTTTCACCCAATTTGTGTCGTGCATTTATTAATCAAATAAAACAAAAAAGCTTTACAAATCAAAGCCCTCGAATTGTAGCAGATCCGCCTTAAATCCCTAGCTCTAGAGCTAGGCACTCAAACCAGGGCTGGGCAGCAGAGATCAAGGCAAGCCCTTGATTTATATGAAAAAGATGATAAAAATCACTATAAATGCCTATTTTTTAGGCAATTCCCCATCAAATCCCCTCTTATAGCCTGGTGGGTACTTTTGCCACTCCTTGCCACCAAGGCCTTGTTTGTAGCCGTATTCAAAAAGAGCCTGCATATAGGCAGTGTCAAACTCAGTCTTGTGCGGAAATTTGAAGTCTGGCCCAATAAAAGCCAGGTTGAAGCTGACTCCATCAAGCTGAGTGGTGTGATAAATGCGGTACAAATCCCCGATACCCTGAGTCTGAATCATGCTAGAAATTGCCCGCTGAATGATGCTCAGGGTGCCCCGCTCGGTCTCGCGCCACTCAGGATCCAAACGGGCATTGCGAATAATGTAGGCATTTCGTTGTTTCTGTAGCTTCAGTTTCAAATCTTGAGCACGCTGAGATAAGGCGCTGGGATAGAGGAACACCTGAGTAATGGCACCACCGTCCACATGCATCTCCTGAAAGCTTTGCCCAGAAACCTCAAAATCGAACATGACTGGTGAAAATGCCCCTGGTATCGATGCGGATGCCAGCATGACTTTTCTAAAAAGCTCTAAGGCCTCTGGAGTGCCAATACTGGCAATCTTGCCCATGTTCCAAACTACGGGTACGCCTGCATCTAAGTTCGTTGTCCCAATCAAAAGCCAGCGGTTTTTGGTGGTGTACTCATTTGCCACCTTCTTCAGAAAATCTTGATCAATGTATTTTGAAATGAGTTGAAATAAGGGGGTCGTATCAGATAGGCCATCACTCAAAATGCCAGAGATCAACCCACGCTCAATGAAGATATCCTGTGGGCCATATTTTGTATAAACATCACGTAAGACTGGGTCATACTCTTTCCCCATAAATGCAAATGGGGCAATTAATGCGCCAGTACTGATGCCAGTGACTAAATTAAATTGCGGGCGATCGCCGCGCTCCGCCCACCCTATTAATAGTCCAGCGCCATATGCACCATCATCACCGCCACCAGAGAGCGATAAATAATTCGCAGGTGTATTTAAGGTTTTTTCATCCCTCACCTTAAATCCCGCCTGAATATCCACAGCCATCTGATCCACGCTGGATTGACTGGCCACCATATAGCGCACACCAGTCAGACCCGCAATGTGTGCTTGACCCATCTGCTGCGATGGCACTGCTGCTTTGCGCTGCAAACTGCCACAGCCTAGCAATGAAAGTATGAGGAGAACAAAGAAGCAGCGAGTGAACAGAGTCATATTGGGTACTTATTGGACAAGAGGGCTTGTAGGAGTATAAAGATGGAATTCATTCATTGCGAAAATGCAGCAAAGGAAAAAATCCATGCGCACTAAATTTGTCCAAGCATTAGCCTGTGGTCTATTAGCCCTATTGCCCACACTGGTCTACGCACAGTTTTCCAATCCATTTGCTGCCGATAAAACTGTAGCCCAGCAACGCCAAGAGATCCTCAATAAGAGAGAGGAGATCTTAAAGGCTCTGTATCAAGCCCAACCTAAGGCAAAAGAGTTAATTGAGAAATCCGTTGGCTACGCGACCTTCAGCAACTTCGGCATGAAGATATTGATTGCTGGTGGAGGCACAGGTAGCGGTGTCGTTATCCAAAAAGATGGTGCTAAGCCGATCTATATGAATATGGCAGAGGTTCAGGCTGGCTTGGGCCTTGGAATTAAGTCCTTCCAAAATATTTTTGTTTTTCAAACACAGGCCGCACTGAATGACTTCGTCAATTCTGGATGGACATTTGGCGGTCAAGTTACTGCTGCAGCCAAGTATGAGGCAAATGGTGGCGCATACCAAGATGCCACTACAGTGGCGCCAGGGGTATTGATGTACCAGCTCACAGACTCAGGCATTGCGGCAGAAATTACTGGCAAAGGCACTAAGTACTACAAGAGCACAGACCTTAATAAATAAGAGGCGCGATGCAAAAGCCACCGATGTCGCCGAGAATTTCTTAAGGCGTCATCTGCGCATTGAGCTTAGCTTGACTAGGATCATGCAATTTATTCAGCGCTGACAAGTAGGCTTTGGCTGAAGCTGCAATGATGTCCGGATCAGTTCCAACGCCATTCACGATACGTCCACCCTTTGCAAGTCTGACAGTAACCTCGCCCTGGGATTGAGTGCCTGAGGTGATGGCATTGACAGAGTAAAGCAATTGCTCTGCCCCGCTCTTCACGATCTGTTCAATGGCATTCAAACTCGCATCCACTGGGCCATTACCTTCAGCCTCGGAGCTTGCCTCTTTGTCGCCAACCCGAAAAGTCACTTTAGACTTTGGTCGCTCACCTGTTTCAGAATGCTGACTTAAGGAAATAAATTTATAAAATTCACCTTCTTCAGCTGCAGCAGAATCCGACATGATGGCAATAATATCCTCATCAAAGATTTCTGATTTTTGATCGGCTAATGACTTGAAGCGAACAAAAGCCTCGTTCAAATCCGCTTCGGCTTCAATTGCAATACCCAATTCTTGTAAGCGCTGCTTGAAAGCATTGCGGCCAGACAACTTGCCGAGCACGATCTTATTGGCAGACCAACCCACATCTTCCGCACGCATGATCTCGTAGGTGTCACGATTCTTTAAGATGCCATCTTGATGAATTCCTGAAGTATGTGCAAACGCGTTGGCACCAACAACTGCCTTGTTCGGCTGAACAACGAAGCCAGTAATTTGCGAGACCAACTTCGATGCAGGAACAATTTGAGTGGCATCGATACCGCACACCATGTCGAAATAATCCTTACGCGTACGCAAGGCCATGACAATTTCTTCTAATGCTGTATTGCCTGCACGCTCACCCAAGCCGTTAACGGTGCACTCAATTTGACGTGCACCCCCAATTTTGACGCCAGCCAAGGAGTTGGCAACTGCCATACCCAAGTCATTGTGACAATGCACCGACCATACCGCTTTATCCGAGTTGGGCACTCGGGTGCGCAAGGTCTTGATGAATTCACCATATAACTCTGGAGTGGCGTAGCCTACGGTATCCGGAATATTGATGGTGGTAGCACCCTCGTTAATCACTCCTTCAACGACTCTGCATAAGAAATCCATTTCTGAGCGATAGCCGTCCTCTGCTGAGAACTCCACATCCTCAGCCAAATTTCTTGCAAAACGGATGGAACGTTTAGCCTGCTCCAAAACCTCTTCTGGAGACATGCGCAACTTCACTGCCATATGTAATGGGCTAGTTGCCAAAAATGCATGAATCCGTTTTGCATTAGCAGCCTTCAATGCATCAGCAGCCCGAGTAATATCTTTATCGTTAGCGCGTGCGAGTGAGCAGACAATCGAATCCTTCACAGCTGCTGCTACTGCAGAGATTGCCTGAAAATCACCTTCAGAGCTCGCCGCGAAACCAGCTTCAATCACATCAACCTTAAGACGTTCCAGCTGACGAGCAATGCGCACCTTCTCGTCCTTAGTCATGGAGGCGCCAGGTGATTGTTCACCATCACGTAAGGTGGTATCAAAAATGATTACTTTGTCGCTCATCACTACTCTCCGGTTCAATATTGCTTCATTATGCTTACTGCTGATTCATGTTTACTAATGACTAATCCTAAAAACAAAAACCCCAGCAATTTGCTGGGGCTGGTATGTCGTGGCTAATGAATTACTTTAATCTCATTAACTCAGGCCTTACCTGCCCCAAGCTGTAGGCTTAGTGCTAGTAGAAGCAAGTTAGGAAGTGAGAAATTCATCAACATGGATTAAATATAACCTAAATATTCCAAATTAGCTAAAACGACGGCCGCTCAGGTGCTCCCAAGCCCAAATGACATATCCCGAGATGGAATACACCACAAAGAGGCCGAACAAGGTTAAGGGCGGGTTGGACGAAATCAGAACAAAGGTCAGAATCATCAGAACCATGACGCCAAAAGGTACGCGGTAGCGCACATCCAAAGCCTTACCACTGTAAAAACGGGCATTAGATACCATGGTCAAGCCAGCATAAACAGCTAAAAAGAAAGTAATCCAAGGGATGGCACTGTCGCGCACCGGGATCTTATTGTCATCAGCCAGCCAAATAAAACCAGCTATTAAGGAGCCAGCGGCAGGACTAGGCAAACCTTGGAAGAATTTCTTGTCCACTACACCAGTATTGACGTTAAAGCGCGCTAGACGCAAGGCTGCTCCCGCACAGTAGGTAAAAGCAGCTAACCAACCCCACTTACCCAAGTCTTTTAAAGCCCATTCGTAAGCAACTAAGGCTGGCGCCACACCAAAAGACACCATATCAGCCAAAGAGTCGTACTGTTCACCGAAGGCACTTTGGGTATTCGTCATGCGAGCAACGCGACCGTCCATACCATCCAAAACTAAAGATGCAAAGATGGCAATAGCGGCCATTTCAAACTGGTGGTTCATCGCATTGACGATGGCAAAGAAACCGCAAAATAAGGCTGCGGTAGTAAAAGCATTGGGAAGCAAGTAAATGCCTTTGCTACGTTTACGTGGCTTGTCTACGTGCAACTCTTCCACTTCAAAATCAATCCCATCACCCAAGTCCTCTGCCCACTCATCTTGAGTGCGATCAGTACGAGAGTTGACTAAGCGACTACGATCGATACGGCCACGACGGCGAAATGTAGGCAAAGAATGTTCCTAGTTAAAACGGCTTAATTAATCTAAGCCAGGTACGCGAGCTAATGCAGTGTTCGTAGCAAAAACTTTATCGCCAACGCTGACTAAAGGCTCAGCCGTTAATGGTAAATATACATCGACACGGGAACCAAAGCGAATAAAGCCATAACGCTCACCCGCTTTTAGTCTATCGCCAACGTGGATATAACAAAGAATGCGACGAGCAATCAGACCTGCAACCTGAACTAGTGTCACGATTTGACCGTTGGCATCGATCACAACAGCGTTACGCTCGTTCTCGGTAGAGGCTTTATCTAAATCGGCATTGACAAACTTGCCAGGGAAATACTGAATCTCTTTTACCGCACCATTGACTGCGCTACGGTTGGAGTGAACGTTAAATACGTTCATAAAAACACTAATCTTCAAAGCTTCACGACCCGCATAAGGATCATTCGCTTTTTCAACTACGACGATACGGCCATCGGCAGGAGATAACACGAGATCACGACCTAAGGCAGCAATACGCTGCGGATCGCGGAAGAACTGCAGAACAAAGACGAAGATGATCCACAAAGGCCATGACCATGCAATGCCACCAAGATAGTGGACTAGCAAAGTAACAGCCCCCACTAATGCCAAATACGGCCAACCTTCTTTCGCAATAATGGGGTGCGGATACATCATCTTTGTTCTGAGCCTTTTTAAGTTACTGCTGATTAGTTCTTAGTCTGGTCAACCAATTTGTTCTTGGCAATCCAAGGCATCATGGCGCGTAACTTTGCACCAACGACCTCGATGTCATGCTCAGCATTCAAGCGACGACGTGAAATCAAAGTAGGTGCACCTGCTTTATTTTCCAGAATGAAGCTCTTTGCATACTCACCAGTCTGAATATCTTTCAAGCACTGACGCATTGCGTTCTTAGTATCTTCAGTCACAACACGTGGGCCAGTGACATACTCACCGTACTCAGCGTTGTTGGAGATTGAGTAGTTCATGTTGGCGATACCACCTTCGTAGATCAAGTCAACAATCAACTTGAGCTCATGCAAGCACTCGAAGTAAGCCATCTCAGGAGCATAACCAGCCTCGACTAAAGTCTCAAAGCCAGCTTTAATCAACTCTACTGCGCCACCACAAAGAACAGCCTGCTCACCAAACAAGTCAGTTTCAGTTTCTTCGCGGAAGTTCGTTTCAATAATGCCAGCACGACCGCCACCATTCGCTGTTGCATATGACAAAGCAACATCACGAGCTGAACCTGATTTATCTTGATACACAGCGATCAAATGAGGAACACCGCCGCCTTGAGAGTAAGTACCGCGCACAGTGTGACCTGGTGCTTTAGGAGCAATCATGATCACGTCTAAGTCAGCGCGTGGCTGAACTTGACCGTAGTGAACGTTAAAGCCGTGAGCGAATGCCAGTGCAGCGCCCTGCTTGATGTTGCCGTGAACTTCTTTGCTATATACATCAGCGATTTGCTCATCAGGCAAAAGCATCATGACTACGTCAGCATCTTTAACTGCTTCGCCAACTTCTTTTACTGTCAAGCCAGCATTTGCAGCCTTACTCCAAGAAGCGCCACCCTTACGCAAACCAACAGTCACATTACAGCCTGAATCCTTGAGATTCAATGCGTGTGCGTGACCCTGTGAACCGTAACCAATGATGGTTACTTTTTTGCCTTTAATGAGGGACAAATCGGCGTCTTTATCGTAAAAAACTTTCATGCTCTTTCCTTGTTTTGAAAATGTAGTTAATGCAGTAATTAGTTAAAAAATTAAACCTTCAGAATGCGTTCACCGCGCCCAATACCAGAACCACCCGAACGGACGGTTTCCAATATCGATGCACGATCAATCGAATCAATGAAGGCATCCAATTTGGCGCCATCACCAGTTAATTCAATGGTGTAACTCTTATCAGTCACATCGATGATGCGACCACGGAAAATATCCGTTGTACGTTTCAATTCTTCACGCTCTTTACCTACTGCGCGCACTTTGATCATCATGAGCTCACGCTCGATATGAGGGCCTTCAGTCAAATCAAAAACCTTCACCACCTCAACTAAGCGATTTAAGTGTTTCGTAATTTGCTCGATGACATCCTCAGAGCCAATCGTGACAATCGTCATGCGTGATAAAGATGGATCTTCGGTAGGTGCAACGCTTAAAGTTTCAATGTTGTAACCTCGCGCAGAAAATAAGCCAACCACACGGGATAATGCCCCCGGCTCATTCTCTATCAATATAGAAATAATATGTCGCATTAGAGGTCCTCGCTACCCAAAAGCATTTCAGTAATACCCTTGCCCGCTTGAACCATCGGCCAAACGTTTTCCTCTGGGTCTGTCTGGAAATCCATAAATACTGTGCGATCTTTTAAACGAATTGCTTCTTTGAGAGCGCCTTCAACATCAGACTTCTTCTCAATGCGCATACCCACATGTCCAAAGGCTTCTGCCAACTTCACAAAATCAGGCAATGAATCCATATAAGAACTGGAATAGCGCTTGTTATAAGTTAACTCTTGCCATTGACGAACCATGCCAAGGTAACGATTATTCAAAGAGACGATCTTCACGGGCGTGTTGTATTGCTTGCAAGTGGATAGCTCTTGAATGCACATCTGAATAGAGCCTTCACCAGTGATGGCAAATACATCTTGATCTGGGAATGCTTTCTTAATACCCATGGCATATGGCAAACCAACACCCATAGTGCCAAGACCGCCAGAGTTAATCCAACGACGTGGCTTATCGAACTTATAGAACTGCGCAGCCCACATTTGATGCTGACCAACGTCAGAAGTAATGAATGCATCACCACCAGTGAGTTCCCACAATTTTTGAACTACGTACTGAGGTTTGACGATTTGCGATGCCTCGTCGTATTTCAGGCAATCTTTTTTACGCCACTCATTAATCTGTGCCCACCATGCCGCCAGCTTAGCATCATTCTTACGTGGGCCAGCAGCCTTCAGCTGAGCCGTCATCTCTTGTAACACTTCCTTGAGATTGCCAACGATAGGTACATCCACTTTCACCCGCTTGGAAATTACGGATGGATCAATATCAATATGAATAATCTTACGCGGATGACTTGCGAAGTGAGCGGTATTACCAATCACACGATCATCAAAACGTGCGCCAACTGCAATCAACACATCACTGTGCTGCATCGCCATATTGGCTTCATACGTACCGTGCATACCAAGCATGCCCACAAACTGAGGGCTAGTGCCTGGGAAACCACCAAGACCCATTAAGGTATTGGTTACGGGATAGCCCAGCAAGTCAGCAAACTCTTTTAATTCTGGAGCGGCATCAGCCAAGATCACGCCACCACCGGTATAGATAAATGGGCGCTCAGCTTCTTGCAATAAAGAAACGGCTTTACGAATTTGCCCACTATGACCCTTGACTACTGGGTTGTATGAACGCATCTCCAATGTTTCTGGGTAGACGAAGGGTCCTTTAGCTGCAGATACATCCTTAGGGATATCAATCAATACTGGACCTGGACGGCCAGTCTGCGCAATATGGAAAGCCTTCTTAATTACTAAAGGGAGATCTTTCACGTCCTTTACCAAGAAGTTGTGCTTGACCACTGGGCGAGTAATACCTACGGTATCAGCCTCTTGGAAAGCATCTTCACCAATCGCATAGGTTGGTACGTTGCCGCTGATGACCACCATCGGGATCGAATCAGTGTAAGCAGTCGCAATTCCGGTAACCGCATTGGTTACGCCTGGGCCTGAAGTTACTAAGGCAACACCAACCTTACCGGTTGCGCGCGCATAGCCATCGGCCGCATGAACTGCTGCTTGCTCATGGCGAACAAGAATGTGCTCAAACTTGTCCTGCTTAAAAATTTCATCGTAAATAAAGAGAACAGAACCGCCTGGGTAACCCCAAACGTATTCAACACCCTCTTTGTGCAAAGCTTGCACCAGCATCTCAGCACCAATCATTTCTGGCGGAGTCGCTACGGGATTTGCATTTGCTGTGTCTTGGTTAGCTTTAGTAGCTAAAAATTCGGCGCTGCTTGTATTCATTTTCTTTCGTCCTTTGCAATTTTCGGCAAAAAATTGTTTGGTCTGTTCTGTCTCTTGCTTGTGGCCTGAGTTCGAACGGCGCTGCTACCGGAAAAAACCACTTCTTGAATGAGATTCTAGGTAGTAAGCCCTATATTCTATAGCAATCCCCTAAAATAGACGAATTCCCTCTGATTCAGGTCTAATCTACTGAATGGCTTCACCCCAAGAACTTTCTGACTTTCTGAGCAGTGTTGAGCAGCGCGCTTTCAAGCAAGCGGTCTATGCTGTGCGAGATGACGATGCGGCCTTAGACATTGTTCAAGACGCCATGATTAAGTTGGCAGAAAAATATGGCGACCGCCCTGCAGCGGAATTACCTCTGGTTTTCACTAGAATCCTGCAAAACCGTATTCACGACTGGTTTAGACGTCAAAAAGTTCGCAATACCTGGGTCACCCTATTCTCGAATATGGGCAAGAAATCGGATGAAAGCGATGATTTTGACCCCCTAGAGTCCCTCTCAGCTCCGGATGATAGTGAAATTCACCAAGATGGTGCATTTAAGCTTGAACGTAGTCAGCTATTACAGGCTCTAGAGTCGGAAATATCAAAATTGCCTGCCCGTCAACGAGAAGCCTTCCTGATGCGTTATTGGGATGAGCTGAGTATTACTGAAACTGCCCTAGCGATGAGTTGTAGCGAGGGAAGCGTCAAAACCCACTGCTCAAGAGCCACTCAGGCTCTAGCTAAAGCATTGAAATTAAAAGGAATTACCCTGTGAACCGCAACGAAGACACTCTCAGCACAAGAGAAGCAGATCAATTTGGTCTGACTGCCGCCGCCCTGCTCCGCCAAGGATCCCAATCCCTGCCAGCTGGAGTCAAAGATCGTCTATATGCAGCGCGCATCAAAGCCCTTTCTGTCAAAAAACCAGAAAAAGTACGCATTGCTCAGCATGTTTTAGCGAGTTCTAGCGGAAGCTGGTCTTCTGGCTCACGTTCATTCTGGGATAACGTGGGTTGGGTTGCCCCACTAGTCGTATTAGTATTTGGCCTCATTGGTATCGCCCAATGGCAGCAGGATTCCCGTATCAATGACATTGCCGAGCTAGATGTCGCCCTCCTAACTGATGATGTCCCTCCAGATGCGTATGCTGATAGCGGCTTTTTGGGCTTCCTCAAAAATGGTCCTTTATCGGAATCAGATCAAGATAGTCTTAGCTCAGTTAAGACTCCATCGTAAGTGACATAGCGAGCTCAGTTAGCGCATGCTAAAAAATCGACGGTCCTTGAGCGCCTCACTGAGCATCAGCATGATGCTGGTGATTGGCGCCCTAGGGTCGGTACAAAGCTCAGACGTATTTGCTCAAACATCGGCAGCTGCCCATGGAAAAACTACTGGCATCCCAGAGAAAAAACCGGATGGCACTTGGGAAAACCTTAAACCAGAACAACAAAAAATCCTAGCTCCACTGGAAGATGATTGGGATTACATGCTCCCAGACAGCCGCAAAAAATGGATACAGGTTGCCAATCTATATCCCAAAATGAGTGAGACTGATCAACAGCGACTGCAAGCCCGCATGAACGGATGGTCTAAGCTCTCACAAAAAGAACGCCGGCTTGCACGTGAAAACTACTTAAGTAGTCTCAAGTTCCCTGCTGAGAAAAAAGCAGAAGCTTGGAGTGCATATCAAAAACTGAGTGATGAGCAAAAGAAGAAGTTAGCCCAAGCAGAGGTTAATAAGAAAAAGCCGACAGCTGCAAACGCACCAACCTTGCAGCAGCATCCGATTAAACAAAAATCGAACTTAGCGCCACCTCCAGCAGCCGGTAGCACTCCAGCCTCAGAGTCTCCAGCAACAAACACGAGCACTGATAGCGGCTCAAATAATCCCTAAGTCGTGATTAGCCCCGCTGAATTAAACCTGCTCCCAGCTCCACAATTTTGGCGACGGGTCTCTTGTATTCTTTATGAGCAATTGGTTTTATTAGGCGTCATTGCCCTTACCTTTCTCCTTCCTAATTTAGGATTAGGCATTGTGTTTGGCGCATCTCTGCCAAGCTGGCTCACCTTTCTCTATCTCTATGCCGTTCTGGGCATTTACTTTGCTTGGTATTGGACTAAGTCAGGACAGACACTAGCGATGCAAACATGGCGAGTACGCATGATTGGCCCAGGCGGATACAACCTGACTCGCAAGCAAGCGATTTGGCGTTATTTTTTTGGATCCTTGTGGCTAGTGCCTTGCGTACTTTTGCAGTGGTTGTTCGAGCTGCAAAAATGGCAGATTATTGAAATGCTATTTGCAGTTGCTTTATTTCTGTGGCCACTCAGTATTTACTTAGATCGTGTTAAACCTCTACTACGTCAAAGTCTGCCAGACCGTTTAAGTGGAACGCGTTTAGTGGAATTACCGAAGAACTTAGTTAAGCTCAATTAAGTAGACCTAGACTCTCAGTCGAGTTAGATCTCACGCAAACATTCCATTGCAGTAGCGGTTTGAATTCTTCTCTGAAAGCGATAACCCGCCAATAGGCAGGCAATTACCCCAAAGCCGATACCCATCGCCAATGACTGCACAAACGCATTGAATTCAATCTCCAATACAAAACGGCCAAGTGCCCATGCTGCAATTCCAGCAGCGAGTCCAGCCAAAGTTCCTGCAAGCACTCCAATAATCAGGAGCTCGGCTAATGCAATCTTCCCCAGTAGATAGCGCGATGCACCTACTGCTTTTAACAAGGCTGCGCTCCTGAAACGTTCATCTTGGGTTGCCGCTATCGCAGCCACTAAAACTAAAATTGCCGCCGCAATAGTGAAAGCGAACAAGAGGCCTAATACAGAAGACAGTCTATCCAGCACATCCTGGATTTGTTTTAGCGATGCTCCGACATCCACGATGGTGAGATTGGGATAGGCCTGCACAAGTTGATAATCCAAACCTTCAATTGCAGTACTTTGATAATACGAAGTAATCCAAGACTGGGGCATTTCTGCGAGCGCTGCGGGCGGCATGATGACAAAGAAATTCACCTTCATCGAACCCCAATCCAACTTACGCAAAGAGGTAATAGGCGCAGTAACTTTTTCACCAGCAAGCTCAAAGGTCATTTGATCACCCAGCTTTAACTTCAAAGTCTTCGCAATCCCCGCCTCTAAAGAAACTTGCGGCGCGCTGCCTTCAAGCCATTTACCGGAAGTAATCCGATTACCCTCAGGCAACTGCTCGGTATACGAGAGATTGAATTCTCGATCAACTAAGCGGCGCGCATTGTCATCAATGTAGTCATTGGGTCCAATGGTCTTTCCATTCACCTCAACTAAGCGCGCACGAACCATGGGGCTAAAACTCGGCTTTGCTACTCCCGCATCCAGTAGTGAGCGAGTGATACTAGACTTTTGATCTTCCTGAACATTAATCATGAAGCGATTGGGTGCATCGACTGGGATATTGCCCTGCCAAGTAGCCAATAAATCTTGTCGGAGCAAGAGAATGAGCAATAAGGCCATCAAGGCAATACCTAGCGCCGTAATTTGCATGACTGCAAAGCCAGAGCGACGTGCTTGAACTGTAAGTGCAAAGCGTAGCGCGAAGTGATGATTGCTCCACCTAGAGAACAGGAGCTTCAGTAAAACTAGACATGACCAAGAAACTGCAGCAAAGAGTACAAGGGCTAAGCCAAAACTAGCGGCAACCCAAGAGGCTAGCTTCCAATCTTGAGCTGCAAGCGCAATCAAGATAAGGCAAGTACTCAACCCAAAGAGCGCAACCCACAGCACCTTGATGTTCACCGAACCCAACTCTTTGCGAATCAGTCGCACCGGTGAAATCGTGACCAAACTCAATAAAGGTGGCCCAGCAAAGCCAACTAGCAGACAGGAGGAAAACAAAATGCTCCAGACCAAAGGCCAGAGTGAGAGTGCGGGTAAATTAGCCAATATTAGATTACCCAAGATCCCAATCAATATCTCTTGAACGCCATAAGCAATCGTAGCGCCCATCACAGCAGCCAATATACACAGAGCGCCCAATATCTTGACTTGATTCACTAGAATCGTCTTTTGGCTTGCGCCAAGGCATTTCATGACCGCGCAAACATCGGCCTGCTTTAAAACATAACGACGTGCTGACAAGGCAATCGCAACCGCAGCTACCATGGCTGTTAGTAAAGCAACCAAGGCTAAAAAGCGCTCAGCCCGCTCGAGGGTTTTACGCATGACAGGCTGCGCATTTTCCAAGGTCTCAATCCGCAATCCTCGCAGACTTTCGGATGCAATCGATTGCGTTGCCCACTGCGCATAATCAGAGATAGACGAATCATTGCCTGCCAGAAGAAGTCGATAGCTTACGCGACTACCGAGACCAATCAGACCTGTGGCTGGTAAATCATCTAGCGACATCATCACGCGTGGCGCGAAGTTCATAAAGCCAGCACCCCGATCGAGCTCGCGTTCCAAAATGCCGCTAATAAGAAATGTCTTATCACCCAATAGCATCTGGTCACCAACATTTGCCTTTAGCGAATTGAGCATTGCGGGATCCACCCAGACCGAACCCACTGCTGGAGTTGCGCCGACTGATGAAGGTGACACCTGCAAGCTACCGCGTAAGGGGTAGGCAGAACTCACAGCCTTAAGGGAAGCCAACTTACTTTGCGCCCCTACTGTGGCCATACTCGGAAAGACAATGGTTTGGGCCAAGCTCAGCCGTCGCCCCTTGGCTTCCTGAATGAAGCGCTCGGGCAGTGGCTGATCAGAAACGATTAATAGATCCGCAGCAAGCAGCTGGCGTGCATCGAACTGAAAGGCTCGCTGCATCCGGTCAGCCAAGAAACTCACGCTGGATAAGGCGGCCACCGAGAGCGTCAGTGCGACCAATAGTGCGACTAGTTCATTAGATCGAAGGTCTCGCTGAGTAGCCCGCAGAAAGCTGGTTAACACTACTTTAGATCGCCTGAATCTGGCCACCATCTACACGAATCACTGAGCCAGTAATGTAGGAGGCATTTTGACTAGCCAAAAACGCCGCGGTATCTCCATACTCCTGCGGATCACCGTAACGATCCATCGGAATTTGCTTCAAGCTAGCTTGCACAACAGATTCATAGCTCACATTTTCACGTTGGGCACGTGCTTCATCTAACTGACGCAAACGATCAGTTGCTACGCGACCTGGCATGATCACATTCACGGTAATTCCATCAGCCGCTACTTCTGCAGATAAGGTTTTAGACCAAGCCAGCAATGCAGCACGCAAAGTATTGGAGATAGCGAGATTCTTAATGGGGGCAATAGCACCTGAAGTGGTGCTGGTAATAATGCGACCCCATTTACGCTGACGCATTCCTGGTAGAACTCGATCGGTGATGCTGATGAGTGATAGAACCATATCGTTAAAACTCTTTTGCCACAAAGCGGGATCTTGCCCTACCGCTAACGTCGGGGGAGGTCCACCGGTGTTGTTTACCAAGATATCAATCGGGCCCAGTTCTTTCTCCACCTTACTCACCAAGCTATCGATCAGGGATGCATCAGAAAGATCCCAGCTCAGAGCTAAAGCTGTTCCACCGGCAGCTTCAATCATTTCAACTGATTTTTTTAATCCCCCGGGATTGCGGCCAGTCACTGCCACTTTGACACCCTCACGCGCCAAAGAAACCGCCATCGCCTGACCTAAACCTCGGCTAGATGCCATCACCAAAGCAACCTTACCTTTGAGTCCTAAATCCATGTCTTCTCCAATATTTTTATAGATGTTGTCATTCTAAATTGCCTACTGCCCTAGAGGTGGAGGCAGATTGCCAGCGTACTTATAAAGTACCACCTCATACTCTTTCAAAATCTGCGCCAGGGCTTCCTGCTGGCCCAGCACCAATGCCTGGGGGGTGTTATCTTTCAGCACGACTCTCTTGGTATAGCGATTTTTACCAATCACTGGATTGCGCTTTTGGGGATCAGTTGCAGTCAGGAAAAATTCTATCGTTACCACAGCCTCTGGTCGAACACGGTAATCACCATAAAACTCCTCTATCGATGTCTGCAAGATGTAATACGGAAAGAAGCTATTGCCCTGACCTACGGTCATAGAGAAGATCTGGGCATTATTCAACCACTGACGTGTCGCATTACCAACCATCTCATTGGGTAAAGCAGAATAGGTATTATAAAAATCCTTTTCATAGCGCTGATCACCCAAGCGATAAACCAAAGACTTGCCGTCAAAAGGTGGTGTTGTGGATGATGAACCCATCTTGAGCCATAAATCACTTCGCGGCTTATAGGGGGCGGCAGTACGCTCTGGGGCAACCATCCAACTACTGATCTCTAATGCGGGTCTTTTCGGTAATGAGCATGCACTTAATACGGCTGCCATTAATACAAAGGCGGCAAACTGAATCCAGCGAAAATTTGTAGTCATCTGAATTTTCATTTTTGGACTCCATTCATTGGAGGCGTAATACGCGCAGGTGGCTCACCCCAAATCAGAGTAGATGGCGATTGACTTACGACTCGGGTAAATTCATTTAATTGCTCACTGGCCTGACGCAGATTCTCTAGGGTTGCAGTGGTATCACCCTGAACACTAGTGACGGTTTGACGCAAAGAAACCATAGTCGCCACCAATTCACGCATCAGAATATTAAGCTGATCTTTATCGGTGACTTTTGCAATTCGATCCAATAAAACATTAAGATCTTGAACCGTATTGATCAGACCCGCATTATTTTTGCCGTCACCAGCCATCAATTGATTTAGATTGCCCAGTAAGGCATCAAACTTCTTCTGAGTTCCATCGATGTCCATACCATTGAGTGAACTAATCAACTTTTGAATTCCGGAAATAATTTCATCCGCTTGGTTGGGCATTGAAGGGACCACCGCATATTCGGGCGTCCAAGGGTAAGACAAAGGAGAGTATTGAGCAGCACCGGGATAGAAATCTAGCTCAACATAATTAACGCCAGTAATACCCATTGACCGTATACGTGCACGTAAATTATCTTTAATGAATGTTTCTAGGTGACTTTTCTCAATAGCATCACCATAGATCTGCATTCTCACCACAACATACTCTTGCTTCTGAATCATCGGGACTTCTTTCTCATACAAGTCACCCGATAAAGCAATCAATGTTACCTGTCCAATCTTGACGCCCCTAAAGCGTACTGCCGCACCAGCATCCAAGCCAGTCACTGATTGCTTGACATAAGTTTCAACTACAAATGATTTTTTAAAAAATTGTCCTGAGCCAAAGATCAAGATAATGGAGAGCAATGCACCGATTGCTGCGAGAACAAAAATGCCAAGACGGAAGTAATTTGGGTTGGAGTTATTACTCATGCTGCGTCCTTGCTCATGATGCGATTAAAAAATTGGTGTACCCGAGGATCTTTGCTGCTGTCTCTTAATGCATTAGGATCTCCCTCGGCAATAATGCCTTTAGCATCTTTATCCAACATGATGACTTTGTCGGCAATAGAATAAATACTAGCTAACTCGTGAGAAACAATCACAAAAGTAAATCCTAAGTTTTTTGAAAGATCTAAAATCGTACTATCGAGATCAGCCGACGTAATCGGATCAAGACCCGCTGAAGGCTCATCCAAAAATAATATTTTAGGATCCAAAGCCATCGCACGGGCAATTGCAGCCCGCTTTTGCATGCCACCGCTAATTTCGCTAGGCATATACGTTTCGTATGGAAGCAAGCCTACCAAGTCCAGTTTGCATCGGGCTAATAAATTCATCTGCTCTCTAGTCAGTTGGGTGTACTCTTCCATAAAGAGAGTCACGTTATCCAATAAACTCATGGAACCGAATAAAGCGCCCTGCTGATACATCACCCCAAAGCTCGTCATGATTTTTTGGCGCTCAGCGCCTTGGGCGGTAGTGATATTTTGACCCTCGATCAACACATCTCCAGCAAGTGGTTGATATAGGCCGAATAAATTCTTTAAGAGGCTTGATTTACCGCAACCTGATCCACCCAAAATCACAAAGATCTCACCACTCTTGACAGAGAAGTTCAGGTTCTGTAACAGCACTTTTGAGCCATAGCCTACGGTGAGGTTTTGCACATCAATCGCTTTACCCAGTGCATCCATCAGAAACCTGTCCTGTAAGAGATGTAGGCAAAGATACCGTCTACTAATACGATCATGACAATACTACTCACCACTGCTCGGGTTGCGGAGATGCCTACAGCCGCCGCACCAGTACCAGTTTGCATGCCCCGTAAACAACCCATTGCGGAGATAACCACACCGAAGAGAGTGGCCTTAACAAGACCAGAGAGTACATCCTCAACATCGACAGCAGCTAACATGCCGTTGTAGAAATTAATAAAGGGAATGCCATAAATTTGCATTGTCAGCATCGAAGAAAAAATGCTGACAATATCGGCATACAAGGTCAATATTGGCGCTACTAATATTCCGGCCAGTACTCTTGGTACAACCAGAAATCGGATAGGGCTTAAGCCGCCAGTAACTAAAGCATCCACTTCACTGTTTACGGTCATCGTACCAATCTCGGCTGCAAATGCTGCTGATGAGCGGCCTGCAAGCAAGATCGCAGTAATCAGTGGCCCCATCTCTCTAACGATGCCTAGCGCAGCGAGTGGCCCAACAAATGAGACGGCGCCGAATTGCTGCATACCAATCGCAGCCTGAAAGGACAGAATGACGCCAATCAAAAATGCCACTAGGCCAACAATCGGTAATGCGGAAATGCCCGCCTCTACAGCAGCGTTTACAAAATCACCCCAGCGAACTTGTCTGACATTACGTATTGACCAAACTAAATCTGCTGATAGGTGGCCAGTAAATATCACTAGGCCACGGGCATCATCCATTAAATTCTGCGCAGCCATACCAGTACTCACAACAAAATTTCTTTTTTGTTTTACAGAAGTTGCTGGAAATAATTTATTAATAGGATCAAATTCACGTAAGAGCGGCTGATACTTAGGATCTAAACCTTGAATATCAAACTGTCCACCTGCTTTGTTCTGCGCTTCTTGCACGTCAATCAAAAATGCAAATGCTGATCCATCTAAAGATCTGACTTGTGATGCATCAAAAATCAATGAGTACGTTTGTGTATTTCCTTGCCCTAACCACTGATTTTGCTTGTTCCGAACCTCACTCCACACACCAGCTAAGGAATACACATTGACTGCACCACTCAAGCTAACTTGAGCATGAGTTGCATCCACTTGCGACCAAACTGCCACTGGAGTGAGTGAATTTAAAGAATTAGGGCCCGAAATGCTCATAGACAAACTATAAGGGATCTACATAAAACCACGATGAAATGCCTATAAAAGAAAAAGGGCCCAGTTTTTCAACTAGGCCCTGTAAGGGTTGGTGCGGCTGGCAGGAATTGAACCCACGACCCCTTGGTTCGTAGCCAAGTACTCTATCCAGCTGAGCTACAGCCGCAACAGCCATAATTATGCCATGGAAGAGAAGAACTACATCACCCCCGCCGGTCACGAGCGCATTAAAAGTGAGCTTTTACAGCTCTTAAACCTGGATCGGCCAGAGGTTGTCAAGGTTGTCCACTGGGCCGCCTCTAATGGTGACCGCTCCGAGAATGGTGACTATATTTATGGAAAAAAGCGACTTCGGGAGATAGATCGCCGGATTCGCTTCCTTAACCAGCGCCTTGAATTTGCTGTAGTTGTCGATAACCAGGCTCGAAAATCGGGTGAAGCAGATGCCGATCAGGTCTTTTTTGGGGCTACCGTTACTTATGAGAACTTGGAAGGTGCAGATGCTGGCAAAAAGACAAGCATCACGATTGTAGGCGTCGATGAGGTTAATTTAGATTTGGGTCACGTTAGCTGGGTATCGCCGATAGCCAAAGCCTTAATCAAGTCGCGCCTAGGTGATTGCGTCAAAATTCAGACGCCAACCGGCCCAACTGAGATTGAAATCCTGGAAATTCAGTACAGATAATAGATATTTACAGGAGCCTAGCTAACCCGTACGCGGGTCACACGCATCACATCGTGGTTTGCACGCAAACTACGCATGACTTTAGAGAGGTGCAGACGGTCTGATACTTGAATAGTGAAACGAATTGTGACGGCATCTTCTTTGTAGCGATCATCCATGGATACATTCATGATGTTGGAGTCTGCAGCAGTCACACTACTTGCTACTCTAGCCAATACGCCTTTACCTTGGCGTGTATCAATCGCGAGGTCCACCTCAAACTCCCGATTAACCTCTTTGCCCCACTCGACCTCAACCCACTTATCACTATCCTTGGAGAGCATTCTGAGGGCTACTTGGCAGTCATTGGTGTGGACCTGTAAACCCTCACCCTTACCAAGATAGCCAATAATGTTGTCGCCCGGAATCGGATGGCAGCAAGTTTGAAAGCTAATTGAATTACCTTCGCGACCATCCACCAAAATAGCCTGACGCTGATGGTGGTGTGAAGCCATCTCTTGTTGAGGTGAGACCCAATCTGCCGCGCCCAAGCGCATTTGATCAGAGCCACCCTCATCATCAATCAAAATCTTCAAGCGAATTGCCAGCTCTTGAGAGGATCTACGGCCCAAGGCAATGTTGACACAAGCTTCTTCTCGCGTTTTATCGCCAGTCCAATGCAATAACTTTTCCCAAAGCTCTGGCGATAGTAGCCCAGCATCAACTCCCTGCTGACGTAATGCGCTAGCCAAAAGACGTTCACCTAACTGCAAAGACTCGGCATAGTGCTTGGTTTTGAGTGAATGACGAATCGAGGCACGGGCTTTACCCGTCCTCACAAATGCTAGCCAACCTGGGTTAGGTTGGGAGTTCGCAGATGTCACTACCTCAACAATATCGCTGTTCTTTAGCTCGCTACGTAAGGGCAACTGCATGCCATTAATCTTGACTGCTACGCAGGTATTACCTACATCACTATGAATGGAATAAGCAAAATCGAGAGCAGTAGCGCCACGTGGCAAGGCTCTAATCTGCCCTTTCGGCGTAAAGACATACACCGCATCTGGGAACAGATCAATTTTGACGTGCTCCAAGAATTCTTGAGAATCACCACTACTATCCTGAATATCAATCAAAGATTGCAACCATTGATGTGCACGGTTTTGCACCTCGCTCATATCGGGACCACCATCTTTATAGGCCCAGTGCGCAGCAACACCCGCTTCAGCAACCGCATGCATATCGCCAGTACGTATCTGAAACTCTACTGGTACTCCGGATGGACCCAATAGCGTCGTATGCAAAGACTGATAACCATTGAGTTTAGGAATCGCAATGTAATCCTTAAACTTCCCAGGCATCGGCTTATAGAGTGCATGCAATATGCCGAGCGCACGATAGCACTCATCAATCGAATGGACAGTGACCCTGAAGGCATACACATCGAGCACTTGAGAAAAGCTCAATTGCTTGTTGCGCATTTTGTTGTAAATACTAAAAAGTGTTTTTTCTCGACCTTGTAAATCAACTTCGAGATTCACTTTTGCAAAGGCCATTCGAGCGTTCTGCAAAATCTTCTCTACCATCTCTTTACGATTACCACGCGCCCGCTTCACTGCATCCTCAATCACCCTAAAGCGCATTGGCATGGAGTAACGGAAACTCAAGTCCTGTAAGTCACGGTAAATGATATTGAGACCTAAGCGGTGCGCAATCGGAGCGTAGATCTCAATTGTCTCAGCAGCCACTCGGCGACGCTTTTCCATTGGGACGGCATCAAGCGTGCGCATATTGTGCGTACGATCAGCAAGCTTGACCAAAATGACCCGAACATCGCGCGCCATGGCCATAAACATCTTGCGAAAGCTTTCAGCTTGTGCCTCAGCGTGACTTTGGAATTCCAGCTTATCGAGCTTAGTTAGGCCCTCTACGAGTTCAGCCACTTTGCTACCAAACTTACCAACTAGGTCTGCTTGAGTACAACCCGTATCCTCAATCACATCATGCATTAAGGCTGCCATGATGGAAGATGCGTCCAATCGCCAAGTAGCACACAGTTCAGCAACTGCTACAGGATGGGTAATGTAAGGCTCACCACTATGGCGGTACTGTCCAAGGTGAGCCGCATCAGCAAAATGAAAGGCTTGCTTAATCAAGGCCACTTCATCAGGCTTGAGATAGCCCAGTTTAGAAATCAATCCATCAATCGAAACAACTTGATGCTTTAAGGGTAAGGTAGGCGCAGAAGTTGGGCCAAAAAGGTGTCGACTCGACTGAGCCAACAAAGTCGCGATGATGGAAGAGTTTTCGCTATGAGCGATCTCTTGAGGCGAGATCTGACCTTTGAGTTCCGATGTGTTTGGGTCGCCTAAGGGGAGCTCCACAACGGAACCCCTGAATTACAAAGGTACTTTGGTCAACATGTCACGGTCGGTTACACCAGCAGCAACTTCACGCAACGCAACTACAGTTGCTTTATCTCTGGACTCAACACGTGGGGAGTGACCTTGAACTAATTGACGTGCGCGATAAGTCGCGGCCAATACCAGCTCAAAACGATTGGGGATAGTTTTTAGACAATCTTCTACAGTAATACGGGCCATGCTGGACTCACTTAAATTTAGCTTTAATACCCATAGGATAACTGATTAGACTCCGAGGCGCTTCAAAAGCGCAGGGTTACGCGCCATAATCGGCCCTGAGCGCAGGCGGCTAGCTGCAACCACATGCCGCAAATCAATTAATGCCCGCTCAAAATCATCGTTGATCACGATGAAATCAGCTTCATGAGCATGCTGGAGCTCTAAATGCGCTGCAGCCAATCTTCTCTGAATGGTGGCCTCATCATCCTGGCCCCGTTTGCGCAGGCGCTCCTCTAGAGCTTCAAATGAAGGTGGGAAGATAAAGATCCACTGCACTTCAGGAATGATTTGACGAATCTGCTGTGCGCCCTGCCAGTCGATTTCTAACATCACATCGCGCCCGGTTTTCATCTGAGTCTCAATCCAGGCTTTGGAAGTACCGTAAAAATTACCGTGCACTTCAGCGTGTTCTAAAAAATGACCTTGGTCACGCTCCGCAATAAACTCAGCCCTCTTGATAAAGCGATAGTCCTTGCCATCCACTTCACCCGGTCTTGGTGCGCGAGTTGTTGTTGAAAGTGAAAGCTTAAGGGCTGCGTCTTCTTGCAATAGAGCATTGACTAGAGAAGACTTACCAGCGCCAGAAGGCGCAACGATCATCAGCATACTGCCTTGATAGGCGGGCGAGAGATTGGGTTTAGTTTTCGGGCTAGCCATAGTGATTATTTAAATATCAATTACTCTAAATTTTGCACTTGTTCACGCATCTGCTCAATCAACAGCTTGAGCTCTAAAGCAGCTTGCGTACATTCCTCTGAAACGGATTTGGAGCTCAAGGTATTGGCTTCACGGTTTAATTCCTGCATCAAGAAATCCAAACGCTTGCCTACCGGACCTTTGCCTGCTAAAGCGGTGTCTACTACTTGAAGATGGGTCTTTAAGCGCGCAAACTCTTCTGCCACATCGATACGGACTGCATAGAGCACAACCTCTTGACGGATACGCTCCATCAGCTCAGTGCCAGACCCGCCATTACCCTTTCCTTGCTCTTGGGCAGCTAAGGCCTCAGATAGACGCTCGGTGAGTTTTTCTTGATACTGGGAAACGTAAAGGGGAAGCTTTGGCTCAAGCACCTTCACAATCTCCCGCATCTTGCTAGTGATATTGCTTAGTACTGTAGTCAAAGCCTTACCTTCGGCATGGCGACTATCCATTAGGGCAGCTAGAGCAGCGCGCCCAGCTTCAACGGTAGCGGTAATCCAGCCTTCTTCCTCACCCCTCGGCTCGGAAACAATTCCGGGCCAACGCAAAATATCAGCGATACGCAACGCTTCTGCATTCGGAAAGGCTACTTGAGCATGTTCTTGCAGGGTATACAGCGCATCTAGACGGTCTTTATTTAAGGCGCCCAAGGCATGGGGGTTTGCTTTAGCTGCTCCAGCGGCACCCGAATTAACACGCCAAGCAGCCCTAAACTCAACCTTACCTCGAGAAAGGCTTTGCGTAGCGAGTTCTCGTAAGGCAGGCTCGGCCCCGCGACACTCGTCCGGAAGACGAAAGCCCAAATCCAGAAAGCGGCTATTTACAGCCCGACATTCCACTTGCAGATCAGCCACTACGCCAGCTCCTAGGGAGACTTGGCGAGAAGCGCTGCCATAACCAGTCATGCTCGATATCATAGGGACATTGTAGATCTTTAGGACAACACCCCATGACTCAGCCCAACATCACCCGCCCCAGTGGCCGCACCCCATCCCAATTGCGCCCTGTGAGCATCAGCCGTGCTTTTACCAAGCATGCGGAAGGCTCTGTATTGATTGCATTTGGCGATACGAAGGTACTCTGCACAGCCAGCGTCCTGGAAAAGGTGCCTCCCCATAAAAAAGGCTCTGGTGAAGGTTGGGTTACTGCTGAGTACGGCATGCTCCCCCGCTCCACCCACACTCGCAGTGACCGTGAAGCCGCTCGTGGCAAACAATCTGGTCGCACACAAGAGATTCAGCGTTTGATCGGCCGTGCGATGCGCAGTGTCTTTGATTTGAAAGTGTTAGGTGAAAGAACAATCCATTTAGATTGCGATGTCTTACAGGCCGACGGTGGAACACGAACTGCATCGATTACCGGTGCTTATGTTGCAGCTCGTGATGCGATCAACACCCTCCTTGAAAGTGGTGCTCTGAAAGCTGACCCCATCATCGATAGTGTTGCTGCGATTTCTGTTGGCATCTACCATGGAGTTCCCGTCCTGGATTTGGATTATCCAGAGGACTCCTCTTGCGATACCGATATGAATGTAGTCATGACAGGCAAAGGCGGCATGATTGAAGTGCAAGGTACTGCTGAAGGTCCTGCTTTCTCCCGCACCGAATTAAGTGCTTTGTTAGATCTGGCCGAAGAAGGTATCCGTGATTTAACTCAGCTACAAAAAGAAGCCTTCAAATAAAAGCTTAAAGGTCGATGGTGCAAAAGCTCGTTCTCGCCTCTAACAATGCTGGCAAGGTCCGCGAATTTCAGGAACTCCTGGCGCCCTTCCATTTTCAGGTCATTCCTCAAGGTGAGTTGGGCATTCCGGCGGCGGAAGAGCCGCACTACACGTTTATTGAGAATGCGCTTGCTAAGGCCCGCCATGCCAGCGCTGCGAGTGGCTTACCCGCACTCGCGGATGACTCCGGTATTTGTGCCCATGCATTAGATGGAGCGCCTGGAGTGCATTCAGCGCGTTATGCAGGGCTTGATGGCGATAATGCGGCTAATAATCAAAAGTTAGTTGCAGCCTTACAGGGCAAATCTGATCGTGGAGCGCACTATGTTTGTGCTCTTGTGATGGTCAATAGCGCCAAGGATCCAGAGCCACTCATTGTGCAAGCCCGCTGGTATGGGCAAGTAATTGACAATGCTCAGGGTGATCGTGGCTTTGGTTATGACCCCCACTTTTTTATACCAGAGCTGGGCAAAACTGTTGCCCAATTAGAGCCTTCTGAGAAAAACCAGATTAGTCATCGTGGCCAAGCCTTGCGTGAGCTCATTACTCAACTCCAAATCCGTGCTCAATACGCTTAAATCTGTTTTGGCTACGCAGCCAAAACTCACTGCCCTACCCCCGCTGTCTTTGTACATTCACTTTCCATGGTGTGAAAAGAAATGTCCTTACTGCGATTTCAACTCACATCAAATTAAAGATGGCAAGCAAGGCTTTGATGAAGCGCGTTATATCAAGGCCCTCATTACTGATCTAGAGGCTGAGCTCCCTCGCATCTGGGGTCGTCAAGTGCATAGCATCTTTATTGGCGGCGGCACGCCAAGCTTGTTATCTGCCAATGGCATGAATGAACTCCTTTCGGCCATTCGGGCACGGGTGAACCTAGAGCCCGATTGCGAGATTACGATGGAAGCCAATCCAGGCTCAGTGGAGACCGATAAGTTTGCTGGCTTTGCTCAAGCAGGAATTAATCGCGTCTCTTTAGGCATTCAGAGCTTTCAGGATGCGCAACTTAAAGCCTTAGGACGTATCCATAATGGCGAAGAAGCCAAACACGCTATTGCGATTGCTCTACAACACTTTAAATCCGTTAATCTCGATCTCATGTTTGGCTTACCCAATCAAAGTCTAGAAGCCGCAAGATCTGATATGGAAATTGCCCTCTCGTTTAAGACTCCGCATCTATCCTTTTATAACTTAACACTAGAACCAAATACGTACTTCGCAAGCTTCCCTCCAAAGCTTCCCAGTGAAGATGAGATTGATGCGATCTTTGAGCAGAACTTGAAACTTCTTGAGGCTTCAGGCTATCGACGCTATGAAGTGTCTGCTTATGCCAAAAAAGATCAGGAGTGCAAACATAATCTCAATTACTGGCGCTTTGGTGATTACATCGGAATTGGCGCAGGCGCACACGGGAAGATTTCCTTCCCCGACAAAATTACACGGCAGGTACGAGAACGTCATCCAGAAACGTATATGCAAGCGATGGAGACCAAGGGCAATGCCTTGATCGAAGCGAGAGAGATTTCGGCCAAAGATCTCCCTTTTGAATTCATGCTCAATACCTTACGCCTGACTGATGGCGTAGACACCGTTACATTTGAAGAGCGTACCGGCTTGCCACTCAATGTAGTCTCAAAAGGGTTGGATGAGGCGAGTAAAAAAGGTTTATTAGATCCCAATCCCAACAAGCTCAAAGCAACCGAACAAGGATTGCGCTATCTCAACAACTTACAAGAGCTGTTTTTGTAAAAACTGGATGCTTGTCTGGAAATTTAAATTACTTGCCAGTCCAGGTGGGCGGCTTACCATCCAAAAATGCAGCAACGCCATTCTTAAAATCGTCACTGCCATAGCACTCATGAATGAGATCGCTGCAATCGGGTAAATTATTTTTGATGATTCGTGCAAGAGTTTGCTTGCTAGATTTTTGCGTGATTGGCGCCAAACTCATTAAGCGCTCAGCCAGCTGATTTGACTCATTCTCAAGGGCTTGAGCGGGATGGGTTGCCAAGAGATAACCTTGTTTAAGTAGCTCGGGTGCAGTTACCAACTCTGCTAATAAGAGCATGCGCTTCACGATATTGATACCCAAGTGCGCAACGAGCCAGGCAACGTTGCTAGCAGATAAACAGTTACCTAGTGTTTTGGCAATCGGCACTCCGAAACGCGCATCGGGTGTAGAGATTCTGAAATCGCAGCAACTAGCAATTGCAAGACCCCCACCAACCGCCATCCCATCAATAACTGCAATCGTTGGAATAGGCAACATGGCTAAAGGTGCGAGATAAGTATCAATGCCCTTTTCATAACGAATACCATCTTCACCAGAACTAAAACTAGAGAACTGGGCGATATCACTTCCCGAGACAAAAGACTTACCGCCAGCACCTCTCAAAATGGCAACTCTGGCCGAAGAGCTCTTAGCCAAATCCTCGCAAATCGATTTCAGGCTTTGATACATTCCCACTGTCATTGCATTGCGAGCAGCAATATGATCAAAAGTAATATATGCAATGTGATTGCGAAGCTCTAAACGCACTTCGGCAATACGATCTGGGGTGGAGTCTATGGCTGTTGTCATGGAATAAAAAACCCTCCCTCATTCAAGAGAGAGGGTTTGATGAATACTATAGCCCAATTAGCTAAGCTAGTTTGATAAAAAAACAGGAAAACAATTATTCAGCCTTGATATTCAAGCTCTTGACCAAGCGCTGATACTTTGCCAACTCACCTGCGAGGAACAAATTAAAGGCTGCTGGCGTTGCTGGACCTTCTGGTTGTAAGCCTTGAGCATCCAATGTTTTCTTGATCTCCGGATCATTGGTAGCTGCTTTTACGGCTAAATCAATCTTATTGACCACTGCAGGATCCATGCCTTTGGGCCCCATCACGGAATACCAGTTTGTCACATCAAAGCCAACAATACCCACTTCATTAAATGTAGGAACGTTCGGCAATAAGGCTAAGCGTTTCGGGGTAGAGATTGCCAAAGCTTTCAAATTACCTTGACGAATCTGCTGCAAGTTTGGCGGCAAGGTATCAAAGTTCATTGTGATTTGACCGCCCAATAAATCCACAATCGCCTGACCGCTCCCTTTATAGGGCACGTGATTCATTTCTACGCCGGCAATCTTCGAGAATAAAGCGCCCGCTAGATGCTGGGTACTACCGATTCCTGAGGAGCCATAAGTCATCTGACCTGGGTTTTGCTTGGCCAAAGAAATCAATTGCGCCACCGAGTTCACTGGCAGAGAAGATTTAACTACCAACACGTTTGGTACATAACCTAAATAGGTGATTGGCGTGAAATCAGTTGCTGGGTTGTAAGGTACATTCTTCAGAACAAATGGAGAAATCGCATTCGAGTTAGAGTGGCCCATGAGTAAGGTGTGACCATCTGGACTAGATTTGGCGACGAGGTCTGCACCAATCGTTCCGGCTGCACCCGATTTATTTTCAATCACAACGCTTTGGCCTAAGATTTCACTCATCTTGGGAGCAATAGCTCGAGCCACAATATCCGTGCCACCACCAGGAGCAAAGCCGACAATTAAGCGAATGGGCTTGGTTGGGAAGGCCTGCTGAGCATGAGCAGTCAATGACAAAGTGCTACAGATACCCAGTGCCAAGAAAGCGAATCTGCGCAAAATCCGTTTGGGGGCTTGATTGATCATACGGTCTCCATTTTTTGTTTTATATTCAATGCTGTAAATGAACTTTGCAATATAAACATATAAAAACTATTGAGACAATGATGAAAACACCTATCAGCAAGCCTTTGCCCTTGGCTGGCGTTCGAGTTCTTGACGTAAGTCAAGTAATGGCCGGCCCTTACTGCTGCATGTTGTTGGCGGACTTAGGTGCTGATGTCATCAAAATTGAACCGCCCGGCACTGGAGATCAAACTCGCGGGGCCATGGGATTCAAGATGAAGGGCTCAGACAGTATGGGCTTTCTAAATATGAATCGCAACAAGCGTAGCGTAACGCTCAATCTCAAAACAGATGCTGGGAAAAAAGTATTTTTTGAGCTTGTGAAGACCGCTGATATTTTGGTCGAGAACTATCGTCCCGGCGTGATGAAAAAACTGGGTATCGATTACCTTTCCCTGAAAGATCTCAATCCAGGACTGGTCTATGCCAGCATCTCGGGATTCGGACAAACAGGCCCATGGGCGGATCGCCCTGGCTTTGACCTGATGGCACAAGCTATGTCTGGCGTTATGAGCGTTACAGGTTACCCAGATGGTCCTCCTGTGAAAGCGGGTGTTCCAGTGGCAGATATTGGTTGCGCCCTTTTTGCGGTCTATGGAATTTTGTCAGCCTATATTGGTAAGACTAAATCGGGTGAAGGGCAATTTATTGATGCCTCCCTATTTGATTCTGCTTTGGCGTTTTCGATCTGGGATACAGCGCAATACTGGGGCACCGGTGTTGAGCCCTATAAGTTGGGCACAGCCAACCATATGAGCGCACCCTATCAGGCTATGAAAGCCGCTGATGGTTATTTTGTCATGGGCGCCACCAATCAAAAACTCTGGAAACTTCTTTGCGACAAGATTGATCGGCCAGAATTATTTGAAGACCCACTTTTTAGAACCAATCCATTACGTCTCGCCAATCGCTTGATATTGGCTGCTGAGCTAGAGAAGACATTTATCACCAAAACTAGTGAAGAGTGGGTGGATCTCCTATTGGCAGCAGGCATTCCAGCTGGGCCGATTAATACCTACCCCCAAGCATTTGATAGTGAGCATGGGCAGCATCGCCAGATGCGTATGGAAATTGATCACCCGATTGAAGGCAAGGTTCCCAATATTGGCTTTGCAGTGAAGATGATGGGCACTCCTCAACAGGTTTCTCGTCACCCTCCTTTGCTCGGTGAACACACCAATGAGGTACTTAAGGAATTGGGTATTACAGGACAAGAACTCAAAGCACTGGCAGATGGTGGCGCTTTCGCGGCCTGAGGTATTTACTGTTTCCGGAAAATGAAATGGGCTCCTAAGAGCCCATTTTTTATATTTACTTAAGACCCAACTTAAGCTCCATCTGAATTAGCGATTGGTGGAGCTTCAAACGGATCTTTATTCGGTTTGGCAGGAGGCGCCTTTTTAGCTTTTGTGCCGGGCATCAATTCAAAATCTGGAGTAAGGGTAGTCATCGTGCTTCGCAGTTGCTCAAATGCTTTGCGATCACCTTCAAACTTCGCTTTACCTTCAGCCAATAGTTTTTCAAAAGTAGCTTGCCCACCCATGACTTTTTCTAAGTCGCTACGATTTACGGTAATAGTCAAATTGGGATTTTTATCCTGATAGCCTTTGATATTACTTAGCGCAGAATTACTCATCTCGACGACAAACTTTTCACCGTTATCTGGCGTACTGAGGTTGATAGTGAACCTCATACCGGCCGCTTTTTTACTGTCCATACTGATGGCTAAGGCATTTAGCCAAAGCTCTGTAGTCATTGCCTTGATCATGTCAGGGCCATTGGTCTTTGGTGATGCGCCAGAAGGCATGCCATGACGCAATTCATAGGCGGCACCTAAGAAACTATTACGTACGCTTGGGCTTTCTTTTTGATAGCCAATTTGTTCAAAGATATCCGCTAGCAAATCTTTAGCGGCAGCATTGTTTGGCTCTGCATAAACCAACTTATTTACGATCTCCATTGCTTCACGGTATTTGCCCTGCTGATAGAGTTGCCTGCCCTTGGCCATGATCTTGCCTGAACCACCCATCATCTCTACGTAGAGTGGCGCAGAATCTTTTGGCGACAAGGGGATCAAGGTAGCAGGATTCGCATCCCAGTAACCCAAGTAACGATTAATAACAGCGCGGCTATTGTGCTCCTCTGAGCCATGGTAGCTGTGTGCAGCCCATTGAGACTTTAGGCTATCAGGCTGCTTGTAGACGTTATGTACTTCATTGATGGTCACACCGTTGTTTGCTAAATGAAGAACCTCATTATTCAGATGTGCATAGCTATCACGTTGCGTACGCATCACTTCTTGCACGCGATCATTACCCCAGCGCGGCCACGAATGAGAAGCAAACATCACTTGTGCCTCATTGCCATAACGATATAAGGCATTGTTGATGTTCTTGGACCAAGCCAAAGCATCACGTACTAAAGCGCCACGCAAGGTATAAATGTTATGAATAGTCCCCGTAATATTTTCAGCAGCCCAGAATGCTTTGAGCTGCGGGAAATAGGTATTCATCTCAGCAGGCGCTTCGGTACCGGGCGTGTTTTGGAATTCCATCTCTATGCCATCCACCGTCATTTTTTCGAATGGCTCATTAATCAGAATGGTTGGCTCAATTAGACCAAGGTTACCGGCTGCAGTATTTTTACCAATCGATTGGTCAACGTGACCGAATGGACTACGTGGCAATAAAACGCCGTACTGAAAATACAAGCGACGTGTCATGGCATTACCCGCATAGACGTTCTCTGCTACGGCGTGATCCATAAAACCAGCTGGAGCAATAATCTTCACTTTGCCACTCTTAACGTCTGCTTCATCCACTACGCCGCGCACACCACCAAAGTGATCGGCATGGGAATGGGAGTAGACCACTGCAACTACTGGGCGCTTACCTAACTTCTCATTAACTAACTCTAAAGCTGCCCTAGCAGTTTCTTTTGAAGTTAAGGGATCAAAGACAATCCAGCCGGTATTTGTTTTAACAAAGCTGATGTTGGATAAGTCAAAACCGCGAACTTGATAAATCTTTCCTGGCACGACTTCATAGAGACCGTAGCCCATATTCAGAATCGCTTGACGCTGTAACGATGGGTGAACACTATCAAAGTCCTTACCTTGCAAGAGGAAGTCATAACTACCCATATCCCAAGCGACATTGCCGGCATCTGCCATGATGGTTTTATAGCTAGGAGCCGCAATGAATCCCCTCTTAGACTCTTCGAAGTCGCGCTTATCTTCGAAAGGCAGTGTTTTACGTAAACCGTTTTGCAATTCAACAGTAAATGTGGAGGGCGCTTTGCCCTTAGGATCAAAATGCTTTCCTTGCATTGCACCCGGGTCAGCAACGACTCCACCGCCTCCCGCAGCAATAGCGGAATTGCCAGTAATCAGGACAATAGTTAGGGCAAGAAGCGATAGTTTTGTTTTCATAAAAGCCTTGGATTGAAGCGGAAATTGATAGAGAAGCTATTCTGCGAATGTAAAGATAGGTCTGCCTTTGGGCAATTAGCTATAGAGCTAATATCTTAGCCCTGAATAGATGGCAAGAAGACAGTAAATTGTGCGCCGCCACTAGCTGAGTCTTCATAACGAATGTAGCCACCATGACGAGTGACAATATGCTGGCAAAGCCACAAACCCAAGCCCATACCGGAGCGCTTATTACTGCTCGAGAGCAATTCAAATAGATGGTCTTGAACAGCAGCAGGGATACCGCTGCCACTATCCGCAACGAGTAGGTTTACTCCGCCAGGGACATCCCGACTTTCAATGCGTAGCGTTCGGGGAGATCGAGTGGATTCACTCAGAGCCTGGATGGCGTTATTAATCAGATTCAGAAGCACCTGCTGAATCTCACCGCGATTCACATTGATTAAAGAATGTGAGCCAAGATCTAGAACAACTTGAATAGTCTTCGCCTGAATTTCTGGCTTGGTAATTTTGAGAACGGACTCAATCAGCTCCACAATATCAATACGCTCCACCCCAATCTTCCCATCTGAAAACATGGATCGAAGCGATTGGATAATGCTGCTTGCCCGCCGATTATCTGCTAGTAATGCAGTCAATACCTCTTGATTTTGCTGAGTAGTCAAATTTCCATCCGACAACTTCTTTTGTAGAAACTGGATATTGAGCTGAGATGCGCCTAGGGGCTGATTCAATTCATGTGCAATAGAGGCCGATAAGGCACCTGTTGCTGCTGTCTTGTTTGCCTTCAGCAGACTGGTAATTAAGTTCTCACGCTCAATCAGAAGGGACCTAATTTCATCATTCTCGCTTTGCGATCTTGCATTCGCTAGCGCAACCTTTTCGGCCCAATAGCCACCAAGCGCAATATAGGACAGTGTATTGACGACCAATTGCGCAATAGTCAAAAGAATAAGCAATTGTGGAATCTGCTCAACTTGACGAATAGTAAAAGTATTCGAAGCCAATACTGCTAAACGGGCTATAGCAAAGATTAACTCGATGGCCGTAGCGTACTGCAAATACATCAACTGCCGAGAGGGACTTGCCCCCCTCTTGCGTCTTAGCATAGTGATCTGCCACGAGAAAAATATGATGCCAAGGGTGCACATAAAGGCTGTCCGAAGTTCATAATTTCCGTATAAACGAAGAAATTCGAAAGCTGGCACAAAAATAAGCGCAGAAAGTACAAAGCCATATTGCATGGGCTTGCTAATTGGGCCATTAAGGGATTTACAAAATAGCAGCTGAAAAATAGTCGCCACATAAAACAGGGAGTTGGCAACTGTAAAATTAAATTCAGGCTTTTCTATATCCTTGAGAACGAGAATCCCGCCACCAAAAATAAATAAGGCGATAACGCTCACCACTAAGGATCCCATCCAATATGGATTAGGCCTCAGATCACTTTGAGATCGGTGATAGTGATACACACCCAATAACAAGCCGAGCTGAATCGTTGCAAGAATGAAGAAATAAAGGGCGATCAGCAGCTTCATACTATCTATCGTACAACGATCATCAACCCAGACAAGAATGACTCGATCTACTGAGTCAGACTAGGCAAGCCGCCACTCAGGATCAGATAGAAGAAGTAAAGCGTACTGATAAAGATCAAGGAGCCAATCAGGTATTGTGGATACCGAATCCCCTGCTCTGGCATACCCTGTTTTTTACCATTTACCATGGATCTGACCAGATTCTGTCTTTCGATCAGACTCATGCCAATGGCCGCAATGATGTGGATGATGACTAAGCCAAGCGCCAAACTGGCAACTGCTTCATGAGCCTCTGATACAAAGTTACCTAAAAATTCTTTAACCGATAGATAGCCAGTAAAGCCAATCAACAATATGAGTAACATCAGCGCAAACATGACCAAACCACCCGCTGGATTGTGGCCAACATCATGATGAGGATGACCATGTAACATTGCCATAAAGTGCGCAATGACTGCCTTAGGACTTTTGAGGAACTGACTAAATCTGGCGTAACGTGTGCCAATGACGCCCCATACCAGTCGAATGAGAACTAGCAGGCATGCGGTATATCCAAAGGCATAGTGAATCATGGCCCAGCGCTCACTCTCTGAGCTAAGCCACGCACCTGTAAAACAAATTACCAGCAAGCAATGAAACACCCTCACCGGCATATCCCACACCAGAATGGATTGCCTTACTTTGCCTGTAGCGCCAACTGCGTCATTCAGGGGATGATTCATTTCGCTGGGACCTTAATATTTTTCTCACTAAAGACGCCATTGGCAGCATCAATATGGCAAGCGCCACAATTCGCTGGGCTCTTAATACTTGCGCGCTTCCAAACCTCAGGCCTCACCTCATCATGCTTACGAATAAACCAGGATGTTTTGGTGATGCGGTTTTCTGGGGCGGTCTCGCTGTACTTTGATCTAGTAGTCGCATTCTTCACTAGCCAGTTAGTCAGCTCAGTCTGGGTCTTAGGATCCACGCTAGCATCGGTACCGAAGTGCTTTGATAGACCAGACATGACATTCCTCCAACTCTGCTGACTTAAGAGTGCTGGCGGATATGCCATATGACAACTTGCGCACTCTGCCTCATAAGAAGCCGGCATATCGGTAGGCATTGCCATTTTGCCCGCGAACGTAGGCGAAGATATCAATAGCAAAGAGGCGCTAATGAATATAGTTTTTTTCATTTTGATGGGGTTCATTTAACAGTCATCAGCCAAGAGAGAACATCTGCTTTTTCTTGCGCAGTACAGTCTCTTCCGACTACATCGTTGCAATTGCGCTTAAACCATTTCTCTGCTTTGGCTTCATCAGTAAAGCGTGCTGGATTAGCGCTAGGTGCCAACGGCTTAATAAGCTTTCCAGTAACAATATGTTTAGTGTCGTGATTGGGGGGATTTTCATGGCAGGATGCACAGCTCCATTCCTTGCCATGCTGAATGTTAAAGAACTGCTCTCCGCGAGCTGAATTTGCTTTCCCAGACTGAGCTTCATAGGATTTCAGCAAATCTTGCGGCGTTACTGCGCTAACCGCAAAGGCCATACCCATGAGTACAAACCCAGAAAGTAACTTCAAAAACATATCCGCTCCTGTTGACACCATTTACTAAGTATGTGCCTTTTAAAAGACTGAAGATTGCGATAGATCAATAAAAAGTGTGAAATTAGGCCCTTTTTAGCCGAATTCGCTCTGAAAATTCATTCTGATTAATTGCATGAGTAATACAATCTCCATAATTGTTAAAACAACCATATTTATCAATTACCCCACTATCACTCACAGGTAATGTGATTCAATTTATTAAGGATTAATGCTGTTATGAAAAAAATACTCATCGTTGTCGTTCTTGCTGCTATCGCTATCGGCGCATACTTTGTTCTTAACCAACCAAAAGCTCCAGTTGCTGCCGTAGCTGCTCAAGAGAGCGCCCTCATTTATGACGGTGAAGTCATCAAGATTGATGCTGCAACCCGTACAGTGACTCTCAAGAATCAAGATGGCGAATCAACTATCGTTGCCGGCCCTGAAGTAAAGAACTTCGCTGAGATTAAAGTGGGTGATCGTTTTGACGTTGTATATGAACTCGCTGTTGCTATTGAGTTGGTTAAGGTGAAAAACCCAGGTACAACTGGTGAGCAAGTTACTACTGCCACTACTACTGCCCCACAAGGTGATAAGCCAGGCATGATCACTACTAACACTATTACTGCTACTGCTAATATTGAAGCAATTGATGCGGCTAAGAACATCGTTTCTTTAAAAGGTCCTCAAGGAAACATCTTCAAAGTTAAAGTTCAGAATCCTGACTTAATGAAAGATATTGCTGTAAACGACCAAGTTAAAGTGGTTTACACAGAAGCGATTGCTGCAGTTGTCAGCGCTCCGGCTGCTAAGAAGTAATGCAATAAAAATTTTCTAGTTACTAGAAAGATAAAACCCCAGCTAGTGATTGCTGGGGTTTTTTATTTGATGGAGCCTACCTCCGCAACAGCACAAAGGAGTCTATCAACCATGAGTACTAATCTACCCAACTAGGGGCGACCATAAAGATCTTTACCATTCTTAATGGTCTTCACAATCTGAATATCCTTAATTTCCATTGGGTCTACTTTCATTGGATTGCGATCAAGAATCACCATATCCGCAAGTTTTCCAGCTGTAATAGTGCCCTTTGATACCTCTTCTTTGTACTGATATGCAGGCACAGCTGTAAAGCCGCGCAGAGCGGTATATGGATCTATGCGTTGATCAGGTCCTAAAGTAGCTTCTCCATAGGTCTTGCGATTAACCGCGGTCCAAATCGTAAACAATGCGCTTGGCCCTGATGATGGCGTGTCATTATGAAGTCCAAATTGCACACCTTTTGCTTTAGCCAAATTGAGTGGAACCATATTGTTAGCTCTCTCGTCCCCCAGAATCCGTTTGTACACGTCCCCATACATCCAGATGTGGTTAGGCATAAATTGGGGCAAGATTTTATTGGCCTTGTATTGGTCGAGTTGATCATCACGAACAAAGAAGGAATGTGAGATTACTGATCTGCGGTCTTCAGTAATACCCGTTTCTTTTATTGCCTTGGTAATTCCTGAAAGCGCCATATCAATGCCGGCATCCCCATTGGAGTAACCGAAATACTGGATATTTTTTTCGTAGGCTAACTTGGCATACTTATCAACCAAATCCTGGGAAGCAACAGCCATCCCGCGCCAATCTTTTGAAAAACCTGTGGTATCAGTGTAAGGCTTCGTGAAATAGGCCAAACGTAATTGTGGCGCGCCATCTGTAGAAACCAATATTCCAGCAACCTTGAAGCCGCCAGCGCCCTTGGTATAGACCCCAAATGGATAATTTTTATTGGTTGCAAGCAATTGATCAACCACATCATAGGTGGGCAACGCAATCAGGTCTAAGCTGATCACATTACGATCAACTGCTTGGCGCATATTGCTAATATCTTGAATCGTAGTTTCATAGCTTTGCGCAGTAGTGTATCCATTTGAGACATAGATCTGTTCGGCTTTGCGATAAGTTTCCATCGTTAAATCTTGGGAATACTTACCGAATACCTTCGCTGTTGCCTCGAAATTTGGATCACCAATCAACTCACCAGTAAGTTTTCCTGTCTTTGGATCAACGGGCAGCATGCCTTGTGTCACTTTAGTGGCTTTGGTAAATCCTAGCTTTTTTAGTCCCGTAGTATTCACAATCCCAGTCAAGGTAGAAATGTTATTGACAAATACTGGTTGATTAGGAAATGCTGCATCTAACTGAGCAATGGTTAAAGGACCGTCGGTAAGAAAAGCGTCTGCATACTCTGCGCCAATAACCCAACCATTAAACGGCTTTGCTTCTGCTTTCAAGCGGTCTATTAGCTGCTTAGTAGTTTTCGGCGGATTTTTGGAAAAGTACCCCAGATTGACAGCGAGAGTGTTCTGAGCAATCAGGGTAAAGTGGCCCCAGGCATCAATAAAGCCTGGCAATAAAGTTTGACCTTTTAAATCCTGCATTACTGGATTGGCACCGGCTCCATTTAAAGCATCTCGCAGATTACCAACATAAGTAATCTTCTTACCCTTAACTACGACTGCTTCAACATACTGTGGCTTATCACCCTCCATCGTCAGGATGTCACCATTGAAATAAATCACTGCATTGTCGGCAAAGACCGGGGTGGCTAGCGAAAGAAAAACTGCAGAGAAAATAATTTTGAGGATACGCATAAATGGCCGATGTATTAAGGTTTTGAAATTTTCATGAACAAATAAACCTAGTTTGATGCACTAAAAAATAAACCACCCGAAGGCGGTTTATCTACTAATTTATTTTAAGAGTTCTGTTGTCAAATCGTTTTTTGGGTAAGGCAATTTATCCACTAACCAGCTTTTTGTTTTTCCAGATTTAAACATTTGGTTCAAATCAATCTCGATAAAGTTGGTGCGACTTGCATAATTAGCAATCTTCATCTTGTTATTTTTTAAATCCTTCAGATTGATCCACTGCGTGTAATCAGAGACTATCTGCTTGCCATCAGTAGATCTTGCAACCCCCATAGGAATGTCCACATTATCTAAAATATGACCAGTTAACGCAACAGCATCAATGCTATTACTAGGCTGATAGGCAAGCTGCCTGAGATAAGTGGCTCTGACAAAACGCGATGGTGGAGTGTAATCCGCTGGCAAGCCAATCAAACCACCGCCCTGCCCTAACTCAGTTACATTAACGTTGCCAACAGTCACAGAGGGGGTAGCAGTTGCTGTGAGTGACAAATAGTTTCGTACGTTATTCAGGTGCCAGTCATAGGTTGGGGCATTGGTTAAGACGCCTGCTAGATTATTGTGGATGACCATTTGGCCTTTTACAAACTCAATCACGATACTCTCGCCACTTCGATCAGTTAAAACAAAATGCAACCATGGCGGGGTTGGTAAACCCTTTACTTCACTTGGATCAAACCAAACTTTATATTTTGGTAATTCATTACGCAGCTCTTTGACTGTAGCAAACATCCCCAAAATAAAGCCGCCTAAATTAAGAATCGAAACGTAGTTTTTATCTTGCGGGCTGACTGTCTGGTATTCAGTAAAGCCTGGCAAGAAGTTTCCACTAATCGCTAGACCAGCTTCATTTTGACCTTCTAAGTAGGCAGGTGGTCCTGGTAGGATGGCTGGTGAGATACCTGCAAATCCATATTTACTCGACAAACTGCTTGCAGATAATTTCATTGAACTAGGCGCAGTTAACGCGATAGCTGTACCTTTGGGATTGACGGTTAACTGCCACTTCATATCAAAAGCCCACTCCATTGTTCTACCCGCAACAACAGAGCCATCTTTTGCAGTGATATTCACAGCAGTACATGCCTCACTCAAAAAGGGAGCAAATACTAAGGTTAGCGAGAGTGATGTAGCAACAATTTTATGAGTGATGATTTGTTTCATATGAGTCCTTATATAAAGTCTGGTGTCAGCCTTCAAACGCTTTTGTTTATTTCAAAATGACCAAAGTTGCTGTGGCACGAGCGCCCCATCCTGACGGACCACCTGGAGTATTGCTAATGTAATACATAGGGCCAGCGGCAAACTGCAAAGGTACGCCATCAAATACCATTAATTTCGATACGCCGGCATATAAGGGGTTGGAAGTACGATGCGTATCGTAGTTATATTGCGCCTCCATATTCACGGTATAAGTAAATGCGTCCTTGTTGGTGAAAGCGACAAACGGTTGGCCATATAAATTGTTTTGCGTGCCAAAGCTTGGATTGCCACCTACACTCCAAGACTGATAACCTAGCAATCCATAAGTCCAGGGACCATGACGATTGAGAATTACACCCGTCACACCAGCACCTGTTTGTTGTGAGCCAAACTTGCCGCTATTGCCCGAGGGAGATACAGCATAGGGACCCATACCCCAGATCCACGATGAATTAGTGTTGGGTGCATAGAACGATTCCACCGTAACGCTAGCAATGCCATAACCCGAAAATGATTGTCCATTCGCAGCCTGAACACTGACCTCTCTCACACCGGCAACAATCGGACGAACAATAAAAGTATCTCCGCCACCAAGATCAAATGGAGTTACCGGCTGAAAGAGCAAGGTCTGCTCTGAACCCCCCTGATTTTTACCAACACCACGACTAAATTCGTATTGCAGTGGCACCGAAATCATATTGGCAATCGGGTTGGCTAGTTTTTTAGCAATGCCGACCTTATCCACACCCCCATCAGGGGCGCTACTGCTTTGAGCAGCTACTAGACTAGACAATGTAGTCGCTGCGATAACGACAAGAATATGTTTGAATGTTTTCATGGGATCAGTGATTCAGAATCAAAATTTAAAAGTAATGGCAGCTTGCGGACCTTGCATCGTGGTCTTTTGCAAAACACCACCAGCCTTCATGTCGTAATACAACGCGCGATACGTCAATGACGCATCAATCAAGCTGCCAAATGATTTACCAATGCCAGCCATTACCTGCCATGTCAAATTCGTAGTACCACCACCACTGCCAATATCGGCATAGGCAGGCAGATACCAACTTGAGTCAGCGATACGGTAACGACCTTTAGCGCCGATGATAGGATCGACCGTCGAGGTTTTCTTTGAAATCGTTTCTTTTTCAGCGGTACCAATTAAATTGCCGTTTAAGGTAGCTGTAATATCAATTGCCCGAGCTCCCAGCAAGGCGTCAACATATACGTCCCGTGTATTAGCAAGCGTATAAGTTGCGGCACCAGTTAAAACCGTTTGCTGCAGCGTAATTTTGTCTGCTACGGTGGCAGCGCCGCCATATATGGGAACTGATCCTGAATGTTGCAACGTAGCTGAAACAAGATCGCCCATAATGCCCCAGTTACCCTTATGTGCTTCAGCAGCCATCATTGCGCCAGACTTCAGATTGCTAAGGACATTGCTCGAAGAAAAATCAGCAGTTTTCGCAAGGCCATTATCAAAATTTATAGTGCCTTTAATTGCAGGCGCCCATACATAAGGAGTAACTTCAAAGCGCCATTCTTGCGAGACTTTTGGTAGTGGATTTGATGTATTACTATCTTGAGCAAACGCTGGTGTAGCTACGATTAAAGTCGATAAAAAACCGACCAGTGTTCTTTTTAAGAATATTGGCATCCCTACCCCTTTGAATTTATGTATTAGTTACAGTTATTAGATATAGTAAGTACTTTAGTACTGTCTAGGACGTAGTTGTCAATATTTTTGAAGTTTATGGCCTGCCCAGCACGATTCGAACGTGCGACCTACTCCTTAGAAAGGCGCGGACTTATTTCTTACAAGCGTCTCTAATTGGCCGATAGCGGCCCCTCAGTGCCAAAAGAAAAGCCACCCCGTAGGATGGCTTTGGTAACGATTTTGGTAACAAGGGTGTTGTATTGCCACAAATCCTTGTAATACCTATTTATTTGGCGGAAGAGGTGAGATTCGAACTCACGGAGGACTTTCATCCTCGCCAGTTTTCAAGACTGGTGCATTCAACCGCTCTGCCACTCTTCCTTTGCGATTTAAGTCCTAGATTATAGAGAACTTTTGATTTGTGCCTCCAAATGCTGAGCAATTGCCAAGCAAGAGGTAAGCCCTGGGGACTCAAAGCCATACAGGTTAAATAAGCCGTTCAGTTGATGCTGTTGGGGTCCTTCAAAGTAAAAGTCTCCTGCTGGGGCATTTGGCGGGACGATTTTGGCTCTGACACCTGAGTAATCTGCTTGTAAAGCACCATCCTTTAAGCCTGGCCAGTACTGCCTAACTGCTGCATAAAAAGCTTCTCCTCGCTGCGGGTCAACCGTGTAATTAATCTGGCTCTCTTCATCGATATCCAGCCATTCCACGTCTGGACCAAACTTCGCCTGCCCACCCATGTCGAGAGTCAGATGAACACCTAGTCCACCCGGTTCAGGTATTGGATAGATCAAATGACTGAATGGAGATTTACCTGATAAGGAGAAGTAATTGCCTTTTGCGAAGTAGGCTTTGGGTATTCGGTCTTTCGAGAGGCCTTCAATTTTTTGGGCTAGCGCTGGCGCACTTAGTCCCGCACAATTCATCAGCAATTTCGTCTGAATGGTCATACCGTCAACGCCACCAATCATGAGCTCAAAGCCACCCTGGGCATTATTGCCAATCGGCTTAGCGCTGAGCAAAGGGGATTGATAGGCAACCATGCCTCCTGCATCCTCAAATCCGCCTAGCAATGACAGCATTAATCCGTGACTGTCTACTACACCCGTTGAACTTGAGAGCACTGCTGCCTCACATCGCAACTGCGGCTCCAGCGCTTTCGCCTGCGCACCTGAAATCATCTTGATATCAGGCACTTGGTTATTTTGAGCCTTATAGAGAATTGCCTGCAGGTCATCTAACTGACTAGCGTCTGCAGCAACAATTAACTTACCGTAGGCTTGCGTGCTCACTTGATGACTTCGGCAGTATTCATACAAGAGACGATTGCCTTCTACACAGAGCTTAGCCTTTAGAGAGTCCTTAGGGTAATAAATCCCTGCGTGAATCACTTCACTATTGCGTGCACTACTAATGGTTCCAAAAGAATCCTCACGCTCGAGCAAAATCGTTTCTCGGCCCTGCAATGCCATCTCGCGAGCAACTGCCAAACCAACTACTCCAGCGCCTACCACCACGCAATCAACCTGCTCCATCCGCTATTCCTGACTTGATTTCAGATATGTCTCAATTTTGTAATGACTTTTGCCTAAGATAAAGCCTTGTTATTGGTGAAATCGTAACATTTTCAGCGTTTTAAGGGGATTTTGATGTCCTTATTGATAAAATCTAGCCATGTCTGTGCACGCCGAATTAGCTAACCAAAATATTCACTCTGCCCTTGATGTGGTGCTCGATACCGCCTATCAAGGAATTGATACTGCTCACTGGAAAAAGCTTTTTACCTCTGCTCGCCAGAGTCATCTAGAGCAATTTATTGCAGATATGTTTGCTGGTAAGCACATTAACAATAGTGAAGATCGCCCCGCTCTTCACTCTGCGCTGCGTAACTTAAGCAAAACGCCGGTCATGATTGATGGCAAAGATGTCATGCCCGCGGTTTCTGAAGTTTGGCATCGCATTGATGCGCTGTGTAATACCTGGGTTGGCGTCACCGATGTTATTCATATTGGCATAGGCGGATCAGACTTTGGCCCTCGCTTAGCAATTGAAGCGCTCGCCCATGTTCCTGGGATTACAAGCTGCGGTATGCGGATGCATTTTTTGGCTAATATTGATACTGCTGAGTTAGCGCGTATCCTTGCTCGCGCTCAAGCGCATAGCACTCGTGTCATCGTGGTCTCGAAGTCATTCACGACTCTTGAAACTTCCATGAATGCCAAAGCCGTTGTTGCCTGGCTTAAAGACAGTGGCTGTACTGCCAACCAAATTACTGATTCTTTATATGCAGTCACTGCCAACATCCCTGCCGCCAAAGACTTTGGCGTAAGCCAAGATAATATCTTTCCTTTCTGGGATTGGGTGGGTGGCCGCTACTCTGTATGGTCGGCAGTAGGTCTACCGATTGCTTTGCAATATGGCTTTGAGACATTCAAACAATTTTTAGCTGGTGCCGAAGCGATGGATTTGCATTTTAAGAACGCACCTCTTGAAGAAAATCTCCCCGTCATCATGGCACTCTCTTTGCTCCACCAGCAAGAGAATCATCAGATTAAAGCGTATGCTGCTATACCGTATGCAGATGCTTTAGATTGGTTTCCAAAGTGGCTGCAGCAACTGGACATGGAAAGTAACGGCAAGAGCGTGGATCGGGATGGCAAGGCAGTTAAGCATTCTTCACCAGTGGTATTTGGCAGCGCGGGTAGTAATGCGCAACACTCATACTTTCAGCTCTTTCATCAAGGTACAGAAATCATTCCGATTGATTTCATTGCTGTGCGTGAACCCATGAGTGATCGACCTGAGGCTATTGCGCATCATCGCATTCTACTTTCGAACTGTTTAGCGCAAGCTCAGGCATTGGCAAATGGTAAGTCTGCTGCAAATCCAAATGATGTCTATCCTGGTAAGCGCCCAAGCAATCTCTTGTTGCTACCTAAACTCAATGCGTTTTATCTTGGCGCTCTACTCGCTTTATACGAAAACCGTACTGCAACTTTAGGTGCCCTGTGGAATATCAATAGCTTTGATCAACCTGGCGTTGAATACGGCAAAGTACTAGCCAAGCCAATCGAGAAAGCACTTGCAAGTCATCAGAATGATATCGCTGCCAGTGCAGATATTGATGCTGTGACTGCCGCTCGTATTAATTTATTAAATTCATAGAGTACCAATCCACCTAAGTCTGATCAAATTGACATTGCCAGGCATATTGTTTAAACTTATATAAACACTTATCTAGGGGGGGTGCCTATGGCTCCAGCATTAAAGGTACAGCAAACCATTCAAGAATGGGGGAATGGTCTTGGTGTTCGAATCACCTCACCAGTGGCTAAGGCTGCCCATTTCTCTCAAGGAGTCCCTATCTCAGTTGAGGTTGTTAAGGATGGTGTTTTACTCCGGGTGGTTGGCAAGCCTAAACTGAGCCTCTCTCAAAAGCTAAAAGCCTTTGATCCAGAGACACATGGTGGCGAAGTAATGACATCAACACCCATTGGGAAAGAAATTATTTAATGGCAGAAAAATTGAGGGCTTGGGTTCCTGAGCGTAGGGACATGATTTGGATTAACTTTAATCCCCAATTGGGAAAAGAAATGAAAGATGAGCATCCCATGCTCGTCCTCTCACCTAAAGCATTTAATGAAAAAACTGGCCTTGTTATTGGGCTCCCCATGACGCACGCAAAGTCTAATGAAACCAATCCATTTGCAATCAAATTTTCTATTGGTCGCAGTGAGCCCGTCTTTATCTTGACACATCAGCCAAAATCTTTTGACTGGCGCCTGCGCTCTGCAAGACCCCATCCATGGAAGAATCTGCCGCCCGCCCTCTTTCAGGAGGCTTGTGAGGGTCTAAACTCAATCATCGAAATTGCTCATTAATACCACCAGGAATCAAAGTGAAACTATCCCCTTCAATTTTTAAAGCGTATGACATCCGCGGCATTATTGATGAGACCTTAGATCCCTCTATCGCCAAATTGATTGGCCAAGCCTTTGGCACTGAAATGCGTGAGCTTGGTGAAACCGATATTGTTATTGGTCGTGATGGTCGTCTTTCTGGTCCTAGCTTAATTGAAGCATTAACAGCAGGCCTGCTCTCTACCGGCATCAATGTGATCGATTTAGGTATGGTGGCTACTCCAATGGTGTACTTTGCTGCCAATCACACCATCAATGGAAAAACACCGAAATCCGGGATCATGATTACTGGTAGCCATAATCCCCCGAACTACAACGGCTTCAAAATGGTCTTGGGTACAGCGGCTATTTATGGCGAGCAGATTCAGGACTTACGTAAACGCATTGAAGCCAAGGAATTTACTGTTGGCCAAGGAACACGTAGTACCTTTGATATTTTCCCGATGTACCTCAACTATATTGTTGGCGATGTGAAGCTGGCTCGCCCCATGAAGATTGCAGTGGATTGTGGCAATGGCGTTGGTGGCGCTTTTGCTGGCAAACTGTTTAGAGCTTTAGGTTGCGAAGTTCAAGAATTGTTCTGCGAAGTCGATGGACATTTTCCCAATCACCATCCGGATCCAGCCCATATTGAAAACCTGCAAGACCTCATCAAGAACCTCCAAACTACCGATAATGAATTAGGCCTTGCCTTTGATGGAGATGCCGATCGTTTAGGCGTAGTCACTAAAGATGGTCAAGTCATTTTCCCAGACCGCCAAATGATGCTCTTTGCAAAAGATGTACTCTCCCGCAATCCTGGCGGTCAAATTATTTACGACGTGAAGTGCACTCGCAACTTAGCCACCTACGTTAAGGAACATGGTGGCGAACCCATCATGTGGAAAACAGGCCACTCTTTAGTCAAAGCGAAGCTCAAAGAAACTGGCGCCCCGTTGGCTGGCGAGATGAGTGGTCACATCTTCTTTAAGGATCGTTGGTTTGGTTTTGATGATGGTCTTTACACCGGCGCACGCTTGCTAGAAATTCTTAGCAAAGAGAAAAATCCAAGTGATACTCTCAACGGCTTACCAAATGCAATCTGCACCCCAGAATTGCAACTCGCTTGCGCCGAAGGTGAACCTTTCGCCCTACTAGAAACAATCAAAGCCAATGCAAAGTTCCCAACATCGGAGTCAATCAATACGATTGATGGTGTGCGAGTCGAATACGCGGATGGCTTTGGTCTGGCCCGACCTTCCAACACAACACCAGTTGTGGTGATGCGCTTTGAGGCAGATAGTGAAGAGGCTATCCAGCGTATACAGGCCGAGTTTAAGGCGGTATTGTTAGCCGCAAAGCCAGAAGCAAAGCTACCGTTTTAAGTAATTGAGGTCAGCTATCGCTAGCTCGCGTAATAGAGATAAAATTACCTATGACTTCCACTGTTAGCACTTCTATAGCTTTTGATTACCCCCAGCAGAATGCTGCCGGGGCTTCATGTACAGCTCAAGCTTGGGCGAAGACACCTCCCCAACTACATGGCACTGAAAAAACTGCTGTACTAGCCCGTATCAAGCAATTGCTGATTGAGAAAGATGCTGCTTTAGTTGCTCATTACTACGTCGATGGTGATATTCAAGATCTTGCAATAGAAACTGGTGGCTTTGTTGCCGATTCTTTAGAAATGGCACGCTTTGGCAAAAACCACTCTGCCAAAAACTTGATTGTTGCTGGCGTGCGCTTTATGGGTGAATCTGCCAAGATTCTAAGTCCAGAAAAGCGCGTCTTTATGCCAGACTTGGAGGCGAGCTGCTCTTTAGACTTAGGTTGTGATGCTGCTGACTTTGGCGCCTTTAGAGCACTGCATCCGGATCGCACTGTAGTTGTCTATGCCAATACGAGTGCAGCTGTTAAAGCCCAGGCTGATTGGATGGTAACAAGCTCTTGTGCTTTAGCTATCGTTCATCAACTCAAGATTGAAGGTAAAAAAATCTTATGGGCACCTGATCGTCATCTAGGTCGCTACATTCAAGAGCAGACTGGCGCTGATATGTTGCTATGGAATGGCGCATGCATTGTTCATGATGAATTTAAAGCGGTTGAATTAGAAATGTTAATGGCAGCACATCCCAATGCCATGGTTCTAGTTCACCCCGAGTCTCCACAAGCGGTTGTAGATTTAGCAGATGTCGTTGGCTCCACATCTGCCATGATTAAAGCTGTGGTTGAAGGCTCCGCTTCTGAATACATTGTAGCTACCGATAATGGCATCTTGCATCGCATGCGCCAATTGGCTCCTAATAAAGTATTGATTGAGGCCCCCACTGCTGGCAATAGCGCTACCTGCAAGAGCTGCGCCCACTGTCCCTGGATGGCGATGAATGGTTTGCAAGGCATTCTCAATTGCCTTGAGAACGCCTCTGGTGAAATTTTTATCAAAGAAGATATTCGAGCCAAAGCATTGGGTTGTATTGAGCGAATGTTAGATTTCACAAAAAATCATCCCGATCTTCTGGCCAAGGCTCAACATGGCTTTGTAAAGAATATTGGCGCTGCCTAAGCTAATTTAGATATTTTTCTGGATAGTATTTTTGACTGAATATGCATGTTTGATTACAACGAAACTGTAGAGCAAGCCCGCCAACGCAATATTGCTGATGCGCTGATGGAAGATATTGGTCAGTGCGATTGGACTGCGCAACTGGTTCCTAGCAAGCCTGTACATGCGCAACTGATCGTGCGCCAAGAGGCTGTGCTCTGTGGGATAGATTGGTTTGAAGGCACCCTTAAAACATTAGATCCAGCAGCAAAAGTCACTTGGCATTACCAAGAGGGTGACTTGATGAAGCCTGATACCCAAGTGTGCGATATTGATGCAAATTCTCGTGCCCTACTCTCGGCTGAGCGTCCCTGTATTAATTTTTTACAAACACTATCTTGGACTGCCAGTAGTGCGCGTCAGCATGTTGATGCGATTGCAGGAGTCAGTCCAAACCCAAAGGGTTGTGCTGTACTCGATACTCGCAAGACCATTCCGGGATTACGTCAAGCCCAGAAATACGCAGTTCGCGTCGGTGGTGGTCAAAATCAACGTCTTGCACTTTGGCATGGCATCTTAATTAAAGAAAATCATATTGCTGCCGCAGGTGGCGTTGCTGCTGCCGTGAAAGCTGCACAAGCTTTAAATGCTGGGGTGGATATTCAGGTGGAAGTAGAAAACTTCACTGAACTGAAAGAAGCTTTAGATGCTGGCGCCAAAAATATCTTGATCGATAACTTTACTACCGAGCAAATGAAAGAAGCGGTCGCCTTTACTCATGGTCGCGCCTTACTAGAGGCTTCTGGTGGTATCGACTTGGATCAGATGAGGGCAATTGCAGCCACTGGCGTTGATCGGATCTCTCTTGGAAAACTGACGAAAGATATTAAGGCAGTGGATTTCTCAATGAGAATATCCGCATAGCAATCCATCTCTAGCTTGCAGCGTTTTCGGAATTGCCCTCAGCCTGGGGCGTCAAAATAGTTGGATAAGAAACTGCCCAAGTGCCCGGGTAATCACGGCTGTAATGCAGCCCCCTACTCTCTCTACGCATTAAAGCTGATCTCACAATGAGTTCCGCACACTCCAACAGATTGCGAAGCTCAATTAAGTCGCGTGTTACCTTAAAGTTAGCGTAATATTCTTGCACTTCATATCTGAGTAGTTTGATGCGATGTAATGCTCGCTCTAAGCGTCGATTGGTTCTCACGATGCCGACATAGTTCCACATCAATGAACGCAACTCATCCCAATTGTGGGCAATCACCACTTGCTCATCTGCATCCTCTACTTGACTCTCATCCCAGAGCGGGAGCTTTGGCATTGCTGGTGTTTTTAATGCAGAAATATCTGCAGCAGCAGCTTTACCAATAACAATGCACTCCAATAATGAGTTGCTTGCCAAACGATTGGCGCCATGCAAGCCTGTATAAGTAGCTTCGCCTACCGCATATAGACCAGGTAAATCAGTACGCCCTTTGAGGTCAGTAACAACTCCACCACAGGTATAGTGCGCTGCTGGTACTACAGGTATTGGCTCTTTAGTAATGTCCAATCCCAAACTCATACAGCGCGCATAGATCATTGGAAAATGCTCTTGAATAAAAGCTTCACCTAAATGGGTGGCATCGAGATGTACGTAATCGAGACCATGCTTTTTCATTTCAAAGTCGATTGCCCTAGCAACAATGTCACGAGGAGCCAACTCATTACGCTCATCATGCTCTGACATAAAGCGATTGCCATTGGGGAGCTTGAGCAGGCCACCTTCACCACGCATCGCCTCAGTAATTAAAAAGGTTCTATCGCTCGGGTGATATAAACATGTTGGGTGAAACTGAATAAATTCCATATTACCGACACGGCAACCTGCACGCCAGGCCATAGCAATACCATCACCTGTCGCAGTGTCCGGATTACTGGTGTACTTATATACCTTGCCAACACCGCCGGTAGCTAATACCACCGACTTGGCCTCAATTGTTTCTACACGATTATTTTTAATATCAAGGGCATATACACCATAGCAACGATTCGGCTTAGCGCGTTGCGTCTTCGCATCCAAGTGCCGATTGGTAATCAGATCTAAAGCAATCCAGTGCTCTAGCAATTGAATATTTTTATGATCTCGTGCTTTATCTAATAAGACCTCATGAATGGCCTTACCCGTAGCATCAGCAACGTGCGCGATCCGACGCTGACTATGGCCACCTTCACGAGTCAGATGCAAACCCATAGGACCAGTCTCGTCGGCGGTAAACGGAACGCCCTGTTCAACCAGCCAACGAATGGCTTCAGCGCTTTCTTCAGCAATATATCGAGCAGTAGACTCCACCACGAGTCCTGCGCCAGCATCTAAGGTATCAGCCACATGAGAATCAACACTGTCGTGTACTTTATCGACTACTCCGACGATGCCACCTTGAGCCCATGCAGTGGCAGCCTCACCCAGACCGCGCTTGGCCATCACAATAACTGGTTGCGTCTCTGCCATATGTAGAGCAACGGTGAGGCCTGCTAGACCCGCTCCAATAATCAGGACGGGTAATTCTGCTTTGGTATCAGATGGTGGGGTTTGGGGTTTTGAACTAGCCATGACTAATTCTAAAGGGCAATCGCTAAAAATATATTTTAAGAGATTTAAACGAACAAAGCCCCTGATAAGGGGGCTTTATTAGATCTTACTAAATAGCTTAGGAAGTGAGCTCAGACTGCTGCCTACTAGGGTCATTAGTTCCATAACCCATCACTGAAGCAGCCTGACCGCCTTTAGCGAGTTTGACTGCGCAGTACTTAAACTCCGGAATCTTTCCAAATGGATCTAGGGCAGAGTTGGTAATCAGGTTGGCTGCAGCCTCATAGTATGCAAATGGAATAAAGATTACACCACGCGGAGTGCCATCATCTCGACGCACGTGGATAGCTACTTCGCCACGACGGGACTGAACAGTGATCACATCGCCAGCAGAAACGCCTAGCTGAGTCATATCTTCACCATGCATCGACACAGTAGCCATTGGCTCAATCGCATCCAAGACGGTTGCACGGCGCGTCATACTGCCAGTATGCCAATGCTCTAACTGACGCCCTGTAATCAAGACAAATGGATACTCCGCATCTGGGCGCTCATTTGCGGGAATGATATCTGCTGGCACCAACTTCACTCTGCCATCTTTAGTATCAAACTTATCATCAAACACAATGGGGCGACCTGGATCTTCAGCGGATAAACATGGGTAAGTCACGCTAGACTCTTTTTCTAGACGCTCCCACGTAATGCCATTGATAGCTGCATGCATTGCTTGACGCATCTCGTCATACACCTCAGCAACGCCGTCGTCAGCACCCTGGTAATTCCAGTTCAGGCCCATGCGTTTAGCAATTTGCTGAATGATCCACAGATCAGGCTTGGCATCTCCCGGAGGGTTAATGGCTTTCTTACCCATCTGAACCATACGGTCGGTATTGCTGGCAGTACCGACTTTCTCAGGCCATGCGCTTGCTGGCAATACCACGTCTGCTAGGAGGGCAGTCTCGGTCATAAAAATATCTTGTACAACCAATAGATCCAAAGAAGCTAAAGCATGACGGGCATGATTCAAATCGGGATCACTCATCGCAGGATTCTCACCTTCGACATACATGCCACGAATCTTATCGGGATCACTGTCCGGTGCGGTGATCTTATGCATGATCTCTACTACGGTGTAACCAGGCTTCTTGTCTAATGGGGTATCCCAGAATTTCTCAAACCAGGCATGCGCTTCTGGATTATCTACGCGTTGGTAGTTCGGGAACATCATCGGAATTAATCCTGCATCACTTGCACCCTGCACGTTATTTTGTCCGCGTAGTGGATGCAAGCCAGAGCCAGGCTTACCAATTTGACCGGTAATGGTGACCAAAGCAATTAAACAACGGGCGTTATCGGTACCGTGAACGTGCTGACTGATGCCCATACCCCACAAAATCATTGCGGATTTAGTTGTCGCAAATTCTCTGGCAACCTCACGCAAAGTTTCCGCTGGGATGCCGCAGATTGGTGCCATCGCTTCTGGGCTATAGCCCTTAATATTTTCTTTGAGTGCCTCAAAATTATTAGAGCGGTTCTCAATAAAGTCCCGATCAACTAAACCCTCTTCAATTACTGTGAAGATCATGGCATTGAGCATTGCCACATCAGTATCCGGCTTGAACTGCATCGTACGCCAGGCATGTTTACTGATTTCGGTCGCACGTGGATCGCACAATACAATTTTTGCGCCTCGTTTAGCAGCATTCTTAAACCAAGTAGCGGCAACAGGATGATTTGCGGTTGGATTTGAGCCGATCAAGAAAATAAGGCTTGAGTGCTCAACATCATTTACTTGATTACTAACGGCACCAGAGCCAACACCCTCTAATAATGCAGCTACAGAAGAGGCATGGCAAAGGCGCGTGCAATGGTCGACGTTATTACTGCCAAAACCAGTGCGTACGAGTTTTTGGAATAAATAAGCCTCTTCGTTGCTACCTTTTGCAGAACCAAAGCCAGCCAATACCTTATTGCCGTATTGATCTTTCAGCTTTTTGAGGCCACCACCCGCAAGTTCCAAAGCTTCTTCCCAAGTTGCTTCACGGAAGATCTCAGACCAGTCTTGCTTGCCTTCTAATAAAGCCTCATCTTTAGCAACACCGGCCTTACGAATCAGCGGCTTTGTTAGGCGTTGTGGGTTATGGATGTAATCCATACCAAAGCGACCTTTAACGCAGAGGCGATTGTGGTTAGCTGGACCATCACGACCCTCTACGCTGACAATCTTTTCATCTTTAACGCTATAAGTAATCTGGCAACCTACGCCGCAGAAGGGACATACTGAATCCACCTTGCGATCCACCGTCTGCGAGCCAATTAATCCCTTAGGCATTAATGCACCCGTTGGGCAAGCCTGCACACACTCACCACAGGCAACGCAAGTACTATCACCCATTGGGTCATTCAGATCAAACACGATCTCGCTGTGAGCACCGCGCATTGCGTAGCCGATCACATCATTAACCTGCTCTTCGCGACAAGCACGTACGCAACGATTACATTGAATACAAGCATCTAAGTTCACAGCCATCGCTGGATGGGATATGTCATGACTCACTTTTTCACGACGCAATACTTTGAGCTCAGGTCGAACTGTGACATCTAAGCGCGCAGCCCAGGTGCTCAATTCACCATGTTGATTTTTTTGCTCTTCTTCCTTACTGTCTCCTACCCACTTAAATCCTTCGTCGGGCATATCAGATAACAACATTTCTAGGACGAGTTTTTGACTCTTCAGTGCACGCTCGCTATTAGCCTTCACTTCCATACCAGGCGTAGCACTTCTGCAGCAACTTGGCGCCAATGTACGCTCACCATTGATCTCCACTACACACGCGCGGCAATTACCATCAGCGCGATAACCATCTTTGAAACACAGATGGGGAATATCGATCCCGTGACGCTTAGCGGCCTTGAGAATAGTCTCGCCTTCATAAGAAACGATGGTTTGACCGTCTAGCTTGAACTCAACGGTTTGCAATTCAAGCTCTTTAGGATTTACTGGTGCGTTCATATTTGTCTCGTTTTTCCCTTGGTTTTTTGCTTGCTGATTAAGCAATTTCTGCTGGGAAATATTTTGCAATACAGCGAATTGGATTGGGTGCAGCTTGACCTAAGCCGCATATTGAAGCGTCAACCATCACAGTTGCTAAGTCTTCTAAAGTGCCTTGATCCCAAGATGGCGACTGCATTAACTTGGCAGCTTTGCTAGTACCTACACGACATGGCGTGCATTGACCGCAGCTCTCATGCTCAAAGAAGTGCATGACATTGAGCGCCATATCGCGCGCCTTATCTTTGTCACCAAACACCATCACTGCAGCAGAGCCAATAAAACAGCCATAGGGCTGTAAGGTATCGAAATCCAACGGAATGTCATTCATGCTTGCTGGCAAGATACCGCCTGAAGCACCACCTGGTAGATAGCCGTAGAACTTGTGGCCAACTTGCATGCCACCACAATATTCGTCAATTAACTCCTGAATCGTAATGCCGGCTGGAGCGAGTTTCACACCCGGGTTTTTAACTCGGCCGCTCACACTGAAGCTACGCAAGCCTTTGCGATCATGACGACCAAAAGAACTAAACCACTCTGGACCACGCTGAACAATGTCACGCACCCAGTAGAGGGTTTCAAAGTTATGTTCGAGCGTTGGACGACCAAACAAACCAACTTGAGCGATATAGGGAGGGCGCATACGGGGCTCGCCGCGCTTCCCTTCGATACTTTCAATCATGGCAGACTCTTCGCCGCAAATGTATGCACCTGCGCCACGACGTAACTCGATCAGCGGCAATGTAAATGGGGGGTTTGCTTTGAGTTTAGCCAACTCCGCTTCGAGTAATTCACGGCAACCATGGTACTCATCGCGCAGATAAATATAGCAAGCATCTATACCCACTACATTGGCAGCAATTAACATGCCCTCTAAGAAGCGATGTGGATCGCGCTCCAAATACGTGCGGTCCTTAAATGTGCCTGGCTCACCTTCGTCAATGTTCACTGCCATCAACTTTGGAGCGACTTGATCTCTCACAATGCGCCACTTACGCCCTGCTGGGAAGCCTGCGCCACCTAGGCCGCGGAGTCCCGAGCTTTCCATGATCTTGACAATGCTCTCGCCGTCTTTTTTACCTTCAACAATTTCTTTTGCTAAGGCATAGCCACCCTGCGCGCGATAAGATTCGTAGCCCACATAGTCTGGTGAAACTGCCTGATTCTCACCCTGCGGGGATACCCCCTTCTCAGCCAATGCTGCAGGATCAAAGCTCGCACTGTCCTTAGCCATAGGCTGGGTAGTCAGATTATTTTTGACGGCGGCGGCAACCTTATCCGTTGTTGCGAACAATACTGGGTACTGATGCACAACTGCTACTGGAGCCTGTTCACAACGACCCACGCATGGAGCAGCCTCTACCTTAATCTTAGGATTACCTAAAATTGCCGGTAACTTTGCTAATAGATTTTGCGCGCCGGCCAGCTCGCAGGCGATACCATCACAGACACGCAAAGTGATATCTGCAACCGGATCATTGCCACGCACTACTTCAAAGTGGTGATAAAAAGTAGCAACCTCATAAACTTCTGCCATCGGCAAATTCATTTCTTTTGCGAGAGCAACCAAATGACGATCATGCAAAGCACGGTATTCGTCATTAAGCTTGTGTAAATTTTCAATTAGCAAATCACGACGATCAGCTGCAGCACCGATTAACTGGCGAACCTCTGCCAAAGACACATCATCTGCTTGGCGCCCTTTGAGTTTGCTCTTGCGACGAATGGTTTCCCTTAAATCATCTGCAGTTGCTACAGCAACAGCTTTGACTTCAGCCGAGGGTTTTGGGTGATTCATAGTTTTAATCTCTAATTTCTAGTCGCATTAATGATGCTATTTTTTATGTCTGAAGCTAGGCTTGAGAAAGGCCGTATTGGCAAGAAACAACTTATCTCGCTCTATATAGGAAATCCCCAAGATCAAGGGTGATTTTGGGTTATTTCCACACTCAAGTCCTTGACGGCGCTCAAGTGAATTTAACTAGGGTAAACCCTATTAAATAACGGATGGGGAAGGCTTGCTGCCGGGTGGCGGAGAGTAATCTAGCTTGCGCTCGTAAACGCGCGCCTTAAAGCAATCGTTGTAGCCTTTGCTGCCGATTTGCCAGCCAATAGAAGTGCAGTCATCTTGGGCTGCTGACTCTATGGAGCCGCATCCCGTTAAGGCAATGGCGGTAGCAGAAACAAGGATAGCTAAGGGGCGCAATGTAGTTGAATTCATACCTCAAGTCTACTGGATTCCTGATTCCAAGTTAAGGGAAAGTGAGTACTTGTGGAATTGGAGCCAAGTCAGCAACAATGGATGGAAGCAACATTGCAGCTATTGAGATAAATACCTTTGGAGATCATGATGCAAACAACCTTGAAACAAATTCTAGCAATTGCCTTTTCGCTGACTATTGCCCTGCTTTCCGCCAACACCCATGCTCAAGCACAAGATGGCTATACCGATTTAATCGATGGTGTCAGCCTAGACGGCTGGAACATTATTGGCAGCGCGAACTGGGTCATTGGCAAAGGGATAGTCGAGGGTAATAAGCCGTCCGGATTTCTGGTGAGCAGTAAAAGTTATCGGAACTTCATTATTCGCGCTGAATTTTGGGCTGAATCCAACACCAATAGTGGAATTTTTATTCGCTGCCAAGATCCCAATAAAGTCACCGCTGGAAATGCTTATGAAATTAATATCTGGGATACCCGTCCGGGACAGGAGTACTCCACCGGAGCCATTGTTGATATTGCCAAGGTCAACCCAATTCACAAAGCAGGTGGGCGCTGGAACACCATGGAAATTACGGCCAACGGACCTCAGCTCAAAGTAATGATGAATGGGGTGCTTACCGTTACAGATGCCAGGGATAGCAAGTTCTCCGAGGGGCCCATTGCCCTTCAGTCTGCTGGCGGCATCATCAAATTTAGGAAACTACAAATCAAGCCAATCTAGATCATCTCTAGACAGATCCATCAAAGTAGCCACCTCAAATGAGGTGGCTCTTTTTTACCTAAGCAGGTGGAAACCCAACCTTTTGTTGCCAGCTATTATTAAACACATGAATGACCGGCTTTTCATAGACGCCTGCTTTAGTGAATGGCTCATCTGCTAGCCAAGCTTCAACATCTGCCTTACTAGGAAAATCCATCGCCAACAGACTACCCACTGTTGTTTTGCCATCTTCTGATGTAAGTGGACCAGCAAAGGCCATCTTATCTGCGAACTGACCCAAATAAGCGCGATGCTCTGGTCGCACTTGAATACGCAATTCTGCAGTACCAGGACGATCCATTAAAAGGATTGCAAAGATCATGTTTACTCCTCATTAGCTCTAAAACATCCATCTTACGGCAAGCAGAAAAAGAAAAACCGCCCGAAGGCGGTTTCTCGTGCAATGCTATTAAAACGAATTAAGCAGCTTTACGGCTTTTGGTAGCTGGCTTAGCTACTGCGTATTGGCCTTGAAAATTGGCCATTGCAGCATCAACACTTTTCTCAAAGTTTGCGAAAGCATCAGTTGCTGAAGCGCGAACTTGGTCAAACTGTTGGAGTGAAGTTTCAAATACAGTTTTGAATGCAGATACAAATGCCTCAGAACCAGCAGGAGCTGTCTTAGTAGCTTCTTTAACAAACTTCACCATATCAGCACGTGCGTCATCAATAGATGCATCAACTACATGAGCAACTTCTTTGTTGCTGTTACGCACAACTTTGTTTACCTTAGCTTGGTAAGCAGCAGCGTACTTAGCAGCTTCTTGTGCAGTTTCAGGCTGAGCCAATTTTGCCAACTGTTGGGCATCTTTAATTGCCAACAATTGAGCGCTTGCATCTTGAGCAACTACTAAAGCATCTTTAGCGGCAGCTTGGTTGATTTCAGCTAATTCTTTTGCGCTTTCAACAGCTACTTGAGCCAAGAACTTAGCATTTTCAACAGCTTTAGTTTGAGCTTGTGTGAGTTGGTCGTTTAATTGATTCTGGAACATGGTGTTTTCCTAACTTTTTAAAATTGATAAAATTTATTGCGATGCACCATTGTAAAAAGTTTTTTATTGCAGTGCAAGATTTATTTGCGGCAATGCAACAGAAACACCAAAAACCCCTTTTTTTTGATTAAAAACAGAGGGTTGAGTATCTAAATCATTCCGGTGAAAGTGGTGATTTCAGGTAAAAAGCAAGAAAAAAGAAAGAAAAAACCACCCGAAGGTGGCTTCAAACTACTGGCGGAAGAGGCGGGATTCGAACCCGCGGTAGGCTATTAACCTACGCACGCTTTCCAGGCGTGTGACTTAAACCGCTCATCCACCCTTCCGTACAGCCCTTGATTATACGTTTGCCGGAAGGATTCACCTCTAAAAGCATGATTGGCTAATTACACAGACTCTTTGAGCTGCTCCAAAATCGCTGGATTTTCTAGAGTGGAAGTGTCTTGAGTCACCTCTTCACCCTTGGCGATCACACGCAACAAGCGACGCATGATCTTGCCGGAACGAGTTTTAGGTAAGTTATCACCAAAACGGACGTCCTTTGGTTTGGCGATCGGGCCGATCTCCTTGCCTACCCAGTTCCGCAACTCAGTGGCAATCTTCTTCGCTTCGTCGCCTGTTGGGCGTCCGCCCTTCAGAACTACGAAGACACAAATTGCTTCACCAGTCAGCTCATCAGGACGACCCACTACTGCAGCCTCAGCAACCAATGGATTGGCAACCAAGCATGATTCGATTTCCATCGTACCCATGCGGTGACCGGAGACATTCAATACGTCGTCGATACGACCCGTAATCGTGAAGTAGCCAGTATCTTTATTGCGGATTGCGCCGTCACCTGCCAGATATAAAGTACCGCCCAACTCTTCTGGGAAGTAAGACTTCACAAAACGATCAGGATCACCCCAGATCGTACGAATCATCGAGGGCCATGGACGTTTCACAACCAAAATACCACCTTGACCATTTGGAACGTCTGCGCCTGCTTCATCCACAATCGCCGCCTGAATACCTGGCAATGGCAATGTGCATGAGCCTGGAATCATAGGAGTTGCACCTGGCAATGGTGAAATCATGTGGCCACCAGTTTCGGTTTGCCAGAAGGTATCTGCGATTGGGCAACGTGAGCCGCCTACATTCTCGTAATACCACATCCACGCTTCTGGATTAATCGGCTCACCAACTGAACCTAAGAGACGCAAAGAAGATAAGTTGTAACTCTTGGGATGCACTGCTTGATCATTGCTCGATGCTTTGATTAATGAACGTATCGCTGTCGGAGCGGTGTAGAAAATCGTTGCCTTGTGTTTTTGGATCATGTCCCAAAAACGTCCCGCATTGGGGTAGGTTGGAACACCCTCAAACACAATCTCAGTAGCACCTACTGCGAGTGGGCCATAGGTAATATAGGAATGACCTGTTACCCAGCCGATATCGGCAGTACACCAGAAGACATCATTTGGCTTAATGTCAAAGGTCCACTTCATTGTGAGAATCGCCCACAAGAGGTAACCACCAGTAGAGTGTTGAACGCCCTTAGGTTTGCCTGTTGAGCCGGAGGTATACAGAATAAATAGTGGGTGCTCAGCACTCACCCACTCTGGCTCGCAAGTAGTGGATTCATTAGCTACGATTTCTTGCATCCAAACATCACGACCCGGTGTCATAGTGACATCTGATCCGGTGCGTTTGCTCACGATGACATGCTTTACATTGCCGCACTCACCTGTTGAGAGGGCCTCATCGCAAATCGCCTTTAAGGGCAATGATTTGCCGCCGCGGAACTGTCCGTCAGCAGTAATGACTGCAACAGCACCAACGTCAATGATGCGATCGCGCAGCGCTTGAGCAGAAAATCCGCCAAACACAACAGAGTGTATTGCGCCGATACGAGCACAAGCTTGCATCGCAACAACGCCTTCAATAGTCATCGCCATGTAAATGATGACGCGGTCACCAGACTTAATACCCATTTTGCGAAGTGCATTTGCCATTTTGCAAACACGCTCCAGCAACTCTTGATAGCTTACGTTGGTAACAGATCCATCATCCGCTTCAAAAATAATCGCAGTCTTTTTGCCAAGGCCATTTTCAACTTGGCGATCTAAGCAGTTATAGGAAGCATTAGTAGTGCCATCTTCAAACCACTTGTAAAAAGGTGCTTTGGATTCATCAAGGACTTTAGTAAAGGGCTTTTTCCAGAAAACATTTTCTTTAGCAAGACGACTCCAGAAACCGTCATAATCGCTGTTAGCTTCAGCACAGAGCTTGTTGTAAGCCTCCATTCCCGGAATGGCGGCGGACTTTATGAAGTCTGCAGGGGGGTTAAATACGCGGTTTTCTTGCATCAATGGTTCCATGCTTTACAGCCCTTCTATTCAATAATCAGTCGTCTTTTTCTGCAAAAATAGCGCAGAGTTAGGGAAACGCATCCCCAAGAGCTAATAAGATAAGTGAAAACACGCTAGATTTGCTCTATGGCAAACCCTTAAAATAGATTAAACCTTACATAATTAAGCCCAAAACATGACAAATATCAAACAAAACGACCTCATTCAGAGCGTGGCAGATGCATTCCAATTCATCTCTTACTACCACCCTAAAGACTTTATCTCCGCCATGGGCAAGGCTTATGAGCTTGAGCAAGGTGCCGCAGCAAAGGATGCCATTGCACAGATTTTGACCAATAGCCGGATGTGCGCAGAAGGTCACCGTCCCATGTGCCAGGACACCGGTATTGCAGTCGTTTTCCTCAAAATTGGTATGAATGTTCAGTGGGGTGATGCCACCATGAGCGTGACTGAAATGGTGAATGAAGGTGTTCGTCGAGCCTACATGAACCCAGATAACCCGCTACGCGCGTCTGTTTTGACTGATCCAGCGGGTAAGCGTAAGAACACGGGTGACAATACCCCGGCGGTGATTCATTATGAAATCGTCCCTGGCGATGATGTTGAAGTCATTTGCGCGGCCAAAGGTGGTGGCTCTGAGAACAAGGCCAAGATGGTTATGCTCAACCCCTCTGATTCAATCGTTGACTGGGTAGTCAAGACAGTCCCAACGATGGGTGCGGGTTGGTGCCCTCCCGGTATCTTAGGTATTGGTATTGGCGGAACCCCAGAGAAAGCCATGTTGATGGCTAAAGAGTCCTTGATGGGCCCAGTAGATATTCAGGAGCTGATTGCTCGGGGCCCACAAAACCGCATTGAAGAACTCCGTTTAGAAATTTTCGACAAAGTAAATAAGTTAGGCATTGGCGCACAAGGTCTTGGTGGCTTAGCCACTGTGCTCGACATCAAGATCATGGACTACCCAACCCATGCAGCCTCATTGCCGGTAGCCATGATTCCAAACTGCGCTGCTACCCGCCACGTTCATTTCCATCTGCATGGTGATGGCCCTGCCAAACTAGAGGCGCCCTCACTATCCGATTGGCCAGACGTTACTTGGACTCCAGACACCAAAAAATCGAAGCGTGTGAACTTGAATACCTTAACTGCTGAAGAAGTAGCTGGCTGGAAAGAAGGTGAGACGCTTCTCCTGAACGGCAAAATTTTGACTGGTCGCGATGCAGCACATAAGCGCATTGCCGACATGCTTGCGAAAGGCGAAGAATTGCCAGTGAGCTTTAAGAACCGTGTGATCTATTACGTTGGCCCAGTAGACCCAGTGGGAGCCGAAGCAGTTGGTCCGGCAGGCCCAACAACCTCCACCCGTATGGATAAGTTCACCGAGATGATGCTGGCTCAAACTGGATTGATCTCCATGATTGGCAAAGCGGAACGTGGCCCCACTGCAATTGAAGCAATTAAAAAACATCGGTCTGCTTACTTGATGGCCGTTGGTGGCGCTGCTTACTTGGTTTCTAAAGCAATTCAAACAGCGAAGGTAGTGGGCTTTGCTGACCTTGGCATGGAAGCGATTTATGAATTCGATGTCAAAGACATGCCAGTAACAGTAGCGGTCAGTTCTGCCGGCATCTCTATGCATGAGACAGGCCCCAAAGAGTGGCAAGCAAAGATTGCCGGCATTCCAGTCATGGTTGCTTGAGTCAATTAGTGCGTCATTTATTCATTGAATCAACCGCCCTTAGTTAAGTGACCTGACTTGGCACTCATCGGAGTTTTTGATTCTGGCGTTGGAGGCTTATCCATTTTGGATGAGGCTTTACGCCAACTTCCTGAGCATGACTTCATATATCTAGCCGACTCCCTCAATGCCCCTTATGGAGAAAAGTCTAGCGAGTGGATAGCTTCCCGCAGCATGGAGCTATGCCAATACTTAGCAGCGCAAGGTTGTGATGCCATTATGGTTGCCTGTAATACTGCTACCGCCGAGGCCATTGCAGATATTCGTCATGAGCTCAGCAATATTCCAATTATCGGCGTAGAGCCAGGCATCAAGCCTGCAGCAATGCAGTCAAGTAATGGCATTGTTGGAGTACTCGCAACTGAGGCTACGCTCAAGAGCGATAAATTTAGCGCTTTACTAGCCACCCTTCCGAATTGTCAGTTTGTTAAACAAGCGGGTGCCGGTTTAGTGCCTCTGATTGAAGCGGGCCAAGCTCATGGTGAAGAAACGCTTGAGCTACTTGCTGAACATCTAGAGCCCATTCAGGAGGCGGGAGCAGATACGCTTGTTCTAGGATGCACACACTATCCTTTCTTGCGAAAATCCATACGTAAATTATTGGGAGATTCAATCAATCTCATTGATACCAGCGAGGCAGTAGTACGCCAACTCAAACGAAAACTAGAGTCGCAGGGTAGGCGCTTAGATCATGATGAATATGGCTCCATCACATTCATCAGCAGTAAAGATGCGCAGAAATTGCAGCAGATGGCACACGAGCTCATGCAATCAGATCTTGATAAACACAGTATTGAATCTCAGTTAGTGAGTTCATTCACATGAGCACCTTTTTAAATCGGATGAATGCGCTTCTACCATTCGATAAGACCGAACGCATCATCATTGGCATTGTTATTGCCTTGCATTTATTATTTCTGATTGGCTTTCAGAGTGGCATGAAGCCTGACAACGATAACAATCAAGATGATGCGCGAGTGATGGCCAATCTGGTAAGTCCTGAGGCTGCCAAACAACCACAGGCTGCCCCGGCCGCGCCTCCCCCAAAACCTCAGCAAGAACAAAAGAAGAAAACTGTGGATGAAAAATCCACGCAGGCACCAACACCACCACAAACCCAACAACAGGCGCAGACACCGCCAGCAAATCCATCTAAAAGTGAATCACAGGCTCCCAATGCGACAGTTGCACCAGCCACAACCTCGGGATCCAGTGGCACACCGATTCAGACTGACATTGGTAAACTAGTCGTCGTATATCAACCAGATGCAGATGCTTACTACCCTTCCTTCTCTAAAAGATCTGGAGAACAAGGTGAGGTAGTGGTGAGATTGATTATTGATGAATCAGGTAGTGTTGAGGATGTTGCCTTATTGCGTTCTAGCTCATTTCCAAGATTAGACAGAGCAGCAACGGAGATTGGTCGTCGTTATCGCTTTAAACCATTTTTAGTCAATGGTTCGCCCCAAAGAATTTCTACCAACCTTTTAATTAAATTTAATTTAAAGAATTAATATTATGAATACACCATTTGGCTTAGCAAATTTATGGCTTGAGGGCGATGCAGTTACCCGCTTTGTTGCCATCGCACTTCTGATCTGCTCTATTGTGACTTGGGTAATTTTGCTTTCCCGTTTTTGGGATTTGCGTAATTTACGCAAACTCCAACCTGAGCTCGATCAGTTTTGGCGCGCCACCTCCTATGACCAGGGTCTGAATGCATTTACCAGCCATGCAAGTAATCCCTACTTTCAGATTGCTAAAGCGGCAAATGGCGCCTCTACCCATCACCAAAGCCAATCTACTAATCATCGTGAACTTTTGCAAACGCTGAACTACTCCGAATGGATGGCGAGAAGTCTTAAGAATAGTATTGATGGTGTTGCAGCCCAACTCCAAAAAGGACTGACCTTCCTTGGCTCGACCGGCGCGACTGCACCGTTTATTGGCTTGTTCGGAACGGTGTGGGGCATCTACCATGCTTTGATCGCCATCAGCAGCTCAGGTAGCGCGCAGATTGATCAGGTTGCTGGTCCCATTGGCGAAGCACTCATCATGACTGCTTTAGGCTTGGCTGTAGCGATTCCAGCAGTGTTGGGCTTTAATGCGATTAATCGTGCCAACAAGTTATTGGTCGCTGATCTGAATCGCTTTGGCAATGATCTTCTCGCTTACTTTGTCACTGGTGCCCGCGTGAAGTCTGGAGAATAAACATGTCTTTTAATCTTCAGAACGATCCAGAAGAAAGCGGCATCATGGCCGAAATCAACATGACTCCGATGGTGGATGTCATGTTGGTACTCCTCATTATCTTCATCATTACCCTGCCAGTCATTCAGCAAGCGGTGAAGGTTGAGTTGCCAAAAGCCAATAGCGTACGCAATGAAATCAAGCCAGAGTCAGTTCAACTCTCGATTGATGCTCAGGGTCAAATATTTTGGAATAGCACACCAATTGATTTAAAAACTTTTGATGGCTATGCAGAAAAAGCTGCTCAGAAGGAGCCGCAACCAGAAATCAATTTACGTGCTGATAAGTCGGTGAAGTATGAATATGTTGCTCAGGTATTGGCAGCCTCACGTCGTGCTGGCTTAACGAAGCTAGGATTTGTGACTGAACCTAATTAAGACTTATTGGCAACCTGACATTGCTCTTGGTAAGTCTTGGTACCCTCACCTAGGGTTGCAGAGAGAATTCCCCCTTTTACTGTCTCCGCCTTTCTCAACTGGCCTGTTGGGCGATTAATCGCAATCACCGTGATGACAGAGCCAGCACCATACTGAACACCATCATAATTTTCCGGGGGAAACTGGGCTTCCATTGAAATGAGGACTGTAAATTCAGAAATAAGAACACTCCTGATGGTTTGCCGACCCAACTCGCTAGCCCGATCTAAATCTCGGTTATCAACAAAGACTTTGGCTTTCTGATTTTTTGAGGCCGCTGTGACTTTGAGTTGATAAGTTTCGGTGTAGTTGTTTTCCGAACGCTCACAAGTAAAAACCAAGGAATCTGCAGCCAAACTAGGGGCGGCAAATAAAAGTAGGGAGAGAAAGTAAAGATATTTCAAGGATGTCTGAAATCAATCGATTGGTGCCCGAGGCCGGAATCGAACCGGCACGACTTTTTTGAGTCGGCAGATTTTAAATCTGCTGTGTCTACCGATTTCACCACTCGGGCTCGCACGAGCAATAAAGCCGTACTAAATAAACCAAGACAAGCAAAATTTTAGCATGTGAGCCCTATCGTAGGTGGGAAGCCTGCTTTCATCAAGCTTAGGGTCTAGTTTAGGCAAACCCACTAAACTATCCCCATGAAAATACCCACGCAACGTTCAGGCCTGAAATCAGCCCTCAAAGGTATCTTTTGGCTTGGTTCTGCAGTCCTAGTCTTGATCATCGCCGCTGGAACAATCTACCTCATCTCAGCTCAAACTAATCCTTCTGGCAAGCGGATCATCAAGTCTCTCGGGGATTCTGTTTCGATTACCTTTGATGAGAGTGACATTCCCCATATTCAAGCAAAGAGTTCTACTGATGCACTCTTTGCCTTGGGCTATTTGCATGCTAGTGAGCGTTCCTGGCAAATGGAAATTAATCGCCGACTAGCTAGTGGGCGACTCTCTGAAATTCTTGGTAAAGAAACCTTCGCAATTGATCGCTTTATTCGGACGCTGGGTATTAAGCGTGCCGCTGAGAAACAGTTTGATCACTACCCTATTGCTACCAAGAGATTACTTCAGTCTTATGCAGATGGAGTTAACGCTGGTAATGCCCACTTAGGCTGGGCCCTTCCAGTTGAATACTTTTTAACTGGGTCCAAACCAGGGCATTGGTCACCTACTGATAGCGTGGCGTGGATGCTCATGATGGCGCTCGATCTTGGCGGTAACTGGCAAAAAGAATTACAACGCCTCGAACTATCGCAGTTTTTAACAACTAAGCAAGTATGGGAAGTAATGCCACCATATACACCTGGTGAGCCTGTGAGCAACGTTGACTTTGCCAAAATGTATCAAGAAATTGATGTATTTAATCCAAACCCACTCACAAGAGATCAAAAGTCCAAAAAGCTACCAGCAACCGAATTGACTATCAATGAAGTGCCGGGTGGCAAGGAAGGTATTGGATCAAATAACTGGGCGCTTAGTGGAAAGCTGACAGCCTCTGGAAAGCCCTTGCTGGCAAACGATCCGCATCTAGGCTTATCGGCGCCAGCAATTTGGTATATGGCTCACTTAGAGGCGCCAGGTCTCAATGTCATTGGTGCGACCCTCCCTGGCATTCCGGCAGTGGTACTGGGCAGGACCGATAAGTTTGCCTGGAGCTTTACGAATACCGGCCCAGATGTTCAGGATTTATATATTGAGCAGCTAGATCCAAAAAATCCTGGAGTGTATCGAGGACCAGACGGCCCGCTACCCTTTAAAGTTCGTCAAGAAATCATCGACATTAAAGGCGAGCCCTCCGTGCGCTTTTTAGTCAAAGAGACGAGGCATGGTCCAGTGATTTCTGAATCCTATGCACGTGCAAAACGAGCCATCGATACCGATCGCTTTGTTTTGTCTTTACGCTGGACAGCGCTGGATATTGAAAACCAGTCCGTTGCCGGTTTGCTGGATATGAATCACGCCAAAGATTTAAATACATTCAAGCAGGCGCTACGCAAAAACTATGCGCCCATGCAAAACGTGGTGATGGCGGATGTAGATGGGAACATTTCGCTTCAAACTACTGGGGTCGCCCCAAAACGCACCTTGCATCAAGGTTTGTATGGCGTCGCCCCAGCCTTAGGCTGGGAGAAGCAATATGATTGGACTGGCTACGTCCCCTTCGAGCAACTGCCTAGCAGCAATAACCCAGAGGCTCATTGGATCGCTACGGCCAACCAGAAAATATTAGCCAATAATGATCCAAATCCATTGACCGGCGATTGGGATCTACCAACCCGCTATGACAGAATTGTGGATCTCATTCAGGGCAAGTCAACACATGACCTCGCCTCCATGAAAACCATGCAAGCAGATACCTTGTCTTTGGGTGCCACCCCATTATTAGAATTATTTAGATCGGTACAGTCAACACATCCACTAGCCCAACAAGCAATTGAGCTTAGCAAGAACTTTGATGGGGATATGAAAACTGATAGTAGTGGTGCGCTCATATTTAATGCTTGGGCTGACCAACTCACACGCAAACTCTTCTCACGCTTAACTTATTTATTCACAGAGAATTACGGTACGCGCAGCTTTAGACATGCGCTGATATTGCAATTACAAAACCCCAACAGCCCATGGTGTAACGACCCCAAAACTGAACAGATTGAGAGTTGTGTAGATGCTTCGAATGCAGCGTTTAATAAAGCACTTGAGCAACTGAGCTCCCAATTTGGTAGCAACCCTAAAAATTGGGTATGGGGTAACGCGCATATTGCAGTCTCCGAGCATCGCCCTTTAAGCAAGGTGCCACTGCTTGGGAATTTCTTCAATTTAACGCAACCGTTTCCTGGCGACAGCTTTAGCATCAATGTGGGGCGTCTCGAACTGCTGAGAGCTGACAATCCCTTTGAAACTAAGCAGGCTCCCAGTCTGCGCACACTCTATGACCTCGCTGACTTAGAGCAGTCCCTCTTTGTGTACCAAACTGGACAATCTGGCTGGGTACAGAATAAGCTGTACCGTAACATGAGCGCGCTTTGGGCTCGAAATGAATATCTTCCCTTACAAATGAAACCCCAAAAGATCAGCCGACAACTGGATCTGAGTATTAAGGAAAAATAAGCTGGGGCGTTTAGAATGATTCCTAAGAGCCCTGTTGAGACTCAAACTACTCACTGACAATGCTATTGATTATGAAAAAAATATATTTACTAACTCTTTTTACTACCCTCTCCTTACTACCGTTTTCTAGCAGCTTCGCTGAATGGAAAGAATTAGGATCTAATGCGGTGATGGTGGTGTATGTTGATCTTGATACGGTCAGCGCATCTGGCGAAAAAGCACAAATCATGTCTATGCTCGACTTGAAGAAGCCTGGCGTTAACCCAAAAACAAAACAGCCTGTTAGCTCAATCATCGGTATCAATGAGTACGACTGCCCAGCCATTAGCTACCGACCAATCGAATACAAAGAGTTCGCTGGCAATAAAGGTAGCGGCAAGGTGGTTTCAGATAACAAAACTCCCAATAGTGAATTTGAGCCTGTAGTAAGCGAGTCTTGGGCAGCCGGAGTGTTCAACGTTGTTTGCCAGCGCAAATAAACGTCCCATTTTGAATGTCCGTCAAAGCAGACCAAACCCATCGGGCTGGACTGCTCTTGGATGCATCGTTCTTTGCTTCAATTTGGGTGCTTGTGCAGCGCCATTAATGGCTTTAGGAGGATCTGCCACTACCGCTGCAAGCTCTGCAGGCTCAGTAGCGGTATCGGCAGCAGTAGCCAACCCTTCAACTGCAGCTAGTGCTATCTCTACTGTAACCACTGGCAAGTCCCCTTTGGAACACGCCGCCTCCGCAGCAACCAAGCAAGATTGCAATTTTCTGAATGCCTTAGGACCAAAGCCGATTTGTTCGGATATCCCCGTTCCCAAAATTAAAGATATGAGCGAGCCCTACCTAGGTCCAGCAGATAGCCTCACTACCACCAAATAAGCAGTCTAAAATTACGTCCTATAAGCAATCTTTCCCCTTTTTAAAGTCATGACCACAGAAAACTACTACCTCACACTTACTTGCCCTAATAGACCGGGCATTGTTGCAGCCGTTTCAACCTACATCTTTGAATTAGGTGGTGATATTGAGGAAGCTCAGCAATTTGATGACAAAGCTTCTAAACGCTTCTTCATGCGCGTGAGCTTTAGCTGTGGCGCTGATACCAAATCTCTCAAAGCTGGCTTTGTAGACATTGCTAAGCGCTTTGATCTCACTTGGGACTTGCGCGCTGTAAAAGATTTAAAGCGAGTGCTGATCATGGCATCCAAGCTTGATCATTGCTTGGTAGATCTTCTCTATCGATGGCGTATTGGTGAGTTGCCAATGATTATTAGTGGAATTGTTTCCAATCATCCGCGTGAGGTTTACTCCAGTATTGATTTTGCGGATATTCCGTTTTATCACTTACCGGTGACGCCAGAGACGAAGGCAAAGCAAGAAGCAAAGCTCCTTGAGATTGTTGCTGATGCAAAAGTCGACATGGTTATTTTGGCGCGCTACATGCAAATTCTGTCGGATGATTTATCCACCAAATTATCTGGACGCTGCATCAACGTTCACCACTCATTCTTGCCGAGCTTTAAAGGCGCCAAGCCTTACCATCAAGCCCATGCTCGCGGCATCAAGTTGATTGGCGCGACCGCACACTTTGTGACCAGTGATTTAGATGAAGGCCCAATCATTGAGCAAGACGTGACTCGTGTCACGCATGGCGATACGCCTGAAGACTTAGTTCGCAAGGGTCGAGATCTAGAGCGCACCGTACTCTCACGCGCCCTGCGCTACTATTTGCATGACCGTGTTTTGATTAATGGCGCAACTTCAGTCGTCTTCTCAGACTAAGCTGCGCTCAAGGCCGGACCCCTGGAGTTTCTAGGGGCATGCCTCTAGCCCGCCACATCAGAAACAACTCTAACTGAGCCATCTCTTGCGAGCCGTACTCAAACTGCTGAGCGCGCACCCCACTCATACAGTTGCGTAAACGTCTTTGTAAAGACCCCATGGTCTGCCATTCAATTCGGTAAATTGGGTAGGCAGTTGGGTGTCCCTGAGGAATGAGACTTCCTCCTAATTTCAAGCCAGCGCGATCTTGATGACATTGGGCGCAAGATAAATTGAGTTGACCCATTCTTTCATTAAAGAACTGACGGCCTTGTTGTAGATCTTTTTTATTCTGAGGCGTTTCTTGAACGGCGATTGGCATACCCTTGGATTGGCTTGCTACCCATGTTGTTAAGGCTAGGAGTTCTTTACTCTCATAAGCGAGTACCGGGGCCTCTTGTCGTGATGTACGACACTGATTAATTTGCCCCTCCAAGGTCTGTAACTTGCCTTTCTGCATCTTAGGAAACTGTGTGGCTACACCAGCCATTTTTTGCCCACTATCACCATGACAGGATGCACAAGCGATGTTCTTTTTTCCGGTCTTTTCTTTCCAGAGGCTCTGACCATCCATGACCCAAAATAAAGCGGGGTTAAGATTAGCGTCATCTTGCATTGCCCGATTTTCTGGTGTCATCAAGTAATAGCTTGATTGCCGAGTATCTTTTGAGACTTCAAGTGCCTGACTAGAATCAACTCCAATCAGAATGAGCAATAGCGGTAATACACGAAGGCAGAAAACGAACAGATTCACGAGACGGTAATTTGCGCCTGGTTTACTGCCTCATAACCACCATCCCCCACCCATTTGAATACGAACGTGCCAGAGGCTACTGCTACGGTAGTGAAAATAATAAGGGGGTTAGCGCCGATGCCTGGATAAAAATCCGCTCTGAATACTTCCTCGCCGTTGTATTGACAGGTAAAGAGGCGAATGATGTCGCGTGGGATCCGCTTTCCATCCTCTGTATATCGATAGCCTGTTTCCATATCATGTTGAGCAATGGCCCGAATTTCAATAATGGCACCTTTTTTTGCTTGGGCTGGCATTGTGATACCAGTGCGGGAGGTCTTACTCATATCATCTCCGTGCAAGCTGAAAGAGTGACTAGCGTATCGGCATATCCCTGCCAAAAGCTACCATCACTCATTTGTGCAATAGCCCATACTCGTTGTGAGTCAGCCAACCTCACCCGAGTAGTTAACTCAGCGCGGCCGGATCGGGGTGTGAAATACGCAGTGAATATATTGGGGGATGGATTCTCTTCAGCAATCACATGCACCGCCTTAACGTAATCATTTGCTGTCATGGGGCTTTCTATGGAGAGCTTGAGAACCACCAAGTTGCCACTCTCCACCAAAGGCGGAATCACCAACTTCACTCGGCCATCACGAATAGTGTTCGAGCCAGCGATTTTTGCGATCGCTTCCATTGCCTCTGGCTTTTTAGCCATCGTCAAACTCGGAGCCATCCAAGTGGATAGACCTAAAAGACCCAGCGCAGACAAATACATACGCCGACTCAGTTTGATGGGGTTTGAACTCGGATTGAACTCAGTCATATTGATTTCATAATTTCAGTTGGTTATTGAAGGCTCACTAAAAAAGCCACAACATCTTCTATCTCTTGGCCAGTCAGAATGGTCTGATCAGCAAACTTGGGGGCCACACGACTCAGACCAGAAGTACGATAGTACGCCGGCATGATACTTGCTGGGTTCAAGCGGCTTGGATCAACTAATCGAGCCCGTAATTGAGCTGGAGTGGATTGGCCGACGCTAGCAATTAAGTCCGGCGCTAGATTGCCCTGAAAGCGCTCTTCCGGAAATGGTCCACTATGGCACAGCAAACATAAACCGACTTGACGACTAGCTACTATTGCACGCCCCTTCACAGCATCCCCCGGGGAAGAAGTAAGGGGATTCACAATCGAATCCCCCACCCAGGTTTGAGAGTGCGCTAAGCAAGGCAGGAAAAGAGTCGAGGTCCCTAGCAATAAAGCTGCTAGCGTTCGTCTCATTCCTGCTTGCCTATCATCATTAAACCAACTTAATGCCGCTGTTTTTCAATGGGACTGTGCGCAAGCGCTTGCCTGTGGCACGGTAGATCGCATTGAGAACCGCTGGTGCTGCCACGGCAATCGTTGGCTCTCCAACACCACCCCAATCCTTACCACCACCTTGAATGATGATCGTCTCTACCTTAGGCATCTGAGACAGGCGAATGGAATTGAAGGTATCAAAGTTCTTCTGCACAACCGCGCCCTTCTCGATCGTAATTTCTTCTTCGAAGAGAGCGGATAAGCCGTACACAAACGAACCAGAAACTTGACGAGCAACTTGCGCTGGATTGACTACATAACCAGGGTCGGTTGCAGCCACAATGCGATGAATTTTTACTTCATTCCCATTGGTGACTGATAACTCGCAAGCGGCAGCTACATAACTTCCAAATGAGCGCATTTGGGCGACACCGCGGAAAACACCTGGCTTAGCTGGCTTATTCCAACCAATGCCATCTGCTACGGCATTGAGAACGGCGATTGCACGAGGGAATTTCTCCATATGCTTGCGACGGAATTCCACAGCGTCAACACCGGTAGCTTCAGCCATTTCATCCATAAAGGTTTCCAGGAAGACCGCATTTTGATTGACGTTCACGCCACGCCAGAAACCTGGTGGCACATGGGTATTTCGCATTGCATGGTCAACCATCAAATTCGGAAAGCTATAAGTAATGCCGTGCTCACCCGCAGGATCTAATCCCTGAAACACTACAGGATCCTTACCCTTATTAGCCGCCACTACTGCTGGACGCACTGTTGCCAAAATAGATTGGCCGGACAAACGCATATCTAGGCCAGTAATATTTTTCTTATCGTCAATCGCGGCAGTCATTTTGCACATCATCACCGGGTGATAACGACCCTGCGTCATATCCTCTTCGCGAGTCCAAATCAATTTGATTGGTGTGCCCGGCATTTGCTTGGCGATATTGACAGCCTGAGTTGTGTAATCCTGGAAGGCGCCGCGACGACCAAATCCACCACCGAGGTTGACCTTATACACATTACATTTTTCTGAAGGCAAGCCTGAAGCAGCAATTACCGCAGCCAAGGATGCTTCACCATCTTGGGTTGGAACCCAAGCTTCGCAAGAATCTGGCGTCCACTTTGCCGTTGCAGTTTGTGGCTCTAGCGTTGCATGGTTTAAGAATGGATAGAAATAGGTTGCCTCAATCTTTTTAGATGCCTTAGCAATCGCTTCCTTGGCATCACCATTGGAGTTGCCTACAAAAGTATCGTTAGCTGTCAGCCCCTCTTCGAGCATTTTCTTAATCGATGCGCTAGAGACATCCCCATTGCTACCGTTATCCCAAACAATATTGACAGCATCTAAACCCGTCTTTGCCTGCCAGAAAGTATCAGCAATCACGGCAATCGAAGAATCATTTACTTGAATGACCTTCTTCACCCCTTTGATACTGCTAGCCTTAGTGGCATCGTAGCTTTTGACCTTACCGCCAAATACTGGAGACTCTTTAATAGTGGCAACCAGCATGCCGGGCAACTTGAGGTCAATGGCATAGATTTGCTTACCAGTGACCTTGTCAGCCGTGCCATCAATACGATTCAATGACTTGCCGATCACAGTCCACTCTTTAGGATCTTTGAGAGCAATCTCCTTTGGCACTTCTAACTGAGATGCAGCAACTGATACTTTTCCAAAAGTAGTTTTGCGACCAGATGGGGTGTGTGTAATAACGCTATCTTTAGCTACGCACTCAGACGCTGGGACATTCCATTGATTAGCTGCAGCCTGTACCAACATGATGCGAGCAGCTGCTCCACCCTTACGAACATACTGCTCAGAAGTACGAATACCGCGACTACCACCAGTAGAGTAACTACCCCATGCTTGCTTACGCTTGAGACTCTCAGCTGGCGATGGGTACTCGTAAGATACTTTTTTCCAGTCGCACTGTAATTCTTCTGCAACCATTTGGGCTAAGCCAGTAATAGTTCCCTGACCCATCTCCGAGCGGACGATACGCACAACGATGTCATCGTTTGGCTTAATCACCACCCAAACACCAATCTCTGGTGTTGCGAGTGGGGCCATAGCAGTTGTGCCAGTACCCATAGCAGCATTTGCTGATGAGATGAAGGAGAAGTCAAAGCCAATTGCCAGGCCAGTTGCGATAGCGCTTGATCCAACAATAAAGTGGCGACGTGAAGTGTTGGTAGCGTTGGTAGTGTTTGTATTAATCGTTTTTGTCATGATTGCTCCTTATGCCTTGCTCACAGCATGAATAGCATCACGCACTTGTTGGAAGGTTCCGCAGCGGCAGATATTGGTGACCGCAGCATCAATCTGAGCATCAGTTGGTTTTGGGGTATTGCGCAACAAGGCCGTAGTTGCCATCACCATGCCAGACTGGCAGTAGCCACATTGCGGCACCTGATTGTCAACCCACGCTTTTTGCACTTTAGAGAGCTGGCCATTTTTCTCTAGGCTCTCGATAGTTTCAATCTTTTTACCTACGGCTGCACTCACCGGAATAGCGCAACTGCGGATTGCTTGGCCATCAAACAAAACAGTACATGCACCACACTGACCCACACCGCAACCATATTTAGTACCCGTTAATCCAACATGATCACGAATCGCCCACAACAAAGGGGTTTCTGGATCAACATCCACCTTGTACTTTTTACCGTTGACGTTTAAGTCAGCCATGCCCATTCTCCTTAGTGTTTTTTATATCAAGCCTCATCCAAGAGACAAAGACCCTCTTGTTGTAGTGATTATCTTAACGAAGAAATAATTTATTGCTTTGCAACATATATTGCAGAGCAGTAAGATCAAGTCATGATCTCGGGCCTTGTCCAAATCCTTCTCTTTCAAAGCCTGGGTGAGCTTGTCTCCAAATTTGCCCTACCCACCCTCCCTGGTCCCGTGATTGGCTTGGTGCTACTGATTATTTGGCTGGTGCTCCGCAAAGGGATTAATCATGAACTCGCATTGGTGGCCGATGGCTTTAGCCAATACCTCGGCCTCTTATTTGTTCCGGCGGCCGTTGGGGTGGTGCTATTTTTACCCCAACTGAAGGCCAATGCCCTAGCAATCATCAGCGCCTTGGTCGGTAGCGTGATTCTCACCATTGCCACGAGCGCGATAGTGGTCCGCTTTTTGAGCGCAAAGCCAAAAGAGACAGGGCAATGAACGAAAAACACTCGATTGTGGAGATTTGGGTTTATCTCTCGGGCAGCCCTTTATTCGCCCTCTTTATTACTTTGGCGGCCTATCAAGTAGGTCTCTCGATTTATAAAGCTGCCAAACAGAATCCCTTAGCCAACCCAGTAGCAATTGCGATCATTCTGGTCGCCAGCATCATTCAATTTGTTGAAATGCCCTATGTCACCTACTTTGAAGGTGCGCAATTTATTCACTTCTTATTAGGCTCAGCAACCGTCTCTTTGGCCATACCGATCTATAGAGGTTTAAGTAGCCTAAAGGGCCGATCTATTCCTTTGTTGGCCTCTTTAATTGCGGGTGGCTTGGTATCCATTGTGGGCGCAGTAAACATTGCTAAATTACTCGGCGCCGACTCCAGCATTACGGGTGCCATGTATCCCAAATCAGTTACCGCACCTATTGCTATGGGTATCGCCGAGCGTATCGGCGTGTCCCCGACCTTAACCGCCATCTTTGCCGTGACCACCGGCATCCTCGGAGCTATTCTGGCCCCCTTTATTCTGAATGCGCTGGGAATGAAAGCTTGGTGGCAGCGTGGTTTTGCTATTGGCATTGGCGCTCACGGCATTGGCACCTCGCGTGCATTTAGCATTCATCCTGAGGCCGGAACTTATGCCAGTCTTGCTATGGGAATGAATGGGGTCATTAGCGCGGTAGCCATCCCCATTCTGTATCACTTATTTAACTAGCAATCTGCAAGCTCTCGTCATTAGCTGATCTTCATAGCATCATCAATCGCATCACTCAGAACGCTCACTAAGAACTCGACTTCGGCTGGCGTTGAAATAAATGGAGGGCCAACTGCAATCGTGTCGTTCGTAATGCGCACTAAGGCACCTCTTTCAATACAAGCCTCTAAAGTCTTCATGGCTCGTAGTCCTGGCTTACCAGCAATGGGCACTAAATCGACCGCGCCAGAAAGACCAAAGTTACGAATATCCAGTAAGCCTGTTTTTCCCTTGAGGGCGTGCAGGGAATTTTCTAAGACCGGTTCCAGTGCTTTAGCGCGATTGACTAAATCATCGGATTCAAAAATATCCAATACAGCATGAGCAGCCGCTGTAGGAATGGGATGGCCAGAGTAAGTGTAGCCGTGAAAGAATTCAATCGCTTGCTCTTGCCCGCCTTGCGACATGATGGCATCGTAAATATCTCCGCGCACCAATACACCGCCCATCGGAATCACACCATTGGTAATGGCTTTTGCAAAGGTAATCATATCTGGCGTCACACCAAAACGATCTGCACCAAAGTTCGCTCCTAAGCGCCCGAAGCCCGTAATGACTTCATCAAAGATCAACAAGATGCCGTGCTTTGTGCAAATATCCCGAATCTTCTGTAAATAACCTTGTGGGGGCACAATCACCCCCGTCGATCCCTGCACTGGCTCTAGGATTACTGCAGCAATCGTGTTGGCATCATGCAAAGTGACAATATTTTCTAGCTCATCAGCTAAGTGTGCCCCCCACGTAGGCTGCCCTTTTGAGTAAGCCATTTGTGAGAGATTGAATGTGTGCGGTAGGTGATCTACTCCAGGCATCATCATTCCAGCAAATGCCTTGCGATTGGCCACAATGCCGCCAACGGAGATGCCACCAATACCAACACCGTGATAAGCGCGCTCGCGCCCAATCATCCGAAAGCGTGAGGCATTACCCATGCAACGATGATAGGCAACCGCCATTTTGAGTGCAGTATCAACGGCTTCAGATCCAGAGTTGGTAAAAAATACTTTATCTAAGCCTGTTGGCGCCAGATCAACAATGCGACTGGCCAAAGTAAAAGTAGCCTCACTCGCCATTTGAAATGCAGGGCAATAGTCCATGGTTTCATACTGCTTTTGAATGGCTGCACCAATTCGTGGATCAGCATGCCCCAAAGGTGAGCACCACAAGCCCGATAATCCATCGAATAACTTACGACCATGGTCATCAAAGTAGTAAGCTCCTTTGGCTGACTGCATTACTTTTGGATGCTGATGAAAGTAACGATTTGGCGTGTATGGCAACCAATAGGCCGACATATCAATAGCTGAAGGTGTTTGAAGTGCTGCAGTCATAGTTGTCTCAATTTAACTTTTATTATTCGCTTTACACCCCTTGGGTGGTTTCCAATACTATATTACCTACTTACTCACTGGACAATGTCATGAACTTCTTGAATCGTTTTTCAAAACCATTCCTCGGGCTTGCAATCATTTCAAGCTTGTGTGGACAAGTGCTAGCTGCACCAGATACGGATTGGCCTAAAAAACCAATCGTCGCAGTTTTGTCATTTCCTGCAGGTGGTTCTACCGACGTATTTGCTCGTGCCGTTATGGCTCCCTTGGGCGAGGCTCTCGGACAAGCGATTGTGATTGAAAATAAACCTGGTGCAGGTGGCATGATTGGCTTGGGTGCAGCAGCCAAAGCCGCTCCAGATGGCTACACCATTCACTTCAGTGCAATGACTAATCAGTCTATTTCACAAGCACTCTTCAAAAATCCGCCAGCAGACCTTACAAAGGATTTTGCACCTGTTGCTCTCGTTGGTACTATTCCTCACCTGATTGTTGTCAATCCCACAGTTCCAGCTAAAAACCTGTCGGAGTTAATTACTTTCATTAAATCGAAAAAAGGTGACTTCAATTATGCGTCTCAAGGTAATGGCAGTCTCTCTCACTTAGAGTCCACTCTATTTATGCAACGTATCGGAGCCACCGGTACACATATTCCTTACAAAGGTAGTTCTTTCGCCTTACCTGATTTAATTGCTGGTAACACGCTCATGATGTTTGATAGCGTGACAGCATCACTGCCACATATTCAGAGTGGTAAGTTACGTCCTATTGCTATTGCTGCAGCAGAGCGCTCACCATTAATGCCCAATGTCCCCACCTTAGGACAAGATGGTATGAAGCAATTTGATGTGGAAAACTTTTATGCAGTTTATGTACCCAAGGGCACTTCTCCAGCAATCATTGCCAAGCTGGAAAGGGAGATCCGTAAGATTCTGACTAACCCCGACTTCAAAGCACGCTTAGCAACCCAAGGTATTCATCCACAATTTGCTAACTCCGAGCAATTAACTGTGATCACACAAAGCGAGCAGGACAAGTGGGCGAAGGCAGTGAAAGCAGCCAACGTTAAAATTGACTAATTGCCCATTCCTTTTGCTCACACCTTCTTATTGAATAGATCAGATCCATGTTAATTTCCCCTCCCTTTGGTGGCGGCCGTGCCCCAGTCCTTGCTAAAAATGCAGTTGCTAGTTCACAGCCATTGGCTACACAAGCGGGCATTGAAGCTTTGCAAAGCGGCGGCAATGCGGTTGATGCAGCCCTAGCGACCGCGATCACACTGACCGTAGTTGAACCCACCATGAATGGTCTTGGTGGCGATGGCTTTGCTCTCATTTGGGATGGAAAAAAACTCCATGGTATGAACGCCTCCGGTCGTGCCCCAGCTGCTTGGACGCCGGAATATTTTTCTGGCAAAACTGCCATGGATTTGATTGGCTGGAATACCGTAACTGTGCCTGGAATGGTTTCGGGTTGGATTGAGTTATCTCGTAAATTTGGCAAGCTGCCTTTTGCGCAACTCTTCAAGCGCGCTATTGACTATGCTGAAAATGGCTTTCCAGTCTCACCAGTAATCGCTCGTCAATGGCGCGAAGCCATTCCCATTTTGAAGAATGAACCTGGTTTTAGTGAATCCTTTTTGATTGATGGCAAGGCACCTACTGCTGGTCAACTTTGGCGCTACCCCGCCCAAGCCAATACTTTGCGTGAGATCGCCAACACTGAAGGTGAATCTTTTTACACCGGTAAATTAGCCCAAAGCATGGTCGACTTTGCTCAAAGCACAGGCGGCTGTTTCACCATGGCAGATTTTGCTGCCAATCAAACGGACTGGGTTGAGCCATTGGCGTTTGATTATGGCGATTACACATTGCATGAGATTCCTCCCAATGGTTCTGGCATTGCAGCCCAGATGGCACTCGGTATTTTACAAGCGGCAAATGCAAAACAATATCCAGCGAATTCTGCGCAGCGCATCCACCTGCAAGTAGAAGCCATGCGTATCGCCTTTGCTGATGCTTACGCTCATGTATCCGATGCCAGCACCATGAAAGTGCCAGCGAGCGCCCTATTAGACAGAGATTATTTGGCTAGCCGTGCTGCTCTGATTAATCACAATCAAGCAGGCAGCTACGGCGCTGGAGATCCACATGCTGGAGGCACCGTTTACTTGTGCGCTGCGGATGAGAGCGGCATGATGATTTCTTATATTCAGTCGAACTTCAAAGGCTTTGGTTCTGGTGTCGTTGCCCCGGGTGGCATTGCCTTTCATAACCGTGGCATGAGCTTTAGTTTGGTCGATGGCCATCCGAATCAAGTGGCACCAGGTAAGCGTCCTTTTCACACCATCATCCCCGCATTCCTTACCAAGGGTAATCAACCCACTATGGCATTTGGTGTGATGGGTGGCAATATGCAGCCACAAGGACATCTGCAGTTTGTGATGCGCTTTGTAGATGAATACCTCAATCCTCAGGCCTGTTCAGATGCGCCGCGCTGGAGAATTGATGATGTGGGTAAGCTCACTGTTGAAGCATCCATGCCAACAGCAGTCGTCGATGGACTTAAAGCAATGGGACATGAAGTGACTGTCATGCCAGCGAACAGCCTAGACTTTGGAAGCGCTCAAGCGATTGCCCTATTAGGTGAACAAACTCAGGATGCTTATATTGCCGGAAGTGATCATCGTCGGGATGGCTTGGCGGCTGGCTTTTAATTTTTCACTAAGGGGCAAAAGTTGCCTGGAGAATATCGAGGGTAGCCCCCAATGTTTTGTTACTAACGGCACCTAATCGCTTGACTAGGCGTGCTTTATCTATAGTGCGAATCTGGTCTAAAAGTACCAAACCTTTTTTACCATCATGTGTAATTGGCACGCGATAGGATGCTGACCTACCTTTTGTAGTCATTGGCGCAATAATGACGGTTCGCAAAAAGTCATGCATCTCCTGTGGAGATACAACAACACATGGTCGAGTCTTTTTAATTTCACTGCCTATGGTTGGATCTAAGTTAATTAGCCAAATATCTCCACGAGAAACGACACTTTTTACCAAACCCAATCCTCATCACCCTCATTCATAAAGTCGCCCAGCACTAACCCATCTTCACCAGCCGCGGCAATTGCTTTTGAATCCTCAGCCCAACCCTCACGGGGATTTTTTTTGGGTTTACTTAAGACGAGTTTGTCGCCCTCAATCACCAAATCAGCCTGATCGTCAAAACCTACCTGCTCAAGAATAGCCTTAGGAATAACCACTCCACGAGAGTTACCTATTTGACGGATTTGAAGGTGCAACTGTTTTTTCATAGTAATAACAATGTTATAACTATTTTAACGCGGAGTCAAGCCGATAGAAAATCTAACTTGGCAAGCAATTCAGATAGAAACGCTTCACCTCTTGGTCACAGCTGACATCCTTGGGTTGTATGGGGCGCTCGAGAGTAATACCTTCGATGGATGTGCAGCGACTCAAGGCGACATAAACTTGCCCTGAGGCAAAAGCCCCTGAAGATAAATCTACTTTGATCTTATCCAGAGTCTTACCCTGACTCTTGTGAATGGTGACAGCCCAAGCGAGCATTAGCGGAATCTGCACAAAGGTGCCAATGATGTTTGGTGAAATCTTGCCAGACATCATGTCATGGTCATAGCGATACGATTCCCACTGATGTCCCTTGACCTCTACCGTATTGGAGTAAGGACCGTTTTGCACCATCACTTTTACAGTGTTGGGTAGTAGTTCGCGCACGACACCAATAGTACCGTTCACCCAGCGCTTCGGAAAATTGCTATCGGTTGCCGTAAACATAACCTTGGCACCCACCTTGAGAGTGAGCTGATTGGGTGATGGTAGATTGCGATCATCCACATTGAACTTACCAGTGCTATTTCCCATATAGACCTTGGCATCGCTTGTAAGTGCTCGTAATCCTGCACCATTAATTTGGTCCGCACGGGCGTTAGTGGTGGTTAGCGTGATGGTTTGCTCATCAATTTCTTTTTTGGTTTCATAGCAGACGGCATTTAAAGTACTGAGCGCTTCATCAATGTCTTGATTGATGCGGATCTGATTAAGTAAGCTAGCAAAGTGCGCGTCTTTTTGGCGGAAGATCTTAGACAGTTCTACCATCGTGACATCTTTACGGTGCAGCGCATTAGCGCAAAAGAAGTAAGGACCTTCGTAACCGCGCTCTGAGAGCACTTGCATATCCGTTTGAGATACCACCGGCGGCAGCTGAAACAAGTCTCCTACAAACATCACCTGTATGCCGCCGAAGGGTTCACTCTTTTGAGGTCCGTTAGCGCGCAGGAATAGATCAATGGCATCTACTACATCTACTCTGACCATCGAGATCTCATCAATGATCAGGAGCCGAATATCTTTGTACAGTCGCTTATCTTTGAGAGGCTTGATATCCTCTTCTGGGAAGATCAAGCGAGGTGGCAAGCGAAAAAAGGAGTGAATCGTGACACCCTTCACTTGCAATGCAGCAACGCCAGTTGGTGCAACGACCACTACGTTGCCGTGAATGTTCTCACGTAGATAGCCAATTAAAGTAGTTTTACCAGTACCTGCTTTACCACTGACAAAAATATAAGGGTCGTGACGCTCGATGGCATCGATTACCTCCTGGTATTCAGGGGTGATTTCAATGGCGGCCGGGTCAACTGCAAGATTGGTCATTCCTTATTGTTTCACGGCATCAGCCACACACCGAAATCCAATGTAAACCACCCCAATATCTGCTGACTTAGATTCCACATCAGATTCTTTTTGTCTCTCCGGGCCATACCACCAGGAAGCGCCACGAGTAATAAAGCCACCATTGCGCTCAGTAGCCGTCCACTCCCAAACATTACCGCCCATATCCAATAGACCATTGACTCCAGGCTTAGTGGTGCCCGCAGGGACATGACCAGTACCTCGGTTTAATGCACCTGCTGGAGCAACACCTTTGTAGTCACCACAGCCACTTAAGCAATGAGAGACCGCAGGCGTGCTTCCACCGGGGAACGGATAACGCTCACCCTTGACAAAGCCTGCAGGTGGGTTAGCCCGTTGCTCTACAAATGCTGCAGAAGTCCACTCAGCTTCAGTAGGCAGACGTTTACCGAAATAACGACAAGCAGATGCCGCTTCAGATTGATTGAGGTGAACTGCGGGCTCAGTATCCTTTGCAGGAACGCCGTAGGGGGTTTTCCAGGTCCAGCCCGACTTTTTGACAAATCCAGATTCGTAATTCAGTCCGCCACCATTTTTCTCAGCCTGGCTCACAAAGCCTGTAGCAGTCGCAAACGTTTTCATATCGCCAATCGTCATCTCAGTTTGATCCCAAGATACATTACCCACTTTAACCACGGGGATGGTTGACTCAGGCGCACTAGCAGCAGTTGAGGGTCTCAACATGAAATACAGCGCAATGACTGATAGCAAAACACCAAATAGGATTGGGAGAATGTCGAATTTTTTCATAAATAGCGATGGGCTAAAGCATTAAATGAGGTGAGCTAATTCTAATGAATAGATCAATACTGTGCATTAGATTACTGCTAACGGCAAATATGGCTAGCAGCGCTCACCAACTTTAAATCATTGGTCGCGAGGTCGAATCTCGCCCTACCCCACCAACATCTCTTGATCTTTAAAAAATATCTGGCTCTGGCACTGGTTTCCCAAAGCTGGTTTCTAGGAAGTCAAAGTCGCAACCATCTTCTGCTTGCAAGATGTGTTTGCTAAACATCCATCCATAACCACGTTCGTATTTAGGTTCTGGTGGCGTCCATGCTGCTTTTCTTTGATCAAGCTCTTCATCACTGATCTCTAGATGAATCTTTCTGTTGGGCACATCTACTGTGATGAGGTCACCTGTCTTCACAAGGGCTAGTGGTCCACCGATATAGGATTCTGGCGATACATGCAAAATGCAGGCGCCATAGCTCGTACCGCTCATACGTGCATCAGATAAGCGGAGCATATCTCTTACACCTTGTTTGACTAGCTTTACCGGAATCGGCAACATCCCCCACTCTGGCATACCTGGACCACCTTTAGGCCCCGCATTTCTTAATACAAGAATATGATTTTCAGTGACATCCAGATTTTCATCTTCAACGGCTTTTTTCATTTCTGGGTAACTATCAAACACCAGCGCTGGGCCAGTGTGTTTTAAGAATTTATCAGCACAGGCGCTTGGCTTAATCACTGCTCCACCTGGAGCAATATTGCCTTTGAGTACTGCTAGCGCACCCTCTTTATAAATCGCTTTGTGCAGTGGCCTAATGACATCTTCGTTATTGACTTCGGCGTGTTGAATGTTCTCACCAATCGTTTTACCGGTGATGGTCAGCGCACTTGGGTCCAGATGGTCGCCCATCTGCTTGAGTAGCGCAGGCATGCCGCCGGCATAATAGAAGTCTTCCATTAAGTATTGATCGCCACTCGGTCTGATATTGGCAATCACGGGTACCTTCCTACTCGCTAGATCAAAATCTTCTAAGGTTACCGTGCATTCTTTTCCAGCACGGCGTGACATGGCAATTAAGTGAATGATGGCATTGGTACTACAACCCATGGCCATGGCAGCATGGATTGCATTGATGAAGCTAGTCTTGTTGAGAATCTTTGCGGGGGTCAAGTCCTCCCAAACCATCTCGACGATTCTTCTTCCGCAAGCTGCAGCCATGCGCGGATGGCTGGCATCTGCTGCCGGAATACTTGATGCACCTGGCAATGTAAGACCCAATGCTTCAGAGATGCCCATCATCGTTGCGGCGGTACCCATGGTCATACAGGTACCGTGGCTCCGCGCAATACCACCCTCCATCTCTAACCACTGGGCTTCAGAGATATTCCCAGCACGGCGTTCATCCCAATACTTCCAAGCATCAGAACCAGAGCCGAGAATCTTGCCTTTCCAGTTACCACGCAGCATTGGGCCAGCGGGTAAATATACGAATGGCAGGCTAGCTGAAAGAGCGCCCATCACTAGGCCTGGCGTAGTTTTATCGCAGCCACCCATGAGAACTGCGCCATCGACTGGATGAGAACGAATCAGCTCTTCGGTTTCCATGGCGAGCATATTTCGATAGAGCATGGTCGTTGGTTTGACATATTGCTCTGCAAGCGAAATCGCTGGTAACTCAATTGGAAATCCACCGGCTTGTAATACGCCACGCTTCACATCATCAACACGTTGCTTAAAGTGTGTATGACAAGGGTTAATGTCTGACCATGTATTCACAATAGCAATCACAGGTTTACCAGACCAATCATCAGGGCCGTAGCCCATTTGCATGGCGCGAGATCGGTGCCCAAATGACCTGAGATCATCAGGCTCAAACCAACGGGCACTTCGCAGAGATTCTTTAGTCTTTTTGGGCATAGTAAATTAGGTGCAACTGTGAATATCCCTATATTAATGCTTGATATGCAGGAAAGGGTATACCTGCACTTGTTTTCTGATTCTTATTTAATTACCCTTACATTTAACCTTACTTTAGGCATTTATTACCTTCAGAATTTGTTAATAGGAATCGATACATGACTAGGCTTTCTTTCTTCACTCAGCTCACTAAGATATTTCTGATTAGCGCCCTCTGTTACGCAAGTCATCTTCCAGTATTAGCCCAGTCCGATTATCCAAGCAAGCCCGTCAAAATCATTGTGCCCTTCCCGCCTGGAGGAACCACGGATCTTATGGCACGTATTTCTGCAGAACAGTTAACCAAAATATTTAAGCAGGCTTTTGTGATTGAAAACATTAGCGGTGGTGGTGGTGTCATTGGTGCTGAGCGAGCTGCTGGTGCGCAAGCTGATGGCTACACTTTAGTGATGACAGGTGTTGGTCAGAATGCGGTGGCTCATGGTTTAGATCCCAATCTTAAATACGATTCCATGAAAGACTTTGCCCATATCTCTTTAATTGATTTAGGCCCCAACGTATTAGTAGTGAACCCAGAGCGCCCATTTAAAACCCTAAAAGATATTGTGGATTTTGCGCGCAAAGATCCTGGCAAACTTGACTATGGATATACCTATGCCTCTTCAGGCCACATGGCGATGGAGCTTCTGCGACAAGCAACCAACACCTGTAAAGATGTGAAGAACAAAACCAATTGCAATCCACTCCCGATTGTTGGCATACCCTATCGTGGCGGTGGCCCACTTATGAACGCTATTCTCGCCAATGAAATCCCGATGATCTTTATCAATCAAGATGCGGCACTACCTTATGTTGCGGCTGGTAAATTGCGTCCGATTGCGGTGAGCAGTTTGCAGCGCAATCCGCTCTACCCAACCATTCCGACTGTGGCAGAAAGTGGCTATCCAGGATTTCAGGCGCTATCTTGGGCCGGCATTAGCGCCCCTAAGGGAACTCCTAAGCCTATTGTGGATAAGTTAGAAGCTGCCATGATTCAAGCTTTGCAAACACCAGAAGTTCGACAACGTATTGAGTCCGTCGGCTTTGTGATTCCGCCTTTGGGTACTAACGCTTATAACAATTTCTTGAAATCTGAAATTGAGCTTTGGACAAATTTGATTAAGAAGTCTGGTATCAAGCCAGAGTAGCGCATTAAGATTTTCAGCTATTCGACAATAAAAATTTAGGATCTAGCGCTAAGTGGGGCGAACGACGGGGCTCGAACCCGCGACAACCAGAATCACAATCTGGGACAGCAATCAAATGCTACAGCGGACAAGAGGCTTATCCTGGCAATCTATAAGTTATTAAAAAGCTATATAAAACAATGGTCTCCAGATCTAATATTGCCATGAGTTTTACTTCTTACCTGAAAAAACTTTAAATAGATGGATGCGGATATTTAGAATTTATATGCAACTGGATATACACACCATACGCACGTTAACCTATTGATTTATATGAATAAACTTGCGCATTTTGAATCATTCTCATAAAATATAGGCAGTAGTTAGAGCAGTATCAGCCGAGTTGGTTATGTACGGGTCTTAATGCAGCGCCTCTTGATCCGAGAACATAGGTATTGATCTGATCCCTCGAAACCAGTGACTGAGCATAGATGCAGCTAGCCTAGCTAGTGGGGCGCTTCCAGACTGGGTTTTTACAGACATTTTTGTGAAAGCCCAATATGAGCCTTTTGTTTTCTTTAATCAGTAAATCTGACATCCGTTCCGAATTTGGAATCTCAAAGTCAACGCTTGATAGGTGGATCAAGCTTCATTTATGGCCAAAGCCAATACGTATCGGAGGCACTGCCCTCTGGCGCAGAGCAGACATTGAAAATTTTTTAGAGCGGGCAGCTCAAGACTCCAGAAACATGGAGGTTTTATGAGCGTAATAACTACCCCATCAAGTGAAGGCACATTTTTCGCAGATATTCCAGACCCACTGGAAAATTTACAGAAGAACTTTGCCCTCTACCAAAGCTCTGCTCTAGGCATTATTGATAAGAGAGCCCTAGGCAATGCGGATATACCTGCATACCACCGATTAAAAGTCATGCAAATGGCAAGTGGAAAGATCTTACTAGAGAGATATCTTTCAGAAAACTTTAGTGGGGCTGACGCAAAAGCAGTTATTAAAAAATTTCTGATAGAGAAAAACACCAGTGTGTATATCGGGGTAGATTTTTCTCCATCAAAACCAAAGTCCGGCTGCCTAAATCTTTGGGTTGAGCCGACACTTATTCCTATACCGGGAACCTGGCATCAGATTCACAATTTTTTACTAGAGATAATATGTTGCGGCAATAGAGCTGTATACGAATACCTAGTTAATTTTCTTGCCCATGCCCTCCAAAAGCCGGAACAAAAACCTGGGGTAATGATCACCCTCCTGGGCGGCCAAGGTGTTGGTAAAGGTACCTTGATGACCATCATAGAACTTATATGGTCGGCAACTACTTATAAAACAAACCGCATTAAGGATGTAACTGGGGACTTTAATTCTCCATTGGAGGGATCCTACTGGGTACTCTTGGATGAGGCTCAATTTGCCGGTGATAGACAAGCTTCTGAGGCACTAAAGTCTGTAGTCACTGAACGTACAGTCAGCATCAATCCGAAGAATCAACCTCAACGGGTAATTCCAAGTCTGCATAGAATTTTATCGGCCACAAACCAATTACATGTGGGGAATCGTGATTTTGATGACCGCAGAGACCTGACGTTAAAGGTGTCAGATAAGAAGAAAGGTGACCACGATTACTGGGAGATATTAAATAACTCAATTCCTCTTGAAATCTGCGCATTCATGCATGAACTAGCACATAGGGATCTTAGTAATTTTATTGTTTTTAACAAGCCCAATACTAATGAATTAACTAATCAAAAGATTAATAGCCTATCCCCTGATGAAACATGGTGGCTTGAATGCCTTCAAGATGGCTACATTGCTGGCATCAGCAATGACAGGTGGCCTGACTTTATCAAGACACAAAATATCGAAAGAAAAATTGAGGACTACAGGCAAAGATCTGGAAGAAGATTTGGAGTTAGCTCGGCAGCCCAGGCAAAACATCTGATGAATAGGTGGTGTAAATCGAGCTCACAAGGAAGAGATAAAGATAAATCCCGATCTCGTGGCTATTTACTTCCAAGCCTTGAAACGGCAAGACGAGAATTTGAAGAAACCTTGGGTGACAAAATTGATTGGAGTGAATGATGCAGGGATTTAGACCCTTGATCCAAATTGACCGCCAACAGAGTTACGCCGGTCATCCGCTAGACCAATCCGCTGATGGCTTTAACCAGCTCGACCACTCAACCCACCCTCTTTTAGGAAAAATATTAAATACCTCATGGCAATTAATACTCTTCAAGATTACTTTTGCCATGAGGATTGTTAATAACCTTCTATTTGGCGGCTGGCAAAACTGGTCAAACCGGGCAAACACGGCTACTAAAGGATTTGAAAATGAATAATTCATTGCCGCCACCAGTTGATGAGCCACTATATCAGCAGATCCGGCGCCTAAAGGATCAAGCAAGAAAAAGTACAAGGCTTGAAAAGCCAGCATTACCAACACTGGAACAACGCCTCCTGGATTGGATTTCTTTGCTCTCACCAGCGCAGATAAAAAAACCTTACACGACCAAAGAAGTCATCAAGCTAGCCTCGCTCACAGGTAGGCATCGAAGCAATCCCGCACTGCAAGAGGTAGCTCAACTACTCAGAAAACATGGTTTTGAGTCCAAGAGGTCTTGGGTCGCCAGCTCATACAACCGCCGCTACTGGAAATTTAAAGGATCAGAATGATAATTATGTCAAAAAATACACAGGCACAGATCACCAAGCATAGAGTTGCAGCGAGAATGGAAGGCATAACACTTAACAATCTGCCACTTAGCGACCGATATGATCGAAAGACCGGAATCGATAGTGGAGATTTACCTTCTTACCAAATGGATCATCTGCCCATTGAAGGGCAAATCATCGCTGCCGAACATCAATTAAATAAGGCTAAAAGCGATATCAGAACCTGGCAATTTAAGGGATCTGCAAATGGAATAAATATGGGGGTGGGAATCAATGATCAGGAAAGGTATGGCATTTTTAAAAATGCGCCTATTTTTATTGGGAGACAGATGAACGCTGCAATTAAAACACTTGAAAATATAGATCCAGTTATCGGAGCTACATGGCGACAAAGGAACTTAGAATTTTATTCAACTGTTGGACAGATAGAAAATTTATATCCAAGTAAAAAGGGTTGCAATAAAAATCGGTTAAAAGCTCTAGCCCCAGCTTTAGTAATCTATCTCGATGATATCAATAGCCTTATTGAAACACTTCTCCAGTACTATTGTCATAATGAGGAATATATTTAAAGATGTTAGATCACTTCATAGAAGCCCAAAATCCAATTTATGACCAGGTTCTTGAGGAGCTACGCAATGGATATAAGAAAACACACTGGATGTGGTTTATCTTCCCCCAATTAAAAGGCTTGGGCACTAGCCCCATATCAATCCGTTATGCAATACAAGATGAGTTACAAGCTAACGAGTATTGGAATCACCCTATCCTTGGGAACCGCCTTCGGGAATGCTTCAATCTAGTGGAGCAAAGTGGGAAAGCTCCAGAGCTAATATTTAGCCCGATTGATGCATTGAAATACCGAAGCTGCAAAGCTCTATTTAGCCAATTTATGGGTTAAAAACTCCGCAATCCTTACTACACCTCTCTACGGCTAGCGATGTGAGGCCTATTGATAAGTTTATTCTCTATCTCATATAGTGAAATGAAGATAGCGTATGCTGGTTATAGAGATAATTTTTATAAGCACTTAGGAATCTGCCTGGCATATGGAACACCAGATCAAACTAACACCCCTATCCGATGGCTTAACACTCAAAGAAGTTGGAGAGGTTATGGGCGTCACTCGTGAGCGAGTTCGTCAGATCGAAGCTAAAGCACTTATCGAATTACGCAAAAAGCTAAACACTCGAAACATTGGACGCATTAACCACATTCTCTGACCTTATTGGAATCAAATTAATGAATAACCATGCCAATCAAGTCAACGTATTTTCATGGGATGCTTTTGATGAGTTTTTCTCCATTGAAAACATCATGGAAAGTCAGGGGCAATACCAAAAACTAGCCCTAGATGCCCTTGAGCAGATTCCGAGCAAGGAAGATAAGGCGAGGCTAATCAGCTTACTGGATTTACGCTTAATAACTCTGCTTGAGCTATTGCAAGGCTACGGTGATTCATACGTAGACAAATCGGGCGCCTTAATTTTTGACGACACTATTGCCGCCAGATTACAGATAAACAATGACATCTGCGGGTCGCTTGGGCTTCCTCAAAAGAGGCGAGATCGTTTGGTTGCAATTCTTGAGCAGTACGAATCCAAATAATTAGCCGCCAATTCATAACCAACAAAGGAAGTAAAAATGAATAAATCCTATCAAACAGCCTCAGAGTACATAGAGAACATTCCTACTCTATCAGCAAGATTTACAGCTCGACGAGCCATATTAAATGCTATTACTCAGGCAAAAATTACAGATGGGACATACAAGCCAGAAAAAATTATTTGTAGATTTACGCCCAGCGGGTCAATAAGTAAATTGTTTGGTAAAGCCGCTGATTAAAGTTTTGCGACTGCAAGCAACTGACTAAGCGGCAATTTAAGGGCTTTTGAAATTTTAAGGAGATTCATCAATGCAAGGTTGTGCTCACCCCGCTCTATCCCGCCCATGTAGCTGCGATCAATCCCAACCTCATCAGCAAATGCCTCTTGGGAAAAGCCTTGGTCTTTTCTCATTTTGCGGATTGCAGCCCCAATCACCTTTAATTCTTTAGATCCTGCATAGGTAGGAGAAGGTTTTGCCATAGGCATGATCTTTGCCTATAGACCTTTTTAATACCACGGGATAAGATACCCAATATAAGATTTATAACTAATGGATTAATGATGAAAAAATTTCTGCTGGCAATTCTTATGACAAGCCAAGCCTTATTAACTGGCTGTGCGGCATCCATACAGCCAATCACCACACCTGATAACAAAAAAGGTTTCTTTGTCTCATGTAACGGAGGTACTGAAACATGGGCATCTTGCTATTCAAATTCAACCCAAGCATGCGGTGGGAAATATAAAGTGATTGATAAGAGCGATACATCTACACCTACTGCTCACGGACCAATTGTTAACAGAAGTTTAATTATCGAGTGCCAACAATGAAATACTTATTGTTACTTTCATGCTTCTTTTTATTTGGATGTGGTCTTGCTCCAAAAAGTGTAGTCACGGCTGATGGGAAGACTGCTTTGCAGATTCGATGTGTAGGATCTGCAAACTCATGGAATACCTGCTATGCAAAAGCCAAGGAGTCTTGCCCAGCTGGTTTTGAGATCGTTGACAAAGAGCAATTTATGGCTGATGTCGATCTACCTGTAAGGGTTCTTACATATAGATGTAAGTAATCTATGGCAGCTCAGACTAAGTTAAGCAAAAGGTAAAATAATGAGCTTACTTGGGATTTTGACTGGATGGGATAAATCCATGGCAGCAATCAATGCAATCATGGGTAGCTATGTAATGGAAAATTCTGGTCATTCAACTAAAGTAATGATCGCGGATGAGATTACCAAAATTATTTCAAGTGCTCGATATGGAAAACTAAGCAAGGAATCTATTTTGTCTGAATTGAACCAAGAATCAAGAGTGGTTCAAATGAATTTTGTAGCATTAGCTTGCGATAATCTTCGTATACAGCCGCCTTTTAAAAACTCATATTGGGAGCGGATAAAAAATCCATATGCCACTGGATCTCAGGTTGACGACATGATGATTAAAAGTGCAATTAATACATTTCGCAATGAGGGTAATGGAGACATTATTTGGCCTGGAACTTCTACTTCTTATGATTTTGAATCACTCTATGAGGTTATTCCTGATAAGACAGAGAGTGGCCTAAATAAAACCGCAGTTGAAATGGCAGTCCGCCTCATCTTGTGTTTTAACAGCTATCTTTCAGAAAAAACTCAGTTTCCGAACCTTGAGCATAAGGATATGGATGCCGTAACAGAAATGGCATTACGGTACATGAGTATTCAATCAGATCAAACTTTATTTTCAGCTTACTGCTTCACCGTCCATGATGCAGCCTTAAAGAGTACTCTTGATGATGGGATAAATGATGGCTTGTTGGGGAAAAATCTTAGGCTAGAGCTTAACTTTGATGACTCCTTTCATTCATACTGCAGAGATCTTGGTCTCAATCATCTTCTTCAATCTAAGATCGATGTACACACAGTCCATGAAAACGATACCCTCTATAGAAATTACATCTCTGAAGAGGATCAGAAGGTGTTTGGAGCAGACTTAATTAACCTCATCGATAAAGTTTTTGATCACACCTACTCAATGCTTTTGAGCGAAAAACGATCAAATGACTCTGTTGAGATTTCCCAAGAAGATATCAATGCATTTGGAATCCACTTGATTGGTTGTATTGCGCTGTATACAACACATGCGGTAATTAATCTAAGATCTAACGACAAGAGACTGCCAAATGCAATGCTTGAGACTACAAGTGAGACACTCGGCGAGAGTTTTGGACCGGATCTCCTAGATCTAATTGCAAGATACTGCGCATATAAGGCCTCTAGTCTTCACTGAGAATCTGAGATTCATGAACGTGTGTATGCATCTTTTTTAATGGGCGCTCTACACGGCATACCTAAAGATACCCCCGGTAGCATGAGCCCATCTGTCCAGCCCCCATACCAGCCCACCCCTTTACTTGATGCTGTAGATAAACCCTTCAAGGGCTTATATAGGTGATAGATTTTCTTGGTCACCCAATACTATTTAAGAGTTAGGTACATGGGGAATAAACGAGATGGATTGCTGCCAAGAATGCAGGCACGGGCATGGAAGAATGGCCTCAAAGTCTCATATCGATACATCCCCAAAAAAGGAGCCCCAATTCCTCTTGGCACCGATCTTAATGAGGCAATAAAAAAAGTATTAGGGCTAACCCAAAGCCATTCCAACATCGGAAAGTTATCGACACTATGGGATATATACATAGGCAGCGCTGACTTTAAAGGGTTGGCTCTAGGAACCCAATCTGATTACAAGCAATGTGCTAAGCCTCTTCTGGAGGCATTTGGCTCTACTCCTGCCGCACTAATAACAGCGCCAATGATCTATGGGTACATCACCCATACTAGATCAACTGCACTAATCAGGGCAAATCGTGAAAAATCCCTACTCTCAAATTTAATAGACCTAGCCATTCGCAGAGGTGAAGCTCATACAAACCCATGCCGAGAGGTGAGACGAAATAAAGAGCAGCCTAGAACACAAAGCCCAAATACGGAGAGTTTTGATGCATTTATTGGCTGGCTAAAAAATCAAGGTGGTCGAAGATTGGCAGTCGCTCAAATGGCAGAATTCTGCGCCTTTTCTGGCGGTCGAAGAATCGAATTTCTTAATCTCACCTGGCAACAGGTAGACATGGAATCTGGCTCCATCAAGATGATCAGAGCCAAACAACGAGGAAATAAGAAAGGCATGGTTATCGATGTAGTGAGTATCAGCCCTCAGCTCCGAGAATTACTTCAAACGATCAGATCTACAAATACAAATGAGATTTACGTATTCCCAACTGAACGCAAGATGCCGTACACATCAAGTGGCTTCAAAGGTTTTTGGGGGAAGCTGAAAACTGAAGCCAAAATAGTTGGGGTAGACTTTAATGCCACGTTTCATGATCTAAGAGCCTACTACGCCACAAAACATAGGCAAACCACTGGACTGCTACCAAATCTTCATGCCAACCCTGAGACAACAGCGAGGGTCTATGACCGCAGCAAGGAATTTAAAAGGAATTCTTTATGAGAATTGCCAAGATGGCAATTTATGAGGGTCTCGAATCACTAAGCAGCAATTTGCCGTTTATTCGGTGGGGCGAACGACGGGGCTCGAACCCGCGACAACCAGAATCACAATCTGGGACTCTACCAACTGAGCTACGTCCGCCACTGAAGACATAGATTATAGCTTTTGAGACAAAACCCTGTCAAAAATGGCTTAGATAAGTGATTTAAGCCTCATCAAACTCAAAGGCAGCCCAATCCCCCAAGGTGAGGCTAGCATCGATAAAGAAGTCCAAAATAGCTGCCTTACTCTGTACTTTAGCCAAGGCATGGTGATCAGAAAGGCGCTGGCGCCAATAACGCGATCCCGCTCTACCATGGGCTAGACCAAGAATATGTCTTGTAAATGCGCCGATATAAAACGGTTTGCCTTTAGATTGGCACTCGTCAAACCATGCCTGCACCTGCCTCACTAATGCAATCTGTATGCGATGCCACTCGGTCTCACTAAATAGATATCCAGCAGCTTCACCATTAGTCTTAATCAAATCATCCCAACCAAGCAACATCGCCGGAAAATGATATGCCACCCTACCCACCATAAAGCCATCAAAGTCATCCCAATGGCCAGCAATTTGCTCATTAGTTTCTAGGCCACCATTGAGCAGGACTTTGAGATTAGGAAATTGTTTTTGCGCATCTAGACGAAGTTTTGCGGCGACTTCATAATGCAATGGTGGTTTACTACGATTCTCTTTTGGGGATAAACCCTTGAGAACAGCATTGCGAGCATGAATGGTAACTTGGCTAGCACCCGCATCCGCTACCGCAAGAATAAAGTTCAAAGCAAATTGATAATCTTTCTCAGAGTTTGCAGCATCCATCGAATCTAAGCCCAAGCGATGCTTTACTGTGATCGGGATATCAACAGCAGCTTTCATGGCTTTGACACAATCGGAAACCAGTTGTGGCTCAGCCATTAAACAAGCACCAAATGCCCCACGTTGCACGCGCTCAGATGGGCAACCACAATTAAGATCAATCTCGTCGTAGCCCCACTGCCGGGCTAATTCTGAAGCTTTTGCTAGATCAGAAGGCTCAGAGCCACCAAGTTGCAATACGACTGGATGCTGATCCTGCGAATAATCTAAATGTCGGGGTACATCTCCATGAATCAGAGCGCCTGTCGTCACCATCTCGGTATAGAGAACAGCATCCTTAGTGAGCGAGCGATGAAAAGAGCGGCAATGACGGTCAGTCCATTCCATCATTGGGGCTACAGCTAATCGTTTGGCGGGCTTAACAGTCATACGGAATTAAAGCTAATACTCTTTCACTCATGAAAAATCGTTCATGCCCCGTTACCGGGTCTTTGAAATGAATCTCTTTTGCTAAGAGCTGTAGGGGTTTAGAAAAGTCCAAATCATACTCTTGATAAGGGGTCAGGATTGGATAGATCTGATCATGACGTATTGGAACCCCGAGGGCATTAAGGTGGCAGCGTAATTGATGCTTCTTGCCACTACCCGGAGTTAAGCGATATTTAGCCCAAGGCATATTTACTTCAATCAGTTCAATGTAGGTATCTGTATTTGCTATGCCCCCGACTTCCTCCATTTGCAAGAAATGTTCTGACTCTTTGATATTGCTCTCATAAGTCATTGGCAGTTTTTTGATCAACTCTTCTGAATACGGTGCTATGGCTTCGTATACTTTCTTGACTTCTCGGTCTCTAAACAGATTTTGATATTGAGCCCGCTCTTGAGGTTTGACTGAAAAAATGACTAGTCCTGCAGTATCGCGATCAATACGATGAATAGGACTTAAGTCTTGAATGCCTGTTTTTTTCTTTAGGCGATTCAATAGGGTTTGATGAAGATAAAGACCGCTTGGAGTCACTGGTAAAAAATGGGGTTTATCAGCAACCAAAATATGCTCATCTTGAAAGAGGATGACTTCTTCGAAAGGAATTTCTGGTTCACGAGCTAAGCGCCTGAAATACAGTAAATGGGTATTAGGTAGGTAAGCATCACTAGCTGCAAGTGCCTCTCCCTCCGTAGTCATGATGAGACCCTCTGCAAAACGAGATTCCCATTCAGCTCTATCGATATGCGGGAAATTACTTGTGAAAAAATCCAGCAATGAAGCATGGCTCTGCCCAGCAGGTAAATACACCCTTGAAGAGGAGACTCCTTCAGAATTGACTTTCATTTGCACTAGATTATCCACTCCCACCAAGCTAGGCAAGGCAATCCAAGTACACCCAAATGAAACCCTCTAAAATGGGGTAGTAGCGCCCATTAGAACTAGAAAATGAATAGACAGCATGCTTGAACTCTCCGTATTCGACCTTGGCTTATTGTTTGCCTTCGCATTATTTGCGGGATTGGTCGACTCCATTATTGGTGGCGGGGGGATGATTCAGGTTCCAGCACTGTTTGCAGCCCTACCGGGCTTTCCACCAGCCACGCTACTCTCAGTCAATAAGTTTGGTTCTATCGTAGGTACGATTGGCTCAGCCATTCAGTACAGCCGAGTCAATAAAAGCCCTTGGGGCCTTGTGATCATCTCTTCTACTTTTGCCTTTTTTGCCTCAGTTGCAGGGGCCTACCTCGTGACTCGCCTACCAACCGAATGGCTCAGAGGCGCCCTGCCTTTTTTATTGCTAGCACTACTGATCTTTAATATCAAATCGAGCGCTGGTCTGGTTCACGCTCCCAAGCATCATCACCATAAACAAAAAGCCATTGCCTCAACAGGCGCCGGCATCATTGGTTTTTATGATGGCTTCCTAGGGCCTGGAGCTGGCGCCTTTTACAAACTCTTTTACACCCGTGTTTTAGGATTTGATTTTTTGCGCTCTGCAGCGCCTGCCAAGTTTCTCAATATTGCTTCCAATCTAGGTGCGCTCTGCGTATTTTTCTATCTAGGTTACTTTGACTGGAAACTCGGCTTACTCATGGCCAGCGCCAATCTGGTAGGCGGTCAAATTGGCACTAGGATTGCGATCAAGCATGGCAACTCCTTTATTCGTAAAGGCTTCTTCATTTTGGTCACCATTCTCATTATCAAAACCTTCTACGATGCCTTTTTGAAATAAATCTTTTCAAGAAATAGATGCATAAATTAGTAGGGTATTAAAAAGCTTTGTGGATTTACGAGGATATAGAGAGTAAATTGAATCCATGAGGTTCTAATTTGTTTACTATAAAAATAAGGGTGTTATGAAAATTCTATTGCCGGTTGACGGCTCCAAATCTTCACTTAATGCAGCTAAGTATGTTGTGAAATTAGCAAAAGATTTGCGCAGCAAGTGCACGGTGACATTAATTAGCGTTCATGATGATATTGGCCTTGGTCATGTGAAACAATTTGTGGCAAATAGCGTCATTGATGACTACCTGCGCGAAGTGAGTGAGAAAGAACTCAAGGGATCCCAGAAGATATTAGATTCGGCTGGCGTAAAACATAGTATGGTCATTAAGCGCGGCAATATTGCCAACGAGATCATTGCACTTGCCAATAAAGAAAAGTTTGATCTGATCGTCATGGGCTCAAAAGGTCGTAGTGGTATTGTCGATACCATGATGGGTTCTGTTGCTCAGAGAGTCAGCAATACAGCCAAGCAAGCTGTTTTATTAGTCAAGTAAGCTTAAAAAGTGCATCGCTAGATTATTTTCAATAGGCCGTCTAAGTGACGGTCTTTTTTATGGATTCTTCAATGAGTATTTTGCTGCTCTTATTCGCACCGGGGATATTTGCCATCTACTGGCTTATTCGTCTACAAATATGCTTATCTAGAATTCGCTACCTAGTCGATACCTACGGCATGGATCGTCAGAAACTTCAAAAACTCAAATGCAAAGAAGTAAAAGCGCTGAGAGAGTCCATTGACCAACTCAGGCATGCAAATGATGCCTTTGGTTTAGAGAATCTAGTCAGACCTTATAGGGCATAAAAGCATGCCGAATGAGGTCTGCGAATCCTGCAACTTAAACGCTTCTTGAGAAATAGCGCTCTTTAAACCATAAGGCCACAGTCACTAAGCCAATCATGATGGGCACCTCTACTAAGGGCCCTATGACCGCTGCAAAGGCTGCTCCAGAATTAATTCCAAATACCGCAATCGCTACAGCAATCGCCAATTCAAAGTTATTACTCGAAGCAGTAAATGAGAGCGTGCAGCAACGCTGGTAATCGATCCCCATCTTGCCAGTGACAAAGAATGTCAGCAAGAACATGATCAGAAAGAAGATGAGTAATGGAACGGCGATGGTAAGGACGTCCATCGGGAGCGTCAAGATCACCCCGCCTTTGAGGCTAAACATCACGACGATGGTAAAGAGCAAGGCAATCAGGGTGAGCTTACCAATACGAGGCACAAGATGCTCGTGATAATGCGCTTTAGTCATGAACTTGAGCATCACTACCCTAGTCAATATTCCGGCGATACAAGGAATGCCTAAATAGATAAATACACTTTGCGCAATCTGGCCCATACCTATGCTCACACTTGATCCTGCGAGTCCGAAATATGGAGGTAAAACCGTCAGAAAAAAGTAGGCGTAGACACTAAAGAACAGTACCTGAAAAATGGCATTAAATGCCACTAGGCCAGCAGCGTATTCAGTAGAGCCTTTGGCCAGATCATTCCAAATAATGACCATTGCAACACAAGGCGCAATGCCAATCAATATCAGACCAGCCATATACTCCGGTTGATCTGGGACAAAAGTAATCGCTAAAAAGAACATTAAAGTTGGAGCAATGATCCAGTTCATGAATAGCGAAATCAGAAAGATACGTTTATCTTTAAAAACGTCAGGCAAGTCTTCGTAACGTACCTTAGCAAAAGGTGGATACATCATCAATATCAAACCAATAGCAATTGGAAGATTAGTAGTCCCAACCTGAAAGAAATTAATAAACCTTTCCACATCTGGAATAAAGTGACCCAAGGCAATACCCAGGGCCATTGCTGCAAAGATCCAGACCGTCAAATAGCGATCTAGAAAGGAGAGTTTTTTAGTAAGGGAGCTCATGCTTTGCTGTGGATCTCTTTCAGGCTCATAGAATCGAGTTTTTCTAATGGCATCGCAGCCAAAATATCTAACCGTCTTTTGAGGCCATTCTTGACCTCATTAAAAGCTGCCTTTTTCTCTAAATCAGTGCCCTGCACTTGGGATGGATCAGGGAATCCCCAATGTGCTGTTGCAGGCTGACCTGGCCAAAATGGGCACACTTCGCCAGCGGCGTTATCGCAAACCGTCACAATAAAATCCATCTTTGGGGCGTCTGGTAGAGCAAACTCATCCCAACTCTTCGATCTCAAAAGAGTGCGGTCCATACCCAATTCTTCTGCAATATCAGCAGCAATAGGATTCACACTTGTACCTGGGGTAGAGCCTGCTGAATAGCCTACAAATTTTCCACTTGGATGAGTGGATGCTAAAGCCTCACCTAAGATCGATCTAGCAGAGTTATGAGTACATAAGAAAAGGATGTTGTACTGCTTCATTGAGCCTTGACCTTTTTGATAGCTTTGATAGTTTTGCATGGCTTACCGTCGCAACAGTTAGCCAGCAGGAATTGACTAAGATCCTCCACCATTCCTGGATTTGGTCTGTAGATCAAATTACGACTTTGGCGCTCGACAGTGATGAGATTGGCTTGATAGAGCTCTTTCAAATGAAAGCTGAGCGTCGCATTGGGAATACCCAGCATTTCATGGATTTGTGAGGGCAATAAACCTTGATCGCCCTTTTGCACTATGAGGCGATAGACGTTTAAGCGAGATTCTTGCCCTAGGGCCATGAATGCCAGAATAGCTTCGGTATTTTTCATAATTCCATAATAATCGAACTATATTACAAATAGATGACTACGGAGCGGTAAAGCCATACCTACTCATGATTTGACGGGATTTAGACTCTTGTAGGTATTGATAAAAATCTTTTGCGCTAGATGCACTATTTTTGATCAAGGCCATCTTTTGTCTTAAGGGCTTATGTAAATGATCTGGTATTAATACATAGGTAGATTGCACTTGCACTTGGGGTGATATGGCTAAAGATAGGGCTGCAATTGCAAAATCTGCTGAGCCAGTTAAGGCAAACATCGTTGCTTGAGAAATATTTTCTCCAAACACTAGCTTAGGCTGGGCCAGATCCCAAACACCAATGCCAATGAGGTATTCTTTTGCAGCCCTGCCGTAAGGGGCGTGCTCTGGGTTGGCTATGGCAATTTTCTTGGCCTCTGTAATGACTTTAATCAAACCATCTTTATCTGTAGCAAGCTTGATTGGATTACCCTTTTTCTGCAAGAGGGTTATTCTGCCGATAGCGTAAAGACTTCCCTGATCTACTGTTAAGCCATTTTTATATAAGTCATCGATATACGCCTCATCTGCAGACATCAGCAAACCAAAGGGCGCTCCGTTTTTGATTTGCTGCCAGAGCACACCAGATGAACCAAATACCAGTCTCACCTCTTGCCCCTTATCAGCCTTATAGTTCGCAGCAATTTCTTCCAAAGCAAACTTGAGGTCTGAGGCTGCAGCTACTGTTGGCGCTGTTTGAGCTAAAGAAGCAGAGACGTACAGAGCCATCAAAGTCAGAAGAATATATTTGATCGGATTCATTTAGCTGATATCTCTATGCCTATTGTCGGGTGCACTCTACCACTTCAGTGTAACGATTTTTTTAACCCTTAAGCTTTCGTAAGGCATCAGCCATTGCATTATTCATTTGAGGCGCAGATCTTCTATCTTCCTGCGGTCTTCTAGCTTCTGGAGTTCTTGAAGTGCCAGGTCTATTTGACCTTTGCTCAGGTTTTGAGCCTACCGACACTTTAGGCGCTTCATCAGAGAGTCGCATGGTGAGTGCAATACGCTTGCGCTTTTCATCTACTTCAAGCACTTTGACCTTTACCACCTGCCCTGCTTTGACTACCGTGTGCGGATCCTTTACAAAGGTATTGGCCAATGCGGAGATATGCACTAAGCCATCCTGATGAACACCAATATCAACAAAAGCCCCAAAGGCTGCCACGTTAGTAACTACGCCTTCTAAAATCATATCGGTCTTAAGATCGCTGATTTTTTCGACACCATCTTTAAATGTCGCTGTAGTGAACTCAGGACGTGGATCGCGGCCAGGTTTTTCTAATTCCTTAATGATATCGGTAACTGTAGGAAGGCCAAACTGCTCATCGGCATACTTTTCTGGATTGAGCCCCTTGAGTATTGCGATATCGCCAATGACCTCTTTAACACCCTTCTTGATATCTTTCAGAATCTTTTCTACCAAAGGATAGGATTCTGGGTGGACAGCAGAAGCATCCAAAGGATCTTTGCCATTCATAATGCGCAAGAAACCAGCTGCTTGCTCAAAAGTCTTCTCGCCTAAGCGAGGCACGCTCCGCAAATCTGCCCGCGTCTGAAAGGCGCCATGGCTATCTCGATAAGTCACGATTCCTTCAGCAACCGTAGTACTTAAGCCTGAGACTCTTGCCAATAAGGGTGCAGATGCCGTGTTCACGTCAACACCAACCGCATTGACGCAATCCTCCACCACTGCTACCAATGACTTAGCCAACTGAGTCTGCATCACATCGTGCTGATATTGGCCCACGCCAATAGACTTTGGATCAATCTTCACTAGCTCGGCTAGGGGATCTTGGAGCCTTCTCGCAATCGATACCGCTCCACGCAATGACACATCCATACCAGGTAATTCTTTTGAGGCGTACTCAGAGGCAGAGTAAACCGATGCCCCTGCTTCAGAGACCACAATCTTGGTTAGCTTAAGTTCAGGTTTAGCTTTGATTAAATCTTGCGCTAACTTATCGGTCTCACGTGAGGCGGTACCGTTTCCGATGGAGATTAAGTTAGCCTGATGTTTCTCAGCTAATTTAGCAAGCGTATGCAATGAGCCATCCCAATCATTCTTAGGTTGGTGTGGATAAATCACATCGGTGTCTACCACCTTACCTGTTGCATCTACTACGGCCACTTTAACGCCGGTTCTCATGCCTGGATCTAAGCCAATAGTAACCTTTGGTCCTGCAGGTGCTGCTAAGAGTAAAGCCTTGAGATTACGTGCAAAGACGTTAATCGCCTCCGCTTCAGAGCGTTCACGCAACGCACTCATCAGCTCAGATTCCAAGTGCATCGAGCACTTGATGCGCCAAGTCCAGCGTACAGTGTCTGCGAGCCACTGATCGGCAGGGCGACCTTCGTTTTTAATCTTGAACTGATTGGCAATACGGGATTCGCAAGGATTATGCGGTGCGTCCCATTTGGGCTTTTCTTCTTCGGTGTCTAGACGCAAGTTGACCATGAGCATTTGCTCACGACGACCTCGAAATAATGCCAAGGCACGATGCGACGGAATTGCTGAGATAGGTTCTGAGTAATCAAAGTAATCTGAAAATTTCTCACCCTCTTGTTCTTTGCCAGCAATGACTTTAGATTCCACAACGCCATGCTCCTGCAAATACGTTCTAAGTGATTGCACCAGTCCAGCATCTTCAGCAAAACGCTCCATCAAAATCTGACGAGCGCCTTCAAGAGCGGCCTTGGTGTCAACCACACCAGGGTTATCACCCTGGTCGGATGTAAATGCTTCTTTGAGATATTTGCTTGCTTCCACTTCTGGATCCAACATGGGGTTAGCCAATAAGTCATTAGCTAAAGACTCTAATCCAGCCTCCAGAGCGATTTGCGCCTTGGTGCGACGCTTGAGTTTATAAGGAAGATAGAGATCTTCTAGGCGCGTCTTATCTTCTGCCAAAAGGATGGCTTTGAGTAACTCCGGAGTCATCTTGCCCTGCTCTTCAATCGACGCAACAATTGCTTTACGACGCTCTTCCAACTCTCTTAAATAACTGAGTCGATCCTCTAATAAACGTAACTGCGTATCATCCAAACCGCCAGTTGCCTCTTTGCGATAACGTGCAATAAAGGGAACGGTTGCACCTTCATCCATCAATGCGATGGCGGCAGCCACTTGTGCAGGTTTAGCAGATAACTCTTGGGCAAGGCGTTGTTCAATGGATGGCAGCATGAAATGATTAATTTACTAAGATTTTAAGAATATTGCTCTGGAGGAAAAATAAGAGCCACCCAAAGGTGACTCTTATTAACTCACTAGATGACTGATTAAAGCGCCTCAGTGTAGCAACTTCGCGAAATTACTCGCGGGAAGCTTTCTTACGGTCATGCTCTTTCAAGTGGCGTTTACGGATTCGTACGCTCTTCGGTGTTACTTCAACCAACTCATCATCACTAATGAACTCAACAGCGTATTCCAAAGTCAAGTCGATTGGTGTCACTAAACGAACCGCTTCATCAGTACCTGAGGAACGTACGTTAGTTAATTGTTTACCTTTAATTGGGTTCACAACTAAGTCATTGTCGCGACTATGAATACCAATCACCATGCCTTCATAAACAGGATCGCCATGCTTTACAAACATACGACCACGGTCTTGTAGTTTCCAAATAGCATAAGCAACGGCCTCGCCATCGTCTTGGCTAATCAATACACCGTTGTGACGCTCGCCCAAGATGCCATCTTTGGCTGGAGCATAAGAATCAAATGTATGACTCATCAAACCATTACCGCGAGTCATGGTCATGAAATCGCCCTGGAAGCCAATCAAACCACGTGCAGGAATACGGTATTCAAGACGGGTACGACCTTTTCCGTCGCTCACCATATCTTGTAATTCGCCCTTACGCTTACCTAAGTCTTCCATCACAGAACCTTGAGTAGCATCTTCTACATCAACCGTTAAGTTCTCGTACGGCTCCATCTTGACGCCATTCTCTTCGTGGAAGACAACGCGAGGACGGGAAACTGCCATCTCATAGCCTTCACGACGCATGGTCTCTACCAAGATGGTGAGGTGCAACTCGCCACGGCCAGATACTTCGAATACGGTGTCATCATCAGTTTCTTTAACGCGCAAAGCCATATTGGCCTTCAATTCACGGTCAAGACGCTCACGAATCTGACGGCTCGTTACAAACTTGCCTTCACGGCCAGCTAATGGACTAGTGTTCACCATGAAGTTCATAGTTAAAGTAGGCTCGTCAATCTTGAGCATTGGCAATGGATCTGGTTTATCAACCGCACAAACCGTTGTACCAATCGCCAACTCTTCAATACCGTTGATGAGAGCAATATCGCCGGCAAATGCCTCGTCAACGATTTCACGCTCTAAACCTTTAAATTTCAACACTTGATTAATACGGCCTTTAAATGGCACGCCATCAGGACCATTCATGCAGACTACTTCCATACCTGACTTCACACGTCCACGGCTAATGCGACCAACACCAATCTTACCGACATAGCTGTTGTAATCGATTGAAGAAATCTGGAATTGCAAAGGACCATCTGGATCATCATCACGCACAGGGACGTATTTCAGAACAGCGTCAAACAATGGACGCATATCGCCTTCACGGACATCTTCGGTTGTGCCTGCATAACCGTTCAAGCCAGATGCATAAATGATTGGGAAGTCGAGTTGCTCTTCCGTAGCGCCTAACTTATCAAACAATTCAAAAGTGGCGTTAATTACGTAGTCACAACGTGCACCTGGACGGTCAACCTTGTTAATCACAACGATAGGCTTCAAACCAAGAGCCAAGGCTTTCTTAGTAACGAAGCGAGTTTGTGGCATTGGGCCTTCAACCGCATCAACCAATAGCAAAACACCGTCAACCATGGAGAGCACACGCTCTACTTCACCACCGAAGTCGGCGTGTCCTGGTGTGTCAACGATGTTGATGTGTGTGCCGTCATATTCAACCGCACAGTTCTTGGACAAAATAGTAATGCCACGCTCTTTTTCTAAATCATTTGAGTCCATGACGCGTTCGGTCATTTTTTCGTTTGAGCGGAATGTGCCAGATTGGCGCAAGAGTTGGTCAACCAAAGTAGTTTTACCGTGGTCAACGTGGGCGATGATGGCGATATTACGAAGTGCGCGTTTAGTCATGTGAAGCTTCTGAAGTTAAGAATATGAAATTCGGGTTAATTAAGGTTAATCAGTTAATAAGTCAAAAAAATATTAATGCGCCGAAGAAATCAAACGCTTGGGATGCAACACCCCAGAGCGCCAATCTCCAGTGCCGATAAAGTTATGTGGAGCAGCGGTTGCGCGGTAGATACGCACTAGCGCTTCTATCGAGGTTAAATTAAGTGGGACTCTCTGCCCCATCTCTAAACGTTTTGCTTGCTGCTCATCTACCGTTAGATGTGGCAAGGTTTGTAACAGTGCATCGACTGGCAAGATGTAGCTTGAGCTTTCTTGCAAGCCCTTCTGAATCGATTCGATTGTGAAAGACTGTTCTAAAGTGAGGTGACCCACTTCAGTGCGGCGCAAGCCAACCAAATGCGCACCACAACCCAAAGCTTTGCCAATATCTTCTGCTAAGACACGTATGTAAGTACCTTTGCTACAGCTCACTTCTAAAGTGGCTTCAGGCCAATTGATATTGGTCCAGCGAATGGCGTGAATCGTAATATTTCGTGGGGCACGCTCCAACTCAACACCAGCACGAGCATATTCATATAAAGGCTTGCCATCGCGCTTGAGTGCTGAATACATTGGCGGAACCTGACTAATGAGACCAGTAAATGCGGGCAATAATGACTCTAGCGCTAACTTCAAGGCAACTTCATCAGCAAATACTGGGAGCGGCAACTCTTCAATGATGAGGCCTTCAGCATCGCCAGTATCAGTGCGCTGACCAAATTTCACTTGAGCGATGTAAGTCTTATCCGCTTCCAATAAATCCTGAGAGTATTTAGTTGCTTCACCCAAACAAATGGGGAGTAAGCCTGTAGCCATTGGATCTAATGTGCCCGTGTGCCCAGCTTTTTCTGCATTGAATGCACGCTTCACAGCAGTAACGGCTCCTTGCGAGCTCATACCAGCAGGTTTATCAAGCAAGACAACGCCATCGATACGTACAGACATAGCTATTTACGCGTTCTCGTCTTTGCGATCACTATCCACCGCTTGATCAATTAAGCGAGACATTTCAATGCCATGCTCAACAGAACTGTCGTAGTGGAAATGCAGGGTTGGCACAGTATGAATATGCAAACGCTTAAACAATAAAGAGTGTAAGTAGCCCGCTTTATCCTGTAGCGCCTTCAATGCTACTTCAGGCTCAGCGCCCAAAACAGTGAAGAAGACTTTTGCGTGCGCCAAATCTGGCGTAAGTTCAATACTTTGTAAGGTAATCAAACCTAGGCTCGGGCTACGCAATTCACGAGGAATCAGCTCGGCCAGGTCTCGCTGAATTTGATCGGCGAGACGCTGGTTACGATGAGGACTAGTTTTATGCATTAACTGGGTAGCTCTTACAGTGTTCTAGCAACTTCAGTCACTTCAAATGCTTCTAGTTGATCGCCCTCTTTGATGTCGTTGTAGCCTTTTAATGACAAGCCACACTCAACACCGGCACGAACTTCTTTTGCATCATCCTTAAAGCGCTTGAGAGAATCTAGCTCACCACTCCAGACCACCACATTGTCACGCAAGAGGCGAACACTAGAGTTACGCTTAATCACACCATCGAGCACCAAGCAACCGGCAATCGCGCCAACTTTAGATACCAAGAAGACTTGACGAATCTCCACCATACCGGTGATTTCTTCTTTCTTATCTGGTGTCAACATACCGCTTAAGGCTGCTTTCACTTCATCAACCGCGTCATAAATAATGTTGTGATAACGAATATCTACACCATTATTTTCAGCCAACTTACGCGCCGCACCATCTGCGCGAGAGTTAAAGCCAATGATCACTGCCTTAGAAGCAACTGCCAAGTTCACGTCAGTTTCAGTAATGCCACCGACTGCTGCGTGAACGATTTGAACCTTCACCTCTGCAGTAGAGAGCTTTTGCAATGACTGGGACAATGCTTCTTGAGAACCTTGTACGTCCGCTTTAATAATCAGCGGCAACAACTTCGCTTCAATTGCACCCTCTTCCATATTTTCCATCATGGTTTCGAGTTTGAAGGCTTGCTGTTTCGCTAGCTTCACATCACGGAACTTACCTTGACGGAACAATGCGATCTCACGTGCTTTACGCTCGTCAGGAACCACTTGTACTGATTCACCAGCTGCAGGAACCTCAGATAAACCTTGGATCTCTACAGGGATAGATGGGCCAGCTTCATTGCAAGGCTTGCCGTTTTCATCCAACATCGCGCGAACACGACCGTAGGTTGAACCAGCCAGCAACATATCGCCACGCTTGAGCGTTCCAGACTGAACGAGAACAGTTGCAACTGGACCACGCCCTTTATCCAAACGCGCCTCAATCACTAAGCCTTGTGCCGGAGCCTCTTTAGCTGCTTTGAGTTCCAAAACCTCTGCTTGTAAGAGTACGTTCTCGAGCAATGCATCGATACCATCACCCGTTTTGGCAGAAACACCAATAAATGGCACATCGCCACCGTATTCCTCAGGCACTACTTGCTCAGCTACCAATTCCGTTTTGACACGCTCTAAATTGGCCTCAGGTTTATCAATCTTATTAATTGCCACAACGATTGGAACACCCGCTGCTTGAGCATGGTGAATCGCCTCTCTGGTTTGTGGCATCACGCCATCATCCGCTGCAACCACCAAGATCACGATATCCGTTGCCTTGGCACCGCGAGCACGCATTGCCGTAAAGGCTTCGTGACCCGGAGTATCCAGGAAGGTAATCATGCCGCGGGGAGTTTCAACGTGATAAGCGCCGATGTGCTGAGTAATACCACCAGCTTCGCCAGTGGCAACCTTAGCTGCGCGAATCTTATCAAGCAAAGATGTTTTACCGTGGTCAACGTGACCCATCACCGTAACTACGGGTGGACGCGGCAATAACTCTGCATCGTGACCAGCTGTACCCAAATCTAAATCGGGGTCATCTAACTTAGCAGCATGCGCTGTGTGGCCCATTTCCTCGACGATGATCATTGCCGTATCTTGATCCAAGATCTGGTTAATGGTGACCATCTGACCCATACCCATCAAGAGCTTAATCACTTCTGCACTCTTCACAGCCATAGCGTGTGCTAACTCAGCAACGGTAATGGTTTCTGGGACATTGACATCGCGCACAATAGCTTCAGTAGGCACTTGGAAATTGGTGTCGACATTGGCTTCAGCAATTTGACGTTGCTTTCTTCTGCCGCCGCCTGAACGCCAACCACCTACACCACCTGAGCTATCACCACGAGTCTTGAGACCACCTGGTTTTTTAGCGCCTTCTTCTTGCCAAGTAGATGAAGTCTCTGCAGATTTAATCGTCTTACCACCAACTTTAGCAACTGCTTTTTTCTTATCCTCAGCACCCTCAACCTTGGCAGGCTTATGTAGAGTACCTTTTTTAGCTTCTTCAGCAGCAATTTCACTTGGCGCCTTAAGAACACGCGCAGGTGTACTCATCATGTCGCGAATTGCTAAAGCTTCAGCCTCAGCAGCGGCACGGCGTTTAGTGATATCCGCCAATTGCACTTTATTAGCATCAGCAATATCTTTAGCAGCCTTGTCAGCCTTCGCTTTCTTTTCAGCAGCTTTAGCTGCTGCAGCATCTCCGTCTGCCTTGGCGGATTTCTCAGTCGCTGGCTCAGCTGCACTTGCAGCCGCTGCAGCATCAGCCTCTTTTTGGCGAGCATCTTCTGCTGCTTTCATTTCAGCTTCTTGACGAGCCAATAACTCAGCTTGACGCGTAGCTTCAGCAGCGCGTTTTTCTAACTCTTCAGCGGATAAGATGGGTTTAGCGGATTCTGCAGAAACAGCTTTCTTGGCTGCTGGAGCAGGAGCCTCTTCAGGAGCTTTATCTCCTGCTTTAACGAGCACGCGCTTTTTACGAACCTCAACCTGAACAGTGCGAGTACGCCCAGCAGAATCTGCCTGACGAATCTCAGAGTTTTCGCGCTTGATTAGGGTAATCTTTTTACGACTACCCGTATCTGCACTGCCATGCTCTTTTTGCAAATGCTCAAGCAGGACAGTCTTGTCCTTTTCGGTAATGCTGTCGTCCTCAGAACCTTTTTCAATACCGGCAGCCTTCAATTGCTCTAGAAGGTCTGGCGCGGTACGTTTTAATTCTTTAGCGAGTACTTTTACTGTTGTTGCCATGTACTACTTCCTCTCATGAAGTAAACCAATGTTCGCGCGCTTTCATGATGAGCGTTTTCGCGGTTTCTTCGTCAATTTGTGTCGCCTCAACTAGCTCATCAACAGCCAGTTCAGCTAAGTCGTCACGGGTATGAACTTGATTGTCAGCAAGCTTAGCAACCAGTTCAGTGGTCATTCCCTCAAGGGAACGTAAATCTTGTGAGACTTCGCCAACGCGCTCTTCCTTAGCCAATTCCATGGTCAAGAGAGAGTCACGCGCACGAGTACGCAATTCGTTTACGGTGTCTTCGTCAAAAGAGTCAATTTCCAACATTTCAGAAAGGGGTACGTAAGCAACCTCTTCTAATGTATTGAAACCTTCTTCGATCAAGATATCAGCAACTTCTTGGTCAACGTCCAATTTGTCCATGAACAATTGACGTACAGAAGCAGCTTCTTTTTCAGTTTTCTCAGCAGACTCTTCTGGAGTCATGATGTTGATCTGCCAACCAGTCAGTTCGCTAGCCAGGCGGACGTTCTGTCCACTACGGCCAATCGCAATTGCCAAGTTCTCTTCATCAACCACCACATCCATAGCGTGACGCTCTTCGTCAACTACGATGGAAGAGACTTGTGCTGGTGCTAAGGCACCAATCACAAACTGCGCTGGGTCTTCAGACCACAACACAATATCTACCGCCTCGCCAGCCACTTCATTACGAACTGCAGTAACGCGTGTACCACGAACGCCAACGCAAGTACCGATTGGATCGATGCGCTTGTCGTAAGTAATCACAGCAATTTTTGCACGGATACCAGGATCACGTGCTGCGCCCTTAATCTCCAATAAACCTTGCTCCATTTCTGGAACTTCGTTCTCGAATAACTTGATCAAGAAATCTGGGCAAGTACGTGAGAGCTCAATCTGTGGGCCACGGGCTTCACGATCTACTTTCAAGATGTAAGCACGAACACGATCACCAGAACGGAGGTTCTCTTTAGGAATCATTTGATCGCGACGCAGCAGGGCTTCAACGCGACCAGACTCAATAATCAAACCATTTTTGTCAGCACGCTTCACGGTACCAGTCATGACTTTTTCGCCACGCTCAAGGTAGTCGTTCAGAATCTGCTCACGCTCAGCATCACGAATACGTTGCAAGATCACTTGCTTGGCAGCTTGTGCGCCAATACGGCCAAAGGCTAAAGATTCGATTTGCTCTTCAATGTATTCGCCAACTTCCATATCTGGAAATTGTTCGAGGGCTTCGAAATGCAGAATTTCTTTATCAGGCTCTTGGAGACCTGCTTCATCAGGAACAACCAACCAGCGACGGAAGGTTTCGTATTCACCAGACTCGCGATCAATCGATACACGGATATCCACATCTTCTGTCGGATAACGTTTCTTAGTAGCTGATGCCAACGCCATTTCTAGCGCCTCAAACACAATCGCTTGATCTACGTTCTTTTCACGCGCTAAGGCGTCTGCCAACATGAGAACTTCTCGGCTCATGACTTTCTTCCTTTGAAATCAATAACAGGGACCAACCGAGTCTTATCGACCTCGGCTAAAGAAAACTCCAATTGAGACTCAGCGCCATCAGCGCCTTCAAACAACAAACCAAATTTCGCATCGGGTGAATCCAACTCACCACTCAGCAATCCTTGCAACACACCACGAAACTTCTTGCGATCGCCAGCGGCAACTCGCAATTTCAAATCCACTTCCATTCCGGAAAAGCGCTCGTAATCAGCCGCTGATTTAACAGGGCGATCTAGACCAGGAGAAGAAATCTCTAGACGCTCAAAGGGAATGTTTTCTACTGGCAATGTGTAGCTCAGTTGATGACTTACCTTTTCGCAATCCTGGACATTAATCAAACGCTCATAATCCGGGTTTTCGATCGTGACACGAAGCAAACCTCCGGCTTCACGCTCGATATCAACTAGCGTGTACCCTAGGTTTTCTACCTCTGCAGAAATAATCCGCTGATCCTTCACGAATACCCTTCAATCCAAAACGGCAAAAAAAAATGGGCTTCAAAGCCCATATTCTCGAAATTCAGAACAGGCCGACTTACGTTGATCGCAACATCAGTCGGTAACAACTTAAAACAGCAGCAAACTGCTGTAAGTCCAAAATTATAGCCGATTTAGAGGAAAACTCATGAAAATCAGAAGCTTTCGCTTGGATTTCGCGGTTTTCTAGGGCCTTTATTGAAGGGTTTGCGCCCTTTAGGTGCCCCTCGTTTAGGGCCACTTCCTGGAGTTTGAGGGCTTGCCGTTACAAAAGCAGACTGTCCATGATGGACTTTTTTGCCTTTATTACGGTTCTGGCCCTGACCGCCCTGACCGCCTTGACCACCTGCACCTGGACGTCCACCCTGAGTACGACCCCGGAAAGGACCACGCCCCTCGCCAGAACCACCACCGCCAGGTTTACCACCCCGACCTTGATGGGTGAGAGAACCATGACCACTGGCCTGGGTTAAAGCATCCCGTGAACCCCAATAAGAAACCGAGGTTTGCATTGGGTCTGGCTGAAAATCCCCACTGGAGGCGGGATTACGGTCTCTTCCATGAGATCCAGAACTGGGGCCACGACCCTTATCTTGGGGTTGAGGCATTTTTAAGCCTGCAAACTTCATTAAGTTATAAATACCGCCAGCCTCAATCTCTTCCCACTTACCCCGCCTCAAACGTGGAGGCAATAAGAAAATCCCGTAACGAGTACGAATCAAGCGAGAGACGACATGCCCAACTGCCTCGAACATGCGACGTACCTCACGGTTACGACCTTCAGTCAAAGCAACGTGGTACCAACGGTTTGCACCTTCCCCGCCACCCATAGAAAGACGTAAGAATTTGGCTTGGCCATCATCTAAGGTAATACCACTCTTTAATTGAGCCATATTTTCTTGACTCAAATCACCCAAAATACGAACAGCGTACTCGCGCTCAACACCGTAACGAGGATGCATCAAGCGATTTGCCAGCTCACCTGAAGTTGTAAATAGCAAGAGGCCTTCAGTATTAAAGTCCAAACGCCCCACTGCAATCCAACGTCCTTGACGTGGCTTTGGCAAACGATCAAATACAGTTGGACGACCTTCTGGATCAGATTGACTGACGATTTCACCAGAAGGCTTGTGATACATGATCACGCGTGGCGGCTTGGTCTGAATCTTGCGATGCACAGGCTTGCCGTTAATACGCACCTGATCGGTCGGCCCGATACGCTGGCCAATATGGGCTGGCAAGCCATTCACGGACACACGTCCTTGAATAATCAAGTCTTCCATATCGCGACGTGAACCCATGCCGACATCAGCTAATACCTTGTGCAACTTGACAGTATCTTCGTCGTCAGCTTCGTCGTCCAAGCCATCCAAGTCTGACCAAACTTCATCACGCAAGCTGAGTGGCAAGTCATCGATGTTGGCAAATTGCAAGCTACTCATCTCATCATCGCTAGGTGTATCGGCATCATCGTCATGACGGACACGTTGTGCGCGACGCTCTGCACCAGTTTGATGAGAAATCTCATTCTCATTCACACCATCTGGGTTTTTAACTTCAATGACCTCAGGCGCATCTAATGCGGCATCGAATTCTCCAGAGACTACTGAAGCAAACAAGGCTTCGCTTTCTGCCGGATTTGGTGCCAGCTTGGCAGCTGCGTGGTTAACGCCATCGCGCGCACCACCAGGGTCGCCCTCGCGACGAGGACGATCCTTGTTAAATGGACGTTTCTTATTAAACGGCTTACCAGCGCCCGCACCCTGACGGCGTGGACGACGTGGACCACCCTCATGCCCTTCGCCTTTTGCACCCTCTGAATGATTGGGCGCAGACTCAGAACCAGTGGAGTTGTCCGATGTAGATTTAATCGGAGATGAATCGTTTTCGTTATGACTTGTCATTAATAATTATTTTGGTTCGTCTGATTTGTCTTCAGACTCTGGAGTAACTGCTTCTACTGCTTCACTTATCTCTTCGCTCATGGATTCGTCGTCTACCGATTCATCATCTGTTAACTGAATGATGGGTTGACCGTTTTCATCCAACTCGATGACCGTCTCAACAGTAGCGCTAGGATCAAATTCCATGACCGCCTGACCTAATTGCGCAGCTGCTGCCATTGGCGCAGCATCCTCTAGCATTGGCAAGCTTTGTAAATTAGTCAGACTGAGGTCGTCTAAAAATTGCTTAGTTGTGGCATACAAACCGGGACGACCGATGGTCTCTTTGTGACCAATCACCTCAACCCAACCCCGATCCTCTAACTGCTTCATCACATTGCTACTGACTGCAACACCACGAATCTCTTCAATCTCGCCACGTGTCACCGGCTGACGGTAGGCAATAATCGCCAAGGTTTCCATCACCGCACGAGAATACTTTGGCGGCTTTTCTGGGGTCAAACGATCAAGATATTCACGCATTGCTAAGCGGCTCTGAAAACGCCAGCCAGTTGCAATATGAACTAACTCCATGCCTTTATCTTCCCAGGCTTTTTGAAGCTCCGTAAGAGCATGATCAATTTCACCAGCGGCAATATCTTCCACAAATAAGCGCGTCATATCAGCAACTGTGAGTGGTTCTTGCGCGCACAAGAGGGCAGTTTCAATTACGCGTTTATTGTGATCATCCATAAAATTCGGGCTATCAGGCATTGGCCTGATGAGACTATAAAAATGTATTTCAGTAATGGGTTGGTAGTGTTCTGGTGGCACTTTTAGCTACTGCGGGCAATGCATCCACAAAATTCACTTGGGAGAGCTACCCGCGCTGAAACGAAGTCTTTTTCGCTCACCGTCCAACCATTATAAGGGAGGCTCAATACAATAGCTACATGCACGAAATTACAGCCCTACCCCCTCTTTCATCCCCTGAGACCGATGCAAGACGTCGTTTTCTGGGCTTAGGCCTAGGTTTAGGGGCTCTCCTTGGGGGCTCGAGTCTGGCCGGTTGCAGCTTAATGAGTAGTCGCAAGCCTGTCATTGGCCTTGCATTAGGGGCGGGTGCCGCCCGAGGTTTTGCCCATGTGGGCGTTATTAAGGCATTAGAGGCACAAGGCATTCGACCCGATATCGTGGTGGGCAGTAGCGCCGGAAGCGTTATTGCGGCATTACTTGCCTCTGGTGCTACCGGAAATGATCTCAATCGGCTCGCCTTAAGTCTTGATGAAGCCACCATTGCCGACTGGGGACTCCCTTTTGCGGGAAGATTTGGCGGCCTCATTAAAGGGGACGCCCTGCAAAACATGGTGAATCGTGAAGTGCAAAATAAGTCTATCGAGCAAATGCGGATACCCCTGGGAATTGTGGCGACTGAACTGCAATCAGGTAAAGGTATTTTGTTTCGCTCTGGCAATACAGGCCTGGCGGTACGCGCCTCCTGTAGTGTTCCAGGTGTATTCCAGCCAGCAGTGATTAGCGGCAAAGAGTATGTTGACGGCGGCTTAGTTGCTCCCGTACCAGTCAGTTATGCCAGGCAGATGGGCGCAACGCTGGTGATTGCGGTCAACATCTCATCAGAGCCTGTTCATCAAGATGCCAGCGGAACCTTTGGCGTTATGCAACAAACCATATCCATCATGCAGCGAAGTATTAATCAATATGAGCTCAAGAGCGCCGATATTGTGATCACGCCCCTACTCAAACAAATGAGTAGCGGCGACTTCAAATCCAGAAATGCCGCCATCCTTGCTGGTGAGGTTGCAGCACAGGAGCAAATGGGGTTGATTAAGGAAAGGTTGAAGCAGTAAAACATCCCCACATCCCCACATCATAATCATGGTATATTTCCATATATCTGATTGTAACTACAATTAGATATATGGAGATTACCTATGATGACCATAAAAACAAAAGAAATCTAATAGAACGAAATCTCTCATTTGAGGAGGTTATCGAGTTTGATTTTGAGGGCGCAAGACTTTCTGTGGATGAGCGAAAAGACTATGGAGAAATCAGAATACGAGCAATCGGTTTTTTGCGATGTCGATTGCATACACTAGTTTTTACTGAGACCGAAAAGGGAATACGAGTCATTAGCTTTAGAAAAGCAAACAAGCGGGAGCTCACTGAATATGAAAAACAAATCCAAAATTAATGGCGAAAACTTCGAGTGGTCAGCTGAAGAGCTCAGAAAGTCAAAAACATTTAAAGAGCTGCCAGAGTCGCTACAAGCTAAATTAGCCTCTCGAAAACTTAGAGGGGCTCAAGTTTTACCAACGAAAGTATCAACTACCATTCGCTTGTCTAGCGACGTAGTCGAAGCATTTAAAGCATCCGGGTCGGGATGGCAAACTAGGATTGATTTAGCGCTAAAAGAATGGCTAAGGGAGCATACACTCGCTTAGCTAGATAAAAATCAAAGGCTACGGGACTTACGCTTGAGCTTATTGACTTCATTGAGCAACTCTTGACGCTCTGCATCACCCAAATTGTCACTACCGTCTAAGCGGCGAGCACCATCAAAGCGCTTATCCCAGTAAAGGCTACCAAGATCGTCTACACGCACACTGGTACCTTTGGATGGAGAGTGAATAAATTTATTGTCACCAACATAAATGCCGACATGAGAGAAAGTTAAGCGCATGGTGTTGAAGAACACTAAGTCACCAGGTTGCAATTCTTCACGAGTAATCGGTTTGCCCACTCGGCTCATTTGAGTCGATTTGCGTGGCAATAAAAAACCTAGCTTATCTTTAAAAACATAGCCAACAAAACTACTACCGTCCAAACCTGATTGCGGCAACTCAGCATCCCAGCGATAACGCACGCCAATCACTTCCATAGCGCGATTAATTAATTCATCTGATTTGCCAGTAACTGAGTCTGCCAAACGATCTGACACGCGGGCGAAGTAAGACTTACCTGCCTGAAACATGGTTTCTTTAGGAGTCTCTTTAACAACTTCTGCGGACGAATCTTTTGCAGTATCGGCAACAGCGTCCACAGCTCGCGCGGGATTCGCAGCCAATGTGATTGCAATCAGCGCAACGATAGGCAACTGCTGAATCAGCATTGGCAAGAGGTCTTTTTTAAGGGACATCACTCGATTCTAACAAAGAAGACCCATTTCACCAAGTGCTAAGCCTGAGATAACTCTTTGTTTTCAATAGTGTATTTGCCATTATGGGGTGTAATTGCACCACTTTAGCCCCTTGTAGAGCCTATTTAACTGAGGTCTTAGCTCAGTTCAGCGGCTGCAAAAAGCTCTTTGGTGTAAGTCTGACGAGGGTGCTTAATGAGGGTCTCAGTATCACCAAACTCCACCACCCTACCCTCTTTGAGCACCATCACCTCATGCGACATTGCCCGAATGACCGCCAAATCATGGCTAATCATCAAATAGGCTAAGTTGTATTTTTTCTGGAGCTCAGTCAGCAATGCGAGCACCTGTTTTTGAATCGATACATCTAATGCTGAAGTTGGCTCATCCAATACCAAGATCTGTGGCTTCAGAATCAAAGCACGAGCAATTGCAATACGCTGCCTCTGACCGCCAGAAAATTCATGTGGATAGCGCGTGAGAGCGGAACGATCAATTCCCACCTCTCGCAACATATCGAGAACGCGGGACTCACGCTCCGCTGCAGAAAAATTCGGAAAATGCACATCCAAACCCTCTGAAACAATTTGCATCACATTCATTCGCGGAGAAAGTGAGCCAAATGGATCTTGAAAAATTACCTGCAAACTCGAGCGCAAAGCTCGGCGATCCAATGGTTTTAGCTTTTGCCAATCTTTACCCAATACATCTACTGTGCCCGTGATCTGTGCTGCAGAATCACCCAACAAACCTAAAACTGCCATACCTAAGGTGGTCTTACCTGAACCAGACTCCCCAATGACACCGATAGTCTGTCCCTGCTTGAGCTCAAAGCCCACCTTTCGCAAGACCTGATGACGCGGAGATTTTTTAAACCAAGAGGTGGACTCTGTGCCAGGATAAGAAACAGATAAGCTCTCCGTCTTTAATAGGACGGGTGCCAAAGGCATTACTGGTGCTAAGTTGCGCACAGGTTCGCTATTGACCAACGCTTTTGTATACGCGTTATCCGGATGCTCAAAGACTTGCTTTGTAGGCCCTACTTCCATTAGGTTGCCCTGATTGAGAACGGCAACACGCTGAGCAAAATGCTTTACTAAATTAAGGTCATGGGTAATTAATAAGATCGCCATGCCACCGTGATCCTTAGACTCCTCCTGCAACTCTTTGAGTAAATCTAAAATCTGCAAACGCAAGCTCACGTCCAAAGCGGTAGTAGGCTCGTCTGCAATGAGTAATCTGGGTTTACAAGCCAAGGCCATTGCAATCATGGCGCGTTGGCGCTGTCCACCAGATAGCTGGTGAGGATAAGAATGAAAGCGTTTTTCTGGCTCCGGAATACCCGTCTTCTTAAGCAGTTCAATTGCAGCAGACATTGCGTCAGGCTTAGAGATCAATGGCTCATAAATCTGCACTGCCTCAACAATCTGATTGCCGATAGTAAACAAAGGATTGAGCGCAGTCATCGGCTCCTGGAAGACCATGGCAATCTCACGACCACGAATTTCACGAATAGCTTGTATTGGTAGGTCTAGCAAATTCACAGAAGGATTACTAGCATCTGCACTCTGGCCACTCCACAAAATTCGACCAGATGTTTTTGCACCCTCTGGCTCAAGGCGCAGTGGCGCTAAAGCAGTCAGCGTCTTACCTGAACCGGACTCTCCAACTAGGGCAATGCGCTCACCTACCCCAATCTCTAAATCAAGATGGCTCACAGCAAATTTTTCACGCCGACCTGAACCAAAAGAAATTGAGAAATCTTCATAGCGCAGGAGTGGAGCTGCACTTTTCACGGAACTCATGAACGGCCTCCACTCATCGCGCCTGACTTACGAGAATCAAAAGCATCACGTAAGGCCTCACCCATAAAAGTGAGTAAGAGTAAGGTGGCTACTAAAACAACAAAGGTCGATAGTGAAATCCACCATGCATCTAAATTACTTTTTCCTTGGGAGAGTAATTCACCAAGACTCGGCGTTCCTGGTGGCACACCTAAACCTAAGAAATCTAAACTGGTGAGCGACAAAATCGCCGCACTCATTCTGAAGGGAAGAAAGGTAATGACAGGCGTCAGACTATTCGGCAAAATATGACGGCGCATAATTTGTAGATTGGTTAATCCCAATGCTCGGGCTGCACGAACATACTCTAGCGCGCGATTACGGAAGAACTCTGCACGCACATAGTCAGATAAACCCATCCAACCAAATGCTGCTAGCAGAATAATCAAGAGCCAAATACTCGGGTTAAAGATGGAGGCAAAAATAATGAGTAGATATAACTCTGGCATCGCTGACCAAACCTCAATCAATCGCTGAGAAACCAGATCGAACTTACCGCCAAAAAATCCCATTAAAGAGCCTGTGATGATGCCCACGCTGACGCCAACAATGGTGAGCGCCAAACCAAACAAAATTGATAGACGAAAGCCATAAATTAAGCGTGACAAGACATCACGCCCTCGATCATCAGTACCTAACCAGTTATCAAACGATGGTGGTGCAGGATTTGGAACCTTTGAAAAGTAATTGAGCGTTTCATAGCTATAGGGAATAGGCGGATAAATTGCCCAATTACCATTGCTGGTAATGTTGTGACGAATATCCGGATCTAGAAAATCGGTGGGCGTCGCAAAGTCACCACCAAACACTCGCTCAGGTTGTGACTTCACAATTGGGAAATAGAATTTTCCTTCATAGCGAACGACCAAAGGTTTGTCATTCGCAATCAGCTCCGCGCCCATAGAAAGACCAAATAGGATCATGAAGATCCACAAGCTGACATAACCCATACGACTATTTTTAAATCGGTGCCAGCGACTCATGAGCCACCTCCCGCACCAAACTGGATACGCGGATCAATGTAGACATAGCAAAGATCCGAAATCAACTTCGTAAACAAGCCAATCAGCGTAAAGAGATAGAGTGTTCCGAAAACCACTGGGTAATCACGTCGCATCACGGACTCATAGGAAAGCAAACCGAGTCCATCTAAAGAAAATAAAGTTTCGATCAGGAGCGAGCCAGTAAAGAAAGCGCCAATAAATGCCGCCGGAAATCCAGTCACCAGGGGAAGAAGCGCATTGCGGAACACATGTTTCCACAGCACTTGTTTTTCAGTAAGACCCTTGGCTCTCGCAGTCAATACATACTGCTTACGAATCTCCTCTAGGAAGGAGTTTTTAGTCAGCATAGTGATCACGGCAAAGCTACCTAAGACTGAAGCGGTAATTGGTAAAACTAAATGCCATAAATAATCCATTACCTTACCCATCATGCTGAGCTCACTCCAGTTATCTGAAGTTAGCCCTCTTAAGGGGAATATCTGCAAGAAACTGCCGCCACCAAAAATGACGAGTAAAAGCACGCCCAATACAAAACCTGGAATGGCATAGCCCACCAAAATCATCGTACTAGTGACCGCATCAAAGCGAGAGCCATCCCTGACTGCCTTAGCTATACCCAAGGGGATCGATACTAAATACGTCAGAAAGAAGGTCCATAAACCAATGCTGATAGACACAGGTAATTTAGAAACCACTAACTGCCAAACACTTTGGTGTTGGTAGTAACTCTGACCTAAATCAAATTGTGCAAAACGCTTGAGCATCATGAAATAACGTTCTACTGGCGGCTTATCAAAACCATACAAAGCCTTCACCTCAGCCAAGCGCTCAGCATCCACTCCTTGGCGGCCACGATAATTGCTACCACCACCAGAAGACTCCGCACCACTGACTGCAGCATCACCCTTACCTTTGAGCTCTAACATCAACTGCTCAACTGGACCACCCGGTACAAATTGCACTACAGCAAATGTCAGGGTTAAGACACCTAACAAAGTAGGAATCATCAAGAGTACGCGCTTGAAAATATAAGACCACATTTGTCCTTGCATTAGCGCGCCCCCGCTTTCCACCAATTAAGCAAAATCCAAGATTCAGCGGTGTAATACAAAGGCGGTTCTGGATAACGCATCTCTTTACGATACGCAATTCGATGTGTTGGGTTGTACCACTGAGGAATGACGTAATAACTATTCCAAAGTACGCGGTCTAAAGCTCTGGTAGCCGCACGCAACTCTTCACGCGTTTGCGCTTTCACAATCGCATCTACCAAAGCATCAACTACGGGTGATTGGACCCCAATCACATTGTCAGAACCTTTTTCTTTTGCGGCCTGACTACCAAAGCGATCCCACAATTCATTACCGGGGCTTTGTGAATCAGGGAAACGAATAGTGGTCATATCGAAATCGTATTCATCCATCCGTTTCTGATGCAAAGCAAAGTCACTGGTACGAATATCCACCGCAATACCCAGCTTCTCTAAATTACGAATATAGGATGACAAAACTCTCAAAAAGAATGGGCCGTCTTCGACCATCTCAAAACGAAAAGGCTCGCCCTGCATATTCCGCAAGGCACCATCGCGGTACTGCCAACCAGCTTGAGCCAATAAATCACGTGCCTTGCGCAGATTCTGACGCAGACTATCGGGCGAAGCAGTTGAAGGTGCGGCCGGCATTGCATCAAAGACAGCATCAGGCACCCATTTAGGGTATTGCGCTTTCAGGGGCTTAAGTAATTTCAATTCCGCTTCAGTAGGTTTACGAGGGCCATCGAAATTGGCACTGAGATCGCTGTTCGTAAAGTAACTATTGATCCGACTGTATTGTTCAAAGAAGAGTTGACGATTCAACCACTCAAAGTCGAGCGCATAACCCAAGGCTTGGCGAACACGTGGATCCTGAAAAATCGGTCGACGTACATTCATCGCAAAACCTTGCATGCCTGCCCCATTGTGATTGAGAAAAGCTTTCTTTTCTAAGGTGCCATCATTAAATCTGGGGCCCACATAACTCTTAGCCCAATTCTTCGCGCGGTACTCTACCAATGCGTCAAACTCTCCAGCCTTAAAAGCTTCTAGACGAACTGCATCATCGCTATAGAGTTTGTAGTTCACGCGATCAAAGTTGTAAAAACCAACACGGACATTGAGTGGCTTATCACTTTGATCAGCCCAGTATTTGGGGTTACGTTTAAAGATCATGGTCTTACCAGCTTTATAAGACTCGATCACATATGGACCGCTTGCTATCGGGTGCTCAAAAGTCAATTTATCAAATGGGGTAATACTGCCATCGGGTTTCTTACCCCAGTTGCGAGAGAACACAGGTAAAGTTCCCACCATTACCGGTAATTCAGGATTACGGTTCTTAAAGTCAAAACGGATCACGCGATCCGAGACCACTACCGCCTGCTTCACATCGGCATACACCGTTTTAAATTGTGGATTGGCGAGTGAGCTCATCAAGGTATCGAAGCTGTGCTTTACATCGCTAGCTAAGATAGAATTGCCATCTGAAAATTTCGCCTCAGGACGGATCCGAAATATTACCGACATCTTGTCGGGCGTCACTGCAATATCCTCCGCAATCAAACCGTAGGCACTAGAGACCTCATCGGCACTGCCCACCGCCAAAGACTCAAACATCAACTGAGCGATACCAGGGGCAGTCACGCCACGCAGGGTAAATGGATTGAACTTATCAAAGCTCGTTCGCCGATCGGGGTTAGGCAAAGTTAAGGTGCCACCCCTGGGCGCCTGGGGATTGACGTAATCAAAATGGCTAAATCCATCAGCGTATTTGGGTTTACCGTATTGAGCGATGCCCTGCGCACCATGAGCCGAATTCAGCATTACCCCAGCCAGTAGGGCTAAGAGTAGCAAATTGGGGATTTGGCGGATGGCGAGGAGCATGGGCATATATGCAACAATTGTAGATAGCAAATCATATTTGAAGCAAAGGACACTATATGGGCTTTCTCGCTGGCAAAAAAATTCTGATTACCGGGCTTCTTTCTAACCGCTCTATTGCCTATGGTATTGCCAAGGCATGCCACCGCGAAGGGGCTGAACTGGCCTTTACCTATGTTGGTGAGCGCTTTAAAGACCGTATTGTCGATTTTGCTAAAGAATTTAATACCGAACTGATTTTTGACTGCGACGTTGGCAGTGATGAGCAGATTTCTGCCCTTTTTAAGGATTTAGCTAAGACTTGGCCGCAGTTTGATGGCTTTGTCCATGCGATTGGCTTTGCACCACGCGAAGCCATTGCTGGAGACTTTTTAGAAGGTCTTTCTCGTGAAGGCTTCAAAATCGCTCATGACATCTCTGCCTACAGCTTCCCCGCGATGGCGAAAGAAGCCTTGCCCATGTTGCGTGACAAATCCTCTCTATTGACGCTCACTTACCTCGGTAGCTTACGTAACGTTCCCAACTACAACACCATGGGACTTGCGAAGGCCTCACTAGAAGCCTCGGTACGCTATATCGCTGGCTCAGTTGGCCCTAAAGGCATTCGCGCTAACGGAATCTCTGCTGGCCCAATTAAAACCTTGGCTGCTGCTGGCATTAAAGGCTTCGGGAAAATTTTGGAAGCGGTTGAGCAAACCGCCCCCATGCGTCGTAATGTCACGATTGATGATGTTGGTAATACCGCTGCCTTCCTATTGTCTGATTTAGCAAACGGCATCACCGCTGAAATCATTTACGTCGATAACGGCTTTAGCCAAGTGGTTGGTGGAATGGAAGAAGTTTGATCGTTCCACTGCGCGAGGCCCTGAAGTTTTGGGCCAAGCTGGGTTTTATTAGTTTCGGTGGGCCAGCAGGACAAATCGCAGTCCTTCATCAAGAGCTGGTTGAAAAACGTCGCTGGATTTCTGAGCGGCGTTTTTTACATGCACTCAACTATTGCATGCTGCTGCCTGGGCCTGAAGCGCAGCAGTTGGTCACTTATATCGGCTGGCTGATGCATCGCACCTGGGGTGGTGTTTTAGCGGGCACCCTCTTTGTTCTTCCTTCTCTCTTTATCTTGATTGGTTTGTCTTGGATCTACCTGACCTTTGGTCAAGTCCCTTGGATTGCTGCCATTTTTTTTGGCATCAAACCCGCGGTCACTGCCATCGTCCTTCATGCCGCAGTACGTATCGGTAAGCGCACGATTCACAATCAAGTATTACGTTGGATTGCGCTCGGATCCTTTCTGGCGATCTTTGTTTTTAATTTAGCCTTCCCAATCATCGTTATCTTTGCTGCAGTGATGGGCATCTGGGGTGGTAAACGCTATCCAAAATATTTTCAGCAAATCGCTACTCACGATCAATTGAATGGAGCACATGCTCCCGCATGGATTGATGATCACACCCCCACTCCCGACCATGCCAAGTTTTCCAAAAAGAAACTGGCGCTGCATAGTTCAGTTGTTCTCGTTCTCTGGTTCATTCCGTTGATTACCCTCATACTGATCTTTGGCTGGAAAACGCTCTACCCACAAATTGCCTGGTTCTTTACCAAAGCCGCCTTTCTCACCTTTGGTGGCGCTTATGCAGTTCTGCCCTACGTCTACCAAGGCGCAGTAGATCAATTCCATTGGCTCAGCGCTGGCCAGATGATGGATGGTTTGGCGCTTGGAGAAACTACTCCAGGACCACTCATCATGGTCGTAGCTTTTGTTGGTTATCTCGCCGGCCACATTCAACATTGGATTGGTAATAGCAATCCGTTTTGGTTTGGAGTACTTGGGGCTTGCGTTGCCACCTGGTTTACTTTTTTACCTTCTTTTTTCTTAGTACTGATTGGCGGTCCCCTGATTGAATCTACCCACGGCAAGCTGAGCTTTACTGCACCCCTGACTGCCATCTCTGCAGCAGTAGTTGGCGTCATCGCTAATCTAGGTCTCTTCTTTGCGTATCACGTCTTTTTTCCACATGGTCTTGGTGGTTCAATCTCATGGATTTCGATTGTGATTACCGTACTTGCAGGTTTAGCACTCTTTAGATACCAAAAAGGGGTGATTAGCGTATTGATCGGTTCAGCCCTAGCTGGGCTTCTGAGTCACCTACTAACTACTTTATTGATCTAGCTAGGCGGTATTGAGGGTTGAAATTGGCATAATGGAACTTATGCGAATCGAACCCCAAACTATTACCCATCTCCAAGAATGGCTCGGTAAAACTGAGACCCTTCAAGACGTCGTCACCGCTGCACCCGTCAGAGCTTTATCAGCAACGCTCGATCGATCTGATGCCGCGCCCGTTACCGGAAGCTTTCTACCAGAGCTATGGCATTGGCTTTATTTTTTACCTTGCGCTCTTCAATCAGAAATCGGCCCTGATGGTCATCCAAAGCGTGGCGGCTTTTTGCCCCCAGTACCATTACCGCGTCGCATGTGGGCTGGCAGTCGCATTGAATGGTTAGCCCCTCTGGCAGTGGGCGATAAAATTGAACGCGTCTCCAAAATTGAATCCGTTACGCACAAAGCGGGTCGGACTGGCGACCTCATCTTTGTATTGGTCAAACACGCCATCTCCAATCAAAATGGCTTAGCCTTAGTTGAAGAGCATGACATTGTGTATCGCGATGCTCCCGGACAAGACGACAAGCCAGTTGCACCAACACCAGCTCCTACAGGTGCGACTTGGTCTAAAACAATTACTCCTGATGATGTTTTGTTATTTCGTTACTCAGCACTGACATTTAATGGTCATCGCATTCATTACGATCGCAAATACGTTACTGAAGTAGAGGGCTACCCCGGCTTAATTGTTCATGGCCCTTTAATTGCAACTTTATTAGTAGATCTTGTGCGACAAAGTATTTCAGGCTGTAGGCTCAAGAGTTTTGAGTTCCGCGCCATTCGCCCTACTTTTGATATCAATATATTTAAGGTGAGCGCTAAGCCTGATTTAGAGAAAGATCCCTCTGGAAAAACGATCTCCATTTGGGCAGAAGATCATGAAGGCTGGCTCACCATGCAAGCCAGTGCTGTTTTAGCCTAGGAAATGATTCTCAATGACCACTCCACACTTAACTAAAGCCTTAGCTACATTTGCCTCTGAATTAAAGATTGGGGATATTCCCCAAGAAGTGATTGCGCGCACCGAAGATTTACTGGTAGATTGGTTTGGCTCTGCGATTGCCGGCAAAGGTTCACGCCCAGTAGAAACGATCACGCAGTTTGCGCAAAACATGGGTGGCTTTAATACCGCCAATCCTGGTACCGCTGAAATTCTGATTAGCCGTAAGAACTCAAGCCCTTTTTTAGCGGCGCTAGCCAATGCCGCAGCATCACATGTAGCCGAGCAAGATGATGTGCACAATGGCTCCGTCTTTCATCCAGCTACCGTGGTATTTCCTGCAGCATTAGCAACGGCACAAACGATTGGTGCTTCAGGTGAGGATCTTCTAGTGGCTGTGGTTGCTGGCTACGAAGTCGGTATTCGAGTTGGAGAATTTCTAGGTCGCTCACACTACAAGACATTTCATACGACCGGTACTGCTGGTACCTTGGCTGCCGCCGCTGCAGTAGGTCATCTTCTCAAGCTCAACCCCACTCAAATGCTGCACGCCTTTGGTTCAGCCGGTACCCAATCTGCTGGCCTTTGGGAATTTCTGCGCGATGCCGCCGACTCTAAACAATTGCATACTGCCCACGCTGCCGCTACTGGCTTGATGTCAGCTTACCTAGCGCAATCCGGCTTTACTGGCGCTGAACACATTTTGGAAGGTAAACAAGGCTTAGCGGCTGGGATGTCAAGTGATGCGGATCCCAGCAAGCTGATTGATCGATTGGGTAGTCGCTGGACTATTGCTGAGACGAGCTTCAAATATCACGCCTCATGTCGTCATACGCACCCTGCCGCAGATGCCTTGTTACAAGTCATGTTGGCGCATCACCTTAAGCCTAGTGATATCGCCAAAGTAGAAACTTTGGTTCATCAGGGCGCAATCGATGTGCTGGGTCCAGTGACTGATCCTGCAACTGTTCACCAATCTAAGTTCTCTATGGGAACTGTATTAGCCTTGATTGCGCACTATCAATTTGCAGGTCTACAAGAATTTGATCAACACTTTCATGATCAAGCCATTTGCGCGTTCCGTGATCGTGTCACCATGATTCTGGATCCTGAAGTGGATGGCGCCTACCCTCAACGCTGGATTGGAAAAGTCAAAGTCTATTTAAATAGTGGCGAGGTTTTAGAGGGCCGCGTTGATGAACCCAAAGGCGATCCCGGCAACACTCTGAGTCGCACTGAAATTACCGACAAGGCTATGCGCCTTGCTGCATTTAGTGGCGGCGCAAGCCCAGATGAGATGAGCGCTGCTATTGAGCGCTTGTGGAATATCCGTAAGCAGTCCAAGATAGGTATGTTGATCTCCTAAATCGCAGTTGCTTATTTTTTCTTCACCACCTATTTAATAAAGCCGCATACATGAATCCACTCGATACCCCCATCGGCTTTAGCAGTACTTTCTTATTCGTTCCGGCGACGCGCCCCGAGCGATTTGCTAAAGCACTTGATAGTGGTGCTGATGGTGTCATCATCGATTTAGAGGATGCAGTAGCTCAGGAAGATAAAGAATCTGCCCGCACAGCAATACGTGCAGCTTGGCCTTCATTTACTGCAGAACAAAAAAAGCGTCTGATTATTCGTTCAAATTCTCCTGGCAGTCATTTTTATGCGGCAGATCTTATCTTGGTACAAGAGTTAGATGTAGCTTGCTTACTCATTCCCAAAAGTGAGTCTCTCGATCAAATCAATGGCGCAGCACAAATCCTTCCAAACACAGCCATCATTCCAATGATTGAGACTGCCATCGGTCTTGATCGCCTCAATGAAATTGCAAACTCTGAACAAGTATTGCGCCTAGCATTAGGCAACATCGATTTGCAGGCAGACTTAGGTATGGCCTGCGACGCACAAGAGACTGAACTGCAAACTGCGCGCTTTCAGATTGTGTTGGCCTCACGCTTAGCCCAAATTGCCCCTCCAATTGATGGGGTTACTCCTTCTACTGACAATATAGAGCGCATCACCGATGATGCTGAGCGCGCTAAAAGAATGGGCTTTGGTGGCAAGCTATGCATTCATCCAAAACAGGTTTCCTTAGTGAAGGATTCCTTTATGCCTACTGCTGCGGAGGTATCTTGGGCTCATCGGGTCATCGAGGCTGACAAGGCGTCTAAAGGAGGCGCCGTGAAATTAGACGGCCGCATGATTGATCGTCCAGTTGTGCTACTGGCCCAAAGAACTCTGGCGATTGCTGGTAAACCCTAAAGCCGATAGGATTTAATAGTGGCAAAATTGGCTCGCATTACACATTAACGGAGACTTCAATGAAATTCAAAAAAACCCTCTTTGCTGGAATTGCTGCTGTTGTCAGCGCCAGTGCTTTATTGGGCAGCAATATTGCATCTGCTCAAAAGGATTGGCCTACAAAATCAGTTCAATTGGTTGTTCCATTTGCAGCTGGTGGCCCAACTGACACTATCGCACGCTTAATTGCTGTGCCCATGGGTCAGGCCTTAGGTCAAACAGTAGTGGTAGAGAACGTGCCTGGTGCTGGCGGCACAATTGCCTCCACTAAGGTGGCTCGCGCAGCTCCAGACGGCTATACCATCTATATTCATCACATGGGTATGGCAACAGCAAATGCGCTGTATGACAAGCTCCCATACGACCCAATGACTAGCTTTGAGTACATCGGCCAAGTTGCTGACGTGCCAATGGTATTGCTCGGTAAAAAAGATTTGCCAGCCAATAACTTTAAAGAGCTTGAGGCTTACATTAAAGCCAATGGTTCCAAAGTAACGATGGCTAATGCGGGTCCAGGCGCTGTGTCACAGCTATGCGGCTTGCTATTCCAAAGTCGTATGGGTGTTCGGTTAACTAATATTCCTTACAAGGGAACTGGCCCAGCTTTAACTGATCTTCTAGGCGGTCAAGTTGACCTCTTGTGCGATCAGACAACACAAACTATTCCTTACATCAAAGATGGTCGTGTGAAAGCATTCGGTACAACAACGATGAAGCGCTTACCAGCCATTCCTAACGTTCCCACTTTGAACGAACAAGGCCTCAAAGGCTTTGAAGTGAAAGTATGGCACGGTGTGTATGCTCCAAAAGGTACTCCAAAACCAGTTTTGGATAAAATCAATGCTGCACTCAAGAAGGCATTAAATACTCCTGATGTGAAGAAGCGATTGGATGATGCCAACATTGATATCGTATCAATGGATAAAGTGTCCGCCAATGGTCTCAAGGATCACCTCGATAAAGAAATCAACGTCTGGGGTCCAGTCATTCGTAAAGCGAATATTCCAGATTAATTCCGGAATAGCAGTCAACAAAAAAGCCAGCAGAAATTTGCTGGCTTTTTTGTTACCTAAAATGAACTGATCTACTGATTGACTCACTCACTACTTACCCTGCCCTAAACAAATAGCCTGACTGAGCTCTTTCACGACGCTTCTGATAAATCGCATTCGGGATTGCTAGCAGAGCCCAAACAGCCAAGAAGGGATCTAGGAGATAGTCCCAAAGATTTGCGGATTCATGCCAATGCACTGTCCACGCAATGATCGCAATAGACAGGATCCAAACACCCTTAGTCCAGCCAGCAAGGCCGCAAGCTATAGCAAAGAAGATAGTGGCGATTAAAAAGCCAATAGAGCCGTAACCCCAAACATAGGGATCGAGCATCCCAAGGCCTAGCGCTAAGGGATAAAACGCAATTGCAATCAATGCCACTGCCACTTTAAATCCCAATGGTGTCTTTTGGGCAGCAGGAAGCATGGAACTCCAAAGCAAGAGCATGGTCACAATACTGAGCTCACCAGTCACCGCACGAACATAGGCAGCCAAAGGCAATTCAAGCGACATTCCTAATGGCCAGAAAAATAGGTTTACCAGCAATAAGACTGCAAGCAGACGAATTGCAAGTGGAATTTCTTTTGAGGACATTTTTTGCGAGAGAATAATCAGCACTACCGCACAAGTAAGCGACATCTCCAGAAGAGCGATCAGCTGTAAATAGGGAGTCATCATTGCGCTTCCTTTTCTTTCAGACCGCTAGCAGCATACTTAAACCAGGCAGCTGGGAAATACACATGCTTTATCTTTGTTCTATTCCAGGTATAGGTAAGGTGCGCATCTTCACCATTCGTAGAAATTAAATACGGGTAGGAAAATTCTCGATGCTGATCATTGAGTAAAGATGCATCATCCTCGAGCACTTGCACTACCCGCCATTGAGGGGAGTTTGGTTCACGCATGACCATCACCAATCGATAGCGCCCCGTCTCGATGTTGTTCAACACCATCAATCTTGTGCCATTGGCTAAGGTAAGTGCAGCCAGTGCTGAATTGGGATTTGGAATCTCAAGATCTTTTGTTGCCGCCCAAGTTTGTCCAGCATCCTTAGTTTCACTTGTAGGGATTTGCTTTGGCTTAGAGCTAGGTCGAGTTTGGCGAAAGAAGGCGTTTGCTTCTTGCGGGCCATCAGAAAAAACTACAGGCTGAATCGCACCCCTACCCGAACTCATGCGTCGCTTATCAATCACCTGATTCGCATCGACTCTCAGAAACTCGCCGAAGCGACCAATCCACTCGTGATACGCAGGTAAGCCAAGTCGCCCATCCACAAATAGCATCGCTGGTGACTTTACTAAGGTACTGAGATTAATCAGCGGGGAGCTGATTAAACGCGCAGGCCGACCCCAAGTTAAACCCTCGTCATCTGAAATCATTGAAGAGATGGAACTGCCAGCCCAACCTCCAATGGAAACTGTGACAAAAAATAATTGCATGCGGCCATCAGCCATTCTGGCTGGAACAGGATTGCCTAACTTCGCAATGTAGCGAGACAAGCCTTTTTCAGCGCCAACGCGATCTACCACAACTGTTGGGGCACTCCATCGAGATGCCTGGGAATCAAAAACAGATGTATTAATCACTACATCTGGAGCACCTTCTCGACTACCCGCAAACCAGAAGGCTCTGACCGCACCATCCTTCAGCGCAATTAACGAGGCGGCATGCACTGAAGGTGCCCCAGTGTCTGGCAACCAATCTGTCTGTAGACTCGGCTGAATGGGCTTTACTGACACGGCACTTTTCAGCATCTTCACCTGCTTAGCACCCCTAGATACCTCTGATGCATCATCAAGTTGATTTGCATTCTGAATTGGGTAAGTACTCGCAAATGGCGCCCATAATGGACGAGTATCAATGTGGAGATAACCCAGTACCGAAGCAAGCAATAAAAAACAGAAGGCGATCACACGACTCATCGACAAGCATCCTTACCTACTAATGGCAATGCAATAGTTGCAGGAGTGGCAATTAAATATTCATTCACAAACAGGTGTTCTCCAATATGACCCCTGAGTATCGCCTGAATTTCTGCATCAGAATGGCGCGCTCGCATCTCCATCCGCTTACCCACGATCTTGCAAGAATCACACACCGCTGGCTCCATACCAATTCCTGACTGTACGGCTACTAATGGGTAATTTTTAGTCAGTAGATCAATTTGACTGGCATCCTTTGCCAAATAGCCATGCAATACTGCCCCAGGCAATAAGAGTCGATACTCTTCATCTTTGGCGCGATAGTCGCAAGGCACCCAAACATCTTTTCCAGCAAGGCCTTGAATAGTTACTTGTGAGTACCGACCCAAGCTAGCCTCGAGAGGTGATAAGCCACTAGTGAGTGCGCAATAGCAAAGAAAGCATCCTGCTAGAGCGATTGCCTTACTTCGGTTGCGATTCAATATACCAAGCAATACTAGAACTATCGCGACTCCCATAAAAAGCCAATGCCAAGGCGAGTAACTCCAGATGCCGGGCTGACCTAAGAAGTTGGATAGTTGCAAATTAGCACCCACCCAAGCAAGTGCAGCAAGTAATAGTAACTGCAGTAACAATGCAATCCGAAATCCCCATACAGGCAATCGGTCCCAATACAGTGCGATCACAGCAGCAAATGCTGGCATCACTGGAAGCAGATATCGCCCAGAGCGCTGACTTGGCAAGCTAAACACAATAAAGAAGGCTAAGACCAACAGCAGCAAAAGAGTCTCTTCAATTGATATAAAACGCCGCTCTCGCCAACATTGAATCAATGCAGAAATCAACACAAAGGTAAATAGCCCGGCATTAGCCAAAGACGTTAAAGCCAGCATCCAAACACTATCGCCACCCCGTACTAAATCTAATAAATAGTGAGAGCTGCGCGCTTGAAACTTACCGGCATTCTCACCCAGTACAAATTCTTTCCAAACCGCCTCAGGGAAAGGATCTAGCGCAAACCAAAGTGCAAACACGCCCAAAGCCAGAACGGTAATCAAGATCACTTTGTATAGGTCATGCAATAAGGTCTTAGGGATACTCCATTCACGCCAGCGCCAGTAAAACAAGCCCAAAGCAAATGCGGCAGGAACAATGTAAGCAAAAGACTTTGACAGCAAGGCCATACCAAAAGAGGCGCCTGCTAACACAGGAAACAAAAGCTTCGATTCAAAAGCGGCCTTACCCCAATATAGGAGCGCAAAAAAGGGTAGGCTTAGCCAAAATACTTCAGGGGGATCTGTCAGAAACGGACGGCCATAGCGATAAGTCGCAAAAAAGGAAAGCCATACTAAAGCTGCTAATAAGCCAGTCTGCCGTCTACCGCTAAAACGAGATACAGCCAAAAATAAGCATAGTGCGGTTAAGCCGGTATAGACAACACTGGGCCAACGCAGCGAGAAGAGTGTCCAGTCGCTTCCCCAGCTAGTACTAGCAATACCCTCCCAAAATACCAAGGGTGGCTTTGTATTTTTTATACCGTCCATCTCTGATTGAAGCGGTAACCAAGCACCAGCATCCGCTGTCATTCGGACGATATGCATATAGGGGTATTCATCCCCGTTCTTTGGCGCAAAGCGACTATCTAAACCATATAGATAGGTAAATACACCTAGAAGTAGGATGAAAATGGCATTTCGGTAGGTAAAAGAGCCTCGCATATTGCTAGTTTATAGGTCTTGGACTGGAATACTAAAACTAGCAAGGTCAATACCCTCATTTTTGGTTCTGAGCTTATTGAAAATCAATCTAAGTAAAACCACTAATCCCACCCCCATCTGATTAAGATAGAGTTCATCAGCAGTATCCTAAGAACAGTTGTATGTAAGACGGAGATTATCCCTATGCAAGTGAAGTATTTAAAACCCATTTTGGTGACTAGCGCCATGATTGGCCTGAGCCAATGGAGCGGACTTAGCTTTGCCCAAACCGCTGACCAACTATATAAACGTGGACTTGCTGCTACCTGCGCTAATTGCCACGGCACAGATGGCAAAGGCGTTGTGGATGGCGGGATGCCACTCATTAATAATCTCACTAGCGAACAAATGCTTGCCAAACTAAAGGCTTACAAATCTGGAGCCTTAGAGGGCACCATCATGCCTCAGTTAGCTAAAGGCTATTCCGACGAACAACTCACCACTATTGCCAATCAACTTGGCAAGAAACAATAAGGAGGCGCTATGGATCGTCGACATTTTATAGGTCAGAGCGCTGCAGCAGTTGGCTTGCTTGCAGGCCTTTCAAGTCAAACTACAGCAGCTAATTTACAAAAAGCAGAAATCCTCGTCATTGGCGGCGGATATGGTGGCGCTACCGCCGCTAAATATTTGAGACTCTTCTCCAATAACACCGCCAGAGTGACTCTGATTGAACCCAATACATCCTTTGTGTCCTGCCCAATGTCTAATTTGGTCATCGGTGGCTCACGTACGATCGCTGAAATTACCTCACCTTATGACACGCTCAGTAAGCGTCATGGCATCAAGATTATTCAAGATAGCGTCAGTAGCATTGATCCAGATAAAAAGACGGTGACACTCGCCTCCGGAAAAACTTTGCGCTACGACAAAGCTGTTGTGTCTCCCGGTGTCTCAATGAACTTTAAAAGCATTGAAGGCCTTACACAAGCCAATAAAGATGGTGTAACACTGCAGGCTTGGAAAGCCGGGCCAGAAACTGTTGCCTTACATAAGCAAATCGCTGCGATGCGTGAAGGTGGTACTTTTGCAATCAGCATTCCAGAAGCGCCTTATCGCTGCCCTCCTGGACCCTATGAGCGCGCATGTCAGGTAGCAAGCTATCTTCAGCAACGCAATCCTAAGGGTAAGGTCTTGATTTTGGATGCCAACCAAGATGTAGTCTCCAAAGGGGCTTTGTTCAAAAAAGTTTGGGCTGAACAATACGCCGGAATGATTGAGTACCGCCCCAAGAGCAATGTAGTTGGCGTAGATGCGAAAACCAAAACACTTAAACTCGAAGTAGAGGATGATGTGAAGGCCGACGTATTAAATGTCTTGCCGCAAATGGCTGCAGGTGAAATCGCCATTAAAACTGGATTGGCCAACTCCAATGGTCGCTGGGCGAATGTCAACTTCCTCAACTTTGAATCAACAGCACGAAAAGATATTCACGTATTAGGTGACGCGATTCAAATTGCACCGTTGATGCCCAAATCTGGTCACATGGCTAATCAACATGCCAAAGTCGCAGCAGCGGCAATCGTTGCAGAATTGAATGGCTGGGAAATCAATCCAGCGCCAGTTTTGACAAACACCTGCTATAGCTTTGTGAATAACCGAGAAGTAGTCCACGTTGCTAGCGTCCATCAATACAATGCCGCTGAAAAAACATTCAAGACCGTTCCTGGTTCTGGAGGTTTATCGCCTGCACCTTCTATTCTGGAGGGTATTTATGCTTGGGGTTGGGCGCACAACATCTGGGCAGATAGCTTGGGTTAAAAAGTATTTATGCTCATTAAAAAAGAGGCCTCGGCCTCTTTTTTAATATCTACAGCGATTTACCCATCTCAATGATTCGTTTGCGTCTTCGCTTGCTGATGAATAAGAAAGTAATCGCCACTAGTGGGGCGGCGATAGCGGCAATAATTTCTGGATGAATGGCAAGGCCGGCTTCTTTTCCGCCTTTAGCCATATAAGCCAACAAACTTACTGCATAGTACGTCAACACTAGAACGGATAGACTCTCAACTGTTTCCTGTAATCGCAATTGCAAGCGTGCTCGCTGATCCATGCTAGCTAGTAATTTTTGCGTCTGCTCTTCATTTACGAATTCAATACGCGTTCTCAAAGTTTGAGTTGTCCTTGAGATTCGGTCAGATAACTCTTTTAATCTACGCTGAGTCCAAATGCAAGTTCCCATCGCTGGCTGAAAACGTCGGTCCATAAATTCTGAGAGAGACTGCACACCCGGAATAGGCGACTCTGCTAGCTCGTAGAGATTTTTACTCAGCAATTGGCTATAAGCCTCAGATGCAGTAAAGCGCAATCCATATCCAGAGATCCATTGCTCAGCTCGAGAGGCTAGATTAGAGAGCTCACCTAAAAACTGGCCATCTTTTTCGGTATGGACCCCTGGCTCAGTTTGTAATTGAGAAATATTTTTAGATAACTCTGCTAATTCCGACTCTGCAGTTCTAAGTGGCATAGAAAGACTCTTCGCCACCGGGAAGGCAATCATAGCTGCCATTCGATAAGTTTCCGCCTCAGCAATTGCACGCGCTACACGACCAGCCTGACGTGAACCCAAAATATCGTGTGGAATAAGGTAAGAGATAAAACCATCTTCATCCAAACGTAAATCCGTCCACAACTGAGCCTTCTTACTCGATAAGATGTAACTACCCAACACGGTATTCCCACTAAAGATCGAAGATACTTCTTGAGCTTCTGTAAATAGAGGGCGATGCTCAAATGCGAGATCTAATGCAGAAATTCTTTCGCCACCGGCCTCAACAATAGTTGGGCAGCCAAGGCTTTGAAGCAATACATCTAAACTCTTTTCCAAAGCAAGGCGGGATTCCAGTAATGGTCCAGTGATTTTGACGGGATTGCGCGTAATGGCTGCAATGGTTGCAAACTCGCCATGCAACTCCCATTTAATTAACACCCTCTGCGGCTCAGGCACGAGAGTCAACATCTTAAAGGAGTGGTCCTGCTGATGATCATTGGGAATGCCTAAGGCAAGGCTGAGCTTTTGAATCCACTCAATTTGAGTCTGGCGAGAACTTGCATCAAGCAAAAAAGATTGTGAAAGCACCCGCTCATTTGGCCAAAGTGCAATAGGTGGACGCGCATGCACTTCTTCGTGCAATTGTTTTCGAGCAGGATGATCGTAAGGCTTCATAGGGTTTAGCTGGGCTCAGATAGTTGTGTTTGCACTATACGCCAACTGGATTCTCTTGAGCTTGATATGGATGAACACCCCGATTCAAGCAGTTACGGACATAGTCGATGCTGGTCCTTAAAGCGTAATAATCACCAGACATACTTTTAGAGACTTTTAACTGAAGTGCCTGGTGCTCTAGCAAATCTAACTTATTGAGGTAGTCGTCTATCACCTCTGGCAGAAAATTTTCAGTGAGCTCTTGTTCGTAGCTTTTTAGGGTGCCATACAACTTATCAATCTTTCGCTTCATTCGTTTATTACGATAGCCCGGTAAAGTGAGTAAGACAGGATATGCCACAGCACAAAATGGCAGTAATACGAAAATCAAGCGATTGATCAGTTCTGCCAACCAAAAAGGGAAATAGAGCATTAATAATGGTGAACCATTTTTTTCGTAATGCAAGGCTACAGGGCTTTGAATAAGTCCTGTATTTTTAAAGGAAGGGAATTCGCCACTCTCCGCAAAGAAGCTTGCCTTACCGTTAATCTCACGTGCAGCCTCTAAAAATAAAAATTGGAGTGCGGGATGCATTCTGTCATCAATCAACAAATTGGTGGTTGAAGCCATCAACTTAATATCTCTAGGAGGAAAATTCCGCACCAAGCTAAATGCACCCGCAGGGACATTGAGTATTTGCATATAGGGCAGCAAGCGTGCATATGCTTCAGCTCGATCAAAGGCAATTAAATGTAAGTTGGGATCCCTTAGTAATTTCTGGACATTCGGGGCCTCGTAGGCATCCACAATAAACGCTGCATCGATTGCGCCTTTTTGCAAAGCTTCAACCGATTGAGAGCCAGAGAGATGCAGAAAATGTGATCCCTCTTCAAAGCCATTGGCTTTGAGGATATGCATTGCTTGCGCATAGGTTCCACTACCCTTCAAACCAACTGACATTCTGGAATTCAGAAAGAAACTCGCACGGGCCTTAATGGCCTGGAAATCATTCACCTTAATCTCTGGACCACGATAGAACAACCAAATTGGGTCATACGAAATCGTGCCAAGAGATTCGACTCCAGCAACCTCATGAGGATTAAATGCGCCTGCTTGCACGAAGGCAGCCTGAACCGGATCATGACGATCAACTAGATGCGCCACATTTTCCTCGGCGCCCTTTGTTGGGAGCAATTCAAGAGTGATGCCTTTTTTCTCAAAAAAAGCAGCATACTTTTTTCCTAGAGTGTCGTAGGAGCCCCCGGGCTGGCCAGTTGCCATCACCACATGTCTTGGTGGTGGCGGATCGGCATACCACCAAACTCCGAGCAAGACTACCAACAGAATGACTAAGATAGGCCAAGCCTCTCTAAGGAACTGAGCAAAGTCACCCAACTTTTCCTGAGCTGTCTCGTATAGACCGAGATAGGTTTCTTTAATGTCTTGTTTGATACTTCCCATGGAAGGCCAATCAGCAAATATGTCCAAAGCTAATGATAATGTGCTTATTCCTTTCTAGAAAATACTCTATTCATGCTAACCCTCCGAAAAGCTCAAGATCGCGGCTACGCTGATCATGGCTGGCTTAAAAGCTTCCATTCCTTCTCTTTTGCGGGCTATCACGACCCCCGATTTATGTCTTGGGGCAATTTAAGGGTGATTAATGAGGATCGGGTAGCTGCAGGCATGGGTTTTGGCAAGCACGGGCACCGCAATATGGAAATCATTAGCTATGTTTTATCTGGTGAATTGGCTCACGAAGACAGTATGGGGAATATCAAGGGCATTCCACCGGGCGACGTTCAACGCATGAGCGCCGGAACTGGGGTCACCCATAGCGAGTTCAATCATGCTAAAGATCAGACCACCCACTTCCTGCAAATTTGGATAGAACCGAATGTCACGGAGATTGCACCAAGCTATGAGCAAAAATCGATTCCAATCTCAGAAAAACAAAACAAACTCTGCTTAATTGCCTCACCAGACGGATTGGGAAATGCCGTCAAGATCCATGCGGATGCCAGGGTATATGCCGGACTTTTTGATGGCCACCAAGCCCAAAAATTAGATCTCGATTTACAACGTAAGGCCTACGTGCACCTGATCAGAGGCTCTCTACTTGTCAATGGAATACCTCTGTCAAACGGAGACGCGCTACTAATAGAGAATGAAAGTAGCCTACTCATTGATGGCGGCAAAGATGCCGAGGTCCTGGTGTTCGATCTCAGCAGCCAATAAAAAAGGGTATCGACTGAGGTCAATACCCTTGCAGCTGAGCTAGATTAAATTAGTCTAGCTTAATTTTTGCTTTTTCTATTACTACTTTCCATCTCGCAATATCAGAAACATATAAATCTGTAAATTGCTGGGTAGTCATCGGTGCAATTTGTACGCCCGCCTTCACAAAACGCTCCTTCATTTCCGGAGTCTCCAAAATTTTCAAGATTGTCTTGCTAAGGGTATTGATAATCGCAGGAGGTGTTCCTGCGGGCACAAACATGCCTTGCCACAAAGCCATTTCGTAACCCTTAACGCCAGCCTCTTGAATGGTAACTAACTCTGGAGCTCCGCTAAATCGATTCTTGCTAGTAACGGCAAGTGCATTGACTTTTTCACCCTTATATAAAGGCAGCCCCACTGGCATACCAGCAAAGTAAAAATCAATTTGACCGCCCACTAAATCAGTTGCGGCTGGTGAGCCACCCTTATATGGAATATGGATTGCTTGAGTACCCGTGGTTGCCAAGAATAGCTCTCCAGCCATATGGTCGGAGTTACCAATTCCAGAGGAGCCAAAGCTCATCTTTCCAGGATCAGCTCGGAGCATAGAAATTAAATCAGCTACATTTTTAGCTTTGGAATTGGTATTCACAATCAAAATATGTGGGGTAGCAGCCACTCCGACAACGGGGAGTAAATCTTTTTGACCGTTAAAAGGTAGTCTTGGGTTTGCAGCGACGTTAATCGCTAAGCCATTTTGTGCAAATAACACGGTGTAACCATCTGGAGCACTTTTAGCAACTGCATCAGCCGCCAAACTACCTGCAGCACCACCCCTATTTTCCACAATGACTGATTGCTTCAAGGCAATACTGAGCTCATTCGCCACCATTCTCCCAACGATGTCGGTTGAGCTCCCTGGTGCATATCCAACCAACATCTTGATTGGCTTATCTGGATAGGATGCAAACGCCGTTCCCAAAACTAGCGGTAATACTAAAGAACTCAACACTATCTTTTTAATTGATTTTTTCATCATTTTTTGTCTCCTCCGGTAAGTTATAAATCTAATGCTGCAATCCCGCACTCTTTGGCGCAGTTATTCAAAGACTCTTGTAATTCGCTCGAGATCGGAATGCCATGCGCAAGTCGCTCTGCCATCACCTTTGCAGCACCATCGCCGGGTACTCGAATTTGATTCACGCCTGGCAATTTAGAGGAGGCTTTTAAATCATCGACTAAAGCAATCACTCGAGCAACAAACTGCTCCTGATCTCCAAAAGCACTTGGATCAACAGCAATGATCGTTTGACCAGTATTGGTAATTAAATCATGATGCGCATTAAAGTCAATCGTGCCTTTACCAACTGCTGCATTGTTGAGCGCGCCCGCAAGTAGACCAATCATGACAGCCAAACCATATCCCTTGTAGCCTCCAATCGGAAGTAATGATCCCTCGCTCGATTTCTGCGGGTCTGTAATAGGTTGACCATATCGATCGATCATCCAAGTATCGGGAATAGATTCACCCTTTTGGGCAGCAAGCTTGACCTTGCCATAGGCGGCGACTGTAGTCGCAATATCCAAGAGCACGATCGGCTTATCACCCGCAGGAACTGCAATCGCAATTGGATTGGTAGACAACAATAAATCAATGCCGCCCCATGGCGCCATGTGATTAGCATTACCAACCGCCATATAGATACCGATATATCCCTGTTCGGCTAGCTTTCTCACATAGACAGATGCTGCACCAGAATGATTGCCATAGTGACTACCCACCCAACAAACACTATGTTGCTTCACTTTTTCTATTGCGACATCAACAGCCCTATTCATCACCAAATGACCCAGGGCATTATCTCCATTGATCAACGCAGTTGCACCCTGCTCACGTTCAATCTGAATATGAGGGCTCAAATTAATACCGCCAGCACGAATCCGCTTAATGTAGGCAGGTAACCTGAAAATTCCGTGGCCATCAGCACCAACGAGATCGGACTGGATCATCAATTGGGCTACAAGCTTGGCATCTACCAAAGGCACATGATTAGCATGCAATGCTTGTGCAATAAATGCCTCGGCCTTAGTTACAGATAAATGTTTCATATTTGTACTTGTAATTTAATTCCCAGCATCACTCTTAAATTCCATCTTATAAGTGTATTTATTGTGAGGATGATAAGTGATGGTAACTTCAAAAAGCTTATCCTGATTATCAAAGTAACGCCGAACAATGACCAAACACGGGTCATGCAGCTTCAACCCAAGCCTCTTAGCAATATCAGCAGGCACGCTAATGGCATACACATCGACCTCAGCTCGATCAATTCGAGTGCCATACTTTTTCTCGATCTGCTCAAACACCATCACTTGGCTGTGCTCAGGCTCCGATGTCAAGAATGCGAATTGGGGAAGAATATAAATATCAGTCCAAGCAATTACTTCCTCGGTATCTCGCTGCTTTCGAATAGCTCCGATGTGATACCAAGAGGATCCGACTGCACCGCCAATCATTTCGCTTAGAGGCTTGTCGAGCTCAATAAATTCTTCAATGGTGTTTTGTCGATAGGTATTTCTTGGATAACTCAAAATATCAACAGGCGAATTAAAGCTTTGGGTAAATCTTCTCACCTTCCGTCTTGAGATCACCTGGGTTGGTGCTCCCTGACGACGCAATACCATGCCATCTCTCTCTAAGGTTTGAAGAGCATGCCTCAAGGTATGGCGACTTGCAGTGAAGCTTTTACAAAGTGCCGCTTCAGATGGCAAGTGAGACCCTACCGCCCAATCGCCCTCATAAATACGCTGAGCCAGCGCATTCGCTAGGGTCTTATAGAGCGGTAGAGATTCTTTCAACTTAGGACAGGCCAAACATTTTTTTGCCGGCTACGGGTAAGCGTGCCTTCAAGATATCGCCTGAGAGAGATTCAGTGATGTACAAATCCCTACCATCTTCGCCACCAAAGCACATGTTAGCTAAGTGATGGTGATGTGGGTTATCCGAATAAATTAAATGTGTTGGCAGCATATTGCTATCAAACCTCCAGATACCAACTCCTAAGTGGCAAACGAGCAAACCATTTTCAGAGTCCATCTCGATACCATCCGGTCCAGCAACGCCACCCGTTAACTGAATTGCAACGCCTGTTTTAGAAACAGAACCATCAGCCATCAATGGTAAACGCCAAATTTGCTGAGATCTTGTCGCTGCAACGAATACATGCTTTTCTTGCGTGTTTAAGGTGATACCGTTAGGGCTCGGTACATTAATTGCCAAACGATCTAATTGACCATTGGCGCGTAATCTAAATACTCTGCCTGTTGGATCTGCAATTCCAGTTTGACCCTGATCGGTAAAGTACAGGTCACCATTGGAAGCAAAGTGCAAATCATTCAATCCCTTGAAGTTTTCGCTATACATGGACCCTAGGATTGTTTCTACTTTTCCAGTTTTAGGATCGAGGGCCAATAAGCCTAGCTTGTAATCGCAAATAAATGCGCGGCCATCTTTGTGGAACTTCAATCCATTAGGCCAGCCATCAAATTGAGTTACCAAATCCCAGTCACCCTTCGGAGTAATTCTAAAGACGCGGCCAAAAGGGATATCCAGAAACCATAAGTTACCCTCACGGTCAAAAGAAGGGCCTTCTAAAAAGCACTCCACTTCAGCATTTTGGCGGTTAGGATCAGACCAAGCTGTGCGGGACTTCTTTCTAAACTTCCCAGGCATGGACATAAAGACTTCTGCCTTGATTTTCTCTACCGGTTGAAATGGGTTGTGCATCGTCATAGTTGATTGCTCCTGTTTGCAGTTATACGGATAGGTTTATTTAAATGATTCACAATTAAAACATAATTGGTGATAATGTACTGTAAGTATAGGCTTATGATGAGTCCAATTGATTAAAACTTAACCGTATAAGTAAGGTTTTTTATGAACTATGTTGCCGTTATTGGTACCGGAATCATGGCTGCAGGTATTGCTGCAGGGTTTCTTGCGCAAAGTATTCCCGTCGTCATTTTGGGTAGAAGTAAAGATAAAGCGGATACATGCCTAGAGAAGGCGCTGGCCCTCGCTCAGAAAATTGGAATCAATGGAGCCTACGCCAGCCAGAGCCAGGAGGCAATCAAGGCTGAACAGAAAACTGAAATCCTTGAGAGTTGGTCCAACTGGAATGGGTGTAGCTGGGTCATTGAAACCGTGGCAGAAAACCTTGCTCTAAAGCAAGAGATATTCCAATACCTTGATGAACGCGTTCCAGCGCACATTCCTATTGGTAGCAATAGCTCAGGATTCCCAATCAGCAAAATTGCTTCTGGACTTAAAACCGCCAATCGAATGATGGGGGCACATTACTTTATGCCTGCCGAAGTCGTCCCTCTAGTAGAGGTGGTCATGGGAGAGAAAACGGAGCTGGTATTTGCAGAACAAGCTTGCGCTCTATACAAAAGCATAGAGAAAAAACCGGTTTTAGTAAAAAAAGATATCCCAGGATTTTTGGCAAATCGTATTCAACATGCACTCATGCGTGAAGCCCTATCACTTGTTCAAGAGGGTATTGCCAGTCCCGAGGATATTGATGATGCCGTACGTTACAGCTTTGGCTTTCGATATGCTGCTGTTGGTCCAATGACTCAAAAAGAAATCTCAGGATGGGATGGGATGGCAAATGCAGCAAAAGAAATTTATCCCTCACTCTCCAACATCACCACCCTCCCCCCAAAGGTAGTGCAGCTAATGAGCGAAGGAAAAACAGGAATGAAATCTGGCGAAGGTTTCAGAAAGTGGACTCCAGCAGAAATACAGCAAGTTTCAGACTCCTACTCCAGGAGACTAAAGGCTGCTTTCGATGTTCTCAATATTGAATAGCCGTATATCCCTTTGCAATGGCTTCCTTTACTCGATCAAGATTTGGAACTACACCAATGCCGCTCGGTGCTAGTTGGTTCACCTCAAAACTTCCCTGCTTGGCTATCAGTGGTGTGTCACAGATATCAAACTTCAAGTACTGATTTGACATGCTAAAACCCCAATTGACTTTGCCCATTGCAAATCCTAGAGATGCAGTCGCTGCTGCCGACAGAGAAGTCTCCGCAATCTTGCACGCTAAATTGAGTGAGAGCTTATACCGCTCTAGTAACTTTGCACATTCAAGTGCCTGCATTACTCCGCCTGTTTTAATCAGCTTTAAGCTTGCTCCACTAAATGCCTTAGCCTCAATTAATTGCTCTAGCTCAGCGAGTCCATGGACCGACTCATCCAATCCAATTGGAACGGGAGAGCTTTTATTGAGCAATACAAAATCTGCCATGGCCAGCTCTGCAGAAATTAATTGTTCTGCAAATGTTAATTTGCTTGCTGACTCTGACTGGCAAAACCGAAGTGCCTCCGTCAAAGTGAGGGCGCAGTTTGCATCAACGGAAATGACATCACCCGCCAAGGCATCGCATAGCACTTTCACCCTATGCAGATCTTCATCAAGCGAGAGTGAGCCAATTTTAATTTTCCAGTGTTTAAATCCAAGCTCACGAAATGCCTTGGCATCACTAAGCTCTTTCTCCAATGAGCCACCCAACATTCTCAGCAAAGGTATGGGCTCAGGCACGGCATCTGCCAAGACACCACTGACACTGCGCAGATATCGCCATAAAGGGATAGAGCGGTCTTGCGTGTATAAATCCAACAAAGCCATCTCTAGACAAGATTTTGCTGATGTATTGGCATACAAAATTCGATTAAAAACACTTGCAAATTCGGTTGGCTCGCTCCAATCTATTGGCAATGCGTATTCCACTAAGTACTTAATGCTACCGACGAGACTATCCAAGCTTTCCCCGGTCATCAAAGGTGCGACCGAGGCCTCACCCCAGCCCTGTCGACCCTTATCGTCAGTTAGGCAGAGCAGCACCGTTTTTGCATCAACCACCATTTCACGAGACATCTTGATAGGCTCGATCAGGGGAATGGATAAGGGATAGATTTCAGCGCACGTGATTTTCATTTTTTTGCTTCATCAGCTTTTATAAAACAGTTTTTATTTTAAAAATAATATCTAGGAGAACAATACATGAGAAAGATTATCTTTACCCTACTGGCCCTAGGAATCACTCTGCCATCGCTAGCGAATGCACAAGGATATCCAAACCAACCGATCAAGCTAGTTATCCCATTTGCAGCTGGTGGACCATCAGATGTTCTCGCCCGTGGATTTTCTCCAAAACTGGGTGAAAACTTGGGTCAGCCAATCATCATTGAAAACAAACCAGGTGCAGGCGCCAATTTAGCCGCGGAATATGTAGTCAACTCCAAAGGCGATGGTTACACACTCTTCCTAATGCTAGTGGGCACCCAAGCTATTAATGAAACCTTGTATAAAAAACTCAATTACAACGTTGTAAAAGATTTTGCCCCGGTCTCACTAGTTGCTTCCTCTTCGTTGATGTTGGTGGCCAACCCTGGTGTACCTGTAAAAACTGTTGCAGAATTGATAGCGTTTGATAAAGCCAATCCTGGCAAAGTCAGCTTTGGCTCTTCGGGTGCAGCCACACCACTCCATCTAGCGGGCGAGTTGTTTAATACTCAGGCAGGAACCAATATCCTCCACGTACCATACAAAGGGGCGGCTCCCGCATTAACGGATGTGCTGGGCGGACAGATTCAAACAGCTATTGTTGGCACTCCAGCGGCCCTGCCTTATGTCAAATCTGGAAAGCTGACTGGCCTAGGCGTCACTAGCTTAAAACGGTCTCCAAATGCCCCAGAGATTCCAGCCATATCCGAGACCCTCCCTAAATTTGACGTTGAACTGGTTTATGCCATTGTTGCGCCCGCCAGCACACCAAAAGCAATTGTGGAAAAATTAAATGCTCAATTAGCCAATGTACTCAACAACCCTGAAATTAAATCCCAGTTGAACTCAAGAGGATTTGATGTTGTCACAAGCACCCCGGGCCAGCTTGGTGACTACATTAAATCTGAAGTTGCCAAGTGGGCGCCGATTGTCAAAAAATCAGGTGTTACTGCAGAATAATTCAAAATATACGAATCGAAAGTTACTCATGATTGAAACATCTGAAAAAAAATTAGCTGGCGCAATCATTCGCCTGCATCCAAATGACAACATTGTTGTTGCACGAGTCGATGTCGCTATTGGCGAACAGGTTCCTAGTGAGAATTTTACGAGTCGCAGCCAAGTGCCTGCAGGCTACAAAATTGCTGCAAAAAAAATTCTGCAGGGTGAGCCTATCCTAAAATACAACGTCACCGTGGGCTTCGCCAATACCGATATTGAAGCTGGCACGATGGTCCATAGTCATAACACCGAGTTTCGTGAATTTGATCGTGACTATGCTTATGCCAGTGAATACAAGCCCACCACCCTCCTTCCAGAATCTGAGCGTGCAACATTTGAAGGTTATGTGCGCGCTAATGGAAAAGTAGGTACACGTAATTTCATTGGCATTCTATCCACCGTCAATTGCTCTGCAACGGTGGTCAATAAAATTGCTGACTGGTTCACGCCCGAGAGGTTGAAAGACTATCCCAATATCGATGGTGTAGTTGCCTTTAGTCACGGCATTGGTTGCGGTATGGAGATGAGTGGCGAGCCAATGCAATTGCTACGCAGAACGATGGCAGGTTACGCGCAACACCCTAACCTAGCTGCAGCCCTCATTATTGGCTTAGGTTGCGAGCGCAATCAACTAAAAGGCTTGATGGAGCAAGAAGCATTGCAAGAAAACTCTACTTTGCATACTTTCATCATGCAAGAGACTGGGGGCACACGCAAAACTATTGAAGCAGGAATAGAAGCCGTCAAAGCGCTTCTGCCAGAAGCTAATAATGTTAAGCGTCAAACTGTCTCTGCGAGCCATTTATGTATTGGTCTGCAATGCGGTGGATCGGATGGATTCTCTTCCATTACCGCAAACCCTGCCTTAGGCGCCGCAATTGATATCTTGTCGCGCCATGGCGGCACAGGTATTCTTTCTGAAACGCCGGAAATTTATGGAGTTGAGCATACCCTCACCCGTCGTGCAGCAAGCAAAGCCATTGGTGAAAAACTGATTCAACGGATTCGTTGGTGGAAAGATGAGTATTCCGTTGGTCGCGATGTACAGATCAATGGGCAAGTGAGTCCCGGTAATCAAATTGGCGGCCTTGCCAACATCTTTGAAAAGTCGCTCGGATCTTCTATGAAGGGCGGTACCGGACCACTGATGGAGGTCTATCGATATGCGGAGCCAGTCACAGCCAAAGGTTTTGTCTTTATGGATACGCCTGGTTTTGATCCTGTCTCAGCAACTGGTCAAATTGCCGGTGGAGCAAACCTAATTGCCTTCACCACGGGACGCGGCTCCATGTTTGGCTCTAAACCAGCACCTTGCATTAAGCTGGCTACCAATACACCCATGTATCAAAGGCTAACTGAAGACATGGACATCAATTGCGGAGAGATTTTAGATGGCACGGTTTCCGTTCAAGAGATGGGGCAACGCATTTTTGAACTCTTCCTCAGGACAGCCTCTGGAGAGCCTTCAAAAAGCGAATTATTAGGCTTAGGTGATTATGAATTCGTGCCCTGGCAAGTTGGCGTCATGAGCTAATCAAAGACTGCACCTCACCTTAGCGATAAGCGGGCTTCTGGCCCGCTTTTTCTTTGCTCAAAAGAAGCTAAAAAGGAGTGCTGGGGACTGTAGAATTAATACTATTGAATTAATCAGGAATTCATTAGGCTTATGAAATTCAGGGACTACTATGAAACACTCGGTGTAGCGCGTGGCGCCACTGAAGCAGAAATTAAAGCGGCTTACCGAAAGTTGGCGCGCAAATATCACCCGGATGTAAATAAAGAGGCTGGGGCAGAGGCTCAATTTAAGGAAGTTGGCGAAGCCTACTCCGTTCTCAAAGATACTGAAAAGCGCGCCGCCTACGATCGTATGGGCGCTAACTGGAAGAATGGTCAAGACTTCACGCCTCCACCAAACTGGAACGAGGGATTTGAATATTCTGACGGCAACTTCGGTGGCGGGCACGGTGGATTTGGCGGTGGCTACGAAGGTGATCAAAGCGAATTCTTTGAATCCCTTTTTGGTAGAGGGCGTCAGACTCAAGGTGGGCGAGGTGGTAACCCCCGCCAAGGCATGAACTTGAAAGGTCAAGATCATCATGCCAAGATCTTGATTGATCTTGCGGATGCTTATCACGGTGCAAAACGAACTATCGCCCTACATATGCCTACGCAAGATGCTAACGGCCATGTCAGCACCCAAGAACGTAAGCTCGATGTCAGTATTCCGAAGGGTATTAAGGCCGGACAAAATCTACGCTTAGCTGGTCAGGGCGGTCCGGGTATGGGCTCTGGTGGTGCAGGTGATCTGTATCTTGAGATTGATTTCCATCCTAATCCCATTTATCGCGTAGATGGCAAAGACGTTTATCTTGATTTACCGCTCGCTCCGTGGGAAGCGGCGCTTGGTACTACTGTCAATATTCCAACCCCTGCAGGCTCAACCTTAGAACTCAAGATTCCGGTGGGCACAGTGGCTGGCCGCAAGATGCGACTCAAAGAGAAGGGCATCCCCAGCAAAGAGGCAGGCGATCTATACGTAGTACCAAATATTGTTTTACCCAGCGCCGAAACAGATGCACAAAAAGAAGCCTATCAAGCACTGGAGAAAGCTTTTGATTTCAAGCCCAGAAACCATTTGCAGGGATGATAAATATGACACAAACACAAATCACCTGGATTACAGGCAGCGTAGTTGAGGAAGAGGTGCACATGAGCATTGTGGAAATTTCACAAGCAACACGTACGCCAGAGGATCTCATCATGTCCTGGGTATCCGAAGGCGTTCTCAGTCCCATGGGCTCATCTCCAGAGGACTGGCGCTTTAGTGGGGAGTCTCTCAAGCGCGCAAAGACTGCCGCTCATCTAACTCATGATCTAGAGCTCAATACACCTGGAGTTGCGCTAGCGCTAGATCTTTTAGATGAAATCAGTCGCCTTCGCAATCAACTGGTTCGTGAAAAAATAGCTTAAGTCTCTTGGGGACTTAGTAACGAAGTACTTTGCAATTTAGGATAAAAAAATAAATGGTCGCATTACCCTGCATTGAAATTGAAACTGCTCCCAATCCAAGTGCTGCTGTCATTTGGCTTCACGGACTAGGGGCTGATGGCAATGACTTTGTACCCATCATTCCCCAACTGAATCTTTCCGAGTGCCCTGCTATTCGGTTTATTTTTCCGAGCGCACCTTCCATGGCCGTCACAGTCAATGGTGGCTACGTGATGCCAGCCTGGTATGACATTACCGGAAGAACTATCAACGACCGCGAAGATATTGCTGGCATTCACAAATCGGCGACAGCGATATCAGAATTAATTGAACGTGAAGCAAGTCGTGGTATTGCCTATGAAAAAATTGTTTTAGCCGGTTTCTCGCAGGGCTGCGCTATGTCTCTACAGGTAGGGCTACGTTTTCCACATAGATTGGCGGGCATCATGGCGCTGTCAGGCTATTTGCCTCTAGCAAATTCACTGGCACAAGAGAGAAGTGAGGCCAACGGCAAGACCCCTATATTTATGGCGCATGGCATTTGGGATGCGGTAATCACTCTAGAGCGCGCAGAAGCTTCAGTCGATACTCTAGAAAAATTAGACTATCAGGTGGACTGGAATACCTACCCAATGGAACACTCCCTTCATCCGGATGAACTGGTAGATATCTCGAGATTTTTAACTATGGTGCTGAGCAAGTCATAACCCATACTGCTTTGAGCGTTGTTACTTCAATTACATTAAGATTCTGAGCGACTTAAGAGCAGCTCCCAGCGCTGTAGTTTGATATCTAGATCGGCAGTGATTTCTGATAAGCGCGCTTGCATGCTCGCCGCTAATTCAGGTTCATTCTTGTAAAGATCCGGATTACTCATGGCGATCCCAATATCAGCCTGCTCTGTCTCTAGAGTTTCGATCTGCAAAGGCAAGGCCTCTAATTCTTGCCGCTCTTTACCATTAAGCTTGCTCACCCCAGTTTTTGCAGCAGCGGGCTTTGCTTCTGGTTTTGCCTCTGGCTTAGGTTCCGATTTCTCAGCAGCCTTAAGGCCACCATTGGCCGCACGAATCTTATCTGAGCGCGCCTTCTGAATTTTCCAGTCCTCGTAACCACCTTCATACTCGCGCCAAAATCCATCACCTTCATTTGCAATGATGCTAGTCACTACGTTATCTAAGAAGTAGCGATCATGGCTGACTAAGAATACCGTGCCCTTATAGTCTTGAAGTAATTGCTCAAGCAAGTCTAGGGTATCAATATCTAAGTCATTGGTTGGCTCATCCAAAACCAAGACGTTTGCAGGACGCGCAAATAAACGGGCCAACAATAAGCGGTTACGCTCGCCACCAGACAAAGTACTTACCGGCGAATTAGTGCGCTCCGGCGCAAATAAGAAATCGCTCAGATAACTCTTCACGTGTTTCTTATTGCCATTGATTTCGATCCACTCGCTACCTGGGCTGATGTAATCCTCAAGAGAAGCATTGAGATCGAGACCTTCACGCATTTGATCAAAATAGGCCACCTCGATACGAGTACCCATGGTTGCTGTGCCAGAGTCTGGCGCAATTGTTCCGAGAATCAATTTAAGTAGCGTAGTCTTGCCAGCGCCGTTAGGACCAAGCAGCCCTACTTTATCGCCACGCAAAATCGTTGCCGTGAAATCCTTCACAATCGGGCGCTCGTATGACTTAGAAACATTTTGCAGATCAGCAACAATCTTGCCACTTCTGTCTCCTGCTGAGACTGCAAGTTTAACTTGCCCAACAGCATCACGTCTTTGTGAGCGAGTTGTCCGCAGAGCCTCTAGACGGGCTATACGAGCAACGCTGCGAGTACGCCTAGCCTCAACTCCTTTACGAATCCAGACCTCTTCTTGGGCGAGCAACTTATCTGCACGTGCATTAGCCAAAGACTCTGAGTTCATTTCTTGATCTTTTAATACCTCATAGGCCGAGAAATTACCTGGATAGGTACGCAAGATACCGCGATCGAGCTCCACAATTTGCGTGCAGACGTTATCCAAGAACGCACGATCATGGGTAATCAAAATCACAGAGCCCTTGTACTCTTTTAATAAATCTTCTAACCAAGAAATGGAATCTAAATCCAAATGGTTGGTAGGCTCATCCAATAGCAGCACATCGGGCATTTCTACTAGCGCACGAGCAAGAGCAACCCGCTTCTTGGTGCCGCCCGATAAAGTATTAATCTTGAGATCAGCCTCAAGGTGAAGACGATCCAAGGTTTCATGAACACGTTGCTCCCAATTCCAGCCGCTTAAGGCCTCCAATTGGGACTGCACTTCATCTAGGCGATGGTGAGCAGCATCGTCCCACTCCCCTATGCTAAGAGCTTCATACTCTTCACGTAGAGCTTTGGCTTGAGCCACACCCTTAGATACGGCATCGAAGACGGTCTCCTCAGCTTCAAATATCGGCTCTTGTGGAACATAGGCAATGCGGAGACCTTGCTGATATTGCAGCAAACCATCATCCATTTTTTCTATGCCGGCTAAGATCTTCAAGAGAGAGGATTTACCAGTGCCATTACGGCCAATTAAGCCAACCCGCTCCCCGGATTCCAAGGAGAAGGCAGTGTTTGCGAGGAGGTCAACGTGGCCAAAAGCCAGTTTTGCATCAGTGAGTACGATTAAAGCCATGGCGACATTATCGTCACTTCACTCAAAGTGGTGATATTTCCAATAAACATGGGATTGAGAAGTAGAATTTACTTCAGGAATACCTCCAAATAAAGGTGTAAATGACCTGCAAGCTCAGCCCTAGCGCACCACGACTCATCCTCTTTGCCGGCCATGCGGGTACCGGTAAAACCACTTTGGCTAAAAAAGCACTGCCTCTCATTGTTGAGAAGACTGGAGAGAGCTTTTTCTTTTTAGATAAAGATACGGTGTATGGAGCCTACAGTGCCCATGTCATGGAGCTCACTACCAATAACCCCAATGATCGAGATAGTCCTTTCTATCTCCAAAACTTGAGGAATTGGGAGTATGCGGGACTCATTGCCATTGCCAAAGAAAACCTGCAACTCGGAGTGAATGTCATTCTAGTGGGCCCCTTTTCTAGTGAAATCCAAAGTGGTCGAATGTTTAAGCCGGAAGAGCTTGGTGTGCCCAGCGTATCGAGCATCAGAATTGCCTGGATTGATTTAGATGAGAGCGAAGCTAAAAGCCGCATGGAGCGGCGCGCAGATCCGAGAGATGAATACAAGCTACAACACTGGAGTGAATATACCAAGCGAAGAGTAGAGCCACCGGAGCATGCTGCAATACAGCGTTTCGACAACTTACATTTTGATGAAACTCAGTTTGAGAAATTAATTGATCACTTGATTAAGTAGGAATTAAGGTTTGCTATGTCGCATCAAGTATTGAAATGTATAAGCTCAAATTGAGCCTATTAAATCACTTAGATAGATAGTCAAGCGCAACTGCTTCCGCCACCTTAATGCCATCAACTCCTGCCGATAAGATTCCACCAGCATAGCCAGCACCCTCGCCCGCAGGGTAAAGACCTTTGATATTTAAACTCTGAAAATTGCTGCCTCGAGTAATGCGCAAAGGCGAGGATGTTCGCGTTTCGATACCAGTCAGCACTGCATCCTTCATCGAGAAGCCTTTAATCTGTTTCTCAAAAGCCGGAATCGCCTCTCGAATTGCTTCAATGGCATAAGGAGGTAAAGCATCGGCAAGATCTGTTAGGTGTACGCCGGGTTTATAAGACGGGATTACAGAGCCAAATTCTGCAGAGGCCTTTCCAGCCAAAAAGTCGCCCACTAATTGGCCAGGAGCTTCATAGTTAGATCCGCCTAGGTCGTATGCCTTGGACTCTAAAGCCCTCTGAAAATCGATGCCTGCCAAGGGGCCGCCGGGATAGTCATCCGGGGTAATACCGACAACGATGCCTGCATTAGCATTGCGCTCGTTACGCGAATACTGGCTCATGCCATTTGTGACAACCCGATTAGGTTCAGAAGTGGCTGCCACTACTGTGCCGCCAGGGCACATACAGAAGCTATAGACGGCTCGGCCATTCTTAGCATGGTGAACTAATTTGTAATCAGCTGCACCAATCAACTCGTTACCAGCATGTGGGCCTAAGCGTGCTTTATCAATTAAGGATTGTGGGTGCTCAATTCGAAAGCCTACAGAAAACGGCTTAGCCTCCATATAAACACCTGCCGCATGCAAGATCTCAAACGTATCACGAGCGCTATGCCCTAAAGCCAGCACCACATGATTAGCAGACAAATCAGGGTGCCCCTCAATTTTGACGCCTGTAATCTGATCATTCTGAATATCAAAGCCAATGACCTTTTGTGAGAAACGAATCTCGCCACCAAGCTCAATAATTTCTTGACGCATTCTTTCGACAACGCCCACTAATCGAAAGGTTCCGATATGTGGCTTAGCTACATAACGAATTTCTTCTGGTGCGCCCGCCTTGATGAATTCAGCAATGACTTTGCGACCGTAAAATTTCGGATCTTTAATTTGACTCCAAAGCTTGCCATCAGAAAACGTTCCTGCTCCCCCCTCACCAAATTGCACATTGGATTCTGGATTGAGGACATTCTTGCGCCACAGACCCCAAGTATCTTGAGTACGCTCGCGAACTGGTTTGCCGCGCTCCAATACGATTGGCTTAAAACCCATCTGCGCCAACACTAAGGCGGCAAAAATTCCGCAAGGGCCAAATCCAATGACAACCGGTCGCTCAAAGCTTTCACTCTTGACTTGTGAGGCCTTGGCGACAAAGTGATAACTCATATCCGGTGAGGGTCGAATATGAATGTCATGCGAAAACTGTTTCAGTAGTTTTTCTTCATCTTTAACCGATAGATCCACGGTATAGATAAAGGCCAGAGCCACGTTTTTTCTGGCATCGTAGCTACGCTTAAAAATATTAAACCGAATCAAGTCTTGAGCTGAGATCTTTAAGCGCTGTAAGATCGCCTCTTCCAATGCCTCGGGGGCATGGCTTATAGGGAGGCGAAGTTCGGTAATACGGATCATGGGACTCTACGATACACACTAAATAGGGGCAATTTTCGAAATAATACTGGGATACGCAGTGAAGACTATTTTAAGGGCGATAATATGCCATGGCTCTTCGCGCAACTATCCACAAAGCCGACCTTCATGTCGCAGATTCTGACCGCCACTATTACGGCAGTCACTCACTCACTATTGCCAAGCATCCTTCCGAAACCGAAGAACGGATGATGGTACGCATCATTGCGTTTGCCCTGCAAGCACAAGAAGAGTTAGTTTTTACTAAGGGCTTAAGTGATACCGATGAGCCCGACCTCTGGATAAAAGACCTCACGGATGCCATTCAGCTCTGGATTGAGATAGGCCAGCCTGATGAAAGACGTATTCTGAAAGCCTGTGGTCGATCTGATCAAGTCATCGTCTACTGCTATGGCGGACACACTAGCAAAATCTGGTGGGACGGTATTGCCAATAAATTGACTCGTGCCCGCAATCTTCAGGTGATCTCCATTCCAGCAGAGCAGGCCAAAGAACTGAATAAGCTAGTTGAGCGCAGTATGGTGCTACATGTAAATATTCAGGATGGGGAAGCATATGTTTCTTCGGATATGGGACAAGTCACTATTACCCCAGAAATCTGGCGCAATCAACAGCAATGAAGCCTGTAGTTTTAGACACCAATATCTTGCTAGATATTTTTGTCTTTAATGACGAAAGAGCCCTTCAATTAAAGGAAGCGCTTTTTGATAAAACAACACAATTCCTAGCTAGCCAGAAAACAATTGAAGAGTTTGCCGATGTCATTTCGCGCCCTCTCTTTAAGCTTGATAAACAAACTCAAACAGCCCTTTTGACTCAATGGCAATCTATCGCGGAGCAGCGGGATGATTCAAATTTGGCTTCCGCACCTTGGCAATGCCAGGATCCGGATGATCAGATTTTCTTGGATCTGGCCTATCAACTCAGACCAACGATACTCATTAGCAAGGATAATGCAGTACTTCAAATCGCTCACAAAGCGGCCTCAGAAAACATTCTGATTACCAGCGATTACAACGCCTTTAGGCTATAGAACTAAATCGCAAGTCTTTGGCAGCTTCAGCAGCAATCTCAAACGACTTGAGGCGAGCTTGATGGTCAAAAATTTGACCTGTGATGATGATTTCATTGGCACCAGTCTGATCGAGCCAATACTGCATCTCTTTTCTTACGGTCTGCAAAGATCCTACTGCAGAACAGCGCAAAGCCTGAGCAGCAGTCATTTTTTCATACGGCTCACAGAAGTCATCGATATTTTCTATTGGGGGTGGTAACTGCCCGCGGGTATTGCGGCGCATGCGAATGACGTTTTGCTGCAAAGTAGTAAATAGATGGATCGCCTCCTCATCGGTATCAGCGGCGACTACATTCATCAGAAATGCGCAATAGGGTTTGGCTAACTTATCTGATGGCTTAAATAGTTCGCGATAGGTGGACATAGCATCCAATAATTGCTCGGGCGCAAAATGCGACGCAAATGCATAAGGCAAGCCAAAGTGGGCTGCTAGTTGCGCGCCGTACAAACTAGAACCTAATATCCAAATCGGCACCTCGGTATCCATACCCGGAATAGCCCTCACAACTTGCCCCTCCTGAAGGGGGCCGAAGTAATGTTGCAGCTCACGCACATCCTGCGGGAAACGGTCATCGCTCCCAAGCAAATCTCTCCGTAAGGCTCTAGCCGTCATTTGATCTGACCCTGGCGCACGCCCTAGGCCGAGCTCAATTCTGCCGGGATAGATTGATGCCAAAGTACCGAATTGCTCTGCGATCACCAAGGGGGCGTGATTTGGCAACATCACACCACCAGACCCAACGAGAATTGTTTTTGTACCGCTAGCAATATAGCCAACCAAAACTGCGGTCGCAGAGCTAGCATTACCCGTCATATTGTGGTGCTCGGCTACCCAATAACGGGTATAGCCCAAAGCCTCCGCATGCTGGGCAACATCTAAAGAATTCCGCAAGGCATCTGCAGCAGTAAATCCCTCTGGGATCGGAGATATATCTAGAATAGAGTACGGTACGCAATTTGCCATCCGTAGATCATACTAAGAAAGTACTTTTTTGACATGAGTAAAACAAAGATGGCAGATGCTGATGACGGCCTCTTTAAGCCGGGCAGCAAGCTAAAACATATTAAGACAGGTGGCTTCTATAAGGTAGTCTTACTTGCCAATGTCGAAGCTAATCTAGAGCCAGCCTACGTCTATGAATCCCTTCAGTCACACGATTTTTGGATCAGACCAAAAGTGGAGATGGAAGATGGTCGATTTGAATTGGTCGACGCCTAAGAAAAAGATGAGAGAACTGACATGACCGATGATCGCATCACCAATCTTGAAATCAAGCTTAGCTTTACTGAAGATTTGATTGATCAACTCAATCAAACAATCTACAAGCAGCAGCAACAAATTGAATTTCTGTATCGCGAGCTCAAATCCATCAAGGAGCAGACTAGCAGCGGAGATGGCGCAGGTAACAGCAGCCCAAAAGAGGAAATCCCTCCGCATTATTAAAGCCCTGATAACATTTGTTATAGATAACGAAGCTCTTATAAAGAAGGACACTCGTCATGGGTAACTTGGTACCATTTTTAGTCCAGTGGGGCTTAACCTCTCTATCCCTCTGGGTTGCCAGCTATCTTTTTAGCGGCTTACGCTTTGCAGATGGTGGTTCACTCTTGATTGCTGCTCTACTGCTTGGATTTGCAAACGCAGTAGTCAAGCCTTTATTAATTCTCTTCACGTTGCCACTGACCGTCCTCACCATGGGATTGTTTCTGCTGGTTGTTAATGCCTTAGTGCTGATGATGGTGTCTGCAGTGGTGAGTGGCTTTACGATTTCTAGTTTTTGGACCGCATTTTTTGCCAGCATCTTTATTTCATTATTCAGCCTCTTTATCAGCGGAATACTGTTTTAAAAATTACTCTGCCCCAGGGTAAATATCAGACCAGGGGTGGAGCGCATCACGGCATGGGTGGCTCTTTGAAGTCATTGATCTGGCATTCTCAGCCAAAATGCTGGCACCGCCCGTCAAAAAACCAAGTCCAATGGAGACGGCGCTATTCACCACGCCAGCTTGATTAATGCCTGCCTTAGGATTTGCCAGCGTCCCACCCATCCTTACCATTCCAGTTAAATCCAAGCCCGTTGTGAGGCCTGATTTCTCTTGTGGATCAATTGTGAGATTAATAGCCTCCGTCTTCAGATTGATAGAGCCAACTAAAGCCACGTTCAACCTATCCGTTTCAACTCCAACCGACTTAGCTATAGTGACCTGGCCATTGTTAATTGGTAAGTAGGCAACCGCACACTCTAAAACTGTCTCACTAGTTTTTTTACGTAGTGGGTTCATTGAATCCAACAGCGTCACTACGAAATCACCTGCATCGTTTAAGAAATTCGTCCCCATGCGAGCCTGATTGATACTCAACTGAATCTTGCCATTTGAATTTGATGCCATTTGATGCAAACTACTTCCAGATGTTTTCACATCAAATGCCATCTTCATACTGCCCCCACTCACCTTGGAGCTCGGGTCAAGCCTAGCTAGTAAGTTTTCCAGCGTGAAATCCTTTGTCACCCCTTTGGCAGTAAGTACAGGGTTTGCCACATCTAACCCTGAAAGTTTGAGCTGTAAATCAGCACTGCCCTTATCCATCTGAAACCTCAGATTTGGAATATCAATCACATGGCCATTCAATTTCACGGAAGCCTGAAGATTGTCAATAGGCTTACGTTTTGGCAAACCCAATTCGCCAATATTAATTACGATTTGTCCTTTGGCTTGAGATAGCGCATCAAAGGGAATGCTCTCGTCGCTAAATAAGTATTTGGGCTGTGGATGTTGTGCTTGATGCGCAGTTGCTGCTGGCTGATTACTACTGAAAGCTCGTGAAGACTGCTTTGGCGATGCTCCCAAGACAGGCCAGTCAAATGCCTTTGAATTCATTGTCAAATTGATTGCAGGTAAAGAGTTCCGATTCTTGCTTACCTCACCCTGAATCATCATAGACTTACCATTCATGGTGAGGTTGAGGTCGACTGGAAATTGTGTTGAGGAAACATTCCACTGTTTAAATAATCTAGAGAATGAGCCTGTTTTTCCGCTAAGCTCAAGAGCTTGCTCTTGAAGCTTCATATTGAGAGAGACGACTGTTTTATCACCGCTATCTGCTAAGGATAGACGCTGAATTTGGTAGCTTGATATCGCGTTTGAAGGATCTTGATACTGAATTTGAGTATCCGTAATCGAAACACTATCCATAGAGATTAAATCATCGCCAACAGAGGAGGTTTCTGTGTTATTTTTAGCGCCAGACATCTCCCCAGAGGCATCTGCACTGAAGTCCCAATTGGCCTTACCATTCCCATTTTTTTGAAGAAATAGCTCCAGACCAGCAAGCTTCACATTACCAATCTCAATACGCTTACTCAGTAGCGGTAGCGTTTTAATATTTAGATCAATGCGCTTAAGCGTCAGCATGTCAGAATCAGATGCCCAAGATGCATTGCTCAGACTTAAACCCTCTGCGGAAACAGAAATCCCAGGAAAAAAACTTAAGCTCACTGGTCCAGCAATTTTTAGATCTCTACCAGTAGCAGTTTTTACAGAGGCAGAGAGTAATTTGGTCAATTGCACTGGATCTACCGTTGAGGCTGCGTACCATACCCCTATAACAATAAGGATGATTACACCGCCAAGGGTACTAATAGTGATTTTGACTAATTTGCTCATTATTAAGTCATTCTAAGGCACCTACCAGCCTTAGAGTAGGACTGATTTTCTAGTATTAGCTTTGCTAGCATAAGGCCTGTAAGTGGCGTTAGCTTTTTGTTGAGACTCAAATCAATTAGGCATACAAGCTTGATATTGCAAGGTAAATCCCCCATATCAGTATCAGCAAAAGTGGAAAGATCTGAAGTAAGATCAAAGATGCAATAAATATATTAACTACCAATAGGAAGGGCAATAGACCATGGCTACAAAGAAGTCTCCAGCAAAAAAGAAAGTAGCTACCAAGGTGGTAAAAAAAGCCCCTGCAAAGAAAGCCGTTAAAAAAGTTAGCACCAAGAAGGTGGTAGCCAAAAAGGCTGTTAAAAAGGTAGTGAAAAAAATAGTAAGCAAAAAGCCAGCAGCTAAAAAGGCGATTAAGAAAGTAGTGGCGAAGAAGCCAGCAGCCAAAAAGCCAGCTCCAAAGAAAGCTGCGAAGAAATCCCCTAAAGCAGTTGCACCCAAGAAACTCAAAGTTGATCAGTATGGGCTCGAAGAAGATGATGAGTTTTACGGCCTCTACTTTGCCAAATCGACCAATAAGGGTTTAGTTGAAGTAAAACCTTGCACCTTCTCCTTAATGTATTGGTGGAAAGGCTTACTTGGCTATCCTGACATGATCGAAATCTCTAAAGATAGCAATACTGCAATGTTGCAGTTTGAGTCTACCTTTGGCGGAGGCGATTCTGGTGAGACGGAGTTGACAGAAAAGGATGTGTTCGATGTTGACCATATTATTGAAGTCGACGAACAAGAGCAGTTAGTCTCTCTCTACTCTTACGTGCCTATTCCCGTTCCAGAAAAATTGATTGGCGCATTAGGCCTCTCTATTTTGAATATCAACCCAGAAACCCGTTATGGCAGCCTTGAGATTTGCTCTACTGATAACGAAGAAGGTGCAAATGAGCACTTCCTACGCTATCGTGCAGCCACTTATTTGCGTGGCGTGAAATCTGGCAAGGTTGAGGCCATTGAAAGTATGGTTACCAATGGTTCAGAGTTCTTTGGCTTAGCTTTAGATGCAATGTGCGTTAATAAATCGATTAAGAAATGGTTGCTGAGCTAAGCAGTGATTACTTAGTAGGTATTACACACAAAAATGTAGGTCATGGGAAAGCGGTCGTTCACTGTTTTACGAGTTTCGACAATAGTAGCGCCTCGCTTTCCTAGTTTTTTACACTCTTCTACTGCGGCTGCTTGAGCCTCAGTATCTTTAGCGGATTTAGGGGCATGCACCCCAACCGTTCCATCAGATTGTCGGTAGACTCCAAACTCACTTGGGGGTGTTGCACAAGCAAACATGGTCATTGAGACAACTAGCGCCAAAGTAAGCGAGATAATGTTCATATTGAAATCCAGATCTTTTAAAGAATAGATTCATTCTAGCCATCTTTGGACCCTAGTAAATTGATTTTACTTATACCCAACACGATCAAGTAAGCGTTGAGCAGCGATTTGATTCTTGCCGATCGCCGCAATAGAAATATTTTCTGCTTTAAATGGGCCGAGCATTTTGATGCCTTCATTGTCAATTTTGACTGACTTCACTACAGGCCACTCGTTATTGCCGTTAGCAAAATACTCTTGCGCAGAGTCACTTGCTAAGTATTCCAGAAATTGTTTTGCAGCCTGTGGATGTGGCGCACTCTTGGCAACCCCACCTCCCGCAATATTGATGTGCGCACCACTCGTCTGCTGATTTGGCCAAATAAATCCAATCTTAGAAACAATGGCCTGGTCCTCTGGCTTAGTTGAGCGTAAAAGCCTGACCAAGTAATAAGAATTTGTTAAAGCTACACCGCACTCACCAGAAGCAACTGCTTTAATCTGATCCGTATCTCCACCTCTAGGGGGGCGAGCCATATTAGCGACCATGCCTTTTGCCCACTCCTCTGTGGAAGCCTCGCCACGACGTTCAATCATGGCGCCAATTAATGAGAGCATATAAGGGTGAGCTCCTGAGCGCGTGCAGACTCTGCCCTTGTTCACAGTCTCAGCTAACTTTTCATAAGTATCGACATCAAGGGGATTTACTTTTGCCTTGTTGTAGACCACGAGACGCGCCCTGGTTGAAAAGCCAAACCAAGTTGACCCCTCTGGCTCAGACTGAGATCGCAAGTTTGCCGGAATACGACTCTCTAAATACTTTGACTGTATTGGTTTGAAGAAGCCATCAATTTGCGCACGCCACAATCGCGCTGCATCTACCATCAAAATCACATCTGCTGGGCTATTCGCGCCCTCACTCTTTAGTCTTTCAGCTAAAGCATTGTCATCCGCTTCAATACGGTTGATCTTGATGCCTGTCTTTTTGGTGAAGTCACTGTAGAGCGCCTCGTCAGTTTGATAGTGACGCGCCGAGTAGAGATTGAGTTCTTTCGCTTCTTGAGCCTGCAAAGGCAAGGCCAGAAAAGCGCTCAACAACAATCCAGAGCTGCCTAGGAATTTTCGTATTAGTGGGTTTGCCATTGCTATATTTGCGATCAGAATTAGATTAAATCTAATGTATCACAAATACGAATGATTATCAATTAGGATTTAGAAATTACCCTAGAAAGTAGCAGAACTGGAAAAAGTCCAACCAAAACAATGGTTAAGGAGGGTAATGCTAATTCAGCAAGACGCTCGTCTGCAGCCAACTGATAAGTTGCGACAGCTAGGGTATCAAAGTTAAATGGGCGCAATAAAAGCGTTGCAGGCAATTCTTTCATGACATCGACAAAGACAAAGAGGCCTGCGGTAATCAGACTGCGCTTGAGTAATGGCACATGAACCCGCTTCAAAATCTGTGCTTTAGATAGACCTAGGAGCGCTGCAGAAGCATCCATTGAAGGTGTGATGCGCGCCAGTCCCGCCTCTACGCTTTGCAAACTAGAGGAAAGAAAGCGGACTAGGTAGGCATAGATCAGCACCAACATGCTGGCAGACATCCACCAAGCAAGCTGAAAGATTTCCAGAAAAGAGAGAATGCCAATGGCTAGGACCGCACCAGGTAAAGCATAACCGAAGCCTAATAATCGATTTACCCAGCTTAAACGTACATTCATTCTTACCGAGTAAGCAAAAAATATAGCGAGCGCGACGGAGATCAGTGCTGTCAAAATCGAAACAGATAGAGAATTACCCAGCCAATCTAGATATCGAATATCGATCGTGAGGCCTTGCTTGAAGAGTAATTGCAGGAGCGCAAATGCTGGTATCAAAAATCCGCACAAGAGGGTAGCGCCACAAAATGCAAATGCAAAAAAAGCTTTCTTGCCTTGCAGAGACTTCGCAAGTGGCTTACCCCGAGCTGCAGAGGCATAACGCAATTTAGAGCGACTACTTTGCTCGATGAAGAAAATGAGCAAGACAAAACTTAAGAGGCCTAAGGCAAGCTGTACTGCCGCCACTCGGTCTCCAAATGAGAGCCAAGCCTTAAAAATACCAGTTGCAAAAGTCTGAACGCCAAAGTAGGAGACGGCACCAAAATCAGCCAGTACTTCCATCAGTGCAAGAGCCATACCTGCAAAGATAGCCGGCCTTGCCATGGGCAGCACCAATTTCACAAAACCTTGAAGTGGACTGTAGCCCAGCGTTTCTGAAACCTCAATTAATCGACCACTGCGCTCTAAGAATGCCGTGCGAGTAATGAGATATACATAAGGAAAGAGGCAGAACGAAAAAGACCAAATAGCCCCACTTAAGGATCTCGGGTCTGGAAAGAACCAGAGTGCATCAACTCCAAGCACAGCGCGCAGCGTACTCTGTATCGGACCCGAAAACTGCAAGAGATCAACAAAGAGGTAGGCCATGACATAAGTGGGCACTGCCAAAGGCAGAATGAGGGCCCACTCAAATATCTTTTTCCCTGGAAAATCATAACTGGCAATGATCCAAGCATTACCCACTCCAAGGATAAAGACTCCCACTCCGACGCCAAAAATTAGCACTAAGGTCGAGGCAATATAGCCACCAAGCACAAAGTTCCACAAATGACTGAGGGTGCCAGTAGCTAATAACTCCTTCCCAGGGAATAGGAAAGGTGCTGCCAAGCCAAAGAGGGGCAAAAATAACAACAGGGCAAGTGGCACCACAATACGATTCATGAAATCGGCAATCCGTTTAGACTCTAGCTATGCATTAAACCACTAGCATTAATGAGAAAATTATAGAGATGAACTCTGCTCGCACACTGCTTTCGATCCAAGAACTGGAAATCGACTATCCCAGTCGAGATGGTCAAGGTCGTGTTACTGCGGTTAAAGACCTTAATCTCGATCTTGCTCAAGGTGAGATTGGCTGCTTATTGGGCTCATCTGGCTGTGGAAAATCCACCGTCTTGAGAGCAATTTGCGGGTTTGAGCCCGTTAAAGCGGGAAAAATCCTCCTACGTGATCAGGTAGTGAGCTCGACCTCCACTCATCTCCAACCCAATCAAAGAAAAGTCGGCATGGTCTTTCAGGACTTTGCCCTCTTCCCCCATCTCAGTGTTTTAGAGAATATTGCCTTTGGCTTACAACACCTATCCAGCAATGAAAGATCTGTAGTGGCCATGGAGTGGCTTAAGCGGGTTTCGCTATCTGACAAAGCTGATGCATATCCTCATGAGCTCAGTGGCGGCCAACAGCAGCGTGTGGCACTAGCCAGGGCAATGGCACCGGAGCCAGATTTAATTTTGCTAGATGAACCTTTCTCGAGTTTGGATATTGAACTTAGAGAGCGTCTTGCAGGTGAGATGAGAGAAATTCTCAAGACCAATAACATTACCGCATTATTGGTCACTCACGATCAATTTGAAGCCTTTGCGATTGCCGATAAGGTCGGCGTCATGACGGATGGCAAAGTACTGCAGTGGGATGCCCCTTACGAGCTATATCACAAGCCAGCCAATCGCTATATTGCCGACTTTATTGGTCGCGGGGTATTTCTGAAAGGCGTGGTCCAAGCTAACAACAAAGTCAGAATTGAGTTAGGTGAGCTCGACCTAGAAGAAGATCGCAGCGCAGAAGTTGGAAAAGAAATCGATGTCCTCTTGCGCGCCGATGATATTCAGCATGATGACCACAGCACCCTGTTAGCAGAGGTAGTGCGTAAAACCTTTAGAGGCGCTGACTTCTTGTATACCCTCAAACTTGCTTCCGGTATTGAGATTTTTGCTTTTGTACCTAGCCACCATGATCATGCAATTGGTGAAAGGATTGGCATCCACTTGGTAGCTGATCACGTGGTGACCTTCAGCAAATAAAGAAGTGCCATACAAAAGCAATCGAAAAATACCTCATGACATCAACAGCTTGCATAGAATTAAAAGATCTCCGCCTGTATACCCAAATTGGAACGTATGCGCCAGACGCTACCATCCCTGATGAACATCTACTGAATCTGACGTTATGGATCAGCACTCAACTGATTTTGATTTCAGAAGATCTCATGACTCAGGTCTTCGACTACGATCCCCTTGTCCTAGAAATCGATCGTCTGGCTGCCGATGGACATTACGAGACTCAAGAAAGATTGGTCACTAGGATAGTTGAGGCATGTGCTCGCTATTCGGAAATTAAGTCTCTAGAAATTAGCCTCAGGAAAACTCCCGTGCGGGAGAGCTCAGGCCTATTGGGGGTCAAGCTACACCTTGATGAAAGCAGTTTGAATGCTATAAGAGCAGCACTAGCTTAGACGCTTAAACCTCTTCCTCAAGAGTATCAGCGAGATGGTCGTACTTTAGAAAATTTTCACGATGTCTTCTGTAGTACAAAAGTCCTTCATTCAGACTGGCCACAGTTGCACCCTGCTCTCGCATTTTGTCCCAAAGATTCCAATCCTCTTGTGGATGAATGCCATCAGCATATCTTTCCCTGTAACCCACTTGTTGACCCAGGGAGGTTCGATACATCATCGAACCATGGTGCTTTCCTTCACGGTCCCAATAGAGATCTCCTTGGTGAGACCTAGTTTCACCGGGAACGCGGTCATGAATCTCTTCCTTCAACTCACCAGTAACCACTATGTCATAAGTCACAATATCTGCACGCGCATTGGATAAGCGCTCAATCGCATCCGATCTAAGCCAATTATCAGCACCTATGAAAAGAACGTATTCCGTATCAATCCCCATTAGTACATCATGGAAGTTATCCACAGTACCTAAATTCTGAGACCTGAGAATATATTCAATATCGGGGTATAAGTCAGGTAAATGGCCGCAATCATGCGCGCCATCATCGACAAAAAGAATTCTGGCGGGAGCTTTTGTTTGAGATAGCAAGGACTCAATGCAGTGCGCTGCAAGGTGGCCGTACTTATAAGAGGCGATAACGACAGTAATCATATTGCTGGGGATTAGAACATGAAAGTATGATGTCCGAATGAAGCGTTGCTTTAAACCCCATACAATAGACATATGTTGATACAAATCGCCAATCTTCTCCTCCAAGTTCTCGTTAGTATCATCGCGGGCGCATGTCTACTGAGATGCTATCTCCAGTGGCTCGCGTTTAATCTGGGGTCGGGCCAAAGCAGAACAATCGGTGCATACGTGCTTCCACTGAGTAATTGGATTGTGATTCCACTTCGCAAGCTGATTCCAAGTATTGGTCGCTTTGATGTCGCTAGTTTTTTAGCTGCCTACTTACTGGTCGCAGCAAAGACAGCAATTCTTTTATTGCTCTCAGGAGCCGCTCTTACTAACATCTCGTGGCTTCTATTGGCCTTAATTGATTTAGTCGATCTGATACTTTCAGGATTGGTTGGCTTAGTTTTTGCAGGCGTGATTCTCTCTTGGCTTAGTGCTGGCTCCCAGATTCAGCACTTGGTCTCGCTACTAGTTGAGCCTCTACTGGCGCCAATCAGAAAAGCAATGCCCAATTTTGGAGCCCTAGATTTATCGCCCCTACTGCTACTCCTGATCTTGCAAGTTCTGCAGATTGTGGTGAGTAATCTCAGGTGACTAATTTAAGCTAATTAGCCTCAAGATGCTCCTGAATGACCTTAATAAAATGCTCTCCATAACGCTCTAGCTTAGCTTGCCCAACCCCACCAATACGACTGAATTGATCTAAGGTAGTGGGCGTCGATTTCACCATCTCCTGCAAAGTGCTGTCATGAAAAATCACATAGGGTGGTACCCCTTGTTCACGTGCTAGTTCAGTCCGCTGAGCCTTGAGTGCCTCCCACAGTTTTTCATCTGTAATACTATTGAAGGGATGTGTAGAACCTTTTCTTGCATTAGACTTGGCGGCCCTGCTCTTGGAATAACCCGCCTCTTTTCGTAGCCAAACTTCCTGCTCTCCACGTAGCACTGGCAAGGCAATGTTATCTACCAACTTTAAGCCGCCATGTAATGCAATATCAGCATCCAAATATCCGCCAGCTACTAATTGGCGATAAATACTATTCCACTGAGTCTGATTGAGTTCTACACCAATACCAAATGTACTCACCTGCTCATGAAAATATTGCTTTACCCTAGGAGTCACTTTACCTAACAGCACATCAATTAAATGAGTCACACCAAAGCGTTGGCCTGTGCGATACACACATGACAATGCCTTTTGTACTTCTTGTGTGGCATTCCAAGTGGCTACTGGTTCTAGGCAGTTGTCGCAATTACCGCAACTACCCGCATGCACTTCACCAAAGTAGCGCAGGATCGTTTGATGTCGGCAAGTCGTAGATTCGCAATAGCCCAGCAAAGCATTGAGTTTTTGGCGCTCCACCCTCTTACGATCTTCGGAGGCTTCACCAGCATCTACCATTTGCCGCAAGCTCACCACATCTCCAAATCCGTAGGCCATCCAAGCATTGGCTGGAAAGCCATCACGACCTGCTCGTCCAGTTTCTTGGTAATAGCCTTCCATACTTTTAGGGAGATCTAGATGAGCCACAAAGCGGACGTTGGGCTTATCAATCCCCATACCAAAAGCTACAGTTGCAACCATGATGACGCCTTCTTCACGCAAGAAGCGTTTTTGATTGGCGCTGCGCGTCTCTACGCTAAGGCCTGCGTGATACGGCATAGCATCCCACCCGCGGTCTTGCAACCATTGCGCAGTCTCTTCTACACTGCGACGTGATAGACAATAAATAATTCCAGAGTCATCGGCGTGCTCTACATCTAAGAAGTGCTCTAACTGTTGTTTGGCTCTCTGTTTTTGCAGAACTCGATACTTAATATTGGGTCGATCGAAGCTAGAGACAAACTGCTCGGCAGATTCTAATGAAAGACGTTCCACAATTTCTGCGCGGGTTGGCGTATCTGCCGTCGCTGTTAAGGCAATACGAGGCACCTTCGGAAAGCGCCCGTGTAAAACAGTTAACTGGCGATATTCTGGACGAAAATCATGACCCCATTGCGAAACGCAGTGCGCTTCATCAATAGCAAATAAGGCAATTCCAGGTCCCGCATGAAGTCGATCAAGTATGGATAGAAAGCCTGGGTTCATTAAACGTTCTGGTGCTACATAGATCAAATCAAGATCTCCAGCTAACAATTGACTGGTTACCTTTTGAGATGTCACTGCATCCAAACTAGAGTTCAAAAATGAAGCCTTAACGCCTAACTGAGTTAGCGCATCCACCTGATCTTGCATTAGTGCGATTAAGGGTGAAACCACTACCCCTACACCACGTCGAACAAGTGATGGAATCTGATAGCACAGTGATTTACCTGCACCAGTGGGCATGAGGACCAAAGCATCACCACCAGAAACTACATGCTCAACAATAGACTCCTGAGCACCACGAAATTGATCAAAGCCAAAAACATCATGAAGTATTTGCTGACTCGATTGCAACAGTAATACTCCTTTGAAATAAAAAGCCCCACGTCATGGCGGGGCTTGATGAATATCTTTTCTATATCTACAAATACAGAATCTGGCTGGCGGAGAGGGTGGGATTCGAACCCACGGTAGGTTTGACCCTACGCCTGATTTCGAGTCAGGTACATTCGACCACTCTGCCACCTCTCCGAACCGAAAGGTGATTATAGCTTTCGGGGGCCTATTTAAATTTCTAACCCTTTAGTTAAAGAGGCTTCAATACCTCTAAACCACCCAAGTAAGGTCGCAAGGCTTTCGGTATAGCAATGCTGCCATCGGCCTGCTGGCAATTCTCTAAAAGAGCAACGCCAGTTCTTCCAACTGCAAGCCCAGAACCATTTAAGGTATGCACCAACTCCGGCTTACCTTGACCAGCTTTATATCTTGCCTGCATACGTCTAGCCTGGAAATCTCCCATATTGGAGCAAGAGCTAATTTCGCGATAGGCATTTTGTGATGGAATCCAGACCTCAAGGTCATAAGTCTTTGTGCTTCCAAAGCCCATATCGCCAGTGCATAGCAATACTTTTCGGTAAGGCAACTCAAGTAACTCCAACACCTTTTCTGCGTGCGCAGTTAACTCTTCAAGTAGCTGCATTGAGTCTTCTGGCTTTGCAATTTGTACGAGCTCTACTTTTTCAAATTGGTGTTGACGAATCATGCCGCGCACGTCGCGGCCATAGCTTCCAGCCTCGGATCTAAAGCATGGAGTATGAGCAGCAAATTTCAGTGGCAACTCTTCAGCCGCAGTAATAGTGTCACGCACTAAATTAGTAACCGGTACTTCTGCTGTCGGTATCAAATAAAAGTTTTCAACTTTTGCTTCGCCTGCCCCATCTTCACCACCCATTTGACGTGGGACCTTAAATAAGTCTTCTTCAAATTTCGGCAGCTGGCCAGTACCCCGCATAGATGCAGCATTCACCATGAGGGGAACGTAGAGCTCTTCATAGCCATGTTGGGTTGTATGTAGATCGATCATGAATTGCGCTAGTGCACGATGTAACCTGGCAACAGGCCCCTTCAGAACAACAAAGCGTGAGCCGCTAATCTTTGCAGCAGATTCAAAATCAAGCCCTAAGGGTGCACCCAAATCCACATGATCCTTCACGGGAAATGCAAACTCAGGGATCGCGCCCCAACGCTTTACTTCCTTATTTTCAGTTTCATCTTTACCTACCGGAACCGCTTCATCAGGCAAGTTAGGAATACCCATCAAGAAATCCGCAATCTCCACTTGCAATACTGCTAAGCGTGCTGCACCTGATTCCATATCAAGGTTAATCTGCGTTGCTTCAGCCATTTCAGCAGCGGCGTCTTCCCCTTTGCCCTTTTTCATACCAATAGCTTTAGCCAACTGGTTACGCTTAGCTTGCAATTCTTCAGTACGAGTTTGCAAGGATTTACGCTCGGACTCTAAGGTGTTGAACTTCTCAACATCGAGTTGGAATTTACGCGTAGCTAAACGGGTAGCAACGGCTGCGATATCTTTACGGAGTAATTGCGGATCAATCATGTAATGCTCTATTGGTTAATGGGTATGTACGTTAGTTTAAGCGTAAGACTTCTGCGCCAGCAGGTGGCACAAAGGTAAAGCGATTAGCGGGTAGGCTCACATTGAGCTGAATCTTATCTAGCGTGACTAAAACAACACTCCCAAGGCCATCAATGAGTTCCAGCGCTTTGGGCAGGCCATTGGCCATTCCGACTGAGATCTTGGTATACGGCAGATCATTGCCATTTTTTGCATTGGGGGTTTTCTTGGGCGCAAGGGCAACCCATTTCAGACCCAAGCGATCTTCGCCCTCGACCAAATCAAAATGCTGATCTAAGGAAGTTTCACCAAATAAAATTGCAGCAGGGGTAGTAGCCAAAGCCTGCCCCGCAGGCCTAAAGGTGGCTTGATTTAAATCTTTGTCCCACAAAATGAGTTGCTTGCCATCAGCAATGAGTTTTTGCTCATATGGTTTTTGCGTATCCCAGATAAATCTGCCTGGACGTTGAAACACAAAACGCCCTTGTGTTTGGCGAACCACTTTTAAACCTTTGTCTTGTGGTTCATTAGCTTTGGGTGCGCGCAACTGCTGTTGCACAAACTCACCCTCTGCAGTTTTAGAATTGCGCACAAACTGACGCAACTGCTCAGCCCCACTCTCGCTTTGCGCCAATACTAAATTGGAAGATAGGAATACTGTGAGTCCTAAAACTACTACCGGGAAAAATCTACGCAAGGGGATAACCTTATTCGGAAGGGCGATGGAGGATTTCGCGATTACCGCCATTACCCATCTTAGAAACTAAACCAGCTTTCTCCATATCCTCGAGTAAGCGGGCTGCGCGGTTATAGCCAATGCGCAAGTGACGCTGCACCAAAGAGATTGATGGGCGCTTATTTTCTAAAACAATAGCTACTGCTTGATCGTACAAGGGATCGGCTTCGCCTCCGCCTTCACCGGTCAATGCATCGATAGTTGATTCATCAGCACCTTCTAAAACACCATCAATGTAGTTGGCCTCACTCTTCTCTTTGAGCCACTCGACCACGCGATGAACCTCGTCGTCAGAAACAAAGGCGCCATGGACGCGAACCGGTAAGCCGGTTCCCGGCGCCATATAGAGCATGTCACCCATACCCAGCAGCGCTTCAGCACCCTGTTGATCCAAAATCGTACGACTATCGATCTTGCTGCTCACTTGGAATGAAATACGAGTTGGTACGTTGGCCTTGATCAGGCCGGTAATGACATCCACGCTAGGGCGTTGTGTTGCCAAGACCAAATGAATACCTGCAGCACGCGCCTTTTGTGCGATACGTGCAATCAACTCTTCGATCTTCTTACCGGAGACCATCATCAAGTCTGCCAACTCATCAATTACGATGACAATCACGGGGGCTTTATAAATTGGCTCCGGATCCTCAGGAGTCAAGCTAAATGGATTAGTGAGCTTCTCACCTTTTTCTTCAGCCTCTAAGATTTTTTTATTAAAGCCAGCCAAGTTACGTACGCCAAACTTACTCATGAGCTTGTAGCGACGCTCCATCTCATTCACAGCCCAGTTGAGTGCGTTATACGCCTGCTTCATGTCAGTAACCACTGGACATAAGAGATGTGGAATCTTGTCGTACATCGCCATTTCAAGCATCTTCGGATCAATCATGATCAAGCGCACTTCATCAGGCTTTGCCTTGAAGAGAATGGACAAAATCATTGCGTTGATACCAACGGATTTACCAGCACCAGTAGTACCAGCAACCAAGCAATGCGGCATCTTCGCCAAGTCAGCCACGACGGGGCTACCTGAAATATCCTTACCCAAAGCAAGAGTCAAGTTAGAGTGGCTATCGTTGTAAACCTGTGAACTCAAAATCTCAGAGAGATAAACCGATTGACGTGTTGGGTTTGGTAGCTCCAAGGCCATACAAGTTTTGCCTGGAATAGTTTCCACTACCCGCATACTCACTACGCCTAGTGAGCGCGCTAAGTCACGCGAGAGATTGACAATCTGGCTACCCTTTACACCAACAGCAGGATCAATTTCGTAACGAGTTACCACTGGGCCGGGGTAGGCTGCAATGACTTTTACATCTACGTTGAACTCGGCTAACTTGCGCTCAATTAAGCGAGAAGTAAATTCCAATACATCTGCCGAAATCGTTTCTTTTACTTCTGGCACGGGATCAAGCAGAGCCAAGGGCGGCAATTCTGAATCTGGAATATCCACAAATAGTGGCTGCTGTTTTTCACGCTCAACGCGGGCGCTCTTCGGAATTTCTACTGGGGCACGAACAATCTGAACGGGCTTAGCAATTTCCACTCGCCCACGAAACTCTTCAACGAACTCTTCGCGCTCTTCAGCAGCCGCTTCACCTAATTTACGATCTTCTTCGCTATCGCGACGCTCTCGTAAACGGTTATAAGCAAGCTCAAGAGTGCGACCTACTTTTTCAGCAACTTCTAACCAGGAAAAGTGCAGAAATAAGGACAGGCCAGCACATAGAGTAAATAACAACACGAGGGTGGAACCCGTAAAACCCAGAGTCATCTGCAAGGGATCCCCAATGAGCTCGCCCAAAATACCGCCAGGAGGCCTAGGAAGCTCCCAGGTCAGCGAATGCATTCGAATAGACTCAATACCCATACTGCTCAATAAAGTCAGCCCAAAGCCCAACCAACGCACTAGCAAGGAGTCTGGTTTAGCATCTGGATCCTGCGGAAGAGGAATACTCCAAAGCTCACGCCAGCCAGTCAGAACGCGGCGGCCAAAGAGCACGACCCACCAAAATGCAGAAATACCGAAGATATAGAGCATTAAGTCGGCCAAATAGGCTCCAAAACGCCCACCCAGGTTCTTGGGAGCCTCAAAGCTGGCGTGTGACCAAGCTGGATCTGCCTTGGAATAAGTCACCAAAATAGCTAGCAAACCCAAACAAAGGCCAAGGGAGATAAACCAGCGGGCTTCTAAAAGAAGACGGGGCATCCTACCCTGCCCTTGATTCTCAGGGGGCTGGAGGCCTAAAGGTGTTTTGGACTTCGGGTATGCGGTTCTTGCCATGTTCTACCGATTGTAATCAAGCAATCCTATAATTTGAATATGACTTCAAATACCCCAAAACACTCCAAAGTTCTCATCCTCGGTTCAGGCCCTGCTGGCTACACAGCTGCCGTATATGCAGCGCGAGCCAATCTGAGCCCCACCCTTGTTACTGGCCTGGCACAAGGTGGCCAATTAATGACCACTACAGATGTAGAAAACTGGCCAGCTGACCCAGATGGTGTCCAAGGCCCAGAGCTGATGGATCGTTTTTTAAAGCATGCTGAGCGCTTTAACACCAATATCATCTTTGATCATATTCACACAGCAGCTCTAACTGAAAAGCCCATCCGTTTGGTTGGCGACTCGGGAACTTACACATGTGATGCCTTGATTATTTCCACAGGGGCCTCTGCTCAATACATCGGCCTTCCAAGTGAGGAAGCATTCATGGGTCGTGGTGTTTCTGGTTGCGCAACATGCGATGGCTTCTTCTATCGCAATCAAGATGTTTGCGTAGTCGGCGGCGGCAACACTGCTGTTGAAGAAGCGCTCTACCTGACTGGCATCGCTAAAAAGGTGACCGTGATTCATCGGCGCGATAAATTCCGCGCAGAGCCAATCCTGAATGATCGCCTCATGGCCAAAGTAGCCGAGGGCAAAGTCGAGCTGAAATTGAACTCGACCCTTGATGAAGTCTTGGGCGATGAAAAAGGTGTCACTGGTGTACGCATCAAGAAAGCTGATGGCAGCACAGAAGATATCGCAGTCACTGGCGCCTTTATTGCGATTGGCCACAAACCCAATACCGAATTATTTATCGGTCAGCTCGATATGAATAACGGCTACATCAAGACGCATTCCGGTTTGGAAGGCAATGCCACTGCTACCAATATCCCTGGCGTATTTGCAGCAGGCGATGTGCAGGACCACATTTACCGTCAAGCCATTACCAGCGCAGGTACTGGATGTATGGCTGCATTAGATGCCCAGCGCTACTTGGAGACTTTGGAGTAACACAGACTAAGCAAGGGACCAAATAAAAATGCCTAGCATTGCTAGGCATTTTTATTTACATTTTATTCTTCTAAATTGTCAGCGGCTCACCACTGGTAATAGTGGCACGATCAACAATGCCACGATGTTAATAATTTTGATGAGTGGGTTTACTGCAGGACCAGCAGTATCTTTGTAGGGGTCACCGACAGTATCACCAGTGACCGCAGCCTTGTGGGCCTCAGAACCTTTACCGCCAAAATGGCCTTCTTCAATATATTTCTTGGCGTTATCCCAAGCGCCGCCACCAGTGCACATAGATATTGCGACAAACAAGCCCGTCACAATCGTGCCCATCAGCAAGCCACCCAAAGCAGCGGGTCCCAGTAAGAGACCTACTGCGATAGGAGCCACTACGGGTAAAAGTGAAGGAACAATCATTTCCTTGATCGCGGCTGAGGTCAACATATCTACTGCTTTGCCGTACTCGGGTTTTGCAGTACCCTCCATAATTCCTGGGATCTCACGGAACTGACGGCGGACCTCTTCAACCACTGCACCAGCACAACGCCCGACCGCTTCCATTGCCATCGCACCAAACAAATATGGAATCATGCCACCAATAAAGAGGCCGATGATTACCATATGATCCGAGAGATCAAATGACACTTGCTGACCAATAGCCTCCAGCGCGTGGGTGTAATCCGCAAAGAGAACTAGCGCAGCAAGACCTGCTGAACCAATCGCATATCCCTTGGTTACGGCCTTGGTCGTATTGCCCACCGCATCCAATGGATCTGTAATGTCACGAACCGATTGCGGCATGCCAGCCATCTCTGCAATACCACCGGCATTATCTGTAATCGGACCATAGGCATCAAGAGCCACCACAATGCCAGCCATAGACAGCATCGCAGTCGCTGCAATCGCAATGCCATAAATACCTGCTAACCAGTAAGCTGCATAAATAGCAGCACAAACAAACAGCACTGGATAGGCAGTCGATTTCATCGAAATGCCTAAGCCTGCAATGATATTAGTACCGTGACCTTTGGTAGAGGCCTCAGCAATATGTTGTACTGGTTTAAATTGAGTACCCGTGTAGTACTCGGTAATCCAGACTAAGCCGGCAGTTAGCAGTAAACCAACTACAGTGGAGCCAAACAAACGCCACTGACTTCCTGGGATACCCAGGGCATCGTCAGGCATGATGAAATTAGTAACAAAATAGAATGCAACTAAAGAAATACTCCCAGCTATGATTAAACCTTTATACAGCGCAGGCATGACATTTTTCATACCCGGCGTTGCTTTCACAAAAGAGCAGCCAATAATCGAGGCAATGATCGAAACTCCACCCAGTAAAAGCGGGTAGACTACCGCAGCCGCTGATGCACTAGAAACCATGAGTGCACCTAACACCATTGTCGCAATTAGTGTCACTGCGTAAGTTTCAAATAAGTCAGCCGCCATACCAGCACAGTCACCGACGTTATCTCCAACGTTATCGGCAATCACTGCAGGATTCCGTGGATCATCCTCCGGAATACCTGCCTCCACTTTTCCGACTAAGTCAGCGCCTACGTCAGCGCCTTTTGTAAAGATACCGCCGCCCAATCGCGCGAAGATAGAAATCAAGGAAGAGCCGAATGCTAAACCGATTAAGGGGTGCAAAACTGATGATAGGTCTTTACCCGATCCAATTGATATAAGGAACATAAAGAAAAGGCCAACACCCAGTAAGCCAAGTCCTACTACCAACATACCAGTAATAGCGCCACCTTTGAATGCCACATTGAGAGCTTCATTCATTCCTTTGGTAGCCGCTTCCGCAGTTCGGACATTAGCCCGCACAGAAATATTCATACCAATAAAGCCACAGGCGCCCGAAAGTACCGCACCAATGACGAAGCCGATAGCCGTTGCAAAATCCAGAAACAGCGCTATCAAGATCGTGAGGACTACACCAACAATGGAAATCGCCTTGTATTGGCGGGATAAGTAAGCTGCAGCTCCCTGCTGGATCGCCTCAGCAATTTCTTGCATCTTTGCGTTACCAGTACTTTGCTTCAATATCCATCCGCGCATCACAAAGCCATAAATCACGGCTAGAACACCGCACGCCAAGGAAAAATACAAGCCTAATGTGACATTACCCATGCTTGAACCCCTTATAAATTAGATCTAAATTGTGTTTATCTGTCAGCTATGTCCGCCCAATTCTGAAAGCGATAAACTAAAGCCTATAAGCTTTACCAGTATGTAGCAGAATTACTACCCTAGCGCTTTTGTAAGATCAGGGTATTTACTAATCACTATCCGGAGTATGAATGAGTCTCGACAACGTCAAACCAGGGAAAAAAATCCCCGAAAGCTTTAATGTCATCATCGAAATCCCAATGAATGCAGATCCAATCAAGTATGAAGTTGACAAAGAAAGTGGTGCCATTTTTGTTGACCGCTTTATGGGCACTGCAATGCATTACCCATGCAACTATGGGTATATCAATAAAACTATTGCTGGTGATGGTGACCCCGTTGATGTGCTTGTTATCACTCCATTCCCTTTGATTCCTGGTGTGGTTGTGAGTTGTCGCGCAATTGGGGTATTGATGATGGAAGATGAAGGCGGACAAGATGCCAAATTGTTAGCCGTTCCAGAAGATAAGATTTTGCCTATTTATACCCATTGGCAAAAACCAGAAGACATCAATCCATTACGTTTAAATCAAATCCAGCATTTTTTCGAACACTACAAAGATCTCGAGCCAGGTAAGTGGGTGAAAGTTAAAGGGTGGGGTGGTGTTGCCGATGCCCATAAAGAAATTCTTGAAGGTATTGAGGCATACAAAAAAGAGCATCAAAGCTAATTCTTATTCAACTTGTTAACCAGATTGAGCTCGCAAAAAATCGCCCTAGCGCAAATCAACCCACTTTTGGGTGATTTGCCTGGCAATGCGCAGCTCATCTCTCAAGCCGTGGCAGATGCTTATGCACAAGGCGCCACAATCGTACTTACGCCAGAGCTCTCGCTCACTGGCTACCCCCCAGAAGATTTATTATTGCGTCCTGCCTTCATTGAGGCAGTAGATCGAGAGCTCAGCTGTTTAATGCTAGAGCTCCAGAAGTTCCCGGGGCTGACTGTGATTATTGGCCACCCCAAGAAAACTACCCTTGGTCTACAAAACTATGCTTCTGTCATTCGTGATGGCAGGATCATCGCTGGCTATGCCAAACAAGAGTTACCTAATCATGAAGTGTTTGATGAGGTGCGTTATTTCACACCAGGGCATGAGGCCTGTGTCTTTGAACATGCAGGTATTCAGTACGGGCTTATTCTTTGTGAAGATGCATGGCATGCAGGTCCAGCAAAACAGGCTCATGCAGCAGGCGGCCAAGTACTGCTGGTTCTCAATGCCTCGCCTTATCACCTCCAAAAAGAATCTTTACGTATTGAAGTACTGCGCAAACAGATTGCCCTAAGTCAGATGCCATTAGTTTACGTAAATGCAGTCGGCGGCCAAGATGAACTGGTGTTTGATGGTGGCTCATTTGCGCTAAATAGCACAGGCAAAGTAGTGATGACCATGCCACAGTTTGAAACCGCTCTTGGCTATGTCAATGTCAATCCCTCCGCCGATTTAGAACCAGGAGCAATGGTTGTCCCGACTAGTGTGGAAGCTCAGGCTTACCAAGCACTTGTTCTAGGTGTGCGTGACTATGTTCAAAAAAATCGTTTTCCAGGAGTCATTATTGGCCTCTCGGGTGGAGTTGATTCTGCATTGGTGTTAGCAATTGCAGTAGATGCATTGGGCGCAGACAAAGTTCGCACCGTCATGATGGCTTCACGCTATACAGCTGACATCTCCTGGATTGATGCCAGAGAAATGGCTCAGAATCTAGGCGTGCAATATGATGAGATTCCAATTAGCGAGCCTGTTGATGCTTTGGAGCATGCTCTAGCTGAGCAATTTAAAGGCCTAAAACTTGATGCTACTGAAGAAAATATTCAGGCACGCGTGCGTGGCACCCTCCTGATGGCCCTCTCCAATAAAACAGGTCGACTAGTTTTAACTACGGGCAACAAGAGTGAAATGGCTGTGGGCTACTGCACTCTTTACGGAGATATGGCTGGTGGCTTTGCGGTCATTAAAGATATTGCCAAAACTTTGGTCTATCGCTTATGCGCTTATCGCAATAGCATTGCCCCGATCATTCCGGAGCGGATTTTGACGCGCGCGCCTTCAGCAGAATTACGCCCCGATCAGACCGATCAAGACAGCTTGCCATCATATGAAGTATTGGATGGCATCGTCGAGCGCTATATGGAGCAAAACCAATCTATCGCCCAAATCATTGCTGCCGGGTTTGATCCTGAAAGCGTAGAAAAAGTCACCCGTCTCATTAAGCTTAATGAGTACAAACGTCGCCAAGCACCCCCTGGCGTTCGAGTCACTACTAGAGCCTTTGGGCGTGACTGGCGCTACCCAATTACCTCCCAATTTAGAGCCTAACGGGGCATTGGTTTTCAGTTCTAGGTATGATTACTATATTAAGGGGAATATATGAAGCTAATCACATCCATTATTAAGCCGTTCAAACTTGACGAAGTTCGTGAAGCCTTAGCTGAAGTAGGCGTTACCGGACTGACTGTTACCGAAGTTAAAGGCTTTGGTCGCCAAAAAGGTCACACTGAACTCTATCGTGGCGCAGAGTATGTAGTCGACTTTTTGCCCAAAGTAAAAGTAGAAGTAGTTGTTGCTGATGACCGCGTCGATTCAGCAATTGAGGCAATTACTAAAGCAGCACGTACAGGCAAGATTGGTGATGGCAAGATTTTTGTTAGCCCAATCGAACAGGCTATTCGTATTCGCACTGGCGAAACTAACGACTCAGCTGTTTAAGCAGCAGGATTTGATGCGCTAACTCGCCAACTCTTCCGAGGGTTAGCGCTGCTGCAAATCTGCCCGGTCTACAGAAGGGATCGCTACTTCAGCAGCTTCTAATATTAAAGTTTTGTGATTGAGATTTGTCAGGCGTACTTTTGCACCCTGAAAAAACACATCAGCCTGAGCAAGTCCGCTAGTCAGCACTTTGAATGGAGGCTTGCCATAAAAAGATACTCCTGCACTAGGCTCAATCATCTTGTTTTGCATCTTCCCAGAAGCATCACTGACACAAACAACTTGCTTCGATTTCACCTGCACATAAACCATATCTGCCGCCTTACGTGGGGCATCTGTTTTATAGCTAACAATGCCCTCTTCAGGAGGACATGCTGTTGCGACTTCAGCGCTAGCAACTGGAGCTGGCAGCGCAGGAGCAGGGGTTGCTGAAGAAGCTGGGGCTACCGGTACTGGCTCGGCTGGTACGGGCTCAATAATTTCTTCTTTTACGAGGACGATTTCTGCCGGTTTTTCTGAGAAAAATAAAGGCTGTAAATTAACTACTGCAAATACTGCTGCAGCAACTACGCTCAACCAAAGAAACGGTTTGCTTTGTGAACTCGATTTTGGCTTTGAGGTGACTTGATTGAGGGGCGCTTCATTTTCCTGAACTTCTGTTTCTTCTACGGGTAACTGACTCTCTTGTACCTGCTCCTGAGTTTGCGCGACATCTATTTTGGCTTCCGCCTTTTTAGGAGGCTCTTTTTTAGCCTCCTTACTCATTGGATCATCTGTTAATTTAACTTCTGCAATTGGTAACTGTAATACGCTTGAGGTCTCAGGAGCAATTGCACCGAAATCAAATGCCTCTTCATCACTTAACTTAAGCAACTTTGCTACTTTTTTAGCAGCAGTTGCTTTGATTTGAGCGCTATAGAAGGAGCTGGTTTCACCGTTTTCAATCTGCTCAATTTGCCGAGTGGATAGACATGCCATTCCACCAAGATCTTTAGTAGTCAAGCACAGCTTTTCACGAGCCTGAATAAAAGCCTCTTTGCGAATCTCAGGAATCTTGGAAGTGGTATTCACAAAATTGATTTAAGTGTTTTATCTATCAAAATAATGCCCCATCTTAGTGCTAATTTAGCTACAGGGAAATTAGCTCAAGAGCTAGCATTCTGGAGGTTTTCTAAATCAGATTCAAGGTACTTTGCAACCAATAATTGAACCGAATCCACATTCATCTTATCCATCACTCTAGCCTTGTGAACCTTGATTGTGGCGTCGGTTGTACCCAACTTAACAGCAATATCCTTATTGAGCAATCCCTTCACCAGCCAAAAGCAGACCTCCTTTTCTCTAGGAGTAAGAGTTGCATAGTCTTTCTTAGTCTCTACTTCCTTGGAAACCCGTTTGAGTTGACGTCTATCAAACTCAAGGGCGTCTGCAACTGCTTTCAATAAATCCTCCAAATTGAAGGGCTTGAAGAGAAAATCTACCGCGCCACGCTTGAGGCTGGTAACAATTTGATGGGGATGACTCTGCCCACTGATAAACACAATGGGGGTTTTACGGCTCAGTTGGACTAATTTTTCCTGTAAATCCAATCCAGTCATATCCGGCATTTGCATATCTAGCAAAATGACGGCCGGCGCCACTGGCACTGAATGCTCTAAAAATGCCACTGCGGAGGAGAATTCCTCCACGATGTAACCGACATCCTTGAGCATTCTGCCTAAGGAGGTACGCATCGACTCATCGTCATCTATTAGATAGATGTGGCCAACTTTAGTCATTGAATTTAAAAGGAAAAGTAAGTGATGAGGCAATGTACCGCAGCTTTTCTGCCAAGGATATTAGCTTTTAGGCTAATAATTAGGCCGAATCAACAAATACAATAGACAAATCTCTTTGTTGCGATGCAAAACAAGGGTATGGAATGGGCGTATAAACCCCTGCATTCCCCCTTGTATCACGGCACAATAGAGCCTTTCGACAAATTCTTTTCTGGAGTCAATATCAGTATGAAACGCCTCAATGAACGCTCACGCAATGTCACCGAAGGGGTTGCTCGCGCTCCCAATCGCTCAATGTATTACGCGATGGGCTATGAAGAGAAGGATTTTGTTAAGCCAATGGTTGGCGTGGCCAACGGTCATTCCACCATTACCCCTTGCAATAGTGGCTTACAGAAACTCGCGGATGCGGCAGTAAGCGCGCTTGAGGAAGCAGGCGCAAAGGCGCAAATGTTTGGTACTCCGACCGTATCAGATGGCATTGGCATGGGTACTGAGGGCATGAAATATTCTCTCGTCTCACGTGAAGTGATTGCCGATAGCATTGAAGTTTGTGTAAATGGCTTATGGCAGGATGGCGTTTTAGTCATTGGTGGCTGCGATAAAAACATGCCAGGTGGAATGATGGCGATTGCGCGCACCAACGTGCCAGCAATTTATGTTTATGGCGGAACAATTAAGCCTGGTCATTACAAAGGCAAAGAGCTTAATATTGTTTCTGCATTTGAAGCTGTTGGTGAATTTACCTCAGGCCGTCTCAGCGAAGAAGATCTTAAAGGCGTTGAGCAAAATGCTTGCCCAGGGAGCGGTTCCTGCGGAGGTATGTATACCGCCAACACTATGAGCTCCTCATTCGAAGCTTTGGGTATGAGCCTGCCTTACTCATCTACGATGGCCAACGTAGATGCCGAGAAAGTCACTAGCGCCCATGATTCAGCCATTGTGTTGGTCGAAGCAATTAAAAATAATTTACGTCCACGCGACATCATTACCAAGAAATCCATTGAGAACGCGGTGAGTGTCATCATGGCAGTTGGTGGCTCGACTAATGCGGTTCTACATTTTCTAGCGATCACCAGTGCTGCCGAAATCGATTGGACGATTGATGACTTTGAGCGTATTCGTAAGCGCGTTCCTGTGATCGTGGATATGAAACCATCTGGCCAGTATTTAGCAACTGACCTTCACCAAGCCGGCGGCATTCCTCAAGTGATGAAGATCTTGTTGGATGGCGGACTCTTGCATGGCGACTGCATGACCATCACTGGTAAAACGATTGCAGAAACATTAAAAGATGTTCCATCCGTACCGCGTGCCGATCAAAAAGTGATTCGCACTCTAGACACTCCGCTTTATAAACAGGGTCACTTAGCAATCCTCAAGGGCAATATCTCTCCTGAAGGTTGCGTTGCCAAAATTACCGGCCTGAAGAATCCATCTATTACTGGCCCTGCTCGTGTATTTGATTCTGAAGATGATGCAATGGCCGCCATCATGGCGCAGAAAATCAAGGATGGCGATGTTGTGATTATTCGTTATGAAGGCCCTAAAGGAGGTCCCGGCATGCGTGAGATGCTTGCCCCTACCTCTGCTCTCGTTGGTCAGGGCTTAGGCGAGACAGTCGGCCTCATCACCGATGGCCGCTTCTCTGGCGGCACTTGGGGCATGGTTGTAGGTCATGTGGCTCCAGAGGCTTTTGTAGGTGGCGTGATTGCTCTGATCCATGAAGGCGACTCCGTTACGATCGATGCCCATAAACTCCTCATTCAACTCAATGTGAGCGATGAAGAGATTGCGAAGCGTCGTGCTGCTTGGGTACAACCTAAGCCACGCTATACCCGTGGCTTGCTGGCTAAATATGCCAGCCTGGCAAGTAGTGCTAGCAAAGGTGCGGTCACTGATTTGGATTTAAAAATCTAAATTGATTAGCCTAACTAAAAAAGCCCCTAAGTAAAACTAGGGGCTTTTTTGTTGCACATCTTAACTGGTTCAGCTTAGTGCTTCATTGCGCCTGGGTTGCCCATTGCATTCACAGGCATCTTTACCTCAACCTCGCCTGCCTTAGCAAACTTGAGCTTTACAGGTACAGTTTCTCCAGCAGCCAATGGTGCCTTAATATTCATGAACATTAAATGTAAGCCGCCTGGCTTTAACTCAACTGCACCTCCTGCTGGCACAGCGATATCTTTTACCTGACGCATTTTCATCACATTACCGTCCATCGCCATCTCATGCAATTGAACTTCACCGGCAACAGGGGAACTAGCAGAAATAAGTTGATCGGCAGCACCTTTGTTTTCAATCTTCATAAAACCACCAGCCACTTGCTGACCAGGAACAGTTGCGCGCGTATAAGCATTTTCAATTTGTACACTACCGACTTTCGCGTTTTGAGCTTGCGCAATAGAAACTAAACCAAAACCCACTGCAGCAAGCAATAAAGCATTCAATAATTTAATACTTTTCATCGATACATCCTCCTCGTTAATATTCAAATTCCGATCTACATCTCGGATTTACTTCATCAATCATTCTTATTAAACCAATCACTTAATTGAGAAAAGTTCATTGGGCCCGTCTTTCTAATTGCCTTTCCGCCCTTGTCAATCAAGATAGTAATGGGCGTCTCACCTCTCCATTTTGGGTCTATCTCATACCGTAGTTGCTCATCAAAAGTGGAATGGACATAGTAATTCTTTGCTTCGCTTAGATTTGCCTTAGCGAGCATCTTTTGAATCATTTCAGGGGAAACATCATCAACTTGAATAAAGATAACGTTGGCTTTCTTATTCGCAGCAACAAACTGACCCCATTGAGGCATCTCCCTTGCGCAGGGCGCGCAAGTTACCCCCCAGAAATGAATGGCCACTGGAGAACCTTTAGAAGTTTTTATAAGAGAAGTCCAATCTCCACCCTGGTAAGGCTTGGGCACCCCAGTGCCAGCTATGGAGACGCTAGTTGCTGCAAGCAGCATCACAAATGTAAATATCAATCTATTCATTATTTTTTCCTATCTCGATTAGCTGATAACCATTCATGCGTGTTAACCAGGACAGATAGACTTTACCCTGCTGGGAAATGAGTAGTGGATGATCCGAGTAACCAGATGTTTCAAAAATCGTACTGGGAACTGACCATGTCCCCCCGTCATCTTGGGAGCGCTTCATATAAACACTAGAAACACTTCCATTAAATTCTTTCCATACCAAGAAAATATTTCTACCAAGAGCCAAAAGATATGGTCTAGATACATTTGCTCCATCAGCGCCAACCCTCATAGGCTTGGAGTAACTGCGGCCCTGATTGCCTGAATTTGCATAAAAAACTCCAGATCGTCGTTCGCCTTGGGTAAACCAAGCGACGTGCATTTTTCCTGTCTCTGAAATGGCAATAGTTGGCCCATGATGAGGACAAGCATCCGTCCGCCACTGATCATCAGAGACTCGTTGAATGGGCCCAGCGCCCTTTGGGGAAATAATTTGAGTGGCATGGTCCCTAATACCGCCAGGAAAGATTGCTCTATAAATCACTGCAGGCTCTCCAGCAGAACTCAATGCGGCTCCTATACGACAACACTCACAACTATTTTCATTGGCAATACGCTCTATCCAAAATGTACTTCCTCCATCATTTGAAAAGGAGTATGCGATGGATCCCCCTAACCTCTTCTCCCCTCCTTGCTTAGCTGCAGAGACAAGACGTTTATCAACCCATGTCATAAAAATAGAGTTATTGGACCCAATTAAAACCGAGGGAAAGCGCTGACTGGATCCACCCTCAATCAAAGATGTTGGTACTGAAAAGGTGGCGCCCCCATCGCTGGACCGTGAAGTATTAATCTGAGCATTCCAATTGGAATCTTTGAAAAAAGCATACGTCAGAAAAATATTTCCATTTGAATCAGAAACGATTTGTGGTCGAGCATCGCTTCCAGCATCCAGAGATTTTCCATGTTCAGCAATAACTATAGGGGATATAAACGTCTTTCCCAAATCATCAGATTTAGCGAACGAAACAACTCCACCACCAGTCCAGACCAGAAGCAACTTACCCTCTTTATCTAGAAACGGTGTTGCAGCATTTGCGCAGTCTAGGCCCGACCCCTTGCATGATGAAGAGGGCTTGGCAGACACACTCATCCCAGAGTGGGATGAGTGATCCATCTGAGCAACAGCTAGATCAATCCCACCCCAAACTAAGAGACCCAGAATTAAAATCTTAGCCGCATTAAAGCGCCTGCAATAAAGTGAGTTTTTTATTGTTATCAAAACGTTATCCGACCACCAACGGTGATTGTTTGAGGCTGACCAGCAGTGTATTGTGAGCCAGAACCAAATGTAATGAAATTACGATTTAATAAGTTCACAGCACTCAAATATACAGTTGCATTTGGCGTTACCTCATAGTTAGCCCTTGCACCAACTACAGCATAAGCCGGTATTGGTGAAGTGTGAGCAGTGTCATACCAAGAATTTCCAATGTAGCGAACCGAGGCTGTCAAACTAGCCTTTGGTATCGGGAAGTACGTAAGGCTTGCACTACCCATATTTCTAGGTGTTCCAGCTATCTGAACGCCCGTTGGGTTTAAAGTTTTATCAATCGCCCCATAGGTTGAAGTTAATACAGCCTTAGTGAGCGTATACCCCAAATCTGTTGCCCATTTAGAGCTAATGTCATAGCGAGCTTGAAGCTCCAATCCGGTACTTCTTAGCGACTGATCATTGCTGTAAGATTTTGCCCCAGAAGAGCATACTGGCGCACAAGTACTTGCAATCTGACTACTTGTCATGGTGTAGGTAGCGATAGCATTTGTGACATTCGCATTAAAACCTGTTACTTGAATAAATCCGGATTTCCAGCGATAGTCAGATCCCATCTCATACCCAGTCATATTCTCTGGAGTTAAAAATGGATTATTACTGACATAGCTTGAACCGGACCCATAGCTACGGATTGAATTATTCAGTCCAGGCGCATGGAAAGCTTGATAAGCGGCAGCTCTAAAATCCAACTCCCTAGATGCTCGATATAAGAGGCCTAAATTTGGACTTAATTTTGTTTTAGACTGATTGGGTACAGCCGTACTTACTTGGGCCCCTCCAGCTGCTTGGGTATAGTTGACTGGAATCTGGCTAGTCCAATTATCAACTCTAGCGGATAGGGTAGCTTGAAGAGGAATGGCCGTTAGTTTTGATTTAGCTTGGCCCAAAATTCCCAAGAAGTTTTGCGTGCCCTCTGACACAACCTGAGAGCTTAAAGCACCCAATTTACTTGTTTGATAATTTGCAGCACCAGGAGAGGCATAGTTATTTTGATAATTCGATGCTGAGAGCTGCTTTACATCAGCACTTAAGATCATCTGGTCAATCAGAGAATTTTGAAAATTATTAGTATATTGAGCTGAGCCGCCAACTTGATAGTAAGGATTATGGAAAGTGGCATTGATGTATGGATTACTTGAGCTCACATTTTGTTGCTGCAGAGTTGTGTTTTCATAAAATGCATTAACTTGAACCTGTTCACTAGAATTCAACCTTGTTGTGGTTCCACCGGAAATTGTTGTCTCGTTGGTAGATTTTCTAGCGAAGTTATAACCACCTGTAGGCAGGTTTGACATTGAATGAAGTCCGAAATTGAAAAAACCATCGGTATCTTGACTAACCTTTAGAGAGCCCTGCAAACGGTAGTTGGCACTCTCCGCACTTTGATTTCCCATTCCAGTCTTTAGGGCAGATTGGGATGAGGGGTAAATTGTTGCAATATTTTGGTAACCCTCAGTACTAAAGTAGTCAGCTGAAGCTCTCAGCTTAAAGGAATTGCTAATTGCAAATTCCTTTGACACTGCAGCCGTTCCAGTTGCATAGGATCCAATACTCCCAGATACCTCGCCCTTGTTATCACTGATTGGCTTAGTTGTAATATTAATCACGCCGCCCATACCCATATTTCCATAAAGACTAGAAACACCGCCGCGGATAAACTCGACATCCTGGATTGCTGACATTGGCACTAAATTCCACTGTACGGTTCCATACATCGCATCATTAGCAGGCACACCATCAATGAGAACTAAAGTTCTCGCATTACCCAAGCCTCGGACGTTAATACTTTGACCGGTTGGATCTTTTTCGTAATAAGGCTGATCGTTTAAAAATACACTTGTCTGGTTTTTAAGAACTTGATCAATCGTTTGTTCGGGCGCAATCTCCAACTCTTCTTTCGTCAAAATTGTGGTGTTCTGGGTCATATCCCTGAGGGTAGTACCTGATTTTGTGGCTGTCACTACCATATCAGCTAATTTCTGATCATAGTCAGGAGGGGGTGCAATTTGAGCCTGAGCACCACCAGATATCAAGATTGATCCCAATAGCATGCCAATGCATATACTAATTTTCTTTTGCTTCAATAACATCTAATTTTCCACACAATATTTCTGCAACTTGCTTGAGGCTTGTTGCTAACAACATAGCTAGGCTATGCCCTAAAAAGATTTAGGCTTGTGTAGGAGGCGCTGCTGAAGGGGGTGTTACCCAAACGGTGAGAGGCTTGGGTGATTGATAGAAAAGCTGTGGCAGCAAAGCAAGTGTTTGCGGTGCTTGGAATGTGAGGTTGGTGTTGAATGCTGGAGTGATAGCTGTATGAGCAATGCAATACGGACATGGCTGCGCTTCTACGCGATCCGCTTGCTCTTCAATTTGCACATTAATCTGTGATTTAGTGCCATCAGCCGAACAAATTTCCATTGCAAAGCCTTGCCCATGCTTCGCTAGCGATACTGCTTGAGAAGCAGCTGGCGCAAGTGCACTCATCGCAATGGCTGCGGCAGCAATCCAGTGAATGAGGCGGTTTTTGCGGAAATTCATGATTTCAGAATTTTATCGGACTTTTAGGTTTTCCATGAAAAAAGGGGCTGACGCCCCTTTTTCCTTTGAATTCGCTATTGCTAGCGTGTTTCATTATTTATGTTGCAGCCACCTTTTTCTTGCCAATGAACTTACCAATCAATGGCCAGAACAACAATACCAAAGCCAATGTTGTGATCGCACCTACCAAGTAGTTAGAGAAGAAAATATCTAGACTTCCCTGTGAGAACAACATGGATTGACGGAAGGAGTCTTCAGCACGGTCGCCCAATACCAAAGCCAACACCATTGGCGCCATTGGATAGTCAAGTTTTTTGAATACATAACCAATAACACCGAAGCCCAACATCAACCAAACATCAAACATGGCATTGTGAACGGTGTAGGCACCTACCGCGCAAATCACAATAATGACTGGCGCAATAATTGAGAATGGAATTCTCAAAATAGAGGCAAACAATGGCACGCAAGTTAAAACAACAAACAAGCCTGCCAAGTTACCCAAGTACATACTGGCAATCAAGCCCCAAACAAAGTCTGGCTTCTCAACGAAAAGCAATGGACCAGGTTGCAGACCCCAAATCAACAGGCCACCTAGCAATACGGCCGCAGTTGGCGATCCAGGGATACCCAAAGACAGCATTGGGAGAAGTGCCGCTGTACCTGCAGCGTGAGCTGCCGTCTCTGGAGCAACAATACCTTCCATCTTGCCGGTACCAAACTTGTCGCCATCTTTAGATACGCGCTTCGCTACACCGTAAGCCATGAAAGATGCAGGAGTTGCACCACCTGGGGTGATACCCATCCAGCAACCGATTAGGCAACTACGCAATGAAGTAGCCCAATATTTTGGCAACTGCTTCCAAGTTTCCCAAACAACCTTACCGCGAATCTTTGCTGCGGCACCTTGGAAAGCCAAGCCCTCTTCCATCGACAGCAGAATCTCACCGATACCAAACAAACCGATCACAGCGATCAAGAAGTCAAATCCACGCATTAACTCTGGATTTCCAAAAGTTAAGCGCAACTGACCTGTAACGGTATCCATACCAACGGTAGCCAAGGCAAAGCCCAACATCATGGCGGAGATGGTTTTGAATGGCGAACCTTTATTCATACCCACAAAACTACAGAAAGTGAGAAGGTAAACCGAGAAAAACTCTGGCGGACCGAATTGGAGTGCGAATTTCGCAACCAATGGTGCCAAGAAGGTAATCATCACAATTGCGAAGAAAGCACCGACAAATGAAGATGTGAACGCTGCAGTTAATGCCTCGCCAGCTTTTCCATTACGTGCCATTGGATAACCGTCAAAGGTTGTCGCAACAGACCAAGGCTCGCCCGGGATATTGAAGAGTACAGATGTAATTGCACCGCCAAACAATGCACCCCAGTAAATACAGGACAACATGATGATTGCGGAAGTTGGCGGCATTGTGAAAGTCAACGGCAACAGAATCGCAATTCCGTTAGCGCCACCTAAACCAGGCAATACGCCAATAATCACGCCGAGTGTTACACCAACAAGCATCAGCAGTAAGTTAAAGGGTGTCATTGCAACGGCAAAGCCGTTGAATAGAGCGTTAATTTCTTCCAACTTGGACTCCTTCTTTTCTAATCTTTTTTAATAATTATTGTTTTTTACTGCACGCCAATGAACTCAAGCGGATTGAACCATGAGCCATGTGGCAATGGAACTTGGAACCAGTATTCGAACATCAGGTAGAGGGCAGCACTCACTCCAACAGATACAGCAACTGCTTTCCAGATTGGGTATTTACCCAACCAAACCATAAATATTGCGATGTAAATGGCTGAAGCAACATAAATACCAATCAATTGCACACCCAACACAAAAACGATGGCTGGTAAAAGCACGGCCATGACTTGCTTTAGAGGCTCACTATCGACAAATGACTCTGTTTTCTTTTTCTTATTAACGATTGCAGCCTGGTAGAGAGTTACCGTGCTTGAAAGCAAAATAATCAAACTAATGTAGAAAGGGAAATATCCAGCTTCAGGACCATCGACACCCCAACTGGCACCCAGCTTCAGACTGCCAATCATCACTACTAGGCCCACAGCAACAAACAGGAGTGCGGTAATGATATCCATTACTCTCATACTGATTGCTGATTCTTGATTTGAATTATTCGCTTGTTCAGACATTTTTTTATTCACTAATTAAAGTTGGTTGTTACGGATACTTAAAAAATAGGACCCCCAATTGGAGGTCCTACCCTAATGGCTTTTGAATTATTTAGCCAAAAAGCCAGCTTCAGTCATTAACTGCTTATGCAAAGCTTCGTTTAATGTGAGCCAATTTCTAAACTCTTTACCAGTCATAAATGTCTGATTGAATGCGCCATCAGCCATAAACTTTTTCCACTCTGGTGTTGCACGAACTTTCTTAAATACATCGATGTAGTAATCAACTTGCTCTTGAGTCACGCCTGGAGCCATGAAAATACCGCGCAGCATCACATAGTCAGTTTTTACGCCTGCCTCGTTACAGGTAGGTACGTCATACCATGACATAGTGTCGGTAACTTTTTCTTTGTAAGGCATACGTGTGTCATCAAATACACACAATGCACGCAACTTGTTAGCACGCCATTGCGCTACAGCTTCAATAGGGTTGTTCACAGATGAATCAATGTGATTACCTACGAGCTGAACAGCAACGTCGCCACCCCCTTTGAATGGGATGTAGGTGAACTTAGCACCAGTAGCTTTTTCAAGCGCAACGGTAATGATTTGATCTTCTTGCTTAGAGCCAGTACCACCCATTTTGAATTTACCTGGGCCAGCAGCTTTGGCGGCATCAATATATTCTTTGGCTGTTTTGTATGGCTTGTCAGCGTTGTCCCACAAGACGAACTGGTCAAGGGCCAACATCGCTACAGGAGTGATGTCCTGCCAATTGAAGGGAACGCCGGTTGCTAATGGAGTTGTAAACAGGTTCGAGAGAGTAATCACGATCTTGTTTGGATCGCCTTTAGCCTCTTTCATTGCTAAGAACCCTTCAGCTCCTGCACCAGCGCCCTTGTTCACAGGAATTACCGCCTGCTTCATCAAGTTATTTTTGGTAATAATGCCTTGGATCATGCGGGCCATTTGGTCAGCACCGCCACCAGGACCGGCAGGGATGATGAACTCTACTGGCTTGGTTGGTTCCCAGGCAGCGAAAGCAGGTGAAACACTAGCAGCACCGAGGGCTAATGCGGTGGAAATCAATGCCCCTTTTAACTTCATTTTCATGAACGCTCCTCCAAAAAATTTGAATACCAATGTTACTTTGGCTTCTATTTATTATGGGTTGATTTTTACCCAATCTGAGGGGCGATCGCTTGACTCTCATCAACAATTATTAAATGGGTAGTTAGGGATAACACTAACTCCTAAGTAATAACCCTAGAAAAACCTTTGCATAATCGATACTTAACGGAATCGATCTAAAAGTTTCTTACTGACTTTATCCAATTGAGTGGAATCTTTGATCAAAAATTGCAGACCATTGGAGTCAGCAATCAGGAGTGTATTGCCAGCAATGCGACGTATATCTTCCTCGCCTTTAAGGCGAATCCTAGTGGGACCACGATCAGTTTCGATATCCCAAATACTCGGGGTGGCAAAAGTGGACACTTTGGTGATTTTTTCAATGATAGGCATGAACTCACGAGCGGCCAACTCTTCCTCAATCAAGGCTAACTCGCCTTTAGGAATGGTGGCGGCACTATCAAACCAGCATAACTCTTTGCCGGACTGATCCATGATCGAGATTCCAGCGCCAGGTGCTGTAATCGGAAATGCTCTTACTAGATAGACGCCAATATGATGACTTCCAGTAGCATCAATCAATACCAAACGACCTAGCGAATCACGCTCTAGAGTGTATGTCTTATGATGCTGACTCATACCCCGCTCCCGGCTTCTTTGGCAATGGCTTGGGGGCCGTCTTTGCGCTCATTATCATCAATGCTTTCACCAATAGCGCCACCCTCAACTAACTCTGCAGCATGACGCAATTGAGCTTGGTAGAGCGCGTAGTAAGCGCCCTGCGTATCCATCAACTCATCATGCGAGCCAATCTCCACGATCTCGCCTTTATCAAGCACAACCAAGCGGTCTGCTTTTCTTAAAGTAGAGAGGCGATGGGCAATTGCAATCGTAGTGCGACCCTTAACCAGATTATCTAAAGCGCGCTGAATTTCTTTTTCGGTAGTGGTATCTACCGATGAGGTAGCTTCATCCAAAATCAAAATACTTGGATTAATTAACAGTGCACGCGCAATTGAAATACGTTGACGCTCACCACCTGAAAGAGATTGACCGCGCTCACCTACTAGGGAGTCATAACCGAGCGGTAAGCGCAGAATAAATTCATGCGCATGTGCAGCGCGCGCTGCCTCAATAATTTCTTCACGAGTAGCATCTGGTTTTCCGTACGCAATATTTTCTGCAATCGTGCCAAAGAATAGAAATGGCTCCTGTAAAACTAAACCAATACATTTGCGATAGTCAGCAATTTTGATGCTACGAATATCACGTCCATCCAAAGTAATTGAACCAGCGCTCACGTCATAGAAGCGGCAAATCAAGTTCACTAGAGTGCTCTTGCCGGAGCCACTATGACCGACTAAACCAATCATTTCTCCAGGGGCAATATCTAGATCAATCCCTTTAGAAACCGCACGGTTGCCATAGCGGAAACCCACGCCTCGCAGGGAGATACGGCCCTTCACTTCACCCAAAGGTGCTGGATTAATTGGCTCCGGAACGCTCGAGACATGATCCAAAATATCAAAAATACGCTTAGCTCCAGCTGCTGCTTTTTGTGTATGCGAAACGATTCGACTCATTGAATCGAGTCGAATATAAAAGCGTCCGATGTAAGCAAGGAATGCAATCAACACACCAACGGTGACCTTTTGATGTGCAACCTGCCAAATACCAAAACCCCACACCACTAAGAGACCAGTTTCTGTTAGCAAGGTTACTGTTGGGGAGAATAATCCCCATACGCGATTGACGCGATCATTGATTTGCAAATTGTGTTTATTGGAATCCACAAAACGTTTGAGCTCACGATCTTCTTGAGCAAATGCTTTGACTACCCTAATCCCTGGAATCGTATCAGCCAAGATATTCGTGACTTCAGACCAAACGCGATCAATCTTTTCAAAACCAAATCGCAACTTATCGCGCACCACATGAATCATCCACACAATGAATGGCAATGGCGCCAAAGTAACTAATGCCAGCAAAGGATCAATTGATACCAAAATCGCTGCCGTCATGGTAATCATGATGACATCGGTTGCAAAATCCAAAGCATACAAAGATAAGAATACGCAGATACGATCTGTCTCGGCGCCAATACGTGCAATCAAGTCACCGGTTCTTTTGCCACCGAAATACTCTAAAGACAGTTTGAGCAAATGTTCAAAAGTCGTGTTGCGTAGATCTGCGCCAATGCGCTCACTCACTAATGCGAGTAAATAGGTTTTCCACCAACCTAGACCCCAAGCAACAATTGCAGCAGCAAATAAAGCGAAGAGATATTTGCTAGCTAATTCAAAATCAATCGGATTGCCTTTTTCATATGGAATCAACACATGATCCATCAAGGGCATTGTTAAATACGGTGGAATCAGTGTGGCGCCGGTTGACAGCAAGGTCAGGATAAAGCCTAGCAATAACTCTTTTTTATAGGGACGGGCAAAGCGCCACAACTTAAATAAAGTCCAAGTCGATGGAGGGGCATCCTCCTCTGGATCGCAAGTTGGGCAAGCATCTGAATTGGCAGGTTTGGGGCTCAAACATACAGGGCAAACTTGCTTATCGTATTCAGAAGCCTCAGGCTCATTACTAAGCTGATCACCTCTGATTAACTGCCTAAAACTACTCTGTAGGCGTAATACTTGTGGATTGACAGCCAAAGTGAAGTACCAGAGTCGTAGCAGACTGGTCTCAGACTCCAGCTTGAGATGCCCAACTCCAGCGTGATCACCCTGCAAAAGACGGGTCTCAGAGCTCATAGGCCAAAATTCTGAGCGAGTGCCATCAGTCCAAAATAGGCCCGTAGGAATCAAGCAAAGTAGGCTTTTCTCAAAGCGCATTTCACCATTGAGATCAAGCTCAACCCATGCCAGTATGGAGTTAAGGTCTTTTACTGGAGATTGAGGAGCTTCTAAAACGCTAGCCCAATGACTTGGCGAAGGGGGAGCGGATGGAGAAATTTCTGGCTTCATTAGTCTTAAAAGTATAGTGGAGCTAGATTTTTAAGATTTAGTAATACTGTCAACTTTAGCGGGTAGAAAGCCGTTAACTTGACTAAGCAGGCTTTTTTATGCATTTTTGCTAATTTTGTGGATTTTGAATAATTACTAGAACCAGAGAGACAGTCTGAGACATCTCCGCCCTCATTTTCTAAGGTGGCGCTGAGATCCCCCCACTCCACATATGCCCCAATTACTAGACAAAACCATTGAGATCTTGAGTGTCAAGCATCTTCGCGGCCCCAATATGTGGACTTACCATCCCGTTATTGAAGTTTGGCTCGATATTGGTGAATTAGAAGATTTCCCCTCCAACCTCATTCCTGGGTTTTATGACCGTCTTGTTCGAGCTCTTCCCAGCCTGCAAGAACACCGCTGCAGCTATGGTGAAGCTGGTGGATTTCTAAAAAGAGTTGAGGAAGGCACCTGGCCTGCTCACATCCTAGAACACCTCACCCTAGAGTTACAAAATTTAGCCGGCATTCCTGGCGGCTTTGGTAAAGCGCGTGATGGTGATCGTCGCGGCGTTTACAAAGTCATGGTGAGTGCGATTAATGAAGAAGTAACACTCACTGCACTCAAATATGCTCGCGATTTATATCTTGCTCTAGCGCAAGACACCAAAGATCCTATCGCACTAGTTGCTAGCATTCTTGAGGAACTACGTGAGCTCGGCGATGATCTATTACTCGGCCCCAGTACTGCCTGCATCGTTAATGCAGCTGAGGAGCGAGGCATCCCCTCCATCCGACTCTCTGAGGGCAACTTAGTACAACTAGGTTATGGGGCAAATCAACGCCGTATCTGGACAGCAGAAACCGATCAAACCAGCGCCATCGCTGAAACAATTTCTCGAGACAAGGATCTGACGAAGAGTCTTCTATCTAGCGCTGGAGTTCCGACTCCTGAGGGTCGCACAGTTACCAGCGCTGACGATGCGTGGGAAGCAGCTCAAGACATTGGTTTTCCAGTTGTAGTCAAGCCGATCGATGGAAACCATGGTCGCGGTGTATTTATCAATCTGTATACCCAACAAGAAATTGAAGCGGCTTATGCGGTCGCAATTGATGAAGGTAGCGAAGTTTTAGTAGAGCGGCACATCCTGGGTGATGAGCATCGCCTATTGGTAGTGGGCAATAAAGTAGTTGCGGCTGCTAAAGGTGAGACTGTCTGGGTTACAGGTGATAACAAGCATACCGTTCTTGAGTTGATTCAAATTCAAATTAACTCCGATCCACGTCGCGGCAAAACTGAAGAATGTCCACTCAACCCAGTTCGCATTGATTCTGCAGTAGAGTTGGAGCTTGCACGCCAAAAGCTAACCGGCAGTAGCATTCCAAGCTTAGATCAAAAAGTGCTGATTCAAAGCAATGGCAATGTCGCCTTTGATGTCACCGACCTAGTTCATCCAGATGTTGCCAGTCAAGTTGCTCTTGCTGCCCGCGTAGTGGGATTAGAAATTGCTGGAGTTGACCTGGTTGCACAAGACATTAGCAAACCACTAGATGAGCAAAATGGCGCTATTGTTGAAGTGAATGCTGGCCCCGGCTTATTGATGCACTTAAAACCTGCTAGCGGTAAACCTCAACCGGTCGGTAAAGAGATCGCTAACCACCTCTTCCCACCGGGAGCTGATTTTCGCATCCCTGTAGTAGGAGTTTGCGGTGCTCGTGGCAAAACCCCTGTAGCTGAAATGATTGCCCACTTCTTGCGACTGACGAATTTATATGTCGGCCTTTCTTGCAGCAAGGGTTTATTTTTTGGTCATCGCTACATTCAAAAGAGCAATGCTGCCAACTGGGAAAATGCCCGCCGTACTCTATTGAATCGTGCAGTTGAAGCAGCTGTAATTGAGAACAATAATCTGTCTATGCTGATAGAAGGTTTAGCCTACGATCGTTGCCAAGTAGGGGTTGTATTAAACGTAGATCCAAAGGCCAACTTTCCTCAATACGCTATCTACGATGAGGACCAGGTATTTAGCATCGTCAGAACTCAAGTAGATGTCGTGCTACCAACGGGAGTGGCTGTTCTTAACGCAGATGATCCAATGGTTGCCAGCATGGCTGAACTATGTGATGGCGAAGTCATTTTCTTTACTCAAGACTCCACATCCTCCATTGCGCTAGAGCACCTGAAGAGTGGTGGTCGCGTCGTGATGATCGGCAATCAACAAATTACTTTGAAGTCTGCCAAGCATGATCAAAAGAGCATTCCGGTGCCGCGTAACTCTGAGCCCAGCACTAGTGAGCCATGGAAACCATTAAATCTTGGTGCTGCAATTGCTGCAGCTTGGGCCTTAGATATTCCGTTCAACGTTATCGAAGCTGGTGCTGAAACTTTTGTTTCTGACGCTAGTATTCCAGTAGGGGCTTAATTGGAAATCACCCGTATTCGCATGTTGCGTGGCCCAAATTTATGGAGCCGCCATACCGCTTTAGAGGCCATAGTATCTTGCGAGGAATCAGAACGCTCAATTGATCTGATTCCCGAATTTGAAATCAAGATTCGTGAGCGCTTTCCGCAATTAGGTAGTATGCGTCGCGGAGGGCAAAATGAAACTCTCTCCCTAGCACACGCGCTAGAACATGCTGCTTTAGGTCTTCAATCTCAAGCAGGTTGCCCTGTCACTTTTAGCCGTACCGTACAAACCATTGACGTGGGCGTATATCAAGTCGTAGTGGAGTACACCGAAGAAGTTGTCGGGCGAATGGCTTTTGACTTTGCTTTTGCTTTAATTCAGGCAACCCTCAACGATGTGCCGTTTGATTTGGCAGCTGCCCTCTCAGAATTAGAGGCTCTATATGAAGATGTACGCTTAGGGCCCAGTACTGGCTCCATTGTTGATGCTGCAGTACAGAGAAACATCCCCTATCGCCGTATGACTGAGGGCAGCATGGTGCAGTTTGGCTGGGGTAGCAAACAAAAACGTATCCAAGCTGCTGAGACTAGCGACACTAGTGCGATAGCCGAGGCGATTGCTCAAGATAAAGAGCTCACTAAAAACCTTCTAGCGGCTGCAGGAGTATCCGTTCCAACTGGTGAAGTAGTCACTACCGCAGATGATGCATGGCGTGCCGCCCAAAAAATTGGTGGCCCTATTGTGCTCAAGCCCAAGGATGGCAATCAAGGTAAAGGTGTCGTTGCCAATATTCAAACTGAAGCTGAAGTACGCGCTGGATTTGTAGTAACCCAGGCTTTTGGCCGGGAAACTATAGTCGAACGCTACCTACCTGGCGCGGACTATCGCTTGCTCGTGGTAGGTAATCGCTTATCCGCTGCGGCGCGGCGCGAGCCTGCGCAAGTAGTGGGAGATGGCAAGCATAGCGTCGCTGAACTGGTTGACCTAGAAAATAAAAATCCATTGCGTGGCGATGGTCACGCAACCGCATTAACCAAGATTCGCTTTGATGACATTGCTCTTGCACATTTAGCTAGTAACGGTCTTAGCCCGCAACATATACCCAACACTGGCGAACGCGTTCTCTTGCGCAATAACGCCAATCTCAGCACTGGTGGTACGGCTACCGATGTGACTGATGATGTCCATCCTGATGTTGCAGCCAGCGCTATCGCTGCTGCGCAAATGATTGGATTGGATATTGCTGGAGTCGATATTTTGTGCGAGGCGATTTATAAGCCTTTAGAGAGTCAAGGTGGCGGCATCGTTGAGGTTAATGCTGCTCCTGGCCTGCGCATGCATCTCAAGCCTTCCTATGGCAAGAGCCGTCCTGTAGGCGAAGACATCATCAACACAATGTACCCGCTTGGCGAGGATGGCAGAATTCCAGTTGTGGCAGTCACTGGAACCAATGGCAAAACAACTACTGTTCGCCTTATTTCTCATTTACTCAATGAGACTGGCTTACGTGTTGGTATGACGACTACTGATGGGGTATATATCAACCATCGCCTAATTGATTCTGGAGACTGTAGTGGGCCCAAGAGTGCTCGTAACGTTCTCATGCATCCCGATGTAGATGCCGCTGTCTTAGAGACAGCCCGTGGCGGTATGCTGCGCGAGGGCTTAGGTTTTGACCGCTGTGAAGTTGCTGTTGTTACCAATATTGGTGAAGGGGATCATCTTGGTCTTAACTACATCACTAGCGTTGAAGACTTAGCTATCTTAAAACGGGTAGTTGTCCAAAATGTGGCGCCGTCTGGCGCTGCAGTCCTCAATGCCACGGATCCCATAGTCGTCAAGATGGGGGATGTTTGCACGGGTCGAGTGATTTTCTTTGCGCAAAATCAACACCACCCTGTGATTGCTGCCCATCGAGCTAAAAACAAAAAAGTGATTTACTTTGATGGCGCCTTTATCGTTTGCTCTAAAGGGTCTCGCGTTCTCTTCCGCTTCCCAGTCAGTGAAATTCCCTTAACTCAGAATGGTGTTTTAGGCTTCCAAATTGAAAATGCCATGGCCTCTATTGGCGCAGCTTGGGCATTAGGCTTAGATGCTGAAAAGATCGCGCGCGGCCTCCACTCCTTTGAGAGCTCTGCCAATGCAGTGCCAGGACGCTTCAATCAATTCCAGCACAAGGGTGCTACTGTCATTGCTGACTATGGCCACAATCCAGATGCCATGCGCGCTCTAGCTAGCGCGATAGAAGCCATGAAACCCAAGAAGAGTCATGTAGTCATCAGTGGCGCCGGCGATCGTCGTGATGAAGATATTCGCGATCTGACCCGTATTCTTGGCAATAGCTTTGACAATGTCATCCTTTATCAAGATCAGTGTCAGCGTGGCCGCGAAGATGGTGAAGTGCTCAAGCTGCTTCAAGAAGGTTTAGTAGGCACTAAGAAAGCCAAACAAGTGAAAGAGATTACTGGTGAATTTCTTGCTATTGATACTGCACTCAATGATTTATCTACTGGTGATATCTGTCTGATACTAATTGACCAGGTCGAAGAATCTCTTGCCTATCTCAAAGAACAGGTGCGACCATAATTATTGAATTCATTTTTCAGACAGTCGCCTAAAGTAAAAAAGCCCAGTCAGTGATTGGGCTTTTTTATTAAATCTGAATAGTTCAGATGATACGAATACTTACGCCTGTGAATGGTAATGCTGCAAGCGCTCAATCTCTTCTTTAGACCCCAACATCACAGAGACGCGCTCATGCAATTCTGTCGGGATCATATCCATGATTAATTGATCGCCATTGGTTGATGCACCACCAGCCTGCTCTACTAAAAAGCTCATGGGATTTGCTTCATACATCAGGCGCAACTTCCCTGGCTTATGTGGTTCACGCTGGTCCCATGGATACATAAAGATACCTCCACGCGATAAGACACGGTGAACGTCAGCAACCATAGACGCAATCCAGCGCATATTGAAATCTTTATCTCGCTCGCCACTCACGCCTGCTAAGCACTCATCTACATAGCGACGAACAGGCTCAGCCCAGTGACGCATATTCGACATATTGATGGCAAATTCTTTGCTTGAGTAAGCAATCTCCACTGCGTGTTTAATTAATACAAATTCACCGGTGACTTTATTTAAGGTGAACATCACTACGCCATCGCCCAGCGTTAATGCCATGGTGGTTTGTGGACCATAGACAACATAGCCTGCCGCCACCTGATGACGGCCTGATAATAAGAAATCCGAAGTTTGTAATAGTGCTGCAGGATCTTGTTTCTTGAGTACAGAGAAAATGGTGCCGATGGATACATTCACATCAATATTGGATGAGCCATCTAATGGATCAAATAATAGTAAGTAGTCGCCAGTGCCCTGAACTGGAAGCGGTAACTCCATCTCTTCAGAAGCTAGCCCAGCCAATGATTTACATCCCTGTACGCCATCAATTAATAAGTCATTGGCAATCACATCCAGTTTTTGCTGGACCTCACCCTGGACATTACCAGTGCCAGCAGACCCCAACAAGCCAATTAAAGCGCCTTGCGCCACTTCATGACTCAATGTTGAGCAAGTGGCTGCAACTGCCAATAACAGCTCTTGTAGACCTGCAGGGATGTGGGCACCTTTCACCTTGGTGGATGTCAGGTATTGCTTGAAATTGGTATTAAAAGTACTTGAAGCGCTCAAAAGGAATTTCTCCGTAGATGCTGTCTAAACAACATTTCTTTACATAAGTTCTATTTTGCCTTGTTCGGCCAACAAACTCTCAAATCTGAACTTGGAAAGACGTTCTGAAGGGATTTAGCACACCATTATCAGTAATTTCATATAGATTGATGATATATTTGATGTTAATATGCATCATTATTGATGAGAAAACCCATGAGAACAACCGTAACTATTGATGATGAGCTTTATCAACGGGGATTAGAGCTTGCAGACCCTGAAATGGATAAGGCTGACCTTTTCCGCGAAGCAATGAGTGTGTTTGTCAGAGTTCAAATCGGCAAACGGTTGGCAGCATTGGGCGGAAAGGCGCCTGAAATGAAGAATATTCCCCGCCGAAAACCAAAGGACGGTCAATAACTATGACAATGGTTTTGGCCGACACCTCAGTATGGATATCTCACTTCAGAAAAGGTAATCCATCATTACAGTCCCTCCTAAAGAATGATCAAATCCTATGTCATCCATTAGTCCTTTTAGAGCTTGCTTGCGGATCCCCTCCAGCCCCAAGACTAAAAACTTTGAGTCAACTAAAAAGTTTGCGTCAAGCGACGATAGCAACAACAGAAGAAGCAATAGAATTTATTGAGAAAAATAAGTTCTATGATTTGGGTTGCGGAGCGGTTGATATATCACTCCTTACCTCAACGCTGCTATCAAAAAATGCTCTGCTCTGGACATTTGATAAAAACTTAGGAGCTTTGGCCACCCAGCTTGATGTTGCCTTCAAAGAGAGTTTTCACTGAAGTAAACCATCAAATCTAGGGGCAACTTAACTTCCCAAAGCCTTAGAAACCACCTCTTTCACATCTGGGGAGAGGGTTTCGCAAGCCGCAACCTGCTTTAGGGCTGCCAACATGTGATCTTGGTACGGCTTGGCAAATTGACGCCAACGATCCAATCCCCTAGCTAAACGAGCGGCAACTTGTGGGTTGATTGGGTTTAAGGCCAGCACAGATTCTGCCCAAAATGCATAACCACTGCCGTCCGCCTGATGAAAACTCGCGGGGTTATTCATACAAAAAGCATGAATGACGCTGCGAACTCGGTTGGGATTATTCATTTTGAAAGCTTCATGCTCACGCAAACGCTTGACTTCACTCAAGGTAGATTGAGCGTTAGCGACTGGCGGCCTGCTCGATTGCAATGCAAACCATTTATCAATCACTAAAGCATCGTCAGCAAACCGGGTATAAAAATCCTGCAAACAAGCTGCTGCTGATTTTGACCCATGAATTACTAAGCCAGCCAAAGCAGCGTATCGATCAGTCATGTTGTCAGCATTCTGATATTGATTGACCGCCATTGGCGCCCAGATCAGGGGATCCGCTTCGAGCAACATACTTAGCGCAAGATTCTTTAAACCACGTTTACCAGCACTTGCTGCATCAGGATTAAATGGTCCTGGCGTTTGCATCTGCTGATAGAGGGCAGCCCACTCGATGCGTAACTCACTGGCAATAACGTGGCGGAAAGCGCGACGTGCGTTATAAATCTGCTGAGGGTCAACACTCGCACACTGTTCATACAGATAAGTTTCGGCAGGTAAAGTCAGCGCCAGCTCTTTGAACGCAGGATCCAAGTCCGGATCAGTTAACAAAGTGCGATAAGCCTCAATCAGAACTTGATCCGGCAAGCGATTACCCAGAATCATTTGCATTGCCAGTTTCTGACCAGCTTCCCAGCGATTAAAGGCATCGTCATCACTCGAAAACATGGTCAGCAGATCATTCTCACTTTGATCAAAATCTAAATGAATCGGGGCAGAGAAATTCCGATTGATGGATAAGACTGGACGGCTCATCACCCTATCAAAAGTCCAAGTTTGTTGATCTTGAGTTAACTCCAATAAAGTCTCCACCTGATCATCTTCAGGCGTGAGTAGGCGCATCTTCAAGGGAATATGGAAGAGCTTGCTATCTTTGTGCGCTGTATTTGCTGAAGAGCTTTGCGTCAAAGTCACTTGATATTGCTTTTTATTTGCATCGTAGGCTTCTTCCACCTTGATCTGAGGCGTGCCCGCCTGGCTATACCAGTTCTTAAATTGAGAAAGGTCGCGGCCATTAGCATCGGCCATGGCAGCCAAGAAATCATCACAAGTCACTGCTTGGCCATCGTGACGCTGGAAGTATAGGTCCATACCTTTACGGAAACCGTCAACACCCAATAGAGTTTGATACATACGAACAACTTCAGCGCCCTTCTCATACACCGTCACGGTGTAAAAATTATTGATCTCTTGATATTCGTCTGGACGAATTGGATGCGCCATCGGGCCCGCATCTTCAGGGAACTGTAGTTGACGCAATAAACGCACATCCTCAATTCGCTTTACCGCCCTGCCAGACTCACTACCCATTTGATCGGCAGAAAATTCTTGATCGCGAAATACAGTCAGACCTTCTTTTAATGAAAGCTGAAACCAATCACGACAAGTTACACGATTACCAGTCCAGTTGTGGAAATACTCATGGGCCACGACACTTTCAATATTAGCAAAGTCAGCATCGGTTGCAGTCTCTGCTTGAGCTAGAACATACTTGGTATTAAAAACATTAAGGCCCTTGTTCTCCATCGCGCCCATATTGAAATCACCTACAGCCACAATCATGAAGCGCTCGAGATCTAACTCAAGGCCATAGCGTTTCTCATCCCAGTGAATTGAGGCAATTAAAGAATCCATGGCATGACGAGTCTTTTTCAAATCATGTGGCTCAACCCAAATCTGCAATAACTTTTTTGCACCACTGCCTGTAGTGATTGCCTCTTCAATACATTCCAACTTGCCAGCAACCAAGGCAAACAGGTAGGAAGGTTTTGGGAATGGATCCTCCCAAACGGCGCTATGCCAGCCATTTGGTAATTTTTCAGCACTAATCAGATTACCATTTGATAGCAGCACTGGGCACTCCGCCTCGCGAGCACGAAGAGTTACTCGATAACGCGCCATGACATCTGGCCTATCGAGGAAGTAAGTAATCTTTCTAAATCCTTCAGCCTCGCACTGCGTAAAGAAATTTCCGTTGGAAACATATAGGCCCATCAGTGAGGTATTTTTCTCGGGCACACAGACGCAAATAATCTCAACGATGAAAGCTTGTTTACCCTCATTCGGTAAAGCATGAATAGTCAGTGTTTCTGGGCTAAGTTCAAACTGACGATGGGCTGCACCATTGATACGCAAGCTGACAAACTCCAGTTCGTGTCCTTGCAAAACTAAAGGTGCACCAACCTCATGACCAGGCCCAGGCAAAACCTCTAGACGACTCTTCACAATCGTCCTAGCAGGATCTAAGGCAATGTCTAACTCAACCTGTGAGAAGGTGTAATGAGGAGCACGGTATTCGAGCCTTCGAAAGCTCTGTGGTAGATCAGTTTTCATGGGGTAATTTTAAGCCCCATAGGAAAATTCGACCTAACCCCAAATCAGGGTAGCAATACCAATAGCGATGAAAGTTACGGCGGCTACTGCGTGTACCCACCTAATAGGCATGCGTTTGGTAAATTTCTGGCCAATCCAAACAGCCGGGGCATTAGCCAACATCATTCCCAAAGTAGTACCAACCGTTACCGAAAAGACATCGGAATATTTTGCGCCCAAGGCAATCGTGGCAATTTGGGTCTTATCCCCCATCTCTGCCAAGAAAAATAGTCCAACTGTCAGCATAAATACTTGAACGGCCCTATCCGCCACCTTTGATCCGGCCGCATCATCAATATGATCGGGCACTAAGAGCCAAAGGCCTATCCCCAAAAAACTCAGGCCCAAAATCCACTTAAGCAGATCTGGACTCATAAAAGTGGTAAGCCAATGTCCTAGTAAAGCTGCACAAGCATGATTAGCAATCGTTGCGAGGAGTATCCCGCCAATAATGGCGAGCGCCTGCTTTGGATAGCGCGCAGCCAACATTAATGAGAGTAATTGAGTTTTATCACCCATCTCAGCTAGGGCGACTACACCAGTAGAAAGTGCTAATGCAGATAAGTCCATTCATCCAATGATATAGGAAAGCTTGGGAGCAAGACTCCCAAGACATTCAAGCGAAGAACTATAGTCAAACTATTAAGCAGCCAACAACTCTTCCGCTAATACAAAATCTACTTTCTGCGCTATAGCAACTGGTTCAGATGTGAGCTTACCCCGGCAAATACTCAAACCATTACGTAGATGATGGTCATGTGATAGCGCATTTACCATGCCACGATTTGCCAAGGCCTCAATGAATGGGTAAGTTGCATTCGTCAAAGCAAAGGTAGAAGTTCTAGCAACTGCACCAGGCATATTTGCAACGCAATAGTGCAGCACTCCATCTACGGTAAAGGTTGGATCAGTATGTGTAGTGGCTTTAGAGGTCTCAAAACAACCACCTTGATCAATTGCCACATCTACCACTACTGCACCCGCCTTCATTTTTCGTACCATCTCGCGTGTTACCAACTTTGGTGCTGCGGCACCAGGTAACAATACGGCGCCAATAACCACGTCTGCTTCACAAACCTCAAGCTCTACCAAAAGAGGGTCGGCATAAAAAGTTCGCACGCGATTGCCATAGAGTATGTCAATCTGTCTTAAGCAGTCGATATTACGATCGAAGATACAGATATCTGCACCCATACCAACAGCCATTTGTAGCGCATTACGACCTACCACCCCCGCACCCAATATGACTACCTTTGCAGGCGCTACGCCAGGGACGCCTGCCATCAAAATTCCTAACCCTCCATTTGTTTTTTCTAGATGTGTAGCAGCCGCTTGTATGGACATCCGGCCCGCAACTTCACTCATGGGAGCCAGAAGCGGTAAAGCGCCATTAAATGAAGTGACTGTTTCATAGGCAATACAACTGGCACCCGATGCGAGTAATGCTTTGGTCTGCTGTGGATCTGGCGCTAGATGTAAATAAGTAAAGAGAAGTTGATCTTCACGTAACATTGCACATTCTTGAGGCTGGGGCTCCTTCACCTTCACGACCATCTCCGCCTTCGCAAAAACTTCAGCAGCGCTATTGATTAAGGTAGCGCCAGCTAGGCGATAGGACTCATCGCTCAAGCCAATCTGCTCTCCTGCTCCACGTTGCACTAAGACAGAATGTCCCTGCTTACATAAGCCTCTGACATTACCCGGGGTCAAGCCAACACGAAATTCATTATTTTTTACTTCTTGAGGTACGCCAACAATCATTTATGTCTCCTTATTTGAATTCACGACTCAGTTTTGTTTTGCGATGTAACCCGACGATGTAGAACATGGCGAGATACACACCTAATAAGCACGGGCCTAAGACCAAGGCAATCCGCGCATCCTCATGAAAGCCCATCAACACCACTACTAGAGCAATAAATGCCAATGCGAACCATGAGGAATAGGGCCACCAAGGTGTGCGATACGCCAATTCGGCAACCTGGACTTTAGTCAGTGAGCGACGAAACTGAATTTGCGTAATCAAAATCGCAATCCATACCATCAAACCTACAAAGGTCACTGCGGCCATAATGTACTGGAATGCTTTATCTGGAACAAAGTAGTTCAGCACTACGCCAGTCATACAAACCGCTACAGTAGCGATCACCGCACGATGTGGAACGCCATATCTTGACAGCTTGGCAAATGGCGCAGGTGCATACCCATTGACTGAGAGCGCATAGAGGAGTCGCCCACCACTAAAGATGCCAGCATTGCAAGATGACAAAGCAGCAGTAATCACTACGAAATTAATGATTCCAGCAGCTTCACGCAAACCAATGCGCTCAAACATCACCACGAATGGACTGCCTTGTTGGCCAACTTCATTCCAAGGAAAGATGGTGAGGATGACAAAAATTGCACCCATATAAAAAATGAGGATGCGCCATGCCAAGGAATCGATTGCCATCGGAATAGTTTTTCGTGGATTCTCGGCTTCACCAGCAGATAAGCCAATCATCTCAATGCCAACATACGCAAACAGGACCATCTGCAAAGAGAGCAGCATCCCGCTGATACCATGAGGGAAGAAACCGCCGTGTTGCCATAGGTTAGCAAGGCCAACAGGATTCCAGTCATTAGTAAAGCCAAAGAAAATGACTGAGCAGCCTAATGCAATCATGGCAACAATAGCGACCACTTTGATAAGAGCAAACCAAAATTCAAACTCACCAAACACTTTGACAGCAATGAGGTTAATCAGGCCCATCATCAAAATGGAAGATAAAGCCCAAATCCACTGGGGTGTCTCGGGAAACCAAATCCCCATATAAATACTAACCGCAGTGACTTCGGCTATTCCGACAACAATCCAATAAGTCCAGTAGCCCCACCCGACCATATAGCCCGCAAGTGGTCCTACGTAAGTATTGGCATAAGCCGCAAATGAACCTGCGACTGGTTCATGCACTGCCATCTCACCCAAGGTGCGAAGCACGATGAAGGCCACGATGCCAGCCAGAAGATACCCCAATAAGATTGAAGGTCCTGCAATTTGAATCGCACTTGCCGAGCCTAGAAATAATCCAACGCCAATAGTGGACCCCAAAGCCATAAGGCGAATATGCCGCACTTTGAGGTGGCGCTGTAAACCAGTTTGTTCAGTCTGCAAAAGAGACCTCCTTTCGATTTGTCTTTGGTAAATCACCAACGAGGCAAAGTCTAGGGAGGACTGCGCATCTACACTAGGGGATGAAAATGCGCAAAGTACTTAAACTAATAAATATGTTGTGTCATAAACAAGCCCTCTCCATGCGAGCGAGCTCAATGGGAAATTAATAAATTTGGGATGACAGCAGAATCCGTAATTTCCTACAGGGATTCCCCTTAAGGATTTATCGATGGATTTGAAAAAAAATTGCTTACTGGGTAGCAATCAGATTTAAAACTTCAGCAGCAGCGGCTAAACCACAAGCTGCCGTGACCATCACGGTAGAGCCATAACCAGAGCAAGCAAGGCCGCCACTAGAAGCTCCCGCGCGTGGCTCATGAGAGTAAATTGCGCGAATACCTATTTTTCTTTTTAAATTTCTAGAAAAGCCATGATCTTGTCTGAGGCCTTGACGCACCTTTGCCAACAAGGCATCTTGCTCAGTTCGCGAAAGGTCATCGCAGCGCACAGAAGTAGGGTCTGACTTTCCACCAGCTGCACCACACATGACTAGAGCGCGCTCATTTTTATTTGCCCACACGGCCAAAGCAATCTTAGTCTGCACCGAATCAGTTGCATCTAAAACAATCGCATTTTCTGGAATCAAAATATCTAGATTTTCTGGCTCCAAAAATACATCATGGGTGGTGAGCATAATCTCAGGATTAATTTGACGAATGCGATCAGTCATGGCCTGTACTTTTGCCTTGCCGTACTCACCCTCTAGAGCATGTAGTTGTCGATTAGTATTACTTTCGGCAATGTGATCAAAATCGATCAGGACGAGATGCCCGATAGCAGTGCGAGCCAATGCCTCAGCAGCCCACGATCCCACTCCACCTAATCCCGCCACTACCACTGTCGCCTGGCGAAAACGCTCACGCAGCTCTGGGCCATATAGACGAGCTACACCCCCAAAACGACGATCTCCCAAACTGTCCTCTATCTTGTCTTCTGCCATAGACTCTCTTTATACTGAAAAAATGGACTCCATTGCTCAACTCCGCAAAAACTACACCTTCGGCCAGCTTTCAGAGGCTGAGGTTTCACCAAATCCATTGGACTTATTTCAGGTTTGGTTTGATCAGGCTATCAAAGCGGAATGTCCCGAACCTAACTCCATGACCTTGGCAACGGCAGATGTAGCGGGTAATCCATCAGCCCGTATTGTCTTACTAAAAGGTGCGGATAGTACTGGTTTCACCTTCTTTACCAATTACGAAAGCCAAAAAGGTAAAGAGCTGGCTGCTCGCCCACATGCTGCCTTGTTATTTCATTGGCACGAGCTAGAGCGTCAGGTTCGCATCAAAGGGGCTGTTGAGCGTGTTAGCCCTGCTGAGAGCGATGCATACTTTCACTCCCGTCCAGCCGCCTCGAGAATTGGTGCCTGGGCTTCGCCACAAAGCTCTGAAATTCCCAATCGCGAATTTCTTGAGGAAGCGGAAAAGCGCTTCGCAGCAGACTTTGGCAATCAGCCTCCACGCCCAGAACACTGGGGCGGATATCGCCTACACCCCACGGAGATTGAGTTCTGGCAAGGCCGTCCTTCACGCCTGCATGACCGCATTCACTATCAACTTGATGGCGCCCAATGGCGCATAACTCGCTTAGCTCCTTAAAACCTTGAGCTGCGCTTGATCAAATTGCTCTAGCGAAACGCTGGTGCTATCAGGGATTGAAACTTTGCTCTGAATTTGGCTAATTTAGGAGCAACGACTGCCATGCAGTAGCCCTGCCCTGGATGCTGACGAAAATAATTCTGGTGATATTCCTCAGCCGGATAAATAACGGGCGCTACATCAATTTGAGTCACTACTGGATTGGAATATATTTTCGCACTCTCTAGCTCCATAACCACTTCATGAGCAGTTGTGCTTTGGGTATCGCTGTGAGTAAAAATCACAGAGCGGTATTGAGTACCGCGGTCGTTACCCTGATAGTTCAAAGTAGTTGGATCATGAATAACAAAGAAGATCTCCAATAAATCACGATAAGACACTATCGCCGGATCAAAGTAAATATCAACGATTTCAGCATGACCTGTTTGGCCAGAGCAAATAGATTCATAGTCTGGATTTGGCATGGCCCCTCCCGCATATCCTGAGATCACAGTACTCACGCCAGAGATTTGCTGATAAACCGCTTCTAGGCACCAGAAGCAGCCACCTCCCAAAGTAGCGCGTTCAAGGGAGATCTTGTTTTTGAGGGTAGTTTCGTTCATGGCTTTATCCTAATGCCTTATTCAATCGTTTGCTTGCCCCCATATAACCCTATGTCGATCAATCGCTTCACACTCCAATTAGACGAAATCAAGGCAGCGTATGCCTCAGAACCCAACCCCACGCTTCAGGTTCGCCTTGAGCGGATTGGACGTATTGAGCGAATGATTGCCGCCAATGAAGAAAAAATCTGCAAAGTCTTGGCTGCGGATTTTGGCAATCGTCACCCTATTGAGAGCCGTCTACTTGAGTTTCAAATGATTTATCAGGCATGCAAACATGTTCGTAAGCACCTCAAAGAGTGGATGAAACCTCAGCTAGTGCCGACGCCAGGATTCTTGGGCTCATCCCATGCTTGGACTCAAATGCAATCCATGGGAGTCGTGGGCATCATGAGCCCCTGGAATTACCCGGTACAACTCGCACTTGTCCCAGCCATTGCAGCCTTTGCAGCAGGTAACCGTGTTTGGCTAAAACCCTCGGATAGAAGTTCGCGCACCTCTGGATTCTTGGCAACTTTGATTCAAGAATATTTTCACCCGATTGAATTTTGCGTCAGCGTTGGCGGTACTGAAGTTGCAGAATCTTTTGCCGCACTCCCTTTTGATCACCTATTTTTTACGGGCTCAGGAGATATTGGTAAAAAGGTAATGCGCGCTGCAGCAGAGCATCTAACTCCGATTACTTTAGAGTTGGGTGGCAAGTCTCCAGCAATTGTCGACCCCTCAGCCAAGCTCAAAGAGGCGGCCGCTAGCATTATTTATGGCAAGTTGGTTAATGGTGGGCAAACTTGCATTGCTCCTGATTACACTGTAATTCACGCAAGTCATTGCAATGCATTTATTCAAGAGTTGCAGATTGCAGCGCAAAATCAATTCTCCAACCCAGAAGAATTCACTGGCGCAATTGATGAGCATCAGCTAGCACGTTGGCAAAAACTAGTTCAAGACGCAATAGATCATGGTGCACAAGCAATTCCACTTATTTCACCTACCGAAAATACTAGACTGCCATTTATTCCAGTAGCACTCTTAAATGTTTCTGAGGGTGCCCTGATTATGCAAGAAGAAGTATTTGGCCCCATTCTGCCAATCGTGACAATCAACGATGTAGATTCAATAATCCGCTATGTCAATGAGCGTCCAATGCCATTAGCCATGTACTGGTTTGGTAAAAATAAAGCGGTAATGAATCGTATTCTGAATGAAACGCGCTCTGGTGGCATAACAATCAATGACACCCTTCTGCATGCAGCTGTGGAAGATTTACCATTTGGTGGCATCGGCGCAAGCGGTATGGGCGCCTATCACGGTAAAGCAGGTTTTGAGTTGTTTAGCCATCGCAAATCTGTTTTAGAGGTTCGAGGTTTCTTTGGTCTTCATTTTTTACGTGGCACTCAATTGGCAAGACCACCCTACGGTAAGGGTGTTGAGCGCCTATTGCGTTGGCTTAAATGATTACTGATCAGGATTTGTCAATAGAGTAGTAGCTTGCCAGCAAAACCAATTAGCAGACTCCCAACTAGAAACCAAAGGGCTGCGGCGTAATGAGGGTGCCGATTAAAGAAGCCCAGAAAAAATTGCCCAGCACAGATGAGGCTTATCAAGTAGGTCATGCTCACTATTTGCAATACCAGAGCTAGATATAAAAAGGTATGTACTGGATGCGCATACTCCGGTTGAATAAACTGCGCAAAGAATGAGACGAAGAAAAAGATTGCCTTAGGATTGGTTAAAGATAAAGTCAGTGCAGCAATTGCTGGATGCAGGGTATTTAAGTAATGAGACCGGCCATCTCCTGATACCAGTACTTGAGTGCCATACCAACGCGCCAAGCCACTCCGAATAAAGCCATACCCCATCCATGCTAAATAAGCGGCACCAAGCATGCGCAAGATCTTGAATGTAGATGGCGATGAGTTTAGTAAAGTTGCAGCGCCTAAGGCGATGCCGATCATCAAGATAGCGTCGCCAATAAAAATGCCCACCGATGCCCACGCACCAGCGCGCCATCCCTTAACCGAAGCAATCGCCAACACATACAGGGAATTTGGGCCGGGAAATAAGATCGTCAAAATGACACCTACAAGGTATGCAGGAAAATCATTAATGCCCACGCTTGAGGGCGTAATAAACCAATTCATCACCTAATCATAATTAAATTCGGGAAAACCCTTGTAATGGGCTACTTAAAATGTCATAATTAGTGGCTTTTTAAAGCAATTTGATTCATCGCCCCCCAGCTATATTTCAGCGCATCGTTTAGAAGTCATAAACACCGAATTTACAAAACGCGCTGCCGCCTGTCTGATGGTCGATGCCTTTGACCATCACACTCAATAAAAAACAGAGAGTGTATACACGGAGACATCCCATTAATGGGATGTGTAATAGCATGACTTTTTCTAAAGAAACTAATCCTACTGGAACAGAGTTCCAGAATTTCGCCCTCGCGGCGCCACTCCTTAAAAACGTTGCTGAATTGGGTTACACCCAAGCTACTGAAGTGCAAGCTCAGGTTATTCCTGCTGCGCTTGCTGGTGGTGACTTATTGGTCAGCAGTCAAACTGGTAGCGGTAAAACTGCAGCCTTCTTATTGCCTTTAATTAATCAACTCATCGAAGACAACCCAAGCGGCTCACCTGTACCAGGCCGTGCACAGCCAAAAGTACTAGTGCTCTGCCCTACTCGTGAATTAGCTCAACAAGTTGCCGCTGATGCAGTGAATTTAGTTCGCGGCATGAAAGGTATCCGTATTGCAACTGTTATGGGTGGTATGCCTTATGGCAAGCAAATCCAAGCGCTTAAAGGTGCATTGTTAGTTGTTGCAACTCCTGGTCGTTTACTCGATCTGACCGATAGCAAAGCAATTCGCCTAGATGATGTAAAACAACTTGTGATCGATGAAGCTGATCGTATGCTCGATATGGGCTTTGCAGATGACCTCGAGGCAATTGATAAGCGTTGCGCTAGTCGGACTCAAACTTTGATGTTCTCTGCAACTTTTGCGCCAAAGATTATGTCTTTAGCTAATGAGCTGACTACTAACGCGAAGCGTATTGAGTTAGCCCATGCTGGCGAGAAGCACGCCAACATTGAACAGAAGCTGCACTGGGCTGACAGCATGTCACACAAGCATAAATTGCTCGAGCACATTTTGGCTGACGCCTCTTTGGATCAAGCGGTAGTGTTTGCAAGCACTCAAATTGAAAGTGAAAAAATTGCTGACACTTTACGTGCTAACGGTTACGAAGCTAGCGCCTTACACGGTGCGATGCCTCAGGCAGTACGTATGCGTCGTCTTGAGTCACTACGCAAAGGTCATACCAAGATTTTGGTTGCAACTGACGTAGCAGCTCGCGGCATCGATGTACCACGTATTAGTCACGTGATTAACTTTGGTTTACCAATGAAACCAGAGGACTATACGCATCGCATCGGTCGTACAGGTCGCGCTGGTCGAAATGGTGTTGCTATCACTTTGGTTGAACATCGTGATCGCGCCAAAATTCGCAATATCGAACGTTTTACACAGCAAGACATCGTTGCCTCAGTGATTGCTGGCCTCGAGCCACAAGCCAAGCCTAGCTTTGGTGGTGGCGGTGGTCGTCCAGGTGGCGGTCGTTCCGGTGGCGGCTTTGGCGGCGGTAATCGCTCTGGTGGCGGTGGCGGTCGTTATGGTTCTGGTGCTCGCTCAGAGTCTCGTTCTGGTGGCGGAGGCGGCGGTAATCGCCCAGGCAGTCATTTTGAATCTCGTTCTGGCGACTCACGTCCATCAGGTGATTCACGTCCTGCTGGCGCTAATCGTTTTGCCGATTCACGCCCTGCGCGCTCTGGCGACTCACGTCCTACTGGCGGTAACCGCTCTGGTGACTCACGTCCGTCTGCTGGTCCACGTTTTGCTAAACCCAAAACTGGTGGTCAACGTAGAAGCTTTAGCGGTAACTAAAAATGGTTCACCGTCGTCGTCTCCGTTCTGCATGGAATCGAGTCGATTCCGGTGAATTACATCAAGCGCCACGCCAGTGGCAGTCTTGGCTCAGCGATACTGGTTCTTTAACCCAAAAAATTGAACGTGCAATCGGACAAAAACTAGAGGTAGTAGTTTTGCGTGATTGCCGCCAAAACCTGAATAGCGACGAGAGTCGCTATTTCCATTTCAAGATCAAACGTTGTCGTATCAGAGAAGTACTGCTTTGCACTCATGGTATTCCGCTGGTGATGGCACACAGCATTATTCCCAGCACCAGCTCGAGTGGCAGCAATCATGAGGTTCTGCGCTTAGGAAAAAAACCATTAGGTGCAGTGCTTTTTGCTAAAACGCAAATGCGCTCCCAAAAGAAACCACCCCGAGAGATTGCTCGCCTTGATAAGCAAAGTGCACTATGGAAAAAATGTTTTCAGCAATATTCAGGGTTGCCCCAGGTCAACTGGGCAAGACGTACGCTATATCAACTGAAAGGACGCCCACTCTTAGTGAGTGAAGTTTTTCTGCCGGCCCTACTTAACTATCCCGCTCATTAAATAGATAGCCAAGCTTGCGATGCGGCAATCAAAGCCTCATCTCCAGGCTCACAAGTAATCACTTCACCAAAACCAATGTGCTCTGCCGCATCGGTAATATTATGATGCGGACAAATGGCTGTGGCGAGATCAAGCGGCAGTTTTGCCCCACCCAAATGTCTTACCGCCTCCGATGAAGTTAGGAGCCAAAGCGATTTAGCAAAATTCATCTCATGAATTTCGTTCCAAGCGGAACTATTGAGATCCAAAGGAACGCGAGCATAAACTGAGAATGCTTCAACTTGAGCACCAGCATTTTTTAGAGTGTCAGCGAGCCAATCGCGCCCGCCCTCACCTTTAAAGATGATTACTTTTTTAGTAGACCAATTCCAGCGTAGATTCTGTAATTCGGTCCACAAGCCCTCAGAATCCCACTGTGCATTATTCTGAGGAAGGATGATTTGAGTGTGGTTACCCTCAGCACCAATACCATGATTTTTGAGAGCCAACATACTGCTACCACCCATAACCCCAATTGGCACAGGATTGCTCGATAACTCTTGCCAAGAACACTCTAATAAACGCATCGTACATTCAATGGCATTCGGACTAACAAAGATGGCTAAGTCTGCAGTCTTTAGTGCTACAGTAATCTGCTCCACCAAAAAACCATCACCCTTTGGGGCAATAGTAAGTAAGGGTAAAGCAATAATCTTAGGGGTAGATTCGGGGGTAAAACCACTATTGCGCAAGCTCACCAAAAGCGCTTCTGACAACTGACGCGCCTGTCCACTGGGGCGGGTAATGACAATGGTCTTATTACTCATCCGCAACTTGTTTAATGGCTTCTTGCTAATAAAATTTTATTTAGGCAGGCCATTAGGCAATAAATGCTCAGCACCTTGAGCAATCAGATCTTGCGCTACTGATAATCCTAAAGCCTCTGCATCATCAAGACTCTTTACGGCACCTTGAGCGCTGGCCAAACAAATTGCAGTGCCATCAACACTAGCAACAAAGGAGCGAATATTCATATGATCTTGATCCCAGGTAGCATACGCAGCCAAAGGTACTTCACAAGATCCGCCTAATTGGCGCGACACCATACGTTCAGCAGTCACTGCATAGAGTGTAGGCAAATCATTAAGCGGCGCAAGCCACTCTTTAATTCTGGGATGCTTAATCAGAGTTTCGATACCAAGAGCACCCTGTCCAGCAGCTGGCGTATAGGGATCAATGGGTAATAAAGCCCGAATACGGCTTCCTAAACCCAATCGCTTGAGACCTGCAGCAGCCAAAATAATTGCTTGGTACTCGCCGCGATCAAGCTTGCCCATACGGGTATCTAAATTACCCCTCAAGGGCTGGATCACTAAATGTGGAAATCTGGATCTAAGCACGGATTCTCGTCGCAAACTAGAAGTACCCACCACCGCACCTTTTGGTAAATCCTCTAGGCTGGCATAGTCATTAGAAACAAATGCATCATGAGCATCTTCACGGACCATCACGCATGACAAATCAAAGCCCTCTGGCATGACCATGGGGACGTCTTTTAGGGAATGCACCGCTAAATCTGCCCGACCATCTTCTAGGGCAGTTTCAAGTTCTTTTACAAATAAGCCCTTGCCACCCACTTTGGAGAGGGCTTTATCCAGTATTTGGTCTCCTCTAGTGGTCATACCCAGGATCTGTACATCGCATGACGGATAGAGCTTTTTAAGGCAATCTCGGAGGTGTTCAGCCTGCCACATAGCGAGGCGGCTCTCACGGGAGGCGATTACAAGGCGCTCAGGGGTACCAGAGTTGGAGGCTACAGGGCTAGAAATAGGTGTTTGGGACATAGCATTTAAAATAATTAAAGATTTACATCAATATACTGCGTTTATGAGCTCATCAAAAAATTCCCTTTCCAACAAAGCCCAAGCTTGGTCGGCCCGCTTTAATGAACCCGTTGACGAACTAGTTCAACGTTATACCGCCTCCATTGGTTTTGATCAACGATTTGCCTTAGTGGATATTGCTGGATCTTTAGCTCACGCTGAGATGCTGGCCACTCAAAAAATTATCGGCGCCCAAGATTTAGCGGATATTCAAAAGGGTATGGCCCAGATTAAAAGCGAAATTGAAGCCGGTGAATTTAACTGGCAACTCGCACTGGAAGATGTACATCTGAATATCGAGGCTCGCCTGACAGAGTTAGTTGGCGATGCTGGCAAGCGTCTTCATACTGGTCGTTCGCGGAATGACCAAGTAGCAACTGATTTGCGCCTGTGGTTGCGTGGCAGCGTTGATGAGATCGCAATCACTCTCAAAACCCTACGTAACGCCTTGCTTAACCTAGCTGAGATTCATGCTGCAACGATCATGCCTGGCCATACTCATTTACAAGTAGCTCAGCCCATTACTTTTGGTCATCACTTGATGGCCTATTACGAAATGTTTAGTCGCGATGCGAGTCGCTTAGCAGATCTGCGCGCCCGCTTTAATCGTTTACCGCTCGGTGCGGCTGCTTTAGCCGGAACAACTTATCCTATCGATCGCGAGCAGGTCGCCAAGATTTTAGGTTTTGATGGTATCTGCAATAACTCTCTTGATGCAGTATCTGATCGTGACTTTGCGATTGAGTTCTGCGCCTTTGCATCCATCTTAATGATGCACGTGTCACGCTTATCTGAAGAGCTGGTACTGTGGTTGAGTCCACGCTTTGGCTTTATTGATTTACCAGATCGCTTCTGTACTGGCAGCTCCATCATGCCGCAGAAAAAGAATCCAGATGTACCAGAATTAGCTCGCGGCAAAACTGGGCGCGTTTATGGTGATTTGATTTCTTTACTGACCTTGATGAAGAGCCAGCCACTGGCGTACAACAAAGATAATCAAGAAGACAAAGAGCCTTTATTTGATGCGGTAGATACCGTGCAAGATACCTTGCGTATCTTCGCTGATATGGTGCCGCATATTCAGGTGAAAGCCGATGTGATGAAAGCTGCCGCTGAAGAAGGCTTCGCAACTGCCACTGACTTGGCTGATTACTTAGTTAAAAAGGGTTTGGCTTTCCGGGACGCTCACGAAGCAGTCGCTCATGCGGTGAAAGCCTGTGTCGGACGAAACTGTATGCTCACCGACTTATCACTCTCTGAATTACGTTTTGCTTGTGGCTTAGATAATCGTCCTGAGCTCATGGGCGACGATGTGTTTGCTTTACTGACTGTAGATGGCTCCGTGAATTCTCGTCAACATGCTGGCGGTACCGCTCCTGCCCAAGTACTTGCTGCTATTAAACGGGGTCGGGCAGATCTCTAATCCGCATGGACTTTTGGGGAACGCTCTCAATAGGAATTGACCGCTTAAATCAATTCCTTGGCAAGGCAGCCAGCATCATGATTTTGCTATCTTGCGTAGTATCAGCTGCTAATGCTCTGCTTCGCTACAGTCTAGATATCAGTAATAACTGGCCACTAGAATTACAGTGGTACTTATTTGCTGCCGCTGTCATGCTGGGGGCTGCATACACACTCAAGCGCAATGAGCATGTTCGAGTCGATTTAATTTACTCACAACTTTCTGATCGCGGACGTCTTTATGTAGACCTCTTTGGTTTGATTGTCTTTTTATTGCCCGCTTGCTTATTATTTTCCTGGCTGTCTTGGACTACTTTGTTTTATCCGTCCTGGTTAGTTTCTGAGCATTCACTCAATGCAGGTGGTTTATCGCGCTACCCCATTAAGTTTATTGTGCCTTTTGGTTTCTTCATGCTAAGTCTTCAGGGGCTCTCAGAAATCATCAAACGTATTGGCGCCCTCAAAGGTAAAGCAACATTACCCGCCGCTGATCTTCATTATGAAAAGCCCATGCAATGATTCCATTGGAATGGATGCCACCGTTGATGTTTGGCGGACTCATTGTGTTTATGTTGATCGGTTTTCCGGTAGCCTTTTCTTTAATGGCTGCAGGACTATTCTTTGCTGGCATTGCCATCAGTGAAAACTTCTTTGGCGTGCCGTTTTTGCAAGCTATTCCCCAGCGCATCTTTGGTAGCGTTCTTGCTAACGACCTACTGCTAGCAATCCCCTTCTTCACATTCATGGGCGCTATTCTTGAGCGCTGCGGTCTTGCAGAAGAGATGTTGGATTCCATGGGTCAGCTCTTTGGACGTATTCGGGGTGGACTTGGCTACTCAGTGATTATTGTGGGATTTATTCTGGGGGCGATCACGGGGACAGTGGCTGCGCAGGTGATCGCTATGGCGATGATTTCTCTGCCAGTAATGATGCGTTATGGCTATAACATGCGCTACGCTACGGGCGTTTTAGCGGCTTCTGGGACTATTACCCAGTTAGTGCCACCCTCCTTGGTGCTGATTGTTTTGGCCGACCAGCTAAAAACCCAAAGCGGTAGCGCCGATGTGGGCAGTATGTACCTTGGCGCTTGGGGGCCTTCCCTGCTGCAAATCGGTCTGTTTGCCCTCTACACTTTTTTCCTATCCCGCTTTAGGCCTGATTACCTTCCCGCGGCCCCAGAAAATGAACTCACTCTCAAAGGCTGGGTGCTGTGGAAAAAATGTCCATTAGGAATTATTCCCTCAGCGGCGCTGATTTTCTTGGTGCTGGGAACTATCATGACTGGCATCGCAACCCCAACCGAATCTGGCGCTATGGGAGCGATGGGTGCATTGCTTTTGGCATGGATTCGAAGGGCAAGCATTCCCAATCTCAATGGCTTGATACAGCAAGCCTATCAAAACACCATGCGGATTACTGCGATGGTAGTGTTCATCTTAATTGGTTCAACTTGCTTCTCAGTTGTTTTCCAAGGTGTTGATGGCGGTCACTGGGTAGAAGCATTGTTTTCCAACCTGCCGGGGGGCTGGATTGGATTCCTAGTGTTTGTGAATCTGTTTGTTTTCTTCTTGGCATTCTTCTTGGACTTCTTTGAAATCGCTTTCATCGTGGTGCCACTGCTTGCACCAGTCGCAGTCAAACTACTGGCACCAGTATTGCTTGCCTCCATGAATGGTAATCCTCAGGCAGCGGCTAGTGCTGCTCTAGTATGGTTCGGTGTAATGCTGTGCGTCAATATGCAAACCTCATTTATGCATCCCCCATTTGGGTTTGCACTGTTTTATCTACGTGGCGTTGCACCTAAAGAAGTCAAAAGTAGTGATATCTACTGGGGCGCATTACCTTGGATTGTTCTGCAACTCATCATGGTTGTGGTGGTTGCGGCATTCCCAGCTTTGGTCACCACCCTACTAGATAAGCCTGTTGCAATGATTCAGAGCCAAGACTTTAATTTCACAGGAAGCGAAGAAGTTAAACCAGACTCATTGCCAAGTAAAGTTGATGAAGATGCGCCGGTTATCTTTCAGCTAGATAATCCGGGCAAATAACCATCTACAAACTACTATCACTGATAGTGATATCGGCAGGCAATAATCACAAGCTGATCTTTCTCAATGGCATAGATAAGGCGATGAATATCATCAATTCGTCTAGACCAAAATCCCGATAGACTTTCTCTTAATTCCTCAGGCTTTCCAATGCCATCCTCAGGATTTCGCATGGCATCTTTTATAAGTGCGTTGATACGCCTTAAATTTTTTTTATCTTGTCCTTGCCAGTAAACGTAATCAGACCATGCAGCGCTTGTCCATACAACCCTACTCAGCATCTACAAGAGCCTTTTCTTTGGTTTGCCCTTTTCGATATTGCGCCAATGATTTCTCCAAATGTTTTACGTTAGCTGGAGATTTTAATAAATGGAATGTTTCCATCATGCTGTTATAGGTATTCAAAGACATCACCACAGCATCATCAGCATCCCTGCGAGAGATAATGGCTACATCGCAATCGCTCACCACTTGATCGATTACTTGTTTAAATTGATTTCTTGCGTCAGAAAAATTAATTACTCTCATGGCTCGTCCATACTTGTTCAATATATTGTACAAGTATAGTTCAAACCATCTTTATACACAAGCAAAAAAATACCCCGCAAAAGCAGGGTATTTCGAGGGATTCATTACTTAAACTAGATTACAGGGTGATATCTGGCTCCTGCCTTACGCAATCAACGTAGTACTCGCTACGTCCATCAATATCTGCTTTGACCAAGCCATGGATATCAGTTTCAAAGCCTGGGAATTGCTCATTGAAGTCACGAGCAAAGTAGAGATAGTCAATGATGCGTTTGTTAAAGCGCTCGCCTGGGATCAAGAGTGGAATACCTGGAGGATATGGTGTTACCAACATAGCAGTAATACGATCTTCAAGTTGATCCAAAGGAACACGATCTACCTTTTTATGCGCCATCTTCGCCCAAGCTTCTGAAGGCATCATTGCTGGCACCATATCCGAGGTATACATCTCAGTAGTCATACGGGCTACATTACGACCCTTATAGAACTCATGAATCTGCTGGCAAATATCTTTGAGACCAACACGCTCGTAGCGAGGGTGTTTAGCAACGAACTCTGGCAATACTTTCCACAAGGGAGCGTTCTTATCAAAGTGGTCTTTAAATTGTTGTAGCTCAGTCACCAAAGTATTCCAGCGACCCTTGGTGATACCGATGGTGAACATGATGAAGAAAGAGTACAAACCACACTTCTCTACGATCACGCCGTGCTCAGCTAAGTACTTGGTCACAATACTCGCCGGGATACCCATAGATCCGAAGTTACCTTCGACATCTAAACCAGGCGTAACTACTGTCGCCTTGATAGGATCGAGCATGTTGAAATCTTGTGCAACATTGCCAAAGTCGTGCCAACTAGCATTGGGCTCCAGAATCCAATCCGAACGCTCTCCAATTCCTTCTTCAGTTAAATGGTCTGGACCCCAAACCTTAAACCACCAATCTGCTCCAAACTTATCATCCACTTCACGCATTGCGCGACGGAAGTCCATTGCCTCAGCAATAGACTCCTCCACTAGCGTAGTACCTCCAGGAGACTCCATCATGGCAGCAGATACATCGCAAGAAGCGATGATGGCGTATTGGGGGCTAGTAGAGGTATGCATCAAATAGGCTTCATTGAAACAGTCTCGATCAAGCTTATGTTCTTCAGCGTCCTGCACCAATACCTGCGAAGCCTGTGATAAACCGGCTAATAACTTGTGGGTTGATTGGGTAGCAAACATCAAACTCTTTTTAGTGCGCTTGCGATCTGATCCGATGGCATGCATATCTTTATAGAATGGATGGAATGCAGCATGTGGTAACCAAGCTTCGTCGAAATGTAATGAATCGACTTTGCCATCGAGCATATCTTTAATCATCTCGACGTTATAAATAATCCCGTCATAAGTGCTTTGTGTAAGCGTCATAACACGTGGCACCACGTTCTTATCTTTGATGAAAGGATTGGCATCAATTTTCTTCTTGATGTTTTTCCACTCAAACTCCTCTTTAGGAATCGGGCCAATAATGCCGAGGTGATTACGCGTTGGCATCAAGAAGATCGGAATCGCGCCCATCATCGTGATCGAATGAATCACGGACTTATGGCAGTTGCGGTCTACTAACACCACATCACCAGGGGCAACAGTAGAGTGCCAAACAATCTTATTGGATGTCGATGTACCGTTTGTCACAAAGAACAAATGATCAGCATTAAAGATGCGGGCAGCATTGCGCTCGCTTTGCAACACAGGTCCAGTGTGATCTAACAGTTGACCTAATTCTTCTACTGCATTACAGACGTCGGCACGCAGCATATTCTCACCAAAAAATTGATGGAACATACGCCCTACCGGACTCTTCAAGAAAGCCACACCACCAGAGTGCCCAGGGCAATGCCACGAGTAAGAGCCTTCAGAGGCGTAATTAGTTAAGGCGCGGAAGAATGGAGGCGCCAATGAATCGAGGTATACCTTAGCCTCACGAATAATGTGACGCGCTACAAATTCTGGCGTATCTTCATTCATATGAATAAAGCCATGTAACTCACGCAAGATGTCATTTGGCATGTGCCGTGAAGTACGGGTCTCACCATATAAAAAGATGGGAATATCTTCGTTGCGTTTACGTACTTCAGTAATAAAAGCACGCAAATTATTCAAAGCAGGTAAATCATGATCTTCAGAGTCAGAAACGAACTCCTCATCATCGATCGACACAATAAAGCTAGAGGCACGGGAGGCCTGTTGGGCAAAGGATGTCAGGTCACCGTAGCTAGTCAAGCCAATGACTTCCATGCCCTCAGTTTCAATCGCTTCAGCTAAGTCGCGAATCCCCGAACCTGAAATATTTTCAGAACGAAAGTCCTCATCAATGATGATGATTGGAAAACGAAATTTCATGTGTACCCTTTAAAGTCGCCAATGCGGCGATTAAGCAGATTAAGTCTTTGGCAGAGTAACGCCGACTTGGCCTTGATACTTACCACCACGATCTTTGTACGACGTACCACACACTTCGTCGCTTTCGAAGAACAAAACTTGTGCACATCCTTCGCCGGCATAAATTTTTGCAGGCAACGGGGTCGTATTCGAAAACTCGAGAGTGACATAACCTTCCCATTCAGGCTCGAATGGAGTGACGTTCACAATAATTCCGCAACGTGCATACGTACTCTTACCAACGCAGACCGTTAATACGCTTCGTGGGATCTTGAAGTACTCAACAGTTCTTGCCAAAGCGAAAGAGTTTGGGGGAATGATACAAACCGGGCCCTTGAAATCGACAAACGATTGCTCATCGAAATTCTTGGGATCAACGATAGTGCTGTTGATGTTTGTGAAAATCTTGAATTCATCAGCACAACGAATGTCATAGCCATAGCTTGAAGTGCCATAGCTCACAATTTTATGTCCTGCGGCATCTTGGCGGACCTGCCCAGGTTCAAATGGGCTGATCATGCCTTGCTCGCCCATGCGGCGGATCCAGTGGTCAGATTTAATAGTCATGGCCGAATTGTAAAACCATCACGGGCTATATGCCCACCAATTTACGAGGCGGCAGGTGGAGAGGTAAAAATTACCCTCTCAGGGGCATTGAAAATCTCAAAATGCTTCCCAGAACATCGGGATAACAAGGTGAGATTGGTTTTTCGGGCAAGCTCCAGTCCCATTAATGTCATGCCAGAGCGGGTCAATAAGAAAGGAATGCCCATTTGAGCGCCTTTAATGACCATTTCGGAAGTGAGGCGCCCTGTAGTGAAGAAGATGAGATCCTTACCTGGCTTGTCTGCCAGCCACATCAGCCCAGAGATTGAGTCAACGGCATTGTGGCGCCCAACATCCTCAATGAAATGGAGGAGGCGGACATGGTTATTGCCGTCCCGCTCAAACACGGCGCAAGCGTGAACTGAGCCAGATTTTTTATAGATAGTGTCATGAACTCGAATGCTGTCAATCAGATCAACGATAGCCTCTTGGGTTAACTGAGGGCCATCCGGCAATCTGATCTCTGCCATCTCCTCAATCAAGCCGCCAAACATGGTGCCCTGGCCACAGCCGGTCGTTACAACGCGCTTGCTGGTGAGGGCATCGATGTCGACCGTACTGCGATGAGTCTTGACTGCCGCTGAATCGGTTTCCCAATCGACCTGAATACTCGCAATATCGTCTGGCGATTCTACGAGGCGTTGATTACGCAAATAGCCTAGAACTAAAGCCTCAGGCGCACTTCCCAAGGTCATCAGAGTAACCACTTCCCGCTTATCTAGGTAAATGGTTAAAGGGCGCTCACCGGGGATATGAGTGGTCTTAATGCGCCCCGCCTCATCCATGACCTCCACCTCGTGCACCATGGGCACGGAAGCGTGAGACATCTGAATGTTGTGGGGCAAAGCCATAAAACGCCTCTTGATAGGTTCAAATCGGTGTTAACTTTAACCGCAGACTAAAATTGGTGCTGAAACAGGGCTTCAAGCCCCATAATCTTATATTGCCATTTGTTGAAACTTTTTCTATTTAAGTCCGCATGAGTAGCCCCAAACGTCGCCTGCTAGTTACCTCCGCCCTACCCTACGCCAATGGCCAGATTCATATTGGGCATTTGGTGGAGTATGTTCAGACAGATATTTGGGTTCGCTTCCAGAGAATGCGTGGTCACGAAGTGCACTATGTTGGCGCCGATGACACCCACGGTACTCCGATCATGTTGCGCGCCGAAAAAGAGGGCCTCACCCCGAAAGAGCTCATTGCGAACGTTTGGCAAGAGCACAAGCGCGACTTTGATGATTTCTTAATTTCGTTTGACAACTACTACACCACCGATAGCCCTGAGAATGAAAAGCTGTCTCAAAGTATCTATCTCAAGTTACGTGATGCCGGCTTAATTGAAATGCGCTCTATTGAGCAAGCATACGATCCCGTTAAAGAAATGTTCTTGCCAGATCGCTTTATCAAAGGTGAATGTCCTAAGTGTGGCGCCAAAGATCAGTACGGTGACTCTTGTGAAAAGTGTGGGGCAACCTATTCCCCCACTGATTTAAAGAATCCATTCTCCGTAGTGAGTGGCGCAACACCTATTAAAAAAGTTTCCGATCATTACTTCTTTAAATTATCTGATCCTCGCTGCGAAACCTTCTTGCGGGACTGGACCCAGGTAAGAACCCCACTGCAAGCTGAGGCTCGGAACAAAATGAAGGAATGGGTTGGACAGCCTGGAGACAGTAAGTTAGGTGACTGGGATATCTCACGTGATGCCCCCTACTTTGGCTTTGAGATTCCGGATGCTCCAGGCAAATATTTTTATGTGTGGCTTGATGCACCGATTGGCTATTACGCTAGCTTTCTCAATTACTGCCAGGCTAAAGGTATGAACTTTGAGGAGTGGGTCAGACCAGATACGACTACCGAGCAGTATCACTTCATCGGTAAAGATATTCTGTATTTCCACACACTCTTTTGGCCAGCAACCCTGCACTTTGCAGGTTACCGTACGCCAACTAATGTGTTTGCTCATGGCTTCCTCACGGTCGATGGCGAGAAGATGAGTAAATCACGTGGTACTTTAATTTCTGCGCACAGCGTAATTGAATCTGGATTTAATCCTGAATGGTTCCGCTATTACTTTGCAACCAAACTGAACGACAGCATGGAAGATTTGGATTTGAATCTTCAAGACTTTGTTGCACGTGTGAATAGCGATCTACTCGGCAAATACATCAATATCGCAAGTCGTAGTGCTGGTTTTCTGGTGAAGCGTTTTGGTGGTGTCGTTTCTGATGAGGCAATGAACAACCCGTTACTGGCTGAGATTGCATCTGCTAGTGAAAAAATTGCCGGCCTGTATGAAGCGCGTGAATATGCCAAGGCATTGCGCACCATCATGGAGTTGGCTGACAAGGTCAATGCTTTTGTTGACGAAAATAAACCTTGGGAAGTCGCCAAAGATCCTGAGCGCGAGTCTGACTTGCAGCGAGTCTGCAGCATCACCTTAGAGGCATTCCGTTTATTAAGTCTTTATCTCAAGCCAGTACTGCCAGAAGTCACGGCCGGGGTTGAGGACTTCCTCTCTGTGCCAGCCATGACCTGGAATGACGTGAAAACACCTCTCTCCAGCCAAAATCCGATCAAGCCCTATAAACACCTTATGACGCGCGTTGAAGCGCCTCAAATTGAGGCTTTATTGGCAGCAAACCTCTAAAAAAGACCCCAAAAGGGCTGATTTTTAAGAATTAGCCAAAAAGTCGGCAGGTTTGTAGGAAAAATCGTTAATAATGGTGTCCTAGGCAATACATTGCCTCGCAGTATTTTTTGTAAGTTATTGAATTAAATAAGAATTTTAGGAAATATGATGGCTAGGTATACATCCGAATTCACCCAGTTCTTAAATGAGCTCAAATCCGAGAAACCAGATCTCGAAGCTGGCCAGCAAGCTGGTCGCGCCCTCCTTTGGGATAAAGAGCCGTTAACTATTGAAGATCAGCGTCGCGCTCAAGCAGCTAAATTAAAACAACGCGCTTACGTGTATTCGAATGACTAACTCAAGCAATGCCTTGGGAGCAGAGCCAAGCGTTCAAACAGAGTTGCTTGATAGCACACCATCGGTTACTGATGGGATGTCTTCGGCATTCGCCAAACTATATGGCGAGCCGCTTTTTAAGCTTCCAACAGATCTCTATATTCCGCCAGATGCCCTAGAAGTTTTTCTAGAGGCGTTTGAAGGTCCGCTTGATCTTCTGCTTTACCTGATTCGTAAACAGAATTTCAATGTACTTGATATTCCAATGGCACAGGTTACTCAGCAGTACCTGAGCTACATCGATCAAATCCGCCATCACAACTTAGAACTTGCTGCCGAATATCTTTTAATGGCAGCCATGTTGATCGAGATTAAATCTCGCATGCTCTTGCCAATGAAGAAGGCCGATAGCGATGAAGAGGTTGAAGATCCTCGTGCAGAATTGGTTCGCCGCCTCCTAGAGTACGAGCGCATGAAATTGGCTGCACAAGAGCTTGACCAAATTCCGCAACAAGGACGTGACTTTCAAATCGCTCATGGTTATGTTGACACTACTGTTGCAGTGACCTGGCCTGAGGTCAATCAAGATGATCTGCAAATGGCTTGGCGTGACGTACTGCACCGTGCAAAACTAAATCAACACCATACGATTACCCGTGAGGAGTTATCTGTTCGAGATTTCATGACGCGCATTTTGCGTCGCTTACAAAACACACGCTTTGTTGAGTTTGGTGAGTTATTTGAAGAGGCTATTAAATCTGGCAAAGGCATTCCAATAGTTATCGTAAACTTCATTGCGATGCTAGAGCTCTCACGCGAGGCTTTAGTTGAAATTACCCAAGCAGAGCCATACGCTCCAATCTACGTTCGCCTTGCCTATACCCCTGTTGCATGAAAATTATTAGCGATATACAAGAGTTGCGCGACCATTTGCGCGGACAAAATCGCGCTTCTTTTGTGCCAACCATGGGCAATCTCCATGAAGGTCATTTATCACTAATGCGTCTTGCTAGGCAACATGGTGATCCCGTAGTCGCTAGCATCTTTGTGAACCGCCTACAGTTTGGTCCAAATGAAGATTTTGATAGCTACCCGCGCACCATGCAGGCAGATATCGATAAACTTGAAAAAGAAGGTGTGTATATCTTGTTTGCACCCACTGAGCGAGACCTATATCCGCAGCCTCAGGAATACCGCGTAGATCCGCCACAGCAATTAGGAGATATTCTTGAGGGCGAATTCCGCCCCGGCTTCTTTAAAGGTGTTTGTACTGTTGTACTCAAGCTCCTATCGTGCGTACAACCCAAAGTAGCAGTCTTCGGCAAAAAAGATTACCAGCAACTGATGATCATTCGCCAGATGGCCAAACAATTTGCCCTACCTGTAGACATCATCCCAGGAGAAACGATTCGTGCAGAAGATGGTCTTGCCCTCTCTTCTCGCAATGGTTATCTCTCCAATGAAGAACGTCTAGAAGCACCTGAACTTCAAAAAGTCTTGCAGCAAGTTCGTGCTCGCGTGCTGAATTTGAGTGAGCGCAATACGCATTCGCTGGTCGAGATTGAAAATCTCGCTGTGGATCTTCTGACTGGCCGGGGTTGGCAACCAGACTATATTGCCATACGCCAGCAAAGTGATTTAGCGCCTGCCTCCAATCAAAGCCTGCAATCAGGCGAACCTTTAGTTATTTTGACGGCTGCCAAGCTAGGTAAAACACGTTTGATTGATAACTTAGAGATTTAATCTCCAATCATCCGCTTTGCAACGCGATTTACAGAGCGAAGAACTGACCTGTCGCTAAGTTCAACTCTTTAGCTAATTCGGCACCCGTTACTTTTCCTGACGCGCCTTTTGCCTTGAGGACTTCGATTTGTCCGCCATGACAAGCTACAAAGAACGAGTCCGAAGTAATTTGGGTGATTTCACCAGGCTTGCCTTTAACCGCGCCGAAGGTAGCCACTACATGCTTGTGGCAATCGTAGATCTGGACTTTTTGCTCACCAAATTTAGTCCAAGCACCTGGCGCCGGGTTAGATGCACGAATCAAGTTGAAGATCTGATTGATATGAGTAGCCCAATGAATTTGAGCTGCATCAACACCAAACCAACCTTCATAATTTGCCAGCGATTCATCTTGGATAACTTCTTGATGCTGATTGGCCACCACTAGATCTGCAGCTTCAAGCAATGCTTTAATGCCAACTGGGAAAAGATGATCAAAGTACACCTTACCTAGAGTGTCATTAGGCCCAATCACAACCTCTTTTTGCAAGATTACTTCGCCCTCGTCCAATCCGTCAGATGGTCGGAAGATTGTTAAGCCCGTCTTCTCTTCACCTAATGCGATCGCCCAATTGATAGCGCTAGGGCCACGATATTTCGGCAGTAGTGATGGGTGATATTGAATCGTGCCATGTTTTGGTATCTTACAAAGCTCTTGGGGCACGAACTGGAGCACATAGGCCATGACGCAAATATCAGCCTTGCTATCTATCATCGCTTGCGCTGCTTCAGGCCCCTTGAGAGAAGCAAATTGCAAAGGTGCTAAACCCTTTGCAATAGCGGCTTCTTTCAACACTTCAGGCTTGGTCGACTTAGGATTATCAGGCGGACAAAACACAGCAACGACTTCATCGCCACGATCCAAAAAAGCCTCTAAGGCTGCCTTACCAAAATCAGCACTACCAATCAGCGCAACCCGCATCTTAGATCACCTTATCGTGGCGTAGAGCAATTAGCTCGTCGGTTGAATAACCCAACTCACTCAGAATTTCATCGGTGTGTTCACCTAATAATGGTGAACGCGTCACATCAGTGGGACTGTCAGACATCTTGATTGGATTACCTACAGTAAGGTACTTGCCACGAATTGGATGATCTACTTCAACTACAGTTCCAGTCGCACGCAATGCGGGCTCTTCTGCGATTTCTTTCATTGACAAAATTGGGCCGCATGGAATGTCGTATTTGTTCAGAATATCCATGACTTCAAACTTGGTCTTAGTCATCGTCCATTTTTCAATTTCACCAAAGATTTCCATCAAATGCGGGAGGCGAGCCATTGGAGATGCAAAACGCACATCCGTAATCCAATCTTCGCGACCAATCACTTTACAGACTGCCTCCCAAACTGGCGCTTGCACGATAACGTACATATAGGAGTTTGGATCTGTTTCCCAACCTTTACATTTCACAATCCAGCCTGGTTGACCACCACCGGAGGCGTTACCAGCACGAGGTACAGAGTCACCAAACTCTCCGTTAGGGAATTGTGGGTACTCTTGCATCAAGCCGTTACGCTCTAAGCGCTGTTGATCACGCAGCTTCACGCGGCATAAATTTAATACAGCATCTTGCATCGCTGCCAATACTTTTTGACCACGACCAGAGTGTGTGCGCTGATACAGAGCTGTCACGATACCTAGAGCTAAATGTAATCCAGTGCCGCTATCACCAATTTGCGCACCAGTAACCATCGGAGGGCCATCATCAAAGCCTGTGGTCGATGCTGATCCACCAGCGCACTGCGCCACGTTCTCATAAACCTTACAGTCCTCATAAGGACCGGGACCAAAACCTTTTACTGAAGCCATGATCATCATAGGATTGAGTTCTTGAATACGCTCCCAAGAAAAACCCATGCGATCTAATGCGCCAGGAGCAAAATTTTCAACTAGAACATCACACTCTTTAATCAGACGCTCTAGAATTTCTTTACCTTTTGGAGTTTTCGTATTAACAGTGATTGAACGCTTGTTATGGTTCAGCATTGTGAAATACAAACTATCCGCATCCGGGATATCGCGCAATTGGCCACGGGTAGCATCACCCTCACCAGATTTTTCTACTTTGATTACATCGGCACCAAACCAAGCAAGCAGCTGGGTACAAGTTGGGCCAGATTGAACATGCGTGAAGTCAAGAATTTTGACCCCTTCTAATGCTTTTGCCATGATTAAAGTCCTAATAAGAATGAAATTTTGAATTAGGGCAATTTTACCAGCGCCGGATGTTGGCGGAATCCGGGATGCCTATTTATTGGGCATCTTAGTGATTAATGCCCAAGAATAGCTATTTAGCTGCAGAATTAGGGCTTTTTCGAAATCGAGCAACGCTCTTTTGATACCGACAATATATAAAAAAGGCGCCCACAAGGGGCGCCTTTAAAGCCGAAACAAATACTACTAATCGTTATTAGACTGCTTTTGCTGCATGCAGCTTAGCGATGTCATCAGCGCTATAGCCGAGGTCAGCCAATACTTCATTAGTATGCTCACCCAATACTGGTGATGGACCTACTTCGATTTCCAAATCAGAGAACTTGATTGGACTACCGATAGTCAAGTACTTACCGCGTACCTTGTGATCCACTTCAACGATAGAACCACTCTTACGCAAGTCAGGTGATGCAGCCAATTCCTTCATTGACAGGACTGGTGCGCAAGGGATATCGAACTTACGGAGGATATCCACAGCTTCGTACTTCGTCTTATCCTTGAGCCACTCTTCAATTGTTGCGAAGATATCAAAAATCTTATCTTGACGTGCTTCTGCAGTCATGTACGCTGGATCAGTTGCCCACTCTGGCTTGCCCAAAGCTTTAGTAATTGGCTCCCAAGCATGACCTTGAATTGTGAAATAGATATAAGCATTTGGATCTGTTTCCCAACCCTTACACTTCAATACCCAGCCTGGCTGACCGCCACCACCAGCGTTACCGCCACGTGGTACTACGTCAGAGAATGTACCGTGTGGGTACTGTGGGTACTCTTCGAGATAACCAACTTTATCTAAACGCTGTTGGTCACGCAATTTAACGCGGCACAAGTTCAATACAGCATCTTGCATTGAGCAAGATACTTTCTGACCTTTGCCAGTTTTTTGACGCTGCATCAATGCAGTCAAAATACCAATGGCCAAGTGCATACCAGTGTTGCTATCGCCCAAAGCAGCAGCAGAAACTGTTGGAGGACCATCCCAGAAACCAGTTGTGGAAGCGGCACCGCCAGCACACTGAGCAACGTTTTCATAAACCTTTAAGTCTTCATATGAGTGACCATCGCTAAAGCCTTTAACAGAAGCCATGATCATCTTTGGATTTAATTCCTGAATGCGCGCCCAGCTAAAACCCATGCGATCTAAAGCGCCTGGACCGAAGTTCTCAACCATAACGTCAGAAGTCTTAATCATCTTCTCTAAAACTTCTTTACCTTCTTGAGTCTTGGTATCCAAAGTCAAAGAACGCTTATTACCATTCAACATCGTGAAATACAAAGCATCTGCACCTGGAATATCGCGCAACTGGCTACGAGTTACGTCGCCAGAGCCTGGACGCTCAACTTTAATAACGTCAGCACCGTACCAAGCCAACAGCTGAGTACATGCAGGACCAGCTTGCACGTGTGTGAAATCGATGATGCGAATACCGTCTAATGGTTTAGTCATGTTTGATTCTCCTTAAAGTATTGCTTATTTATTGCTAAATTCAGTTCAAAAAATATTACTTCTTACCAGCAGCAGTTGATGGATTTAAGTTAGTTAAACGTCCACTTTCTGTACCAGCAGTTTCATCAATCACAGCGTTGATCAAAGCAGGCTTGCCTTCAGCAATCGCTTTAGTCAATGCAGCCTCTAACTCCGCCGGGGTAGTCACGTAGTAACCAACGCCACCAAATGCCTCAATCATTTTGTCGTAACGGGCATTTTTCACGAATACTGTTGGTGCTACATCTGTACCGCCAGTAGGATTCACGTCAGTTCCGCGGTAAACACCGTTGTTGTTAAACACAACTGTTGTGATTGGTAGGTTATAGCGACAAATAGTTTCTAACTCCATACCGCTAAAACCAAATGCGCTATCGCCCTCAACCGCAACTGTAGGCAAGCCGCTCGTTACAGCAGCACCAATGGCGTAGCCCATACCAATACCCATAATGCCCCAAGTACCGGAGTCAAAACGTTTACGTGGCTTGTACATATCAACAATGGCACGGCAATAGTCGAGTGTATTTGCGCCTTCGTTAACCAAGTTCACATCTGGGTTCTTTTTGATCACATCACGAATAGCACGCAAAGCGCCATGGAAGTTCATCGGTGAAGCTTCTTTAGCAAGAGTCTCAGCCATCTTTGCCAAGTTCTTATCTTTCTTCTCATTGATCGCGCCGATCCACTCAGCAGAAGGCTTTGGAACTGAAGCAATACCTTTTAAGAGTTCGCCAACAACAGAACCGATATCGCCAATCAACGGGGCATCGATTTGTACGTTGCTGTCCACTTCATTTGATTGAATATCAATCTGAATAAATTTCTTAGGATCTTTGCCCCATGTCTTGCCCTTACCGTGCGCAAGCAACCAGTTCAAGCGCGCACCAACCAACATCACCGCATCAGCCTCAGCCAATACAAATGAACGTGCAGCAGAAGCAGATTGTGGATGATTATCTGGCAACAGACCTTTAGCCATCGACATTGGCAAGTATGGGATACCAGACTTTTCAATCAATGCACGAATGTCAGCATCAGCTTGAGCATAAGCAGCGCCCTTACCCAACAAAATCAGTGGGCGCTTAGCACTCTTCAATACATTCAATGCACGCTCTACTGCATCTGCCGCAGGGATTTGACGTGGAACTGGATCGATAACTTTAAAGATCGATTTCTTAGCTTCTTCAACAGGCATTGTTTGAGCTAACAGCTGTGCCGGCAAGTCTAGGTACACACCGCCTGGACGACCAGAAACGGCTGCACGAATTGCGCGCGCAAAACCGATGCCGATATCTTCAATGTGATTAATACGGTATGCCGCTTTGCAATACGGCTTAGCCGCATTGAGCTGATCCATCTCTTCGTAGTCACCTTGTTGCAAGTCAACGATCTCGCGCTCACTTGAACCAGAAATCAAAATCATTGGGAAGCAGTTCACAGTGGCATTTGCCAATGCTGTTAATCCGTTCAAGAAACCTGGTGCAGAAACAGTCATGCAGATACCAGGCTTTTGAGTCATATAACCTGCAATCGCTGCAGCGTTACCAGCATGCTGCTCATGACGAAAACCAATGAAGCGCAAACCTTCAGCTTGAGCCAAGCGGCATAGGTCGGTAATTGGAATACCAACGAGACCAAAAATGGTGTCTAAGTCATTTGCTTTTAAAGCATCGATGACGAGATGAAAACCATCAGTGACTTGGGTATTTTGATTATCTGTTGTCATAGAAATTTATAGTTAATTACACCGCCCGAACGTAAAGTACGCTCGGTGCAATTTAGCTTTCGCTAACTGTCTCCAATTAAGTTATTAGTAGTGCCACGGGTAACAAAATCTCTCCCGTTAAGGCTGATATGAATGTTAGGCTCTGGGACCAGGTTCATCATTGACTTCGGTCAATTTCCCCTGAAATCTAGAAACATCTAGCCCTGCTATCTAGACAAAGAGCTCTTTATGCTTTGTTTTAAGGCGACTCAGTGTCTCTGGGGAGAGATTGAGGTAGGCAGCCAACTCTTTTTTAGGGAGTAACTCAAATAAGTCTTCGTATTTACGCAAAAACCGCTCTACCCGACCTGGCGCATCCAGCATGTGCAGGGTGATTGTGTGCGCCATGATCTCACTCATTAAGCGCATCACTTCAAACTCAAAACTCTCTTTGAGGGGCTTGTGGGCATCCAGAAATTCAGCCCACTTTTTAAGGGGCATACGGGCAACCCGAGCCTTGGTTACCGAAGCAATGCTATATGGGGCCGCCGTCTTAAGGCGCCAAGCTGCATAACTTGTTTCAATATCTTTTTCGATGGCGAAACGCAAAATCATTTCTTTTGCATCCGCACTAGAGACAATGCGCTTCAAAATCCCATCTAAAACAAAATATTGCTCCATCTGATGGTCGCCTTGATGAAGCAGGATTTCTGATTTTTTGAGGTCTGAGATCACCAAGTTACGCTCTAAATCAGCCATTGCTTCAGGATCTAGGCTTTTTAACACCGAGTTTTGGCTCAACTGCAAACGAATCAGGTTTTTTTCGGGATGTTTGTCTAATGCTGTCATGAATCCTTGTTCCTAGAGCGTGCATTGTAGGCTTTTTTGTTATTCACATTAGTGAAACCCCTATTGATAGGATAGAATTAAAACGTCGTGGTGCTTTGTTGCAATGCAATAGAGTTAAACGGGAAACACTAAACGTGTGCTGCCCCCGCAACGGTAAGTAAATGCATCCTAACCTCAAGGTTAAGGTGTCAGGAGTCTGAATAAGCCACTGTGCGCGTCAATTGCATGGGAAGGCCAGATTCTGATGTTTACTAGCCCGGATACCGGCCAAGACAGGTGGAATTTTGCGGACGGGGACCTTCGCGCGCCAATGAAGCATCCCCTGCCAATCTGGCATGATGCCCAATTGACGCCTGAGCTCTCACAATGTGAAATTCTGTTCGACCCAGCTTACGGGGAAGTTAGCTAGGTGATTCGAAGGCAGAAGGTTCATCATGAAACAGCAGTTCAGTAATAAGGCGATAGTCGCCCTACTTTGTGGCGCAGCAGTAACGCTTAGCACGGCGGTAATCGCTGAAAATTCTCAGTCGACAGTCATTGTCTCGGGCTCACGTTTTGAAGAAAACCTTAACGAAGTTCCAGCAAACGTCAAGGTGATAACACGCGATGAAATTGCAAACTCCACATCGAATAACATTCCTGACGTGCTTTCACAAATTGGAGGCCTCAATGTCAGAAGCACAAATGGCGGACAACTCAATTTAGATGCTACTGTTGATATGGGTGGTTTCGGCCCAACTGCCAACAGTAACACCCTAGTGTTAGTTGATGGCCAACGGATTAATCCAATTGACTCAGGCGGGGTAAATTGGGCATCAATTCCAATAGATTCGATCGAGAGAATTGAAATCCTGCAAGGTGGTGCCAGCGTTCAATATGGTAACGGTGCCGTGGGAGGTGTCATTAACATCATTACAAATGGAACCAGAACAAAATTAAATCAAGCTAGCATTACTTATGGTAGCTTTGGGACTGCAATAAGCAACGCAATTCTTAGGGATAGCATTGATCGCACCACATACCAAGTTACTGCGAATAGTTCGAATACTCAGGGCTGGAGGCAAAACTCTGCAGCGAATGCATATGCCGTTGATGGAAAAATTACCCAGTCTTTTGGCGGTCTTGACAAAATCTATGCTGATTTATTTTATGCCTATACAAATGCTCAAAATCCAGGCGGAGTGGTCGGTCAAGTGGGCTCCGGAAATCCGCAATCCGCAAAATTTAATAACGTAGGATCTAACACCACAGTAAGCAACTCTGGAATTAGATTTGGAGGAACCAAGGATTTGCAAGGCGGCAACATCGCGGAGCTTGATGGATATTACTCTAACAAATCCGTCTTTTCCTACAACCCTTACTATGACAGCTCAACAGCTATTGCCGTGGGAAACTATGGCGCTGGCAATGGAAATTTAAACGGATGGACAATGAATTTGAGTCCTCGAGTTAAGTCGAATTTCAATGGCCTAGGAAGTGGAATATTGGGTTATGAATTCAACCAATCCACTCAAGGTGGATATAGCGCTTATAGCCCCAATACTTACTCCGCCATGAACGCAGCAAATAAAATAAGTAATCCAAATACATATCACCAAAGTACGCAATCTGCTTCATTGTTAAACCAGTCGATCTATGGAATAGCCAAGTTAGCCCTGATAGATAGCATTGACTTTATTGGTGGATTTAGACACCAAACACAAAAAGCCACAGCTTATGACAACAGCTTAACCACTAACACACAAGCCACAAATGGCGCCCAGAATTACTCAGCAAATGCGGGAGACTTAGCTCTCAACTACAGTTACCTTAAGAACCAAAAACTGTATGTCAAATGGAATCAATCCTATCGCTTTCCAAATATTGATGAATTTTGGGGATTTGATGCTGATTACAACAGGGTCTTTAGCGGGATTTTAAAGCCACAAACTACCCAGTCCTATGAAATTGGTGGCAATTGGATTTCAAGCATCGTCAATCTAAATGGCGCGATGTTTTCATCAGTTACGCAGAACGAAATTCGCTATGACATGGATAGTGGTTTGAATGTTAACTCCGAATACAACATTAATAGAAAGGGTATATCTTTAGATGGATCCTCGCCCCTGACAAATAAAATCACACTATCAACAGGGGGGAAATTCCAAAAATCTGTTTATGCGAATGGCCCGTATTCCGGCAACTCTGTGGCACTCTCTCCCGATTTACTACTAAACGCAAGGTTAAATTATCTTCTAGACAAGAGCTGGTCATTAGGCAGCGTTGTGAACTACGTAGGCAGCCAACACTATGATGCTGGATTAAGTGACTATAGCTCCTTAAACTTGATTCCAGCTTACACCGTGGCTGATACGTACATCAACTATACATTTGATAAATTTGAGGCTAAGTTCACTATAAAAAATATAGGCAACTCTTTATATGGGACTACGGGTGGGTATGCATGGATTACCAAGTCTAGCGGGGGACTTGCGCCCAGTTACTTCTATTACCCAAGCGATAGGCGGTCCTACTTTATAAGCGCTAAATACAATTTCTAGTAAAGCAAATGAACGTAGATAATCTCACGCGGCCCTCTACCCGCTCTAGCCATTTGCTGATTGGGGCTCTTTTATTCTTTTTAGGGTTTTCCTTGGCCGCTTTTGCTACGCCAGTTTCAGTATTTGATGATCGGGGTGTTATGGTGACGCTTGATAAACCACCACAGCGTGTTGTAAGTCTTCTCCCCTCTCTCACTGAGTCTGTTTGTGCCTTGGGAAAGTGTGATGCTTTAGTTGGGGTAGACCGATTCTCAAATTGGCCACTATCAATTCAAGAATTACCTAAGCTAGGCGGTATGGGGGATATCAATATCGAGCGTATCGTGCAACTCAAGCCAGATGTTGTGTTGCTGGAAAAAGCCTCACCCGCGATTGCAAGACTCAACTCTTTAGGGGTCAGAACATTTGCACTCGATGTTAAATCGATGGGTGACGAGGAGCGAGCCCTTAAAAAGCTAGATACTTTACTGGGCACATCCGAGAGTACGCGAGTTTGGAATCAGATTCAGAAGGAGATCATGCGCGCCAATAAACAACTCTCTTCCAAGGGTGGAAATATTAGCGTGTACTTTGAGGTAAATCCTGCGCCATTTGCAGCAGGTAGAAGCTCCTTTATCGGGGAAATTCTGACTCAGTTAAATTTGATTAATATCATTCCAGAATCTCTCGGACCGTTTCCTAAAATCAATCCTGAGTTTGTGGTGCAGGCTAAGCCTGATGTGATCCTCCTCACCGAATCTACTACTAAAGATATTCAGAAGCGTCCTGGATGGAATTCAATTCCAGCTGCAAAGAGAAATCGCATCTGCAGTTTTACCGCTGATCAGAATGATGTCTTAGTTCGCCCCGGACCACGCATGGGAGAGGCAGCACTAATCATTTCTCAATGTATACAAGAGAAGATGTCATCATCTCCATAATGCAAAAAAATCATTTTCTTGGAAAGCTATCTAGTCTGCTTATTTTCAGCGCAGTATTAGTATTGCTAGGTACGCTGCTTGGCAGTACTGGTGCCAGCTGGAATTTCATTGGATCCGACCAAGCCCTTGTTTTTGATATTCGATTGCCGCGATCATTGGGCGCTTACCTTGCAGGTGCCTTACTTGGGCTTGCTGGCGGTATTGCTCAAAGCCTGTTTCGCAATCCTCTAGCCGACCCCTACTTGCTAGGAAGCGCATCGGGCGCACTCCTGGGAGTTGGTAGCATCCTTTGCTTTGGCTATCTTGGAAACACTTGGATAGAACTGATTGGTCTTAATGGTAGTGCATTTCTTGGAGCGTTAATTGGTGTGTTGGCCTCATTAATTTTGGCGGGTGGCTACCGTAGTTCCTTGCGCCTCTTATTATCTGGAGTGGTAATCAGTGTAATTTTGGGAGCAGCTAACTCTTTATTCACATTCATTCGACCTGATCTCTTTCAAAGCATTCAGTCATTCATGTTGGGTAATACCACTCTACTCAATTGGTCTGGCGTAGAGATGATGGCGATCGCATTAGCACTTTGCTTGCTTGTCACACTCATCATTAGCCCTGTACTCGATGCGCTATCACTAGGTGAAAATACAGCCCGCACTTTAGGCTTACCTTTAGATCAACTACGCCTTGTATTGATTGGCATCCTTGCTCTTGCGACAGGTTGCGCTGTTGCTCAAACTGGCTTGGTAGCTTTTGTTGGATTGGCGGCTCCGCACTTAGTAAGAAAGTTGGCTGGCGGAAGACAACGAGTGCAACTATTATTTTCCTGCCTTGGTGGCGGAATCTTGTTACTGAGTTCAGATCTGGTTGCGCGCACCCTCTTTGCTCCAATTGAAATTCCGGTTGGCGTGGTCACGGCAGTCTTAGGTGGCCTCTATCTACTGGCACTGCTACGGCGAACCTCCCTTGAGGCGCATACATGAAAATCTACCAACTCAATATATATCGAGGTCCATGCGCGATTCTTTCAGATTTAAATTTAGATATTCCACAAGGAAAATGGACTAGTGTTATTGGTCCTAATGGTGCAGGTAAATCATCTCTCCTGCAAGCGATAGCTGGCTTACTCAAGTGGGATGGCTCAATCACCATTGATGGGGTAGATCTATCTACATTTGCCCATAAAGATCTTGCAAAGAAAATTGCCTGGCTTGATCAAGGCTCGAATACAAGAGATGAGTTTGGTGACTCTCTCAGCGTTTACGAGACTGTCATGTTGGGGCGCATGCCTCATCAAGGATGGCTGCATCTACCCTCTCCAACTGATCATCTGCTTATCGAGGAAGCCTTGAGGCAGAGTGACGCTTGGCATTTACGACATCGCCCTCTAAGCCAACTATCTGGGGGTGAACGTCAGCGGGCTTTATTGGCACGCCTACTTGCGGTGGGCTCCGACATTCTCTTAATGGATGAGCCGCTCGCCAACTTAGACCCCCCGCATCAAGCTGATTTTTTACAATGGCAAGGCAATTTACTGGGTCAAGGCAAAACCTTGGTGACCGTTTTACATGAGATTCATTTCGCACTCCGAGCGGACCATGTGATCATGCTCGATAAAGGCAAACTGCATTTTCAAGGGTCCAGTCAAGATCCCGCCACCCATCAAGCCCTGATTGCGCTATTTGACGGCCGCATTCGATTAGAAAAGCTTGGTAGTGATTGGGTGGCTCTGCCCAACTAAGCCCAAAATCGGGGGTTCCACAAAGCATTTCCCTAAGGCTACAATGCCTATATGACCGAGTACCCCCCTCACGTCCCAAGCGACTCTACTGAGTCTGATTCAATAGCCGCATCTTTGCAGAGGCTAGCTGGAAAAATTCAGCTAATTTCTGATGCCGTAAAAGCACTGCATCAGGATCGCGTCCAACTTGAGAATAAGATTGAGGATGCACAAAAACGGGTTCAGCATATTTTGAGTCGTCTACCAGAGCAGAGTGATGGGCGTCAATTGAACTTACTCAGTGAGCCCGCGACACCAACTAACCCAGAGGATGACAATGAGCCAACAACGCATTGAAGTAACCCTCGCAGGTCAAAAAATTACTCTAGCCACGAGTACTGAGCATGAGCCACTACTTCGTGCAGCCTGCACATTAGTTGATGAGCAAATCCAACTGGCAATTAATGGTGGCAACCGTAGTATTGAACGTGCAAGCATGATGGCTGCACTAAAAATTGCAGGTGATCTCATTAAATTACAAACATCAGCTCAACTTGCTTCCGTACAGAGCGGCTCATCCAGCTCTCATTCAGAAGAAATTACTCGACTCCAGAATGAAATTTATGCCCTGGAAGATCAAGTAGATGCCCTGATGCAAACCCTTTCCCTGCCTGGTTCGCCAAGGCCAATAGTTCCTTGAACCGATGCGCAAGCATCAGGAACGATCTTTACACTGTGGGCGTGAGCGTTTCGAATTTTCACAGTGGCAGCCTCGCGCTGTTCACTCCCTGAATTTCTTAATGCACCCGAAGCAGAGTAGCCGTTCCACCTTGAACCTTAGGGTTCAGGATGACGGCCTAGCGGCTAAGGCGGGGAATTCATGTCAATAGCCGATATCGCCATGCTGATGTTATGTGGGAGCATCTCGGGCTTCCTTGCAGGCCTCCTAGGTATTGGAGGTGGCATGATTTTGGTGCCATTCATGATTGTGGTGTTCAATCATTTAGGATTTGGCCAAAACGTCATCGTACATATGGCTATCGCAACTGGCATGGCAACCATACTCTTTACCACCACTTCAGCCATCTGGGCGCATCACAAACATCACGCTATCGATTGGAAGCTAGTGGCAGCACTTAGTCCCGGCCTAGTGATTGGCAGCCTAGTTGGTGGTAGTGAGATTTTTGAGGCAATCAATACTTCTTGGCTATCCCTATTCTTCGCCATGTTTATTGTCTACACCTCGATCCAAATGATCATCAATAAAAAGCCTGCAGCTGGACGAGAATTACCCGGTGCCGTTGGCCTTTTCTCGTTCGGAGCACTAACGGGTGTAATTGCAAGCCTAGTAGGTGCAGGCGGAGCATTTATTACTGTGCCATTTATGCTTTGGTGCAATGTCAAACCACATACCGCGATGGCCAGCTCTTCAGGTTTAGGATTTCCGATTGCAGCTGCAGCAACGATCGGCTACATGTATGGCAGCTGGGGCAATCCCCATCTTCCCGAAGGATCACTTGGATTTGTTTATGTTCCAGCAGTACTCTGCATTGTGGCAGTCAGTATATTTACTGCCCCACTGGGCGCAAAGATGGCCAGGAAACTCAATGTAGCTCAACTCAAACGCATCTTCGGGGTGATGCTCTTTATGCTTGCAGCCTTCATGTTTAATGAAAGCCGCAAGGCATTTGGTTTTTAATAAACTCTTTTACCGCTCTTAGCTAGTGTATTGCTGACGCAGAATATTCTTTTGAACCTTGCCCATTGCGTTGCGAGGTAAGTCAGAAACAATCTCTAAACGCTTTGGAATCTTAAAATTTGCAATTTGCGTTTTTAGTGTTGCGATCATGGCCTGCGCGTCCAGCTTGGCGCCTGCTTTTGGCACTACTACCGCCATTACTGCCTCACCAAAATCAGGATGCGGAATACCAATCACAGCACTCTCATCTACACCATCCATATCATCGATAAAACTTTCGATCTCTTTGGGGTAAACGTTGTAGCCACCAGAAATAATTAAATCCTTACTGCGACCAACGATACAGAGGTAATCTTGAGGTGCTTTACCACCATTAGCATCACCACCCCAGCGACCCACGTCACCCGTTTTAAACCAGCCGTCTTTAGTAAATTCTTCGGCTGTTTTTTCTGGCATACGCCAGTAGCCCTTAAATATATTTGGGCCCTTCACTTGAATACTGCCAATTTCATCAAGGCCGCAAGGCTGATTGCTTTCATTCACCACGCGCACTTTGACACCGGGTAGAGGCAAGCCAACCGACCCACCGACGCGATTACCTTTATAGGGATTAGAAACGAGCATCACGGTTTCACTCATGCCATAGCGCTCAAGAATTGGCTGGCCAATGACTTCTTTGAAAGAATTAAATGTTTCCGTCAACAATGGCGCAGAGCCCGACACAAACAGACGCATATTGCGTGCAACGCTCTTATTAAAGTTTTTATCGGCCAGTAGGCGTACGTAGAAAGTAGGCACACCCATCATCACAGTCGAATTTGGCATGTGATGAATCAGTTGCGTAGTGTCCAAGCGTGGCAACCAGATCATTTTGCTGCCGTTAATTAATGCCCCATGCGCAGCCACAAATAATCCGTGAACATGGAAGATTGGGAGTGCATGCAATAAGACATCACCTTTTTTCCAGCCCCAAAACTTCTGTAATACTTGCGCATTACTTCCCAAGTTCTTATGGGTCAGCATTGCGCCCTTGCTGCGACCGGTTGTGCCAGAGGTATACAAGATAGCTGCTAAATCATCATCCTTTACAGCAACAGTTTTGAACTTATCACCTTGACCAGCAGCACGCTCTAATAAGGTGCCTTTGCGATCCTCATCTAGGGTGAAAACATGCCTAGTGCCGGCTTTAAAAGCAACCTTAGATACCCATGAGAAGTTTTTGCTGCTACATACAACTACTGCAGGCTCAGCATTCTCTAGAAAGTATTGAATCTCTGCTGCTTGATAGGCGGTATTTAGAGGCAGGTAAACATATCCTGCTTTTACAGTAGCCAGATACAGAAAAAGTGCCTCAGGTGACTTTTCAACCTGAACAGCAATACGAGATCCTGCTGGTAATTTGAGGCTCTTAAGGAGGTTTGCCATCTTAGAAGTAGCGCGCTCCAGATCACTCCAGGAGTAGTACAAACCATCATGCGTTTCCAATGCACAAGCCTGCTTATCTTTTGGAAAACCTGTTTCCAATAAAGAATATAAATTCATTCGAGCCTCAAAAAACCAAACAATTAAACCGCTTACTAATTAATCTAACGTAGCGCCAGATTTCTTAACTACTGAAGACCAACGTACTACGTCAGCACGAACCTGCTTGCCGAACGCCTCACCATACAAATTAGGGGTGTCAGAACCGTTCTTTTCCCAGATCGATTTAAGCTTAGGCGTATTTAAGGCCTTTTGTACTTCAACAATCATTTTGTCTACGATCGGTTTAGGAGTACCAGCTGGAGCAAAAATAGAGTACCAGGTAGACACTTCGTAGTCAGGTAAGCCAGCTTCTTTGAAAGTAGGTACATTCGGAATCGCAGGGGAACGCTTATTTGAAGCCAAAGCAATTGCCACTAACTTTCCAGCATTAATCTGAGGGGCAGAAGTAGCAAGACCATCAAACTCCAAGTCAATCTGACCAGCCAATAAATCATTCATTGCTGGGCCAGCGCCACGATAAGGAATGTGGGTAATAAAGGTTCCGGTCTGAATCTTAAATAATTCGCCTGCTAGGTGATGGACTGTGCCACTACCCGCGCTGGCAAAATTGTATTTACCTGGATTCTTCTTCATGAGCTCAATGAACTCTTTAGCATTGCGTGCGCTCACGCGCTGTGGATTCACCACTAAGACCTGCGGTACGTTAGCAATCATCGCAACTGGAATAAAACTCTTCTCGATGTCGTAATCTAAATTCTTATACATCGAAGGTGCAATGGTGTGGTGGGTAGCACCGATGAACCAGGTGTAACCATCTGGAGCAGCTTTAGCAGCAACTGAGGCGCCAACGGTACCACCTGCACCACCGCGGTTATCAATAATGAATTGCTTACCTAATTGCTCTGTTAACTGCGCAGCCAAAGGTCTTGCAAAAGCATCTGTTCCACCACCGGCTGGGAACGGATTTAAGAATGTGACCTGCTTAACTGGCCACTCTTGCGCAAATACAGCAAGAGGGACAGCGCAGACTAAAAAAGCTGCTTTCTTAAGCAAGCTCAAAGAAAATACTGACTTGTTTTTTTGATTAAACATTTCGTCTCCTTTTGTATCAATCTCATGATTGACTTCATATATATATTTCAGCGCCTATTTTAAGGGCACTTAAGGCTTGCTGCAAAAGTCCGCACAAGGGAAAACACTAGGGAGCCATGAGGCGAGCTACAGCCCTGGAATATACGATTTCACCATTGGCAAAGCGCTCGTGGTTATCCTCCACGCTTCCCAGGTCATAAAGGTAATTAACCATCAAGCCGGCAGATTGACGCAAGCCTTTGCGTGATAGATCGCCTGCCCAGTTCACCAGGTGCAATTTGGCACCATTACCCAAATGAAACTTCGCCACAGGGTTGCCATCGCGCCCCGTAGAAGCCAAGCCTAAATACATGCTCGCCAAGCTCAATAAAGCCGCTTTTTCTTTCTCGGAGGCTAAATCAGGATGCCATCCACCCGCCAATCTCTCGCTCCAGGATTGGCTGTCGAGACCTAAGACCGCCAAAGAAGAATCTCTTGCCAACTTCAGATTCGGTTTCAGTCTCCCGGCTGGAACACCATCACCTAAATTTGCACCAGCAGCTACCCAATCCATAAATCCTGGAATAGGCGATAAAGTCACAAAAGTTTTGATTCCAGGGAACTCTGCATGTAACTGCTCTGCGACCCGCTTAATTAAAAAGTTACCCATCGATACGCCACGAAGTCCGGATTCGCAATTACTAATCGAATAAAAAACAGCGACTTTATATTGAGATGCCTGATCTACTGTTTCTGCTTTTTTATCAACCAATGGCGTAATCACCGTTGGAATCTCAGGCAGGAGCGCTACCTCTACAAAGATTAAAGGCTCACTTGGAAGCTGTGGATGAAAGAAGGCAAAACAACGACGGTCAGGCTGCAGGCGGCGACGCAGGTCATCCCAACCATCAATCGCGTGAACGGCCTCATGTTGAATCAGCTTCTCAAGCACCTCTGCAGGGGACTTCCAGTCCACCTGATGCATTTTCAGAAACCCTGGATTAAACCAAGAAGAAAGTAAGTGGCGCATATCGAAATCCACTGCAGCCAACTCAGGTTTTTTATCTAACAACTGCAGTAAATCACGGCGCATTTGTACTACAGCCGCAGTACCATGGCTAGCGCGATTTAAACGGCGGAAGAATTCTTGACGAGGAGATTCAGAAACTTTTTGCAACTGAATGTAATTGCGTGCACTAGAGTCGGCTACAAAATTTTGCGCCGCTTTCAGTACCGCATCAGCTTGGGGGTTGAGTTTCTCAAACAGAAAGGTAAAGAATGAGACGTATTGATCTTTTGATAACTTACGGTAGTTAGTAACTACATCATCCGCCATGCTGAGCGCATTTGATTCACCGCGCTCCGATATCAGTCGCTTGATAGCGTTGTTTGCCTTAGACAAATTTCGAGCTTTAGTTAGCTTTTCCAGCATGAATTACTTTCGATTGGGGTAGAAATAGTCTGAAATTAGGCAAATTCAGTGAAAACTAAACGCTTTTCCAGAGAATTTAGTTAATTTTGTGAAATTAACTACAAAAGACCCAGAAAATAGAATTTTTAACTACTGATAAGTGCCTTTTTTCGTATTTACTCTCACTATAAGGTAAATTCCGAAAATGATCATGGGCATAGAAAGCCATTGACCCATAGAAAGACCCAGACCCAAGAGCCCCAAGAAGGCATCAGGCTCTCGCGCAAATTCTGCCAAGAATCGGCAAACGCCATAACCTAACAAAAATAAGCCTGAAATCTGCCCTACCTTGCGAGGCTTAATGGAATAAATCCAAAGGATGATTCCCAAGCAAATTCCCTCACCAAAAAACTGGTAAATCTGGGAGGGATGACGGGGAATGGAGTCAACCAATGGGAAAACCATAGCCCAAGGTAAGTCTGTCGGTCTTCCCCACAGCTCGCCATTAATAAAATTACCCAAGCGACCAAATGCCAAACCAAATGGAACTAATGGTGCAACTAAATCGCTAACCACAAAAAATGAAACCTTACGACGATAGGCAAACCAGAGCAAGGCAAGTAAAACACCCAGGAGTCCGCCATGAAAAGACATGCCGCCTTCCCAAATCTTGAAAATACTCAGAGGATTTGCAAAGTAATAACCTGGCATATAAAACAGGGTGTAACCCAAACGTCCACCAAGCACTACGCCGAAGACACCAACAAATAAGAGATCCTCAAGGTCTTTATATGACCAACCCAAAGACTGGTATCGCGGAGCGCGTATGCGCAAACGACCCAGCAATAAAAATTGAGCAAACGCCAAGAGATACATCAAACCATACCAGTGGATGGCAAACGAGCCAATGCGAATTACAGCAGGATCAAGTTCGGGGTGAATCAACATGTTGAGAGACAAGCAACAATCATGATTTAGATTGATCGAAGTTATGCAATTCATGACCTAGGTCACGATAGGCTTTGTAACGCTCACGACCGGCAAGGCGCTCTGCTTCATCAATAGTCACAACCTCAACGATGCGAGGGAAGCGGGCAAGTAAGCCTGGGACGTCAGAAGGCATACGCATTCCCAAATGAATCAACACATCCGCATGAGGAAGATGAGACAAAGCAGGTGATAAAAAATGATCTGTCAGCAAAATAGGCGTATCGATTGCTGTCTCGTCTTCAATAAAACAATGTGGCAAGAAATCCGTTGCACTAAATGTCCAAAGTAATTCATCCAACTTTTTGAGATCCGCTTTCTCGCCCACCATCACGATATTACGTACAGGCTCACCAACGGGCGTAGCACTCCAGATCTTGCGTGTTAAGCGACAAGCGTATTCCAGCTTATCGCTCACGTTGCTATGAAAATCAATCCGAGCCATGAATTACTTTTGCTCTAGCAAGTAATTCACGAGCAAAGGCACTGGGCGCCCAGTTGAACCTTTGGCGGCGCCACTCTTCCAAGCAGTGCCGGCGATATCTAAGTGAGCCCATTTATATTTTTCAGTGAAGCGCGATAAGAAACAAGCTGCGGTCACACTACCTGCTGGACGCCCACCAATATTGGCTACATCTGCAAAGTTGGATTTCAGCTGCTCGTGATAAGCCGCATCCAATGGCAAACGCCATACAGTATCTAAAGAGGCATGACCCGCCTTTGTGAGTGAGCTGACTAAACCCTCATCATCAGAGAACACGCCGCTATGTACATGTCCTAGTGCAATGATGCAAGCGCCAGTCAAGGTAGCTACATCAATCACTGCTTTAGGCTTGAAGCGCTCAACATAAGTTAAGGCATCACACAGGATTAAGCGACCTTCAGCATCGGTATTGAGAATCTCAATCGTTTGTCCCGACATACTCTTCACAATATCGCCTGGACGAGTAGCTTGGCCAGATGGCATATTTTCACATGTGGGGATCACGCCAATGACGTTCTTTTTTAACTTCATCAAAGCGCTTGCATACATTGTGCCAATCACCGATGCAGCGCCACACATGTCGTACTTCATCTCATCCATCGCCTCACCAGGCTTGAGAGAAATGCCACCAGTATCAAAGGTAATACCCTTGCCCACCAAAACAATCGGAGCCTCGCCGACTTTGCCACCGAGGTGACGCATCACAATAAATTGTGGCGGCGTATCAGAACCTTGGGCTACAGATAAAAATGAGCCCATACCCAGAGCTTCAATTTGCTTGCGACCTAAAACCTCCACCTTTAATCCAGTCTTTTTACTTAAGCCTTGCGCCGCCCTACCTAAATAGGTTGGCGTACAAATATTGGGAGGCAAATTACCCAAGTCTTTAGCTAAGTTCATACCCTCAACCATTGCAGCACCCTCTGGAACCGCAGCCTTGAGCTCTTTAGCGCAAGCATCATTTCCTGCAAAGATAAGATGGTTAAAGGTGTCTGCTTTATCTTTGGCCTTGAACTTCATCGCCGGCTGGCGAACCCCAAAGCGATATGCCTGGTCACCAGCATACTGAATGGTCAAGCGCACCTCTTCGGCAATGAACTCTGCGCGATGGCCCAAAGCGAAACTTGGAATAAACCACAAGGCACTTTGAATGGAGCCACCGCTGAGCTGCTTCAATGCGGCGCGCGCAATTTTTGAGTATGAGACCAGGCTTCGTGCGCTAGCTGGAACAATATCGCCCAAAGATACCAAGAGGATGCGCTTTACTTTCACTCCAGATGTGGCCCAAGATTTTTCAGCTCGGATCACACAGGTAGATGCCTGCTGAGCATCGAGGTCACCAACGAGATTGGCATGGCTAACAGAACCGCCGAGCAGACGATCCAATTCGACTAAATGTCCAGATTTGGATTTAGCGGTCGCTAAAGCATCTAAGTCCGCCTTTGAATAAGCTAAAACTAAGCAGTCGGAGCTCTGTGCCAATAAAGTGGCTAGACTTGCTTTTAGTTGCTTAGGGTTATTCAGATCGGCTTGCGCGAAAATCTTGGTGCTAAATTGGATAGTCATGATGTCTTAAGGTATTTTTAAGTCAATTCAAGGGAAAAAATGGGTATTTATCCATTATCCTCCGAGATGCAGGTTCACATCTTGAGTGAGCCAATAACAGTGAACTCACCATTTATTCATGATTTTTCACCAAGCCCTTCGCCGCGAACTCAGTTTTACGACTGGTGGCGTTTTCTTGGTCCTGGTTACCATCATGATTACCACTCTGGTTATCCGAATTCTGGGCTTTGCGGCCAACGGCGCCGTCAATCCAGAGGATGCTCTCGTCCTCATTGCGCTGGCCACTCTTGGCTATATGGCCGTTCTTTTGACCGTCTCCCTCTTTGTGGCCGTTCTGATGGTGCTAGTGCGCTGGTACAAAGACTCAGAAATGATTGTTTGGTTTGCTAGCGGCCTTAGCATTGCTAGCCTCATTCGACCCATCCTGCGCTTTGCAGCACCGCTGATTGTCATCATTGCCCTTTTAGCCCTTTTTGTTTGGCCTTGGGCTAATCGCGAATCCACCATCATCAGCCAGCGCTTTCAGCAGCGAAGTGATGTCTCCATGGTTGCTGCAGGCCAGTTTAGAGAGTCGGCCAAAGCCGAGCGGGTATTTTTCATTGAAGAGTTAGATGTGGATAAAAGCGAAGTGAAAAATATCTTTGCCGCAGAAACCAAAAATGGTCGTCTGAGTGTCGCCGTTGCCTCCACTGGATTTATTGAGAATGCAAAGGGTGACGGCAAATCCATCGTCTTAAATAATGGCCGGCGCTACGAAGGAGTACCAACGCAAGCTGATTTTAGGATTCTAGAGTTCGCCCAATACAGCACCAACATCCAAAACAAGAGCGCACTCGATCCAGCACCACGTGATCGAGAAAAATCGGTATCCGAGTTATTAAACGATCCCAATGTGGCCGCGGCTAATCCCAATCATGCCGAATTACTGTGGAGGATCGGTTTACCACTAATGGCACTTGGGCTTGTATTAATTGCAATCCCGCTTGCTTATGTCAACCCAAGACTGGGTAATTACACGGCAATGTTTTATGCGGTGTTGATATACCTTATTTATAGCAACCTCTTAAACCTCACGCAAAATTTTGTGTCACAAGGCAAGGTGAATGTTTTGGTGGCGGCTTGGCCCATTCACGCCCTCGCTTTTGGCATGGCTTTTTTACTCATTCGCAATCGTATTAATCCATCCCTGAAGTGGTGGCGTCGTCAACTACCTTCGTTCTTGGCCAATAGATGAAATACCTATTTCCTTATATCTTTGAACGCTATTTAGCTAGGCAAATTTATGCGGCCTTTGGTTTTATTCTTTTCGCCTTAGTCACACTGTTCTTATTTTTTGACACCCTCAGTGAGCTTGGCTCAGTTAAGGGTCAATACACTTTGCCACTAGCATTGCTGCATGTTTTATTGAAAGCACCAAGCCGTATCTCTGAAATTATTCCTATCGCTGGTTTGATTGGAAGCATCTATGTATTTGCGATGCTGGCAAGTCAATCTGAGTTCACTATCTTACGGATTGCTGGATTGGATATGCGTAAGGGCTTAACTACCCTAGCGAAGATATCACTACCCCTAGTGATCGTTACGCTCATGATGAGTGAATGGCTTGGGCCTTATACAGAAAACTTATCTGATCAAATTCGTATGAAGGCTTTGGGCTCATCCTATAGCTCGCAATTTAAAACTGGAGTGTGGGTCAAAGATCGCTTACGTGATGAGGATGGTAGTGGTCCAATTAGGCCAGGAGTTCGCTATGTCAACGTTGGCAAAATTGAGCGGGACAACGAAATCAAAAATATCCGCATGTATGAGTTTGATGATGCCTATCGTCTGCTATCTATTCGCAGTGCCGTATCTGGACGCTTTGATCAAACCGGAACTTGGATTTTGGATGATGTCACCGAAACTCGCTTTAAAGAAACCAAGCAAGCGGATCCACTAAACCCAGTGTATTCAGCGCAAACTTTTGTTCACCCGATCATCAGCCTAAATTCTGAAGTCACTCCACAAATTTTGAGCGTACTTTTAGTCAGCCCAGAAAAAATGTCGATCTTTAGTTTGGGTCGCTTCATTTCTCATTTAAGAGATAACAAACAAGATGCGCAAAGGCACTCCATTGCCTTTTGGAAAAAAGTAATTTATCCATTCACTATCTTCGTTATGCTGGCACTGGCCCTGCCATTTGCCTACTTAAAGGTTCGGGCAGGTAGCGTTGGCATTAAAGTATTTGGCGGCATCATGCTGGGCATGAGCTTCCAGCTCTTTAACTCACTCTTCTCAAATGTGGGACTTTTAGGGTCATGGCCGGCATTGTTAACCGCCCTCACACCTCCATTGGTGTATTTCATTTTGGCGATGGTGGGTTTACGTTGGGTATCTAGAGCTTAATACCTCAAAATCATATAGAATCTGATTCCTATATCGCAGTTGATATAAAGAATGGAATCCATATGAATCTGCATCAATTTCGATTTGTTCGTGAAGCCGTCAGGCAGAACTTTAATCTCACCTCGGCTGCCAAGGCACTCTTTACCTCTCAGCCCGGTGTTTCCAAAGCCATTATTGAGCTGGAAGATGAGCTTGGCGTAGAAATATTCCGACGGCATGGTAAGCGCATTCGCTCCCTTACAGAGCCGGGCAAGCGCATCCTCATCTCGATTGAGCGAATTTTGGATGAAGTGGAAACTTTAAGAAGAGTGGGCAAAGACTTCGCTAGCCAAGATCAGGGTAACTTTGTGATTGCCACCACCCACACCCAAGCTCGCTATGCCCTGCCTAAAGTGTTGACTGAATTTACAAAACGCTTCCCCAAGGTAAGGGTCAGTATTCAGCAAGGAAGCCCAGGTCAAATTGCAGAGCTACTCATTCATGATCGTGCTGACATCGCCATAGCCACTGAAGGTATTGCCAATACTCCTGGAGTACTGGCACTCCCAGGCTACCAATGGCATCACGTCATCATGGTGCCACTAAGTCACCCACTCCTCAATCAATCCACAATCACTCTAGAAGAAATTGCGAAGTACCCGCTCATTACCTACGACAAAGCTTTTGCGGGTCGCAGCAAGATTGATGCCGCTTTTGCACAACGTAATCTCAGCCCGGATATTATTTTGGAGGCGATTGATGCAGATGTCATTAAGACCTATGTAGAAACAGGAATGGGTGTGGGAATTGTTGCTGGCTTAGCTTATGACGCAGATCGAGATCGCAATCTCCGAGTCATTCCAGTTGGGCACTTATTTGGCAACAACGTAACGCATTTGGGCGTTAAACAAGGGGCTTACTTACGCTCTTTTGTGTACACCTTCATCGAACTATTCTCACCCACGCTCACCAAGAAAATTGTTGAACAAGCGATGAATAGCGAGTCAGAAACTTACGAGATTTAAGATTGATAAGGTCTCGGGGCGAAAATAACAGCCTACTTGAGATGGTGCCCCGGGGCGGACTTGAACCGCCACGCCTTGCGGCACCGGATTTTGAGTCCGGCACGTCTACCAATTCCATCACCGGGGCAGGTGTTTGCAGTGGAAATACTGCATTGAAGCTTACTAAGAGGTGAGAGTGTAACAAAAAAGTTGTAGAGCCCCTATTCTTAGCCTCAGAAGACCTTAAAATAGGCTCTTCAAGCCACATTACTCAAAAGGACTTACCCGTATGGCCGGCCATTCGAAATGGGCCAACATTCAGCACCGCAAAGGACGTCAAGACGAAAAGCGCGGCAAGATTTGGACCAAACTCATTAAAGAAATTACGGTTGCAGCTAAATTAGGCGGCGGCGATATTGCCACGAATCCCCGTTTGCGCCTAGCGATCGATAAGGCCAAAGATGCCAATATGCCGAATGACAACGTGCAGCGGGCAATTCAGCGCGGTACAGGCTCTTTGGAAGGTGTTAACTACGAAGAAATTCGTTACGAAGGTTATGGCCTTAATGGCGCCGCCATCATTGTCGATTGCTTAACGGATAACCGTACCCGAACTGTTGCTGAAGTACGCCATGCATTTGCAAAAAATGGTGGCAATATGGGTGCCGAAGGTTCTGTTGCTTTCATGTTCAAGCACTGCGGTCAAATGTTATTTGCCCCAGGCACCAATGAAGATCAACTGATGGAGCTCGCACTAGATGCTGGCGCAGAAGATGTGATCACCCATGATGATGGTTCGCTTGAGGTACTCACCCCAGTGCCTGAGTTTCCTAAGGTACAAGACGCACTCAATCAGGCTGGTTTAAAAGCAGAGCTAGCAACAGTGACGATGCGCCCCGAAACTGAAACCGAACTCGAAGGTGATCAAGCGGAGAGTATGCAAAAACTATTAGACGCGCTTGAGAACTTGGATGATGTTCAAGAAGTATTCACGAACGCTTCTCTGTAATCGGCCAGATTTTTAACACTACTTATTAATACTTCCTTTAGTCCTTTATGAAAATTCTTTTAATTGGTTCTGGTGGTCGTGAACATGCACTAGCATGGAAGCTAGCGCAATCTCCACAAGTTCAAACCGTATATGTAGCTCCGGGTAATGGCGGCACAGCTACGGCAAAACAAACCGTAGCAGGCATCCAAAACCTCCCGATCTCCGACCTTCAAGAATTAGCAGACTTTGCCAAACGTGAAAAAATTCACCTTACTGTAGTTGGCCCTGAGGCGCCATTGGCTGCAGGTATCGTGGATGTATTTCGCAACAATGGCTTGCGCATCTTTGGGCCTACTCAGCTAGCAGCCCAATTAGAGTCATCCAAAGATTTCTCTAAAGCGTTTATGAAGCGTCATGGCATCCCAACAGCGGAGTATCAGACTTTTTCAAACGCATTAGAGGCTCACGCTTATATTGATGCTAAAGGCGCACCGATCGTGATTAAGGCAGATGGCCTTGCTGCAGGTAAAGGTGTCGTTGTGGCAATGGACTTGGTGGAAGCGCATGCAGCTGTTGACATGATGCTAGCAGATAACAAACTCGGAAATGCTGGTGCACGCGTAGTCATTGAAGAATTTCTGACAGGCGAAGAAGCCAGCTTTATTGTTCTTGTAGATGGCAAACATGTCTTGGCTTTAGCAACCAGTCAAGATCACAAGCGCTTGCTCGATGCCGATCAAGGACCTAATACCGGTGGGATGGGCGCTTACTCCCCTGCCCCAGTTGTTACCCCAGAAATTCATGCGCGCGCCCTACGCGAAGTCATCATGCCTACAGTGAAAGGCATGGAAGCTGATGGCATTCCATACACAGGTTTCCTCTATGCTGGGCTCATGATTTCACCCGATGGGAAGATTAAAACTCTAGAATTTAACTGCCGCATGGGTGACCCAGAAACACAGCCCATCATGGCACGTCTGCGTAGCGATCTCGTAAACGCACTGGATCATGCTGTTGACGGCACACTCAATGCAGTGGACCTGGAGTGGGATCGCCGCACTGCTTTAGGCGTAGTATTGGCAGCTCACAACTATCCCGATACTCCACGTAATGGCGATGTTATTACAGGTATCACTACTGATACTGAAGATCAATTGACTTTTCATGCCGGCACTAAGTTACAAGATGGGAATCTGGTCACCTCTGGCGGTCGCGTCATGTGCGTCGTAGGTCTATCGGATACCGTTCGCGGTGCGCAACAAAAGGCATACGAAGCAATTGCTCAGATCCAATTCGATGGCATGCAATATCGCAAAGATATTGGCTATCGGGCAGTGAAATAACCCTAACTACAAAGGACTTTTCATCCTTGTCATCAACTGAACAGACTCAAATTAATATTGCAGAATTAGAAGCTTACTTTTTAGGCCTGCAAGATCGCATTACCACTGCAATGAGCGCCCTCGATGGTAAGGCCTTCATAGCGGATGCCTGGGAGAAGCCAGAAGATAGCAAGCTACGTGGTTATGGTCGCACTTGTACTTTAGATGGCGGCAATATATTGGAAAAAGGTGGCGTTGGTTTTTCTCATGTACGCGGTGATCAAATGCCTCCTTCAGCATCACACCACCGCCCCGAAGTCGCCGGTCGTAGCTTTGAGGCCATGGGCGTTTCCTTGGTGTTTCACCCAAATAATCCCAAGGTGCCAACTACACATATGAATGTGCGCTGCTTTATCGCACAAGCTCCCGATAAAGAGCCGGTTTGGTGGTTTGGAGGCGGCTTTGATCTTACCCCCTACTATGGTGTTGATGAGGACTGCAAACACTTCCATCAAACTGCTAAAGATGCTTTAGACCCATTTGGTAAAGAGCTACACCCACGATTCAAAAAATGGTGTGATGAATATTTTTACCTCAAGCATCGTGAAGAGCCTCGCGGTATTGGTGGTGTGTTCTTTGATGACTTCAATGAGCTGGGTTTTGAGCAAAGTTTTGCCATGACACGTGCTGTTGGCGATGCCTTTATTGAAGCCTACTTGCCGATTGTGGAGCGTCGTTATCAAGACAGCTTTACGCCCGAAGAAAAAGCGTTTCAAGAATACCGTCGCGGTCGTTATGTAGAGTACAACTTGTTATTCGACCGAGGCACCATTTTTGGCCTGCACTCTGGCGGACGAACAGAATCTATTTTGATGTCGATGCCACCCGTAGTGCAGTGGTGGTACAACTGGCAAGCAAAACCAGGTACGCCAGAGGCGAAGTTGTACGACTATTACCTTAAGCCGCGCGACTGGCTTGCCTAACTTGATCTCAATACATTTGGATACTCCCAAAAAAATTGGCATTCTGGGAGGTACTTTTGACCCACCACATCTTGGCCACCTTAAACTGGCCATGCATTTTGCGAAACTTTTACACCTGGACACTCTGCTCCTCATCCCGAGTGGTGAGCCCTGGCAAAAAAGCCCTGGCATCACGCCCGCAGAAATTCGTCTTGAACTCACTGAAGCAGCATGCGCTGATTTAGCTAGGGCATTTCTGTATCTAAAAATACCGACTCAAATTGGAGTTGATCGCATTGAAATTGATCGGGCAGGTCCAAGCTATGCAATCGATACAGCCAAAGCCCTAAGAGAGCGTTTTGGCCCAGAGGTCAACTTAACTTGGTTGATGGGAGTCGACTCTCTAATCAATCTCTCCTCCTGGAAGTCCTGGGATCAATTACTAGGCTTTGTGAATTTGGCAGTGGCCAGCAGACCTCATCATGAACTTGATACCCAAATCAGCCCTGAAATTAAGGCTTTATTAGAAAAGCATCCATGTATTAATACAGACACCCTTGAAAAAAGCCGATTTGGCTACATCTATCTAGATAACAGTCTTGCAATAGATCTTTCATCCACAGAGCTTCGAAAACAGCTGAAAAGCGCTTCTCACAGGGATATTGCCTCAGAGCATATTCCGTCTCATACCTTAGAGATCATTACAAATTTAGGTCTGTACAGGTAATCAGGCTAAGATCACCCTTATATTCAAAAATCTCAGAAAAATACTAAAGAAACTATGGACTTAACAAAATTACAACGCGTCGTGATTGATGCTCTCGAGGACGTCAAGGCACAGGATATTCGTGTATATGACACCACTAAGCTCAGTGAATTATTTGATCGCGTCATCATCGCCACCGGCACCTCTAATCGTCAGACTAGATCGCTAGCCATGTCCGTTAAGGAGGCTGTCAATACAAAAGGTGGTGAAGTGATCTCGGTGGAAGGTCTAGAGACTGGTGAGTGGGTGCTGGTTGATTGCGGTGATATTGTCGTTCATATTTTGCAACCTGCATTACGCGCCTACTATCAGCTTGAAGGCATGTGGGGAGCCAAACCTGTGCGAGTGAAACTAGCTGCGGATAAGGGGCTGGTGAAAGCAAGCGACCCAGACGACGAAGAGTAATACTTTAGTAATGCGTTTAACGATTGTTTCTGTTGGTCACAAAATGCCAGAATGGGTTGCAACTGCAACCCATGATTACATTAAGCGCATGCCCACAGATAGCAGCATTGAAATCAAAGAGATCAAACCGGATCTCAGTCCAGCCAAAGAAGCTATCAAAATTGCAGCAGCTATTCCGAAAGGCTCTCGGGTAATTGCGCTTGATGAGCGTGGCAAAGATCAAACCACACAAAATCTAGCTACCCAGTTGGCAGGCTGGCGGCAAGAAGGTTTTGATGTTACTTTTTTGATTGGTGGTGCCGATGGACTCGATCCCAGCCTTAAGGAGAATGCTCAAGCGATGTGGCGCCTCTCGAGTCTGACCCTGCCACATGCCATGGCAAGAGTCTTGCTGGTTGAGCAACTCTACCGAGCTTGGACTATTTTGCAAGGCCACCCCTATCACCGCGAGTAAGTTATTCATGTTTTCTTATATTTACCTTGCCTCACAGAGTCCACGACGCCAAGAACTGCTTAAACAGATTGGCGTCAAGTTTGAGATGCTGATTGCAGCAACAGGTGAGGATACGGAAACCCTTGAGACCCCACTCCCTGATGAAAAGGCGCGTGCTTATGTTGAACGAGTTACCTTTGCCAAAAGTGCTATTGCCTTAGCCAGGTGGCATCACAGTGGTAAACCCTGGGCACCGATCTTGTGTGCAGATACTACCGTCAGCCTACCTAGCAATTCAGCCGGTGAAATTCTTGGAAAACCTCATGATGCCGCTGATGCTGCGCGCATCCTAAAAATGCTGAGCGGCAAAATACATCAGGTATTAACTGCAGTTGTGCTTACGATTGACCCAAAAACCAATCCACTGAGTCTAGTTCAAGTTTCTGAGGTGGAATTTGCCCACTTAACTGAAGCGCAAATTGATAGCTATATCCAGAGTGGCGAGCCTTTTGGTAAGGCTGGAGCATATGGTATTCAAGGTCTTGGTGGCGCTTTTATTCCCTCAATTAAAGGCAGCTATAGCGGTATCATGGGATTACCCATCTTCGAAGTTAACCAATTACTAGATTTCGCAAAAGTCGCCCGCATATGAACGAAGAAATTCTGATCAACATCACCCCCCAAGAAACACGGGTGGCACTAATTCAGCAAGGTGCCGTTCAAGAGCTTCAGATCGAGCGTACCCGTCAGCGTGGCATTGTTGGCAATATTTATTTAGCAAAAGTTGTACGGGTTCTGCCTGGCATGCAGTCTGCCTTTATTGAGATCGGCTTAGAGCGCACTGCATTTATGCATGTCGCCGACATCACTCAAAATAATCCTCAAGCTCAAATCGAAAAACTACTCTTTGAGGGCCAAAATGTTTTAGTTCAAGTTCTGAAGGATCCTTTAGGAAGCAAAGGTGCACGTCTCACTACTCAACTTAGTATTGCTGGCCGAAACTTGGTCTATCTCCCGCCAGCTGGTACGGATGCAGCTACCGAGAAATACATTGGCGTCTCTCAAAGAATCGATCAAGCTGAAGAACGTGAGGCCATTAAGGCGCGCCTTGCAGGACTGATGCCTGCCGATGAAAAGGGTGGGATCATTGTGCGTACCAGCGCACAAGATGCCAGCGATACTGAGCTTGAGCATGACATGCATTACCTGCGCACAACCTGGGAAAAGATTCGTGAGGCTGTAAATCACAAGGCCGCGCCTAGCTTGCTCTATCAGGACCTCAGTCTAGCTGAACGTGTATTACGAGATCTTGCTAGCGAAGAAACTACAGAAATTCGGGTGGACTCAGCTGAGAACTTTGAAAAGCTCAAAGGATTCGCTACGCTATATATGCCAAATCTATTGGACAAACTTACACTGCATCGTGGCGAGCGCGCCCTATTTGATTTATTTGATGTGGATGCTGAAATTAATAAAGCACTGGGCAGAAGAGTTGATCTCAAATCGGGTGGCTATCTGATGATCGACCAAACAGAATCCATGACTACGATAGACGTCAATACCGGAAGTTATGTAGGCGCACGTAATCTTGATGACACCGTATTTAAAACTAATCTTGAAGCTGCCCAAGCTATTGCCCGTCAGCTGCGCTTACGTAATCTTGGCGGCATCATCATCATCGACTTTATTGATATGCTGAGCAAAGACCACCAAGAATCGGTTTTACACGAACTGAAGCGCAATTTAGAACGCGATCATGCTCGCACCTCAGTAAATGACTTTTCCTCGCTGGGACTAGTGGAGATGACGCGTAAACGTACTCGAGAATCTCTAGCCCATATTACCTGTGAGCCATGCGCTACGTGCCAAGGCAAAGGTGAAATCAAAACTGCACAAACGGTTTGCTATGAGATTTTGCGAGAGATTGTGCGCGAGCATCGCCAATTTAACCCCCGGGAATTTAGAATCGTTGCCGCACCTGATGTGATTGATCTTTTCCTTGAGGAAGAAAATCAATTCTTGGCACAGTTAGGTGACTTTATTGCCAAGCCCATCAAACTCCAGGCAGAAGGCAACTTCCGCCAAGAACAATACGATATCGTTCTCAGCTAATCATTGATTAAGCATTCGAAAACTGAATGCGATGCAAGTTAGCGTATAAGCCATCCTTAGCAATCAATTCTTCATGTGAGCCGTTCTCAATCACATGACCGTGCTCTAGCACCACAATCCGATCAGCATGCTCAATAGTTGATAAGCGATGCGCGATCACCAAAGTGGTTCTGCCGGCCATTAACCGCTCTAAAGCATCTTGAACTTGACGCTCTGATTCAGAATCGAGTGCTGAGGTAGCTTCATCCAAAATCAAAATAGGCGCGTCTTTGTAAATAGCTCTTGCGATAGCTAAACGCTGACGTTGACCGCCTGATAGACGATTACCGTTGTCACCAATTTGAGTATCAATTCCTTCGGGCATTTCTTTCATGAGTGCAGATAAGTTTGCCGCCTCAAGAGCCTCTATGACACGTCCACGATCAATTCCCTCAGCGCCCATAGCGCCGTAGGCTACGTTTGCCGCAATACTGTCATTGAATAAAATCACATCTTGACTCACAAAAGCAATTTGCTTACGCACATCAGCCAGCACAATATCCTCGAGGGGAATATCGTCCAAGAAAATTTGCCCACTGGTCGGCTTAAAGAAACGCGGTAATAAATTGACTAGTGTTGATTTACCGCCACCAGACGGACCAACAAAGGCAACCACTTCACCAGGCTTAATTTTCAAACTCACGCCAGTGAGAGCATCTTTTCGTCCAGCTTCTTGCTGGTAAGAAAAGCCAACATCTTCAAACCGAATTCCACCCTTAGCTTTACCTAGAGGCTTCATACTCTCCTTACGGGATTCATCTTCTTCAAAGGGTTGATCCATGAGGGAAAAGATCATTTCCGCAGCAGTTAAGCCCCGCTGCAATGGCTGATTAATATCAGCGAGATGTTTAATCGGCGATATCACCAACAACATAGCAGTAATAAAAGAGGCAAAGCCACCAACCGTAGTTCCCTCGGTAGCTGACTGCATTAAGGCGATGACCAAGACGATCGATAGCGCCATAGAAGCGATGAGCTGGGTAATTGGCTGATTCAAGCCGCCAGCTACCGCTGATTTCAAGGCAAATCGGCGAAGACGATCAGCCTTTTCCATAAAGCGATCCATCTCGTACTCTTCAGCACCATGCACCTTCACGATCTTGTACCCAGCAGCTGACTCTTCAACAATGTAAGCAAGCTCACTGGTCATTGTTTGCTGCTCACGATTCAGTGAACGCAAGCGTTTATTAATCTTTCCAATGATGAAGGCAATAATTGGGAAAATCATCAGCACTACTAATGTCAGTTGCCAATTTAGGTAAATCAAGTAGCCAATCAATCCAATTACGGTGAGAGAGTCACGTACTAAACTAATCAACATACCACCCATAATGGAGAGGGCATTATTCACCTCAAAAACTACCGCGTTAATTAAGCTGGATGCAGAGTTCTTTTGGAAGAACGTAGTACTTGAATGCAGTAATGCCTTAAACATTTGCATACGCATCTTCAGCAAAACGGCATTGATAACGCGATTAAGTAGATAACTAGACAAAAATTGTGCCATCCCTCGAACAAAAGCTAGGCCGACCAGGAAAACTGGCACCAGCCAGAGTTTTTGATCCATCTGACCAGTGAAGCCACGATCGAGCAAAGGCTTCATGAGGGCCGGAATAGAGGTTTCTGCGCCAGCAACCAGTGCCATGGCCAATATAGAGCCAATAATTAAGCCAATATGGGGCTTAAGGTACTGAATTAAGCGATTTAGGGCGGTACGGTCTTGAGCATTCATATAATGAATTATGCCCACCTTATCCGTCATACTCATTACTCGCAATGAAGAGGCCAATTTGGCCGATTGTTTGGCCTCTCTGGAAGGGATTGCCCAGCAAATTGTGGTGGTAGATACCAATAGCACCGATAGAACCCTAGAGATTGCTAAAAACTATGGGGCCGTCATTAGCCAGCCGGCGGATTGGCCTGGATTTGGGCCTCAAAAGAATCGCGCCTTAGACCTGGCAACCGGCGAGTGGGTGCTCTCCTTAGATGCAGATGAGCGACTAACTCCCGCCCTCAGAAGTGAAATTCTGACGGCTATTCATCATTCAGCTCATGTTGACTGTTTTGCAATTCCACGCCTATCTTGGTATTGCGGTCGCTTTATTCGGCACTCTGGCTGGAGTCCAGATTATGTGGATCGATTATTTAAGCGCGGCACTGCCCGCTTCTCGGATGATCTGGTTCATGAGCGACTGATTCCCCATGGGCAAGTAGCAAAATTAGAGAATCCGATGCTGCATTTTAGCTTCATGAACTACTCACAAGTACTTCAGAAGTTAGATCGCTATTCAACAGCTTCAGCAGAACAGGAATTTTCTAAAGGCAAAAAGAGTAGTCCATTAACTGCCGTACTTCATGGTTTTTGGGCTTTTACTCGTACCTACTTTATCCGTCTTGGTTTTTTAGATGGTCCTCAGGGTTTTGCATTAGCCATCTCGAACGGGCAAGGAACCTACTATCGCTATATGAAGTTGTGGCAATTACACCAAGAAGCAAGCTCCAATAATTCTCTCAGTAAATGATCTCCGTACTTCTGGCGACCTATAACTGGCCGCAAGCCCTCAAACTCTGTCTTGAGTCACTTAGTACTCAAACAGATTTAGATTTTGAAATCATCATTGCCGATGATGGGTCCACCACAACTACCAAAGATCTCATAGAGGCAATTCAGAAAAATTTCCCAGTAAAAATCACCCATCTATGGCAAGAAGATCAAGGATTTCGTAAGACCCGCATTCTCAATCAAGCCATTCAAGCAGCACATGGTAAATATCTCGTATTTCTCGATGGTGATTGCATCGTTCAGCCGGACTTTATTTCACAGCATCGCGCACTGTCTCAGGCGAACCATCTAGTGACAGGAAGTCGTGTCTTACTAAATGACGAGCTCAGCAAGCAATTACTTTTATGGGCAAATTGGGATTTTAAGAAATTCACCGGTAACTTATTAAGCTATCGACTATCCGGCGGCATCAATAAGTATTGGCCCCTCAAAATTAAGTTGGGTGATGGCGCTTGGCGCAACTATAAAAAATTTGTCTGGCGCCGTATTAAAGGTTGCAATATGGCCTGCTGGAAGACTGATGCCTTAGCTATTGGCGGCTTTGATGAAACCATGACAGGCTGGGGACACGAGGATGCTGATTTTGTTTTCAGACTTCAAAGCAAAGGTTTGATTCGTAAATCTGGATCTTGGGCAACTGAAGTCTTACACCTTTACCACCGCATCAACGATCAATCCAATGCTGCCGAAAATGCACGTCGCGTCCGCGAAAAAATTCTGGCTAAAGCTCGGTAAGATTGAGTTACATTAGCCCCATGACTGCATTCTCAGCACTAAAACCTAAAAAAGTTTTATTTATTGCGACTCGCCAAATTGGAGACGTCCTTGTCACTACGCCACTAATTTCACAAGCACGTGAATTGTGGCCAGATGCGGAGTTTCACTTTCTAGGCTACCGCGGTAAGCTCGAGATGCTCAAAGGCAATCCCGATATTGCCCAGATCATTGAAACTTCAGATCGTCCCAAGTTTGGGGAATATCTCACTTTATTTTTCAGACTGTTTCAACGTTATGATTTGGCAGTGGTTACACAACCTAGTGATCGCGCCTACTTATATGGCCTAGTAGCAGCTCATCACCGTGTGGGCGTATTGGGCGGCCACCCCCAAGGTCACACGGAACAAGATAAAGCGAAGAGAAGTAAGAGTGATAAGCAAAATGCCTGGAAAAAGGCGATTGGCTTACATACTGTTGACGTAGATTATTTTGCACAACACGTCATCACTGAAAAGCTTCGTCTGCTCGAGATCTTTTATAAAAGTCCACTGGAATTATTTAAGAAACCAGTCTCGGTAACAGCTCCTGTTGGTGATCCGATTACCCCAAGCATTGCGGCTCAACTGCACTCACCTTATGTAGTAGTTCACCCTGGGCCTTTAACCGCATATAAGCGTTGGCCACTTGCGTATTGGCAAACATTGCTCACATGGATCACAAAGCAAGGTTGGCAAGTGGTACTGAGCGCATCCCCGGCTAAGCAAGATCTACAACTCAATCAAGATATTCTTTCATTGCTCGATGAGGAAACCCGTAAACAGGTTGTAGATACTGCGGGCCAACTCACTATCCCACGGGCGGGAACACTAATTCGTGGAGCGATAGCTTATGTTGGGGTAGACACCTCCATCACGCACTTAGCAGCAGCATGCAATACACCCACCATTGCTCTATTTGGTCCAACACCACCCACTAACTTTGGGCCTTGGCCCAATGGTTTTGTTGGCGAACAACCCTATGAATTAAGATCTCGCACGCAGACGGTTGGTAATGTCACAATCCTACAAGGGCCCGGTGAATGCGTTCCCTGCCGAAAAGCAGGCTGTGAGGATCGTGCAAGTAGCAATAGCGAATGCTTGAACCAGCTAGACCCCAACCAAGTAATCGAAGCATTGCAAAGCGCGACAAAGAAATAAAAAAATGCGTGTTTAGTGGTACTGAACCTGAACCACATTAGATTGCTTAGCTGCCAAAATTTGATTCAAACTATGCAAGCAAGCATCATCTGGATAAATCCGCAACTCTTCCGGGAACTGCATCAAGCAGGCTCCACCACTAGTGGTAACTGCAGCAGTCAGCATTAAACCTTTCATGCCTTCACTAGCGCTTGGCATAGAGACTGCTGCAGGCCCTATCTTGGGATCTCGCACACGATTGCTCATCAAGTAAGGTCCAATTTGGCTGCGTAAGGATTTAAGATCTATGGCCGAATCGATGGACAGATGAAGGTTGCGCGCAAAACGCATACGGGCTCCCGTAATATCCATCACTGCCTCAGAAACAATTCGTACCCCGCCAGAAAACTTATCGGGAGTGATATTGACCTTGGCCACTAGCAACTCATCTTCTTTGAGCCAAGAACGGTTTGGTTCATAGACTTCGCTATAGAGCGTCACTTCAATCGCAGCAGTGCCGTCATCAATGGTTGCAATCATCATGCGGCCACGCTGACCAGTCAACATCCGAGCCGAGGTAATAATGCCGGCAATCAACTGATCTTTACCCTCAGTCACCTTGGCTAATGGCTGGCGAATGAAATGCGCCGTCTCGTCGCGATAGGCATCAAACATATGGCCGGTCAAACACAGTCCAAGGGCGCTTTTCTCATCTTGGAGACGTTTCTTTTCAGACCACGGTAATTCGCGGACTAGCTCTGGCAAATGACGATCATCTTCCCCTGCCACCTCAAACAAACTCACTTGATTAATTGAAGCTTCAGCTTGCTCGGCAGCCTCAATAGCGCGCGCAAGAGAAGCCAAGAGAGTGGATCGAATATCGTAAGGATTGCCACCTGCAGGAATAGAGTCCTTATACAAGCTATCAAAAGCACCGGCACGCATCAAAGCCTCAATGGCTCGACGGTTCACCTGCCTCCGATCAACGCGTGCGCAGAAATCAAACAGGTCCTTAAATGGGCCGCCAGCCTCACGCGCCTTCACAATCACCTCAATGGCAGCTTCACCTGTTCCCCTCACGGCACCCAAACCATAGCGAATATGGCTAATGGGGGAATCCGGTGCAGCATCTGGTGCACGCAATGGCGTGAATACATAAACGCCAGTATTGATATCAGGTGAGAACACGCGAATATTATTTGCCAAACAATCGTCATACAGAATCTTCACCTTATCGGTGTCATCCATTGCGAGCGATAAGTTGGCTGCCATAAATTCAGCTGGGTAATAGGCCTTTAGCCAAGCAGTTTGATATGCCAAGAGCGCATAAGCAGCAGCATGGGATTTATTAAATCCATAACCTGCAAAACGCTCCATCAAGTCATAAATCTCGTTAGCCTTACCTTCAGTAATACCACCTGCTTTTGCACCGTCACTAAAAATCTTACGATGCTGTGCCATCTCTTCAGGCTTCTTCTTGCCCATTGCTCGACGCAACATGTCTGCACCACCCAGTGAGTAGCCGCCAATCATCTGCGCCATCTGCATCACCTGCTCTTGGTAGACCATGATGCCGTAGGTTTCTTGCAGAACTGGCTCAATCCGAGGATCTGGATACTCTACTTTTTGCCGCCCGTGCTTACGTTCAATAAAGTCTGGGATCAAGTCCATTGGGCCAGGACGGTAGAGGGCAACGAGCGCAATAATATCTTCGAAGCGGTCAGGCTTAGCTTCTCGAAGCATGCCTTGCATGCCGCGACTTTCTAGCTGGAAGACGGCGACTGTATTAGCATTCTTTAAAACTTCAAAAGCCTTTTGATCATCGAGCAAAATTTCACCGATATTCCAATCTTTACGGTCGGCGTGTAGCGTCTTAATCCATTTCTCAGCAGCCGCCAAAATCGTTAAGGTGGTTAAACCCAGGAAGTCGAACTTCACTAAACCGATCGCCTCTACGTCATCTTTATCAAACTGACTAATGACGGAACCACTCTCTTGGTCTTTAGAGTCTTTCGCTTCTTGCGTATACAGCGGGCAAAAATCAGTTAAGCGGCCAGGCGCAATTAATACACCACCCGCATGCATACCCACGTTACGGGTCATGCCCTCTAACTGCTGTGCGAGAGACAACAGTTGACGCACTTCATCTTCATTCTTTTCACGCTCGCCTAATTGCTTCTCTTCCTTCTTAGCCATTTCAATAGTCATGTACTGACCCGGCTTATTCGGAATCAATTTTGCGATACCGTCAACGAAGTTATAGCCTTGCTCGAGCACGCGGCCCACGTCACGAATTGCTGCGCGTGCAGCCATCGTTCCAAAGGTCGCAATTTGACTAACCGCATCTTTTCCGTATTTATCTTTTACGTACTGAATAACGCGATCTCGCCCATGCTGGCAAAAGTCAATATCGAAGTCGGGCATCGATACCCGCTCAGGATTTAAGAAACGCTCAAAGAGGAGGTTGTAACGTAGTGGGTCAAGATCGGTAATACCCAGTGAATAAGCAACTAAAGAGCCAGCACCAGATCCACGGCCCGGACCTACAGGTACGCCATTATTTTTCGCCCAATTAATAAAGTCCGCAACAATCAGGAAATAACCTGGGAAACCCATTTGAGTAATCGTCTTCACTTCAAAAACGAGGCGCTCATGATAGCGAGCCTCTTCTTTGGCGCGCTCTTCTGGATCAGGAAAATTGCGCTCCATATGGCGCTTCAAACCAATCTCGGATTGCTGTAATAAATAATCGTCGAGCGTAATACCTGGTGGTGTTGGGAAATCCGGCAAGCGCGGCTGACCTAAAGTCAAAGAGAGATTACAGCGCTTGGCAATCTCCACTGAGTTTGCAAGTGCGACTGGTAAATCTGCAAAGCGCTTTTCCATCTCCTCTTGAGATAAAAAATATTGCTCTTCATTAAATTTCTTGGTGCGACGAGGATTACCTAAAAGTTCACCTTCAGCAATACAGACTCGAGCCTCATGGGCTGTGAAATCACTACGCTGCATAAACTGCACAGGATGTGTGGCAACAATCGGTAAATCCATTTCACTCGCAAGGTGACAAGCCAACTGTAGGTGCTGCTCATCCTGAGGATGACCACCGCGCTGCACTTCAATATAAAAAGCATTTGGGAATAAGCTTGCCCAACGCTTGGCAGCATCTTTAGCTAAATCTTCTTGACCAGCTAGAAGCGCAGTACCAACATCACCCCAGCGTCCACCTGAAAGGGCAATTAATCCATAAGACAGTGTTCTTTTTGCAGCTTTATCTTCAGCCTTTGAGGCTGGTTCGCTAAACCATTTGAGATCGACCTCAGCTCGACCTCGGGATTGATTCTCAAGGGACGCCTTACTTAAGAGCTGGCATAAATTGAGGTAGCCGGAGTGATTTTGAACAAGGAGCAATAAACGATGAGGTTGATCTGGGTCTTGAGGATTGCTAACCCAAACATCTGCGCCTGCAATTGGCTTGATGCCGCTAGAGCGTGCAGCACTATAAAAACGGACCAGGCCAAATAAATTACTTAAGTCGGTGAGGGCTAAGGCGCCCATGCCATCTTTTTCAGCAGCAGCTACCGCATCGTCAATGCGAACAACGCCATCCGTAATCGAAAACTCGGAATGGACGCGCAGATGAACAAAACGGGGTGAAGCCATGAGATCATTTTAGCTGTGCCGAACTTCAAAAACCCCTCACCCCCAGCCGACGGCTATCGCGGGCGATTTGCCCCCTCGCCCACTGGCCCGCTTCATGCGGGATCCCTAGTTGCCGCCCTAGGAAGCTGGTTAGATGCCCGTAGAAATCACGGGAAATGGCTACTCAGAATTGAGGATTTGGATACTCCCCGCTGTATTTCTGGGGCAGATCAAGAAATCCTGCGCCAATTGCTTGCTTGCGGCCTCAATTGGGACGAGGAGCCAACTTGGCAATCTAAACATCAAGAGCGCTATAAAAAGGCTCTAGAGCGCTTAAATCAGCTCCAAATCATCTATCCCTGCACCTGTTCTAGACAAGATATTGCAAACGTCCTAAAAGCTCGTGGTGTAATGACTCCCCGCAATCAAGAGATGATCTACCCGGGAACCTGTCGTCCACATCAAATTGACACCTACGATGAGATAGAAAGATCATCAGCACAAGTGGCTTGGCGACTTGCTCTGCCACCAGGGATCACCATGCATTTTGAAGATCTGGTCCTTGGTAAACAAACACAAAATCTCAATCGAGAAGTGGGGGATTTTGTACTGCATCGCCGGGATGGTGTGACTACCTATCAATTGGCCGTCGTGGTGGATGATGCTGAGCAAAAGATTACACACATTGTGCGTGGGGCGGATTTACTAAACAACACAGCACGACAAATGTATCTGCAAAGAGTCTTGGGATATCAAACTCCGAGCTACCTGCACCTACCCTTGGTGCTTGATGAACATGGCGAAAAACTCAGCAAGCAAACTTTGGCAAGCGCCATTCATACTGAGAATGCGCAGCAGGCTTTACAAGAGTTACGTAAAGCCGCAATGCATTTAGGACTGAGAGATCTACCAGACGGAAAAGAAACTACGATTGCACAGTGGCTTTTGGCAGCCACCCAAGCCTGGGATAGAAAAATTACTTCTTCTTAAATCCGCCCAGCAAAGCGCCAAGCGCTGGTTTTGCGGGAGTAATCCCCACTTTTTTCTCTGTAGGATTTACAGTCTCTGATGCTGGCTTAACTACAGCGCTGGGCTCATAAGGCTTGTAGAAAAATGGATCTGACATTTTTGCTGGCGCATCTGATCTCGACGAATTCCTGCTGGGTGCGGGACGTGAACTGCCCTCAGGCAATGGCTGAATGTCCAACTTGCGCTTCATCAACTTTTCAATATCGTCGAGTAAACGTTTTTCACTAGCATCGACCAATGCAATGGCATCGCCTTTACTACCAGCGCGTCCCGTACGGCCAATGCGGTGAATAAAATCTTCCGCATTAAACGGCAACTCGTGATTAATCACGCAAGGCATCGATGGAATATCCAGACCACGAGCAGCCACATCGGTTGCAACCAAGGCTTCGATCGCTCCAGATTTAAATGCATCCAAAGTAAGAGTGCGCTCACCCTGACTCTTATCACCATGAATCGCGCCAGCTTTAATGCCATCACGCTCTAATGAGCGAGCTAGCCTTGCACAGCCTAAACGGCTGTTGGTAAAGATAATGCACTGGCGAGACAAGCCTTGACGAGTACGTGCTTCAAGCACTTTCACAATCGCCTGCTGCTTATCAGCACTCGCCACCATATGAACCACTTGCTTAACAGTATCTGCCGCAGCATTTTGGCGCGCCACCTCAACAGTCACTGGCGTACGCAAATAACTTTGGGCTAATTTCTTAATCTCAGGTGAAAACGTAGCGGAGAACAATAGTGTTTGGCGCTGAGCCGGAATCAAATCAATGATGCGCTGCAAGTCAGGTAAAAAGCCCATATCGAGCATGCGATCGGCTTCGTCTAGCACCAGAATTTCTACTTGAGACAGGTTTGCTACTTTAGAACCAATGTGATCAAGCAAGCGCCCCGGGGTAGCAATCAAAATCTCTACACCGCCACGCAGTGTAGCCACTTGCTCTTTCATATCCACGCCACCGTAAACCACGGCAGCACGCAGATCGGTATGCTTAGAGTAACTCGCTGCATTCTCAGCAACCTGAACAGCCAGCTCACGTGTCGGCGTTAACACCAAAGCACGGATCGGATGGCGAGCAGGCGAAGCACTGCTACTAGCATGACGCAGAATCTTTTGAATAATGGGCAGTACAAAAGCAGCCGTTTTACCGGTACCTGTTTGAGCCGCGCCCATTAAATCGCTTCCCGCCAAAACGTGCGGAATCGATTGCGCTTGAATCGGAGTGGGAGTGTTATAACCCTGCTCGGATACCGCTTTTTGAATCTTTGGATCTAAACCAAAGTCAGCAAAGGTCATTGTTGCTGGGGTGGCGCTACTCTCAGTAGCGCCGGTGGGGGAATTTATTTCAGGAACAGTATTTATCAAGGTAACTTACAGAATGGCTGCAATGCCGGCCTTCGCGGTTTCGGCATCCTCAGTCGATTTAACGCCGGAAACGCCGACTGCGCCGATGGTAAACCCGTTTACCTCGATATTGACGCCACCTTCCAACATGCCCGAAATATGTGGGGCAGATAAAAAGGAAGTGCGTCCGTTATTAATAATTTCTTCGTATACACGACTCTCGCGCTTACCCATTGCAGCAGTACGTGCTTTTTCTTGAGCGATGTAAGCAGAGACAGGAGCACATGTATCGCGACGGATCAAACCTAATAGGTGACCACCATCATCACAGACAGCAATCGTCACAGCCCAGTTATTGGCAGCAGCGTGCTTGTCAGCTGTATCCAAAATCTTTTGAACATCAGCCTGGGTTAAATACGGTTTAGTTGCCAACATGATTAATCTCTCTGTCTCGAATATGTTTTATTTGATGAAACTGCTATCTTTATAAGTACTTGAATTATAAGGGGTGCATGCCAGTTAATACGCTAGCCTGTACCCCATTTACTCCCAACTGACTGATTATTTTAGAAATTCTTGGGCGGCAACCACACCGCTGGCCTTGGGTTTATAGCCGATAGCACTAAAACTCATCTCCACACCGCTCAAAGCAGCCATGAGGCTTAATTCATTGCAATCACCAAGGTGGCCGATACGGAAAATCTTGCCTTTGAGCTTGCCAAGGCCAGTTCCGAGCGAAAGATTGAACTTTTCTAGGGCATGTTTACGCAAAACATCTGCATCCATTCCTTCCGGAACTACGATCGCTGTCAACACTGGTGAATAGGCATTGGGATCTAAACACTGGTTCTCCAGACCCCAAGCGGCAACCGCACGACGACAAGCTTCTGCCAAACGTTGATGACGAGCAAAAATCGCATCCAAGCCTTCTGTCTGCATCATGTCGATTGCCTCATGCAAACCGTACATCAGATTGGTGCTGGGTGTAGTTGGCCAGTAGCCAGTTTTATTGGATTCTAAAATTTCATCCCAAGCCAAATAGGCTTTTGGAATTTTACTGTGCTTACTTGCTTCAATTGCTTTTGGTGACAAGGCATTAAAGCCAATACCCGGAGGCAACATCAAACCTTTTTGCGAACCTGAAACAGTAACGTCAGCACCCCATTTGTCATGTTCATAGTTGGCAGAACCGATGCCAGATACGCTATCAACGAGCAATAGTGCTGGATGCTTTGCATCATCAATTGCCTTACGAACGGCAGCAATATTAGATGTAATCCCAGAGGAAGTTTCGTTATGCACTACGCAAACTGCTTTAATTTCATGTTGAGTATCTTTGCGTAAGCGCTCTTCGATCACAGATGCATCAACACCCCAGCGCCAAGTATCAACACCTGATTTACCCACCACCTCAACTTCAATGCCAATCTTTTTGGCCAAAGCACGCCACAAGTTTGCAAAATGGCCAGTCTCGTAAAAGACCACCTTATCACCAGGATTGAGAACGTTGACTAAAGCCCCTTCCCAAGAACCGGTTCCAGATGCGGAATAAATAATGACGGGTTGCTCAGTCTTAAAAATCTTCTTGATGCCATCTAAAACCTTCAGGCCAAATGCCCCGAATTCAGGGCCACGGTGGTCGATGGTTTGATAGCTAATCGCCCTCAGAATGCGGGAAGGCACTGGGCTTGGACCAGGGATATGTAAAAAATGGCGTCCTGAGAGGTGGTTATCTAGTTTTAGCATGCTGAGTCTCGCTTGGTTTTTGTAGTTAATCTTGGTGGTCAGTGTAAGTCACTTTTTGACAATTTACAATTTTGTATGCAAAATAATTTCTAAATAATCAAAAAAATAAGCTATTTACAGCGTTATTTATGCTTATAGATGCGTTATAGTGATTATGTATACAAATTTAAGGCATTTCAAATGATGCTCAAAACACCAGCTAATACACAAAACCTGCATGAAGCCATCTTTCTTAAGCTCAGAGCTTTATTAGTAGAAGGCTCCATTGCGCCGGGAAGCAAGCTCAATGAACGTGAGCTAGCAGAGCAGCTTAATGTCTCACGCACCCCTATCCGCGAGGCAATTCGCCGTCTAGCCGCCGATGGTCTGGTTGAATTAATTGCTAACCGTGGCGCCATTGCCGTTCAACTGAGCAAAGATGACATCATTCATACCTTTGATGTGATCGCCAATTTAGAAGGCTTCTCTGGGGAGCTAGCAGCACAAAACATTAGTGATCAAACACTGATTGAACTTGAAGCGCTCCAATACGAAATGATGGCCTCGTATGCTCGCAGGGATTTATCTAGCTACTATCGACTCAATCTTCAGATTCACCAAGCTATTAATCACGCAGCGAACAATCCCGTACTCAGCCAACTATTTAGCCAAGTCAACGCTCGCATTGAAGCGCTCCGCTTTCGCTCCAATCAGAATGGCGTTAAGTGGGAAAAAGCCGTCGAAGAGCATCAAGAGATGTTGGATGCATTAAAGGCTCGCGACAGCGTGCGGATGCGCAAGGTCATGATGCAGCATGTGATGAATAAGCGTGATGTTGTAATTCAATTAATTGACTCAGAGTCTAAAGAGAAGGTTGCAGCATGAACAAGCCTGTTGATTTGCCATTGCCAGAATTCGTTGCCAATAAAGCGGAGCTTGCTAAGCGCCTGAAACAAGAAACCTCTGGCGAGGTCCTGACGGATATCGCTAGTCGCGGACGCTATGCAACCGACGCATCGATCTACCAAGCCATGCCAGTTGCTGTCTTTATCCCTAAAACAGCAGAGGATATTGCGACGGCGATACAGATTGCAGCTGACTTAGATATTCCAGTTCTTCCGCGTGGCGGGGGCACCAGTCAGTGTGGGCAGACTACGGGCACGTCACTTGTCATCGATAACACTAAATACTTTCGCAAACTCCTGCATGCAGATCCCGCTAAGGCCACAGCAATTGTTGAGCCGGGCATTGTGCTCGACCACCTCAACGCTGCGCTCAAACCACACGGCCTTTGGTATCCAGTAGACGTTTCTACTGCAGGGCAAGCAACCATTGGTGGCATGGCAGGTAATAACTCTTGCGGTAGTCGATCAATTGCTTATGGCAACATGGTGCACAACGTTTTAGGAATCGATGCCTGGCTAGCAAACGGACAAGTGGCAAGCTTTGGTAATTACGCCCAAAGTTCTGGTGCTGCAAAACAATTGGGTGACTTCGTTAAAAGCCTTGCCAATACACTACAGCCTGAGATTGAGGCGCACTTCCCCAAAGTCCTGCGTCGTGTCGCTGGCTATAACCTAGATGTGTTCCATCCACAAAGTGAGCTCCCTTACACCCAAGATGGGAGTGTCAACTTGGCACACCTTTTGGTGGGTAGCGAAGGTACATTAGCTTATTTCAAATCACTTGAGCTGAAGTTGGCGCCATTACCGCAACACAAAGTACTTGGAGTGGTGAACTTTGCGAGCTTCTTTAAGGCAATGGATAGTGCTCAACACATCGTCAAGCTCGGACCTACTGCTGTTGAGTTAGTCGATCGCACCATGATTGACTTGGCGCGCCACAATCCTAGCTTTAAGAAAACGATTGAGACCGCGCTGATTAATGCTAGCGCTCAAACTCCTGAGGCCATCTTGTTGGTAGAGTTTTCGGGGGAAGCGCATACCCCTTTACTGGAGAAATTAAAGTCCTTGCAAGATCTGATGGGTGACTTGGGGCTTCCAGGCTCGGTAGTTGCAATGCCGGATGCCGGCCTGCAGAAGAATCTATGGGAAGTGCGTAAGGCTGGCCTCAATATCATGATGAGCCTCAAGGGCGATGGCAAGCCAGTCAGCTTCATTGAGGATTGTGCAGTTCCACTAGAGAGTCTTGCTGAATACACCCAAGCGCTCACAGAGGTATTTTCTAAATACGGCTCACGTGGTACTTGGTATGCGCATGCTTCCGTCGGCACCCTCCACGTCCGCCCTATTCTAGATATGCGTCGTGATGGCGCGCAAAAGATGCGTGCAGTTGCGCAAGAGGCGTCCGCCCTAGTTCGTAAGTACAAAGGTGCTTATAGCGGTGAGCACGGTGATGGACTCTGCCGAGGAGAATGGATCTCCTGGCAATTTGGCCCAAAGATTACGCAAGCCCTCGCTGAAATCAAACATGCTTTTGATCCAAAGGGATTATTTAATCCCGGTAAGATCGTGAACCCACCAAAGATGGATGATGCGAGTAACTTCCGCTTTCCACCAAGTTACAAAGTGATTCCGCTGCAACCAGCCTTAGATTGGTCCGCCTGGAACGTACAGAACAATCCAGTTACTGAAGAGACTAGTGCACCAGGCACTGGCGGCGATCCTGCGATGGGCTTCGCTAAAGCTGTGGAGATGTGCAACAACAATGGTCATTGCCGTAAGTTTGATGCGGAAGTGATGTGTCCAAGCTATCGCGTTACTCGTGATGAAAAGCACCTCACCCGTGGTCGCGCCAATACATTGCGTCTAGCCCTTTCTAACCAACTGGATATGAAAGACGGGAGTTCACCCCTTGGTAGCGACGCCATTAAAGAAGTGATGGAGCTTTGCGTCAGCTGTAAAGCTTGTCGCCGTGAATGCCCTACTGGCGTTGATATGGCAAAGATGAAGATCGAGTTTCTATCTGCTTACAAGAAGCGAACTGGTCATACAATGCGTGATCTAGCTGTTGCCTATTTGCCAAAATATGCCTCTATCATCAGCAGTATTCCAGGGCTTCCCGCCTTACTCAATCTTCGCAACCACATTACGCCTATTGCTAAATTACAAGAATGGGTCATGGGTATTTCTGCACAAAGAAGTCTGCCGATCTGGAAAGCAAAAAACTTCTGGAACAATCCAAGTGCAATTGCACCCTATCAATTTACGCCTGCAGAACTTAGCAAAGCAGATGCAAATGGTAATAAGGGGGTGGTGTTATTGGCCGATACCTTCAATGCCTACTTTGAGGATGAGAACTTACGTGCAGCTCTGAAAGTTTTAGAAGCTTCTGGCTATCGTGTTCACATTCCCCAAAAGACCAAGACTTCAAGTAGCAGTACAAATACCTGCTCTAAAGAATTTTGCTGTGGTCGCACCTACCTAGCAGCTGGCATGGTAGATAAGGCTAAAGTAAGCCTAGATGAATTAGTGAATCATCTTGCCCCTTTTGCAGAGAGCAATATTCCGATCATTGGTCTTGAGCCTTCTTGCTTATTCACTTTAAAGGATGAAGCATTGGTCATGGGCTTTGGTGAGCGGGCAGTGACTGTCAGTAAACATGCACAGCTCTTAGAAGAATTTCTAGCAAGCGAGGCCAAGGCGGGCAAACTCAAACTGTCACTGAAAACGGCAACGCGCCCAGTGCTGTTTCATGGTCACTGCCATCAAAAATCATTTGCTGCCGTAACACCAGCAATGGAACTTCTAAAATTGATCCCAAATGCAGAGCCTAAGCTGATTGAATCTTCCTGTTGCGGAATGGCTGGTAGCTTTGGTTATGAGGCTGAGCACATTGAAGTGTCTAAGCAAATGGCAGAAGCTAGTCTATTACCTGCGATTCGTAAAGCGCCAGATAGTTGGGTGGTTGCGGATGGCACCAGTTGTCGCCATCAGATTGCCGATGGCACCCAAAGAGACGCTGTGCATATCGCCAAGATCTTGGCAGCCCATCTCTAAAACAGGATGTCAAAACTAGCTAACGAATAACGCCGTAAGCTAGCATCAGCAAGGTTCCAGTCAATAAGGCTGGAACGAGACGGTGTGTTGGTTTTGAAACCATCACACCAATGCTGAAGATGCAAATCAGAAGTCGAATCCATACGGGTACAGTCGACAAGAGGCCAATCGGCATTAGGACCATTCTGACAACGAGGGCCGCTACCATCGCATAAGTGACGGCAGAAAGATAGCGAAAGATTTCGCTCTCTTGATTAATTCTTTTGGCTAGCAAAACACCAATGGCACGACAAATATAGGTTCCGATTGTGGCGCCTGCTAAGGCAATCCACAAACCCCAACCCTGGAGGCTAGCATTCATCAACTGATCACCCCCGCTCTTTTGCGTAGTACTTTGCGATCAAACACATAGGCGATCGTTCCCCCTACCAGACCGGTGGTCAGTAAGCTGGTATCGCGATCCAAGAGAAAGAAAAAGGGGCCCAATACAAAACCTAAGCCAATGGCGATCCGGTTAACCCAGGGCTTCACCTCGGTAAACGTCAGCAAAAAGAATAATGGGTTAATGAAAACGAGGCCAAGCGTGATGTATGGTGGCACTACACCAGCCAATAAATATCCCAGAATGGTGCCCGGAATAGAAATCACCCAACACAGTAAACCAAGACCAATGAAGTAACTCAAACGATGCTTCGCTTCTATTGTCTGAAACTCACGCATGGAAATAGCCCAAGCAGTCATTGCCAGTAGATGGACCGAAGCATAAAGCCCATGATTACGATCTTTTTCATGAAACTGCGGAAAGAGTGTCACCGTCATCGTGATGAAGCGCGAAGAAGTTAAAGTCACTGCGAGAGCAATCGCGACTACTGATGATCCGGTAATTGCCATCTCGAGCAAAACTACTTGGCCAGGTAATGCGAACATGAAAAAGCTAGTGGCAGTGGTAAACCAAGCATCCATACCATTGGTTTTACCCATCGCACCGAAGCCCACCATTCCAGCAAAGAGCACCATTGCAGGTGCACCAGCTGCATCCCGAATACCTGCCCAAAAAGCCTCACTGCGATTTTTATAGCGTTGTGCTACCGAAGCCTCTAGCTTGATTTCACTAGGGTCTATAAAAGGTTGATCGGCTGATGACATGCTTTGATTGTAAGAGTTGCTAGGTACTTTGCCAAAAAATACTTAGGAACTCAGCGCCCATTCAATATGCTCGGCTACCAAGGCATTCGCCAAAGGTAAGGCGTCCTGCAAAGCTTGCCGCAGGAGGTCTTTATCTAATTCGGGGACCTGATCAGCAGCCAAAGCATTCCCCATGGCCACCGCTAAGTTTCTGCGCCACCTAGAGTAGCCAATCCGCCGAATAGCACTACCCTCATGGCGTTTCTCAAACTGATCCTCAGTCCAAGACCAAAGTTGCAAAAGGCTTGCCCTCCCCAGACCATGACGCTCAGCGTAATCTGGCATGGCTGTACGTTGTGCAAATTTGTTCCAAGGGCAAATCAATTGGCAGTCATCGCATCCGTAAACACGATTACCCATCGACCTTCGAAACTCCACCGGAATGGCATCTGGATTCTCAATCGTTAAATACGAAATACAGCGTCGCGCATCTAATTGGTAAGGCGCGGTAATCGCTTGCGTGGGACAAATATCTATACAAGACTGACAAGTTCCACAATGCGACTCCTGCTCTTGATCTACAGGCAATGGAACATCAATTAGGATTTCACCCAAAAAGAATGTTGATCCAGATTCGCGATTGAGCAATAAAGTATGTTTGCCCCGCCAACCCAAGCCTGCCTTACGCGCTAACTCCACTTCCATCAAGGGTGCAGAATCAGTAAACACGCGATAACCAAATGCTCCGATTTGCTTTTCAATGATTTGGGTAAACTCTTGTAAACGATTGCGCATCACCTTGTGATAATCGCGCCCACGGGCATACAGCGATACTGCTGCTTGAGCGGGATCACTTAATCTGTCCCATTCTTGATCGAAGTCTATTGCGGGAGGCAAGTAATTCATGGTGACGCAAATGACCCTCACCGTACCCGGAACTAAGAGGGCTGGGTCAGAGCGTAATTGAGCATGTTTTGCCATGTATTCCATCCGACCGTGCCGCCCTTGTGCAAGCCAGTCATTCAGACGCTCAGTTGCAACACCAAGATGGGTATCAGTAATACGCAAGTCATCAAAACCCAATTTTCGAGACTGCTCACCCAGCCACTCACGCAGATTAGCCTGATCAACAGAGTTGGGTATTTGAGAAGATGTCATTAGGAATACAGAATGTAGCTTAATAATTGAATAAACTAAGCAAATGGCTCAGAATTCATTTACTCATCATTGTAGGCAAGAAGCGGATACAGTTGCCTTAGCGCAAAAGCTTGCCTTAAGTCTTGACCATCTTTTTCGAGCCGATCCAAGCGTTCACCTCAATATCTCCCTAGAGGGTGATCTTGGAGCTGGCAAGACCACCTTTGCCCGCCATCTCATACAAGGCCTAGGGTATGAGGGCCGGGTGAAGAGCCCAACCTACACCTTATGTGAACCCTACCCGCTCATCATCCATGGCAAGACTCTAGCGATGAACCACTTTGATCTTTATCGCATGCGAGATCCTTTGGAGTGGCAAGAGGCCGGCTTTGCAGAACATTTTGACGAGCCTGGATTCTGTTTAGTAGAGTGGCCAGAAAAAGCTGAAGGGACGCTGCCTACGTTTGATGTTGAAATTCATCTGATAGCTGGTACAGATGAAAATGAAAGAAATATTACCTTCCAAGCAAACTCAAATCAGGGAATGATTATTTTCGAGAAGATGTGCATCTAATAGAAATGAGTAAGCTGCCTATTAATTTCTCCAGAAGAAAGCATCTCAAAACTTCAGTAAAGATGCTGGGCTTTATTCTCTTCTTCAGTGAGACAGAGATTGCTTGGGGAGCCAAGATCTTGGGGGTACGCATTTGGCCTGCAGAAGATTACACACGCATCACACTCGAGTCTGATAAAGCATTACCGATTACCCAACAACTACTAACCAACCCCGATCGCTTGGTGGTTGATGTTCAAGGTATGGAACTCAACTCCACCCTGAAAGATTTAGTAGCTAAAGTCAAACCCAATGACCCTTACGTTTCACAAATCCGAGTGGGACAATTTCAACCAGGCATGGTTCGCTTGGTCTTTGACCTAAAAGAGCCTGTTAAACCTCAACTCTTTACGCTTGAGCCCATTGCGGAATACCAATATCGTATGGTGCTAGATCTCTACCCAGCCATTCCGCCCGATCCGCTAATGGAGTTAGTTAAAAGTAGCGCACGTAAAGAAAGTGCTCTAGAAAAAGCCAATGAAGAAATTGACTTGATTGCGCAGTTCGCAACTAAAAAAGAGAAAGAGGCTCCGAGGGCGCCAGTGGCCCAAGCGATCCCAGACGTAAAAGAGTCCGCAGTAAAAACTAAACATAAGCGCCTTATCACCATTGCAATTGATGCAGGCCATGGTGGAGAGGATCCAGGCGCTATTGGCACCATGGGCTCCAAAGAAAAACATGTAGTGCTCTCGATTGCTAAACGCTTACGCGACAAAATTGAGAGCGATCCTTATATGCGTCCATTTCTCACTCGAGATGGCGATTACTTTGTGCCGCTCCACACCAGAGTTCAAAAAGCACGTCGGGTAGAGGCCGATCTATTTGTCTCTATTCATGCAGATGCCTTTATCGAACCGAGAGCAAAAGGTGCCTCGGTCTTTGCCCTATCTCAAATGGGTGCCAGCAGCACAACAGCTCGTTGGATGGCTAATAAAGAAAATGCATCCGATCTCATTGGTGGCATCAACATCAAAACACAAGATAAGCAGGTGGCTAACCTGTTGCTGGATATGTCTACCACTGCCCAGATCAAAGACTCACTTCAAGTGGGCACTTCAATCCTCAAACAAATCAGTGGATTTGCCCCACTACATAAACCAAAAGTTGAACAAGCCAGCTTTGCTGTTCTAAGGGCCCCGGATATTCCATCTATCTTGGTTGAGACTGCCTTTATTAGTAATCCACAGGAAGAGGCGCGCCTCAATGATGATGCTTATCAAGACCGAATTGCTGAAGCGATTATGAGGGGAATTAAGGACTATTTCTCTAAAAATCCACCAGTTGCCAGACGCGCAAACGCATAGCACTCTTGTAAGTACAAGGGCTTGAAGGCAGAGGCCTACTGACCCAAGGGCGCCCATAAACTTCTTGCTATAATCTTCTTTTTACTGGGTCGGTAGCTCAGTCGGTAGAGCAGCGGACTTTTAATCCGTTGGTCGCGAGTTCGAATCTCGCCCGACCCACCAATATTACTAAGCCTCGCTTTTGCGGGGCTTTTTTATTGACTGCGATATCCTTCAAAAATAGCTCTTTAAACCTTATTTTAGGCCTTTTTTTAACTAGAAAAACAGCTCCAAATCCACTAAAATAGTACTATGCCAACTAAGTTTGCCACCCAATCTCAAGCCCGCCAATACAACGTTTCTAATGCTGTAGCTTCTGCTCGGATTGAGGGCATTATTCCAACTAAGCAATTAGAACAAAACCTAACTGATTACGTTGCTGGCAAAAAGAGTATTGCGCAAATATTGGAAGAAACCAAACAACGTTATGTCACGCTACGACGCGGATGACACTTACTGCTACCCAGGTACAGACGTACTTCGAAATAAAGCAGAAATAACTAACACACAAGATTTAGACGCCTACGAAGGTGAGCTATCGACTTTGCGGTCAATTGAGATTCTAGAGAGTCCCATAGCAGGTCAATTTGACCTTATTCATCTTCAGCGCATTCACTTAGCCCTCTTTCAGGATGTATACGACTGGGCCGGGAAGATTCGCACAGTAGATATTAGCCGTGGCAATAGTCGTTTTGCTAATGTGCGCTTTATTGAATCTGCGGCAAACGACATCTTTAACAAACTAGCTCGTGAAAACTGGCTTAAGGGGCTAGATTCAAACTCCCTATCAAAACGACTAGCTCACTACTTATCAGAGATAAACGCCCTTCACCCTTTTCGAGAGGGAAATGGTCGCGTACAACGCATATTCATCTCCCAACTTAGTCAATCAGCCGGCTATCAACTCAACTACTCCGACCTGGAGCAAGAGCAAATTTATCTAGCAATGGAACTAGCCTTTAATGGCGATGAATCCATTCTTGCCAATCTCATCCTAGAGCACCTGGAGAGCAATGAATGGATTTGAGAAATTTACCGACCTGTTTGAGCCAATTAAACCTCTTTAAGCCCGTTGGTCGCGAGTTCGAAAACGCATTTTCGACGAAGTCAATCTCGCCCGACCCACCAGAAACACAAAGCCCTTGAATGAAAGTTCAAGGGCTTTTTCTTTTGCATAATCAAGCTAAGACCATACTTCAAGCCAGAATATGCTATTACATTACTCCAGATAAGGATAATTTTCAGAATTATCATGCTATAATGCATTAATGCAGCATGAATACAGGAGAATGCTATGGGCGCAGTAATAGATCATCAAGTTATTAAATCTATTGGATCCAGTGGACAAATTTCACTTGGCAAGGAGCATGCCGGCCGCCAAGTGCTAGTTGAAAACCCTGAACCAGGAGTTTGGGTGATTCGTACCGCCACCGTTATTCCAGATAATGAAAAGTGGATGCACAAGCCTACTGTTAAAAAAGATTTAGCTACCGCCCTAGCCTGGGCACAAAAGACGCCTGCAAAAGCTACCAATCTTTCTAAACTAAAAATGGCAAAAACGAATGGTTCGAAACGCAAAGCCTGAGCCTTTAGTAGAGCTAGACCTCAATAGCCCTATTTTTCAATCAGCCTGGGAAAAACTAGAGTTAACGGAGCAAGAAAAAGCTTTTGCTACTTTTGAAAAAATTACCTAACTAACCTGGAACCAGGTCTACCGTGATAAGGGTTTGAAATAGGAAAAGATCCATAGCATTCCAGCGCCCAATGGAATTGATTCCCTATACTCCTTCAGAGTCAGTAAATCAATTCGAGGAATTGGCTTTAGAGAGGATCATTTTCTACGCGTCTTATTAATTCAACCGGATCATGATGCAGCGTATGGAAAAAAATAATCCCATAAAAAAATCTTTTGTGTTGACTCCAAGCAAAGACATTCGTAATTCATCAGATCCTGATATTGCTGGATCCTACTACGCTATGCAACGAGCAGGCCAAGCAGCAATAGACTTGGCAATCCAAACTAATACGGCTATCGTAACCACTGTTGACGGTAAGATAGTTCGGATCTCTGCTGCAGAACTCATCAAACAGCGTCAACTTACGGCCTAAACACCGTTGGTCGCGAGTTCGAAAACGCAGTTTCGACGAAGTCAATCTCGCCCGACCCACCAGTAATACGAAGCCCTTGAATGAAGGTTCAGGGGATTTTTCTTTAGGCTGGCAACTCAGTCACTGCTCTCATAAGCTGCTAACTTTGCTTTTAACTGACGCTCCTCCTGAAACCGCTCAGTCTCATCGCGAATGATTGCAGCTATTGCAATAGCTTGCTTTTGCTCATCAAACAACATACTTACCGAGAATGCAATTGAAATAGAGTGTCCATCTTTATGGACTGCAGGAACCCTCAGTAAAGTATGTCCATACTTCGTTTGTCCGGTTTGAATGGTGTGAAAGTAGCCTTTCGAGTGACGTTCTCTAAAGCGCTCAGGCGTGATGATGCTGAGCGTTTTACCCAAAGCCTCCTCTGGAGTAAATCCGAAAATACGCTCTGCTGAGGCATTCCAAAACAAGATATTTTCATCTCGGTCAGAAATAATGACTGCCTCACCAAGTTGTGTGACGAGCGTTTTGAAATCCAAAGTGACCGACATATAAATAGTCTTTACCATTAAGTTGTACCAATACCAATGTAACAGTAAATACTACCCTAAAGTGACATAACTAAAAACTAGCTAGCCAGCCAGGCAAAATTAGCCAAAGGCTTTTATGATGGGATCTTGCGTTCTTAACAAGGTCAATCTCACTTGTATTTCAGTAAATCTATTTTTCCTTTGTGGACAAAACTCAGCTTATGTATTGGGGTGGCTATCAGCTTTTCCATCATGGCGCAGCCTATAGAAAAAAGTACTGTAGTTGGATCAAAGCGTTTTACAGAAAGCTATGTGCTTGGGGAGTTGGTCAATCAAACATTACGTGCTGCTGGCGTACAGGCCATTCATCGACAGGGTCTTGGTAATACTGCAATTGTCACTCAAGCACTTACAACGGGGCAGATTGATGTTTACCCAGAATATACCGGCACCATTCTGAGGGAAATCCTAAAACGCCCAGAAACACAAGCATCACTAGGCGAGCTCAATGTTTGGCTTAAACCTAAGGGCTTAAAAGTAGCAATACTCCTTGGGTTTAATAATACCTATGCACTTGCCATGAGGGCAGAGCAAGCAAAAGCTTTAGGCCTCAAACGTATTAGTGATATCGCAAACCTCAGCACTAAACAGCAAACCACTCTGCGGATTGCGTTATCGCCAGAATTTAAGACGCGGGCTGACGGGTGGTCAGCACTTGTTAAAAATTATGCTTTAACAATACAGCCAACGAAAGTGTTAGAGCATGGCTTAGCCTACGATGCTTTGGCACGAGGCGATACCGATATTGTGGACGCCTACTCTACTGATGCAGCGATTGCCCAAAAAGATCTGGTTCTATTGGAAGATGATAGGAAGGCATTTCCACGCTACGATGCCGTTCTGTTAATGCGCTCTGATTTTGATGAAAAATCCTTGCAAAGCTTAGAGGGAAAATTAGATGAAGTCACTATGGCCAAGCTCAATGGACTAGCTGAGTCAGGCATGAGTTTTGAAAAAGTGGTGAATGTATTTTTAAAGACAAGTACAAATGATCAACAAAGCCCTACCCAGCTCTCTAGGTTTTTTAAGTTACTCCTTGGTCCAGATTTTTTTACCGCCCTACGTGATCATGTTCTCCTGGTAGCGATCTCCTCAACCATGGCCCTGCTCGTCGGAATCCCTTTAGGCATTCTGGCATACCGACGACCCCGATATGCGGCTTGGATTTTAGGTGCTACCGGTATTTTGCAGACCATCCCTTCACTTGCACTGCTGACGATATTGATTGCTCTACTAGATCAAATAGGGGCTGTGCCAGCGGTTTTAGCCTTATTTTTATATGGCCTACTGCCCATTGTGAATGCGACCCACATCAGCTTAATAGAAGTTCCATCGAATCTAAAAGAAGCAGCGCTGGCCCTTGGTTGCAATGAATGGCAATTGCTCATTTCGATCGAGCTTCCATTTGCCCGGCCCGTCATCATGACGGGTTTAGCATCGGCAACGGTAATTGGAGTTGGTACTTGCACCCTAGCGGCGCTGGTAGGTGCTGGTGGATTTGGTGATCGCATAGTAGCTGGGCTGGCCGTAAACGACCACGCACTCATGCTTGCTGGAGCTATACCAGCCGCCATGCTGGCTCTGCTTGCTCAAATCATTCTGACGCCGAAACGTAGATCAAAAAATATCTAGTATTTACCTAGGCAAGGGAACAAATTGCAGAAAAGGAGTCTGCAAATAGTTCCATTAGCCGACATACTGAAGTCTTATTGGTGGTCTTCTATACTGCAATCACTCAACTCAACAGAAGATTTTTCCCAAAATACTGTATGTCTGAATCTTTAAGCCAGGACTACCTTCTTTATGCTCCGCATCCGCCTGCGTCAACCTTGGCACAGTGGCTAGAGGAAAGCAACCGTATCACCCGTCAAATTCTGGGCCATATTTCGGCAGCGGATCAGATAGTTCCTCAGCTCAATATTCTGAATCCCCCGCTGTGGGAATTGGGTCACCTAACTTGGTTTCATGAATTCTGGGTTCATCGCGATGGCCAAGAGAGTAAGCCATCATTCATGAAGAACGCTGACTACTTATTTAATTCTTCAGAGATGGCACATCAAGATCGTTGGTCCACTCCAATGCCATCTCTAGATAATCTACTGGAATACAACTACAGCGTCGTTAGCAGTACTCAAGATTTGCTACGCACACCAATCGACAATAAAGCTGCTTACTTTATCCAGCTAGCGATCTTGCATCAGGATATGCACAATGAGGCATTTGCCTATATGTGGCAGACCATGGGGCGCTCTATACCCTTTACTCCCTTCACTAGTACGAGTAAGTTTGAGGCTAAAGCGCGAGACTGGATTCATTTTCCAAAATCAACGATGCAAGCTGGTTCTGAGCAGGGCTCCGGCTTTATCTTTGATAATGAAAAGTGGGCACACTCTAATGATCTCCCTGCATTTGATATTGCAAGCACGCCCGTCACCAATGGCGAATACCTAGAGTTTCTGCAATCACCAAGCAATCTTGGCCAGTCCATGCCTGTAGCGCCACCCTCTCACTGGAAAAAGGAAGGGGATATTTGGCTAGAGCGAATTTTTAATGAATGGCTGCCCTTAAGTAGCGCATCCGCTCTACGCCACATCAGCTACCTAGATGCTCAGCGTTTTTGTGAATATCATCAAGTGCGTTTGCCTAACGAACATGAACTTAGTCTACTAATGTCACAAAAGCAGGGAGTCTGGCAATCCTCTAATTTATGGGAGTGGACTAGCAGCACTTTTACCCCCTTCCCTGGATTTACCGCCGATCCCTATATCGACTATTCACAGCCCTGGTTCGATGGCAGCTATCAGGTGCTCAAGGGTGGTAGTCTATTTACCCCCGATCGCCTAAAAAGAGTGGCATTTCGTAACTTTTATCAAGCTCATAGAAGTGATCATTTTTGCGGCTTTCGTACGTGTTTACTCTAAATTGAGTAAGCTCTTGATGTTGCGGTAACCACTACTTTTAATTTGAATTGGCAATACTTTATGACTACCCCCTATAACGGTCGCCTTACCTCTTTATCTCATGGTGGAGGCTGTGGCTGCAAGATTGCACCTGGTGTCTTAAGTGACATCCTCAAGGCTTCACCGATGCGCAATTTACCTGCTGCCTTATTAGCAGGTTCTGATAACAACGAAGACGCTGCCGTTTATCAAATTAATGAAAATCAGGCGATCGTTGCGACGACGGATTTCTTTATGCCAATCGTGGACGATCCATTTGAGTTTGGTCGCATTGCTGCCACTAATGCTATTTCAGATATTTACGCCATGGGTGCTCAACCTCTTTTCGCACTGGCACTATTGGGTATGCCAATTCAAGTATTGCCTTTAGAAGTTATCCAGCAAGTGACTGCTGGTGGCGAATCGGTTTGTAATGATGCCGGCATTATGATTGCCGGTGGTCACTCGATTGATACTGTTGAGCCAATTTATGGCCTCGTTGCCATTGGAATCGTTGACCCAAAAAAATTGAAACGTAACAGTGGTGCTCAAGCGGGAGATAGCATCATCCTCAGCAAGCCGTTGGGTGTAGGCATTCTTTCTGCAGCACTCAAGAAAGAAGTTCTCTCTGATGCAGGCTATAAAGAGATGATTGCTCTCACCACTAAGCTGAACAAGCCTGGTGTTGCACTCTCCCAGCTAGATGGCGTACATGCCTTAACCGATGTTACGGGCTTTGGCTTGGCAGGGCATTTACTAGAGATGGCGAGAGGATCTCATTTAATGGCACAGGTCCACTGGGATGCTATTCCGGTTGTGCAGGAAGCAATTGAGCACGTTAAGGCAGATATTTTTACCGGTGCCTCTACTCGAAATTGGGCTGGCTATGGCAATGAAATTCAACTCGCAAGCAATCTGGGGCTCTGGCAACAAAATGTTCTTACTGACCCCCAAACCAGTGGTGGCCTGCTGATTTCTTGCGCACCAGAGCAAGAAGCTGAAGTGCTCTCAATACTTAATTTGGGCGGCTTTGCTAGCGCTCAGAAAATCGGACAGTTTGTAGCTGGCACAGGCTTGTCTGTTAACTAAATCTGTACCCCGCAATTTGTGATTACCTATATAAAGAGATATTTTATGAAATCAATCAAAATGAAGACACTGAAGCACCTCCTTGGAGCATTACTTGCTTTTGGCATTGCTGCTAGCGTAAGCACTCCCGCCCTAGCACAAGAGGTGTTGCGGATATCCGCAATTCCAGATGAATCGCCAACAGAGTTGCAACGCAAATTCAAACCTCTAGGCGAGTATCTTTCAAAAGAAACTGGCATGAAAGTGGAGTTCACGCCGGTGACTGACTACGCGGCAGTTGTGGAGGCCTTGGCGACCAAAAAGATTGATATGGCTTGGTTGGGTGGCTTTACTTACGTTCAAACCAAAATTAGAAGAAATGGCACAGCTAACCCAATTATTCAACGAGTGGAAGATGAGAAATTCACCAGTGTTTTCATTGTTCCGGCTGATAGCTCATTAAAGTCATTAAGCGAACTCAAGGGTAAGACCATGGCATTTGGCTCACCGTCCTCAACATCCGGACACCTCATGCCACGCTATTTCCTGATGCAAGCTGGCATAAATCCAGACAAGGACTTTAAAAACATTGCTTTTTCAGGTGCGCATGATGCGACTGTCGCCTTCGTAGCAAGCGGGAAGGCAGATGTTGGCGCGCTCAATGCATCAGTTTGGGTTAAGCTCAATGAGGCAAAAAATCCCAATGCGCTAAAGTCAAAAGTACTCTCCACAACGCCACCCTACTTTGATTACAACTGGACTGTTCGCGGAGATCTTGACCCAGTAACAGTAAAGAAAATTACCGACGCATTTTTAAAGTTAGATGCTAGTAATCCGAACTACAAAGAAATCATGGATCTTCAGCGTGCAAGTAAGTATGTCACGACTAAATCGTCGAACTACGATGACATCGAAAAAGCAGCTCGCTCTGCTGGATTAATTAAGTAGTCTCGTGGGGTTTTTCTTACAGCAGCTGAGCTTTGAGCACAGCAACGGAACGCCGGCGCTCAGTCAAATTTCATTAGCGGCGCAGGCTGGCGAGTGTATCGCTGTGATTGGCCCATCGGGGTCTGGCAAGACAACACTCTTAAATATCTTAGCCACTGCCCTGAAGCCCTCACTTGGGACCGCTATTGTACTTGGAGAGAATCCCTGGAAACTCTCTAAGTTATCTCTCAAGCGCTTACGCTCTAAGATTGGCTTAGTGCATCAGGCGCCCCCGATACCACTAAGACAAAGAGTGATCACTGCCATTCTGGCTGGGCGATTGGGACAGTGGCCGCTCTGGAAATCGATTCTGTCATTGGTGTACCCAGTAGACATTGCTGGCCCGCAATCGTGTTTGGAACGCCTAGATCTAACTGATAAGTTATTTGATCGTTGCGACTGTCTTTCGGGCGGTCAGCTGCAGCGGGTTGGGGTTGCCAGAGTAATGTATCAAGCACCCCAGCTTATCCTAGCCGATGAGCCAGTATCCGCCATGGATCCAGTTCTCTCAGATCTGACGATTGGCGTACTGATTGAAGAGGCAAAAAAGCGCAATGCTACTCTTGTCGCCAGCCTTCATGCAGTCGATATTGCCTTACGATGGTTTCCACGCATTATTGGCATTCGAGATGGTCAAATGATTTTTGATCTGCCCTCAAGCGAAGTCAGCGAACACATCTTAAGAGAGTTATATGCATCTGAGCTTGGAGGACTTCCAATTCAAGCCAGCAGTACTGCCTCCTAATGCAAACATCCATTATTTCAAGGGACCCCGCAACACCCTATCGTTTCATGGGTCTACTGCTTGCCATCGCCATTCTTTGGCCGATGCTACAGCTTACCCAATTTGAGCCCAAGCTTTTAATCGACCCAAATAATATCCAAGTCATGGGTGATTTTTTAGTGCAGTTTTTTCCACCCAATATTGAAGCAACATTTTTATCGCTCGTAATCAAAGCTACTGTAGAAACTTTAGCCATGGCTACCGCCGGAATTGCCTTGGCAATGGTAATTGCGGTACCGCTTGGCCTCATCATTTCTTATAGCCTCTCGATTTCAAGAATTGGCCCTACATCTGACCATCAGTTTGCTCAATCTATTCGGCTTCTTGCGCGCTCGCTCATGCTGGTGTTGCGCGGCATCCCAGAGATTGTGTGGGCGCTCTTATTGGTGAGAGTATTCGGCCTAGGTGCTATTGCAGGTGTTTTAGCCATCGCCATTACTTATGGTGGCATGCTCGCTAAAGTCTATTCAGAAATTTTGGAGTCTGGCAATACTCTTCCAGCTCGCGCACTCATTTTGTCTGGTAGCAATCGAATAGCGGCATTTCTATATGGCTTATTACCAGGTTCAGCGCAAGAGCTTGCATCCTATACAGTTTATCGATGGGAGTGTGCCGTAAGAGCCTCTGTGGTGATGGGCTTTGTGGGTGCAGGCGGATTAGGTCAATTGATGGATCAGTCCATGAAAATGCTCAATGGCGGAGAGGTGTCAACTATCCTGGTAGTTTTCTTGGGGCTTGTGTTACTCGCTGACTACATCAGCTTGATCATTCGGAAACAATTGGCATGAGCACTCCAATAAATATTCAACCTGCTCGTCAATTTTGTCTCAAGTGCCTGTTAACGCTCTTGATCGTATTTGGATTAACGATTGCTAGCTTTATCTACCTTGCACTAAATCCAGCCAATCTCTTCACACTTGAAGCATTGAAAAATATTGCAGAGTTTATTGGGCGATTTTTTCCACCAGATTTGAGTCCAGATTTTTTAGATAAAATTTGGCATGGTGTTTTACAAACGCTCGCGATTTCCGCTCTAGCAACCCTCATTGCAGCTATTTTCAGTCTCGGACTTTCACTGCCAGTATCAGGCAGATTTGGTCCGACTGCAAAAGGGATCACTCGCTTTATTTGTAACTTCTTACGATCCGTCCCGGAATTAGTTTGGGCGGCTCTCATGGTTCTGGCTGTTGGCCTTGGGCCATTTGCAGGAACCCTAGCTTTAATGCTGCACACTACCGGAGTTTTGGGAAGACTGTTTGGTGAAAGCTTAGAAAATCATCCTACAGTCTCTAGTAATGCTCTGATGCTGAACGGCTCGGGAAGAGTGACTAGCTTCTTGTATGGCACGCTCCCCGGAATCGCACCTCAATTACTTTCATACAGTCTGTATCGCTGGGAAATGAACATCCGCATGGCAACGATATTGGGCTTTGTAGGTGCAGGTGGACTGGGACAGATGTTGTACTACGAACTCTCCTTACTGCGAGAGGCACAGGCATCAACCGTCATCATGGCAATGCTAGTCTTGGTTATCTTCGTAGACTTTGTAAGCAACAAACTACGTCGAATTCAGATGCATAACCAGGGTTAAGGCGTCCGCTCATTCATCCTCATAGATAATCAAGCGAATGAAACACATATTGACTGAAGAATTACTTCAAAGCCTAACTGCCGATACACCATCGATATCGCCAAAGTTTTTTTATGATGATATCGGCTCGCACCTGTTTGATGTCATTACGCTTCTTGATGAATACTATCCAACTCGAACAGAGAAATGGATTATGGATACCTATCAGCGTGGTATTGCTGATGCCGTAGCTCATTGTGATGTTTTAATTGATCTGGGCGCCGGTAATTGCGCCAAAGGAAGCCAACTTTTTGATAGTATTGCGCCAAAACAATATAGAGCGCTTGATATTTCAAAAGAATATGTAGAGGCCGCCGTTGCCGATCTACAGAAGCAGTTTCCTCAGATTGAGATGTCAGCTCATGCGATCGATCTTAGCTTGCCGCTAGCCTTTCCTGATCTTCAAGCACTTCGTAAAGTATTTTTCTATCCGGGCTCTTCAATTGGTAACTTTAATCCTGAAAAAGCGGATCAGTTTTTTATGAATCTGGCTCATGAGTGCCATGGGAATGGCGGACTTTTAATTGGGGTCGATCTAGTCAAAGATACCGAAACTCTGCACCTTGCCTACAACGACCCCTTGGGAGTCACTGCCGCATTTAATTTGAATGCCCTACTAAACGTCAATCGACTCATTGGTAGCAATTTTCAGCTTCAGGATTGGGAGCACTATGCCTTTTTTAATACCTCACTGTCCCGTATTGAAATGCACCTACGAGCACGCTCTGATGTGCGGGTAATTCTGCCGGGCAATGGAAGTCAGGATCATATTATTTCTTTTGGTGTAGGTGATTTAATTCATACCGAAAATAGCTATAAATACACCCAGGAACATTTTGTAGAAAAACTTCGTCACGCTGGGTTTGCTGACATCCAATGCTGGACCGATCCAAATAAGTACTTTTTAGTTTGTTTTGCAAAAGTCTAATAGAGTCTTTATTCAATCCTTAAGCAACTGCATCATCAACCCCTGAATAGATTGCATCTCTCGATCAGGGCTCACCAGATCTTTACGAGTATCAATCTGTTTTTTCAGCGCAGAATAAAAATCGGGCATAGTTTCAGCGCGATATAGTAGGGCTGCAAGTTCAAGCTCATCACCCACGGGATAGTAGCCAAGATAGTCATCTCCAAGCAAGCCTCGATTCCCAGGAATGTCCGAAGCGATCACTGGAACGCCCAATGCTATTGCCTCTGAAACTACATGAGCGCCGCCCTCCATCCGACTGGAAATCACCATCAGGCGGCTCTGGGAGAGTGCCTTTAATGTATCGGCATGGCTTACCTCGCCAACCCATTGGTAACGCTTTAGAGTTTCGCTATACACCTTAGCAGTACGCTCCATTTGCTTATTCATAGCCATACCTAAATGCAAAACCTTGATCTGAGAATTTAGGGGCATCAAGGGAAGACTACGGGCGATACAAAAAGGATCCTTCTCCTCCCTCAGGTGGCCAATCACTATTACTAGGAAACTCGTGCTCTTCACTGCATCGGGGGTATCAAGCTGAACTGACTGATAAATCACTCGAGCTTTATGACGTAGATGCGCTGGAATAGAATCTAAGGCTGAGGACTGCAAGACAATCAGTTGGTCTGCCACCTCCATTGAGTGAAGAACCTCACCATGGACTGCCATGTCTCGATACAAATCAGTACCCGTCAAAACCAAGACAATAGGTCGATCAGGGTGCTGCGTATGAAACGCCATGATGGATGCATAGCTTCGATAGGCATGCAGCGCTATCAGCATGGCGGGATCTTCACCTGACAGGGATTCACTCACTACAACCGCATAGCCAAGTTTCTCCAAGAAATTCTGCCAGCGTAGCGCCGTGATCCGGTTTCCGTGCAGACTCCCTTGTGGTGCCGGCGTTACGATTTCAATATAGAGTTTGATGTTGAACCTATCAAAAAGTACAGTTTTTTATATTTCTAATGGTAATGGAGATTTACTATGTCAGTTAAGATACCCCGCTGGTAATCCCTGCTGATTTAATTGCCTACAAATACACTATAGTTAAACATATTCCGCTATGCCTATTACTAGCCCTAGGACGTAAATGACTCTTACTGAACTTCGCTATATCGTCGCAGTTGCACGTGAACGCCACTTTGGAAGAGCGGCAGATGCCTGCTTTGTATCTCAGCCTACCCTATCAGTAGCCATTAGAAAGCTGGAGGAAGAACTCAATACCCAAATCTTTGAGCGTACCAATACTGAGGTTGCAATGACTAGCCTAGGCTCACTGATTGTGGATCAGGCTCAAAGAGTGCTTGAAGAAGCCAATTCCTTAAAGCACTTAGCAAAGCATGGGCAAGACCCTCTATCTGGCCCACTCAGGCTTGGTGCGATCTACACCATTGCACCTTACTTATTGCCCAGCTTAGTGCGGGTTGCACGAGAGCGCCTGCCACATGCTCCTTTATTTTTAGAGGAAAACTTTACCGTTCGGCTTCTTGAAGTCTTACGTCAAGGGGCCTTAGATTGCATAGTGATTGCAGATCCCTTCGCAAGCACTGGACTCAATCAAATTGAATTGTATGATGAACCTTTTTTAGTAGCAGTGCCTAAAGGTCATCCTTGGGAAAATAGAACATCAATTCCGCATCGAGAGCTGAAAGAGCAAAATACTTTGTTACTAGGTACTGGGCACTGTTTTCGAGACCATGTACTTGGTGTCTGCCCAGAGTTGAATCGTTTAGGCTCTGGAACAACGATTGGGGAACAACGTAGTTTTGAGGGCTCATCTCTAGAAACTATTCGACAGATGGTAGCCAGTGGCATTGGTATTTCAGTACTGCCTAGAACGTCCGCTTTTGATAATGTATCTTCTGATCAGCTCATTCGCTATATTCCATTTGAGGACCCCATTCCTACCAGACGAGTTTGTCTCGTCTGGCGGAAAAACTTTCCACGCGCTGCTGCAATGAATGAATTAGCCGAAGTAATTCGTCAATGCGCCCTACCTGGCGTTCAATATCTTTAAGATCTAGCTTGCTTTAACTCAAATCAGAAACGAGCGAAGCCAATGTTTCTGAAGGGAGAGTTTGTACATGCATTGGATAGCCCTTGTGATCACAACCAACCATCATCTGAGCGCCAGCCTTTAGAGCCATCTTCATATCCGCTGTGAGATCAAAGCGCATGAAATGCACTGCAGATGTTTTCTCGGCAGTAGAGCGTTCCAAGTCTTCGTCAGCAATTGCATAGACACGTGGCTGACCTTCGACCTCAATAAAGATCTTGTGCTCTATGCCCACTAACTTCGCAAGCGCAACTTTACGATCTGCTTCATTGGGATACTCAATCATCATAGTGGCCTTGAAATCCGAACCACTAGGCACCAAGGGGTTGTACGCGTTCAACTCATCCTCGATACCGCTCTCTTCAAATGTTTTTTCTACACGCAGCATCTCTTGAATTTGATAGCGCATTAAAAACTCATTCTCAAAAATCAGTGTTACGTGATCTCCAAGATGAACAGTACGAAGGCGACGTTCTTTAATCGCTTTTTCACGAAAAACGGGACGTTCTTTGTGGTAAGTCTCAAGACTTAAAAGACTATCGCGTGTAATGATTCCCATACTGCTATCTTCCTTTATTTATATAAATTAAAGACCATATGCTTTTGCAAGTAAGGTCAATGGGTGAGCCATCTCGGACTTAGGTAAACCCAACTCTTCCATGCCCTGCTCAATATGATGACCCGCTAGCTGACAGTCAGAGCTAATATAGTTTGGCTCTTCTTCAGCCATTCTTCTGAATACAGGCTTACCAATTTTCATTGCCATTTCATGAAACTCTTTCTTCACACCCCAGGTACCGGAATGTCCTGAGCAACGCTCCACAACATTCACTTCAGTACCAGGTACTAGCTTTAGAGTTTCCGCAGTCTTTTGACCTACGTTTTGAACCCGTGAATGGCAGGCCATGTGATAACTCACATTCCCGAGCTCTTTACTGAAATCTTTCCTCAAGAGGCTATCCGAATTTCGCGCCATAAAGTATTCAAAGGGATCCCACATCGCTTCTTTCACCAATTGCGTATCAGCACAATCAGGGAACATGAGTGGCAACTCTTGCTTAAACATCAAAGTACATGATGGGATTGGCGTCAATATGGCATAACCTTCACGTGCCAACTTAGCCAACTTTGGAATATTTTTTTCCTTATTCTGCGCAACAGACTCTAAATCACCCAGCTCGAGCTTAGGCATGCCACAACAAGCTTCTTTATCCACAAGCTCATACGGAATAGCATTGTGTTTCAGAATCTTGATGAGATCTTGCCCTATGCCTGGCTCGTTGTAATTGATATAGCAGGTAGCATAGATAGCGACTTTTCCAGGCGTCTTGACGCCATCCACTACTGGCAGATTTTCAGATTTCTCAGCCAGTTGTGGGAATGTCTTAGGTGCGTATTCAGGAATCCAAGCATTCTTATCTACTCCTAAGGCGCCCTCCATCACCAAACGGGCAAGCCCAGTGCTATTCACAGCATTGACTGCTTGAGTAACAATCGGAATACCAGCAAAGTGGCCAAGCTTATCTGTAGAGGAAAGTAATTTGTCGCGGAAAGTCGCTTTGTCGTCCTTGAAATTCACTGCCTTTGCACGAAGCATTAAGTGAGGAAAATCAATATTCCAAGGGTGTGGAGGAACATAAGGACATTTGGTCATGTAGCAAACATCGCACAGGTAGCATTGGTCAACTACCTTTTGGTAATCGGCCTTATCAACCTGCTCCATCTCCAAATCTTCAGTGGCATCCACCAAATCAAAAAGGGCTGGAAATGACCCACAAAGACTGACACAGCGACGGCAACCGTGACAAAGATCGAAGACACGCTCCATCTCAGCTTCTAGATCGGCTTTATCGTAAAACTTGGGGTTTTGCCAATCCAAAGGATGTCTGGTTGGGGCTTCTAAACTACCTTCGCGAGTTGTCATGTATGTCCTCTACTATTTGAACGTATGCAATGCATTAATTTTGTAGGGCTAAGTTTAGAGCTCCACCAGTCGATAGTGAAATTGTATTAATTAACAATCTTCATAGAAAATACCTAATTAGCTTGATTCAATCCTCTTAGTTGCCCTTTGAATTCATAAATAAGAGGTAGTAGACACTAACATTTACTCAAATCAGCTCTCTATTGGAGTTATTTGACGACAAAAGGCCCTAAAAGCGGCACCATTTACCCTTATATTTTATTAATTGATATTTACTTATCAGTTGTTTTTAACTATCAAGTCCATACAAAAATATGATCATTCAAATCCGCAGATTTGTTCATAATCATCGGCAGGTGAACCTTATAGAGCTAGTAACTTAGCAAATCACCCAATTTCAACTAACCGTTTTTAGGAGTCAATCATGGCTAAAACTGTAAAAGGTACAAAGACTGAGCAGTCTTTGAAAGAAGCATTTGCTGGAGAATCACAAGCAAACCGTCGTTATTTGTATTTCGCGAACCAAGCTGATATCGCTGGTGCAAACGATGTTGCAGCAGTTTTCCGCTCAACAGCTGAAGGTGAAACAGGTCATGCCCATGGTCACATGGAATACTTGATCGAAGGCGGCGCAGGCGAGCCAGGTACTGGTATGCCAGCTAAGACAGTTGCTGAAGCATTGCAAGCAGCTATCGCGGGAGAAACACATGAGTACACAGATATGTACCCAGGTATGGCTAAGACAGCACGCGATGAAGGCTTTGACGAAATCGCTGACTGGTTTGAAACATTAGCTAAGGCTGAGCGTAGCCACGCTAACAAGTTCACTAAGACTTTAGAAGCCCATTTGGCAAACGCTTAATTAGCCAAGTTATTTAATTTGAAAGCCCCTGAATGAAAATTTGGGGGCTTTTTTTCAGGCTTAATCAATCCAGGCTGGATGCTTGTGCATTACCGAATTAAACAATTCGGATTCAATCAGTTCACCAAGCCAATTCTGAATATTGGGGAGCGGCAACCCCTCAAAGCTTTTTTGATCAGACATTGAAAATTGCCGAATAAACGGAAAGATAGCTACGTCTACCCAAGATAACTTATTACCCATTAGATAAGTATTCAATTTCAGCGCGGCCTCCATTGGCCTGATCATCAACTCTATTGCGGCATTCAAAATCGCTTCTCGATTGAGATGGGGATATCTCTCAGGATATTTGTATTGATCTAAAAGAGTTTTAAATGGGCCATCATTTTTCTCGAGCCACTCTATCGAGATGATTTGATCAACATTCAACCAACCATCTGGATCAGATCTATGTAAGGCCCAGCGCATGATATCCAGACTCTGATCCAAAATCAGCTCATCAACACACAAAACTGGAACAGTGCCTTTGGGCGATACCCGCAACATGGATTGTGGTTTATCACGCAAGACAATCTCCCGGTGCTCATATTCAATACCGGCATATTTCAAAGCCATACGGGCCCTCATTGCATAAGGGCATCTGCGGTAAGAGTACAAAATTGATCTCATCGCGTCATTATCAAGCCAGCGCTCAATTGATTGATCTAAAAAAACGATCATTTATATCATTATTATTTGTTATACAAATATAGCATTCTGCTTCAGAATGACTCCTGTTGTGCATTAACTCATTTATTTTTAACAGGAAAACCCCATGTCATTAATCAACACAGCAGTAATTCCATTCAAAACCCAAGCTTTCCACAACGGTAAGTTCGTCACTGTTTCCGATGAGTCCCTCAAAGGTAAATGGTCAGTATTGATCTTTATGCCTGCAGCATTCACATTCAACTGCCCAACAGAAATTGAAGATGCGGCTGATAACTATGCTGAATTCCAGAAGATGGGTGCAGAGGTCTACATCGTTACTACGGATACTCATTTCTCACACAAAGTATGGCACGAGACTTCACCTGCAGTAGGCAAGGCGAAGTTCCCATTGGTTGGCGATCCAACACATACATTGACACGTGGTTTTGGAGTGCATATCGAGGAAGAGGGTCTCGCACTGCGTGGCACATTCATCATCAATCCAGAGGGCGTTATCAAGACAGCTGAAATTCACTCAAATGAAATCGCTCGCGATATCTCTGAGACATTACGCAAGCTCAAGGCTGCTCAGTACACAGCCGCTCACCCAGGCGAAGTATGCCCAGCTAAGTGGAAAGAAGGCGCAGCAACATTGACTCCATCTTTGGACCTCGTAGGCAAGATCTGAGGATCAAGGTTAGAAGTAATTAGCAATCAATAGACTCTCTTCGGAGAGTCTATTGGGCAGGATGAGAAAAAAAATTCTTGCCCAATAGACTCATCAAGACTTAATACCAAGGAATACAGCATGTTAGACAGTAATATCAAAGCCCAACTCAAAGCCTATTTTGAAAAAATAGAGAGCCCCATTGTTCTTGAGGCCACTTTAGATGACAGCACTCAATCAGCTCAGATGTTGGAACTACTGAATGAGGTTGCCGAGCAATCTACCAAGATCACCGTAAAGACTTCAGGTAGCAGTAAAAATATTCCTAGCTTTACCGTAGGCAAGGCAGATGAAGTAGCTCGCATTGCGTTCTCAGGCTTACCAATGGGTCATGAGATGACTTCTTTCATTTTGGCTATTTTGCAAGCTAGTGGTTATCCACCAAAGGTTCAGCAAGACGTGATTGAGAGCATCAAAGGCCTAGAAGGTAAGAAGCGCTTTCAGACTTTCATCTCTTTGTCATGCCACAACTGCCCAGACGTAGTGCAAGCCCTGAACCTCATGGCAGCACTGAATCCAAACATCGAACATGAAATGATTGATGGCGCACTCTTTCAGGGTTTGGTGGATCAATACCAAATCATGGCAGTACCTACAGTCATTCTGAACGGCGAAGTCTTTGGTCAAGGCCGCATGAGCGTGGAAGAAATTGCCGCTAAATTGGATACCAATACCTCAGCACGTGATGCTGAAAAATTAAGTGCTAAAGCTGCCTACGACTCCCTGATCATTGGTGGTGGTCCAGCAGGTGCTTCGGCTGCAATTTATTCTGCCCGCAAGGGAATCAGGACTGGTATTGTGGCTCAACGCTTTGGCGGACAAGTTGCTGATACCGTAGGTATTGAAAACTTCATCTCCGTTAAAGAAACTGAAGGCCCTAAATTAGTCACAGCCCTTGAGCAGCACGTCAAAGAGTACGAGGTGGATGTGATGAATCTACAAACCGCTAAGAGCTTAAGCAAGACTGGTGGTGAAATTACGATTACCTTAGAAAATGGTGGCGTACTGAAGAGTAAAACAGTCATCCTGAGTACGGGCGCACGTTGGCGTGAAATGAATGTACCAGGCGAGCAAGAGTACCGAGGTAAAGGCGTTGCTTACTGCCCTCACTGTGACGGCCCTTTATACAAAGGTAAACGTGTCGCAGTTATTGGCGGTGGCAATTCTGGAGTAGAGGCTGCTATTGATTTAGCGGGTATTGTGAGTCATGTCACCCTAGTTGAGTTTGATACTAAGTTGCGTGCCGATGCCGTACTGCAGAAAAAAATGTTTAGCATGCCCAACGTGACGGTAATTACCAATGCCTTAAGTAAGGAAGTGTTGGGTGCTGACGGTAAGGTAACTACCTTGCGCTATGAAGATCGCGCTAATCATCAGATGCATGATGTGGCACTGGAAGGAATCTTTGTTCAGATTGGCTTACTACCCAATACCGATTGGCTTAAAGGTGTGATTGACCTTTCTCCTAGAGGCGAAGTGATTATCGATCAAAAAGGGGAGACTTCCATGCCCGGTGTATTTGCAGCCGGTGACTGCACCACTGTTCCCTATAAGCAAATTATTATCGCCATGGGTGAAGGGGCAAAGGCTTCACTTTCAGCATTTGATTATTTAATTCGCTCATAAACAGTGAGCTCGCCCAGACCTGCATCAGATCTGGGCGATTCTGAACGCAAATCATCTAACCCTCAGCAGCTACCTGTGCCTCAGCAAGCTTCATTTCTAAAGCGAGGCGCTTAAAAGCCGCTTGATCTGGATATTGTTTAGCCAAATAATAAATGAGCTCCCGATCAGTTTTGCCAAACTGATGATCCTTCAGCATCGTTCTTAATGCCCAAATCAATTGCAAGGAAGCGCGCTCATCTAACAAAATGCTCGCTTTATCATCCGCGCTCTCATCCAAATCTTGCAGATTAATTTCTTTAGCAAAGGACAATAGCTTTTGTGGCATGTCCCACTTGACAACATTGTGAGCCCAATACAAAAATCGCTTTAAGTCGACCCGCATGTTCTGAGCGGAAAAGTTTTGCATCCAGGCATGCTCGATCAATAAATCTAGCTTAAGCTTGAAATCAGAAAAGAGGCCTTCAAAATTTTCCCGATCGAAATGGAGCTCTCCAGCAGAATCTCTTCTTGGAAATTTAATTTGGCGAGGGTTTAATCCAAGCACTAAAGCAGCTGCTTGCCATGTATAAACATATTGCTTAGCAATCCAATGATCCCAATCCAATTCAGTCATAAATTTCACTTCATTTAATAACAATAAGAGCATAGCTTACTACGCCTGAGATATTAAATATTGACAAGCGGTGAAGACTGGGTCAGATAAGTTCCCAATAAGCTAACTCACTTGTAACTATGTGGGCTCTTTATTTGCAAAATAGAGTCCTGAGGACTCGTAAAGACTCTACGTAAGGGTCTTTCTTACTATGGACTTAGTTCTTTGAGGCTCTGGATGCTTCAGAAGCTTCAGAAGCATATTTTTCAGCGATAAGGGAAAAATGTTTTTTGGCGTCAGAGTCCATCGCAACATCCTCAGATTTATGGGGGCCTGATGTTGGCTTAGTCTCATAGGTAAAAAGGTATAAACCAGCTACTATGACTAATAAGGCAAAGCTAACTGGGGCGATATATGTCCTCAAGGGCTTTTCCAGCTCAGAGTATCTTGAGAATATTGGCCTGAAGTGGATGAATCACATTGGGCAATATTTCCGTGGGATTGAATGATCTTGCAATCTGCTCCTGCCAAAGCAAGCGATCCCTAACCAAGTCATCGATTTCTAATTTAATAAATGTTGCTGAGACTGCTGATAAATCACTCTTCGCTTGGAACTGGTTCATGACCTTATCTCCTTATAAAAGCGTCAACTTGATAGCTCCATCCTAGACGCTCTCGCAAGCAAAATAAAGTGATTTGCACAAGTCAAAGTGATTTTCTCGCCTAATGAAATCCTTTTGCAAGTAATTGATTTATATCTATTTTATTGATGGGAATAAAGCTGATTGTCATCCCCACAATACTCTGCAAGTAGATAAATGAGTAACTTCATTGGCCTATCAAAAGATTCTCAAAAATAGGTAAGGAAAGCATTAGAACTTGTTGATAAATATAGAATTTTATCATTCTGGGCTCTTCAATATAAATAAAAGTAGTGCAAGCGGGCTTACTTATACCCAAATAGTCTGCGTGAAAACGTATATCAAAATCAAGGGTCTACCTCTTAGACGTTAATCATTTCCCAACTACCTTTTAATTTCACATGAAAGGCATCGGTATAGCGATAAAACTCAATTTCATTAAAGCGTCCATCGGCATTCAAGAGATGGTTAAACAAAGCAGAGATATTCCACGGCTCCCAATCAAAGCCAGGTTTTTCGGCCCATACCTTAGTACCCTTTTCTTGCTTAACAAACTGACTCATAAAGCCAATCATCGTGGCAACATCTTCGCCATAGGTCACGACTGCGCGCAAATATTTAGGCTCGTCTAAAAACTTCATTTGTATAACTAGATAGGGCAAAGCAAAGGCTAAACATTTGTGTCTTCGCGAGTTGCGAAAATAAACCTGTTTGGTAACTGACCACGGCTGATCTGAGTTACTCAATGAAAAATCAAAAACCCAAGAAGTATTATAAAAAAAGATGCATTGACGACCAGCTATTTCATTAATGACTTTTTGTAGAGGAGTAGTCTCGCGTAGTAATCGTAAGTGCTCTATAGGATGAAGCTTATCTTCTTTTTTAGATGCTGAATTATCAATATCACTCACTCTTGCCTCTTAAATTGCTCAAAGATGAATGGCGATTTATCACCTACGTCTCTACCAACACGATAGACATAATTCTGATCGTAAATAAAGAAATATTTTCGTAGAAATGGATCGGCCAATACAATCTTTTTAAAATTACCTTGGCCAAGGTTATTCACCAGGGCTGCAGTCTTCTGAGAGTCAATTGTAGGGGTTTCAGGCGAAGCTTGCTGAGCCTGCATTCTTGTCAATAACTCAGCCTTATTGGTTGACCCCTCATAAAAAGCTGGGCAGCACTTTACAACGCCCTTTGGACGAACTCCAACCCATAAAAACTCATCGTTGCCATACTTCACCGCAGTAGAAGTAATCGACAGCTTTTGAGTGCTGCCCTCTGATGCCCATACCCCAAGCCAGCGCTCATTGATAGCTACAGTTTGAGCAGTCAGTTCGGCAGGAACTGCATCACTACTAGGGGCTTCTGCACTAGCGTTAGGGTTACTAGAATTGGCCTCTACAGGACTCTGAACTTCTGGGGCTTTAGAAACCTCAACAATCTCAGTACTAACTATATTTTGAGAAAGGGCGTAAAACATACCACCTAGAATAATTAAATACAGCAAGGAACCTATCATCATGGTGATAGGCAATGGATTTCTAGATTCTTGCCCGACCGTGAGTGAAGCATTCTCAGGTGATTCGGTGTTAGCAACATTTGCTAATTCAGAACTAGTTTCAGGGAAACTATCCTTTAAGGAATCCAAAGTAGGAGCTTTATGGCTAGGATGTTGTGGTGGGCACTCTAGCCCATGTGCATAGGATAAAGCCTCTTCCAGACTTGCAAAGACTGTATCGCGGCAAACCAATTGATTTAAGACCGCATTTCTTTCTATCTTGTACTTATTAACCAAATACAAGCGGTATGCGCTGGATTGTAAATCTTTAGGTCCAGATAATCTTGCGCTACTTTTCTGGGGCATGGGAAAAAAAATCCCCGCAACTAAAAAGGCGAGGCCCACCAGTAATTTAAATTGCACTGGATTTTGTATTTGACTCAGGAAAAATTGCAGCAATCCTTCGCCATCCAATCCAATAACTTGACTTTGGGCTGCAGAGAATAACAAGGTAAGACCGCACAAAGCTGCAATCACCTTCATAGCAATTTGCAAGTAGCGAGAATATATTGGATTGTCGGACACTAAAATTCCTTAATAAATGCAAAGAGAATAAATATTGGACTCAAGGACTCCAAAAAATTTCTACCAGCTAATCTATTTGGTTACTCGCTGTATGATCAAACGAATACCATTATGCCCAAGCCGAAAGCTCTAAAGCAAAGCTAAGATATACGCTTAGGAGGAGTGGTATCCGCAGCCTGCTGTTGGCCAGACTCTTCCTTTGGGCTAGCCGAGGAATCTGGCTCCTTAGCAGTCTGTTTTGGAGCCTCTACGGTCTCTTCCATTCTGACAAAAGTATCTGTTGTGCCAAAGTTATCGACCCAGTGGAAGACTTCCAAAAACTGTTCTTTGGGCATAAAACGCAAAGCAGAGTCATCATAATTTTTATACTCAACATAGCTCACGCCTAACTCATTGGGAGTATAGAGTCGCTTTACGGCAACTCGACGCCCATGCTCATCTTCAAATACATCGTTTCTGTAGGGATCTTTCACGTCTGTCATGAGTTCAATTACCACCCCTTCTCAAGAAAGAGGGCACCAAGCTTCCCTTTTTCGAGCGATATTCTGTTGAGCCTTCATTTTTTAGTTCCGGCACAGGTAGAGTGTTTGCAATGCCGCCGTAAAAATTGAGGCCACGTGCTCTTTCACGATAATCATCTAGGACGCTCACTTTTTTCACGATCGCACGATTTAAAGAGTTGCCACTGATCGAAATTGATTTTCTAACAATGTTGCGTTCAATGATTTTTTTAGAAATATACTTTCCAAAAGAAGAAAAATTCGCTGCAATTTTTTGATCAGGGCAAACACATAAAAAATCCTCATACACGTAACTGTCAATTTCTGGTGTTCGATAGACAGGCGGTGTGATGTGACAATTCATGAGAAAGTCTAAGTTAGTAAAAGTTGCATGAGAAGAGTAGCCCTCTTCCACTTTACTAGGAACGACCAAGATAAATTGTTTGTTTACTGCCAGACGAGACATGCACTGTTGCGCATATTTCAAAATAAAAATTTCAGTACTTGCCATTTCAAATTTAGAGTTCGAGCTGGGCACTAAAACCATATCAAAATCTAAGATAAATTGTTCAGACATAGCCGGCGTCCAAGTGAGATCACAAATACAGACCTCAACTCCAGATGAATACTTGCGAACACCCGAGCGAGCGCTAAGAAGAGCCGCCCCACTACTTTCATAATTGACGTCAAGGCAATGGACTTGGACGCCGATATCCGGCGCTTTCTTAGCCCAGCGAGAGGATGACGCCTGAGGATCCATATCAATCAAGGATACTTTGATGTTTTCTTGTATCGCGAGGTAAGCTGCTAGATTAACGGCAATCGTGCTCTTACCAACACCACCCTTTTGGTTGGTCACTAGAATTTTGATTGTGCCATTGGTATACATGTTAATTACTCTTTTTTGCCAACAATGCCAGCTCCCTAATTATCATCATCGTTGATAATTTTAGAAAGTAATCCACTCAAACGTGCACCTTGTTCGATGCCAATTTGAGCATAAATAATATCTCCATGGACATCTGCGCCACTGTGCAATTCCACTCTTTCGGTTGCAAGCACATTGCCCTCTACTCGACCGGCAACCAACACTCGCACCCCAGAAATATTGCCTTGCACTAAACCCGTTTTACCAAGCGCAATACAAACATCTGCGCCCGCTTTCGTTTTAATATCGCCAACTATCGTGCCATCGATTCTTAAGGACTTTGTTGCTAATAAACTACCAGTAATTTCTAAATCAGATCCAATAATTGAGCCGAAGGTTTCTTTAGACGGATCAAGCAGGCGTATTACGGTATTTTGTTTCAAAGCAATATTAGTTGCAGGTTAGTTTTTATTAAATTTGCCGCTAATCTTGCCACCACGTTGAATATGAATATATTTGTAATTGATATTCCCACTCACATGAGCAAGTGGACCAACATTCAAGTCATCGCAGTTGACGTCTCCCTTCAAGTCACCCTTAATTACTAGGTTTTCAGTATTGAGTTCACCATCAACTTGACCAGTGGAATCAATCAAGATAGATTTAGCTGTAACCTTGCCACGTACAGTCCCAGAAATATTCAATACCCCATCAGAAACTATCGTGCCTTCAAAGGTAAAGCCCTCACTCAGAATCGATGGCTTACTGTTGATGGAAGAGCGAACTGGTACTTCACTGCGAAGATTTTGCTCGACTGGTTCAGAGTCAATCTCTTCAGGCACATTTGACTGAGAAAAGTTATCAGATTGCTCTTCCATATCTTGCTCTGGGTTATTTTGTGAAGTGGTGTTTTTTGAAAAGATAGACATCGTCGTATGTTCTGCTTAAGATGATTAGGAATGGGGATTGAGATTATGTAATTCACCATGCAAATGGCCACCTTTTTCAATCTCAATTTCAGAATAATTAATGGAACCACTAACCTTACCAGTGGAACGAATAATCAGACTACGGGTTGAAGAAATATACTCATTTACTTCACCGCGAATATCGACCGACTCACCAGATAATTTGCCACGCACGACACCTGTTGCTTCTATGATGACTTGTTTTGCAGTAATCTCACCTTCGACAACTCCTGAGATGGAGGCGATATCCGGAACCTCAAAATTCCCTTTGAGAACTACGCCTTCACCTACAAATAGGCAACCTTGTTGATTTGCTTCAGCCATACTTAACACTCCTTGGGGGCAGTACTTCTATTATTGGTATAAATTGCAACGATTTTATCAGTTGAAACTCCCTGTAAGGGCTAAAACGCACTATATATGAACAATTTAAATATTTCACGCACCAAAATCTACCCTCTTTTTATGACCAAAAAATGGCTCTTGATGGCATTAACGGCTTTTTTACTAAACCCGCTTAATGCCAGCTATGCCGGGTGGAGCTTTATCTCCTCTGATGCACTGGGAAATCACTACTATTACGATGACAGTAAAACTGTCAGGGAAACCCAATCAGAGCAAGTGAGTACCTGGCTATTAACAAGCTATTCTCAAGCTCTTTCCGGCCCCAATGGAGAGCCCACCCTTTCTGTCATTCAGGATTTATCCTATTTTTGCCGGACTGGCTACGAAAGCTATAAGCAGTTTTATATTGGTTATTACGCAGGTCCGGAGGGCTCTGGCACCAGTTTGGGTGCTGAAAATACCCCGAACTCGCCCTGGGAACGCGTCATTCCGGAAACGATGAGTGATGTCTTATTTCAGTTTTTTTGTAAACCAGGTCAGTCCAGCAAGGGCCAAAGCGGCAAGTAGCCGCTGGAACTAATTACGGCTTCACTTCTGGAGCGGCGTCTGGCTTGTTTTCAGCAGCATTAGCAGGCTTGGAGAAGTAACTCATTGGATAGGTAGTCTCGGCTCCAAATGGTCCCCGAATCCAGATTTGATCGTTATATCTCACGTAGCAACTACGGCTCACGCTACCTGTAGCGCTGACACTATAGGAAAAAAACCAATTAGGCTCAATCCTACCCGTTTCGGAGGTACAAGGCTCGGCGGTAATGTACAAAATGTCGCCATGGGCTGGCATTTGGCCAATGATTGCCCCTTGAGCAATTTGGTTACCCAATAGACAAATGCTAGCTAACAGTATTTTAAAAGTTGTACGTAACAGATTCATAAGGAGCGAGAAAGAGGGTCGCTTTATAGTAAATTCATTGTTATTATAGATCACCTTGCAGACAAGCTACGTAATTTTCTTGAAAAAAATCAAACACTTATAGAATATTCATGCAATTATTTTGGGTTTCAGGGTCGACTGGCTCGATCAAACAAATCAACATTACCAAAAAGAGTGTTTTACGCTTGTTGGCTGTCGTCGGTTGTGCGTTTTGTGCTTTTGGGATTTTGATTTTTTATACCGGCATTACCATCGCATTTGAAGTCAACCCTGAGCTAGCTAAAGAAGTTACCGGGGTTGTAACGCCTGAAGAGCGCTCAAGACTGGATGGTATGTATCGTCGAGAGCTAGCTTCTTTCCAAGAACGTCTCAAAGAGGCTAGCGCTACCTTTAATGAACTCAAAGCCAGTAAAGATCGCTACCTTGCTATCTCTACCCCGAGCACCATCAAAGAGAAGCTCTTGGACCCCGCACACCTTGGTGGCCCACTAAAACCAGTGAACTTTCAGCTTGATCCCACTAAAGCATTGGTAGATAACTTAGAGGATCTTGCCAACAAGTCCAATGAAATTCTTGAGATTGCCACTAAGCTAGAGCCTGAATGGCAAAAGCAATATAGCTGGCTTAGATCCCTACCCATCGGGCCGCCAATTGATGCCAGGCTAGGCATGACCAGCAACTTTGGTGTCCGTATCGATCCTATTACACAGCAATTGGCGCAGCACTCTGGCATTGACTTTATTACTCCAACGGGCACCCCTATCGTAGCGTCAGGTGATGGCACAGTGGTTAAGTCAGCATTTGATCCAGCGTACGGCAACTTTATTGAAATTGCCCACAACGAGGGCTTTATTTCTAAGTATGCTCATAACAGCAAACTTTTGGTCAAAGTAGGGCAACTTGTAAAGCGTGGTCAAGTGATTGCACAATCGGGCTCTACCGGTAGATCAACCGGCCCGCATCTTCACTATGAGATTCACCAAAATAATACCTACCTCAATCCAGCCAAGATTTTGGTCTACGCCCCACCCTCCAAATATTGGTAAGCATTCTTAGACCCCTGAGATCTTTAATGCTCATTGTGAATGGTTTTAAATTCCCCTACTACTGAACAATTTAAAAAGCATCATTTACTAACCAAGTTCTTATTCACTTAGGCTAATTGAGCCATGCCCCGACCATGAAGCCTCTTTTTAAATATCTTATCAGCGCGCTCATCTTCTTGGGCCTAGTACTTTCGATTGATCAATTCATTTGTAACAAATGGATCTACCATGATTACGCTGCTGGCATGGATCGTAAGCTCGCCTGTTTTTGGAAGTCCTAAGCTTTTGCTTGTTAGCCGCCTTACTCAAAATGCTTGATCTCTCAAATCTTTTTTCTAAAGCGTAGATAGCATTCATGACTGTAAAAAATGCTGCAGATATTTTGGCTCATCTTCATCAAGAACAGATAAATTTGGGCGTAAAACGTGTCGAGACTCATGATGCCCAAATCGCTCAAGCCATTTTGGATCGTCTCTTTAGCTTTGAAGACTTACTATTTTTATCTGCGCTAGATATGCAGACACTACTTCTCAAGATTTCTGATCAGACTTTAGTTGTTTGCTTAAAAAATGTCAGTAAACCGCTGGGCATCAAAATACTGACCGCCATGACTAAAGCTAGGGCAAAAAGTATCGGGGAAGATTTACAAAATAGTGCAAAGCTAAAAGTCTCCGAAATCGAAGGAGTTCAATTAGAGGTGCTGAAAGTAGCTTATGGGTTACACCAAACTCAAAGCATAACATTGCGAAAATCTGCTGTAGATGAGAAATACATTTAAGTAGTCATGGGAAAGATAAAGCACTACTAAGCATTTACAAGTCTAGGCATAACCTAATTTCACTGACTATAACCAATCAGAGATGCGCTGTATTGAATAGGTTACTTATGAACACCCGCTTCTTGCATAGCCAATGCATGCGCTTTGCGTTCAGCGATTTTTTGCGCCGTCTTTTCGATCTCATGATTGTGCAATAAAACTTCATGCAATCTGCGGTAGAGGAACTCCAAAGCGATAGCAATAGCAATCAACACAAAAAAAGTGATCCACTTGTCATAAATCAGGCAAAGATCAGCTGCAGTTAAGCCTGCTAGGGCCTTTAAGCGAATAAAAGTGGTTTCAGGGAAATGTACCGACAGTACGCTCATGATTAAGAATGCTTATTAATGGATGAGTAAATTTAACAAAAAGTTATTGCAATATAAAGTCGCGCTGCACAAAAACAGGGCTTATTTGAGCGTTATGCCATTTTTGCCCTATTTTTAGCCTATTGATAATTAACGGTAATGCCAGCATTCCTGTTAAGAAACCATAATTATTATAGGGTCTATAGGCAATATCTGCGGTTGTTTGCTTAGATAAGCCACGCCATCAGCAGTCATAACTCCATCACCACTACACCCTACTGATCGCTATCAAGCAGTACTCGACTTTCCTGCAGATCAATTAATTTAATTAATCCAGGCTGTAATACCTCGCTTAAATCAAAAGGGAATAGCTTTTGTGCGCCGATTTCTTGAGCACGCTCCGCAATGCTATTTAGAGACACCCCCTTTAACTTTGGCAGAGCAATCACAATCTTGTTGCCTACAGTGGGAACCCTTAAGGTATAAACCTCATTAAAAACCTCTTGATAGGTCCTGAGCATGGATTTATAGAGGGGATTGACCTTAGGGGTACTCCACATATTGGCTACGATAGCGCCTGAGGGCTTGAGCGCTTTTTTGAGTGAGAACAAAAACTCTTTACTTGCCAGATGCCTGGGAATCCCTGCTGCCGTATAGGCATCTACAAAGATCAAGTCATATGGCTTTTGAACATTTTCTATAAATGCACGACCGTCCTGTGCATGGGCATGCAGGTAGCGATCTTCAGCAAGATTAAAGTACAGTTTAGCCAGGGTAATAATTTGTGGATCAATATCGATCACATCGATTTGTGCATCCGAATAATGTTTACGTAAAAACATTGGGATGTTGCCAGCACCAACTCCTAGCACCAAAATACGATCAAGCCGCTCGGTAAATGCTAGACCAATCATTGTCGATCTAGCATAAGGCAAACCCAAGTAATCCAAGTCACCCATTTTGACCACGCTTTGACGTGGTCCATGCTGCCCAAAACGTAGGGCGCGAATCCCATCCATGTCTTGAGTTACCCTCGTTAGCCCAGACATGCTTTGACCTTCAAAGAGCAAACCTTCTTTAGTCACAACGGGTCTTAAACCGTCAGCTGAGGTCACGGCAGTAAAAAAGGTCTTAATTTTAGTAAGCATGGCTAAGAATAACTATTCTAGTATTTAAAGCTAATAGGAATAGTCAAAAAATAAAACTATAAAACAAAATTCTGTAATTTTTATCTATTAATATTAATGATGAAACAGGTCGTCAAAAAGGGTAAAACCTTTATTCAGAGTATTTAGAAATACCAATTATTTACTTTGTTTATCGAAAGTCATTATTTCGCCTTGGGCCACAAAGAAATAAAAAATGACTATCTCAGTTTAATTTTAAATACTAAAGCGCGCTAAAGAAATGATGTTCTTAGCGTATGATAGATTCGATACCAATCTATAAATTTTAAGGGTAAAAATGATGGTAAATAGTAAATCAACAAATCCGTTGATTGAGTATTTAGAGCAAAACCCTAATGGCCGGGTTGTTCATCGCTGGCGACATTACTTCGATATATATCATCGACACTTCTCTCGATTTAGAGGAGAGTCAATAACGATGATTGAAATTGGAATTTTTAATGGTGGTTCCTTAAGGATGTGGAAAGACTATTTTGGACCTAAGGCCACAATTGTTGGGGTCGATATAAATCCAGGCTGTAAAAAGTATGAGGAGACAGGAATTGAGATAGTTATCGGAGATCAAGCGGACCCAAAATTCTTACAGGAATTATCCAATCGCTACCCAAATTTTTCCGTTGTCATTGATGATGGGGGCCATAGAATGGAGCAACAAATTACCACTCTGGAAGAGTTGTATTTGCCGATGCAGAATGATGGTGTTTACCTTTGTGAGGATACCCATACATCATATATGCCTTCCTTTGGAGGTGGACACCAAAAGAAAAATACATTTATTGAATACTCAAAAAAACTGATAGATCAACTGAATGCATTTCATATTGAGGAAAGTGAATACTTAGCGCAAAACTACTTTACACAAGCTACTGATTCAATTCATTTTTATGATAGTGTAGTAGTGATTGAAAAAAAGTCCCGGACAAAGCCGGATCAGGTGATTTATGGCACTCAAGCTGATTTTTCTTATCTTGTACCTTCACTTTCTGGCAAAAATACTTAAATAACAGCATAAACTTTTCTGAGTGAAGAACATGAATATTCAAAATAATGTTAAAGCCCGAACCTAAGCAACCCCAAAGCGCATTTTATTTACTTTACACAACGTCACTCTACCCCCTTTGTTATCAAAATACTGTGAATAAAAAAGAGGCTAGTACTATAGTTGTATAGAAAACAGTAAGCACGATTCTATTAATTTTCAGAATCTGTCAATATTTCACTACACATTATTTCTAAAAAAAATTACTACTCCAGTCAAATGCAGCAAGAAAATCAAATACCTGATTTGATTGATCAAGGTTTAGCCTTTCATCAAGAAGGCAGGCTCGAGGAAGCGCAGGCTATTTATCAGATGGTATTGGCAAAAGAGGCGAATCAATTCGATGCCCTACAGTTATTAGGTGTCTTATTGATACAAACAAAGCAATTTACAAGCGCACTACATTTCTTAACTAAGGCATTGCAAATAAAACCTGATTACGTAGAAGCCCTTTTTAATCGCGGTCTTGCATTGAAAGAACTTCATCGTTTGGAAGAGGCACTTGCAAGCTATGACAAAGCAATTGCCATCAAACTTGATTACGCACAAGCCTATTCTAATCGAGGCAATGTCCTCAAAGAACTTCATTGTTTAGAAGAAGCTCTTATAAGTTACGACAAAGCCATTGAGATTAAACCCAATATTGCAGAAGCCCACTTCAATCGTGGCAATACCTTAAAGGAACTTCATCGTTTAGAAGAAGCTCTTATAAGTTACGACAAAGCTATTGAGATTAAACCCAATATTGCAGAAGCCCACTTCAATCGTGGCAATGTATTGAAAGAGATTGGCCTGAAGAGCGAAGCAAAAAATAGCTATGACAAAGCTTTACTTATTGAATCTTCACTTATCTTAGCTCGCTGGGGACGTGCTATGTCAGCGCTTCCAATCATTCCAAACAATATTGAGGAAATTCAATCTTCACGCGTAGAATTTTCTCGAGAACTATCTGATTTAGACAACTGGTTTACTCAAGAACACCTTAATGATGGTCACAAAGCTGTCGGTTCAGCGCAGCCGTTTTATCTCGCCTATCAAGAAGAAGATAATAGAGAGCTCCTTTCAAGATATGGGATGATTTGCCAAAGGCTGATGAGTCATTGGCAACTGAAAGAGGGGATTTATGCTAAATCAAGATCTTTCGATAAACTCATAAAACTAGGGATAGTGTCTCACCATATTCACCAACATCCTGTGTGGGATGCACTTACAAAGGGGTGGGTTGAGCATATTGATCGTAATCGTTTCGAAATATTTTTTTTCTATACTGGCGCCAAGATTGACATAGAAACAGAATTTGCAAAATCTATTGCGAAAGAATTCATTACATTAGGCGATGATCTCAGTTCATGGGTTAAAGCAATTTTTGCCGCACAAATTGATGTTTTGTTATACCCAGAAATTGGAATGGACCCGATCTCTGCTAGGCTAGCTAGCCTAAGATTAGCGCCGATTCAGGTTGGATCATGGGGTCATCCCGATACAACAGGATTACCGACAATTGATTACTATCTATCTGCAGATCTATTAGAACCAGATAACTCTGAAGAACATTACACTGAGCAACTAATTAAATTACCGAACTTAGGGTCTTATCATAAATCATCATCAGTAATACCCGCCTCTATTAATTTAGAAAAATTCGGCATAAAAGCAGATCAACCTATACTCATCTGCCCTGGTACACCTTTTAAATATCAACCACAGTATGATCATATTTTTGTTGACATAGCAAAAAGGCTTGGAAAATGTCAGTTTTTATTCTTTACATACTTAAATAAACAGCTCACTACCCTCCTAGAAGAGCGACTTTCTTCATGTTTCTTAGCATCAGGACTTAATAGTAAGGACTATTGTGTTTTCATACCCTGGCAACCAAAATCAACCTTCTACGGCTTAATGAGTCACGCTGATATTTATCTTGACACTATCGGCTTTTCTGGATTCAACACAGCATTTCAAGCAATCGAATGTGGGATTCCAATTATTACGCGTGAAGGTAGATTTATGAGAGGGCGCCTTGCAAGTGGTATTCTGAAAAGGATTGGTCTACAAGAGTTAATAGCTCAAGATGAAGATGATTTCATAAATCTAGTAGTTAAAACTACCGCCGATCAAAAATATAATCAACTCCTTAGAAATAAAATAAAGATAAATCGTGTTTTGTTATACATGGATCTTGAGCCTGTTAGAGCCCTTGAGCAATTTATAGAAGATGTGCATTTAAAATATTCAAATAACTTCAAATGAAAAGCCGACTAAGCTGTGATAGCGTTACAAACAATGCTGTAACCATATAAGAAATAGTCCATATGCAAAAAGTTTTTAATTTTTGAACTGCTTTTCATTTGAAGTTCACCACCAAAAAGTGTTTTTCTATAGTAGATCATTGCATTAGACTGGGTTGATTCTGCACGAGTTTGGGGTATTAGTAGTCAATCACTTCATGCGCTATGCGGCGTGACATGGTTGTAATGCTTAACCCACGACCTAACAATGATTCGGGCTACTTTAAGAGTGTAGAAGATCTTTCCATCAAGAAGGTTATCTCCTAAGAAACCTTTAAAGCTTTCATAAAAGCTATTCTCCCAAGGGCTCCTAGGCTCGATGCAGGCGGTTTTGACCCCCAAATCCAGATAACCAATACTCAGCTGTTTGGCAATAAATTTAGGGCCTTGTACGATTGAGTATATATTCTGGCATTCCATGGGTGATCATGGCGTTGGCCAGTTGTTTATTCATCTGGAGCGATCCAATTCTTCTAGTGCAGAGGATATTTAAATCCTTTTGAGTCTATTCATCAATTATGGTGAGCAAACAGATCTTGCCACGATAGGCATTTCCGAATTGTCTTAAGCATTTGTTTTTTGTTTTAAACCAAACTCTGCTACAGCTTTGAATTTAGCTTGCCGTTATTACTGTGGCTTGATTCATATTTGTTCTAATATTGCTATTTATGCACACAGGATTAAGGTACTTATATATATTATGCTTAAACTTCTGGTTTTCTTGCGAAGCATTCTATGAGGGCTTTGAACTACCTACTCATGCTAGATTTTCTATCGGAACAACTTTCTTCATTTCCGTAATCAAATGTATTTTGTTTTCATGCCACCTTTGCCCTGTTATTTGAAAATGTCCATTGAATCCGTACATACTTGCTAAGCGGTTTTGATAATCAAAATATAGAGGGAATGTTTCTTCGGTAATGATATTCACATGTGTAGGATCTCTCCATGCCGCAGAAGCAGGGAATGCTGGTGTAAAAGAAAAAAATTTGCCTCCTATCTTAAGAACTCTATGTACTTCATTCATTAACTCAACGAAACAAAATCTTCGTTGTGGCATATATATAACTCTAGGTACATGTTCGATAAAATCAATCGCACTTACCCCATCAAAAAACTCATCTTCAAAAGGTATGGCCTCTACAGCTAAATCCGCCCTAAATATTTTCGCGTCAATATCTTCTCTAATATCAATTCCATAGACTTCATCCATTGAGAATGGGTTTCTAGGATTTTTACCACACCCAATATCTAAAGTTTTTGTTGTCATTTATACCAATCTATCAGCCGCCATCGACGCAGTTATCTTGCTGTAATGCTTCACAAGCATTACGGCTCAATTGACTATCTGCTTTACCAGCATATGTATGTCCGTTTTTTTCGATAAGCTCTAATGTAGCATAGGTATTTTGCAATGAATACAAAGTTTCATTTTGCCCATCCTCATTATTCTTTTCTAATCCTCTATCACGCATCAATCGTTAAATTTTGCATTAAAGCTCAGTGGTTGATAACCATCTGTAAATATAAAATATTATGTGCTATGAGCCCTTAAAATAACCAAGCCACTCGCTTTACCATCTAGCCACATTTTTAAATAGCACAAGTCCTTCCCCATATTCCACTCTATATCTAATACTTCCTTTACCGTGTCGCATCCTTATGTATAGAAGCATCTTGAGCTACTTTTTAATTAAAGTCCACCACTAAAAAGTGTTTTTCTATAGTAAATCATTGCAGTAACATGGGTTGATTCTGCATGAGTTTGTGCACTTGGGTTTGGAGTGCTTTAGGTCTACCACTTAATTAATATGCGGCCTGACATTGTTGCAATGCCTCACCCACTTCCCAACGATGACCTGGGCTACTTTAAGTCTCAACTAAATCTTAATATTGGATATGAAATATTATTTGATTACATGTTTAGCCCAGTTAGGCACTAAACGCCAATAACAATGAAAACCATCGCTAAAACTTCCAAAGTTCAAGTTGTATTTTGAACCAAGGAGTTCCAAACTTTTTTTAGAAAATAAACTGATGTGCCCATTTCGTGGGGACGCATACCACCAATTAATGCGGCTGTTACTCTTAATATTTCCATCAGAAACTAATGTTGAGAATAAAACAAGGCAATCATCACTCATTACTTCAGCTAGATTACTCATAAGTATGTTTATATTTGGTACATGCTCAAATACCTCAAATGCTGTGATCAGATTAAATTTTCCCAAGTCACTCAAGCTTAAGCTGCTTGCTGGAAAGGGATCATATGTTTCAGAATTCCATCCATCTTGATTTAATAGTTGACTCAACTTTCCATTTCCACCGCCATAATCAAGATGCCTTATAAATGACTTTTGATCAGCAAATAGTTGTTTTAATACTTCGGAGTTATTTTTGGGTCTTACATCTATATAATCAGGGTCTATTTGGATGTAATCATCATTATAGATATATTTAAGAAAATCACTTTCTGTCCATTTTTCAAACTCAGGCGCAAAAGTGAAAGAGCAGTTGGGGCAGTGAGAGTAGTAAATGGAGACCCCCGTCAACGGTAAAAACTTACCACGAGCTTCTTCGCAACTCTTATTGAAGTCAACCACATCCAGCAGCACTGATTGTCTATTACATACTGGGCAATCCTTAGTTTTATTTTCCATGTGATATCCATTCCAATCTGCTGTACATTCTTATACTAGTCAACCAAGTGGATCACATTGAGTTTAAGCATGAGGATTGATAAAACTTTAACTCACTTTAATCTGTTTGGAAAGGGGATCATCTTGGTGTAGGGCTACTAAATTAATTCCAAGTGGAAATATTAAATAACCAAATTTTTTCAAGAACTTGCTAATCTCACTCTCATTTGATTTTATCTTTTCAATCATTAACATTGGCTTATATTCATTAATAGAATTTTCACCGCCAACTAATGCTTCCATCTCCATACCCTCTATGTCTATTTTTATAAAATCTAATCTTTTAAGATTTAATTCATCTATAGAGGTCATTCTTGTTCGTATGCAATTTTCTTCTGTGTAATCTATCTCTTGACCAATAAATTCCGTTGTACTTTTTTTTCTTATCTCTAAGCTACCAAAACTCGAGGGGGTAAAATAATCAGGCACAGGAACTAGTATTTCCCCCTCGATCGCTCCAACTGCAGCTAAAACCGCTTTAGCATTAAAACAATTATTTAGAGTTATATTTCCTGCCAATGCATAATAAATTCGCTCCTGCGCCTCAAAAGCTATAACCTCGCCCCAACCGTGCATAGCCTGTGCCCACTCAATTGTATGAATCCCAATATTTGCACCGCAATCAATTGCTATGACACCATCACCAAAATTTTGCCGCCTTATTATTAGCGACTGAACGGCAAAATTAATTTCCTCCGGATCAAATGCCGATGTATTTAATAGCTGGTATCCCATGCCATATCCACCACCATTTTGCGTAAGTCGATAGTCGTGTCTATTAACCAACATTGAGCCGTGATTTGAACTTGCTAATAAAAAGCTATTGGTCGTAAATTTTTCATTTTGCTTACTCCATCAATAAATCTTTTAATCCAATCTATTGCAAACAAATGTCGCAGTTAGATTGTTACAGTCCCCCTCAATGATTAGGGCGCCACTTACCAGTAGTTTTGTAATTGTTTATATATCGACTTTTTTCTATTGCCTTCAATGTAGCACAAGTGTATTGCAAGATCTATGGCAGAATAAAGTGAACCTGGCTAAGAGCATCTACGAGCCATAGTTATTAGTATGTTGGGTATATATTGCAGGTATATCAACAAATTTATTGATGAGATGATCCGTAATGCCGTTTAGGGACGGGTCACGAAAAATAAGGTCGCTTGTAACTGACGGTAAGATCCACGTGCTGATCTTGACTAATTAATTCAGCAGGAAATACTTAACGATCTTCCGCGCCAGAAGGATTGGGTTGATCCAGGCGATTAAATAACCGGCAAACACTTTGATCTCGAACGACATCTTAGGGGTGATCTCCTTGATGGAGAAATCTTCTACAGCCTTAACGAAGACCAAATCCTCATTGGGGGGGTGATTTATTGGATATCCGAAGGAAATCCCTTGTGGGGTAACTTTATCAGGCCGCATTTCGGTTTAGGTTGTAGAGCACCAGCAGCCAAAACTTAGCACTAAAACTCAAGAAGAATCAACGCATTTCGCTGGAATGATTTAACATCGAACTCTTTCTTTGGTAGTGGGTCTAAACTGACAACAGTTCACCAAAAAAAGTAAGCCCTTTATATGCACCCAAATAGTAATCCGATGCCCTCATTTAGATCATATATAAAATTCAAAAGTGGTTGCTGCTTTTGCGCATTCAATAATAAATAAAAACTAATTTACATTAATCTGTTCGCGATTATCTGTATCTCACTCACTACTCTTAAATTTATGTTTCCAAACAAAGAAAGATTGGCTCAGCAAGAAAATTTACTAGCGCTTTTGATTCAGCACGGTTTAGTCTTGCATCAAAAAGGGGAGTTTAAAGAAGCGCAAGCTATCTATGAGCAGGTATTAGCTATACAGGATGATCATTTTGATGCCTTACATTTATTGGGTATATTGCTAGCAGAAACTAAGCAATTCAAAAAAGCGATTGAATTACTTAGTAAAGCATTACAAATTAAGCCCAATTACACAGAAGCTTACTCTAATCTCGGTAATGCCTTACAAGCGCTGGGGCGTTTTGATGAAGCCCTTGCCAGCTATGATCAAGCGATTAGCATTAAGCCAGATTATGCAGATGCTTACTACAATCGCGGCATTGTCCTAGAAGAGCTAAAACGTTTTGATGAAGCCATTAACAGCTATGATCAAGCAATTAGCCTTAAACCGGATTATGCAGAAGCTTACTCTAATCGTGGCAGCATCTTAAAAGAACTAGTACGTTTTGAGGAAGCGCTTGTCAGTTACGATCAAGCTATTCGCATTAATCCCAATTACGCACTAGCTTACTCTAACCGTGGTATCACCTTACAAGAACTAAGACGTTTTGAGGAAGCGCTTGTCAGTTACGATCAAGCAATAAGCCTTAAACCGGATTATGCAGAAGCTCATTCTAATCGTGGCAATACCTTGCAAGCGCTGGGGCGTTTTGATGAAGCCCTTAATAGCTATGATCAAGCAATTAGTTTTAATCAGAAATATGCAGTAGCTTACTCTAATCGTGGTAATGCGCTACAAAAGCTGAAGCGCTTTGAAGAGGCTATTCTTAGCTATAGCAAGGCAATTAGCCTTAAACCAGATTATGCAGAAGCTTATTCCAATCTTGGCGTTACTCTAAAAGAACTAAAGAATTATGACGAAGCCCTTGTCAGCACTGACCTAGCAATTAACCTTAAACCAGATTATTCAGAAGCTTATTCCAATCGCGGAATTATCTTAAAAGAGTTAATGCGCTTCGATGAAGCACTCATCAGCTATGACAAATCTATCAGCCTCAAACCGGATTATGCAGAAGCTTATTCCAATCGTGGCAATGTCCTAAAGGAGATGGGGCACTTTGATGAAGCTCTTATAAGCTATGACAAAGCAATTAACCTTAAACCTAATTTTGCGGGGGTACATTGGAATTTATCTTGGTGTCATTTGTTACTGGGTAATTTTCAGGATGGTTGGCAAGGCTATGAATGGCGCTGGAAGAATGAGGATCTACCGTCTTTCAAAAACAAAAGAGGTTTTACTGAGCCCTTATGGCTCGGGGAGCAACCCCTCATAGGTAAAACTATCTTTCTCCATGCGGAGCAGGGGCTAGGCGACACGATTCAGTTTTGTCGTTATGTGCCATTAGTAGCGCAGCTTGGGGCTAAAGTTATCGTAGCCTGGCAGGCTCCTTTAGTGAATTTACTGAAGAACTTAGAAGGTGTGAGCCAGGTGATTACTGTCGGCGATACGCTGCCAGTATTTGATTATCAATGTCCGCTCATGAGTTTGCCGCTAGCTTTCAAAACGGAATTGGATAGTATTCCATTAGCACCGCAATGCATTACCAGCGATATGGGCAAGGTAGCAAAGTGGGAGGCTAAATTAGGTAAAAAGACTAAGTTGCGTGTAGGTCTTGTGTGGAGCGGTAGCACTATACATAAAAATGATCACAACCGTAGTCTTACCCTCTCTCAATTACTCCCCTACTTACCCCCTCAGATAGACTATGTCTGCTTACAAAAAGAACTGAGAGTTGTTGATCAAGCGTTATTAGAACAGCATCCTGAAATCCAATATTTTGGTGATGCCTTAGAAGACTTTACAGACACAGCAGCACTTTGCGAATTAGTGGATGTAGTGATTAGCGTAGATACTAGCGTAGCTCATTTAGCAGGGATGCTTGGCAAGCCAACCTGGGTGTTATTGTCTTTTAGCCCAGACTGGCGCTGGTTATTAGATCGAGATGATAGTCCTTGGTACCCATCCGTCAAACTCTACCGACAAACCGAAATCAATGACTGGGATAGCGTGCTAAAGAGGACTAAGGCTGATTTAGAAAAAATGGTTGGTTAGGGAAACCGTGAAGTTAACACCGAGGTATCAATTTACTAAAATCCGGATTCCAGTGTGTTTTAGTATCTTCATACCTTAAAGGCAAGCAACAATTACACAGTGCCCTCTAAATTTTCATAATTGATCATACTTTTTTCATCTGCTGCCTTATATTGTCGGCATCTTGCAAAGCCTTGATCAAATAAAGTATATTAGGGCCTATCAATACCTAATCTACTCAGCACTCTCAGACCTATGTTACCAAGCCCTCAAAGATTGGCACAGCAAGATAATTTAGTAGCACTTTTAATTCAACAAGGTTTAGATTTTCACAAGCAAGGTAATTTTGAAGAGGCACAAGCGATTTATGAGCAGGTATTGGCAATACAAGATCATCATTTTGATGCCCTACAGTTATTAGGGGCTATATTCACTCAGACAAAACAATTTATAAAAGCAGTTGAATTTATAAATAAAGCATTACAAATCAATCCTGATTTTGTATCCTGTCACTTGAATTGTGGCATCGCTTTACAGTCACTAGGTCGTTTTGATGAAGCCCTTAATAGCTATGATCAAGCAATTAACTTTAAACCAGATTATGCAGAAGCTTACTCTAATCGTGGCAATACTTTAAAAGAGCTAAAGCGTTTTAATGAAGCTCTACTTAGTTATGGCAAAGCAATTAGCCTTAAACCAGATTATGCAGAAGCGTATTCTAATCTTGGCGTTACCTTGCAAGCATTGGAGCATTTTGAAGAAGCGCTTGTCAGTTACGATCAAGCAATTAGCCTTAAACCGGATTATGCAGAAGCACATTCTAATCGTGGCAACACCTTAAAAGCACTGGAGCGCTTTGATGAAGCTCTTGCCAGCTATGACTCTGCAATCGATATCAAACCGAATTACACGGTTGCATACTATAATCGAGGCCTTGCCTTGCAGGAACTGGAGCGTTTTGATGAAGCGCTTGTAAGTTACGATCAAGCCATTAGTCTTGAATCCGATTATGCAGAGGCCTACTCAGATCGCGGTAATACTCTACAAAAACTGAAGCGTTTTGATGAAGCGCTTGTCAGTTACGATAAAGCCATTAGCCTTAAACCGGATTATGCACAAGCCTTTTACAATCGCGGCACTTCTTTGCAAGAAATACAACATTATGATGAGGCTCTTGCTAGTTATGACAAATCTATCAGCCTCAAACCGGATTATGCAGAAGCTTATTCCAATCGTGGCAATGTCCTAAAGGAGATGGGGCACTTTGATGGGGCTCTTGCTAGCTACTATAAAGGTATTAGTATCAAGCCAGATTCCGCAGAAATACATTGGAATTTATCCTTATGTCATTTGTTACTAGGTAATTTTCAGGATGGTTGGCAAGGCTATGAATGGCGCTGGAAAAATGAAAAAATTGCGCCTTTTAAAAACAAAAGAGGTTTTACTGAGCCCTTATGGCTCGGGGAGCAACCCCTCATAGGTAAAACTATCTTTCTCCATGCGGAGCAGGGGCTAGGCGACACGATTCAGTTTTGTCGTTATGTGCCATTAGTAGCGCAGCTTGGGGCTAAAGTTATCGTAGCCTGGCAGGCTCCTTTAGTGAATTTACTGAAGAACTTAGAAGGTGTGAGCCAGGTGATTACTGTCGGCGATACGCTGCCAGTATTTGATTATCAATGTCCGCTCATGAGTTTGCCGCTAGCTTTCAAAACGGAATTGGATAGTATTCCATTAGCACCGCAATGCATTACCAGCGATATGGGCAAGGTAGCAAAGTGGGAGGCTAAATTAGGTAAAAAGACTAAGTTGCGTGTAGGTCTTGTGTGGAGCGGTAGCACTATACATAAAAATGATCACAACCGTAGTCTTACCCTCTCTCAATTACTCCCCTACTTACCCCCTCAGATAGACTATGTCTGCTTACAAAAAGAACTGAGAGTTGTTGATCAAGCGTTATTAGAACAGCATCCTGAAATCCAATATTTTGGTGATGCCTTAGAAGACTTTACAGACACAGCAGCACTTTGCGAATTAGTGGATGTAGTGATTAGCGTAGATACTAGCGTAGCTCATTTAGCAGGGATGCTTGGCAAGCCAACCTGGGTGTTATTGTCTTTTAGCCCAGACTGGCGCTGGTTATTAGATCGAGATGATAGTCCTTGGTACCCATCCGTCAAACTCTACCGACAAACCGAAATCAATGACTGGGATAGCGTGCTAAAGAGGACTAAGGCTGATTTAGAAAAAATGGTTGGTTAGGGAAACCGTGAAGTTAACACCGAGGTATCAATTTACTCAGATATGAATCCCAGAAAATTTTAGCGTCTCAGCCTATGCACCTCAAAGGCAAGCATCGAGACCTGTCATAGTTATTTAATTCTATGGGCCATAACCAACATAGACTGTTTAAATTTATACTGATTTAGACTATATTGGATTCTTAATAATTTAAAGTAAATTTTATGTCCATCCTTAATAATTTAAGTAGAACTGTTTTGGGCTTCATTACTATCAGCCTTTTAGCCTGTGGTAATAACGACCCTGCTCCCAAAGCAGAGGTTTGGCTGCCTGATACGGTGATAGTAAAACTACCCATGGAAGAATATGCGGGTATTCCTTTTAATACTAGCGGGCAAGAGGCGATTGAAAAGTTTAAGTGCACCCAATATGACCTCACTTATAGCTGCAAGGTCAAAAATGGGGAAAAAGATGAAGATCTTTGGCTAATTTATAACGAGGCGGGTCGCATGGTGCTAATGAAAAAAGAGCTCGGCTATTATAAAAAAGAGGTGGCCGATGCCATTATTGAGCGCCTTTCTATTAAATATGGCTTGGATTACAGCCCTTCAGAGGGTCAAGAAAGTGCTTTTGCATCCGGGGTTCGTAAGACCAAAAGCTATGTTTTTGGGGGTGGGCAGGTTGCCTTTCAGATTGGCAGGAGCCTTAATAACCGCAACGAACTAATGCTGGTGTACTTTTTCCCTGAAGATGTCGGCGCCACCTTTGCTAAAAGCGTGATGAACTAATTTAGCTTTGACCCTAGATTGCCTTAAGCTGTAATAGTAGGGCTTTGCCTGACTGCGTCATAGCAAGGGTTTGCCTGGCTTTAGTTGCGTAGGAATGAAGTCCACCTGAGGAATCTCCCCGGGTTCGCCTGATGCCTTCGTATCGTAAGCCCAAGCCAGGATTTGGGCGATAGCCTCAAATAGAGGTAATGGAATAGAGTCTCCAATCTCCAGCTGACTATATAAGTAGCGCGCCAAGGGTGGAATTCGAGCTATAGGAACCTCAAAGTCTTTTGCTACCTCTTGAATGCGTAAAGCTATTTGATCAGCTCCTTTAGCTACCACGATTGGTGCCGACATCTTTTCCATGTCATAACGCAGTGCAACAGAGTAGTGTTCTGGGTTGGCTAGTACTACGTCTGCCCGCTCAATAGCCGCCATCATCCTAGACGCAGAAATTTGCCTTTGCATTTGACGTAAGCGCTGCTTGATCTCTGGTGAGCCTTCAGATTCTTTACTCTCCTGCTTCATTTCTTCAGGACTCATTCGAATTTGCTTGCGAAAATCAAATAATTGCAGCCAAGAGTCCCCTACTGCAATTAATAATAAAGGTAAAAGCAGCAGCATAAAACCCTCCAAGATAAAGGAAGAGGTTTGCGCAAGAGCTGCATCAAAGCCTAAATTGACAATCGAACGAATATAAGAAAATAAACCAACCAAATAAGTAAAACCTACCCCTAGCATGAGTGTAGTTTTAATGAAGTTTTTTAATAACTCACTTAAGGTTTTAAGGGAGTACATCCGCCCTATGCCCGCAATAAAATCAAGCCTACCCAAATTAAATTGGGGAGCAAAATAGGCGCGAAAGCTCACCAAAGATAGTGGGCCTAAGACGCCGACGATCCATAGCGGTATGAGGAGTAAGGCCACGAGGAGCAGCACTATTAAAAGTGATCCTCCTAACCACTCTTGCATATGGTCCATCAACTTTGCAGGCTCTGAAAACTGGAAGATGGCTTGGGTCATTAATACCAGCTGTTTGACCAGCAGAGGCCCTATTCCCACCAAAAAAATGGTAAGGGTGATCATGGCAATTAAGGTGGTCAGATCACGGGATTGGGGTAATTGACCCTGCTCGCGAGCACGGGCAATGCGCCGCTCAGTCGGTTCTAGTTCCCGTTCTTGGGAGTTATCTCCTGACTCTGCCAATCTTCATCCCGCCCATAATCAATTAATGGATAAAGCATACACCCTAGAGCACCCTACCACTCATATTCAATATGGGGCTGTGGTTCGGGCTGGGATTTTGCTATGGCAAGGTCTTTTTGAGGGCGGTAATTTTTTCTTGCGCAGCAAGAATCTCTTGAGAACTTAAGGATCCCTTAAGCTTTGCTAGCTCTGCACTGGCCACTGGATTACCAGTGGCATCGGATAAGGACATCCAGATATACGCTTTTGGTAAATCTACTGCTATTTGACCGCCATCCATATAGATATGGGCTAAGTTATATTGCCCCACTGCGCTCCCAGCCATAGCTGCTTTTTCAAACCAATAAAGGGCTAATTGCGGGGCATTCTCCAAAGTGTCAATCTTTTGATATAGGACGCCCAATTCGAGCATGGCCTCAATATTGCCCTTCTCGGCCGCACGATTTAACCAAATTAAGCCCTGCCCAATATTTTTTTTAGTACCAATGCCTTGGATGTACATTAAAGATAAATCATACTGCGCCTTAGTATCCCCAGATTCTGCGAGACCTTGAAATAATTGATAGGCCTTGGTGTAATCACCAGCGGCGTAAGCAGACCTTGCCTGTTGGTAATCTGAGCAGCCCAATAAGATGCTAGCAAGAGCCGCTAGCATTGTCATGCGAAGGAAGGTGTAGTAATTTTGCTGGGGCATGGCTAGCTCAGACCAGTACTATAGTTAATACTACTAATTACTTTTTGCTTGGGGGCGCAGGCTTCTTTTCCTCGGGTTCTTCAGTATCCTCATCTGGAGGGGTATCGCTAGCCTTAGGTAAATTTACTGGCAAGGCAGGCTCAACATAATAACTTGCACCTAGATCCCCGCCAATCATTCTGGCAAAGCCTCCAAAATAACGGCGCGCCAGATCCGGGTAGTATGGGGCACTGGCTAAATAGCCCTTGGAACGAATACATGCACTATTGTTCATGCTTCCTTCACAACTAGCGATTGCCGCTAATCGACCAACCTCAAATTGCTCACCCAAGACAAAGCCAGAAATCAGAATAACTAAGGGCAAAATAAGCCATAGCATGAGCTTTTTAGCCAACTGTATTAAGGATTCAAGCTTTTCATTCATAACTGTAACTTTCCAATCAATAGTGTATCAATGTTGCTCAGCCTTCTTTGGCGCACTTTGCACGAAATCACCTGGTAACTTGCGCCAAGTCGCAATCGGCTCCTTATTATGCAACTTTGCATACACTTTAATAATTCTAGGATCTGCAGGATTCAGATTATCCTTCATTGCGTTATACATCCTTGCTCCAGCAATTTGGTTGCCCTGCTCAATATAAGCATTAGCAGCATTATAGAAATACATGGCCGCCTTCTCTTGTTGCGGGTTGCCAACAATAGTCGTTAGATACAGATTGCCCAAATATTCACATGCACTGGGATTCTGAATTTTAGCAGGCACATAAAAGTACTTTTCTGCTAAAAAATATTGTTTTTTAGCATAACGACGAAAAACGGTATTGGTGAGAATGAAATCAGGATGAGTCACGATCTCAGCTTGACGATCATAGTACTGCATACGCTCAAAGGCAATTAAGCCCCGATAATAGTTTGCCTGCACATCCCCCTCTGCTGCTAGGGTATCAAGTTTTTCCAAGGCCCCCAAGGCCTCCTTGCTATAGCGCAGTACTTCATCCTCAGGCTCAATACATTTAGGGTTCTTAACGCAAGCAATCGCAACGATAGTTTTATCAAAGCTGCGTTTATAGCGTTTATAGAGTTTTTTTGCTTCGCTTGCGGGCCCCACAAAAGGCTCAGAGGAGCCTTTGGCTTCAGAGCTGCTCTTTTTTTGTACATCCTTGTCTTGAACTTTAAGGTCGGAAGCAGTGCTCACTAAAGGCGCCAGCATCATAAAGGCAAGAAGGATTCTAAAGAGCAATGACAAGGCTTTACCTCGCAGGCTTGCCTGTAGCCGGTTTATCTACTTTAGAGGTATCCATTGCTGGTGCTATAGGAACATCCTTAGATAAAAATTGGGCGGGTGCTCTTAAATTAGCTGGAATCTCTTGTGCCCCTTTTGGCAATTCCTCTTTCTGTTTCTCAACCGGTCTTTGCACCGGCTTTTCTTCTTTTTTAGGCTTTTTATTTAAGAGCGTAATCGAGATACGTCGATTTAAGGGATCACTTAAATCAGCCGGATTTAATGGAATGGTATCCGCAAAACCAATGACTTGAGCAACATTAGAAGGCGCTAAACCTCCAGCAATCATTTCCCGGCGCGCCACGTTAGCGCGCTCACTAGAAAGTTCCCAGTTGGTATAACCCGCTTCGCCATTAGAAAATTTTGCAGCGTCTGTGTGACCCTCAATACGAATCTTGCCAGGATTATCATTTAAAGACTTTCCAATGACCCGTAATAAGCGCCTTGCTGAAACGCTAGGCACAACTCCGCCACTATTAAATAGTGGCTTCCCTTTTTCATCAACCACCTGAATGCGCAGACCCTCTGATGTGATATCCATAAAGAGTTGGCCTTTGATATTTTTTAACTCAGCATCGGCCTCAACACTTTTTTCAATATCTGATTTGACCGCCTCATTTTTTGTTCTGTCTTTACGGGCATTTTCAACATCAGTGACTGATGAGTCACTGATACGGCGTTGCTCAGTATCAGCATCAGCCTTGGCCTCCACTCCAGCCACCTTAGAAATATTGTCACCACCACCCTTAATAATGCGAGTAGTCTCACCTGAGCCTTGGCCACCACTCATAGAAACGCGCATCGGATTCTGAAAATAGGAGGAGATACCAGCCAAGTCACCTGCTGTGGTGGATCCTAAAACCCACATCAACAAGAAGAAAGCCATCATCGCTGTCACGAAATCGGCGTAGGCAATTTTCCAGGCGCCACCATGATGACCGTGACCACCTTTTTTAACGCGCTTAACGACAATTATTGGCGCGTCGGACTTAGCCATAGTGCTTACTTCCCTTTAGCTGCTTTAGTACCTTCATCCAGCTCAGTAAATGTTGGACGTTGATAAGTAAAGAGCACTTTACGTCCAAATTCTACAGCTGCTGCAGGGGGAAAATTATTTAGACTCGCAAGCAAAATTGCTTTGATTGCCATGTAGGCTCTCGTTTCAGATTCAGCTTGCTGCTCTAGAACTTTGGCGACTGGTTGTACAAAAGCGTAGGCCAATAAAATACCCAAGAAGGTACCCACAAGCGCGGCACCAATGAGCTTACCTAACTCTGCTGGGGGCAAACCAATGGAGCCCATGGTATGAACCACACCCATCACCGCCGCCACAATACCAAATGCTGGTAGTCCATCACCCACCATCGTCACGGATGCCACAGGTATGTGACTCTCTTGATGGTGGACATCTAACTCTTGCTCCATCAAGCTTTCAATTTGAACTAGATCTAATGAGCCACCAAGCATCATCCGCAAATAGTCGGTAATGAAATCGACTAAATGATGATCCTTCAGAATGTCAGGATAAGCCTCAAAGAGTGGGCTTGACTCCGGCTCCTCAATATCACCCTCCAAGGACATCAAGCCATCACGCTTCACTTTTTGCAAAATCTCAAACATCAGACAAAGTAAATCTAAGTGTTTTTTCTTTTGGTCACCAGCGCCTTTAAAAGCACCACCTAAGGCCCCTAAGGTTTTCTTCAGATTGATGATCGTATTGGAGGCAATCATCGTACCAAGGGCTGCCCCGACAATGGTCAAAACCTCTGTAGGCTGCCACAACACTGCTAAGTGCCCACCATGCAAGGCATAGCCCCCTAGAGCACAACCCATCGCAATAATCCAGCCTAATGGAATATTCATACTTCTATTTACTCAGTTTAAAGTTTGGAAAATAAGTTACTTTGCTGTAGTCTAGCAAACATTGCCTGAGCAGCGTTTAATAGGGTCTGCGATCTAGTATAAGCTGCCGTGGCTTCAGCCATATCAGTGTCTAAAAGTGCCGATGATGCGGCGGCCAATTCGGCTCCAACAGCGGTTACGCTTGCTTGAGCATTGTCCACCTGACTGGAGATACCTCCACTGGTCTGCTGCGCCTGCATCAACTGTGTGTAAGAGGCGTCTATGCCGCCAGACACTTGGGCTGCAGTCCTAGTTGTCGGAATGCCTTGGGATTTTTGCGTCAAATAACTTACAAAAGCATTTATATTTTGATAAATATCCGAATTTTGCGAACTAGCAAATGAGCCATTTACGCCAAAAGCGTTATTAAAACCAATCCCAGAAGCCACTGTAACACCCGGCTCAATTTGAACATTATTGACTTGGTCAGGAAAGATTGCATGGCCAGTTGAATCTTTTGCCGTCATCTGACTCTGTATGGTGTCCCTAATTTGTGTAACTTGAATAGCTAGAGATGCGAAATTAGATTGATTCAGAGAGCCGTTTTGAGACTGAATAAATATTGTTTTAAGCTGAGTAAGTTGATTTAGGATGCTATCCATTTGAGATTGCGCATTATTATGATTATGTGCTGCAATCGCTTGATTAGATTTGAACATCTTAAGTCGAGAAATATCAAAATCTAATTCAACTCCTCTTGAAATTGCGTAAACATTGTCTGAAGCTTTGTTGTAATTTTTGCCAGAGCTAATTCTTTGCTGCCAAGAGCTTGCGTCACCCAAGGCAGTATTCATAGAATCAATGCCAGCATTTACAATTTGATTTGAACTTATGCGAATAGACATGATTTACCCTAATTCATGATTGATAAGAGTGCATTAAACATTTGATTTCCGGTTTGTAGCACTTTTGTTGAGGCTGAATATAACTGTTGATACTTCAATAAATTCGCGGCCTCTTCATCCAAGTTAACCCCTGAAATCGAATCTCTTTCATCAGTTAAAGTTTTTAAAACAGCTTGATCAGCCCTTTGATTTCCCCTCCACGAAGCAACTTGAACTCCAACATCACTCACCAAGCTAGAGGTAGTGTTTGCAAAAATAGATATTGCATTGGAGGCGATGTTCGCTTGTGCTGAACTGATAATGGGTGCACCAGATCCATCAAAATATCTCGATGGATCCTGGGGGGCTATTGATACAAAATTATTAGCGATAAGTCCGGCTGAAGTAATCGAATTACCGGAATTAGAAAGCAAAGAATAGAGAGCAGACATATCAGAGTCTGAAGTCATATTTGGTATTGCAGAAGTAGGATCACCAGGACGGAGATTGAAGTAAGTATTTGATCCTACCTTGAATCCAAAAAGTCCTAAGCCGGAACTAGCACTGTTAGTAGCAGTATTCGCAACTTTGACCAATCCGTTGGCTAATGCATCTAATCGCTGACTAATTTTAGGTGCAAAGCTATTCACCAAATCAAACAAGGCGCCTGCCTGCCCACCATCTAAATGCTGAATCGTCAATATGGTGGAATTATTGGCCCCACTTTGCAGTGAATAGGCAGCTGTAGCCATATCCGAACCATTGCCATTCATCATGAGTTTATTCGCAATCGGCCCTTCCACCAAAGGCATCCCACCAACCAAATGCGTAACCGTGCTATTGCCATTAATGAGTGTTTGTCCGCCCACTAATTTTTGTAATTGTGCGCTGAGTCTATCGCGCTCATCTAATAAATCTCCAGATGGCGCTGAATTTCCTGCGCTAGTACTTTCAATAATTTTTTGGTTTATCTGCGCTAGTGCCGGCAAGATTGTATTGACCTGAGCCGCAGTATCTGACAATCCTTTTTTTGCATCAGATACTATTTGTGAAACCAAACTTGTCATTCCAGTCATACGTTGCACCACATCATTCGCTGCTGCACTAATCGCAGCTGCCTGAGGTTTGCTAGTAGGGTCTGCCGCGTAAGTTCCCATCGCATTGAAAAAATTGCTAATGGCTGAGTTTAATCCGGTGGAAGTGTCAGAAACCAGAGTATCAATTGATTGGGTGTATTGCACTAAAGTATCTGAATAGCTTGACTTTGCCTGCTGATTCAGTAATTGACCATTTACTAAAGCCGAATATTGGCGTGTAAAGCCACTAACAGCAAAGCTCGTGCCATTTAACATCAAGGAATTCGGCGCCATTGCATTAATAGTGGCGGCTGCAGAGCGGCGAGTAAATCCGTCTACAGATGCTCCTGCGACGTTTTGGGATGTGATTAATGTACCTGCCTGAGCTATATTTAGCGCAGCCATTGCTGAATCTGTGATTGAGTAGACGCCCATATAATTTCCTTACCGAGGGGTACTCTCAAAGCCATTTGGCCTTTGTAATGACTGCAAAGTAGCTGCAGTAACTGGTGCTGATCGTGGAGTACTTAAAGGATTTACGGCTAATTTCTCACTTCCACTTAGTTTTGCCGCATTAGCTTGAGCAATCAACTGTTCAGCCATTTTATTTCCAAATCCAATACCTGGTCCCTTAGAAAGAATATCAGCCACATGGTCATCCATCATCTCTAAATATGACTTGGAGGTAGTGCTCTGTCCATCCATGCCATTTAAATTCGTATTACGAGCAGAACTCAGCATCTGTCTAATTAAAGTGCGTTCAAAACCTTGAGCTGCCTGCTTTAATTTAGCTTCATTCGTTGAAGTAGAGGGCGAGGTTGTAGAAGCTGCGCTCTGGAGGAGTCTTGCACTACTGGGATCAATTGAGGGTGTTAATTGCTTTATAGTCATTAAATCACCTCTAATTCAGCTCGCAAAGCACCAGCAGCTCTCAATGATTGCAAAATTGAGATCAAATCTTGCGGTGTTGCACCCATCATATTTAAAGCTTTAACGACTTGATCTAAAGAGGCTCCGCCCGGAACAGAAATTAAGCTATTCTCTTTACCGCTATCACTAATAGTGGCAGTATCTTCGCTAGCGGTTGTTGTTTGTCCTCGACTAAATGGTAATGGCTGGCTAACTGTTGGTGACTGCTGTATTTTGACAGTTAAATTTCCATGGGCAACAGCTGAAGGTGATAAGCGAACTGCTTGATTCATCACCACAGATCCTGTTCGCGAATTCAATATTACCCGTGCAGGCTGGCTTCCCATCAACACGTCTAAGTCTTGTAGGGCAGCCATAAATGCTGTCCTTTTTAATGGCTCTGTTGGCACGCGGACATTTAATGATCGGGCATCAATCGGTAATGCCGTACCAATACCAAAACGTCGACCAATAGTCTCGGCTGTTCTTTGCATTAATGAAAAATCAGCCTGACGCAAATCGAGCTGTACAAATTCGTCCACAAGCAACGCTGGCACAGCTCTTTCAACAATACCACCTGAAGGAATTCTACCCGCAGATAGATGATTAACAGTGGTTGCAGCCCCGCCAGTAGCAGCTCGAGAGCCTCCGATTACAACATTACCCTGAGCCTGTGCATATACTTGGCCATCAGCTGCTTTGAGCGGTGTCATTACCAAAGTACCGCCCTTCAAGCTAGTGGAGTTACCCAAAGAAGAAACTGTTACATCCAACTGTTGACCGGGCCTAGAAAGGGCTGGAAAGTCAGCAGTTACCATCACCGCTGCCGTATTACGCAACTGAGTTTGGTTACCTGTTGATGGCAAGGTAACGCCTAAAACTCCAATCATTTGCAAAACGCTTTGGAGTGTAAATGGCGTCTGGGTTGTTTGGTCACCTGTACCATCTAAGCCAACAACTAAACCATAGCCTACCAACTGGTTTGATCGTTGCCCAGCAATATCCGTAAAGTCTTTAATGCGATCTGCAAAGCAGGTGCCATTAAAACAAGCTAGGCTTACTAAAATTAGTAAGCCTTTAGTCCATCCCAATTTTAAATTATTTATCTTCATCAGAATGGCGCCAACTTCAGCATTAAGCGCGTAAACCAACCGACACCTTGTGTGTCATCTGTCGCGCCACGACCGCGATACTCTATTCGAGCATCAGCTACTTGCTGTGATGAGACTTGATTAAAAACCAGCGTATTAGGATTGACGATGCCACCAAAGCGAATGATTTCCTCTTCATTACTAACAGCAACTTGCTTTTCACCAGCGACAACTAAGTTACCATTTGAAAGAATTTCAACCACAGTTACAGTAATGGTGCCGGCAAAAGTATTGCTAGCAGCACTATTACCTGAGCCCTCGCTCTTGATATCCCCTGTACCACTGAAATTTGCGGCGTTGGCAATACTAAACATTGCACCATTAAATGTTGGACTGTTATTACCAAAGGTAGATGTGCCATTTGCTTTTCGGGCTGCCGACATTCCTGAATTTTTTGCCGCACTCGTTGTTTCATTGAGTAGCACTGTTAGCGTGTCACCTACGTTTCTAGCACGCCGATCTTCAAATAGGGGACGATGACTCACTGCATTTACATACGGCCCACCTGAGTTAGCTGGATATAAACTTCCCATGTTTGCAGATGTTTCCTGAATAGGACGCGGTCTTGCAGTTGTTGGGGTGGTTAACAAAGAAGGGCGATCTGCACTTGCACAGGCGCCCAATAAAATGGCGCTCATGGCACTTACAAAAACATAACGTAAAGATTTACAAAGCCTCATCATGACTATTGTCCCAAATTGCTCACGCGCTGTAAGATTTGATCAGAGGCAGTTACGGCTCTTGTATTAATCTCATATGCCCGCTGAGCTGCAATTAAGTTGACAAGTTCTTCTGCAACGTTCACATTCGACTGTTCAATATAATACTGATTCATAGTACCCATGCCATTTAATCCTGGCAAACCATTTGTTGCATTGCCTGAAGCAGGAGAAGCAATGTAATTTCCACCACCAAGCGCAACTAAACCTGCGGGATTAATAAAGTTGGCCATTGATAATTGACCAACTTGCGTTACGTTTCCATTCTGATCTGATGCTTGAACTTGGCCTGATAAGCTGATCGTAACATTCGTAGCAGTAATTGGAATTGTCAGACCAGGCGATACTACATTTCCAGATGCTGTAACAATTTGACCGGTGGCGCTTTTACTAAATTGTCCGTTACGAGTATAAGCAGTAGTACCATCGGCAAGCGCAATTTGAAAAAATCCATTTCCATTGATCGCAATATCAAGTTGATTACCTGTTTGAAATAATGTGCCCTGTATATTGTTTCTCTCGGTTGAAGTGATTGCTGATCCAGATCCAACCTGAAGGCCAGTAGGTAACAAGTTTTGCGCATTCGCTGCAGAGCCAGCAGAACGAATAGTGGTGTAAAGCAAATCCTGAAATAGTGGTTGAACTCGCTTAAATGCTGTAGTAGATGAATTCGCTAGATTATTGGCAATCGTATCTAAATTCATCTGCTGGGCATCCATGCCCGTCTTAGCAATCCATAATGAACGTAACATTTTTTTATCTTTCTTTTATTAGCTACGTGATAAAGACAATAGTGTTGTAGCTGATCTCGCGTTTTGATCAGCAAAAGTAATCGAGCGTGAATTCAAATCAAACAAACGACTTTGACCAATCATCTGAACCATCGCCAATGTTGGATTCACGTTACTTAACTCAAAGGCTCCCTGCACTACTTTCACTCTGGGGTCAGAAGCTGCTTGCTGCCCAGGTAGATCAAACAGACCATCGTCTGCGCGCACTAAATCATTGGTATTGGGATTTACCAACTTTAATTTACCGACTTGATTAAGATATTGTGTTCCAGGAAGTTGGGTATAAACAGCGCCATCCTCCGCAATTTGCATGGTAGAACCAGTTGGTATCGTGATATTGCCTCCCTCACCTACAACCGGAACTTCCTTGCCGACACTTAAGACTCCTTGGTCATTCACCATGAATTTACCTGCGCGCGTATAGGCCTCTTTTCCATCCGGCCTACGCACCGCAAAAAAACCATCTCCCTTAATTGCAGCATCAAGTGGATTGGAAGTTGTTTGTATCTGACCACCTGTAAAGTTACTACCTGGTGTCGTTTCCACAGAAAATACTCTTGTATCTGCGCCATTACCTGTGAAAGGTTCACCATCACCTTTTAAGGGTACGGCACGAAATGCACTAATGACCTCTCTAAAGCCTGGCGTTAAGCTATTAGCTAGATTATTGGAGGTGACAGCCAACTGGTTTGTTGAAGCTGTCGCCCCCGTCATTGAAGTGTATGCATACCGATTAATCATAAATTAAGACCTACTGCTTATCGGCCCATATTAATTGCGTCATCAATCAGAGTAGATGCTTGCAGTTTCAATGCCTGTGAAGTAGCTGAATACTGTCTCTGTAAAACCATTAACTGAACTAACTGAGCTGTAAGATCCACATTTGAAGCCTCTAATGCCTTAGAGCGTACTTGACCTAATAATCCACTACCAGGAGCACTTAAAACAGGATCGCCTGAAGCGGCAGTAGCCGTAAATGTATTACTTCCATTTGGCATTAATCCATCCAAGTTATTAAATTGTGCAAGTACTAGTTGCCCTTTAACACGTTGCACTCCATTGTCATAGGTTGCAACCAACTTTCCACTACCATCAATTGAGTAACCCGAGAGATTTGATACAGTATTACCATTTTGACTATTGGCATATGTTTGTGCAGGTGCCGTTAATGCAGACATCTCATCACTAGTCATCGTAAACTGTATGATGCCATTCTGGTTTGTACGGCCATACGCAGTTGCGCCAGTAGCACTTAATGCATTTAATTTAAAACTGGTAGTTGCAAAATTAGCCGGCTTTCCATCTGCACCCATTTGAAGCGTGTCAATATTTTTACCACCTAAAAACGCCATCGTACCGATCGATGTTTGCTGTGTGTAAGTTGAACCGTCGCTTGCTTTTTTAAAGTTCACGTCTCCATCAGCACCTGTTGCCGGATTGTGACCTAGTTTATTTCCATCTAGCGTTGCATAAACTTCAAAACGCTCTGTTGTTGCGGTAAATTGTGCAAGAGTGCCACCTGAAGCAACAACTGTTTGGGTGATTGGAACGTGAGTACCATCGGCTAGTCTCAAATCATATGTTGAGCCTACTGTATTCAATGTACCGCCGGTCAAAGTTTTCAGAGCTCCGGCTATAGTTACTGTTTCCGCATTAATCGTTGCGCCAGATGCAAGAGTTCTTACACCTGCAGTTGTAACATATTTGGTATCTTCGCCTTTATAGGTGCTAGCAATTGTTGCTACTTGCTCATTAAATGGCCTATATGTTGTTGCATCAAATAAAGTATTTGGCGTAGATTCCGCTGTTCTTGATGCGAGAGGTTGTGTCGGGTTGTATACAAAACCACCATTAGCATCAAGTGTTAGAGTTAAAGGCTGTGAGGATACCCGCTTATAGTAGGTAGCTAGAATATGTCCATTACCATTTTGGTCGTATAGTGTTTGTGATGTTGCTTGGCTATACGTGTTGCTATTTGTCGGATCAAAGCGAATATCCATTGCTGGATTTCTAGTATCTAGATTCAAATCTATCTTTGAAGTTGAAGTAGGTTGCGATGGAAGTGGAGTTTGATCCAAGGTTAATGTTGACTTTGCTCCAGCAATAATATTTCCAGCTGCATCTGCTGGGTAACCAACCACCAATAAGCCACTTTGATTGACCATCCGGTTTTCGGTATCTGTTCCGAATTGACCATTGCGGCTATATTCAAACTTACTAGGGCTTTCCGTCGGCACAGTACCGATAACATTTTTAGCTAACATGAACATACCAGGTCCAGTGATTGCCAAATCTAATGGATTTTGTGTTGATGTTACGGTTCCATAAGATTGGTCTCTTCTAATGGCCTGTTGCTGAGATCCCATACCAACTCGATCTTTTGCCTGAGCATCATTTGCCTTAAAGTACATATCAGCAAAGACAAACTGACCTGATTTATATCCAACTGTTTGTGCGTTGGCGATGTCATTACTAACCACGTCAATTGCTTGTGATGTTGATGTTAAACCTGCTAATCCGATTCCATATCCCATTTTCGACTCCTTACCTTAATTTCTTTATTGAGTTAATTGACCCATTGCTGGATTGTTGATGCGTTAATCTGTCTTCCGTCTTGTAATGTCAGCAAAGATTCACCATTACTTCCCTTGCTGACTGCAGCTACAGGAGATGCCACATAGGCCGTTAGTGACTCTGTTGCACCTGCTAAATTAGTACCATTAATGCTGATGTTGTATACGCCTGGGGCAACACGATTGCCACTCGCATCTCTACCATCCCATTCGAAGTTTTTCATCCCAGCAGTTACAGCTCCGAGACTTGCACTATTAATCACGTTGCCAGTTGCATCCGTAATCGTTGCTACTGCTGAACTTAAAGGATTTGAAGCGTTTGCGCCCAAAATTACGAGGTTTGATCCATCAAATGAGATCGTGTTTCCTGCTACTGCCGGACTATGTCCAATAAGTGAGGCTTGATTCATAAAGTTAACGCTTTGCATTTGATTCAGCATCGCCGTCATTGACGTATTCATATTGCTCATACTTGTCACCATATTGAGCTGTGACATTTGAGATGTCATCGTTGAAGCATCCATTGGTGACATTGGATCTTGGTTTTGAATCTGCGCTATTAACAACTTCAAAAAATTCTGAGTTTGATCTGCTGCTGAGGTTCCGTTAGATGACGAAGTACTAGCCCCACTCTTTGCGACAGTTGGATCGTAGACCGGAATGTTACTCATTGGACCAGTTGTTGTCATATCTTCCTCAGCTTATTACTTTTCAAAAAAATTTAGCGACCTAAATCCAAAGTTTTTAAAATTAGTTGACGCGATACATTCATCGCCTCAATATTCATTTGATACGAGCGTGATGCTGAAATCATGTTGACCATCTCTTCGACCGGATTCACGTTAGGCATCTCTACATAACCTGCAGAGTTAGCCTTTGGGTGCCCTGGCCGATACTCCATTCGAAGCGGCGCATCACTCTCCACAATTTTGTTTACAGCGACACCAGATCCAGGAGAACCCGGCTTCATCAGTGCGCTAAATTCAACCTGCCGTGCACGGTAAGGTCGACCATCAGGACCAGAAACACTCTCCGCATTTGCAATATTGGATGCGGTCACATTCAAGCGCATAGCTTGCGCTGTAAGGCCTGAAGACCCAATGTCATAAGCAGCCAGTAGACTCATGAGATCTGCCCTTTAATAGCAGATAAGCGGCTACTCAGAGTGCCGCCTAAGAAAGTAAGTGCTGCCTCAGTGAATACAGAGTTTTTGGTAAATTCGCTCAATTCAACATCGCTATCCACTGTATTGCCATCTTTAGATGGCTGATTAGGCACTCTATAGAGAAGACGAGGGTCGTCACTGCTAATCTTGCCAGCAATATGTCCAGCATGAGTTGTCGCCATGGACACTCCAGCTATGGGTGAACTACCCTCCAACTGCGCCTTCAATACGTCAGCAAAACGAATATCCCTAGCCTTAAAGCCAGGAGTATCTGAATTTGCTAAGTTATTACTCAAAATTTGCTGACGAAAAGTACGCAACTTCAGCGCGGTTTCGCCAAACTTTAATGAGTCGTATTGCGGCACTGCATTCATTTCATCTCCTCCCAACTTGGGAATGACATAAACCGAGGGGAAAGTCCTCAGGTATGAATATGCAAGGAGCGTGCCAGTTTAATAAAAACAAGCATTGATGCCGACCTTTTTTGTGGAAAAGGTATTTTTATTACAAGGGGATGAACTGAAAACTACTTAAGAGGCAATAATTGCCTTATTTAGAGCTGATTTTGGCAATAATTACCAAATTTAAGTGGGGGTTGCCATAGAAATGCCAAAAAATTAAGCTGACTATCTAAATTGGGCCATCAGTTCAAGCTCAACTCTTTTGAGCACTCTTGACCAATCTCCAGCCAGCTCCTGCCTAAAGATTTTGATTGTTGGGTACCAGGGCGAAGAGTCAATATCGACAAACCAGCGCCAATCGGCATTATCGCTTAACAATAGCCATACCCTCTTGCCCATAGCGCCTGCGAGATGAGCAATGCTAGTATCCACAGTAATGATGAGATCTAAGCAGTCGATCAATGCCGCAGTTTCATTAAAGTCTGCTAGGTAGTCAGCATAATTTTTAATGAAAGCATTTTTTTGAAGCACTTTTAAGTCAAAATCACTTAATTGCTTCTGCAAGCTGACATAATGCAGATCTCCGGGCAAAAACGAAATCATCTGAAGTAAGGGAATACTTCGTTTGGCGTTACCCTTAAATAATATATTCCCACTCCAAACCAAGCCAACCCTAGGCTTTCGCTTAGGGCCAAGTCTACTTTTCCATTCCGATACCTTTGTCGGATCACTAAAGATATAAGGTTTTTCATCGCATATATCGATAAAATTTTCCCTCAATACGAACGGGAGGCTGAGCAATGAACTACTGTAGTCGCATGCTGGTAATACCCCTTCAATATTAATAACATTCCACAAGGGTTTTGATTGTGCCAAAAGGTCAACTAAATGATTTTGCACGGCCACAGTTACCCGAGCATTTAAATTGGAGATCTTTTTTACATAGCGGTAAAAATGAATTGTGTCACCAATACCTTGCTCGCTAATTAGTAAAACTGACTTATTCGCTAATTTATCTACATTAATAAAATTATTTTGGATCTCTTGTCTTACCGGCGGAAAGCTAGGGCTACCTATCAACCTACTTTCGTATAAGGGCCATCCATCTTCGAAATTGCCTAATTTTAATAAAATTAGGCCCTTATTCCATAAAGCTTCTGAATAATCAGATCTGAGCTTGATAGCACTATCAAAACTGCTTATAGCGGCATCAAAATTCTTTTTTTCTACTTGGGCGAGACCCCGATTGTTGAAAGCCTCAGCAAAATCACTACTTAAATCAATTGCCTGGTCAAAGCTGTTAATGGCCGCATCAAAATATTTCTTCTCTAATTGAGCAAGGCCCCGATAATAAAAACTCTTTGAGTCTTGAGAGTTGAGTTTAATTGCCTGATCAAAGCTGTTAATAGCAGTATCAAAATATTTCTTCTCTAGTTGAGCAAGGCCGCGCTTAGCATAATAAAGCGCTACATTTGGACTGAGGGATATTGCCAAATCAAAGCTGGCTATTGATTCATCAAGCAGACCCTCCTTTTGTAGCGCATGCCCAAGATTTGCATGAAATTCAGGGGCATTATTACGAGGTGATACCAAAATAGCTTTATTAATCAAATCTATCGCTTGCGGATATTCTTTTTTTTGCAATGCGATAAGGCCAAGCAAATTCATGGCATCAGAATGCTCTGGATCTTTAATCAGAATTTTTTCATAAATTAAGCCAGCTTCTTCAAGCATCCCATTTTGATGAAATGCAATAGCCATATCAACCAAATCGAATATCTGGACATTTCCATTTAATTCTGAAGCAATCTTTTCAGAAATACTAATATTTCCACCAGATTGATTCGAAATCTTTTTGATTTGATTCATTATTGTATTTGTCGCTTAGTATCAACCTATAACTACTTAGTTTCTTTAACCAAGCGATCACCCTTAGGCTGTAATGGTCGCGCATTCATTTGGTACATTCGGTCAAAATTCTTTACCTGATCATCACTAACATAAATAGGGGTTTTAAGAACCAGCCAAAGCACGCTTTCACTACACGGTGGTGTAGTTAAAGATCCCATATAAGTAAAGTAGCTTTTATCCGCCGGCAATATTTGATTGACATCAATCATGACTCCAGGGGTGTCGGTCTTACCCTTAACTAACGGAACATTATTCCAGAGTGTATTAATGAAAGCATTCTCTTTAATAGAATCATCGCCCCACCAATATTTTCTTGAACTTGCCGGTTTAGTGGTACTCATTAAAACCGCAACAACTGCTAAGCTACCATCATGATGCTGGTGCACTAAGTGCGCAACCATATCTGTGCGCTCACCGTTGATCGCTTCTTCACTAGGCTTATGAAAGTGGAATTGAACTAATCGATACTGTCTACCATCCACCATTAAATTGCTGCCTTCACCGTAGTTCACCATGATGGTGTGTCCATTATCAATAATCGACAGAGGAGATGGTCTATAAATAAACTCGATAGGATTTAATTGTGCTTTGACAGCTCGGTCAATATTGATATTGATTGGCGACTGACTCTTCCCCTTAAGGCAGGCTAAATTATCTTTACTTAAATTGCCCCAATTTTCTGGACCCTCAGGCCCATCAAAATAGGACCAATGATGTGCATGTACTTCTTTTTCGGCGGGTTTAGCAGACCCTTTATTTCCAAGCTTGGGCTTGGCTGGTACAGCAACAGAGGCAGAGCCACCAGCAGGCAAATCGCTGGTTCGGATAACAATATCACCCGACCCTTTGCTAATTTTAGCTGTCAGGGCCTTACTCATATCGTCATCACTTGACGGGGCTGGAGATACTGTCACCTTGGCTTTATCAACCACCTTGTCTGCACCCTTATCTAGCGCATTAGATGTTGGCGCAGGATCTGATGCCATTGCAGGCTGAATATGCAATAAAAAAAGGATGGCAAGCATTGCCGAGGCAAGAGGGCTGAGGATTCTATTCTTCATGCAACCGCTTACGGCATTATTTGCTTTTTCGTTTAAGAAAAATTAAAAAATATATTTTCAGAACACCTAAATACCCGCTTAAAACAGCAGAATTAAGGCTCCACTGCACTCAAATTAGCAAATATGGCGGCAATCGGAGGCTAACTTTTACTTCTTAGCCGGCTTTTTAGCGGGAGTTGGTCTGATGGGCTTAGACACAGCATTACTATCAACGGGAAGTGGCAATGGGTCTACCTGAGGAGTGCGGCTATTTCTAAACATCCACTCGCACTTCATCAACCCTGCAGTATCTTGCCGACTATCAAGCGGTGTCGACTGTTTTAATGCCACCTCAAGAGCCGCATCACTTGGTGGCGGAGTTAAATCATTGCTGGTATACCATTTGAGAAATCGTTGATACCAGCCGGCTTTTGGCATTTTACCGGGATCAGCATAATAGTTAGAACTGCAAATTTGCAACCTTCTCTCAATTTCACTAGCTGGCAAATAGTAGCCCTCAATTAATAAATCAGCTATCTTTCCATTACAACGAGCCCAACTAGCTAATTCAATTTTTGATCCCGTAGTATTCGATTCAGGCTTTTCCAACACTAGTGAGTCAATTTCACATTGCATGCGTTGGCCACGTATTTTTAGCTTCTTGCATGTTTCAGGGCCAGTATCAGCATAAGGCTCGTTTTTAGAGGATTCTATTGAAAAAGGGAATTTCTTGTCGCATTCATCGGGACCATCAGGCGTCTGATTTAATGAGTTTTGCCTTAATACTATTTGCTCTTTTGTTGGCGGGACCTCCTCAATTGAAATCCTTACTGAAGTAGATGTATCAGATGGATCTAGACTCTGAGAGCCCACTGAAAAGCTAGCAACAATTAATAAAACCCCACTAATAAATTTGAACGGGAATCTGAGATGTAAGTTATCTTCCATTAGGCGCCTCCAATCCTTGGCGAATAAGTTGTAAAGGATTTTCAAGAGAGCGCTCTAAAATAAATTGCAGATCGGGCAAGATCAAAAAAATAACCAAAAAGGCTAGGGGTATGCTTACTGCAAACCCCACAGAAAATAGATTCATTTGTGGGCTGGTTCTTCCTAGAAACGCTTGAATTAAATTAAACATCATATAAACGAGTAGCACCGGCATAGATAGGATTAAGCCTAAACGAAATGATGCAGAAAATAAATCCACCAACCCCTTAGACGTCCAAGATTGGGGCCAAACGCCTAGTGGTACGGTTTCAAAACTACTCAGGACCAAATCGATTAAGACTAAATGAATATTGAGCGTGAAGGCAAGCGCTAATACTACTAAACCCATAAACTGAGTAACTAGGCCAGAGGCTAATGTAGGATCCAAAAAGTTAGTGGAAGCGAAACTAAAGCCCGCCAAAAAAGATAGCACTTCTGCTGCGATATCAATCACCATAAATGCTATGCGTACCGCAAATCCAATGAAGGCCCCAATAGCCAACTCAATTGCCGATGCAAAAAAAGTAATGCTCCCTGGATATGGAATTTTTTCAGTTCCTAGTAGGGGTAGAAGGTAAATTCCAAATGCCAAAGCAATAAATAAACGAAATTGCATCGGAATTGTTCTTAAGGCGAACATGGGGGCGGTTAAAAATAGCCCAAAAACTCTTAATGAAGCAAACATAAAAATCGCCATGTATTGCTCAATTTGTATGCTGCTGATGGTCAACATAAATTAATTGACTAAACCTGGTATGCGCGCAAAAAGCTCTCTCATGTAGTCTGTAAACAATGACAGAGTGACTGGCCCGGCAATAATAACAACAGCAGCAAATACTATCAACTTAGGAATGAACGCAACCGTGGACTCGTTAACAGAGGTAGCTGCTTGCAAAATACCAATGATTAGTCCTACAACCAATAATGCCATGAGTATAGGTCCCGCCAAAACTGCGACCATCCTCAAGGCCTGATACACCAAATCGAGAACGACCCCACTCTCCATGACAATTAATTAATATAACTTTGGACTAATGAGGTCGAGAGCAAAACCCAACCATCTGCCAATGTAAATACAATCAACTTCAGCGGCAAGGAAAACATCATTGGTGAGACCATCACCATACCGAGCGAAGTTAAAATGCTAGCAACTGCGAAATCAATCACTAAAAATGGTAAGAAGATAACGAAGCCAATCAAAAAGCCTGTTTTAATCTCTGAAATTGCAAATGCTGGAATTAAAACCGTAAACGGTACATCTTCACGCGCCTCAATTTCTTTGCCGTACAACTTGACGAATAAATTTAAATCGTCCTTGCGCGTTTGTTTCAGCATAAATTCTTTTAACGGCTTTGATCCAATTTCTATAGCTTGAGGGAAGGCCATCTTACCGACAGAATATGGTTGATAAGCATTTTTATACATCGAATCAAAAACGGGATTCATGATAAATAAAGTCAAAAACAGGGAGAGTCCAATTAAAACGATATTCGGTGGCATCGTCGTTAAACCTAGCGCCTGTCGTAACAAAGAAAATACAATCAAAATCCTTGTAAAGCTAGTCATTAAAATTAAAGCTGCGGGCAAGAAGCTCAACGCAGTCAGAGCTAACACCGTCTCAACTGGTACCGCATACGATGTACCGCCACCGACTTGCTTTGCAGTCACTAGCGGCAAAGTTTGGCTCCACGCCATAAGCGGATAAAAACCCACTAAACCAATTGCACCAGTGATGAAAAAGGTCAGTTTATTTTTCAACCGATTTTCCTTTTGACCAAAGCGCGTAGCTGGTTAGCAAAATCGACATTACTGGGCTGTGGTTTCATGTGAGCCACATCTTCTGGGTCTAATTCAGTCAACAAATTAATTTGTGTCGGGGTATGCCCGATCACCAAGATGCGATTGAGTACGTTCACAATGACGACGCGCTCTCTTGGGCCTAAAGCCTGTTGAGCCAAAATTTTTACATGGGGATTACTTGCGCGCACTGCAGAATCACGTTTTACTAAATACGCAACAACCCAAATCAGTGCTGCAGCCAGTGCAAGCCAGATAAATGAGAAAAGCAACATGCCCCCAACTGATGTGCCCATTTAAAATTAACGATTAATTTTACGCAGACGCTCTGCGGGTGTCACAATATCAGTCAAGCGGATGCCATAACGATCGTTCACGATAACCACCTCACCTTGAGCAACTAGACAACCATTCACCACCACTTCTAGCGGCTCTCCAGCCAAAATATCTAACTCGATCACAGACCCATAAGTGAGATTCAAGAGATTACGAATTTGCATTTTTGCGCGGCCAAGTTCAACAGTAACTTGAACTGGCACATCCATCACAAGATCAATATCGTTGAAATCTGCGCCGGATTTTGAGCCATCTTCTAAGTTATTAAATGTGGCTTTACGAAGCGAACCAGATACATCGGCACTCGTTAGTGTTTTCGCTAAATCATTATCGTTTTCAGCCATCTCAATCCTCTTTTGTCTCTTTTATGTCTGCCTGGTATTCGGGTTCATTTGGCTCGATTTCATCCGCAAGCTTGTCTATTGTATCGCTTGAGACTTCACTTTTATTGTGCTCTGCAACTGGCTTCGGGGCAAAGGCCTGAGGATTTTCTGCTGGCTGCTCATATAACTCCCCTTTTTCCGCACTTCGCATCATACTTGGACCCAGGCGCGCCTTTTCTAACGGACTTTTTAAGAATTCTGCAGGATGTTGAATCGTGCTCACTTTGACTGAATATCGACCTTCTTTTACTCCGTATTGCCCCTTGATCACAGGTAGGCCATCAACATAAACCGTAACTGGATCATTAATTTCGATAGGAATAATGTCGCCCACCGATAGAGAGGTAATCTCACGCAAGAGCATCTGCTTTCGAGCCAATACAGCGACGGCAGTCACTGGAGCTTCGTGGACTTGATCATTCAATAAATTCGTCCAATGCTCGTCTGGTTCACTTGCAAAGCCTTGCATATTGTTATACAGGATGGCTTTTATTGGCTCCATTACCCAGAAAGGAATGCATAGGTCGACATCACCAGGCCTTCCATTAATCTCAATGGTAAATTTAGAATGGAGCACCATCTCACCTGGAGAGGTAATCTTGGCAAATCCAAAATTAGTTTCTTGGCGCATGAAATCAAACTTAATTTCATAGACCGCTTTCCAGGCCTTCTCGTAGTCGTTCAGTAGCGCATCAACTAGACGACGAATAATTCGCAACTCAGTAGGCGTGTATTCACGTAAATTTAGCCTGGGTGCTAGCCGTCCTTCGCCACCAAACATATTATCAATCGCGATATAGACAACTCCGGGGTCAACAATCCAACAACCCACCCCACGCAATGGTCGTATACCAACAATGTTAATATTCGTGCGCTCAGGAAACTCCGATACAAATTGCTCGTAGCTTTTGACGCTCGGCATATGCATTTGCACCTCAATTGGTGCTCGGATCATATTGAACAAGGACAAGCGAACTGCACGACAAAAGCGCTCGTGAATCAGCTCCAATGTCGGCATGCGCCGACGAGCAATAATCTTCGATTTGTCGAACATTGACTGCTGATCTTCAGCTGCAATGTTCATCTCGACATTGATTGCTCCTGTCGCCATATCTTCCTAAGTGGACTATCTAGCTGGTATTTTACTGCATTACAAAAGTATTGAATAGAACCGCCTGAACGGGTAAATCCATCTCCGTAACATTCCAAAATTCTGCTGCAGCCCTGGCAGCCTCACCGGTTATCTTCTGACCTGAAGAAGTTTCTTTTGGTACTGCGCCAATTCTCTCTAAATTCTGAATGTCAGCTGTTGATGGTTGTTGCTGGAGTATGTAAATAGCAGTTAGCTGCGGCGCAATAATAGAATTGATGACTAAAGCGACCTCGCGAGCCATCATTGTTTTGCCCTCTACTGTGGCCAACTCTTGCATTTGGCGTGAGGATAAAACCGTAATAACTTTATCCCTGATCACAGGCATAAACTTCTTGATTTTATCTTCTGTAGATCCATCATTTGTTCTGAGCACCATCTTAGTCTGCAAATAATGCTCTCCTCCTCTACCGGGAAGGTTTACGATCATTTCGTCTAGAGCAATATAAATCGGAGCGGCGTTATCTTTGCGCTCCATTAATTGCTTCTTAAGAATGTTTTCAGGCCGCTTATCTTCAGCTTCTTGCTGTCTTTTGAGCTCAGCATTATGTTGCATATAAAAGTAGCCGCCAACTGCTCCAGCCAGCACTACTATCAATCCTATGATCAAAAATAGCATCTTTTTGCTTTTAGGCTTTTCTTCCTCAACCTCTATCTGCTCTACAACTGGTGGGGGTGGTATCCCGCCATTTACATCCAAGGTAGGCTCTACGCGTTCTTCATCAGCCATGCTAATTCCCTTTATTTTTCATCATATTAAGCAAACAGATGAACTGTTCCGCTAGCACTCGTATTATGACCCGAACCTATCAGATCTATTGCTGCTAGGTTTTTAGCGCTAGGATTAACGATCTGCTGACTAGCATAATAGTCTTGACGGGCATTGTTAAAGGATTGACCCGATGCCTGTTGAGACTGATTACCCTGCCTAAGATCAAGAGAGAGATTGAGGCCCATTTGAGCAAACTCTTGCTTTAAGTTTTGACCACCCTGATCTAGGCGAGATTTTGTAGCATCGCTCGCCCCCTCGACGATCAAGTGGGCATGACCATTTTGATTAATTTGCAAATCAATCCGAATTGTGCCCTGCTCCGGCGGTGTTAACTCAAACATAATGCGGCCACCGCCAGACTTGGCAGCGCTCAAAATCTCACTATGTAAGGGACCACTCACTAGGGAAACCTCTGTTTGTTTGATTTGGAAATTTTGCAGGGCTTCTGGCGTATGGTTATCTAGGCGTGCAAGACCAGTATATTGTGTACTTAGACCATTGATATCTTTACCACCTAAATCATTTAAATTATCTAGATCTCTGGTCTTTGAATCAACTTCTAGGGTCGCACGGGGTAAGACATCGAGACCTCTACCTTCTTTGGATGTCTGACCTGCATATAAAGGGATCAAGGCTTTATCGGAATTCTTAATGTTTTGTGGACTAGTATTCGCGGCATTTTGACGACCACCCCCAATACTTCGGTCATGAAGATTTTGTGTAGTAAGTTTTTCAGCTACTCCTGGAGTGGAAGTAGCAGTTGAAATGACAGGCTTAATATCGGATGAAGATGCCTGTGGCACTACTTGGCTTGCTTGAGCAACTAAGCCCTTGAGTTGTTCTAATGCACTGGCTTGGGCAGCGCTAGCTGGTTGGGCTTGCTGCACTAGATCCCGGATCGCTGTAGCGAGCTCTGGGGTCAAGGTAATTTTAGGGGCTTGGCTCGCGGTTGCTTGGCTCGCTTGGCTTGCTTGAGCAACTAAGCCCTTGAGTTGTTCTAATGCACTGGCTTGGGCAGCGCTAGCTGGTTGGGCTTGCTGCACTAGATCCCGGATCGCTGTAGCGAGCTCTGGGGTCAAGGTAATTTTAGGGGCTTGGCTCGCGGTTGCTTGGCTCGCTTGGCTTGCTTGAGCAACTAAGCCCTTGAGTTGTTCTAATGCACTGGCTTGGGCAGCGCTAGCTGGTTGGGCTTGCTGCACTAGATCCCGGATCGCTGTAGCGAGCTCTGGGGTCAAGGTAATTTTAGGGGCTTGGCTCGCGGTTGCTTGGCTCGCTTGGCTTGCTTGAGCAACTAAGCCCTTGAGTTGTTCTAATGCACTGGCTTGGGCAGCGCTAGCTGGTTGGGCTTGCTGCAGCATTAGCATTAACTGGGCTACCTGTGGATTTTGGGTGCTTAAGTTATTCCCTTGGCCTGCATCCTGAATTGCTTTTGCTAGCGATTGAGTAATTAACTGGTTTTGCTGTGGATCAATGTTTTGGCCTTTTAGACCGAGAGCACCTGGCAAATTCAACCCAGTCACTGGCTTACCTGCATCTACTTCATTAACTCCAACCCCACCATTAACCAAGGGATTGGTTACTAGAGGTTGCATTGCTACAGGATTAATAAGGCCTTGGGCTGCCAACTGAGCGGCCAGTAACTGCATTGGGTCGGTAATTTTTGCAGAATCTTTATCTTGATTTGTAAATCCAGGCAAATTTTGCATACCTGGTACACCTAAACTATTTTTAGAGCCACTAAATTTATCTGAATTCGTCCTCGCATCCATTCGTGCCAGCATCTTTTGATTTAAGGAGGCCAAGAAAGTATCAAAACCAACAGGCATGACAGAGCCACCGGCAAGACTACCCGGTTGAGCAATAGCCTCGCTTATGGGGCTAAATGCTGCTTGCATCTGTATTTGACTGACTGTTGGCATGCTTTCTCCAAATGGAACACTACCAACTATGCATCTTTCGTGCCAGATTTAAAGCTAAGCCTTGCTGAGAAGTTATCTTCGAACTGGCTTAGCTCTGCCTTAGCCTGCTTTCTTTTGGCTTCTCGGTGCATTTTGTCGACCAATTTAGATAGCCCTCGAGTACGCATTCTGGCCATCGTAGCTGTTTTTAAAGTGTCCTCAGAGGCTCTCGCCAAGCCCTGAATCTGCCCATCCATCTCAATAGCGCTAAGTAGCAACTTTTCTCTAAAAGCATTAGCGTCTTGAATGAAAGCCACCGAAGACCCCCCTTTGCCGCCTGCAAGCATTTGGGATTCATAATCTTTGGCGTACTCAAGCACTTGATCTTTAAAGGCTTTTTGTTGGTTTACCTGGCTAGCAACACGTTTTGCACGTGCCATAGCTTGATCTTCCCGTATTTTGGCTAAGCGATGGAGGAGCTCTATTGCATTCATCAGATTTACAGGTTGGGCGGGCTAATTTCAGCTAACAAGCTCTCAGTTTGATCTATTGGCACGGTTACATCGGCATCTTGCTGTAAAAAAGCCTGAATTTTGGGCCAAGCTTGCAAAGCAGCATCTAATTCTGGATCGCTACCCGCAATATAGGCGCCCATCGAGACCAAATCTCTACCCCGCATGTATCGGCTGTATAGCTGCTTCATTCTTCTAGCAGATAGCAGGTGCTCTTTTGACACTACTTTTGGCATAACACGAGAAATTGACTTCTCTACATCTATGGCTGGGTAATGCCCGCTATCAGCCAACTCTCTAGAAAGAAAGAAGTGTCCATCCAAAATACCGCGCGCGGTATCAGCAACCGGGTCATTGGTGTCATCACCTTCTAGCAACACGGTATAAAACGCAGTAATCGAGCCGTTAGGGTTAGCACCATTGCCGACTCGCTCAACTAACTCAGGCATGCGGGCAAATACACTAGGGGGATAACCCCGTGCAACCGGCGCCTCTCCTAAGCTAAGGCCAATTTCTCGCAAAGCCATAGCGTAACGTGTCAGTGAATCCACAATCAAAACCACATGCTTACCTTGATCTCGGAACCAAATCGCAACATCGGTTGCGTATGACGCTCCTTTTGAGCGGGCTAAGGGAGAAGCATCCGCAGGTGCAGCAACAACTACAGCACGCTTAAATGATTCTGGCCCCAAAGTATCTTCACAAAACTCCCGCACTTCCCGGCCACGCTCGCCAACCAGGCCAATCACAATGACATCGGCAACACAATTGCGCGCCAGCATTCCCAATAAAACACTTTTACCCACTCCGGAGCCAGCAAATATTCCAACGCGTTGACCACGGCCTACTGTTAACAAACCGTTTACAGCCTGAATGCCAACATCTAAGGGTTCGTGAATAGGTGTTCTATCCAAGGGATTTAACATTCTTTGGATGATGGGTGAGAATTGTTTTTCACCATAACCTTTCCCATCGATTGGTCGACCCAAACCATCGACTACTCTGCCTAGCAAGCTCTCACCAATCGTCAGAGGTTCACCTACGCTACTAGAGATATAACCTGCTCCAGAGTTAAAGGGCGTATTTGCTGGATACACTAATGCACCTGGTGAAATATTTTCCATGGCATCAATCGGCATCAAATAAGTGATTGCACCATTAAAGCCAATACACTCCGCATCGTAAGTCTTGCCGCCCAACTCAGATAGGATGGTTGCACCAGACCCGATGCTCATGGGCAAGCCTTCAACCTCTAAAACAATTCCAGAGACGCGCTTTAACTTTCCTTCTCGAATAGAGTAAGGCGTTTGCATTAAATGTTGGCGCCGCAACTCTATCTGATCTACTAATTCACGGGCTTGCAAAATACTCATATTGGATGCGCCTGATCATCAGGATCCTTTTTAGGATCGCTCTCAACCTCTTCCGCAGAATCTAGATTCCCCACTTCAGTTTGCAACTCATCTTCGATCTGCGACTCACTATCAGACTGATGGTCTATGAGTGCGGCTGTGGTTTTTGGACCAATCTTTTTTTCGTCTGGCATTGCTGCACCATCTAAACCTAAAGCGGCCTTGACTAGCGCCATACGGGCTTCTGCCCCAACATCAATACGAGCACCACTCACCTCTACATAAGCATGTCCAGGGCGTACATCAGCATCCACTAAGATCGTGCAATTAAATGGCAAGCCTGGATCTTCAACTATCTTTCTCCAAGTTTCCACTTCTTCAGCGCGCAAGCGGAGATAGAGATTCTCACCAGGTCGAGGTAAACGCATCAGCGCTTCTTGCACCGCCATGACAAAGGGAGCACGCTCCATTGAACTATTTGCGCTCAAGCGTGAGGCGATTTCAAAACTGAACTGAGTTAGGGGTTCAGCAATTGCCTCAGGCATCCCACTCACTGCCTCTAAAAGTTGACCTAAAGCATTTTGCAAACGCAGTGTCTCTTCCTCTGCATCTTGATACCCTGCTTTATATCCTTCTTCATGACCAATTGCCTTACCCTCGTCATAGCCTGCTTCACGACCTTCTACAAAGCCTTGATTAGAACCAAGCTCATAAGCTTCTTTGTAAGCCGCTTCGCGAATGGCTTCAACTTCTTCAACAGTAGGGTAGTAAATCGGAGCCACCTTGGGTGGCTTAGGAGGTGCAGGAGGATCAAAAGAAGGTGGCTCCCATCGCGTTAGCAAGGAGTCCTCATCAGAGGAAGGCATCAGCGGACTTACCTCTCTCCATATTGACTCGACCTTCTTCACTTAAGGCGCGCGCTATTGCAATGACATCTTTCTGACTTAACTCGACTTCGATTACCTTCACAGGCGGCCTTGTTTCGAGATCCTCACGCACGGTATCAGCAGAGCGTTTTGCCATATTCTTAAAGATTTTTTCACGCAATTTAGGACTTGCACCTTTTAACGCAATGATGAGTGTTTCTTGCGGAACCTCTGTCAATAAAGTCTGCAATGAACGATCTTCCAGTTCCAAAAAGTCTTCGAAGACAAACATTTTTTCTTGAATAGCATCTGCCAAGTCACTGTTGTAGTTTCGAATATTTTCTAAGGCGACTTTATCCAAACCACCCGAGAGCATATTCAAAATCTCGGCAGTAGGGACTACACCGCCAACAGTACTTCGACGGAAATCCGAATCCGGTCCTGAAGAGCGGGACATTACTTCGTTCAACTCCTTCAGAGCAGCCGGCTGTACTTTTTCTAAAAGAGCGATACGTAGGATGAGTTCGTTACGCAGTTCATCTTGGAATAGCTTCAGCAAGCCAGCCGCTTGCGTAGGATCCAAGAACACCATCACTGTTGCAATAATTTGCGGATGTTCATTTTTAATCAGCTCGTACAGAACATCTGACTCCATGCGCTTCAGAGTTTCGATACCAGACATGTCCAGCGTAGACTCGAGACGCCCCAATAAATCTGAAGCTCCTTCCGCGCCCATTGCTTTGGTAAGCATGTTCTGCATAAAGTCATCAGTATCAAATGCAACTTGTGTGTTATTAGAGCTAACATCCTTAAATTGCCGCAACACTTCTAACACCAAATCTCTACTTAAGGAGCGCACGACGGCCATCTTTCCTGAGAGGCGTTGCACCTCAAATGGGGTCATACCGCGCATCACATTGGCTGCAGATTCAGCACCAACAGCCAAAAGTATTACTGCAGCACGAGAAGCACCGTCCAAATCATCAAAAGAAATCGTACCGCCAACAGGCGCTGCTTTGACGCCCTCTTTCAGAGCCTCTGCTATCGATAGCGATTTTTCTACGGGAGCTTCATCAGCCAAAACAGATTCTCCTCATGTTATGCGGCGGGCGCAGCTTCAGCATTGCCAGCATTTTGCTTAGCCGCATCTTCAGATAGCCACTCTTTGAAAATTGCAGAAACTGCCCTAGGATTATTTTCCACAAAATCCTTAGCGTATTGAAGCAGCTCTTCGTACTCTTGCTTCTTCTCTTCGTCGATCCGCTTACGCTCTTCTTCAGTCCGTTTGCGATCTTCTTCGGCTCTAGCTCGCTCTTCTTCTTCAGCAAGGCGCTGGCGCTCGCGCAAGAGCTCCACTTCCATACGGCGCTTTTCACGCGCCCGAGGATCCATCTGCGCCATCTCAGCTTTAATCTTCTCGTCAAACTCTTCTTCAATACGCTGCTCTTCCATAATCTCGTCCTTTTTCGGAGGAAAGAGTAAGGGACGTACGACTCCAAAAAACATCAAACCAAGCGAGCCTAAAATAATTGCAAACTTGAAGAATTCTTTGCTTAACTCAATGATTCCCGGCTGCTTATAAAACGGGGGTTCATCACTTAACTCCACCTTAAATGGAATGTTAGCTACGCTGACGCTATCGCCGCGACGCTCTGAAAAACCAACAGCATCCCTCACCAAGTTATTGATTTGCTCAAGTTCCTTAGCGTTGTATGGAATAGGCTTGCGGGGCTTGCCATCCTTGTCTACACCAGCGGGCTGTTTATAGTTCACCACCACGCCAGCAGAAACTCTTCTGACTTGACCTTTTTCAGACTTAATTCTCTGGATAGCGCGGTCAAGCTCGTAATTGATCGTTGCATCTTTTTTAATATTGCTGGCGCTTGAACCTGAACTAGTAGGAGGTGCGTTGAGATTTTGTGGTCCTGCTCCACCAGCAGCCGCTTGGGTATTAATCGGCGCTTGGCCAGCGCCAGGCGCTTGATTGGTTAAAGCGCCAGGAACACCAGAAGTAGTCGAGCTGGGAGTGGCAGCTTCATTGGTTTGTTGACTGCGAATCGAAGATTGATTGGGTGGCGAATTACGACCAAAAGTTTCTTCAGTTCTCTCAAGCTCACCAAAATCCATATCCACCGTGACTTGCGCTCGGACATTTTCCTTACCAGTGACAGGCTCTAAGATCGATTGCACCCGTTTGGACAGCGCGCCCTCAAGTTCGGCAACATACTTTAGTTGCGTGCTATCTAGGCCTGCTAGACGCTGTGCATTAGGCGCAAGCAAACTGCCTTCCGAATCGACAATCGTGACATTTGCTGGGCCGAGGTTTGGAACGGAAGAACCTACTAAATTGGTAATGGCCGCAACTTGCTGAGGATCTAAAAAGCGTCCAGGATGCATCGTCACAATGACAGAGGCAGTTGGCTTTTCCTGTTCGCGCATAAAAGCCGTCTGCTTAGGAATCGCCAGCATGACTCTTGCAGATTTGACTTGCGCTAAGGAGCTGATACTGCGAGCTAATTCACCTTCCAAACCACGCTGGTAATTAACTTGCTCTACAAACTGGCTCGTTCCCATTTTTTGGTTTTCGAGTAGCTCAAAACCCACATTACCAGCCTTGGGTAAACCTTGACCCGCCAAACGCAATCGGGTTTCATAAACCGCGGATTCAGGCACCAATATGGCTGCCCCGCCTTCAGTGAATTTATAAGGCACGTTCATTTGTTGTAAGGCTGCTACGATTGCAGCCCCGTCCCGCTCATTAATGCTGGAAAACAAGATGCGATAGTCGTCTTTACTTTTTCCAGAGACAGAAACAAACACAAGTACAGCAATGACTAAAAATACTGCTGCAGACAAAATCAGACGTTGTTGAGCATTGAGAGCTTGAATTCGATTTTGTAGGCCGACTAAACTTTGGGGGAGCGCTACACCGCCCCCGCTAAAAGCGCTGGCTGGAGCTACTGGAGCAGCGGCAACCTGCGAGCCAATATTAACTACTGCCGCATCTCGCTCACTTTCCTGTATTCCGGGTTGCGTTTCTTCACTCAATTTTGATAGATTCCGTCATTTCAGGGCTGATTCTGAAAAAGATCATAACACTATATATAGAACATTTTTGCCTATTTTGCCTAAATGTTGATATCCTTGAGTCCTATTTTATAAAAAACGGCAAATATTGCCTAGTTACCAACCCATCTTAAATAATCGTTCATTGACCCCAAACGCCAGCAAATTGCCGCCCGAGCAGGACACACTAGATGCCACCAAACATCTGGAAGAGGCTTTTGCGATTTTCTACGCAGAATCCCAAAAACTCGAGGCCCAACAGGCTGCCCTGCAGGACAAGATCAATCAGCTCAGCAACGAACTACAAAAATCAAATCAACGCTTAGCGATTCTGCTCAATGCCATTCCAGCAGGGGTCATTTTGCTGGAAAACGAGGTGGTTTTATTGCACAACCCAGCAGTGCTAATCTTTCTTCCTAAATTAAAACCAGGGGTGAATTTTGAAATTCCAGCTGATTGGCTGGCCTCCATCACCCCAGGGGAATATGTCATTGCAGAAAGAGGTGTCAATCAGCGCATACAAAAAACAGTTCAAGTCATTCGGATCAACGAAGGCTCACGAAGTTTTATTCAAATTCAAGATATCACAACCAATATTTTGCGACATGAAGAAACGCAACGAGAAAATCGTTTGGCGGCCATGGGACGTATGGCAGCTGGTATAGCCCATCAGTTTCGTACGCCACTAGCAACGGCACTGCTTTATGCATCACATCTTTGCGATGGAGAGATTAATAGCGACACAGCTAAAGAGTTTGCCGATCGCTTGCGTAAACAACTATTAGATCTTGAGAAACTATCTCAAGATATGTTGCGCTTTATTTCAAATAAACCAAATAAGGCTGTATTAGTAAACGCTACCCAAATCATTGAAGATGCTCAAGCTAGCATTCAGTTTCTCTTTAAAGCCAAGGAAGTCAGTTTGTCGGTTTCCGCTACCAATATCAATCAGGGAAATCTATTGGTAGAGCCCAAAGCAATATCCAATGCCATTGTCGCAATACTAGAAAATGCGCTCGCAGTTTCTAAAGCAAATGAGACGGTCAGTTTGATGGCTACCAGCGATCGGCAAATGCTAACGATTACGATTTCTGATCAAGGCCCAGGTATACCAAAGGAAATTCTCAATTCCTTATTTGAGCCCTTTGCAACCACTAGCGCCAATGGCACTGGGCTTGGCCTCTCTATTGCAAAAAATACCATTGAAGCGCACCGAGGCAATATCAGCGCGGAGAGCTCTAAACACGGAGCAGTCTTTAAGATCACCATCCCTTATGACCAGTCATCCTTAATTTATTAACTCAGAAAACTTTTATGCGTGCCAGCGACCCACAACCATTTCCCGTGATTTTGATTGAAGATGATGAGGACCTCAGAGAGGCAATTGCCGTCACCTTACGTATGAATAAGATCGACTTTGTGACTCACCAACGTGCTGAAACTGTCATTCCTTTATTACGTCCAGATCTAAAAACAGTTTTGGTGACTGATTACAAATTACCAGGAATGACTGGTTTAGATTTGCTGAAGATTGCGCAAAAAGAATGTCCAGATCTTGCCGTTGTTGTCATGACTGCATTTGCAGATGCCAAACTAGCTGTTGAAGCTCTGCGGGCTGGTGCAAGAGATTTTTTAATTAAACCATTTGTGCCGCAGCAGCTCATTGAAATCATCGCACGCCACCAACCTGAATCCATTAAAACATCTGAAGTAGTCACTCCTACTCAAGACTCACAACTAGTCGGCTCTGAAATTCGCAGTCCCGCGCATCAATTAATTGCAGCTGATCCGGAAACGATTGCAACATTTGCTCGCTGCGAGAGAGTGGCTGCTACGGACACGAGTGTCTTAGTCACAGGCCAATCTGGTGTGGGCAAGGAATTGGTAGCGCGTCACATACATTTGCATTCCAAAAGAGCAAATGGACCCTATATAGCCATCAACTGCGCTGCGATTCCGGATACCCTACTGGAATCGATTCTTTTCGGACATGAAAAGGGTTCCTTTACTGGCGCTACCAAAGCCCAAACCGGCAAATTTGAGCAAGCGCATAAAGGCACACTTTTTCTAGATGAGATTGGTGAAATGCCCGCATCTTTGCAAGCGAAGTTGTTACGAGTGTTGCAAGACAAAATGGTGGAACGAATTGGCTCAACTGAACTAATTCAAGCGGATGTCAGGGTCATAGCCGCAACCAATCGTAACCTCCAAGAACAGGTGAAAAGTGGTCAATTTCGGGAAGATCTCTACTTCCGACTGGCCGTATTTCCAATCCATGTAGCCGAGCTTCGTAAGCGCCCACTGGATATCTTGCCCCTCGCTGATTTCTTTTTATCCCGCTATCGCATGAATATTGGTCGAGATCAGCTGATACTGAGTGAAGATGCAAAAAAACTACTGAAAACCCATTCTTGGCCAGGTAACGTTAGGGAACTAGAAAATATTATTCAAAGAGCCGTATTACTAGCTGACGGCGACCAAATCTTGGCGGAGGACTTAGAGCTGGATGATTTAGGCATTAATCCAACTAGGGTGGCAAAAAATGCCATTTCTGACCTGCACTCTGCTGAAGAGGCCATTATTGATGCCCCAAAAAGTGGCACAAATATTGCATCTGATATAGATGAGATTGGGCAAGATATTGATTCAGTAGAGCGTGAGCATATTTTAAAGGTTTTGGCCAAAGTCGATGGCAACAGAACCAAAGCAGTGGAAATATTAGGAATTTCGGCTCGTGCATTACGTTACAAGCTGAAATCTTATAAAGAGTCTGGCTTTATTAATGATTGATTTTGTTAGATAATATGACTATGAGTACTCCGAACGTAGATGCCATGATTACCCGGATGCAAGCACTTGCTGCTGCTGCTAGTGGTAAACCTGTATCTACAGATTCTCAAAGTGCCAACGGGGTTGATTTCTCGGCTATCCTTAAAAACGCTGTTGAGAATGTCAATACGGCTCAAAATAGCGCTCAAGCAAAAGCCCAGTCTTTTTCCACTGGAGCATCAGATACATCCTTAGAGGATGTGATTGTTTCTCTGCAAAAAGCCAATCTTTCACTGCAAGGCATGATTGCAGTTCGAAACAAGCTTGTTGACGCTTACAAAGAAGTTACCAATCTTCAGGTCTAAGGTTTAGCCTTTACTACACCTGATTTCCTGCCTTAATCCCCTTAGCAGTAACAAAGTGATTCTGAATCTAGGGGCTATTCTTGTTCAGGCCTTTCGAGAGTTTTGCCATCTAACTCATAGGCCCACGCGAGTACTTCTGCTACTGCAGCATATAGCTTAGGGGGGACCAGCTCGTTAAGTTTGAGTTGCATTAAAAATTCAACTAACTCAGGCTCTATCTTAGTCGGAATTCCTAATTCATTCGCTTTTGCCAAAATGGCCTCAGCGATAAAACCCTCCCCTTGCCCTGTAATTCGTGGCGCAGCACTATTCATCTCATACTTCAGCGCAACCGCCTTAAGAATTTTTTTTTCTTCCCTCCCCTGCATTAACTAGACACCTCTATTTGACCTAAACTAATCCGCGTCTCGGGATCAATTTGCGTATGCAGTTGCTCCTCTAATGTAGAAAAAGCCTTTGACATACTTACTTGTGCAGCGGGATCTGCCTGAACAACCAACTGTAGACTTTCGCCAAACTGTGTGCCAATAATCTTTAAGGGGCCTAGGTTAGGCAAACCCACCTCTAGAGTAATACGGCTGCCTTTTTCTATTTGATTTGGCTGATGAGGATCTGATTGCCAAGCGTCTTCACGATATAGACGACCCTGTACATTCGGCATCAGTTGGCCTTGCCATAGCAAGTCTCCACGCAACAATAGGCGCATCGAATCACGAATTATTGGCGCATCATTTGATAATTGGCCCATAAGCTCACCAGCTTTATGCTGATCACCTGTCGTCAAAAAAGAATCCATTTTTTCATCGGCGCTGCCCGCAGGAAATAACACTCGCTTTAGTTGATCAGCAGCAAAAATACCGGAAGCTTGCAAGCTTTGGTAAAGTGCGCCCATGACCACTTTTGGATCTGGAGTACCAAGCTTTGAAGGATCAATGGCTGGCCAGTTCACCATAACACTCTTAGACTGATTTATATTCACTTGATTCTGTGAACTTGCAGATTTTTCTGGCGAATCGGCAATCAATATTTCAGAGAGCAGTTGACCTAAGGCGGCACTTCCTAAGCTATCGATCTTGCTTAAATTCTCAGACACTAAGTTTGTTAAATTTGCTTGCGACAGCTTTGCTGATAGATTTGATTTGCCCGAGGATAGATTAGAAATTTCTAATAAAACAGCTTGCTGAACACTGGGCTCGCCAGACTCCAGCATCGTTTTTAATTCTGCGAGATTGCCATTTTGCAGGGCGGTTCTGACGGCATTTCCTGTGGCAGAATCTCCAACCGGCATTGGCATATTCAATGCAACACGAGGGTCTATCGCGCTGAGACTTTCTACAATAGATGGGGCTGCTGGCGGCGTAACAAGGTCATTTTTACGGACATCCACCATGGGGTTGATGGATAAGCTTGAAGGAATTGGTATTGGCATATTACCTCTCCCGCCTAAAATAGCTACTTAGAACTTGCTTATGATTTTTTCACTGCTAACAACCGTTGACTAATTACTAGACTCTATCAGATATCTCCACCCATGCCTCATAGAGTGGAGTTAATGTATTTATCACATCCTGAACCTTATCTGCCGAACGCTCAGCGCGAGCAGAAATCAGTTCCTGAATTGCCCAAAGGTAAATTACGCTCAAATTTTCGGCAATTTCTTTACCTTTTTGATAATCTAAACAGCCAAGCAAGCCCTTAATAATCAAGTCACTTGCCTTAATAAAACTATCGGCAGGCATCTGATCGTTTTCAAGCGCCTTTTTAGCGGTCGTTAAATGATCAAATATACGTTGATGAATTAAAACAATAAGCTCTCGAGCATCGGCCGCCATGACCGAGGTTAAGTTATCGCTATCTGCGTATTTGAGGGCAGCTTTATTCATAATTTTTATAAATTTAAAATCAATTAGCGATTGTTTTGACCGTTAACCAGACCATCTAAAGCACTTGTTAATGAGTTACTTGTTTGATTCAGTTTGAATAATAGCGCATTTAAGCTGGAATACTGACTAATATAGCTTTTTTCCTTGGCATCTAAGCGTATTTTCAAGGCCTCCTCTTTTTGGCTCATTTGAGTTAAGTTAGTTTGTTCGTTACTAATGGATTTACTCAGATCGCCACCACTCTGGACCTGCGAGGTCAAAAAAGCATTCAGGTTATTGGTGCGATCTGTAAATGTAGTTGACCCCATATTAATGCCAGATGCTAGGATTGCAGAGATGTTCTCGGTACTACCGTATTTCACAGAATTAAATTGAAGGGTTCCGTCTGATTGTATTTCGATACCAAGTTGATACAAACCTAAGGTATTAGAGCCACTAGCACTATTGTAGGTAACTCCGGTTGAGAGCATAGACTTAATTTGACTCATAAAAGACACTGCTCCGGGTGATCCTGCTAATGAGCCAGCCGCAGTTGAGCTATCACCCTTTTGCGCGAGTTTTTTCGATGTTGTAGCAAGATCATTAAAAGCAGCGATGAATCTCTGGATGACTTCCTGTCCGTTATCAGTTCCGTTTGCAACAGTGATTGTTGCAGCTGAACCACTGCTGACTAGATTTAGCACTAATCCTGGATGCACATCACTAACAATGTTGCTTGTTCTCGAAAAACTCACGTTGTCTAAAGTAAAGATTGCATCTTGAGCTTGATTGCCAGAGGTCCCGGTTGCTGGTGGGGAGGCTGTCGCTGCAGTTGATGAGACTGGGAGACTATTTAATGCACCATTAACACCAAAAGTGATGTTATTCGCAACTCCAGATTGGGTGCCCTGAATCATTAAGGCATATTGATTAGATGCTGTCTGTGTAACGCTTGCAGCAACACCTAAACCTAATCCATTGATCCAAGAACTTAAATCTCCAATCGTAGTTGCGCTCGAGACAGCTAAGCTTTTAGTTACCCCTGCAATTGTTAAATCAAATTGACTTGCATTGGCAAATCCAACGCTTGCATTGCTGGATCCAAAGTTATTAAAAATATACTGAGCCGGTTTAGCAAGCTGAGAAACTGTGATTTGATGGCTTCCTATATTGGCGCCCGTTGTACTTGATACCTTTACCGCCGATTCATTTGAACTGCTGGCAACCGCTGCTGAATAGGATAATGGATTCTCAGCAGCCTGAAGAGCTGTTTGAAAGGCTGCAACCTTGCTTTTTAGCTGACCCAAATCACTAATCAAGGTCGTTTGACTTGTAATCTTGGACTGCAGCGTAGTTAAAGGCTTGTTTTCAACAGACATGAGACCTGCAACCATCCCAGCAACATCGATAGATGATGTACTAGTGTTGTTGCTGACACTCGATGTAGCCATTTTCTAATATCGCCTAAGGAATTGGTCAGTAAAGTTGGGTTTTAACCCAATATATTCAGCAAGTTTCGTGCCATTTTTAATGCTAGCGAATAATAATCAAGCTTTTTGGTTTACTAGGGCAGAAATTTGGGTCAAGCTATGGGCCAGCCTTAGCATCTCTTCCGAGGGTAATTGCCTAACTACTTCACCAGTTTCAGGGTTAGTTACTCTCACAATGTGGTAACCAGTATCTCCATCAATTGCGAAATTCAAATTGCGACCCATGGAACTGACAAACTTTTGCATTTGCTCAGCCGCTCTAGCAACTGTTTCACGCGTTGGCTGCATCACCTGATTAACGTTGGAAGGCCTAATTTCTGTGCTAGCCGCTGCTGCAACAACCGCTGCATCCGTGTTTGTTTTCCCAGTAGCACCAGAAGTTATGCCTTTAGGCAGATTTAACTGAGACGAACTAGCCGCAGATGAAGCTACGCTTCTTGCTGTTATCTCACTCATCTTTAACTCCTTAAAAAGTGAATAGGAGCCAGACTGTAGCCTGGCTCCTGAACATCATAAACAATTACTTCAATAATGACAAAATGACGTTTGGCATCTGATTCGCTTGGGCTAACATGGCGGTAGATGCCTGCTGCATAATTTGACCCTTAGTTAACTGCGCAGTCTCTGATGCAAAATCGGTATCTACGATTGCTGAGCGGGCCTGGGTTAAGTTAGCACTTTGTGCCTGCAAGTTTTGCGCGGAATACGTAGCGCGCGAGATCATGGCACCCATTTTGGCTCGCTCTGAAGAGATCGCCAGCAAATCAGCATCAATCGAACCAAAGCTTGTGGAAGTCGTGGTAATTGCTGCATTTGCCGCTATAAAATCAATGGTGGTACCAGTTGAAACACCAGACTGCACAGCATAAGTTGAGCCTGCTGTTGTACCAACCAATGAAATGCCGTTATAAACCGCCTCGCTTCTAGTTAAGCCAATTTGACTCACGATTGCAGCTGCTTCAGTGGTAATTTGGCTTCTCTGACCAGCACTTAAAGCAGTGTTGCCATTTTGTGTACCCAAAGTCTTCAGGCGCAACAACATGTCCTGGATGGTTCCCAGAGCTGTTTCAGTAACCTGCGCCATACCGATAATGTCGCTTAAATTGCGATTGGCCTGATCAATGCCGAAAATTTGAGATTGCATACCCATGCTAATTGCTAGGCCAGCAGAATCATCCTTAGCGCTATTGATACGCAATCCAGATGATAGGCGCTGAACAGAAGTAGCCAGCTTACTTTGGGCAGAGCTCAAATTGTTTTGAGCATAAATCGAAGCCATATTGGTGTTAATTACGGTTGCCATGTTTTTCTCCGGTGTACTTAGTTAATTTTCAATTACTTCAATAATGACAAAATGACGTTTGGCATCTGATTCGCTTGGGCTAACATGGCGGTAGATGCCTGCTGCATAATTTGACCCTTAGTTAACTCTGCAGTCTCTGATGCAAAATCGGTATCTACGATTGCTGAGCGGGCCTGGGTTAAGTTAGCACTTTGTGCCTGCAAGTTTTGCGCGGAATACGTAGCGCGCGAGATCATGGCACCCATTTTGGCTCGCTCTGAAGAGATCGCCAGCAAATCAGCATCAATCGAACCAAAGCTTGTGGAAGTCGTGGTAATTGCTGCATTTGCCGCTATAAAATCAATGGTGGTACCAGTTGAAACACCAGACTGCACAGCATAAGTTGAGCCTGCTGTTGTACCAACCAATGAAATGCCGTTATAAACCGCCTCGCTTCTAGTTAAGCCAATTTGACTCACGATTGCAGCTGCTTCAGTGGTAATTTGGCTTCTCTGACCAGCACTTAAAGCAGTGTTGCCATTTTGTGTACCCAAAGTCTTCAGGCGCAACAACATGTCCTGGATGGTTCCCAGAGCTGTTTCAGTAACCTGCGCCATACCAATAATGTCGCTTAAATTGCGATTGGCTTGGTCAATGCCATAAATTTGAGACTGCATACCCATACTAATTGCTAGGCCAGCAGAATCATCCTTAGCGCTATTGATACGCAATCCAGATGATAGGCGCTGAACAGAAGTGGCCAGCTTACTTTGGGCAGAGCTCAAATTGTTTTGAGCATAAATCGAAGCCATATTGGTGTTAATTACGGTTGCCATGTTTTTCTCCGGTACTTTAATTAATTTCAACTTACAGAGACTCAAAATCAAATTCCGCCTCGTACCTATTCTGTAACGGTGATACCCATCAATGTGTTTAGACATTACTCACTCTGATTTCTCATGTTAGCTTTGAATAATTTAAGTCATTGATTTAATTGGGTTTATTTTTTCAAAATTATGTTAGTACTCAATTACTTATTTGGCAGTGTTTTGCCTTGGTTTAGTCTCAAGTAGATACTTTGGGAATAATTGCCTGGTCCGTTAGCTGCTAACCTTGGAATTAGCCCTAGAATTGATCTAGAGCGAGTGTTCGCCATTTATGAAAGTGTTTTCCATGGATATGCAATTTGATAATCCCCGTTTACAAGCTGGCCTTTCTAACCTCGAGCGCGGCCGCCACGAAGCTGCTTTTGAGGTATTTTTTGATATCGCAGTCAATGAGGCGGACGAAGAGGCTGCTTTTGCCCTAACTAGAATGTGCTTTGATGGTCAATTAAAGCCTGAACAAGTCAATAAGTTATTTGAATGGCTCAATTCATACAGCCGAGAGAGTAATGGCTATGCCAACTTTAACGTAGGCCTGTTATATGAACTGGGTATCGGTGAAATCGCTCGTAATATCAAAACAGCAGTCCAATATTATGAAAAAGCCATCAAAGATGAGGTTTTAGATGCCTATTGCAACCTTGGCAATATATATGTGTTTGGAACAGGTGCTGACCAAGGCGTGCCCAAAGACATCCCTAGAGGCGTTGAATTGCTGACTGTAGGAGCCAATGGGGGTAGCCGAGTAGCAGCCTATAACCTGGGCACTTTATACGAAAAAGGCACCGCTATCACCCAAGATTATGACAAAGCCTTCTATTTTTTAACGCTGGCTACCCTACAAAAGCATGAACATGCGCATCGTTGCCTCATTATTTTTGAAAAAGCCATTAAACGCGATTTCACTAAAGTCTATGATGCTGCAGAACAGCAATACTGGAAAATTCAAAATATGCGCAAACTCTATCGCTCTCTTTAACTAAAGGGCCCTGACAAGGGACTCAGTTATCGCTTTTCAGACCTCAAAATCGGTTGTAGATCAAACTCAGCCCATCCAAGTTCATGGCTAGCAGGTCATGAGGAAATTTTTGCCTTTTTCACACTTTTGGGACTTTTTTACCCCTATTTTTAGTGTAGATAGGGTATATTTAGTGGCAAATATTTCCTTTTGCACCATATATAGTGTTTCTGTCACTTTTTTACGTTTTTACTTTTAAGGCAATTTTTGAAGGCTTTCTTCACGTCCCTTTGTTTACCAGTACTTATTAAGATATGAAGATCTTAGGTTTTGACATCACCAAGCTAAGGCCATCGGCGCAAGGAGCTATCCCCGTATTAGTCTTACTCGTCTTGATTATGATGCTGGTACCTTTGCCAGCAATTCTCTTAGATGTGCTCTTTACTTTTAACATCGCCCTGTCGATCATCGTCCTTTTCACAGCGATCAATATTAAGAGCTTCAAAGACTTTGTTGCCTTTCCAACGGTGCTGCTGCTCACAACATTACTGCGCCTGTCCCTCAACGTAGCATCTACCCGAATTGTGCTGATGGAGGGCTACAAGGGTACTGATGCAGCTGGAAAAGTGATCGAAGCTTTCGGCGTATTTTTAATTGGCGGTAATTTTGCCGTTGGTATTGTGATCTTTATCGTGATCACTATTATTAACTTTGTAGTTATCACCAAGGGTTCTGGTCGAGTAGCTGAAGTTTCTGCCCGCTTTGCCTTAGATTCAATGCCTGGTAAACAAATGGCGATTGATGCCGATCTCAATGCTGGCCTGATTCAACAAGATGAGGCTAAATCACGGCGCGCTGATGTTGCTCAAGAAGCAGACTTTTTTGGCTCCATGGATGGTGCCTCGAAGTTCGTGCGTGGCGATGCTATGGCAGGCATCATGATTTTGGTTATTAACCTCATAGGCGGACTATTAATTGGGGTTTTGCAACACAATATGGACTTTGGTAAAGCCTTAGCCACGTTTGCTGCTCTGACCATTGGCGATGGTCTAGTTGCACAAATCCCAGCGCTCATTATTTCCACTGCCGCTGGTATTTTAGTGACTCGCGTTGCTACAGAAGATGACTTCTCTGGGCAAGTATCTAAGCAATTTGAAGCTAACAGTAGCGCTCTAGGGGTGGTTGCTGGGGTATTGGGAATCCTAGGGGTTCTACCTGGCATGCCGCACTTTATTTTTCTGGGCTTTGCCTCACTCTTTGGGGGCTTGGCTTACTTGGCTCATCAAAAGATTAATCGCGAAGCCAAAGCGGCTGAATTGGCTGCTTCACAGCCAGCCGCCGTCAACCAAGAACTGGAATGGAAAGATGTTCCGATTGTTGAGCCTCTGTCTTTAGAGCTAGCCTACCGGCTCATTCCCCTTGTTGATAAGGGTGATGAAAGTGATTTGATTAAACGGATTCGGGCAATTCGACGCAAGTTTGTCTCTCAGGTGGGGTTTTTAATTCCTTCTGTACATATTCGCGACAACCTGCAACTAAATGCCGAAACCTATCGTATTTTGCTTTACGGTGCTGAAGTAGGTCGGGGTCAATGCTTGCCTGATCGTTTGCTAGCAATTCAGCAAAGCGGTAATGAAACTCTGCCTGGCATTGAGGTTAAAGACCCAACCTTTGGCATGCCTGCAGTTTGGATTGATCGCCAACTGCGCGACGAGGCAATTGCCAAAGGGTATACCGTAGTGGAGCCAGCTGTGGTGATCACTACCCATTTAGACCATTTAATTCATCAGCATGCCGCTGAACTCTTGGGTCGCCAAGAAACACAAGACCTTGTAGACCACTTCAAGATGAGCTATCCCAAGTTAGTAGAAGATGTGATCCCTAAAATTGTGAGCCTTGCCCAATTACAACGTCTCCTGCAACTGTTGCTTGATGAGAGCATTCCAATCAAAGATATGCGCACCATCTTAGAAGTGGCTAGCGAGTATGCAGCTAAACTAGGCGATCCACTAGAAGTATTGCCCCACATACGTTACGCGCTAAGGCGCACCATTGTCCAAGACTCACTTGGTGAAGGTAGCTCATTCCAAGTGCTTGGGATTCAGCCTGAATTTGAACGCTTAATTGAGCAATCCATTGGTCAAGGAGCTATTGCACCAGATGGCCTCATAGAGCCCTCGCTCGCGAGGATGTTCGGGGAAGAGGTAATTAGCGGGATTCAAGAGCTAGAGAGTCAAAATCTTCCGCCGGTCATTGTCAGCGGTACCCGTACCCGCATGACTCTATCCCGCATCGCAAGGCGAGTATGCCCACAAGCCATTGTTTTAGCTTTAAGTGAGCTACCGCCTACGTCTAATCTCGAGTTTTATAAAGTTCTTTGCGCTCAAACAGGCAATAACCCCTAAAATAATTACAGTAATCCTATTTGGAGCAACGCCATGGGCCCCCAAAAATTTACAGCCGCTAATTCGGCAGAAGCCTTAAAGCAGATTCGCAAGCGAATGGGGCCTGATGCTATGGTGATCTCGACTACCGATATTGATCAAGGTGTGGAAATTATTGCCATCAGCTCTGAAGATCTTGCTTCGCTCTCAGACCCCTCAGTAGCTGGTAATCAGGGTGTAAAAAAACCAGGGAGTTACTCACCCAATTACTCATCAGACAGACCGATTGGACGCAGCAACTTAGGCAATAACTCAGGTAGTAACTTTGGCTCTAGCTTTGATCGCGCCATTGCTCCACCCAGCGCTCGTAACCCCTTTAGTGCAGATTTGCCTTTAGGCTCCTTGCGCCGCAATCCCGCTAGAGTTGAACGTTCTGATCGCTCAGAGCGATCAGTCAGGGCACCGGGCTCAGAAACTTTTACCCCTGCATCCTTTAATGGTGTTGAACGCATCCGTCGCGGAGATGCGAATGTCATCAATCCATCGAATAACGATGCCTTCTTTAGTGCTAGTGCAGCCGTCAGCGCGAAAAAGAAACAAGATGCGGTTGCATTTGCAGAAGCAAAAGCAGATGCTAAAGCGGCGCTCAATCCGACCCCGATTGTCAATGAAATCTCCACTGCCAGTGCTGCATCCTCACTGATGGCAAGCATCAGCACTGATGCCAAATCCACTATTAGCCCCCCGCAACTACCTGCGGCGGCAACCGCTCCAAAAGTAGAGCAATTACTAGCTGAAATTAGTGAGGTGAAGTATCTACTGCAATCACATGTGGCTGGCAACTTATGGGGCAACATACAACAAGAAAGCTCCCACGTAACGGAGATTGTGAAGCACCTACTTAATAGTGGCTTTTCTCCTAAATTGTGCGCTCAAATTGCCCGCAATTTACCGGATGATTTCAATACCCAACAACTTATTAAAAATGCGCGTGAGCAAATCAAGTGCTTAATCAAAACTTCTCGGGCGTTTGACCTCTTTGATCGAGGCGGTGTCTTTGCCTTTATTGGTCCGACCGGTGTTGGTAAAACTACCACTGTTGCCAAGATTGCAGCGCGTTGTGTCCTGCGATATGGTCGCAATCAAGTGGCGCTGCTTACTACTGATACCTACCGAATTGGAGCCCAAGAGCAACTCAAGACTTATGCAAAAATTTTAGGCCTGTCTGTCACAGCGCTGCGGGATAGTGAAGATTTAGCAAGCAAAATTAAAGAGTTTTCTAATCGTAAAATTATTTTGTTAGATACCGCTGGCGTGAGTCAGCGGGACACTCTGATGGTTGAGCAATGCCAACTGCTCCAAAATGGATCAGATCGTGCAAAACGGATTTTGGTAATGAGCTCTACTACGGATTTACGCACCCAAGAAGAGGTGATTAATTTGCACAATCAAGCAATGCAAAATAGTCACAACAATAAATTAGACTCTGTCATCATTACTAAAATTGATGAGGCAGCCCACTTAGCGCCAGTCATTGATAGCGTCATTCGTCATGATTTGTCAATTTTGTTTGTTTCAAATGGTCAGCGAGTGCCAGAAGATTTAAGTCTGCCCGATATCAACTATCTAAGTCATCGTGCGATGGCAATGCGTGCTTTTTCTGAAACGTTTTCTATCACTGACGAACAAGTTCCCGCCATTTTGTCTGATCACCTAGGCGACTGGATTCGCAAAGTGAATTCATGAGTACGGTAGTGAGTGGTAACGATCAGGCTGAAGGGCTACGCAATATCTTTGGCGCAGAGCTATGCCGAATTATTTGCATTGCAAGCACTCTAGATGCGGATAGTACAATTCATTTAGGCCATGGCACTGCCCAAAGTCTTAAACAACACAATAACCATGTTTTACTAGTCGATGAAATTCCACTCGCGCAACGTAAAACAATGTCTGGATTTTTATATCCGACACGTTATGATTTAGGTCAAGTCTTTAATAACGCAGTTCCTTTATCGCGCAGTATTCGTCAGATTGATGAATATCTTTGGTATGCCACCAGTACCAAACTACGATCTGAAGTTGAGCATCGCTTTGCAAAATATCCTCAGCTTGATGTGCGACTTATCCAAGAACAAATGGGCATTGACTATGTCATCTTTCCTACGATTGATCCACAAGCGCAAATCGTGGCGTTTTATGGCAGCAATATTCAGCGGATTTTAGTCACAGCAGGTGATCAAGTATCGCTTAGTAAGGCTCTGGTGATGCTACGCCAAATGGCTATTTTCCAGGTGAATGAGCCACTAGCAGTCATTATTGTTGGGGGAGAAGATGAGGCTGCCGGTACCGCTGCATTTGAACGATTACAAAATGCCGCCAGATCTGCTCTGCATGAGGAGATTGAATTTATTGGCTGGATTGCTGCGGTGACGGCTCGGCGGGTTACATTAGATCCGGATGATCAAAGTTGGAATGCGCCTAGCGAAGGCCCTCAAGAAGAATTTGTTTTGCCAATGGGCTTTTTTAAGGCAATTTCTGCGAAAATTAGTAGCTAAGCACTTAGTCATGCACCTTTAACCCCGCCTTTAAGCGATCTGTCATTGAAGCCTTCTAGTTATTTTGCGTCTCTTGATATTGACGAAGCCATTCGCACTCATTTACCCTTGGTAAAGCGGATTGCCCATCAAATTTGTTCTCGCTTACCGCCTAATGTTGAGGTAGATGATCTCATTCAGGAAGGGTTAACGGGTTTATTAGATGCTCTCAAGCGCTATGAACCCCAACCCAATTTAGCATTTGAAGCCTATGCTAAAACCCGCATACGGGGCGCTATTTATGACTCCTGCCGCAAAAATGATATTTTGCCGCGCAATCAGCGCGATGAACTAGTTGGAATCGAAAAAGTAACGCGCCGTTTAGAGCAGACCTTAGGGCGCCACCCATCGGAAAAAGAAATTGCCCAAGGCGCTGATTTGAGTATTGAGTCATACCACGCCATCATCACTAATATGGTGCATTTAATGCCGTTGGATGATTTATCGGATGATCTCATGCCTTCGGATACCGATGAATCTGACCCGATGCGCTCTGTAGCAATGAGTCAATTTGCAGAACGGATAGCCCAAATTTTGTCAGGTCTACCCGATAATGAAAAATTAGTGATGGCCCTACACTATCAAGAAGATCTATCTTATCGAGAAATTGCCCTGGTTATGAATATTACCCCTGGGCGCATTAGCCAGATTCATACGCAAGGTATGATCCGCATTCGGGCAAAACTAAAGTCTTAGTTCTTAAAAGCTTTTTGCGCTAGACTTTGCGGGACAGCACTCCGCCTACCGATCCTGGCACTCCCCCATCACTTCCGTAAGTTGCGCTTGGTGCTTGCTGAGCAATAAAAGACTGCATAGCAGAGCTACGTTGCATGGCCAAGCGAATCAAATCCCCATTGATTTGGTGGTTGACTGAGGCTTCATCGAGTAGCACTAATAATTGCTTCATTTTTTCCGGCTCAAATTGGTGAATATCTTGCTTGAGCTTCTCGGTACCGCCTGGATAACTCTGTATAGCATCCAAAGCGGCACTGGTATTTTCCAGTGATGCTGGCAGTCGATCCATATCATTCGCCTCCAAAGCAGCACGCAAACCATCAATAGCACTTGCAACGCCCTTTAAGAACGACAATAGGTCATCAAAAGACATTGATGGCTGAACTTTTACCATCTTTAACTTGGATTTTTCTGTTTTTAGTAATTCGAGCTCAGAATGTGAGCAAGATAAAACGAAATCAATAGAATCGAGTGGATCTAACGGTAGAACTTAGCTTTGGGGGCGATTTGGTTTTTGCCCAATTGCTGCGACTACGTCTTTTAACATTGCCTGAGAGATTTGGGTGTAATCAATCTCAAATTGACCGCTGGCTACTTTATCACGTAGTTTTTTAATAAGCAGGTCATCGCTAACCTGATTAGCAGCGCTAGTGCTACTTTGCGCCTCAGCCAACTTGGCAGTTAGTCCAATATCTAGGTTAACCGCAGGGCGACTTACTGCTGATGCAGGGGTTTGATTTAATGCTGTATTAGTCGTACTGGCAGTCGAGTTTGAACCTGGTACAGCTTTAGCTGTTCCAACATTTGGCGGAATTAATGGTGCATTCTCGTTAATTTTCATCTCATTCTCCTCAGCACTGCCTATTAAAACATAACAACCATAGCCTAATGTTACTGCATATTAGCGATTTATTCCATATTTACGCCAATAATTCCCGGCCTCAATACCTTGCCTTGTAAAACCTGTCCGTCCGATAAGCGTACTCTAACCATATCCCCAATCATCCCAGGGGTTTGAGCAATACCCTCGCCAGAAACCTGAAAATCTTTACCTGTTAATTGAATCCTAACAGGATCTCCTACCTTTATTACGGCAGATTCTTTTAAATCGTTTAGCCCAATTGGCATACCCATTTGCAAAGATTTACCTAAAATCCGCTCATAAGCTGCCCTAGGGTTTCGCAGAACATCATCCGGCAGAACGGTTAAGTCACCCTCCAATACACGAATATCCCCAATTTCGAGCTTTTGGCCAAACGGGAGGTATCGGCTGGCTACAACATAGTCTCCATAAGCATGGATATTTACTGGGACATTGATTAACCAAGCGGCTTTAGTACAACGCAATTGGATCATGGACCTACCCCATAAACGCGCGCCTGCAGGAGTCAAAATCTCAATACTGCCGCCCAAGCAGGGTGGAATAGTCAAATTTGGTTCTAGCCACTCTGTCTCCACCCGCAAACCGTTGACAGTGGGGCTTTTTTGAATAAATCGCTTGATAGCCTGTTCAATATCAGGAGGTAAAGCAGCATGAAGTCCTAATGACAGCGTACTAAATATCAACCCTATCAAAAAACGATTACAAAGCGGCATTATTTGGTAAACCGATCCAAGGCTACCCAAGGGTAAACATTATTCATGCCATCTAAGGCCATGCCAGCCAGCCAATAAGGGCGCTCTACTAATTTAGGGATATTGAGGTGGATATTCATATTCTGAACTCCTAAAAATTCATGAGCATAAATAGAATAATGCTGATTGCCCACCAGCAGATTAATTATCCTGGCAGGATGCAAAATCTCGCCCAATGCATCGATCTTACTATCCACCGGTTTATTGAGAGCCTCTTCCCCTAAATATTGAATTGCGGAAATGGCATAGTTTTGCCCGTGACGTCCAAAAAAGACCATTGACATTCTTAATAAACTTGATGGACATGATAAACGGACTCCTTCATGATGTATTTCAAGTGACCCCCCAATTTCGGCCATCATCTTGCCCGCTGCCAAGAGATGTTCAGCCGATAAGGCTATGTGGTCTAAGTCAATAAAAATCATCAGATCTTGCTGAACCGCAAAAATACTAGGGCAAGGTGGCAAGATGCTAATGATCGTGACCAGTTGCTGAACAATCTCAGGATCAGCATATACTTCATCAATCAAAAGCTCATCTGTCAAATTCTCAAATACATGACGCAATGATTGTTGGCCAGACTTAGTAAGCTCATCCTGCTCACGCCCAAGCAAGAAATCAAGCTCTACAGCATTCCAGTTGTCAGTCTTCGTGACTAAACTTCGTGCTATTTGCATACGATTGAGGTTATGAGTACGATCCAAGGAAAAATGCTTGTCTAAATAACGCTGACTTCCTGAATAATCTAATGAATTTTCACGCTCTAGAGGACGAGTCAAACCCTCGGGAAAAGAAAATGCTCTAGGCTCAGGAGGAGTGAAAACTACCGGAGACTCTTCATGTAGGCGCGGTGCAAATAAAGCACTCAATTCCGTAATAGAAGGCTCTGGCAAAAACTCAGGCTCAGCTGAAGCAGCAGGCATCTCAATCATTGGCGCTCTCACAAATTCTTGCAAGTCCTCTTTGGCACTGATAGCCTCCATCTTTGCGTGAGCAATCACAGATGCTGTCTCAGCAGACGGATCTGGAGACAACACAGCATCAGGATTTTTGGAGACTGGCAAACCATTTTGAATTTGCGACAAGTTGCTAGCGAATAAGGCTTTTGCTTGATTTAATTGCTCTAAAGTACAAGATACTTCACTCGTTACCGATGGATGCGTAAATGCAACTTCTGACCTGACTAGACTGATTAGATCATCCAATACCAAAAAGGCTTGCGCATCATTTTTCTTAAAACACTGTGCTAACTCGCTAGTCATCTCACTTAAAGCATCTAATCCAGCACCATCTAGAGCATTAGCTAAATCAATACTATGCATGATCAAGGGCTCAATCGATACCACTGATACCGAACCTTTTTTGGGGGCAGCAGACTGCAGACCCTCAATAGCGCGATCAATATCAATTAAAAACAGGGGTTTTTCTTCGGCCATATTTGCATTACGCCTTATAAAAAATCAATTGCATTAGACCCTTGCTTCTCGTTTTAATTCAGTAAAAGCTTTATTTAATCCATCAAACTCACCTTGCCATAACTGTAGATCACGCATTACCTGTTTAGCATCCATACTTAAGAGCTCAATGGCCTCTAAAGAAATCAGTGGCGCTTGCTCGTCTATGGGGGATGCTTGCTCTAATGCAGTAGCTAAGGTCGAACGCATTTTCGATACGGTAGCCTCCACTCTCTCGACCAATAAATTTAGCTGTTCTGTTTCCACGGCAAGCTGTTTACTAGAATGGTTATCCAAGATGGCTAAGTAAAGACGGACACCCTGTTGCTTTAAAGCAGAAAAGGCGTCTTGTAATTGATCTAAAGGCCCACCTCTGCTCACACCCATCTCTTGGCTATATGGTGAGTTACTACTTTTATCAGATGCATTTGTACGAATCTGGCCGCTCTTCTCATGCAGTGTGTCAATCGAATGTCGTAATTTGATATTGAGTTGAGCAAGTACTTTAAAGTGCGTATCAATTTTATTAATTTTATTTTTTAGTTCATCACTTAATTCAGAGATGACATTCATCACCGTCTTCACATTGAGTTGATCTGTCGACTGATCAGAATCACTGATTTGCGAATTAGCTTTGGATATTTTATTGCTTGGCGTACTTGCAAAACCTAAGTCAATTGAACTTAATAATTTACCAGCAGCCTTAGTCTGCTTAGATGCCCGCTGCAAATCTTGCGCATTACGTGCGGTATTCACAAGCACCATATAAGCACCCAGCATGATTCCAAAAGCCGAAATGGCTGAAACTAAAATTAATCCTAGAAATCCACCGGCACCCTTAAAGTCAAAATACTGAATCGATTGGGATTTTTTTTGCGCTGCAAGACGCAAAGAACTATAGTCGTTGGCGAAATCCTTGACTGCCCGCATATTTAAAACATAGACATTAAGTACCGCTGCACTTTCTTGCGGTAACTTTGAATACCAAGGACTTTGCGGTACCTTCGGCGCTACATCTGTAGGTTTAAGGTTTGACTTACCAGCTGTTTTTTTACCGATATCAATTTCCAGAATCACCTTTTGCTCAAGAACTGCGGCAAGTGCTTTTTGAAGATCTGATGTTGTCGTAGTATCAGTGATATTTTTTTGCCAAGCATTATGTGCTTTGACAAAATTACCTATACTTTCCGCATATTTTTTTACAGCAGATTCAGAGGGTAATTTATCTAACTCTAGCGGTCCTTTAGAGCCAATTAATACCTCACCTGACCTTGCTAAGACAGCCAAATCATTTAAGCCCTTTTCTTGTGCAAGTATTACTCCAATTGACTGCTCAGTATCTTTAGCGCTTAGTAGCACCTCAAGCGGAGTGGAAGGTTTTGGATTTTTCTTGAGCTTTTCAGCTGACTCTGTCTGCTCAGATCCCTCCTCGTCATTTTTTTTATCAGACTTCACGGCATATTTCTCCGGCTTACCGAAAACGACTGACATTAGTTTAGAGTCCATCCTTTGAAAGAGAGCGACGATCGGATTATCAGATAGAGGCAACAAAGGAATAGACGATTCCGCTTCTTTAGTTGTGCTAGGTTTTTTGATGGCTGGATCTGCCACTCCTCCACTTAAAGACTTCAATGCACTAGGTTCACTAATCCCCTTGCTCGATACTGTAGATACTGAATTAGGACTTAACTCAGATTGGCTCTTCAAGTCTGCAGTCGCTGATTTTAAGAAGACCTCGGCTTTTTTTAAGTTCGCAAAAAAAGCGGGTTCAAGGGCGATAGGGCCATTTGTTTGTTGCTGCAACTCTTTTAAAAAAGGAATCAAACGCAAAACTTCTACTTGCTCACCATCAATCGATTGCAAATACTTGCCCTCAGATACCCAAGAACGCGCAGAGAAAAAAGCGCCGATACTAGCAGCCAGCACAAGAGCAAACGAGATGTACGATACCCATTGCCAAAAAAGAATTGGGCGCTGGGAAAAGATATGGCTATTATTTTTCTTATTCATGTAAATGATCTCGACTAGCGATTAAGTGACTGATCTGCATATCGGTCTTAAGAGACCCCTACCAAATGATAATCAGCGCCGTTGTGATAAAAGAATGAAGAATCAGGTATCGTCTCAGCGTAAAAAGGTCCAACAATATTATTGACCCTAAAACCCAAACCTTCTTGAGGGCCATTTCTCAGCACAATGACCCAAGGTGCACTAGACTGCTTTAGGACCTGCTGCCAATCTACAAAACTATCTCCACGCTGATCAAAGCGCAGTAATTGAAAATGATTACGTAAACAAATGGGTTCGCCCTTATAGACTACGACACCATTAATACGCAAATCTTTCATCATCTGCTCGGACTCAGGATGCAAAAAAACAGCCTGTATTAATTTCGTCGAAATTGCATAACGACCACCATTAATCCGCATTCCTAGCCAGTAATCTTGCATTTGTAATGTTGTCATGACTTTTTTCCTGATTCACGACGTTGATACCAAAATATGGCAAGTGCCACAGCGAAGATGAGCACACTGCACACAAATCCAACAAATGCATCTCCGATCCCCGTCATATAAGAGACATTTTTAGCTTCAATCTTACGTCTCTGGGAAAAGTAAATATCAATGTTTTCTGTAACCTTTTTACCATGCCAAACAACTACATCTTTGGTTTGTATTCTGACTGGGTTTACACCGGCTGGATCAATCACGTTTTTTGCAATAGCATTAAGGCGTCTAGCAATTTGCATCAGATCATTAGATACTTCGGCCCGCCAATCTACCGGGATCGTTGACAATACATCCCGACGATATAGCTCTGCAAGTCGCTTGGTCTCAACTTCTGTCAGGTAGATAACATCACCAGGAAGGGTAAATTTAATCCCACAATTACTTCCCGTGATTGTCGACCTATCTGCCATGCGCATTACAACTGTCAAACTATCTTTTTTATTTCTCAATAATTTAACGTTTACATCCGCGGAAGTTTTTTCGTTCAATGCAAGATAAAAACCTAAAGCAGATTCAATCTTTGTTGCATTAACAGATAAGATTAAATCGCCCGGTTTTATGCCTGCTGCCTCAGCAGGTGAGCCAAGTTCAATTGACTCTACAGTGGGTAATTCAAGTGCAAGCAATGATGCAGAACGTTTGTTTTCAAATTCAGAAAAAAATTGAAAAGCACGATTCACCGCCTCATCTGTATTTACTGGAATAATTGCACCATCGACTAATTTTGGAATATCGCTAGGCTTTAAGCGGCGCTGATTTTTATTGAGGCGAACATCAATTTTTTGAGTTGCAACAAAATCCTCTATTACTGGCATCGCAACTTTAAGCTGCTTTAACTCAGAAGAAGATTCTGATAAATCATTTGCAGCCCCAAGTAGCACCAATAAAGAGACCGCAAACAGGAATCCAGAAAAGGTTAAAAACCAAAAATAGATATTTTTTTGTGAGTAGAAAGTCATTTTTTCAGTCACAATGATCATTCACCTTTGCGCGGCTTAGTATTAACTTTACTCGCAACAAGCTTATCGCTAGCGTTATTTAAAATAAAACGCTTTTTTAACATCTCTACTTCACGATGCTCAGCCATTAACTGAACCTCAGTCTTGCGCTTATCCATCAATAGGCGGCAACTAGCAAGATCATCTATCCACTCACCGGATTTCATTTCAATTATGGCTGTTTCCAAAATCTCTCTGCCAGTTAATTCATTGGCCTTAATACGCACTACGAATAAGCGAGTGCCATCAACATCTCGTAAAGTCAACTCAACAAAATAGGTTCTCGCAAAGCGATGATTGATAGCGCTAAGCGCATAGGGATAATTCTGTAAAGTGAATTGAATAACAGTGCCATCATCTAATGGCATCGGCTCTACCTTAAGCTCTGTAATACCTGCTTTGGCATGCCATTCCAAATCTGTTTGTTGAGCTTCTACGTTTTTTCGAGGAAAAGCTCTGGTCTCAAAATAAATCTGATAGAGAGTTTCTGGAAGATGTCGCTCAAATGCAAGGTTTTTTAAGACATCAGCTGTTGAAGTAATACGTAATCGCTCTGCCATTAAATCCAACTTCATATTGGCGATCTTTTGGTTGATAACCTCTTCAAGCTGGTTTGTCTTATTTAAGCTTGTCACCATAATAGGTTCAACTGGAACAGAATGGCCGGTATTTTTTACCTCATCAACCACTTTGCTGTAAAAATCACGAATAAAAAAATACATCAGTGGAATAAGCATGATCACACTGAGGATCATGATCAATTTTCCACTTGTAAGATTAGTAAACAAGCTCATGACTTTAGCTTCATAAAATTAGGGTGCAAACACTGTGGTTATTCACACCAACTAGCCGACGCATACCAACGATTTAAGCGTCCTTGTACACGGGCATTTTCAATGGCATTTCTAGTGGACTCAAAATCTTTGAGCGCATTCTTGCTAGGGTTGTACAACTCGCAACCCGCTCGAATTCGATCAAGCGCCTTACCAGGTCGCACATTTCGGATAATTAAGTCAATACCACCTGAGCGGGACTTTTGGCGCTCAAAGTATCCTGAATGCCAATATCTCCCCACTTCAACCTCAGTTGCGCCCAAACGAATATCTAGCAAAATACCATGATCAGAAATGTCACTCACTCTCGCTAATAATTCTTGGCCAGCCCCCAGTGAAAGTACGAAATTAAACTGTTCGTCGCTAGGTCCCAATGTCCTAAACTCTTTGCGACGCTGGATCACAATAAGATCTTGCGGAAGAGCGCAAGTTATTAAGTTGCCATCTTCATGCATCCTAAAATCACTCGACAAAAACTGCATTTTTGAGTTTTCATTGCAAGCCACAACAATCTGACTGGTGCCAATAATGCTGCTGAGCCCCTTAGGAGGCTCGGTTTCTGGCTTTAACACAAGTAATCCCTTATAAATATCAAGGACAGTTACCGCAAACTCTGAGCCAGATCCATCAATGGCATGCACCCCTGCCAAAGGGGTTTTACTAATTTCTCGAAGCATGGTTTTAGCAATAGCCGAGTGCTCGATATGAAATTGAGGATCTATTTTTTCGAGTAATTCGGGGGGGTAGGTAATAATGGGCATATGAATTAGATTTAAATTAAGGATTGCAGACTTGTTTTTGTATGATTGCCAGAGCGCTATCCTCGGGCACTGGATCGTCCGCCAAATTGAAGCCAGTCTCTGTTTGTAAAATCTTCTTACCCTGTGCATTTGATTCAGAGTATTGAATAACTGCCAAGGTAGAGAAAGTCTGATATTTACAATTAAATAGAATATTGCTTCGCACAGATCCAATGCGCTGCTTAGTGGTCTCGTCTATTGCTTGACGATTGGTAATAATCCATACTTTTTTTGACTCTGGAGGCAATGCCTTAATAGAGCTTTTGAAATAAGCAATGGAATACCCTCTCTTGTCCAAAACTGTGACCATGTCATTTTCGGCCTGAGTCATTGCATAGCTCTGCCCTAGAGAGCCTAAAAGCAAGACGGAGGTAAAAAAAAAGAGTTGGGAATGAGTCATGCTAATAAACCAAATGAATGGATTATTATACGGAGTTATGGGCTAATTGAGCTGCCCAGGAGACTTTTTCCTCTTTTTGGGGGGATTTCGGAATAATCCTAAATTAGCCCCAAATAAACATCAATTGCATGCCATTCATTACCCCTCAGACTTACCTTCTGAGGATTCCTCAATAGCAAGAGACTCCTTGTCGGTCACATTCTTGACCCAATAGCGTGCAGCCGCAATATTAGTTGTGTAAAAAGCGATTTTGTTGTTTTTTTCTATAGCGTAAAAGCGATCGCCACGTATACGGTGCTCAGTAATGACAGGATTTTCCATAATATGAAATGCTTTATATAGTCTATTGACTCCTTACTACGGTAAGTTTGCCATGTTTGCTTAGAATAATTTAGCCTAGATTGCATTAAAAGGTGCAAAAATATTCTTAACCCTTTAATTTATATAGATTTTTTATTATAAATGGTTAGAATGGATGCAATTGATTGGGCGCTACTTTTGCAATAAAACAAATAGATCACATTTAGACAGCTAATATGAGCCGAAAGCCTCTCAAAACCCTCTTATGTAATATCAAATTAGGTCAGCGACGATAGAATTTTCATTAGCGAACCACAAGAAAATATAAAAAATGGCTATTTCGCTTAATACTAGAGTTAGTCAGCAGGTCACCCTAACACCTCAACTGCAACAAACAATCCGGTTATTACAGTTATCCAATAATGAACTAGAGCAGGAATTAGCGAAGGCCGCTGAAGATAATCCCTTACTGGAATTTGAGCCAAATCCAGAAATTGAATTTAATCTTTCTCAATCTTCTGAACGGGTTGAGCAGACGCAAAACTCATGGACCTCAAGCAATAGAGCCTCTCAGGATGATGACGATGACTGGGCAGAGCGGTATGAACGCATAGCCCATCAACAAACTCTTTTAGAGTATCTCGAGGAACAAATTCATCTCCTTCATGTTGACCCACAAGAGCGGTTGATCATTACCTATCTTGCGGGCTGTCTGGACGACAGAGGTTACCTAATTGATGATCTCGAGTCAATTCATGCTGAGATCAAAAATGAGCTTGATAGTCCAGAATCAAGCACGCTTTATCTAATAGAGTCTGCACTAAAAAAACTGCAATCACTTGATCCGCCCGGCATTGGTGGACGCAATTTAGCGGAATGTCTCTCACTGCAAATTGATCGTATTTTGGAAAAACCCACCCACGATCAATCGGCATGGGAGCTAGCCAAATATATTGTCAATACCCATTTAAACAAGGTTGGCTCAAAAGATTGGCTCAAGATCAAACAGGCGAGCAACAAAACTGAAGCGGAAGTCCTCAAAGCAGTAGAGCTTATACGCAGCTTGCAACACAATCCAGGCGCTTACTTTGACCGTGAGAACGACCAATGGATTCTGCCTGATGTAGTGGTCAAATCCATGAATAACTTATGGGTTGTCGAATCAAACCCCAATGCTAGGCCACGTATTTCTCTCAATAGTGAGTACGCCAAAATACTGAAAGAGAGCGGGCAAGGAAAAGCTGATGGAGTCTTAAAACAAAAAATTCTAGAAGCAAGTTGGCTTATCAAAAATATTGCTCAGAGAGAAGATACGATCCTCAGAGTAGCAAATGAAATAGTCAAACACCAGCAAAAATTTTTTTCCATGGGTGCAATTGGAATGAAGCCACTTGTTCTTCGTGAAATAGCAGAAACTTTAGAAATGCATGAATCAACAATTTCGAGAGTGACGACACAAAAATATTTATCTTGTCCGCTAGGTATTTTTGAATTCAAATACTTTTTCAGTAGCCAATTAAATTCTGATAAAGGTGTCGCAATTTCCTCAACTGCAATTCAGGAACTAATTAAGCGAATTATCCAAGAAGAATCAGCGATAAAGCCTATCTCTGATAGCAGAATTGCTAAGTTACTGGGTGATCAAGGCTATGAAATTGCTAGGCGAACGGTAGCCAAATATCGAGAAGGGATGCGTATTCCAGCAGTGCACCTTCGAAAAAAATAAACCCTTAAGAATAAAACTCAACGAAATTCTTCCCAGCATTTTTAGCAAGGTACATTGCTTTATCAGCCCTTTCAACTAAATCCATCGAACTGAGACTCATATCATCCAGGATTGCGACACCAATACTTGCACCCAGCAGTAACTGCAATGGTTCTTTAGATCTAGGCTGAATAGGTTGCGAGATTGCTGTTAGCAAACGATTGGCTAATTGACTGACTAAATCTTTGTTAGTGATATCTTGTAATGCTAAAACAAACTCATCACCACCCCAACGACAGGCTAAATCCTGCGCGCGAATGGATGCAGAGATCCGTCTGCCGATGATTGATATCACCTCGTCTCCAGCGCCATGACCGTACTGATCATTGATTGCCTTAAAGTCATCTAAATCGACAAAGATTATTGCGGTTAAATTAGTGTGCTTAAGAGGCTTCGATAAAACATAATTGAGTTTTTCCAAGAAACTAGTCCGCTCCAATAAGCCAGTTAAATGGTCATGCCTGGTTTTGGTGTCAAACTCTTCGCCATAAATCATCAGATCCAACACTCGACGCTCAATAGCTGTTGCATTACTATCTCGATGAAAATATTTTAATAAATCATTTTGATCTACAGTTTTTACAAGCTGCTGTAGCTTAGCAACTAAGTTTGAAAAATGCTCAGCTACTTGAATTGGATCATCAGCATCCAATGCTTCGCTTACATTGGGGGCGTTGCGATTACGACCTGTTTCTTTAGTAATAGCATTGTCAACAACAATTTTTTTTTGGTCTCTGCCCATTTCAACTCTCTATATTAGGTAGCCAAACTTTACAGCAGAGGATGGGTGATCTACATACTCATCCTAAATGAATCAATATCTAACTTAATTGCAAACAATCTTCTTGATGTCTGACTCCGTGGTAGTGGATTCAATTTTCATGACGTTGGATTTATTTTTCTCAGAGTAAATTTCGTTGAGCTTTTTTGTTTTAGGATCAAAGTACATGTAAGAAATTAGATAATAGAAAGTACTGTTGTCCTTGCAATCCAGGGCACCACTTGCGCTAAATAAGTTGAAAGTTTGGCTATTTGGGGCAACTTGATTTTCATTGAAATGTGCGGAAACAGTAAACCAAACATAAGGCCCCTCGGCCTTTCCCCAGCCTGACAACAAATACAGGGTACTTTGAGTATTTTTACTCAAAATAATATCTTTATCGTTTGCCGCCTTTGGTTCAGGTTTTTGTAAATTGGACTTCAGGGATTGGGGTTCTTGCGAAGATTTAGCAGGGACGATCGTCACCCACAATGACAAGAGTAAAAAGCTTATGACAAATTTCATCACTGTACCCCAGCTTTCTTAAAGCCTTGCCACTTCTCAAAAGCTAAAGGAATAGTTTTACTATCCTCTAGCCCATAAAAAGTTAACTCCCCATTTTTTCTAAGGGCTAGATATACTTTTCCATTGGCAGGCTCAATTACAAAAGCAGCGCTAGATTCCTCGCAATCTGACTTTTTACAACCAGCCCCCAGTATTTGACTGCCTACATAGATGATGGGCATACTTTCCTCAAATGCATTTTGAAATGCTTCAATCTCTGCCCCAAGCATATAGGCAAGAATGAATTTTCCATTTGCACGCGTTGTCAATACTGAGGAAGGGCTACCAACCAATAAAGGGGCGTAAGTTGCTAAGTTTTTTCTCAAATCATCAAATTCTATTTCTTGTTCTTTGGCGAGGATTTTTGCTGTTTTTTCTTTCTCATATTCGCCCTTATATTCCCAAACTTTGAAAGAAGCGTAGGCCAAAACAAGGATGATCAATACATAAAGAATCCACTTGGTGATATTCATCACCAACTTCCTTATTTTTGCAGCGATGGATATTGGTTGTTTGGGCATAGTCCAGGCGATATCTAGTTGATCATCCTGCAAATTGAATTTGCTATTATTAGCGTAACACTATAAAGCAAATCTTTTGAGACCCCTAAAAGAAAGCTGAAAAACACAATGAAGCTCTGCAAACCCCAAGCAAATTCGACTTTTTTCTAATAATCACCTACTATGAAGCCATATTTATCAAATCAATGCCTTATTCCGCCTCAAGGTTTAAGTCAGCAGATAAGATTAGAAAATGCCGAAAATAAATTATCTCTAGTGTTGAGCAAATATGAGTAATCTAGATGAATCTGCTGTTAATGAGCTAAAAGAAGTGAACAAACATCTTTCGACCATTAGTGCTCTTTTACAGCAAAAAGATCAAAAATTAGATGAGAGCTTAAACGTTATCCGAAAAGATCTTTGGAATATTAAAAATATTATTTCTGAGGAAATAGCTCACAATAAAAATCTAAAAGATGGCATTGAAAAAACTATTGAAAACACTATAGAGAAAACACTACTTAAGTCTATAGCCTATGTATTTGCTGCAGGAATCACTCTGTACATAGTGGGTAGATTTTTTCTGTAAATATTTGTAATAAGCTACTCGGATGAAAGAAATCAAACATCGTCATGACGCCTGATACAACGAATCGCCAAAAAAGCTATGCTCATATTGCAAAACTTTTAGAGTCTGCGAGTAAATCTTATGAAAATGCTGCGCTTGGTTTAGAACAAGGCGAGAGTGAGGAGCATGTTTACCAGCATATTAAAAAAGCACGCATTACTTTAGAAACAGCATTTCCAGAATTTTTCACCTCGCATAAACCGCCCCTTACTAGCAAAGTAGTGCCGGAGAAACGTGATTACTCAATCCTGAAAATAGGCTTGATTGCCGGATTAATCGTCGGAGTCTTATACACATTTGTTGTCTATGGCCCAACGGGGGATTTAAGTAAAAGCTGGAAAACTGAAGATTTTCAAAAGAACGTCGCCTATCCCAAGTGACTAGTCTCGTTCTGTTTTCCTGACATATTCAATCTTGACCGAATAATCAGTAGAGCCCATTAAGCGCTGCCAGATTGTTTCCTGCCCCATCTCTGGGTTGACTACCTGGTAGCCTATCGAATAGATACCTTGGCTGGTGAGTAGATTAGTAGAGCATATGCGCACCCCATTGCGATGTGACAATTCTGCTATGTCATTAAAAGCCAATGTGCGTGAGTCTTGAATCAAATCCTCGTGATTTCGAATCTTTTGATTTAACAATATCTGAATATATTCATCCTTACATTCAGGCAAATCCCGAGTGTAGTAGCTGTAAAAAAGCCCTCCTGAAGCTAGCAATAAAACAAAGAGTCTTAAAAGGAGGGAAGGGGTTTTCATTAGAGCAGACATCCCCTTATATCAATACTTCAAGCTTGTGAGAGCGCTTGTCGGCTGCAGATGACTGATCCAACGGCCACATTGAATTTTAATATCACTCTGCTTTAGCCAATAGAACAACATTACTTGGTATCTCCTCATTACTTAAAGAGAGATTTTTTTGCTCAGCGGCATCCGGCAATAAACACCTGAGATTACCGTTGACCTTGGCGTCTGGATGCACATTAATCTGCGCATAAGTAACGTCTCCAATCACTACAGCTCCGGGATAAATTTCAACGCGTCCTTTTGCAAATACCGAACCCTCGATTCTTCCAATAATGATCGCATGTGGGCTATAAATGTTCCCCAATAAGAATCCGGTAGATCCGATTACGGCGGTATGACCATTACCAGAGCCCTCGTCCTCAGTCTGGGAAATATCGCCAATTAAATGCCCTAACAAAAGCATGTTTCCATTATGAATAAAGTCACCCTTCATAATGGAACCAGCTCCAACTGTAGTTAAGTATGTCAGTTGAGTATCTGTATTGGGATTACTTTTTTTAGAAAATTCAAACATTTCTATACCTTAATTTTTGCTTCTTTTAGCTTATGAAAACTTTATAGCGAAACTTCCAATAATTTAATCTGCTTTGCGCCTGCGCTTGGTGAGCGAACTCTCCAGCCCTGGAAATACATTTCCACGCTATCTAAGTCCTGAGTAATCACCACAAATGGGGAGGTGCCCCGAAATGCATAAGAAGCATTTGACTCTAGATTCACAACGGTTTGTTTCCCAGAATTATCCACAACACAAATGGCTTGCTTAATAAGAGATTTAATATTTACAGTATCTCCCTTCTTAGAGGGATTGGGAGATTGATAGCTAGGTAATTGCGCTTCCTGTTTATATGGACATTGTTCACCAGGAGTGCTCAGAAGCGCTTGAGCTGGCTGAGTTTCTGGCGATTTAACCGAAGCATCAGAACCATCGGACTTTAGAGCTAAATCTTCATCAACTTTTACATCCTGGGCATCATTAGCTACTATGGCCTTTTGCGGGGGGCTTACCAGCCCAATAGCTAAATTGATGATGTTAAACCGTTCATTTAACCCATAAATAGCGCCCGTCAGTACTGAAAAACCAAACAGGATTACCATCACTCTGAGGGTTATAACACTAGCCCCGGCAGAGCTGAACTTAAAACCATGCTTTCCATCAGCATGACTCAGTGATTCATCAAGATTCAGAACCTGAGGATTTGCGGGCTCTGCGAGAGAGATGGTCTCGTTTTTTAGCGGGGGATTTTTTGGGCCTGAATCAGCTCCGACTACCTCAAGTTTTTTAGGAGCGGAAATTTCTTGTTCTTCAATTGGCGTAACTAAAGGGTCGTCAGCAGATTCTGTGGCTCTGGGATCTATCAAATAAGATGCTTCATCTAGCTCCAACACTCTACCAACTCGCTTAGCGGTGGCGATCTTTAATTCAAATGTGTAGAAAGAGCTCATGCCACCCTCTTCCAACTCCAAAATCATTTTAGTGGACAAACAACATAAATTAGCAAACTCTGCCCGGGCTAGATTTTTTTTCTCTCTAGCATCTTTTAATACTGAGCCAATAATTTCTAGTTGTGCATCGTGCTTGTGAGGCCGCATTGTTGTAACACCATTAAATTATTGCAACGCACAAATTATCTTGAAAATCCAAGACATCTCATATTCCCTGGAAAGCAAAACTACATTAAAGAGCATAGTATCAAATTATCATTAGAAAAGCCTATTAGAACGAATAATGTAAATGCTTCTTAATGCTAGAATCGCTCCAAGATTATTTGAGGGCAAAAAATGCAGTTAATTTGGATTTCTGGGTCTACTTCATCTATGAAGCAGATAAAAATTACCCGCAAAACCGTTATTAAGATTGCGCTTTTATCTTTTAGCGTATTTATTCTGATTGGCATGAGTATCCATTTTTTTGGCTTTAGGGTGGCGATTCGCTTTAATCCCGAAATGGCAAAACAAATGGGGGGGGTCATTTCCCGCAAGGAGATGGATGACTTAGAGCTCATTTATCAGCAGAAAATCCAGACATTTCAGACGCAACTCCCCATAATCGAGAGCAAGATCCTTACTCTTAAGAACTTAAAGGATCAGTTTGCGGAACTATCCATACCTACAAGCGCCAAGGATTAAGCTATATTTTAAAAATTCACTCAGCGGCATGCTCCTCTGAGGCTCCCAATTTGTTGGTATTGTTATATTATTAGCACGTACTCACTTATTCAGGAAATATGATGGCCGATAACAATCCTAGAGGATCACTTTTTGTAGGCGAAGGGGTCATTGTTAGGGGCACCTTTGAGGTACCAGAAATGGCAGTGGTTGCAGGCCTTGTAGAGGGTGAGTTGAACACTAAAGAAGTTTTGGTTGACACCTCAGGAATTGTTAACGGCAGAATCAATGCGGAAGTTGTCGAGGTTCGCGGTGAAGTTACCCAAGGCCTCAATGTCACCAATCATTTGAACGTTCGATCCAGTGCAAAAATTACTGGTCTTACACAATATGCAGAAATGAGCGTAGAAAAAGGAGCGAAGCTTAGTGGTGAGCTACGCCTGATTGATGCCCCCATACCTTCAGTCAGACAACCTCTAACTGAAGCTGATATCCATCCGAAAGATGAGATTAGCGATATCGATTAATACAGCTTATAGATAAAAGATCCCCTCTTGTAGGGATCTTTTGAGCGCCAAGAGCAGGTATTAAGCAATCATTGACTTTTAATTTTATTCCAATTTGCCTGGAAAATTGCGGTTGAATCCGTTGCCCCCTCTGGCTCTTCACTGCTTTTGGAAATCATTAAACCGTTTAACTTAGCACCATGCTCGATTCCGAGTTGTCCATAAGTAATATCTCCACGTACTTCAGCCCCTTCATGCAACTCCACGCGCTCAGTGGCATAGATATTACCCTCCACTCGTCCCGCAACTAGCACCCTAAAAGCATTAATGTCGCCTTGAACCATGCCAGTACGACCGAGAGCAATGCTCACGTTTTTTCCTTGGCGTGATTCTATATTGCCAACTACGCGACCATCAATGCGCAAACTTTCATTCGCGACAATTCGCCCATGAACCTCGGTAGCTGGCCCAACGATTGTTTCAAAGGACTCCATTGTGGGCTGTAAAAACTTAATAGACTGTGTTTTTTTGAAGACCATTCTTCATTCCTTTAACTATCCTGCAATTACGCAATAAGCTGCATACTTCGATATTCGCGCCGGACGACTATTCTATCTGTATCTAGACTATCTTTAGGGAATTTAAATACTGATCTCAGTGATTTTTTGAATATACGAGTAGAAAGTGAGCATCCACTAACTAGATTTTAGATTGGTGCGCCATTAGCAGTAACTCAGCCAAATGTTTAACCTTGCGACCAGTCTCTTGCTCAATCTGCTCTCGACAGCTAAAGCCATTAGTCAGAATGATGGTCTCTTGCTCGGCAGCCCGAATTGCTGGCAACAACACGAGCTCGCCAACCGCTTTGGATATTCCGACATGTTCTGGATTAAATCCAAATGAACCCGCCATACCGCAGCAACCGCTATCAATGTAATTTGCCTTAGCACCCAAAGCAGCCAACAGCGCTAGATCCCCCTTAGTACCAAATAATGATTTCTGATGGCAATGTGAGTGGACCAAGACATTGCAGTCTAGCGGTGGCGGAGTATAGCCGTGCTCATGCAAGAAATCTCCTAATAAATAGCTACTCGAGGCTAAAAGAGTTGTCCTTGGATCATTCGGGAAAAACTTCAGCAATTCATCCTTGAATACTGACATGCAGCCTGGTTCAAGGCCAACGACTGCGATCGGAGAATTAGGATTTTCATTAATCTCACTTCCGATAGCATCTAGAATTTTCTCAAGCTTCTGCTTGGCAAGATCCAGATAACCAAAGTCATATAAAGGACGACCGCAGCATAAAGGCGTTTTAGGCAAGGTCGCCTCAAAGCCTGCATTAGCAAGCACTTCGACTGCTGCATGAGCAACCTCTGGATGAAAATGCTCACAGAATGTGTCTACCCAAAGAATGACCTTCTTCTGACCAATGCTGACATTCTTTGATGACTTAAATTGCTTTCTAAAGGACTGGCTCGCAAACTTAGGCAGACTACGCTCTTGCGCTACGCCACCAACCCATTTAGCGAAAGTAGAGATCACAGGCGTTTGCATGACGCCATTCATAAGCCAAGAGAACTTGCTTGCCAACGGCGCCCAGTCACCAATGCGCCCCATAGTCAAGGCTTGACGAGGCCTACTATTAGTCTCGTGATAGTGGGATAAGAACTCGGCTTTATAAGAAGCCATATCAACGTGGGCTGGACAGTCACTCTTACAACCTTTACAAGAGAGGCAGGTATCTAGCGCCTCTTTAAGCTCCTTGCTTTCCCAGCCATCCTGAATGACTTCACCCTGAATCATTTCCCAAAAGAGTCGTGAACGTCCACGAGTGGAGAAACGCTCTTCTTTTGTAGCTCGATAACTTGGGCACATCGTGCCTACTTTTTCACTACGGCACTTACCCATACCAACGCACCGTTCAACCGCTCTCTGAAAGCCATTGCCCTCTTGGCTCAAGAAGTTTAGGCGCGTCTTGATATTGACGATTTTGTATTCTGGGCCCATGCGCAGATTCTCATCTACACGGTAAGGGTGCACTACTTTGCCAGGATTAAGTTTATTTTGAGGATCCCAGATACGCTTGAACTCATGCATCGCGCCCATCAACTCTTCACCAAACATGATGGGGAGAAATTCTGCTCTGGCCTGACCGTCACCATGCTCACCCGTAAGCGAACCACCAAACTCAACTACTAAGGTTGCTGCATCACGAATAAACGATCTAAATTTAGCGACGCCCTCTGCAGATCGAAAGTTAAAGGTAATGCGTGCATGAATACATCCATCACCAAAGTGTCCATAGAGTGAAGTTTCATACTCGTAAGAGTCCACTAATTTCTGGAAAGCTCGCAGATACTCGCCCAAACGTGCTGGATCAACCGCGGCATCCTCCCACCCTACCACTGGGTCAGGAGAATTTGGGTCAATGGATAAATGGGTAGCAGATGCACCATTTTCACGAATTGACCAAATACGCTTTTGTACTAATGGATCAGACTCTAACCATGTTGATGGCCGGGGACCCTTAGTTCTTGTTTTGAAATACGCCTGCGCTTTTTCAGCCTGCGCAATTGCGCCCTCAATCGTATCGTCACCGAACTCAACAACTACCCAAGCATTTCCAGCCGGCAATAAGTCAATCTCCGCCTTTGCTAAATTACGCTCTTGTAAGCCACGGATGATTTTGTAGTCTAAACCCTCGATTGCAATGGGATTAAAAGATTGATACTCGGGTACAGCATCACCTGTTACGTAAATATCCTCGAATCCCAATACCAAGACAACGCGTTTAGCAGGGCTTTTTACCAACCTCACCTTAGCGGCGAGAGTTAATGCACAGGTCCCCTCGGTCCCCACCAAAGCCTTGGCAACGTTAAATCCATTTTCCGGCAAGAGTTGATCTAAGTTATAACCAGAGACGCGACGCTTGATATTCGGGAAACGCGCACGAATGAGATCGGCATAGCGATCACGTAAGGTCAGCAAATCCTGATAGATCTGACCTTTACGCCCACCAGCAGCAATGATTTCTTGTAACTCTTGATCCGATGTTGGGCCAACCCAAAAACGTTCACCATCATAAGTCAGAATTTCTAAAGCTTCGGTATTTTCCAATGTCTTGCCGGCCATCACTGAATGGGCGCCACAAGAGTTATTGGCCACCATACCGCCTAAGGTACAACGACTATGCGTAGAAGGATCTGGCGCAAAAGTTAAACCATGCAACTCAGCAGCATCACGCAGTGAATCGCAAATGACTCCAGGCTCAACAACAGCATTACCAGCCACTGGATCTAGAGCCAGAATATGGTTGCAGTACTTCGAGATATCAAAAACCACCGCATTGTTGACCGTCTGGCCATTCATGGAGGTGCCAGCACCACGCATGAGTACCGGAGCATGATTGCGATGACAAATCTCGATACCTTTGACAAATTCTTCGGTATTTTTCGGAGTCACAACCCCAATCGGGATTTGACGGTAATTAGAAGCCTCTGATGCATAAACCGCCTGATGAGCCGTATCAAAATGAACGGAGCTTCCAAGAGCCGCTGTGAGCTCAACATTGAGCTGCTCCCACTGAGAAATACCACCCATATTCAATCCTTGTTAGATGCTTAGATGCAATGACCCCCTTTCAGGGCATTGGTCATTTTATCAACTCCCAGCAATTCATGCGTGAGCCGCTTGTTTGACAAAAGCCCCATAGCAAGCAAGAATCTTCCTCATGAATAAAGCACCCAAGGTACTAGCGTTTGATGTTTTTGGCACGGTGGTTGACTGGCATGGCTCCATAGCGGCCGAGGTCACTCGACTAGGACTACCGGTCGATCCTGATGCCTTTGCTACAGCCTGGCGGCAAGGCTACAGGCCAGCTATGGCTCGCGTACGCTCTGGCGAACTACCTTGGACCAAAATTGATGATCTCCATCATATGATCCTGATTGATGTTCTCAAGACATTTAAAGTCCACTCTTTGTCTGACACTCAAATACAGCATCTCAATCTGATTTGGCATCGGCTCAATCCCTGGCCAGAGGCTGTTGAAGGTCTGCATCAGCTCAAAAGTCAGTTCACGATCGTCACTCTCTCAAATGGCAATATGGGCTTATTAGCTGCTATGGCAAAAAATGCTGGCTTACCTTGGGACTTAATTCTTTCGGCTGAAGTGTTCCGCCATTACAAACCCGACCCCGAAACCTATTTGGGTGTAGCGGACATCTTCAATCTTTCCGCCGAAGAAGTGATGTTGGTTGCCGCACACAAGGATGACTTGGAGGCTGCTCACGCCTGTGGATTACAAACAGCCTTTATTGAGCGCCCGCTGGAGTTTGGTAAAAATCATTTACGCAATGATCTGCATGTGGAGCAATTTACTAACTACCATGCAAAAGACTTTCTGGATCTTGCGCGCCAGTTAGGCGTATCAGATCCAGGTAAGCACTAGACGTACTCAGCAACCTCTACGAGATTATTGTCTGGGTCACGTAAGTAGACCGAACGAATGGGCCCAAGAGCACCGCGCCTTGGCACAGGCCCAACATCAATAACAACAGCATGCTTGTGCAGATGCGCAATAAAGTCATCCAAGGGAATTGCTGAAATCAAACAAAAGTCTCCCGAACCAATCGTGGGAACTTTGGCCTTGGTAGGAGTATCAGTATCTTTGTCCTGAAGATTGATTTTTAACTGTCCAAAACGCAATGAATAACGTGGCTGCCCTTCTGGACCAGTAAAAAACTCACGCTCAAAACCTAACGCTTTTTCGTACCACTGAGTCGTGAGCTCAATATCAGTTACGGTCAGAACAATGTGATCAATACGATCAATGATATTTTTCAAAATACTCTCCAAGATGATTGGCAATAATTTAATAGCTTAGAAAACATCATACCGAAGAATTGAAGAGCATCCCTATACAGAAGTCTTAGAGATGAAGAAAGCCTTCGGAACCTCAGTACACCAGACAACACCGTCCCCTACCTGTCCTGTTTGGCAAATAGTCACAATACGGTCCATCAGAACTTCTGTAATCTCATCATTACAAACAATCTCAATCTTCACTTTCGCTGAGTAGTCTGTTAACTCATCTTTAATATTGAATTTACCTGTTCGACTGGGAGCACTACAGCCCTCGACCTTAGTTACAGTCATCCCTGGGAAGCCTGGGATTTCTAGTAAGGCTGTTCGGAGAGCAGCTAACTTATTTGGGCGAATAACCGCCTTCACTTCCATCATGCTTCCACCTCTTTATCTTCAAACCATCTATATAGGACCGGTAGTACTAGTAATGTTAATGCGGTTGAGGTAATCAGACCTGAGATCACCACGGCTGCTAGCGGCCGGGTTACCTCAGAGCCTGGGCCGCCAGAAAATAGCATGGGCACCAAAGCCAACATCGCAACTGAAGCAGTCATCATGACTGGCCTAAAGCGATGACCACAACCATGCAATAGCGCATCTTCCATGGAGTAACCATCTTCACGTAATTGCTTAATGAATGAGATCAGCACCACGCCATTGAGTACCGCAATACCCCAGAGGTTAATAAAACCAACCGCAGCTGGCACAGATAGATACTCGCCGGATATAAATAAACCAAATACACCGCCAATCGAGGCAAATGGTAAGACCAAAATAATCAATCCAGCTAGGCGCAATGACTTGAAGAGCATGAAGAGCAGAAAATAGATCGCTAAGATTGTTAGCGGGATGATGATCATCAAACGCGCCATCGCCCGTTGCATATTCTCAAACTGACCGCCCCACTGCAGTGAGTAGCCTTGTGGAAGCTCTACTTGCTTGGCAATCAACTCTTGTGCTTCTTTAACAAAGCCGCCGAGATCTCGCCCATCAACGTTTACACCCACGACTAAACGCCGCTTACCAGACTCTCTAGAGATCTGCGCTGGGCCATCAACAAGCGCAATATCTGCGAGGTCGCGCAATAACACCTGAGCACCATCTGGAGAATGCAAAATAATATTGCTGATTGCATCTACGTTATCTCGGTAAGGGGCTGGGTAACGTAATAGCAATGGGAATCTTCTCTGACCCTCATACACAGTACTGGCCTGCTTACCGCCAATAGCAGTTTCAATGACATCATTTACATCAGAAACATTGATACCGTAGCGGGCAATTGCATCACGGTTAATAGTGATGTTTAAGTAATTTTGTCCGGAAGCTTGCTCTATACGCAGGTCATTACTACCCTTCATTTTGGTCAGGATCTGACTAATTTGGCCACCTAGCTTTTGCAGGGTAACTAAATCATCTCCAAAAATTTTGATTGCTACCTGTGAGCGAACTCCGGAAACCATCTCATCAACACGTGCTGCGATGGGCTGAGAAATAGAGAGTTCAATACCCGGCAAAGTTTTCAGCTTGTCACGGATTTGCTGGGCAATCTCTTCCTGGCTAAACTTGCGATCACCTATCGGCTTTAGGGTGACGATTGGATCGGATTCATTAGGCTGACCCGGATCTGCGGGAGACTCACCCTTACCTAAACGAGATACCGCCATCTTCACATCCGGAATCGTCATGATGCGTTTGATCGCCTCAAACTCTAGCTTAATAGATTCGTCTAAAGAAATATTTGGGGCACGTATGATGACTGGCGTAATCGAACCTTCTTGCATCACTGGAATAAATGCTTTGCCGAGCAAGGTAAAGCCAATGATGCTAGCAACTAATCCCATCAAAGATCTTTTAACCACCAATTTGGGATTGGCAAGACACCAATGCAACCAGCGCTCATAAGGCGTACGTAAACGCGCCACAATTTTGGTGTCATCCTCACTCCCGCCTTTAAGAACATAAGAGCACAAGACTGGTGACAAGGTAAATGAAAGAATGAGGGAGATGGTTAATGCGATGGCAATCGTAATCGCCATGGGCGCAAACATTTTTCCTTCCATGCCTTCCAAGGAAAGAAGCGGCATGAAAACCAAAATAATGATGCCCACACCAAATAACACTGGCGTACCAACCTCAGTAGCGGCCTCCAAAATAATACGAATCTTCGACTCGCCCATTTTGAGCCTTTCACCTAACTTGGCAAAGGTATTTTCTACCACCACTACAGATCCATCCACCATGATGCCGATCGCAATCGCAAGACCTCCAAGGGACATCAGGTTGGCAGAGATACCATACCGATTCATTACCAAGAAGGTTAATAGCGGCGTCAAAATTAAAGTGGCCACCACAATGAGGGAGGAGCGAACATCACCCAAGAATAAAAATAGCAGAATGACTACAAGAATGACGCCTTCAATCAATACCTTGGCGACATTAAACATCGCTGCATTGACAAGATCTGTGCGATCGTAAAACGGCACGATTTGCAGTCCGTCAGGTAATAACTTGCCCTCATTAATCTCAGCCACTTTGAGCTTGATACGATTAACTACTTCACGGGCATTTCCACCACGGATCATTTGAATGATGCCAGCAACACTTTCGGTATAGCCATTCTTAATAGCAGCGCCCTGACGCATTTCGCTACCAATAGTCACTTCAGCCACATTCCTGACGTAGACCGGAATACCCTTTACTTCCTTGAGAATAATTTTGCCGATGTCCTCAGGCTTAGTGATCAGGCCCACGCCACGGATTAGATAGCGCTCTGCATACGTAGGCAACTGCCCACCACCAGAATTTGCATTATTTCTGGCAAGTGCCTCATAGATGTCTCGAAGACCCACTTGATAGTGACGTAATCTTTCGGGGTTTACCAAGACTTGATATTCACGAGCGTATCCACCTTGCGTATTAATCTCAGCAACACCAGAAATTGAACGCAACATTGGACGAACCACCCAGTCCTGAATCGTACGACGCTCCTCAAGCTCCTCAACCGTTAATTGCCTATCGCCATCGGAGGGATGATCGAGCGTATATTGATAGATTTCTCCCAAACCTGTCGACGGCGGTGCCATTACAGGAGTGATGCCGACTGGCATTGCAGAAGCTACCTCAATCAAACGCTCAGTAACCAGCTGCCTTGCAAAGTAGAGATCGGTCTTTTCCGTAAACACTAATGTAATGACTGATAGGCCATTGCGATTGAGTGAACGCATCTCCGTTAAGCCGGGTAAGCCCGTCATACTCAACTCAACCGGCACCGTTACAAAACGCTCAACCTCTTCTGGAGATCGGCCTGGCGCCTCTGCTGCAATCTGAATCTGAACGTTAGTAACATCAGGAAATGCATCGACCGATAGTCGTTTTGTTGCCAGTAAGCCTGCAACAAACAAGACCAGTGCAATGATGACAACTAATAAACGCTGTTGTAATGAAAGGCGAACAATTTTTTCAATCATCGTGACTAACCACCGCTCAACTGTCTCTTACGTTCAGTATTTAAATGGAAGGCACCATTGATGGCAATTTCCTGGCCATCTTTCAGACCGGAGATGACTGGGCGATAACCCTTACCCTCAGGACCTAATTTGACTGTGACCATCCGATAGGTGTCCTCATCCTCACGTATAAAGACATGATCATGGTTATCTTCACGGATCACTGCACTAGATGGAACTAGTAAGCGCTCTGTAGGCTGACTCTCAATCATCATAGTTGCTAACATGCCCGGCTTAATGAGGCCATCTTTATTAGGCACTTCCATTCTGACGACTACTGTGCGTGTTTGCGGGTTGACGATCGAATCGACGTGGGCAACAACACCCTCAATTGATGCATTTCTTAAGGCCGGAATAACTAGGGTTACTTTCTGACCCTTATGAATGAGATAGGCATTACTCTCCGGAATCTCCGAGACAGCCCAAAGAGTACTTAAATCAGCAACCGTAAATAAAGCATCAGCAGGTTGAACTACCTGCCCCTTATTAATTTTGCGCTCAACAATTTCGCCTGGGATGGTTGCAATGACATTATTAATAGACTCAATCACACCTGATTTCGCCAAACGATCAATGCTGGGCTGATCCATGCCCTGAACGCGCAATTGGTCATTGGTGGCTCGAAACTCTGCCTTTGCACTGCTAGCTTCGGCCTCACGTCTTTGCAATTCTGCTAAAGCAATCACATCCTCTTTGTATAGAATTCTGGCACGATTAGCGGCTTGATCAGCCAACTGACTAGCGCTCTTTGCCTTCAAGTAAGACAGCTGAGATTGCGTCAATTCTGTAGAAGTAATCTTCGCCAAAATATCGCCCTGCTTCACACGCTGTCCCGGAATCGCCAAAATATCGGAAACACGACCCGTGACATTTGCGCCAATACGCGACAGAAATAGTTCATTGAAATCAACGCGGCCGGAAGCACGCAGCTCCTCCACAAAAGTGCCGGTGTAGATGCGCCCGTCGGTAATCATATTGCGTAAGTCCTGATTCACGATCACCACATTGGGGTCTTGGACCGATTTAATACTTGGGCTGCGATCAAATACATTGAAGTAATTCAGGATGATCAAGAATAAACAAAACCACGGAAGATAAAAAAGGCTTTTCTGTGTCCACTGAGGGCTCTTATCGTATTGCTGAGCCACCCGAGGCAAATGGGCACTAAACCACTCATGGGTCAGTACATATAGATCATGCTGGGTTTTGATAACAACAACGATCCATTCTTGAAGATAGACTTTTGCAATCGCCAAGTATTGGGTATACAAAGCCTTTAACTGATCCATCATTATTGTGAACTTTTGCTTCATTACTTTCCACTCTCAATTTTTGCAATCCACTCTGGGGTTGCTCTTAAACGCTCAATCTCCGTCAGGACAGAAGCCAAATCAAAACGCGCCTTAATCAAATCATTACGAGCAACTCTGAATGTTCTTTGTGCATCTAAATACTCGAGCATGCCACGCTCACCATAGCGATAAGAAACTTCAGCAATCCGCCTTGCACTCGAAGCTAACTGAACAACCTCTTGATCTAATATTTTTACTTGATAGCTGGTCATTTGGTAAAGCTTATAAGCAGTCTCTAATTGCTGCTCAAGACTTTGGCTCTGAGCATTGAATTGATTCTTCGCTCTAGATGCATTGGCCTGTGCCTCAGCAATCTGACCACCCTTAAAATCCCAAATAGGAATACTTACCACCAAGCCATACAGGCGATCAGTAAAGTTAGGGTCGTTATATTGCTGGGCTTTTATAGAGAGTCGAGGTAAGCGAGAGTTCTGCTCAAAACTCAGCTTTGACTCAGTTGCCTCGACTTCAGCTTTTGCCTTCTGCAACTCAGGACTTTGCGCATGAAGCTCGCTGAGTAATATCGGCAAAGGAGGTAATGGCTCTATCTTGAGGACTTGCGAAACAACCTCATAGTCAGGTGGCAAGCCATGCCCCACCACCTGCCTGAGCTGGCCTTTGGCCTGCTCAACCCTGAGCTTGCTGGATTCAGCATTAATTTGCGCATTCAGAAATTCCGTTTGCGCTCGAATCAATTCAAATCGAGCGGTATCGCCGACGTCATAACGAATTTGCATACGATCGCGAATTTGCTTTGTCAGACTTAAATCTTCTTCGGCAGCTTTTAACTCTGCATCGCGACGCATTAATTCATAGAAACGCTGCTGCACTCTTGAAATCATTTCGATTTCAAAAGCGATACGGGAGGCCTCTGCAGCGCGGACATTCGCCTCGGCAGCATTTACTCTAGGGTAGCGGGTATAAGGCATATCCAAAGGCTGAGTCACCGACCACGACGAGACATTGCCGGTGGTTAACGGCCCAGATACCGACCTCTGTTGCCCGGTATTCATTTCAAAATCGGGATTTGGAATCGCACGAGCTGAAGAGAGCTGCCCTTTAATTGCCTTGGATTGATCCCGCGCCGCCAAGACCTGAGGGCTCGACTCCAATGCAATCTCAATGAGCTCATTGAGCTTCAAGGGCTTTTGAACTTGCGCACTGACTCCGCCTATCAATAGGAAGTACGTCAGGAGTATCGGCGCGAACCTCATGGCAGTCATTACAAGACTTTGAGAAAATAAATTAGTTCTTTGATTATCTCGCTCCACCGGATCGAAAGCGGACAAAATTCCCAAAATCAGGGATTTGCGCATGATTTTTAGCAAATAAAGCAAAGATTGGGGCTGCATGTTCAAAAGATAACCATTTATAAAGATTTAAATGGTCTTGCCTTGATATTGACTCACCTCTATACTGGACCCAAGGGTCGAATTGACGATAAAAAGGACTCAGATAACTGAGCAGGCTACTCCCCACATGTTCAGTAGATATTAGATCACACTTATGGCGAATGAATTGCATTGGGAATGATTCGCTCATGTATAGACATGTTTTGAAAATCGGCCATATTGCTGACTTTTATGAAACGCCTTTTGCACCAGCTTATATATTTTCTTAAGACACATCTCAAGCGCTATGCGCTTATCCCTAGCAGTCATACTGACTTCGATTTGATGATGATCAAATGTCTCCAAGCTAACTATGCAATTTTGATTGCAAGTAGTCTTTGAAGGCGAAATTGCTGAATAGCGAATCTTAATTTTCCTCACCATCCATAAAAGTCGTTTTAAAGAAAATTTCACTCGATTTTCTGTGAAGGCTTTTAATTCTGGCTCGACTTCTTCCTTGGCTTCTAAGATCAGATTCATTGCTATCTCCTTTGTTAAATACCAGTACAGAATAGACAGATTTTATTTCCTAATAAAGATGAATTTAATTGACTTTATTTCAGTATTTAACTGAGTATTTTTAGATAAAAAAATGCCCTCAAAATGAGGGCAAAAAGAAAACAGCAGGGTAAAACTAGTCAATCACTACAGCCATCAAGGCTGTGGCTGCACCAGCACCGAGAGCTGGGATACCCCAACGCTCAAGTACGGGTAAGGAGCTGCCCGTTACTACTTCTACCGGTATATTACTGATTTCTAGCAGCTTGGCAGTAGTGGAGTTTTCAAATAAACGGCTCAGAGAGTTTTTCTTCGAAGTACCAACCACAATGCGATTACATTCCAGTCTCACAGCCTCATCACGAATGGCAGTGCCTGTGTCTCCGCAGACGTAGGTGAAGGCAAAGTTTAGGCCCTGCTTTTCGAGATAAGCGGAGGCTGATGCGGATGCCAGAGCTGCCCGCTCAGCATGCCACTCATTAATTGTTTTCTTGCTCAGAAATTTTCCGATGTGTCGATACAAGGTAGGCTGAACATTGCACAGATGAAAATATGCATTAGGATCTTGACCATAAGTATTTACAGCATGCTTTACTGCCATCTCTGAATTTTTTGAACCATCTACTGGAATCAGAATTTTATTCATGTTGCTTTCTCCAAAATGAGTGGACTGCTGTGATGAAACCATATTTGCAGACTCCGGCATAACCACCGAAGGAGCAATAACATCTTCAAGTGCACGCCTACTTCTAATAAAGCCACTAATTAATACACCCAATACAACTACCACTTGAATGAGGTATTCCAAGGCTGGACTCTGAGTAGCAAGCCAATCTTGAGAGATAGGCTCTGAAATCATCATTTTTGCAGCTGTCCAAGCAAGTACAGCAGCGCCTAAGTAAGTTACTGAAGGATAGCGCTCTACGATTTTGAGTATTTGTGTTGAGCCCCAGATAACAACTGGAATACTAATGAGCAGCCCCAATACAACGAGAACATAACTACCGTGTGATGCACCTGCAACCGCGAGTACGTTATCCAGACCCATGATGGCATCTGCAATCACAATGGTTTTCATTGCACCCCAAAAGGTTGTAGACGCATTGCCATGCTCATCATTCTCTTGCTCGGGATTAAGCAGGCGATATGCAATCCAAACTAACAATAAGCCGCCTATCAGCATCAAACCAGGGATCTTCAGTAAATAGACCACCACCAGTGTCATAGCGCTTCTCACTGCAATTGCACCTACAGCGCCCCAGATAATCGCTTTTTTCTGCAGATGTGCTGGCAGATTCCTTGCGGCCATCGCAATGACGATCGCGTTGTCACCCGCAAGCACCAAGTCAATGACAATAATTGCCAGTAATGCCGAAAAAAACTCCGGGCTAAATAGTTCCAATTTCATCTCCTCTAAAAATCATCCATGTATTCCATGGATTTCTATGGGGTTAATTTAGGCCTATTTGCTTTAAGTTAAAAGCAGATATATATTGATAGTAATTTCGTAAAAAACTGACAATTAAAATGCTCTATAACTACCGCCACCTTTACTATTTTTGGGTAGTAGCCAAAGAAGGCAGTATGTCTAGGGCCGCCGAACGTCTCCATATCGCAATTCAGACGATTAGTGCCCAAGTTCACGAATTAGAGAAATCACTCGGTTATCTCCTATTTAAGCCGGCTGGTCGCGGCATTACTCTCACTGAATCTGGATATGCAGCTCTAGAAATTGCCGATCAGATTTTTCTCCTAGGAGAGCAACTGCCTGAGGCAGTCAGAGAGGCTGCAAGCTCCCGCAAAATCAAAATTACCGTTGGCGTCTCTGATGGACTTCCCAAGCTCGTAACTCGGCAATTACTAGCACCGATTCTAGAGAAGGATGGTGTTCAACTCATTGCACACGAGGGTGAGTTTGAAGACCTCCTGGCTGATCTAGCTTTGCATCGATTAGATATCGTGCTTGCGGATAGGCCTGCTCCAGCCAACAAAAATCTACACGTCTACAGCGAAGAATTGATGAAGTCAGCAATTGCTTGGTTTGGCCCCAAGAAACTACTGAAGCAATCCAAAAAACCATTTCCAGAATGTCTTAATGAGTTACCCATCCTACTGCCTACCTCTCATTCCAAGGTTAGACACTTGATTGATCAATGGTTTTCTGAAAACGGGATCAACCCCAACATTACCGGGGAGTTTGAGGACAGTGCCCTCTTAAAAACGTTTGCGGCCAGCGGCCTTGGAGTGTTTCCAGCAGGAGAGAGCATCAGGAAAGATTTACAAGAAACCTATCACATTGAGATGATTGGTAAGTGTGAACATATTTACGAATATTTTTATGCTATTCGCTCGGAGAAGAAAATTCAGCATCCTCTTGTAGAAGCAATTATTAAACGTTAAATCATGGCAAATTTCTTAGACCCAGCAATTCTCTTTTTCTTATTTGGCGCATTTGCTGGCGCTGTTAAATCCAACCTGGAAATTCCACCACCGATTGCAAGATTTCTTTCGCTTTACCTCTTGATGGCCTTGGGTCTCAAAGGAGGATTTGCCTTACATAAATCAGGCTTTACGACAGAAATCGCGCTCTCACTTGGTCTTGCTATCTTTCTAGCCATCTTGATTCCGATCATTGGCTACCAAATCCTCAGAACCAAACTCAATACCTTTGATGCAGCAGCTGTAGCTGCAACCTATGGCTCCGTCAGTGCAGTCACATTCATTACGGCTACCCAATACTTAGATCAATTCAATATTAGTTATGGGGGCCATATGGCAGCAGCAATGGCACTCATGGAGTCCCCAGCAATCATCTTGGCAATTGTTTTGGCAAATAAAGCTAGGGCGGCGCATGCAAAACAAACCCAAACAGGACTTCAACAAACGGGTATCTCAAAAATCCTACATGAGTCATTTACTGATGGTGCGCAGCTCCTGCTGCTTGGTTCAATGGTGGTTGGCCTCGTGAGCGGTGATGCCGGCCAAAAACTCATGGCACCATTTTCGATTGATCTTTTCAAGGGAATGCTCGCATTTTTTCTACTCGATATGGGTTTAATGGCAGCTAGAAATATTAAGGGCTTGTATGGCAAGCCCCCCATTACCTTGCTCTACGCCATTGCCTCCCCGCTTTCACACGCCTTGATTGCACTAGCCTTCTGTAAGTTCATTGGCCTACCACTTGGCAATACTATTTTGCTGATGGTGCTCGCTTCAAGCGCCTCTTACATTGCCGTGCCAGCAGTTTTACGACATGCATTGCCAGAAGTTAATCCAGCCCTCTATATGGGTATGTCCCTCGGCATCACCTTCCCATTCAATATTATTTTAGGTATACCTCTTTATGCCATGATTGCAAAATTAGTAATGTAATCAGTCCATCAGTCCTACGATGAGATATTCAAATGGGTATTTATTTCAATAGAACAGCAAGCGTTTTAACAAAACATGGCAAAGAGCATGTATTGAGCTCAGTCTTACAGCCCGCCACCGGGATGGACATACAACATACTGATGCTTACGATACCGATCTACTGGGAACTTTTACTTTAGAGACACCCAGGTATGGCAGCCAGCTTGAGGCTGCAAGAAAGAAAGCCCAGATCGGCATGGAACTGATCGGCACAGATCTTGGCCTTGCAAATGAGGGGGCGTTTAATTCTGACCCATTTACTGGCATGTTGGCATGGAATAGCGAACTAGTTATCCTGATTGACTCAAAACTACAACTAGAAATTACGGGGTTTCACAGCACTCCCGCACAAAACAATCATGCCTATGTAAAACATTGGGAGGAGTTAGAAAAATTTGCGCATACTGCGCTATTTCCATCTCATCTTCTAGTGATTAAGCCAACGGATCAATACCACCCACAATCAATCAAAAATATTGGCAATATCAAGCAACTGAGGGATGCCTTTGAATGGGCTTGCGCGCACTCGTCGAAAGGGATTGTGTATGTTGAAAATGACCTCAGAGCCTTTGCCAATCCTACGCGAATGGAAAATATTCGGCTAGCAACTCTCGATCTTGCAAACAAGCTCAACTCTTTATGCCCAGCATGCCAGATACCGGGCTATTGGATCAAAGACATCCAGCGTGGCTTACCCTGCAATGCGTGTGGCATGCCCACCAATCAAGAGATCACAAAAATATGGGGATGTCTCAAATGTGAGTATCGAGATGTCAAGGGCATCAAGACGCTAACATTTGCAAACCCATCTCTCTGTAGTCACTGCAACCCATAACTGAATTCTTGGGCTTTCAAGACTCTGTATTGGTTTTTTATTTACTGTTTTGTATTTACTTCTTTTTTTGCCTTACTGCAGGACTACTCTTCTCAAAGTTTGAAAATGAATCTGTCATAGCTGCTCGAATCAGATCAAAATTTTCAAGTGCATTATTAAAAGAGGTTTTGAATATCGAGGTATATGGCTCAGCACCTGCAGGAGAATTTTGTGTCGCCTCATTCACAAAATGAATTAAGTCATGTTGCGACTCTTTGATCATTGCCTCGGCAATTTTTGCTAGCTCTTTGTTTCCACTAGCTAAGGCTTGAAATAGTTGGGACTGATACTCGGCAACCTCTTTAGCAGCCTCTTGCAATACCTCAGCATGTAAATAATCAAATACCGCCTTAGGATCCTGTGTTTTCATGAGCTCCGCTACTTTGGCTTGCATTCGAGAGGAAAGCTCTTGTGCAGCGCGCTGATTTAATTGAGCGATCTCCTGAGCGCTACTTAGCGCTACTTGGCCGACTGCCTGCGCAGCCTTCATACCCTTGGTTTGATTTGCCATTGCATTCAAGTCAAATGGATTCTTACTCATGCATATCTCCCTAGCTTAATTAGTGGTTTATTTAATCTACTCCTGAATGCCAGGCATTGAGATAGAGAAATACCACTAGAGCGGCAGGCAGAAATGCAAAAGAGCGCTTTGGCGCCCTTTTTGGTGTAGCAAGCTAAATTACTCCGGTTTAGCGTACGACGATATTCGCACCCTGACGTAATTGGGAGAGGAATTCAAACTGTTTCTTCTGCACCAGGCCATTACGAATGACTGCTTTAGCTTGCTCATAAGTTGGGGGCTTGCTAGATTTTTTATCTTCCAACTTAATTAAATACCACCCCTGCGGCATCTGAATTGGGTTAGGAGAAACCTGGCCCTTAGACAAGACTGTGAGAACAGCGGCAATCTGCGGCAAAGTTTGCCCGGCCTGCACCCAGCCTACAGCACCACCTTGCACCTTATTGGGTGCAAGTGAAACACTCTTAGCCACTTTATCAAAAGCCTCACCTTTCTTAATTCTAGCTAGGGCAGCTTGTGCATCAGCCTCAGTAGCTACAGCAATGTCACTTACCTTGTACTCCACAATCATGCCTTGTGAACCTAAAGACGTAATCTCACGGTTGTACTCTGCTTGCACGTCCGCATCACTCACTGGATTTTTAGACATATAAGTAGATAACTCTAAGTCTGCTAAATAATTTTGGCGAATCAAGGCCAGCTGCGTATTGGCTCTATCAGAGTTAGCAAGTCCATCTTTCTCAGCCTGCTGAGACAGGAGTGCGATTTCAATCATTTTTCCTAAGACTGCATTACGCAGCTCTGGAGAATCTTTTTGACCCTGGGCTAAGGCCGCCTGAATACCTTGCTCAACAACATCATTGCTGATGATCATTCCATTTACAGAAGCAGCGGCATTTACGGGTAATGCATTCTGAGAATATGCAGCCGTTGACAGTCCTAAGGCCATTACAAGACTTATGAGATATAAACTGGAAAGGGATTTCATGGATAACTCTTTTTTAAAATGTAGAAGTAATGTTAACAGTTTGCGATCATTAAAAAACCATGGTCGCTGGGATTGGTTCAAACGGCGCGGCGGATTGGGCACCCTGCGCTTCAGCCTGTTCCTCACCATCTGGATTTTTGATATAACGCGAATCAATAGGTGTATTTGGAAGCTGACTGATAGGTGGGCGCTCTATATAAACCGGGCCAGCAGGAGTTTCTAAAGGAGCAATAGGCTGGCTATTGAATTCTTGGATTTGCGCTGGAGTGTAAGGAGAGAATGTTTGCGCAATAAGAATGCTTGAGGGTGCAAAACCAAAAGCAATACTGAAAACAAAAATGATTCTGAACTGGACTGGAATACGCATCACTCTTTCCTATTTGTACTGGATCACACAATCGCCAATAGGCTGCTGAGAGCTGAAACATCAGAATGCCATTCTAGAGCCAAAAGACTTCGAGTAGATACATAAAGCAGGTATCCTAGAATAACTAGCCCTTATCCACCTCTTATGAATACATCGACTCCTTTTACCAATAAGGTCTATACGCTTAGCGATGGGAGTCATTACAAGGTTCGCCCCATCCAAGCGAATGATCGAGAGCGAATCATAGAGCTGTTTAATCATCTTTCGCCAGAAAGTCGCTATCTCCGATTTGCTCACGCTATCTCTAAACTTCCAGATGACTTTCTGGATGACATCTTGCACTTAGACTATAAAAAAGAAATGGCATTGCTTGCGGCCATGACAAGTCATGCTGGTGCTGAGGAGATTATTGGAATTGCACGTTATGTAACACCTCCCAATCAAAATGCTTGTGAATTCTCCCTGAGTGTGAGCGATAGCCATACTACACAGGGTGTTGGCACGCATTTAATGCGTGATCTCATTGCATATGCGAAAAAGAATGGGTTACAAGAAATGCTGGGGTATGTCTTGAGTAAAAATTCTAGAATGCTTCATCTTGTCTCTGATCTGGGTTTTCAGATTCATAGTCAGGATGATGAGCTTGACTTTAAAACTGTGAGCCTGACACTGTGAATCCATCAAACCAAATCCACTCAGAAAATTCAATTCTCATCTTGATCGATTTACAGGGGCGCCTGATGCCTGCGATTGCTCAAGGTGAAGCAGTGCTCAAGCAATGTATTCGCGTTGCACAAATTGCCCAACTACTCGAGATTCCAATTATCGGCACAGAGCAAAGTCCGAGTAGCTTAGGCAGCAATCTCGAACCCATTCAGTCTTATTGCAGTAAAACGATTGAGAAAGAGCACTTCAATGCCTGCGCTGATGGCTTAACTGCCGCCATTCCTGATAATCGCCAACAGTGCATTCTGATGGGATGTGAAACCCATGTTTGCTTAATGCAAACAGCACTTAAACTGATCGATGAGGGCTACGATGTTTCCGTAGTAGTGGATGGAGTTGGTTCGCGCCGAGCACTCGATAAGCAAATTGCGCTTGATCGACTAGGCATTGCTGGAGCACGACTGATTACTGTTGAGATGCTTGGATTTGAGTGGCTAAAGACAGCTCAAAACCCTGTCTTCAAAGAAGTTCTTGCGCTACTAAAATAATAGGGCTGGGCTTGCGAGTCTTTATTTGCTATTCTGCAGCATCACTTAAAGGATTCCTATGACGAACGATACTCAAACCCAAAACGACGAAGATTTTGATTACGGGTGCGAATGCGCCATGACACTCTTAAATGAGCCAACAGAAGATTGCCTGAATGATCTGATTGATGAGCTTGATGAAGATGGCATGATCGCCACAGAAGTGGTTTATGGTCTCTTAGCAACCATCCTCATGAGCATCACCTCCGAGGATGAAGATGATGAGGAAGTGCAGTAAAACGAATTAAGCCAAGATTTGTAGGGCGAACTGATCCATGGCACGTGCCATGGCGACGTCTAACTCAGTCAGCGCCCTCAGGGAATGGGTACTCAATCGTACTGATACCTTGTTCCAAGTATTTGACCAGTCGGGGTGATGATCAAACTCTTCAGCGAAGTCTGCACACAAGGTCATGAACTCAAAGGCACTCTTAAAGTCCTTAAATATAAACACCCGCTCTAGCTCTTGAGTATCAGGATGTACCTGCCACTGCGGCAACACTGTTGCAAAGTCAAAATCTTTAGAAAGTAGATTCGGTTTAGGCAATGGGAGCTCCAACACTCTGCGATAGTCTATGCAAATCATCTGGATAGAGCCAGCGCCACTCACCTTCAGCCAAATCTGCTGGCATGATGTATTGTCCGATTTCAGTACGGTGCAGCTTAGCAACATGATTACCTACTGCAGCCATCATTCGTTTGACTTGATGATAGCGACCCTCAACAATAGTCATGGCTAATACATTCTCCCCAAGCTGCTTACATGCTGAAGCAAGACAGGGCTTTGGATCATCATCCAACACCACGCCTGTTAACAAATGATCAATCTGATTTTGGGTAATGGGCTCAGGAGTTGTGATTTCATACACCTTGCCAATGTTTTTCTTTGGCGTAGTCATCTTATGAATAAACTGACCATCATCCGATATCAAAATTAAGCCGGTAGTGTCAAAGTCTAGACGCCCGACGCATTGCAATCCTCTTTCTACAAAAGGCTTAGGTAATAAGCTATAGACACTTGGATGATGCGTGGTTTTATGAGAACACTCATAGTTTGGCGGCTTGTTAAACGCAATATAGGCCTTTTCATGAAACTCCCAATCTTTCCCCTCTACATTCAGCATTAATCCCTCGGTAGCAATACGCTCTTCTGGATCATCTGCTGGAACACCGTTGACCTTGACTAGGTCGGCATAGACTAAATCGCTGCAATAGCGCCTGGTCCCAAAGCCTTGGCTAAATAGTATTTTTTCGAGAGAAATTGGTTTGGCCATATCATGCCGAGAATACTACAAAGCCGCACTCCCAGTAACCGACAAATGAAGCCGTTATGATGGCTAGATATCGCCTACAAGCTTCTTACTTACTACTGCCATGCTCTCAACCCCAGCACCCAGAAATCCTCTCCATACTCGTGAAATTACTTTTCAGGGCTACGCTCGAGAAGATGGCCAGTGGGATATTGAAGCGCATTTACGAGATTTTAAATTTCAGCCATTTACTACCGGCGGAAAAACCTGGGAGCCAGGCCAAGCTTTCCACGATATGTGGGTTCGCATTACTGTGAACACTGAATTAGTGATTCAAGCAATTGAAGTGGCCATGGACAGCCATCCCCACCCAGAATGTCCGCAAGTAATACCTCCAATGGATGCACTGATTGGCACGCGCATTGGTAAGGGTTGGCGAAAAACTATTAATGAACACCTTGGAGGCATTAAGGGGTGCACTCATTTACGAGAGCTACTCAGCAATATTGCTACCGCCGCATTTCAGTCTATTCCAGGAGCACTATTTGATCCGGATGACAACAAACCACCACTCTATTTGGGTACCTGTAAATCGTGGGATTTCGACGGGCCAGTAGTGATGCGCGTCTACCCCAAGTTTTACCAATGGAAACCGACAATTTAGATTTTATTGCAGTTCACCACGGTGAACATTAAAGCCATTGAAAGACTGCTGCACTGGCATTAGCTCTACTAAATTAATATTCATATGACTTGGTAAGTTAGCGGACCAATAAATAGCCTCTGCTACATCATCTGCACTTAATGCTTTCACTCCGGTGTAAACCTTACCAGCCTTACTGTCATCACCTTTAAAGCGCACATTCGAAAACTCAGTTCCAGAGCACATCCCTGGCTCAACGCAAGTAACGCGTACTGGAGTACCAATTAAATCTGCCCTGAGATTTAAGCTAAATTGCTGAACAAAGGCTTTAGTGCCGCCGTAGACGTTGCCACCAGGATAGGGGTAATTTGCCGCTACTGAGCCCAGATTAATCACATGGCCGCACTTGCGCTCTACCATTCCCGGTAAAAAGGCACGCGTCATATGCACTAGCCCCTTGATATTAGTATCAATCATCTGATCCCAATCCGTGAGCAAAGCCTGATGCGCCGGCTCAAGCCCTAAAGCTAACCCAGCATTATTAACCAACACTGTCACCCTAGAAAACTCGGCTGGTAGTGTGGCTGCCAATTCATCAACCTTTGCGCTATCACAAACATCTAGCGCCAAGGTGAGTAATTTTTTCTGCTGCTCTACTGGCAGGGATGCTTTTAAAGCTGCTAGGCGCTCGACTCTTCTACCTAAGGCGATCACTTGATGGCCATGTGCCAAAAACCGCCTTGCAGTTGCCGCTCCAAAGCCAGCAGTAGCGCCGGTGACTAAAACTGTATGTTCCATATATCCTACTTATTTTTTCCAATTGGCTGAGTCATTTATATTACTGCGTATATGACATTGTTACGTATTTTTGCTCACCTCCTGATTTCATTGGGATCAATAGGAAATGCTTGTGCTGATGAAAGCAAGTTCTCTGGAGGCTTTTTAAATCTAGAGAAAGCATCTGATCAGTACTCAAGTCAACGGGTTCTGGAATTTTGGGGGTATCACAATACCTTTGGAGAACAAACCCAAAGCGACACTTTGAAGCTTCGCTACTACCAGCCCCTGCAGTTTGACCAGTGGCGAGGCACCATGCGACTCGACACCTCCTATGTTTCAACTTATGGACCCACTCTTACCGAGCAGTCATCCGGCACTTATAACGCCGGTAACACCATGCTAACGGTCTGGGGAAATCACCCCAGTATTCTGAAGAATTGGGAGGGCACATTAGGTGCTAGGGTTGTTTTTCCATTTGGCAATAACGGGCAATGGGCTGCCGGCCCTCAGATCGGCACAGTATATGTACCAAATAAGGGAAGCGATTCAAGGCTCTCAGACTTTTCACCATTACTCAGATATATGTATGGGTTTGATACCAAGAGTAATTCGTTTGCTAGTAACCCCAATCAACCGCCCTTAGTTCGCAATCTCAATATTTTTCCAACGCTTGGATTGAATATCTCCCCCAGCACGCAACTTCGATTGTGGGATGAGAATGGAATCGTTTGGAATACCGGTGGAGGGGGTGGCTGGTTTATCCCGCTCGATGCCATGGTGACCCATCGTCTTAATAAAAGTTTTTTATTCGCGGTGGGTGCCAGCAAACAGGTCGTGCAAAGCTACTCTGTCTACGACTGGTCTTTTTATGGAAAACTATCGTTTAATTTCTGACGAACACTTTAGTCTTGATTCATTAAAAAACCGTTTTCGATAACAGCTGCTTTCGATTTCACCAGAGCCTCCACCAACCAGGTCTGGAAAGTTTCACTGCTCATATTGAGCTGCTTGCGAATATTTTCCAGTACAGGCGTACCTGCAATCCACTCATTGACCACTGCTAGCTTCTGGCTTCGCCATTCCAGCAGCTTGTACTTCAGGAGCACCTTAGCACCATGACGTGCATTGCGATCAGCATCGCTTGAGAGGTAATCGAGGCGGGATTTTGCAGTCTCAATTGACTTTTTGACATCCGTAAAAGGCTTACCATGTCCAGGAATAACTAGGGCAACAGGGAGACCTTCGATTAACTCTAAGGTCTGCGCCACTTCTTCAAAACCACTCTCACCCCAAAGCTCAGGAAAGATGACTCCAAAGCCCTCCTCCCATAGCGCATCGGCAGAGATCAAGATTTGATGCTGCTCTTGGTACAACATGACTGAATGGTTGTCATGGCCTGGAGCAGCCAGAATTTGCCAGCGATAAGAGCCTAAGAGTATTTCTTCACCAGGCACAAGCAGGGCATGGTGTGTGAAGCTTGGACACTCTTGCCCTAATTGCTGAAAGCTCAGTAAATTCTCATTCCAGTCTCGTACGGCAATTGCCTCTGCTTCTGGTATCCATATCTCGCAATCAAATACCTCTGATAAGACTGCGTTACCGCCACAATGATCAGAATGCAGATGGGTATTGACCACTTTATTGAGCTTATTTAAGCCATGCTGCTTCAGTGCATTAGCAACCAGATCAACAGTCATCTGTTGGTGCGCACAGTAGCCACTATCAACTAGTGATACATCTTCCTCACTGAAGAGCAATATATTGTTTGCCGATAGCCATCCACGCTCGAAAATTTCAATTCCGGGTGGTAGTAAGTAATTACCGATGCGCTTTTCAAGAGCCTTCATTTTTTTGCGCAGTAATCTCAAGCTTTTGAATATCGAATTGTTGTTGCTTTAGGCGTTGCAATAAATCAGCATAGGATTTGGGGTCAGGCTGAGGGGTTCTTGATAGAACCCAAAGATACTCTCTTCTAGGGTCACTCACAGCAGCTAATTGATATTGCGGATCTAAATCAATTACCCAATAGTCACCCCATACTAAAGGTAAAAAAGAGAGCCACTCAGGGGCGAAACGGACCTCTAATTTGGGTGAATCCTTGCTGCCAATTTGGCGAGCCAAACCCTCTGCCTCTGAAGTCTCGCCAGCGGCAGTTTTGCAGCTATTAAGGACTCGAAGATTGCCATTAGGCTTAGCGCTATAAACAGCTTTAGTATTAGAGACACATTTTTTCTGAAACCAGTTTGGGAATTTTGCAATCTCGTACCAAGTACCTAAGTAGCGAGGAACATCTAAAGTAGCGATGGTTCTCACATTCTGATCACTTTGCTGTGCAAAGACTTGGGACGATCCAAAACAAATCAGCAGTAAGCCTAATATAGAAATCAAGGAAGTGCGAGAAAATATCAATAGGGTCATCAACTGAACATTCTTAGATGGTAGATCGCTTACCTAAAAGCTTGCGAATATAAGGAATCCTACAACATAACAGCAATAGCAAAACTACTGCATAGATTGTGACGGTATCAAAATCATTCTTACCTGCCTTATGCCACCAATAGTGGAGGATTGCGGTGCAGGCAATGAGATAAATCAGTCGATGCAAGAGCGCCCAGCGACGACCCAGTTTTCTTTGAGCCCAGTGGGTTGAAGTCAGTGCCAGAGGAAATAGCAAAACCAGACTAATAAAGCCCATTGTAATAAAGGGCCGCTTTACTACATCTTTGAGCATCTCTATTAAATCAAAATCCTGATCTAGCCAAAGCCAAATGACAAAATGGAGTGATGCATAAAAGAAACAAAATAGACCCAACATTCTGCGATACCGAATCCACCTTGATGAATTCGTTAGCAAACGTAATGGAGTCATCGCCAGCGTCAAACACAAAAAGACTAGCGCCCATGTTCCCGTTGAGCGCGTAATAAACTCAATTGGATTGGCGCCCAGACCATCAGTAAACCCTAGCCAAATCAAACGATTTAGCGGCAGTAGGGCCAATAGGAAGATCAGTAACTTCATCCAACTTTACTTATCGTTTTGCATCAATAGAATTTTTTCAAATCCATCCCGGTGTACATACTCGCCACCTGATCACCATAACCATTAAACATTTGGGTTTTGATCTTAGGAGCAAAGCCACCTCTAGAGTCGCCGATACGTCGCTCAGTCGCCTGACTCCAGCGGGGGTGATCTACCAAAGGATTTACATTGGAATAAAACCCATACTCACGCGCATCAAACTGACTCCAGCTCGTCTTGGGCATTTCTTCTGTTAAACGAATGCTCACGATCGACTTGGCGCTCTTGAAACCATACTTCCAGGGCACGACGATTCTGACTGGGGCGCCATTTTGCTTTGGTAGTGTCTCGCCATAAAGACCAAAAGTGAGGAGTGTCAGGGGGTTCATCGCCTCATCTAAGCGTAGACCTTCTCGATAAGGCCAATCGATAATTTGACTCTTCAGGCCTGGCATTTGTTTGCGATCAGCTAGGGTAATAAATTCAACATACTTCGCAGAACCTAAAGGCTGCACCTGATTCAGCAATTTGGATAATGAGTAACCATCCCAAGGAATGACCATAGACCAACCCTCAACGCAGCGCATACGATAAATACGCTCCTCCATCGGAGCAAGCTTTAGCAAGGCATCTATATCCAAGGTCATTGGCTTTTTAACCAAACCTTCAATCGTCACAGTCCATGGCCGAGTTTGCAAACTTTGGGCATAAGCAGCGGGATCTGATTTATCTGTTCCAAACTCATAAAAGTTGTTATAGCCAGTGACATACTGATAACTGGTTGATTCATCCTTCAAAACAAAGTTTGGGTTTGGCGTAGCAATTAACTTTTGAGCATTGCTGGCAATTGCCTCACGCGAGAACCAAGGAGCTAACGCCAGACCAAAGGCTCCGGCCGCAGCATTCTTGATTAAGTCACGACGTCCCTCAAAGACCGCTTTAGGGGTAATTTCCTGAGAAAGTCGCTTTTCCTCATGTGTGGACATATCAAAGTCTCCTCAATGGATTGAATCTAATAATGACAATAGACCTTATTCTCCTATGCCTACCAATTTATTGCTGAGCTACTGTATTAACCCGAAAGGCAGACAAGAAAAAAGGGCAAACCAAGCGGCTTGCCCTTTTGATGAAACGAACTTACCTTAAGCGGCTGATGCTGTTTTTAAGATGCTATTCAAGGTAGTGCTTGGACACATCACAGCTACGAACTTATCGTGATCAGGCATGTAGTAGCCACCAATATCCGCAGGCTTTCCTTGTACTGCCTTAAACTCGGCAACAATCTTTTGTTCGTTCTCAGTCAACGCTTTTGCAATCGGGGCAAAGTGAGCCTGCAATTCTTTATCTTCGGTTTGCGCAGCTAAAGCCTGAGCCCAGTACATCGCCAAGTAAAACTGGCTACCGCGATTATCTAACTCACCTGTGCGTGGTGATGGTGACTTATTGTTATCTAACAATGAGCCGGTAGCTTCATCTAAAGTGCGAGCCAAGATTTTGACTTTGGCGTTACCAGTCTTATCACCAATATCTTCTAGAGAAACTGCTAAGGCCAAAAACTCGCCCAAGGAATCCCAACGCAAATGATTTTCTTCGACCAACTGTTGAACGTGCTTAGGAGCAGAACCACCCGCACCAGTCTCAAAGAGGCCGCCACCAGCCATCAAAGGCACGATAGATAACATCTTGGCGCTGGTACCGAGCTCCATAATCGGGAACAAGTCAGTGAGGTAATCACGCAAGATATTGCCGGTCACAGAGATCGTATCCTTACCGCGAATGATGCGCTCTAAGGTGTAGCGCATTGCGCGAGTCTGCGACATGATCTGAATATCAACGCCAGTTAAGTCGTGCTCTTTCAAATAGGTTTGCACCTTCTTGATCAACTCGGCTTCATGTGGACGATACTCGTCTAGCCAGAATACGGCTGGAGTATGCGACAAGCGTGCGCGGTTTACTGCTAACTTCACCCAGTCACGAATCGGCGCATCTTTTACTTGGCACATACGCCAGATATCGCCCTCTTCCACATTCTGCTCCAGCAAGACTGTGCCGTCATCCGCAACAATGCGAGCTACACCTGCCTCAGTGATTTCAAAGGTCTTGTCATGTGAACCGTACTCTTCTGCCTGCTGAGCCATCAAGCCCACATTGGGTACTGTGCCCATCGTTTTTGGATCAAAGTTACCGTGCGTCTTACAGAAGTTAATGATCTCTTGATAGATGCGAGCAAAGGTACTTTCTGGGATGACTGCTTTAGTGTCATGTAAACGACCATCAGCACCCCACATCTTGCCACCCACACGAATCATTGCTGGCATCGATGCATCTACGATCACGTCACTTGGTGAATGAAGATTAGTAATGCCTTTGGCAGAGTCCACCATTGCTAACGCTGGACGGTGCTCATGGCAAGCATGTAAGTCCTGAATGATTTCTTCACGTTTAGATTCTGGCAAAGTCTTGATTTTTTCGTATAAGCTGCTCATACCGTTGTTTGGATTTACACCCAACTCTTCAAACAACTTGCCATGTTTTTCAAATGCATCTTTGTAGAAAATCTTGACAGCGTGACCGAACACGATTGGGTGTGACACCTTCATCATGGTGGCCTTGACGTGCAAGGACAACATCATGCCAGTCTTGTAAGCATCTTCAATTTCTTTTTCATAGAACTCGCAGAGTGCTTTTTTACTCATGTACATGCTGTCAATAATTTCACCTGCAAGCAAACTTACTTTTGGCTTGAGAACAATTGTCTTGCCACTCTTCGTAACTAAATCCATCTTCACATCACATGCTTTAGCCATCGTCATTGACTTCTCACCTGCGTAGAAATCACCACCATGCATATGCGATACGTGCGTACGGGAGGCTTGACTCCATTCGCCCATCGAGTGCGGGTTCTTACGGGCATAGCGCTTAACGGCATTTGGTGCGCGGCGATCAGAGTTGCCTTCGCGCAATACTGGGTTTACGGCGCTACCCAAACATTTGGAGTAACGCGTACGAATTGCTTTTTCAGCATCATTTTTAGGATCATCTGGAAAATCAGGCAGTTTGTAACCCTTAGCTTGCAACTCTTTGATAGCGGCGAGCAGTTGTGGAACTGATGCACTGATATTAGGCAACTTAATGATGTTGGTATCAGGCAATAAAGTCATACGACCAAGCTCAGCCAAATTATCGGGAACTTTTTGCTCAGCCGTTAAACAATCAGAGAACTCTGACAAGATACGTGCCGCAACAGAAATATCGCTTTCTACAACCTGAACTCCAGCTGGAGCCGTAAAAGTACGAATGATTGGTAAGAATGCACAGGTCGCCAATAAAGGCGCTTCATCTGTCAGCGTGTAAATGATCTTTGATGTCTCTGAAGCCATTGATGTTTCCTCGATATGGGTAAATATTAGGGGTCGGCCTTATACCGAACCACTCTCGCATTCCGTATGCAACACTTCAGGCGCTTGTGGCTGTCTTGGGTGTAATTTCACATACTGGACCGAGAAATCTATTTTAAATCATCGACCCCGGCAATTTAAGGGGATTTGGGCTGCAAATTGACTGAAGTCGGTCAATTTAAGGGAATCCACCGAGGCAAGGCCGTCACCACTTACATCGTAAACTGCAATGCATGATGAACAAGCACCCCCTACTCAACAAAAACCTCGTACTGTTGATTCTCTGCCAGGGCTTGTTTTTGACCAACAATGTGACCTTTATTGCTATTAATGGCCTAGTTGGGCTCAGCCTAAGCCCAGTGGCTTGGATGGCTACCTTACCCGTGATGGGCTATGTTGTGGGGGGCGCTTTCTCCACTTCAATCGTAGCCAAAACCCAAAATTACTTTGGCCGTAAGATATCTTTTCAGCTAGGTCTTCTGGTAGCGGTATTTTCAGCCCTTTTGTGTGCCTACGCCGCCGTTTCTAAAAACTTCTGGCTACTGGTCCTCGGTACCTTTATCGCAGGCTATTACAGCGCCAATGGTCAGCTCTATCGATTTGCCGCTGCTGAGTTAACTGCGGTTAGCCAGAGAGATAAAGCAGTTTCCTGGGTGCTGGCTGGCGGAATCCTTGGCGCCGTCATTGGGCCCAACCTCGCATCCTGGACCAAAGATTACTTTGACACTGCTTTTTTAGGGGCCTACCTCACCCTCTCGATAGCGGGCTTGATTGGCGTCATCGTGATGCAATTCATCCATTTTCCAGAAGAATTCAAGACGCAGCATTCGCTTTCTGCTGGAAGAAGCCTCAAAATCATCCTGCAGCAACCAGTCTTTATGGTTGCGGTGATTGGCGCCTCTTTGGGTTACGGCGTGATGAACCTACTCATGGCGGCCACCCCACTTGCCATGCAAATTTGTGGGCTCCCATTTTCTGATACAGCCATGGTTTTAGAGTGGCATGTGATTGGCATGTTCGCGCCCGGTTTTTTTACTGGCTCACTCATTCAGCGCTTTGGTGCACTCAAAATTATGGGTGTTGGGGTCCTCCTTAATCTCCTGTGCATTGCAATCGCACTCACTGGTGTCGACTTCCACCAATTTTTAATTGCCTTATTTTTGCTGGGTGTTGGCTGGAACTTTTTATTTACCGGATCCACATCGTTGGCGATGACTGCATACCGACCTGAGGAGCGTGACAAAGCTCAAGCAGCCATTAACTTTTTTGTGTTTGGCACAATGGCCTTTACTTCATTTGGCTCTGGAGCCCTCATTACCTCGCAGGGCTGGAATATCCTCAATCTAGGATCGCTACTTCCCGTTGCCGTCACTGCTGGCGCTTTACTTTGGCTTAGCGCCAATCGCAAGCAAGCTAATGCCTCCTCCCCTAGCGCCTAAGAAACTTTTGCTAAAGGGAGATTGAAGAGTAGGTTTTGCGGTTTGAGTTTGAGCTGTTTGTCATCATTCATTGCTATACCCATGTATACCGGCTTTCCAGCCTGAGATTGGGTAACGGCTGCCTCATCAATAAAGTCCAAACGAAATAGGCAAATCATCTTCTCCAATTCGTCAGTATCGACTGTCTCTTTGTTGTAAAGCTTATTCAGAATATCTGTCGCAGCAGCATCTAGACCAACATGCCAAGACCATTTTGGATCTGAGATTTGCTGCATTGGAGTAATGCGTATCTGGGCACCTAAGAAGTGTTGCACCCATTTTTCGAGGACACGGCAAAAATGATTAATAGGCGGTTGACCAAAGTTCAACTGCACTGCAAAGTCATAATCTTCACTCTTATCCCAATAGAGCTCAGCGTTTACCTCATGCAATACATCTAAGTCGATCGAGCGCATAGACATCGACTTGCTCTTGAGCAAATCCAGGATGTTGCCAGTCTCACCTGCCTGCGCATTACGAGTCACCACCTCATCATCCGCACCCATCACCACACCGTCCTCCAACACAGTGATCTTTTGAGTCCGAAAGAAGAGCTCACCCATACGTGCATCTAAAGGATGGCAATCCTCACCCAAAATATGCCGAATAAATATTTGCGCTAGTTGAGATATAAATAGAGGCGGCACATCTACGCCATCACCCTTAAACAAGCTCATGTAAAAGTTTTCTAAAGAACTGGCGGCCAATAGCTTAGCTCGATACCTCAGCCACACTTGATAGTTCACCTGAATATCGGGATCTGCCATGCCAGCAATTTCCTCATCGGAAATCACCGCGCGGGGGTTTGCATTTAGGCGCTGATGCAGGACTCGCTCAACATCACAGGATTCGGGAACGAGGTTTAACTCGGGGCGCAATAAATAAGTACGCAGAAAATCATCGGTTACTAGCAGTTGCTTATCTGACCCCACGGTAAGGGTTTTGTACGCAGAATGAGACCAGAAGTTTGTCATGTTAGTTTGCTCGAACAAAAAGATTACGCTCAGAATATACTAGCCCTTCAATTTCAGCCAAAGAGGAAGATAAACGTGAGCGAACTCCAAAAAATAGATACCGTTGTGGGCGATGGTAAAGAAGCGACTGCAGGCAATCATGTAGACGTGCATTACACCGGATGGTTGTTTGATGAACAGGCGCCTGAGCACAAAGGCCAGAAGTTTGATAGCTCACTCGATCGCGGCCAATTATTTAGCTTTCCTTTGGGTGCTGGCCATGTCATTAAAGGCTGGGATGAGGGCGTGCAAGGCATGAAAATTGGTGGCAAGCGCACCTTAATCATTCCATCTGAGATGGGTTATGGTCCACGTGGCGCCGGCGGCGTGATTCCACCCAATGCAACACTGGTATTCGATGTGGAGCTACATGGCGTAAATTAATTTCGCCCCTGCATTAGCAAGTAATAAGGCCACTCGGTTCAATACACTGAGTGGCCTTTATTTTTCTCTGGGGAAAAACTGCAGATCTTATGAGCGTAAATCTTTACCACTCAAAGTAAGTTTATTAGGTGCTACTGGCTGACACAAACTAATCAAACGATTTCTTTCAGCCATCACCTTGTCGGTATAACCACCATCGCTCTCTGCATTTGCAGCACCAACATAGTATTTCAAGCCATTACGTAATGAACCGCTAGTGGCAATCAAATACTTCAAAATGTAAGCGCCTACCCGAATATTGACTTCAGGCTTGACCGCATCGGTTGCGCCACCATACAGAGCATATTTATCTTTGTGGATGGTAGTCATCACCTGCATTAGACCTTCAGCACCAGCATGACTTTTAATGAGCGGGTTGAAGTTCGACTCCACCGAAATCACGGCGAGCAATAACACTGGATCGATTTTGACTTCTTTTGCAATCAACACAGTATTAGAGATGTATTCCTCAATCTTGGCACGATCTAATTTGTACTTCTTCTCAAAGAAGTCAGCTACTGCGCGTTGGTTTTGAATCGAGACCATCAGCTTTGAATCTAATGCCTGAGGATCAATTTTTGAAGTGGGAATACGATCAGCCAAATGGGAGATCGGTTTTACCTGGGTGTGTGCCACGGAGGGCATCAAGAGAGCAACTGTTTGCTGCTTAGCACCCATCAAACCAGTGCCCGGGATAGCCGATGCATTTCCGTAAAGCACATTGGCTATTTCTTCATCCGCAGACGCCTTAGAGGCAGCTTCTTGATACTGATCGAGCATGCTGAAACCATTTTGCCAAACTATATGGCGGGCTTCATCTGGAACCAGGATTCGGGCCAAATCGAATGCACCTGCTTGGGTTCCGTTACCCGAGAGCCAGAGTCCAACAATCATGAAAACAGTCACAATCAATAGACCATTCATGACCCGATAGACGGGAGATAGTGCGTGAGCCAACAAATCCTTAGCGGGAGCCGATGCTGGCTGCGCTAGTTGCATGTCACTCGAATTGCTAGAAAAACATTTAATCATTCGTAGTCTTGCAGTACCCCAAAAATCAAACTTCAGATTTATGTTGCAACGCAATAAGTAAAAAACATGAGTCACTCTAAAAAGGTTCTTATATCAAGTCAAGAATAAAGAACCTGATTTCAATAACTTATAGGTCTTGATATCAGGATGTTCCCTAGTAAGGTCTTTAAATTTGATATTTATCCATTTAAATTCAATAGCTTAAAGAAGTTAGTGAGGGCTTATTTCATATAATAAAAAAGTGCTTAAATTCGGACTTTTTTACTATTTTTACTCCTCAAAAGAGATGTCTGACCCGTACATCTAGTATTTTGATGGACTAAAATTTCTACCGGTAGTGTTTTTTTGCTTATGAGTCCATTTGCGCATTAGCCTAACTTATTGAGTTGTGGCGGCATTAAATATCAGGCAAAAGACTTCTAAGAACTCATCAATACTAGCCTTAAAGCTAACTTAATCGCCAGATAAGCGCAAAACATTTAGCCCCCTGATGACGACACTCATTACACTGAAATGCAATGAAATTCTTGGCTAAAACCCTCTTATTAATCTCACTTTTACTGCCCCTGAGTGCGTCTGCCCTCTTTGAGCAATGCCAAGATCTATTCCCATCCCAACAAATACCAAGCACTGCTCAGGTGGGTCGGGACCTCTGTTTTGATGATTTTGCGATCTATTACTCGCCTCTAGACAAAAAACCCATCTATACCGTTGAAAAGTTAAATGGCGAGCAACTTCAGGCGCCACATCCTCGCCGTACCAATCAGTTCTACGAAGAGGCTAGACTCCCAGCACATGAACGCGCCCTACTGTCAGACTATCGCGGCAGCGGATATGACCGGGGTCACAACGTGCCAGCTGGCGACATGACAAGTGAACGGGGAATGGCGCAGTCATTCTCCTTGGCAAATATGATGCCGCAAGCACGGCAAAACAATCAGGGCATCTGGGCCAAACGGGTTGAAGAGCCTACGAGGATGTACATCAAGCGCGCACAAGGTGATGTCTATGTCTTTACTGGATCAGTAGGTCATGCTGGAAGTATTGGTAAGGGCAAAGTCACGATTCCAAGTCATCTCTACAAGCTGATCTACGATCCCGCTAAAAAATTAGCCTGGGCGCATTGGGTCGAAAACACAGATGACGCGCAAATGGGTTCACCGATCACCTATGCCGAACTGATTCAGAAGACCGGCATCGACTTTCATCTACCGATTGAGCTTGGCGCAAGCCAGTCTAGCAAACCAGCTGAAAAGAGTGGTTCGGGGTCTAGACCGATGGTGGGCGGCTGGTATCCCGTCTTTTTCGATCAGTATTCTCCTGAAAAGCTTGCGGCACTGGCCACGAACATCAAAGCAGGAAAGATTGCCAGCGTACAGATTCAGTACGACCGTAATCTAGAGTTGGCTCAAAAGCTGGCGCTAGAAATTCAGATGCAAAGTGCATTGCAGGCCACTCTCTCCCATAACAGTCCGCCAGATTCACCCAATGTGAGCTATGAACGTAATCGCGTCATAGTAATAGTGCGCTCTAAATAAACCTTTATTGCTCAGAATTACGGGAAGCAATTCCATGGGCCCGTTGGATAGGGGCCAATAATCCGCGTAAGCCATTGTGGTCTAGGGTGTGCATTAATTCCAGTAACTGCCCCAGCTCACCCTGAGGAAATCCCTCGCGAGCAAACCAGGCTAAATAATTACCAGGCAATTCTGCAAGTGCACGGCCGGCATGCTTGCCGAAAGGCATCTTCATTGTGACTAGCTTCACCAGAGCTTCTGAATCCATAGATCTAAATCTTACAAGCTCAGGCTAGTCCTAGGCAAAAACGTAACACCAAAGAGCGCAGGGTCAATTTCTCAATTGAGAATTGTTCTCATTTACTGTATATTGAGAATCATTCTTATTTACTTTTATTGACCAGCCCACTAGACCATGAAAATGACTATCAAAAGACTTGTTGCCTTTAGCATCCTATTAGCCACAGCCCTGCACTTCTCATTCGCAAATGCGGGTGAAGGTGCATTTGGGTGGATTTACACCCTCGATCTCCAGCCCAAAGGAAAACTCGAGTTTGAGCAGCGCTTACAACTCAATAAACAACAAGCTGCCGGTACCTACGATGCCTGGACAGCTAGAACCGAGCTGGAATATGGGCTTACCAATGATTTGCAAATTGCCGGCTATATCAACTCCTACTACACCAGCGCAAATCAGAATTACACCAATCCAGAAGCCTGCGGTGATAGCGCAAGCTGTACAGGTGGGTATGGGGTGCCATCCAGCCATGATCCAGCCACTCCCTACAGAAAAAGCGGTATTGAAGGCGGGTCATTAGAAGCCATTTATCGACTGACCAATCCAGTGACATCGCCCATTGGCGTTGGCCTGTATTTAGAACCAACTTGGGGAAGAAATAAAGATGAGATTGAGGCACGCTTACTTTTGCAATCGAATTTCATTGACGATCGATTGGTCTTGGCAGGTAACGTAGTTGTAGCAAATGAACGCTTGAAGTTTATTGAAAATGGTAACGTACCAGAATCGATGCTCGACTTCCTTGTGGGCGCTAGCTATCGATTTGCCCCTAAATGGTCTGCTGGCGTTGAGGCGCGTTTCCATAATGACTACTCAGAATTAAATTTACGCAATCAAGTCCAACGAGCAACTTTTGTGGGACCCAATATGCACTATGCCGCAAAAGACTGGTGGGTCACTGGCGCTTGGCGCTATCAACTCAAGGGTGGCACTTGCATGGGTGGCGGGGAAGCCGAGTGCTCCAATGCTCGCGTTTGGGATAGCCATTCAGTAAATGAATTTATTGTCAAAGTTGGTTTTCCTTTGAACTAATGAAATGAATATGAACTGGAAACCCAACCCCCTATTCATCATTGGTCTAGCTGCAGTTACTGCACCAATCATTGCGCAGGCCAAGATTTATGTATCCGTTGAACAAGCTCAGAAGATACTGATACCTAATAAATCGCTTGTTAAAAATCCCATCATCATTACCGATGATCTACAAGACAAAATGCGCTCAGCTTCGAGTATTCGTCATCCTTTTCAAGGGGATCGAATTTGGAGAGCGGCTGATGGAAGTTGGTTCATCGTAGATGAGGTAGTTGGTAAACATGAAATGATTACTTACGCCGTATTACTCAATCCATCGGGCGCAGTAACTGGAATTGAAATTCTAGAATACGTTGAATCCTATGGATACGAAGTGGCAGAAGCTAACTGGCGAAAACAGTTTGTCGGAAAGACAGCTGCAGACCCCATCAAGCTCAATCAAGATATTCAGAATATTGGTGGTGCAACGCTCTCCTGTAAACATCTTACGGACGGCGTCAAGCGGGTTGCAGTCTTATATGAGGTAGCCTTAAAAAATCAAACCGTAAGCCTAAAAGCAAAATGATTCGCTGCAAGCCGCTCTTAGGCACCTTCGTAGAAATCAGAATTGAAGATCAATTGCCTCCATTAAAAGCGCTAGAGGAGGCTTTTTTAGCCATTGAACAAGTGCAATCTTTGATGGGTTTTCACAATCCTGACAGCGAGCTTTCTCAGATCAATGCTAGGTCCCATTTGGAGTCTGTTCGGATTCATCCCTGGACTGCTGAAGTTCTTAGGATTGCAAAAGAGGTTTACCTTCAATCCCAAGGGCTATTTAATTGTGGAATTGGTCATCACCTAGTGAAAGCAGGTCTACTCCCCAAGCATAAGAAACTCAAGGAATACGCATTTGGAGGCATTGAAGATCTTCAATTTATTAAACCCTTATTGGTTCGATCGCCATTACCGCTTTGCCTCGATCTTGGCGGCATTGCCAAAGGCTACGCAGTAGATAAAGCCGTTGACGCTTTAATTTCTAAGGGTATTAAAGTTGGATCAGTCAACGCGGGCGGCGATATCCGCGTATTCGGAAATCATTCCCAAGATATTCAGATTCGCAATCCATCAAAACCGCATGAGCTCATTCAGATTGGCAGCATGGCAGTAGGTGCGATTGCCACTAGCAGTCTCTACTTTGCCAACCGGGATACCAGCCCAAAGAGTTTTATGGTGAACCCCCTCAATCAAGAGCATGTTGAGTTTTCAGAGTCTTACTCAGTAGTAGCTAGTAGATGCGTTTACGCAGATGCCTTAAGCAAGGTAGTGAGTATTTCTAGGAATACTCACCATCCCTGCTTAAGCCATTTTTCTGCCCAGGCAATCAGAATCCCCAATACCCAATCCCTATGAAAAATACAAATCGTCTTGGCAAGATGCCAGCATGGCAAAAACACTTTGTCCAAATCGGTATGTTGAGTTGCTCTCTCACTGGGACGGCCTATTTACTTGGCCATGAATTTCATATTGAACGCGCCATATTGGGGACACACCCGGTATTGGCATGTCACGGCATTGCTGCCATATTGGCCACGATAGCTTTGGGCTCAGTCTTACCCTTTCATCTGAAAGCGGGGCTGAAGTCCAAGAGGAAACTGTGGAGCGGTTTAAGTCAATTGGCTTTTTTAGCCGCCTTATTAGTATCGGGCGCCTTGTTGTACTACGGCCCTGAAGAAATTCGGGATGGGGTCATTGCGACACACTGGATGCTTGGTATTGCCTTTTTTTCTATCTTTTTGCTACACGGTGTTTACTCTAAAAAATAAGCGTCATCAATATCAATAAGACATATTGAGTAAATTAATCTCAATATGTCTTAATCTAGATTTGAGATGCTCACTTAGAGCAAAAATGATTTCCCAGTAATAGGTAGGCTGGGCAGAAGCGGAAAATACCTGTAGTCATAGGGATAAGTCCGAGCCAACCCCACCAGCCTACGATACCGTTAGCTGCAAGTGTAACCAGCACAATACCTACTGTGATTCTTAAAATACGATCGATACTACCGACGTTACATTTCATATTGAACTCCCTTTAAAACGGTTTAATGATTGATTACTTCTTGCAAAAATATTTGTAGAGCAAACTCATTACTGCTACAGCAACTTCACTAGATAGAGAGTAATAAATTTGCTTTCCTTCTCTACGTGTTTTAACTAGCTTTTCTTTGCGCAACACGGTAAGTTGCTGCGAGAGAGTGGGCTGATGTAAATCCAGTGCTGTTTCTAATTCACCAACACATTTTTCTGCTTGCCCGATTTCACATAAGAGCATCATGCGATCTCGGTTGGATAAGACCTTCATGAGCTTACAAGCATCATCTGCAGATGACTGCATCCTCTTTAACTCCGATTTGGAGATGGGCATATTCATTGTCATTCTTCGATCAGAGTGCATTCAAGGGAATTTTTAAATAAGAAACTCCATTGCTATCGGCCTCAGGAAAATGTCCAGCTCGTATATTGACCTGAATAGATGGCAAGATTAGTGTTGGCATCTCTAGAGTTTTATCTCGTGTGGTGCGCATTTGAACAAATTGCGCTTCAGTCACGCCATCATGTACATGAATATTATTTGCCTTCTCATCAGCAACAGTGGTCATGTCAGTTGCAGGTCGATTATTTGGCGGATAGTCATGGCACATATATAACTTGGTCTGATCAGGATAAGACAAAATCTTTTGAATAGATTGATAGAGCCTCTTCGCATCACCGCCCGGAAAATCACAACGGGCAGTGCCGACATCTGGCATAAATAAGGTATCTCCCACGAAGATGGCATCGCCGATTTCATAGGCCATGCAAGCAGGGGTATGACCCGGCACAAACAGCGCCTTTAATGAGAGATTTCCGAAAGTGAGCAATTCACCCTCTTTCAATAAATGGTCAAATTGAGTGCCATCTACTTTAAAGTGATCATCTAAATTGAAGACGCCTTTAAATACTTCCTGCACATTGGTAATGTGATCCCCAATGACCAACTTGCCACCTAAGTGACTTTGTAAATATGGGGCTGCTGTTAGGTGATCCGCATGAGCATGCGTCTCTAAGATCCAATCAACTTGGAGTTGGTGCGCCTTTATAAAAGTAATCACCTCATCAGCAGACTTGGTACTTGTTCTGCCTGATTTAGGGTCGTAGTTCAAGACAGAGTCAATGATGACGCAAGGAGCTCCTCCACGTTCATAGACCACATAGGTATAAGTCCATGTTTCTGGATCAAAAAAATCTTTAATCAAGGGGGCGGGCTTTATGGTCAATTTATTCTTTCGGATGTATTATTAATATATATTTTTATATACTATATTAATATAAAATAAATTGCAATGGATTACTCAACTCTCATCAGCCCCTCGCTCGGCATCCTAGTAGGCATCCTCATGGGCCTTACTGGCGCGGGCGGCGGGATCTTGTCTGTTCCGCTATTGGTTTTCTTCCTAGGCCTACCTATCGCAGAAGCAGCGCCAATTGCGCTTTGCGCCGTTGCCCTAGCCTCCACTATTGGCGCCATTCTGGGTCTTAAAAATAAGATCTTGCGCTATAAAGCAGCAGGTTTTATGGCTGTCTTTGGTTTAGTACTATCCCCACTAGGGCTTTGGATTGCACCTCAGATTCCGAATGCGCCCTTACAGATCCTCTTTAGCTTGATCTTGTTATATGTGGCTATTCGCTTGTTGAGTCAGGCTCGCAATCTGATTAGGGGCATTCCGGAGGAAAACAGAAAGCCCCCACCCTGCCTCATCAACCCTGCTATTGGGAAACTCCAATGGACCCTGCCTTGTGCGCGCGCCCTCATGCTCGCCGGTAGTATTGCAGGCTTCCTATCTGGCCTACTTGGCGTTGGCGGTGGATTCATCATCGTGCCTGCACTGAAGCGCTACACCGATTTACCTATCAAATCAATCGTTGCCACCTCACTGGGAGTGCTCGCCATCATCACTGGTGGAGGAGCAATATTCTCGGCAGTTAGCGGTAGCTTAAATATCTTAGTTGCTGCGCCCTTTGCACTTGCCGCCTTGGGCGGACTACTGATTGGACTACTACTAGGTAAAAAATTAAGTGGTCCGCACACTCAACTCATTTTCTCGATCTTCACCCTCATCATTGCTATTAGCCTGTTAATTAAAGGCGTACTAATTTTGAATCTGTGAGGCTATCTTGCTTATTTAGAACTAGAAAAGTAGAGGGTTGGCTTACTCTCCAATAGAAAAAGCCCTCTTTCGAGGGCTTTTGACAAACACAGTGCCACTCAATCTTAGTGGCTGCTAGCACCACCTAAGTAAGCCGCTTTAACAGCAGGATCATGCATTAACTTATCTGCTGGTCCATGAGTTGCAATCTTACCGTTCTCAAGCACATATCCATAATCAGCAACATTTAGGGCTGCGGCAGCAAACTGCTCAACCAATAGCATCGTGACACCTTGTGATTTGAGATTAGAAATAATTCTGAAAACTTCCTCAACCAAAATCGGTGCCAAGCCCATTGAAGGCTCATCCAAGAGAATGATCTCTGGATTGAGCATCACAGCACGGGCCATCGCCAACATCTGTTGCTCACCACCTGACAATGTTCCAGCCAACTGATTGCGACGCTCTTTTAAGCGTGGGAACATTTCGAGGGATCTCTCAAGATCGTTCTTAATGTCACCTTTTGGACGACTACCCGTAAAACGTGGAAATGCGCCTAACAGGAGGTTGTCGTTCACAGACATCGTCGTAAATACGCGACGGCCTTCTGGACTATGCGCTAAACCAAGACGTGCGATTTTATGAGAGTCGTAACCATCAATTTTTTCGCCACCTAGCGTGACTTCGCCACCGGTCGGCTTAATCATGCCGGTGATAGCGCGCATCGTCGTTGTTTTACCAGCGCCGTTAGAGCCAATCAAAGTAATAACTTGTCCTTTGGGGACATCAATATTGATGCCGTGCAGAACTTTTACTTTGCCATAGCCTGCTTCAAGATTCTTAATAGATAACATGGTATTTACCGATTCAATATAGTTCTAGTGATTAAGTACCCAAGTAGGCATGAATCACCTTCTCGTCTGCCTGAACTTCAGCTGGTTTACCTTCTGCAATCTTCTGACCGAAGTCCAATACAGAAACGGTATCGCACACTGACATCACCACATCCATATGATGCTCAATCAGGATGAAGGTAATACCGCTATCGCGGATCTTACGAATAATGCGCAAGAGTTCTTTAATATCTGGAGCTGTCAAACCAGCAGCTGGCTCATCTAACAAGAGCAACTCTGGATCTAAAGCCAAGGCGCGGGCAATCTCTAAAGAGCGTTGTTTACCGTATGGCAAATTACGCGCCTCTTCATTCGCTAAATCTTCCAAGCCCACAAACTTCAATAAGGCCATTGCGCGAGCATGTGCTTCTTGCGATTCCTTTTTGTAGCGCGGCAAGTTCAGCGCAATCTCCAACATATTGGATTTAAAGGTGTGATGCAATCCAACCAAAATATTTTGGATGGCAGTCATCTCACCGAAGAGCTGAACGTTTTGGAAGGTACGCGCAATACCAGACAAAGCAATATCAGAGGAAGTGCGACCAACTACGCTCTGACCTGCATACAGCACATTACCGGCCGTAGGTTGATAGATGCCAGTCAGAACGTTCATCATGGTGCTCTTACCGGAGCCGTTTGGTCCAATCAAACCATGAATAGTGCCACGCTTGATGCTGAGGTCAACATTATTTAAGGCTTTTAGACCACCAAACTGCATCAGCACAGAGTCAACTTTAAGAAGCTCAGTACCTGCATTTTGATTGTTAACCGCGCTAATGAAGCTGATTGAATCATCAATTTCATCTGCTTTTTCACCGCGAGTTGTCACTGTCTTGCCGATGATAGATTGGTAGAAGCTCTTCGCAAAACCAACGATACCGTTTTGCAAGTAATACACCACCAACAAAATCATGAAGCCGAAAATACTCAAACGCCAATCGGAGATTCTGTCTAACCAAAATGAGAATGCTGCCAGACCAACTACTCCTGCCAAAGGCACCATCACGCGTCTTGGCGTAGTGACTTTCTTAGAAAGAGCCATAGCCGCACCTACGGCAACTACAACCGCGATCGTAGTAGCCACAATACGGAATAAATTAATATCGTCGAGAAGTTTAGGCAGCAGAACAATAATGGCAGCGCCTAGTAATGAACCCAAACGAGACTTACGACCACCCATAATGACTGCCAACAAGAAAAGAACGGCTAATTCATTGTTATAGGTATTTGGTGAGATGTATTGCTCTGAGTAGGCATACAAGCAACCAGCCAGACCAGCAAAGCCAGCACTAATCACGAAGGCAATGACTTTGTAGCGATAAACGGAGACACCCATACAGTCGCAAGCTACAGGGCTATCACGTAAAGCCTCAAAAGCACGGCCCATCTGAGATTTAACAAAACGATCAACCACCACCAAGGCAATGATCAAAACGATACAGACCAACCAGAAAAACTGTGCCTTTGACATTGGGGCACCCATCAGATCAGGCTTAGGAATTTTGATTCCTAATGGGCCTTCTGTGAGCCATGTCATCTCGTTAATTAAGATCTGGGTAATGGTTCCAAATGCCAAGGTCACCATCGCCAAGTAAGGTCCAATAACCTTCAGCGCAGGCAGGGCCAGGATTCCGCCAAAAATCGCTGTAACAACGATTGCTGCTGGCAAGGTAAGCCAAATTGAGGCACCGAAATGGAAAAACAGTACACCTGCGGTGTAAGAACCAATTCCGAATAAGGCGGCATGACCCAAGGAAACTTGACCTACATAACCCACCACGATATCTAAGCCATACAACAGGATGGTGTAAATCAGAATCGTTTCTATCAAGTGAATATAGTACGGATTGCTGATAAATAAAGGCAGGCTAAATAAGCCAACAATTGCAATTAATAGAGGTAATAGAGACTTCGATTTCATTATTAAACTTTCTTGATTGCAGTTTTACCAAAGAGACCAGATGGCTTAAATGCAAGCACTAATAAGAGCAAGATCAAGCCTGGTACGTCTTTGTAGCCAGTAGAAATATAAAAGCCTGTGGCAGTCTCAACAATTCCGAGAATCAAACCACCCACAATGATTCCCATACCACTTGAGAGGCCGCCAATAATGGCCACTGCAAATGCTTTTAAACCCAGAGCACCACCCATAGCAGCGCCAGTTAATGTCAACGGTGCAATCAGAACACCTGCAAAGGCAGCAGTTAAGGATGAGAGTGCATATGAGAAGGTAATTACCAAGCTGGTATTAATTCCCATTAAGCCGGCAGCATCACGATCGTTTGCTGTTGCGACAACCGCTTTACCGTAAATTGTTTTACGGTTAAAGAACTCCACCAACAACATCATGACTAAAGCGCCAACTACAACCAAGATTTCCATTGGCAAAATGTTTGCCCCAAGGAATGCCATTGGTTCCATCGGCAACGGGGATGGAAATGGCAATGCATCACGACCCCAAATATTTTCAGCCACGTTTTTGAAAATAATGCCCAACGCGATAGTGGACATAATCCAACCAAACTCAGATTTGATCTTAATCGCAGGACGAACACCAATCAGCTCAACGAAACCACCTTGCACCATCCCGAACAGGCAGACGATTGGGATCATGAGCCAGTAGTTCATACCGAACATGTCAACGCATGTCAGGCCAACTAAGGCGCCCAACATCAAGGCCTCACCTTGACCGAAATTCAATGTGCCGGATGTGGCAAAAGTCAGCTGAAAGCCGAAAGCAATGACCGCGTAGATCATGCCCACCGCTATACCGCTGGAGAGGATTTGTGCAAACATTTCCATGATGTAGACCTAAAAAATTCTAAAACTGTTTTATGAACGATTCGACATTGTAAGCAAAACGCCGCTTTGTGGGCGGCGTCTTGCTTATTTATACCTCTTAAATTGCTGCAGTGCGGAAAATTTGAGTTTCCGCACCTACTCTAAGAAGGATTACTTCTTCTTAGCTGTTGCATCTTCTGCATTCAAGAACTCAACCTTGCCGTCCTCAACAATGCCCATCACTACGTCTTTAGCTTTGATAGCCTCATGGTCAGCTGCGCTAAATGGCTTGTTGTAAGTCATGACAACACCATCAACAGGAGCTTTCAGATCTTGCAATGCGGCCAAGATCTTTGGTCCTTCTGTGCCCTTAGCTTGCTTGATCGCAGCTGCCAAGAGATATACAGAGTCGTAACCTTGAGCTGCTGACACTGGGGAAGCGATGATGCCGTTCTTTGGTTTGAAATCCTTCAGGTAAGCCTCAACGAAAGCTTTACGCTTTGGTGTTGTTGGCGGATTCTGAATGAAAGTCTCTGGCATGGTTGCGCCGTTACCATTCTTACCGGCCGTATCAATGAAGCTGGCCATAGACAGTGTCCATGAACCGATCATTGGCTTTTTCCAACCCAATTTCGCCATACCGTTAGCAATTTGCGCCAACTCAGGTCCGATTGCGTAAGTCAAAATAACCTCTGCACCAGCATTTTTTGCCTTGAGCAACTGTGAAGTCATATCAACGTCACCGAGGTTGAACTTTTCAGTAGCTACTGGAGTTACGCCATAAGTCTTGAGCGCTTTTTCTAAGTCTTCACGACCTAACTGACCATAGTTAGTGGAGTCAGCCAAGATAGCTACTTTCTTCAAGCCACGCTTCTCAACCGCTTCTTTAGCGATCATTGGAGCCTGGATGTTATCAGCAGCAGAAGTACGGAAAACATAGTTCTCAGCGGCATTTGGAAATTGCTTAGTAATCAAAGTACCAGTAGCAACGTTATTAATGACCGGGATCTTTGCTTCTTGGAAGAAGCGCTGTGATGCCAAGGCCACACCAGTGTTGATGTAACCCAAAGTAGCAGCTACTTTTTCGTTATTGATCAATTCTTGAGCGATTTGTACTCCACGCTCGTTCTTAGCTTCGTCATCGCGCTCAACTAAAACAATCTTGTTGCCGTCAATGCCACCAGCTGCGTTAATTTCTTTAGTAGCCAAACGCACGCCATCACGCATACTCACGCCCATTGAAGCTGAGCCGCCAGTGAACGGGCCGATTACGCCTACTTTGATATCGGCAGCATAAGCGCCGGTTGATAACATTGCAGTAGCAGCCACTGCAAAAATGTGACGACGAATATTCATAAAGTCTCCATGACTAAAAATGCTAATTAAATAAGTTCTTTTGTAGGTACAACTTGAAGCGAATTGCTATCTTACAGTCAATATAGGGGCAAAAAAAGGGCTCAGTATTAGGGTTTTACATTAGCCCCTAGGGATAGAGGTCGTTTTAAAAAAACTTACGACTTTGTTCTCGCAATGCAGGCCAGAAAAGATTAATCACTAAACCAGCAATTACCAAGCCGGCAGCCATGATTTTCCACCCTGGCAAGGGCTCGCCTAGGAAAAAAGCAGATGCCCCCATGCCAAAGATGGGCACAAGCAAGGGGGCGGGAGCCACCACAGCAGCCGGGTGCTTTGAAAGCAGCCACCCCCAAGCAGCATAGCCAAACAGGGTATTGGCCCATGCCTGCCAGAGCACTCCAATCCAAGCGCCCATGGGTGCTACTAGGGTGACTTCCCATAAATGGCTGGCACCACCCTCAAAGATGAGTGAAACAAGCAGCAAAGGAGGTATTGAGAACGCGCTTGCCCAAACCACATAGGACAGCATATTAATAGCACCAGCCCTACGACTCACTGTATTGGCAACTCCCCAAGAAAAGCCGGCAAACACCACTAAAGCCAGGCCCAAGAAAGTCGTTGTGGCATCAGTGTGCAGCGCAATAATGAACAAACCCGTCATCGCTACCGCCACGGACACTGCCTGATATAGCCTTAGACCTTCTTTAGCAAAGAACATAGCAAAGCCGATCGTAAAAAATACTTGGGTCTGAATAAGCAAGGATGCTAGCCCCGGAGAGATTCGTCCATCAATCGCAAAGTACATCACGCCGAACTGCCCCAGCCCAGTAGCCAAACCATAGATACAGAGATTGATCCAAGAAACCTTGGGCATGGGAATAAAAAATACTACTGGCAATAAAGCAAAAATGTATCGCAGAGCAGCGAATAAAAATGGTGGGAAGCTTTCAAGAGAAACTTTGATCACCACAAAGTTAGTTCCCCACACAGCAACAATGGCAAGCGCTAATAACAAGTGGCTTGTAGGAAGCCTCGGATACAACTGAGCACTACCTGATGTTTTTGAACTACTCACCAGTAAGCAATTCAACAGCGCGTTGCGCAATCATCATAGTAGGCGCCGCAGTATTACCGGAAGTAATTGTCGGCATTGCAGATGCATCAACCACCCTCAAATGATGAATACCCCTCACTCGCAATTGTGGATCAAGCACTGCCATCGGATCATCATCGCGCCCCATCTTGCAGGTGCCCACTGGATGGAAAATCGTTGTGCCGATATCACCAGCAGCTTTGATGAGTTCTTCATCGCTTTGATATTGATTGCCTGGCTTGTACTCATCTGGCGTGTACGGTTTGAGCGCAGGACTTTCCACAATCTTGCGTGTGAGACGCAATGAGTCAGCGGCTACTTTGCGGTCTTCGTCGGTCGATAAATAATTTGGTGCAATGACTGGGGGCGCTTCTGGATCGATCGAACTGATATGTACACTGCCACGAGATGTCGGTCGTAAGTTACAAACACTGGCAGTAATCGCATTAAAGGAATGCAAATCTTCACCGAACTTTTCTAGTGATAACGGTTGAACGTGATACTCCAAATTGGCAGAGGGCTGGTCAGGCGAGCTGTATGCAAATGCGCCCAACTGAGATGGGGCCATCGACATGGGTCCGGAGCGCTTAAACACGTACTCCATACCAATGGACAACTTGCCAAGTAAAGAGTTTGCTTTCGTATTGAGAGTCTTTATGCCATTGACCTTGTAGATCATGCGTAATTGCAAATGGTCTTGTAAGTTTTCACCTACGCCCGGTAAATCTGCCATGACGGGGATGCCTAATTTATTTAGATGCGCAGCTGATCCAATACCCGAGCGCTCTAAAACCTGCACGCTACCAATGGCACCTGCACTCAAAATCACTTCGCCTTGATTGGTGATATTACAAAGTGCTTCGGTTGTTTTGCCGTTCTGAATATATTGAACGCCGTAGCAATTTTTAGAACTTGAATCAATCAATAATGTATTAACCATCGCCTCAGTAATAACCGTAAGATTAGGTCGCTTAGAGGCATCACGCAAAAATGCTTTGGAAGTATTGAGACGCCAACCTTTGCGTTGACTCACATCAAAGTAACCCACTCCAAAATTATCACCTTGGTTAAAGTCTTCTGATGCTGGAATGCCTGCCTCTACTGCAGCCTCTTTGAAAACATCCATGATGGGCCAACGCAAACGCTGCTTAGATACGGTCCACTCACCACCTTTGCCGTGCCACTGATTGGCAGCGCCGTGATAATCCTCAAATGATTTGTAACGACGCAAAGCGTTTTGCCAAGACCAAGAATCATCACCTGTTGCTTTGACCCAAGATGCGTAATCACCCTTTTGGCCACGCATATAGATCATGCCGTTGATAGATGAGCAGCCACCCAAAACACGACCACGTGGATAGAGAAGTGAGCGTCCGTTGAGCCCTTTTTCAGTAGCGGTCTTAAAGCGCCAATCTGCTCTTGGGTTATCGATGCAATATAAGTAGCCAACCGGTATTTGTATCCAGATGTAGTTATCGTTCTTACCAGCCTCAATTAAGAGAACCCGTTTAGCGGGATTCTCAGTCAGGCGCTTGGCCAACATGCAGCCAGCGCTGCCAGCGCCGATGATGATGTAGTCGTAGGTATTTTGATGGCTTGTTGTGCTCATATCTCTAGTTATATAGACGCCCCATTTATAAACTCTATTATTTACTAAATCTTCTCATAAGAAGAAATTGGACGATTCAGCTAGAAACGGTAAATACCCGTCTAAAATACGCTCATGCACGTCAATGAAAAGAACCGCACCCCCAAGAAAGATGATCTTGATGATGGGCCTAGCAAATCCGAGCTAAAGCGCTTGATGACTGAGCGCCAAAAGCTGGCCGAAGTTTTGGCAGCGCTCAGTAGCGATGCCTTGAAGACTATACCAATGGATGAGGCGATTAAGGCCTCCATTGCGGAAACTAACAAGATTAAGAGTTTTGAGGCAATTCGTCGTCATAAGCAGTATCTTGGCAAGCTCATGCGATTTTTGGATGAAGAGGAATTGGACGCAATTCAAAAGCGCCTGGATGCAATTCAAGGCGTTAGCAAGGCAGAAACTGCAAAACTACATCAATTAGAGTCTTATCGCGATCGCCTGATTGCGAATGATGAAACCTTTACCAAGATGATTGAGCAATATCCCGATATGGATATTCAGAATATGCGCACCCTCATCCGCAATGCTCGCAAAGAAAAAGAGGCCAATAAACCCCCTAAGGCTTATCGAGAAATCTTTCGCATCTTAAAGGATATGGGTATTTAAGTTTTCGCTTTAAATCTTTAGCTTAGCTGAGGGAATTTCTACCCAGCGATATAGGTAGCTAGCAGCAATAGTGCTACACACTACGACTCCTAACATTAAGCTAATTGCAATTAAGCCATTCTCGTGAGCATGCATTCCAGAAGCAATATAAAGTGTATTTGCTAGCAAGATAAATGCAAAGTGAATTAAGAAGGCACAGTATGAGCGGGGGCTGGCCCATGCAATAGAGTGCAATATATATGCTTTTACTTTTGAACCTCTAGGCAGCAAGCTTGGGTAGCCCGTATTACCCCACACGAATAAAAGCAAAGCCACAAACCAAGCCAAGAAATTTCGCAACCACACTTGATGTAATGCGGAGATCGCAATAATCACTCCAATAGCAATTAGTGCAAACCTGGCTAAGACTTGAATCTTCTTATCAGCAAAGTGCTTCGCAAGATAGGCTAGTACGCCAAGTCCATAAGAGCCAATGAAATAAATAAAGTAGGCCTCGTATTGTGCAGAACGATTGAAGTAGAGCAAAGAGCTCACAGCAACAATACTTATCAGCCATATCAAAGCTTGATAAGAAGAAAAGGAAATAAGCAATACAGCGAATACTGAGTAGAGCTGCCAGTCAATCGCCACATACCAGGCGCCCGCAGAGATGGAGTCAAGCCCCAGAATGCCTTGCAGAAAAAACAGGTGGGCAATAAATTGGCTCAGCGTTTCTTGCTCGCCAACGAATTCATCATTAACCCAAAAGCGCGCAATCCAAGCGCAGAAGATAGTAAAAACTAAAGCGGCTATATAGGGGGTAAACAAACGCAAATAGCGATTGATGATGACTCGCAATAGGTTTTGGCTACTGAACTGCGCATTAGCAAAACGCGTAAGTGACTGGGCTGCCAAGTACCCCGCCATCACCAAAAAGATTTGCACAGCATAACGACCGTATTCAAAAAGCCATGTCATCAAGCCCGGCAATACTGAGCGTGCATCCACCGCCATCTGACCGTAACTCGATAGATGGTGCAGGATAATTAGTAAAGCGGCAAAGACTTTAAAAGAGTCAACTAATAAAAAGTGGTTTTTTGATTGCAATGCGATAGTCTCTTCAGGTCCCTAATGTAAGGGTGCTACATGTGCGCCCTCATGAATTGAATCTTCATTCAAAGGACGGGAAATCTTATTTTAATTGCGAGAGATATTGCGCAATTGCTTTCAAATCATCGTCATTCATACCATACAAGGAAGCCGCCATAATGGTATCTCGCCCAGTTGCTTGATTGCTTCGGAATTGACGCATGGTGTGCAATAAATAATCCTCGCGTTGCCCAGCAAGTCTAGGCATTTGCTCGCGACCAACATAGTCGGGTAAGTGGCATGTCCCGCAAAGTGCCTGCTTCGAAAGCAGCTGACCCCTTTCATAAAGCGCATCATCCCGTTTACCTGGTTCAGATTTCAAGGGCTGAGTAGAGTAGAACTTGGCCAAGGCAATAATTTGTGGGTCAGTAAATCCATTCAACTGCCCCTTCATCGCGGGAATATCTCGAATACCCTCGCGAATCATGATGAGATTATTTTCTAGAAATATTTTGGGCTGTCCTGCAAGAGAGGGAACCCCCGCCATGGCTGAATTACCATCAGACCCATGGCATGCAGCACAAACTGCCAACTTGGCACTGACATCCTGTGCAAAGGACAGCGGCGTAACCAAGGAGAGATAAATCCCCGTGAGTAACGCCGCTATTTTCAAAGATCTCACAAATACCAATGTTTATTTTTTGCTGTAGGTAATTCTGTAAATTGCTCCTAATTGCTCGTCTGTCAGCAACATAGATCCATCTGGCATTTGCATAAAGAATGTAGGACGACCCCAGAATGATTGATCGCTGGAGTTCATGAAACCGGTGATAAACGGGGTTACCTTGGCATTCTTACCATCTGCATCAGCCTTCACAGTAACTACGTCATAACCAGATTTAACATTACGATTCCAAGAGCCCTTACGTGCAATAAATGCTACGTTTTTATATTCTGCAGGGAACATATTGCCGGTATAGAACTTAATACCCATCACTGCAGCATGAGCACCTAACAGTGCTACTGGCTGAGTCACACCTTCGCATGGATTAGGTTTAACAATTTTATCGTCTGGCATATTGCCTTCATGGCAGTATGGGAAGCCAAAATTTTCACCCTTTTTAGCAAGCAAATGTAGGGTGTCATTTGGCTTGTCGTCACCCATCCAATCACGTCCATGATTTGTAAACCAGAGTTGCTTTGTCACTGGATGCCAGTCAAATCCCTGAGTATTTCTTACACCTGTCGCTAATACTTCCATGCCGGAGCCGTCTGGATTGTAGCGACGAATCTGAGCATATTCAGGAGTGGGTAATTCACAAATATTACAAGGTGCGCCAAAAGGAACATATAACTTTCCATCTGGACCAAAGGCAATGTATTTCCAGTTATGGTGCTGCTCTGGTGGCAAATTAAACTTAGAAGTTAAATCAACAGGCGCTACGCCAGGATTCTTACTAATGCCGTCATAACGCAAGACTTTATCAATCGCCATGACATAAAGTGATCCATTCTTATACGCCACACCTGAGGGTTGCACTAACTTATCAACCACCACACGACTAGTGCGCTCTTTGCCGTTATTGCTGACCTCATAAACACGTCCAATTGCACGGGTACCAACATAAATCTTGCCGTTATCACCCATAGCCATTTCACGAGCACCAGGAATGCCGGTCGCATAGATTTCAATCTTGAAACCTGGGGGTAACTTGAGATTATTCAGGGGAATCTCACTAGCTGGGGTGGCAGTCATCTTGCCTGCCAAGGGAGCCAACTTTGAAGTGGACATATCTGCGCCCATTCCCTGCTTCCAGGCTGGTGCTGCAGCAGGCTTGGGTGCCTCTGTTACCGCTGTAGATCCTGTGGAACAGCCCTGCAAACCAATCACTGAGGACGCTAATAAAGCTGCAACCAATGGCATGAGTTTCACCTTCATGCCGGTGTTAATAGATTTCATTTGAACCCTTCTCTTAATTTGTATTTATATTTTTTTATTTTTTGTTTTTGTATGCTTATTTAATCACTCTTTTGACCGCAGAACCACCCCACTTTATTAGGGTTATGCCCTACATCAGACCCTTAAAAGTTGATACGCGCACCAACTGATATAGCCTGTGGCATACCCGCTTGATAAGCAGATGCCTGACTGGCAATATTAAAGGTCACGTATTGACGGTTAAATAAATTGACTACTGAGGCAAAGATGGAGGCTTGTTGCGTGAGTTGGTAGTTAGCTTTTAAACCAACAACTGCATAAGCGGGCACTGGCAAAGTGCCGGTAGACATCCAAGAATTACCAACATAACGCACTGTAGTAGTTAAGCTTGCCTGAGGAATTGGGTAGTAAGTAATTCCGGCATTCGCGATATTTTTAGGAACGCCACCTACCTGTGTATTAATAGGATCTGTAGTGGCACTCCAGGTCAGAATTGTGCTTGTGTAGCTGTAGCCCCCATCCAATGCCCATTGCGCATTGAGATCATGATGGTATTGCAGCTCAATTCCACGACTAAGCAAGTTTTGCTGATTAGTGTAGTAACTCACATTGGTATAGCCAGGCGTCAAGCTAGTTGAAGAGCAGCCCGACAGACCTGATGTTCCACACAGACTGTTCGCGAACGCCCAATTTGCGGTGGTAATTTTGTAGCTCGTAATGGCATTTTGAATGTAATTGTTAAATGCTGTTAACTGAGCAAATCCACTTTTCCAGCGGTAGTCCGTTCCAAGCTCGTAACCTGTCATCGTCTCAGGAGTTAAATTCGGGTTTGCTAAAGAGTAGCCACTAATAGAATTCCCATAACTACGCAAGGTGTTATTCATACTGGGCGCATGAAAAGCCTGATAGGCTGCACTTCGCAAATCCCAGTTTTTATTTGCCTTATAGAGCAAACCCAATGAAGGGCTTAATTGGGTTTTGCTTTGATTGGGAATTGCCTGATATTGGGGATTAGAACCACCTGCACCAGCGTTGTATGAGCTTGGGGTCTGGCTATTCCATTGATCAATACGCGCACCTATAGTAGCTTCAAGAGGAATGCTGCTAGCGCTCGATTTAATCTGGCCTAAAAGGCCATAAAAATTTTGCTGCCCTTGTGCATAACTTACAGAACTCACAGCGCCAGCTGTAGATAAACTATTTGTTTGATTTGATGCAGAAATATTTCTCGCATCAACACCAATAATATATTGATCAATTCCTGCAACCTTTAAATCATGAGTGTACTGAGCTGAGGCACCCACAGTAGAATAAGGATCCGTATAGTTTGCGTTAACGTATGGCCTAAATGGTGCAGCACTTAAATTATTCGCAGTCTGCTTATAAAAGTTCGTTGCCTGGTAATACACGTTGACCTGAGTCTTTTTGTTCGCATCCAATTGCGTTGTTGAACCCGCTGCAATATCCGCCATTTGAATTAAATTAGGCGCTATTGCATAGTTATTACTTAAATCGGACATCGTGCTGTAGCCCATGCGCAAAAAGGCATTGGTATCTTGTGTTGGCTTGAAATAATTCTGCAAACGCACATTCGAATTCTTGACTGAATCCGTACCCATCCCATTTTTAAAATTGCTTGGTGACCCTGGAGAAATTGTGGCGTAGTTTTGAAAACCCTCACTCGAAAAATAATCTGCTGAGAACCGCATCTGCATTGCATCTGAAACAATGAGGTCCTTAGAGGCAGCAATATTGCCAGTACCAAAGGACCCGTAACTAGCAGATACATCCTGGGAACTGTTCTTGGGTGTCTTAGTATTGATATTGATAACGCCACCCATGCCGTAATTACCCCACAGGCTAGATACACCGCCACGAATAAATTCAACAGACTCAATCGAGGACATGGGAACTAAATTCCACTGCACCGTTCCATAAAAAGCATCGTTTGCAGGCAGCCCATCGATCAATACCAATGTGCGCCCATAACCCAAACCGCGCACATTAATACTCTGCCCTGTAGGATCCTTTTGATAGTAAGGCACATCATTCAGAAATACACCCGGCACATTTTTAAGTGCCTGATCGATGGTTTGATCTGGGGAACTCTCCAATACCTCTTTGGTCAAAATCGTCGTGTTCAGTGGCATCCGATCCAAGGGCGTATCAGAGCGAGTGGCATTGACCACCACATCACTTAACTTTTGATCGTAATTGGGTGGGGGAGCAATTTGCGCCAGAGCTAATGGCGTAATAAAAGCCAAGACCAGTGCGCTTTGGCACAGCCCTACTCTCAAAGCAATATCTCCTTACCCATCAAGCTATGTACTACTTCGACTTTGACTTAGTCTTACCCATCAAAGAGGCAAGCATAGGATTGCTACTAGCAAGCTCTTTTTTGGTTTTAGCAATGCCCTCTGCCGCACCCGGCTTTGGCGTCTTAGCGGCATTTTTCATGCGCTGCGCAGTTGCCAGGGCGAGGTTTTTATAGAGATCCGTTTTTTTCATTGGCATAGCGCTTTAATGTTTAAATACATTCCTACAAAGTATTGTCCACTGTATCAATAAAGTCACGGACAGTGCGATTAAATTCCTCGGGCTGCTCGATGTTAGAAAGATGCGCTGCATCTTCCAATATGACTAACTTTGAGCCATCAATCATACGATTGAGCACAATTGCTTGATCTACCGTACAGGCTGGATCCTGACGCCCTGTCAGAATCAACGTTGGGGCCTTGATTTTTAAGAGCATGGTAGTTTGCGCCATATCCCTAACCGCACTTGCACACCCTAGGTAACCCTCAACCCCGGTACCCAATATCATCTCCCGCACTTTGGCAATATCTTGAGGTGCGCGCGCAATAAATGGGCCAGTAAACCAACGCTTAATAGTGCCATCCACTAAACCGGCAATACCTTCTTTGCGCGCAAGCTCAAAACGCTCTTCCCACAAACTACGAGGGGGCATTTCACTTGCTGTGTCACAGAGGGATAGAGAATAAACACGCTCAGGAAAACGGGCACCTAGCTGCTGACCAATCATGCCGCCCATTGAGAGTCCAATGAAATGCACTTTATCAATCTTCAGGGCATCCATTAATGCTACTGCGTCATCTGCCAATTGAGTGATGCTGTAGGGCGCTGGCGTTGTCTCAGAATCGCCATGCCCACGCTTATCAAAACGGAGTACTCGATAACGATCGCTTAATGCAGGCACATTCCAATCCCACATACTGCAATCTGACATCAGGCTATTCGCCATCATCACCACATGGCCGTCACTAGGACCATCAAAACGATAGGCAATATCGACCCCGTTGACCTTGATGATCTGTTTTTCTAGTTTTTGGCTCATTTGTCTCTACTTTCTAGCTGGTTCAGCAATTTTTATATATCCCATCTTGATCATGGAGATCTTGAAAGGAGCATGGTAGATTATCCAATGAAACTATAAAAATACTTAGGAGACATGATGCAAAAGATATTGCAATCCCCTCGCTCACTGAAGCGCAACTTGATGTTGAGCTTATTCATTGGCCTAGGGCTTAACCTCAACCTGATTGCTACGGCCGCCAACGCGCAAAGCTACCCCAATCGCACGGTAAAGATGATTGTGCCCCTGACCGCTGGTTCTGGTGCTGACATTGCCGGTCGCATTGTTGCTAAAAGCCTTTCTGAGACTTGGAAACAATCCGTCATTATTGAAAATCGCCCTGGCGCTGGTGGCTTAATCGGCACTGGTGCAGTTGTGAGTGCTGAACCAGATGGCTACACTCTTTTAGTGCAATCAGCGTCATACGCGGCCAATCCAGCCATTTATAAAAAGCTGCCTTACGACCCACTGAAAAGCCTAATGGATGTCGACATCCTTGGGCAAACACCTTATGTCTTAATTACCTCCGCAGATAGTCCTTATCAATCCGTTCGTGATTTAGTTATTGCGGCCAAGTCAAAGCCTGGCGAGATTACTTTTGCATCTGCAGGTGTTGGTAGCTCAACTCACCTTGCCGCTGAATACTTTAATCAAATGATGGGCATCAAGCTCATACACGTTCCTTACAAAGGCTCTCCAGAAGCTATTCAAGATACGATGGCTGGACGCACCGCTTTTTATATGGCACCACTCGATACCGCCATCGGACAACTCAAAGGTGGCAAAGTGAGAGCGCTTGGTGTAACTAGTAAAGTGCGTAATGCTGCCGTACCTGATATTCCGAGCATTGCTGAGTTGGGTTATGCCAACTTTGAAATTGGTCTTTGGTTTGGTGTGTGGGCACCCGCTGGTACACCAGCAGCAATTGTGAAAAAGATTAATCAAGATATCAATTTGGCAATGCAATCTCCCGAAGTGAAAACCGCTTATGAAGCCAAAGGTATTAAAGCAACTCCCATGAGCCCACAAGAGTTCGGTAAGTTTGTGCGTGAAGAAATGGCGAAGTATCAGAAGATTGCTAAAGATGCCAACATCGAACCTCAGTAATTTATCCACAGTAAATTGAACTCAACTCACGCTGCACCACTCTGCCAAGCCCCAGATTCAGAAATTCGATCTCCAAAGATTCAATTTCCCCCTGGGGCGGTAGATTGTCATGCCCATGTATGCGGGCCAGCTCTGGCGTTTCCTTATGCTGATGAGCGCATCTACACTCCGCCCGATGCTACCCTGACCCAATACGAATCTTTATTGAATATGCTGGGTGTTGATCGCGCTGTCTTAGTTCAGCCCAGCGTATACGGCACTGATAATCGAGCCATGCTCGCGGCAATCACTAGCAAGCCCAACAAATTTCGTGGGGTTGCAGTCATTGATCCCAAAATCTCCGATGCAGAATTAGAGGTTATGCATCATGCTGGTGTTCGTGGCATTCGTTGCAATGTCGTAGATGTTGCCGATAAATCAAAGGGTTTACCGATTGACGAATTAACTGCCATCGCCAAACGTATTAAACCTTTTGGCTGGCACCTAGAGCTACTCGCCCACGTCAATGAATACCCCGATCTCGCCAAAACATTTGCAAACTTTCCAGTGGACTTGGTATTTGGACACTTTGGCTATTCCCACGCAAGACATGGTGTGAATGACCCCGGCTTTCAAGGCTTACTAGAACTACTACGTGCGCAAAAGGCTTGGGTCAAAATGACTGGTCCCTACCGTATTTGTGATGGGGACTTTCCCTATACAGATATGCGAGTATTCAATGATGAGGTCATTGAGGCCAACAGCAAGCGATTAATCTGGGGTAGTGATTGGCCCCACGTGATGGTCAAAAAGCAAATGCCGCATGATGCCGATCTTTGTGATCTATTTGGGTCTTGGGTAAGGGATCCAAGCCTGAGAAAAGGAATTCTCTCGGACAATCCCTGTATGCTATATGACTATCCAGCCTTCATCGGCACCCAATAGACATCAGCAAGAAAGAATACAAACCCCATGGATAACACGCTTACTATTATTCTCGGCATTGTTGCCATGCTACTTCCGCTGGTGGTAGGTCGCTTGGTATGGAAACGCTTTGATCAATACTTTGGTCGCAATGATGAGGCTTATATGGATACCCTTGAATACTTTCTCAAGAAACTCGGCCTCACGATCTTGGTTGCTTTTATTCTTTTGTGGATTGGTATCAGCCTTGTGTTTAGCGGTAGTGCTAATCCCTAAATAACTCACCAACAAAGACTACCTGCTGTGAATGATCAATTCAAAACTCTTTTCTATAAAGCGAAACTGAACTTTGCGGTACTTGCCAGCATTTTGATGTTGGCAGTCTTAGGAAAGATGACCAACCCTGAGCTCACCAATCAAATTTTTCAGACTGCAGATCAATTAGTATCAGATCTGATTTTGTTATTTGTGGCCATTACGCTTGGCGCTTTTATTCCTAACTTCAAACTCGTAGTCTTCGGAGCTATTGCGGCCTTTATTGCGGCTGCAGTAGCCATTCAGACCGGCAACTTTACTTACCTCACCCTAGATTACTTATTTGCTGTGTTGATTGTGGTTCTAGGCTTCGCTTCGATTGCTAATCTGTATCGGCATTACAGAGAGGTTCAGTTTTAAGCCTTTACTTGCCTTTAAGGTGATCTAAGACATGATTGATTTCAGGCAAGTCCTTGTCAAGGAATTCATTAACTTTATCATCTGATATCAGCTCAATATGAGCTAACCCGACCCCAACCTGCTTGTCAGCTCGTAACTTCAAATCTTCTAGGTTTTGCCAAAGAAGTGCTTTGGGTGTGAAGATTTTCATTACAGCCATGCACCTCTCTAGCAAACCCTCTTTGGTCAATAAGCGATCTATTGATTTATGTAAGCTGGCAAGAATACTATCGCCATAAGCTTCTCGTGATTTTTCAACTGCTTGATGTAATTCTTTTTTGGATATTCTCATCATCGCTAAATCAATGGCATCCCGACTGAACACGCTGTCATCGCTCCATCGATCTACATTTGCTAAAAGCTTGCTCGCAATTAAATCTAAGCGCGATAAGGTAGCAATACCGTGTATTTGATCTTTACTCTTAGGCTTCTCAAATACAATTCGCCCCTCTGAAATAATTTCGAACTTGATATGAGCATCACCCGCTCGAATTATCGTTCGAATCCCATATTGATCGGCACGAATCTCACGAGCTAAGACTAGCTCCCTTCCACTTAATGTGATAGGTGCAATTCCATTTGACCCAGTAAGCAATTCACGTAGAGATCTATATTTATGTATGTCTGAAACTAAGAAATCAATATCAACTGATTCTCGATATTCACCATTCATCAGAGCAATTGCAGTACCTCCACCAAAATAGCATTCATGGTCCCTCAGGATTTGAGAATCCAGTCTTTGAAGCACCTCAGAAATTTTTTGATGATGCTCACGTTTAAACAAATAGATTCTCCATATTTCTTTCTAGAATTAGCCTTTGCATTAAAGCTCGCTCATGAGTATTCAATTTTTCAATTTCTAAAAAACGTTTATTGCGCTCGTAGATACCCCGTACCTCCTCATCAGTAAGTAGTGCATCAACATCTAATTGCCATGCCAGGGTAGTTAACTGAGGGTAGTCGCCAACACGAATATGCGGACCCTCAAGCGTCAATGGCTTTGTTGACTGTCGATTGTGAGTCGCCCGTCCTTCATCTGCCGTCAAGATTCCCAGATGGAGCCCAAGCGCCTGGCACACCTGCAAATACGCCCCCAAGCTAACTGAGGTCTCACCTTTTTCAATGCGGTGCAAAGTCACCCGTGAAATACCAGCAGACTTGGCTGCGGACTGAGCGCGTACTCCCAATGACTTCCTTTGGGAGGCAATTTTGGCACCCAAATCAAGCTGCTGGGTTAAGAATAAATTGTTCATAATGTTTCTCATTATATACAAATTATCTATTTTGTAAACTTTAAGAAACATTAAATAAATCATCACCACCAACTGTAACTAGCATCATGCCGATGGTACGCATCAAAAACTGGGTCAAATTCCGGATCCTCGAGCCACTTTCTCATTTGCCGGTCATTCCGGGTACGTAGTCGATGGTCAAATGCCTTGCGATATGAGCGTGGCGCAGTACTGCCAATCGTTATAGTACTGTCAGAGTGATAGCGTGCAATCGCTTTTTGTCCTAAAGCTGATCTTGAATCATGACGTGGATATTGCACTCCTGGGATACGAGATCTCCAGTCAATTAAGACCCAATCGTAATCATGTTGCTGATTTTTTCTTCTCAATGTACGTGACATAACAAACTCCTTTTTGATAGTTACGTCATGTCGTTCTCCTTTTAATGAAAGTCATACAAAATGTTGATAGTTAAATTTTAGTTGCCCACAAAAACCATGAAATAGAAAAGGTTGGTAGCGACCCAGCAATCCCGAAGATGGCCATTGTCATAAAAAGTAAATATTAATTAGGGTATTTACTCATCAATACTAAAAAGATGATGCTGCCAAAGGGTTTATTGCGCCTTATCTAATTACAGATATGCCAAATCCTCCACAATCATTTAAAGTGATTCAAAACAGTAGAGGAGATCCTTATGCAGCTATCAGTTAATGGCAAGATTCACAATATAGATGTCGAGCCAAGCATGCCCTTGCTATGGGCCATTCGTGAAGTAGTTGGCCTTACCGGAACGAAGTATGGATGTGGTGTGGCTCAGTGTGGCGCTTGTACGGTTTATCTCAATGGTGAACCCGTGCGCTCTTGCTCATTACCAGTCTCTGCAGTAGGTACAGCCAAAATTACAACAATTGAGGCGCTTTCTAAAAACAATACGCATCCCGTGCAGCAAGCCTGGATTGCTCTTGATGTTCCTCAGTGCGGTTATTGCCAATCTGGACAGGTAATGGCTGCTGCTGCTCTATTAAAGAGAATTCCAAAACCTACTGATGCTGACATAGATAGTGCCATGGGCAACCTCTGTCGCTGTGGCACCTATCAAAAGATTCGTGACGGAATTCATGTTGCCTCTGGTCAGAAGAAATTGGCAGAAGTACTGGCTCAATACGACGCATCTCCTTCAACACGCGGCTAAGGGAATCGATATGACACTCAATACACTAGACACTCCATTAGTTAATAGCTCACGTCGCGACTTCATCATTAAAGGCACTCTAGTTGGTGGAGGTTTAATGCTGGGCGTAGGCGCTCTACCCGAGGCATTTGCTCAAGCTGGCGCTACTTATGACCCCAATACCCCAACCCGATTTGGCGATGCAGAGGTCAATGCATGGGTCAGCATTAAACCGGATGACACGGTGTTCATTCGGGTGGCTCGCTCCGAGATGGGGCAAGGCACTCGCACTGGCTTAGCTCAACTGGTCACAGAGGAGCTAGAGTGCAATTGGAGAAAAGTAAAAACTCAATCTGCAACCCCTGGGCAGAGTTTGGCTCGTAAACGCGTATGGGGAGAGCATGGCACTGGCGGCAGTCGTGGTATTCGGATATCGGAAGATTATGTGCGCCGAGGCGCAGCAGCAGCACGCATCATGCTCGTACAAGCTGCCGCCAATCAGTGGAACGTTCCTGTTAGCGAATTAAAAGTAGATAAAGGTGTCATTACCCATCTTCCGACAGGTCGCAAGACTACCTACGGCAAAGTTGCCGAGCTAGCATCTACCCTCACTCCACCTGATCCTAAATCAATTACTCTAAAAGATCCAAGAACTTGGAAGGTTGCTGGCCAGCCTTATGCCCGATTGGATACGGCTGATAAAGTCAACGGTAGCAAGGTTTATGGTATCGACCTGCAATTACCTGGAATGCTTTGCGCATCAGTCAAGTCATGCCCTGTATTTGGGGGCAAGTTAGTAAGTTATGACGAAGCCAAGATCAGCAATCTGCGCGGAGTAAAAGGCATCGTCAAAATTGATGACAGCACTCTAGCGGTAGTAGCAGATACCTGGTGGCACGCTAATACCGCACTAAATGCCCTACCGATTGTTTGGGATGAAGGCAAGGCAGCCAACACCTCACAAGATGGCATCAATAAAACATTACGAGATGGCTTGGATGAACAAGGTGATTTCTGGCAACGTAAGATTGGCGATGCTCCTGAAGTCATTCAGTCTTCCGCTAAAAAAGTAGAGGCGATTTATTTCACACCATATAGAGCTCACGTCACGATGGAGCCCATGAATGCGACAGTAAAGATTTCTGGTGATCGCGCGGAGGCATGGGTGCCTACACAAAACGGCGAAGGATCTCATGCAGCCCTGTCTGAGGCAACCGGTTTACCACTTGCCAATTGCGAAGTCTACAAACTAGATTCAGGATGTGGCTTAGGTCGGCGTGGATCAACCCAAGACTTTACGACTTACGCAGCAAAAGTAGCGCAGAAGTTTCCTGGAGTTCCAGTGAAGGTGATTTGGAGTCGTGAAGAAGATATGACGCAGGATTTTTACCATCCGATTGCGATGGCAAAAATGACGGCAGGTTTGGATTCGACTGGTAACGTCACCGGCATGCATATTAAGGTTTCAGGCCCGTCTATTAATGCGAGAGCTGCACCCCATAATATTAAAAATGGTAAAGATGAGCGTCAGTTGCAAGGTTTTTACGAGAAGGGACCAGATGCGCAATTAGGCTATACCTTCCCAAGCCTACTCACTGAGTATGTGATGAAAAATACGCACATACCAGTCGGTCCCTGGCGCGGCGTGAATACCAATCAAAATGGTATTTTTATGGAATGCTTTATGGATGAATGCGCCAAGGCTGCAGGCAAAGATCCAGTGCAATTTAGACGCGCATTAATGCAGAACCATCCTAAGCATTTGGGTGTTTTAAATGCAGTGGCCAAAAAAGCCGAGTGGGATAAATCTCTGCCAGCGGGAACCTATCGTGGCGTGGCGCAATTTATGGGGTATGCCAGCTATTCTGCTTGCGTGGCTGAAGTCACCGTCCAAAACAATGTGGTTAAGGTCAATCGTTTGGTGTTTGCATTGGATGCCGGTCACATTGTGAATCCGTATTTAGCTCGTGAGCAAATTGAAGGGTCCGTAGCAATGGCACTTGGAGCGATCTTTCTTCCAGAAATTACGGTTGAAAAAGGTCGCATCAAACAACAGAACTTGGATACCTATCCACTGCTGAAATTGAGCTCCACACCTAGAATCGAAACTGTACTAGTTCCAACCTATGACTTTTGGGGTGGCGTTGGCGAACCTACCATTTGCGTTGTAGGCCCGGCTGTAGCAAATGCAATTTCTGCAGCAATCGGCAGACCGGTGCGCAACTTCCCGCTATCCAAGGAGAATCTGAGCCTAGCTTAATAAGTGGCTTATCCCAAAATATTGCAGTAATACAAACTAAGCAAATCAAAAGCCCCTCAGTTAGACATAATATTTAACTGAGGGGCTTTTTTTTATTGGTGATCAGCCATCACTAGTATTAACTTACTTCTCAAGCGCCCCATAAATTAATGCATTGAGCTTTTCACGATGCACCTTACGGATCTCGCCTGGAGCAACACCCATCATGACAACGACCATTTGCTCTTTTGGATCAACAAAAAAGATGGTGCCGTAAGCGCCATTCCAAGAGTAGTCGCCAACGTTACCGTTGTTAGCTGATAGTCCTCGCTCTGTTCTCACGGCCACCCCTAAACCAAAGCCATAACCAACCCGAGCAGGCTCAGTACCGCTCACATTATTTTTAATATCTTTATTTAAATGATTGGCCGTCATGAATGCTACAGTTTGCGGTCCCAAGACACGCTTACCATCAATGCTGCCACCATTGAGCAACATTTGACCAAAGCGCAAATAATCGCCTGCTGTTGAGTAAGCGCATGAACCGCCGCAATCAAACTTCACTGGCTTGGTATGAATGTCGACCTTTTGCGGCTTTCCTGTTAAGGGATCTAATGGCAATGGTTGAGCTAAACGCGGACGATCTTTTTCAGCTAACTGAAAGGATGTATTTGGCATACCTACTTTGCTCCACACTCGCTCTTGCAAAACACCGCCAAGAGACTTACCTGCAATTTTCTCTTCAATGATGCCCAGCACATCAAGTCCAAAGCCATAATCCCAAACAGTGCCGGGTTCATATAACAATGGTGCAGCAGCCAACTTATCAATAAATTCTTCAGTCGAGAGATTGATTGCAGCGGGAGCGGAGCCTGCAGGGTAGAACTGGTGAATTGGGGTTGCACCACGACCACCATATGTAAGGCCATTGGTGTGGCGCATCAAATCTTGTATGGTGATGGGATTTTTTGCAGGACTTGTAGTGAGCCTACCATCTGCATCCACCTGGCCGACTTTCATATTTTTGAATTGGGGCAACCAATCTGAAATAGGTGCATTCAGAGGCAGCTTTCCTTCTTCATAAAAAGTTAAGGCGCCTACTGTTGCCATTACCTTAGTCATCGATGCCAAATTAAAAATGGCATCTGTAGTCATGGGTTTTTGGGCATCTTTATCGAGATAGCCATAGGGCTTAAAAATACTCAACTTGCCATTCTTGGAAACTGCCAATACAGCGCCCGGCATCTGATTGCTAGCAATCTGGCCTGCAAAGAAAGTATCAATACGCTTGAGACCCTCCTGCGTAAAGCCTTGGCCTGATGCGGGTGGTAATGGGGATTTGCTAGATTGCGCACCAACAAAAGATGGGGTAGCCAGCAATCCAATGACAGCGCTGGCTATGATTAGGTTTTTCATTTGTTCTCCAATATATTTTTTATAACTGCTAGCGCCAATATACCGCTCTTTTGCTCACTATTAAACTTAAAGGTTTGTAAAGAGGATATTTTTAATTGAATTTCCTCTGCAAACTAGATACAGGTTTGCCATTCTTAACAGCTTAATAAACCGCATAAAATTTATTTATTGAAGCCATGAGAATATTCGTTTGAGATTTTTTGACAAAGAACCTGATAGGTGAGGCCCTGCATAACCTTTTCTCTTCCAGCCCCTTTGATTTGAGCAGCCTCTATCTGGCCCTTAAGCACAGCCTTAATCAGCCCTGGAACCTCATCTGAGTCCTTATATACAAGCAAATCTTCGCGGTCCTTAAAATGTCTAAATAGGTCTTTTGGCGCATCAGTTAAGAGCAAGGCGCCGCTTGCCAGTACATCAAATGCTCTTGTATCAAGACCTGTCGTTGCTTTATTCAATCGCTGAGCAGCTAATACGACCTTAGATCTACTAATAACTTCATTTAGCTGGGCGCTAACAATCTCCCTGCCCCAAAGAATGCTTTTTAATTCCTTATGTGAAAACAGGGTGCATTTTTTTATCCAGTCACTTCCAAACAGCGCAATATTGCTAGTTGCCTGATAAGCTGCAAATAAAACTTCTTCACGCCAAGGGCTCCAAGAACCGTAGAAAAGAACATCAATATCTTTTGTCATCTCAGGAATTGGATAAAAATCTGATGATGAAGCTACGTGAGATTGGTATTCCGAGCGAATATGGAGATTATTTAACATCTCCACAATTTCACTATCGTATGAGAGGTAGAGATCAAAGAGTCTTGCATACCGAATCAGTGTTTCTATATTAGGATTGGGCTCTACCCACCATCCAATTTTGGGAATATGGGTTTTCTTAAGAACGGTTTCCCCAAATTTATGGCCGTGTATACATAAAATTAAATCAGGTTTGAATTGCTGAATGCGATCCGCAAATTCATACTCTCTGTACTTCTCAAAAGAGAATTGCGACCACTCAAATAGATCAGCATCTTTAGATATGAGTCCAAGACTCTTTGCTAATTTGTTAATCTTTTTAAAAACGTATCTGTGTAACCAATGCCCTGAATTGTTAGTGGCATAAATATCCACCTCTATGCCAAGCGCTTTAAACTCTTTTTCCAAATAATCTAGGATTAAGAAATTATCAACAAAGGTAATCAGAATTTTTTTTAATTGCATTTTTTAATTAATCTAGACATACAGACACGTCATTTCTTTTACCAAGCTCATCTCATGAAGTTTTTGAGTGCTAACCCCAAAAAAGGAGTTCTTTTAGGGGTCAACCGAGCTTAGTTGAGCCTCTTTTGGGACCAAGGGGCATATTGCATTGTGTCATGCTAGCCCATATTCAGCGCCCTAATGTCGATATCAATATACGAAAAACGATATATCAATTCAACATTAAAGTATTTGTAGTTATATCGTTAGCCCTAGACAATGAAAGGCTATGTATAAATATGACCAAATTGACCAAACCCTTGTAGATCAACGAGTTACCCAATTTCGAGACCAAGTAGAGAGGCACCTCAACGGCACCCTAGCTGAAGAAGAGTTTCGCCCCTTGCGCTTGCAAAACGGCCTGTATCACCAACGCCATGCTTATATGCTGCGTGTCGCCATTCCCTATGGTTTATTGAGTGCTAAACAACTACGCATCCTCGCCTTCATTGCCGATAAGTATGACCGCGGATATGGTCACTTTACGACCCGCCAAAATATTCAATTTAACTGGGTAGAGCTAGAGCAAACTCCTAACATCTTGGCAGAGCTAGCCAAAGTCGAGATGCATGCCATTCAGACTTCAGGTAACTGTATTCGCAACATTACTAGCGATGCATTTGCTGGTGTTGCCGCCGATGAATATATCGACCCAAGACCTATCTGTGAATTACTCCGTCAGTGGTCAACTCTGCATCCCGAGTTTGCACACTTGCCGCGTAAGTTCAAGTTTGCTATTAACGGCGCCAAAGAAGATCGCACTGTCTTGCTCTGTCATGATGTAGGTATTGAGCTCCAGAAAAATCCCAACATTAACAATGGTGAGTTGACAGCAAACATCTACGCTGGTGGTGGTATGGGTCGCACACCGATTCTGGGTTCCTTGATTAAAAAAGATGTGCCATGGCAAGTACTGCCAAGTTACTTAACTGCACTGCTGCGCGTATATAACCGCTTTGGCAGAAGAGACAACCTCTATAAAGCTCGTATCAAGATCCTAGTAAAAGCCTTAGGCCCAGAAGAATTCGCACGCCAAGTAGAAGGTGAATGGGTTCAGCTGCATAACGATACCAAGCAGAGTAAAGATAACTTTACGCAAGCTGAGTGGGAGCGCGTCGCTAAGCACTTTACCAAGCCAAGCTACAAAACTCTTCCAGCATTAAGCGATGAGCAATTGCTGTCTCATGCTGAATCTAAACTAGATGCTAATGAGAAGATTGCATTTACTCGCTGGTTGGAACGCAACGTAAAGCCACACCAAGTGCCTGGCTATGCTTGCGTTATTCTGTCGCTAAAACCCCATGGTACTGCTGCTCCTGGTGATGCGACTAGCGCTCAGATGAACGCCATTGCGGATTTAGCAGGTCACTATAGCTTTGGCGAACTGCGTGTAACCCATGAGCAAAACTTAGTCCTAGCTGATATTGAACAAGCAGAGTTATTAAATCTTTGGCGCGCTGCTAAAAACTATAATTTAGTGCTGCCTAATATTGGCTTGCTCACAGATATCATTGCCTGCCCTGGTGGCGACTTCTGCTCACTAGCCAATGCCAAATCATTGCCGATTGCAAAAGCCATTCAAGAGCGTTTTGATGATTTGGATTACCTACATGACTTAGGTGATATCACTTTAAATATCTCAGGCTGCATTAACTCTTGCGGCCACCATCACGTCGGCAATATTGGCGTACTAGGCGTGGATAAAGATGGTGAAGAGTGGTATCAAATTACCTTAGGTGGCGAGCAAGGTAATGATGCCTCTATTGGCAAGGTGATTGGGCCTTCTTTCTACGCTAATGAGATTCCGGATGTGATGACGAGCCTCATCAATACCTACGTAGAGCAACGTACAGGTGATGAACCCTTTATCGATACTTACCGCCGTCTAGGTGTAACACCTTTCAAAGAGGCCGCATATAAGAACGCATTAAATAAAAATGATGCTAAGCACTCCAAAGGGGCGACAGCCTAATCCTGGAAAAACTATGAACAAGCAAATTATTTCTTTTCCAAAAGATGGCAAGCCCACCCTCATCGCCAATGAATGGCAGGTCTGGGATGGCGAGCGCGATGAAGGTGGAATCCCTGATTTAGAGCATGGCTTTCATAAAGTCTTGGTACCGTTTCATTGGTGGCGCATACACAACCCCGCCCATCATCAGAATGCGGACGTAATAGACAAAGCCAGCAAGGGTGAGATTGGTGTTTGGTTTGCTGCGGATGACGACATCCTCAAGCATGCTGACATCATTGAGGCTGGTAAGCCCCTATGGCCAGTGGTTGGCGCGCACTTCCCTATTTTTAGAGATGGGAGAAGCTTTAGCACTGCAGCCCTCCTGAGAGATCGCTTTGAATGGCAAGGTGAGGTTCGTGCAATTGGTGACGTCTTGATTGACCAACTCTTGCAAGGTGCACGGGTAGGCTTTGATGCTTTTGAGCTGCGTCCCGATCAAAATCCCGATATCGCTCTCAAGCAGTTTGATCTCTTCTCAGTAGTCACACAAAACAGTTGGCGTGATCAACGCACCACCATTGTGGCTTAATCGGTCAATAGATAAAACATCATGACATCTACTACCCTCGGTAAAGTGTATTTAGTCGGCGCAGGTCCTGGCGCCGCTGACCTCATTACCGTGCGCGGCGCTAATCTTCTGGCAAAGGCAGATATTGTTTTTCATGATGCTTTAGTGGATCCAGCAATGCTAGAGCTCTGCCCACAAGCCATTAATGAGCCTGTTGGTAAGCGTTGCGGCAAGCTTTCTTCAGCACAACTGTTTATCAATAAAAGATTAATCGATGCGGCGCAGAAACATCAAATCATTGTTCGCCTAAAAGGTGGCGACCCTATGATGTTTGGTCGTGCTGATGAAGAGATTCAAGCTCTTAAAGAGCACCAGATTGAAGTGGAAGTTGTGCCTGGTATCACAGCAGCATTAGCAGGTGCAGCAGCTATTCAGCAATCACTGACTCTGCGAGGTGTCAGCAGAAGTGTGGCTTTTGTTACTTTGGCACAAGGCACTGAAAATCTTTCTAATGATGAAGATCAGCAACAGCCAATTCAAAACCCACAAGCCGATACCTTGGTGTATTACATGGGGCGCAAAGATGCCAGTAATATTGCCAAACTGTTAATCGATGGCAAACAGAATCATTCAGCAAAAACCCCTGTACACATCCTAGAGGCAGTGAGCACCAAGAATGAACGTCACTGGTCTAGCACTTTAGGTGAGTTAGCCCAAGGCAAAGCAAATGATTGGTTTGATAGCGCTTCACCTGCGCTGATTATGGTTGGCGAAACTTTGAGAGAAAAGCAGCAAACAAGTCATGAAGTTAACAAAGAGGAAACTAACAAACAAGCAGAAAGCTTAAAGAGCTCTAGCGCTGAAATCCACAATAGCTTGCAAGACGGCCTCATCCTCACCGACAGCAGGCGTAGCGCTTAAAACCACCCCGGGAAATTTTTCCTGACAAGCTGAAAGCAATACCGGGAAGTCATTCCGCAAATGACCGCCTTGGCCAAAAAAGACTGGCACCACAACCACCTCCGTTGCTCCAGTAGCACCTAAAGATGTAATAGCCTCTTCAAGACTAGGCTGCATTAGCTCTAAGAAGGCTAACTCCACCAAAGTATCGGCATGCTGGGCTTTCCACAAGGAGGCTAAGCGGTCAAAGGGCTCACGCCAGCGGGCATCACGGGCGCCATGGCCAAATAGAATCAGAGCTTTCATATGCATCTTTATAGAGGTTGGGGCAATTAAATCACTTTAAAATGGGCTAATTGCTTCTGCTTATCCAGAATCACCCTATATTAACGAGCAATTCACTTTTTTACTAAAAGATCTTACTCATGCACTCTTTAGTCACTCTACTAAGCCAAACCTGGTTCATTGCTCTTATGGGTGTTGTCCTGATTGGGGCGGTAATGTCCGCAGTGCATCATGCGGAAGTGATTGCCCATAAAACGGGTGAGCCTTATGGAACTCTAGTACTCTCGATTAGCATCACAATTATTGAGGTTTCTCTCATCATCGCCATGATGTTTGCTGGGCATGAGGGCTCTGAATTTATCGCCCGTGATGCCGTTTTTGCCACGGTCATGATTGTTGTCAATGGCGTTATTGGACTCTGTATCTTTATGGGTGGCTTTAAACATCATGAGATGTCTTTTCGTAATGAGGGCACCAATTCCGCCCTAGCGGTTCTGACTGCTTTAGCGACCTTTATTCTAGTGATGCCGATGGTGACAGTCAGCACTCCAGGACCAGACTTTACCAAGAGCCAACTTGCCTTTGCAGGCATCGCTTCTTTTGCTCTATATGGCGCTTTTATCTTTTTCCAAACAGTTAGTCATCGTGATTACTACCTCCCTAAAGCCGAGGATAAGAAAACCGATAGTGATATCCATGCGGATGAACCGAGTAATCTCAAAGTTACTGTGAGTATTTTTCTACTTTTACTCTCACTCATCGTTGTCGTTGGCCTCGCTGAAGCATTAAGCCCAGCAATTGAGGCGGGGGTGAAATCAGCAGGTGCACCGAAGACTGTAGTGGGTATCGCCATTGCCCTGCTGGTACTGATGCCTGAAGGCTATGCCGCAGTCAGAGCAGCTAGAGCCAATCGATTGCAAGGTAGTTTGAACTTAGCCCTAGGCTCAGCCCTAGCGAGTATTGGTCTCACCATCCCGACGGTGGCAGCGATTGCCATCTTTTTTAACCTACCGCTCAGCCTAGGAATTAGCACGCTCAATATTACCCTGATGTACCTGAGCTTCTTTATTGGGGCAATTACTTTGGCAATTGGCAAAACAACATTGCTACAAGGTGTAGTACACCTCATTATTTTCTTTGAATTTTTGTTTTTGAGCTTGGTCCCATAATAAATACAAATTAAAAACTAGAAAACCAATCATTCACAGAGAAATTATAAAAACTAATTAATGCTTAAAAAAATAGAGTATCAATAAGATCCAGGGGAGTTACAATGAAAATTGATAAACGGATTATTTTTCCAGCTTGGAAACAAAAAATCGTTAAGTTATGAAAATTAAAGTTACCAGATTTCTTTTAAAAATAATGATATGGGCAATTGCAGGATCATTTGCAGGTTTTTTATATGCTCAATTTTTTCCAAAAAAATACACAACTACAATTAAAATTAGCATAGGGAAAATTAGAGGTATTCCAATTTATGACGGAAAAATATTGACCGAAGATTTACTTAGAAGAGATACAACTAAAAATGCAATTAAGGAAATTTTCAAAGATTTATCAAAAGAAAATAACTCATTAATTATAGACAATGCTTTAAATTCAATAATATTGGATCCAAATGGATACAACTTTAGTTTCAAAGTAAAATCCACTGTGGAGAGTGAGTCTGATTATTTTGCAGAAAATATTTCAAAATCAATAATAAAATTCCTCAATAGCGAGCAATACAAAATATTTGAAGAATCAAAAAAATTGATACAAATAAATAAAGAGCTGCTAGATAATTCAATGTTGAGATATGAATCAACTAAGAAGCTGAATAAAAATAACTCCATTAAATGGAGTCAGAGGCTTAGTGAGCTTGATAATGAAAAACTAAATTATAAGCAAAAAATAATGTTGGAAGAGGCCAAATTAACTGCTTATGATACGGCCATGTTCGATAAAATTAAAAAAACAAAAACTGATAAAAAAGAAGTTACAAGTTACAAGATGAGTTTAATGGCAATATTTAGCCTACTTTTTACTTTTATTCCGATTATTAAATCATTGAGGATGAGTAGTATCAATCAAAGCAAAGGTTTAAAATGATATATGCCTTAAGTTTTTTAATTTCGTTTACAACATGCTACTTTATTATAAAATTTCAGTATCTACACCAGCATATTTCAGGTGACTTCGAGTTTTCTGGCCCCCAAAAAATCCACAAAGAAATAATTCCAAGAATTGGTGGTCTAGCAATCATGATGGGCATATATTTATCCTATGCTGCTAACAAATTATTTAAATTACAGGATTTAGACATCCCTCAAATAATAGTTTTATGTGCATTACCAACGTTTAGCATAGGCCTTTTAGAAGATATAAGCAAAAAAGTATCTATACGAATAAGGTTAATATTTACAATCATTTCAGCTCTATTAATAATTTTTTTATATTGTGGAACGATCCAACGAATTAATATCCCTGTAATAAATGAACTACTTGCAATTCAATTCCTATCTGTATTATTTACGGTCTTCGCTATTGTTGGCCTAACAAACTCATACAATATAATAGATGGATTAAACGGATTGGCAAGTATGGTGGGAATGTTATCCCTATCAGCCATACTTTATATAAGCGTAAGGGAGTCCGATCCACAAATAACTGGCATGACCAGCTTAATAATATTTTCAATATTTGGATTTATAGTATGGAACTATCCTAAAGGACTATTGTTTCTTGGTGATAGTGGATCCTATCTAATAGGATTTTTAGTATCAATTCTATCCATAGCTTTAACAACAAGAAACACAAATGTTTCCCCATGGTTTGCACTATTACTTAATGGATATCCGATTGTTGAAACTATTTTTTCAATTTACAGAAGAAGAATATTGCGCGGAATTAGCCCAGGATCTCCTGACGGGCTTCATTTCCACACGCTTATATTTAAAAGAGTTGTCAGAAAATATAATGCAGACATAATAGAAGATGTAAGCATAAGAAATGCAAAATCGACCCCATATTTATGGGCGCTAACAAGTATATGCATTATCCCCACAATATTATTCTATCAGTCAGATATTATCATGATCTCATTTTTACTAATATTTATAATTTTGTATATCTGGCTTTATAGAAGAATGGTGTTATTCAAAGTGCCAAAGTGGATATTTTTTTTCAGGCAGTAAATTAAGATCTTGGATGAAACTCGTGATCTATTGTCCTTTCTATAGCCTGATGAATATCAAATGGCGGTAGAAATCCAGTGCCATTGACTGACGAGTTAAAGGTTGAATTAGCACAGAATTTTTTAATTCGAACTGATGATATTGTGAATTTCTTTTTGAGAATGAAGGAGGCAATATCAAATAAATATCCAATTATCAAAGCAAGAAAATACGGCAAATAAAAATTAATAGGTTTATTAAAACCAAGAGTCTTTCTAACTGTAAAAATCAAATCTTTTATACATAAATCGGGCTTATCAATATAATTATATATATGTATGCCAGGCAAGAAATCTAATGAATAATCAAGAAAAGCAGCCAAATTACCAACATATGCCATTGATTTAAAGTTAGAACCCTTGCCGATCATAATAAATTTATTGCCAGCAATAAATGAGAAAAGGTTGTATACATTACCCCTGTTGCCTTCACCAAATACAACAGTTGGCCTAATTATTACTAAACTTCTCCTCCCGGGATCCTCTTCTTGCCATTGAATATATACTTTCTCGGCCAACAATTTGCTCTTACCATAATCGTTAAATGGATTTAAAAAAGAGGACTCACTGGCCTCTTTAGTACCGAGACCGTATACAGCAACTGAACTTGTAAAAATAATTCTATTAATATTGTTTCGAGATGCAAAATTACAAACATTAATAGCGCCGTCCACATTCACAGTGTAGTAAGATGATGTGGGCGTGACATCATCGCGATGTTCTGCTGCCAAGTTAATTATAGAAGTAACGTTTTCAGCCTGATCTTTATTAAATAGTTCTTTTGTCACATCAGCATGAACATAACTGTGGGAAAAATTTTGTGAAAAGACTTTATCTAATATTTTAAATTCTTTAGAATTTTTAAATAAAATACTGCAAAGATGAGTACCAATAAAACCACTACCGCCAATAACATAAATCATAAAATGAGCCTAGAAATAAAAAAACCTCACAATCATAGCATGTATCGCTATTTGATTTTATCTCTACTTACTGTATTTCTAATGCTTCTAGATACATCAAATTTAAAATTTAGTTATGGCGATGGAAATGGTAAATACCAAGATAAGATAGACTCATTTTCAGAGCAAATTGTTAGGAATTCAGTAAAGAGAAATATATTAGAGCCAGACAAGAGAAATTTATTCGCATATCTATCCAGCGGATACTGGAAAGTTACGCCAGAAGATAAAAGCTATCCAGACTATGATTACAAATACCGCGATGAAAGTTCTGCGGTTATTGAACATAATATGATGTTGCAGACTATACCATTTACTATCATTGCAGAAATACTAGAACTAAAGAATGAGAGAAGCCTAGATGAATTATTTCATTACTTTAGATTAATTAATCTAATCTGTTTCTCCGCCCTAATTTGCTATATATTTTATGGGTATTGCATTTCAAACAATATAAAACCAAATATATTAATTCCATTGATAATTGGAACGAATGTAGGTTTCATATACTACGCCCAAAACTTGTATTTCATATCTTCAATTGTATTGATATGCCCTGCTTATGCAATGTACTCCTTGATAAATAGAAAAATCTCATATAGGATTATCTTTTGGCTATCCTGCCTATACTTCTTAAGGGGATATGAATTTGCAACAGTATATACATTACTAACTTGCTTAATACCTTTTTTAATAAATGATACAAACGGAAATAAAAATATAATAATAAGTATAAAAATATTTGCGACAATAATATTAGCATTTTTTGCAATTGTAATTACTCATATCTTCTTAGTCTATTACTTTCATCCGGTACATTTTTCATCGTTAAGACAAAGTGCAGAACAAGCTTTTGGGAGTCTTAAGTTGCGGACAATGTCAACAGAGCATGTTGCAAGTCCATTTAGCAAAGGATTCTATAATCATATGCTTGGGATTTTTCAAAGCACAGCATTTTCATTTTATAAACTAAGAATACAAAAATGGGTAATAATGCTTGCATTGATATTCTTTTACTTAACAAATAAAAATAATAATAAATTTAAAATAATTACTGTATATGGCTTCGCAGCCTATTCATCATGGTATATTTTAGCGTACCAACACATAATTGGTCACGGAGTAATGTATGATTGGTATATATATTCATTAACAATTGCATTATCTTTTAGTTTTATCATTATCAGCATTACAGATAAATATTTACAAGTGTTAAATAATATTTTTAAAATAAAAAAATAAATTGAATATATTAATTTTAGGAAAAAGCTTACATTTTCTAAGTGTAATAAAAAATAGATTTCCAAGAGAGAATATTGTTGTTGTTAACTGGAGGGAAATTGTTAACTCAGAACCTTTGAAAATTCAATTTGATTTAGTATTTATTTGTGGGTACGACTATTCTAGTTATTTAACTACTTATCATGAATATTTTTTAGTGAATATTAAAAGGCCTTACTATTATATTGCTAAAAATATTAATAAAAATACAAAAGTTGTTTACATCTGCACAAGAATAGAGGATGTGCAGCGTACTTTTTCTAGGTATTATTATGCAAAAATTTCTTTGGTAAATTTATTAAAGAAAAAATTTTTAAACTTATATATAATTGAAATTGATACTCTAGTTGATAAAAATAAATTATTGGTTCGCTCTGATATGTTTACTAAACTAATTATGCATATATTAATCAATCTTAAGATAGCTAAAACTACGCATTATGAAGATGTAGATAAGCTGATTTTTGAATCTACCTCTAATTCTTTCTTTAGTTCTAAAATTAGAGGGCAATTTTTACTATATAAAAGAACTGGGTTTATTGATAAATTATTAAGGCTATTTCTTGGCTGATAAAAATATTATTATTGGCTCTGGATTTTCAGCTCATATGCACCATATACTATCCTCAGAGCCGTATCTTCATTATGGGGTTACCAATGGAAATTTTTTATTTAGAAAAAAACTTGATCGAACAATCGAATTTGAGTGTAATAAAATATTTTCCAAAAAATCATTTTCATTTGGAAAATTAAGATTAAATTCAAAATTTATTAAACTACATGACCGGTTAATTGATGGTGGAAATTCAAAAATTTGGGGTGGTTTTTTTGATATAACAAATATTCCTAAATCCATAATTAATAAAATGAAAATAAATGGCATTTTATTAAAAAGAATGTCATTAAATGCAACAGGAAGTTATAGTAATTTTCCCAATATATTTCAATTGCAAAATTGTAATGGTAGTATCTATGATTTTTCAGAAAACAGGTTTGAAATTAAAAATTCATACTTAAATCGTATCAGCATAGATAATAATAAGATAATTCTATATTTTTATAGTGATGTGGGTTGCGATGAAGAACAAATAATATATGCTGATAAGGCTGTCCTTGCAATTGGAACAATACAATTATTAAATGTACTATATAACTCAGACTATTTAAAAGATGGTGACAATATATCCTTAGAGGAATATAAAATGGAATATGCTTTGGGCCCAAGGTTTACCAAAGATTCTACTTCTATTTATTACACATTTATTCGAGCTCTTAACCATTATTTAGGCATAAGAAAAAACTTTAATATATTGAAATTTAGGTTGATAGAACAAAAATTTACAATACAAAAAAATATTATCCACTTTAGAATTGATAAGAATGAAATCTTGCCTTTCAATAACGCTAAATTCGGAAACTCTATACATTACTGTAATCTTAATATTAATAATGTTGATATCAATCATTTTCTCAAAAGTTTGAATCCAAATCTTATTGGTATTGGTATGCCATTTGTAAAGCAGTTAAAGCCTGGTCCAATTTCAAATGACATTGTTTTAGATATTGCTAAGAAGATAAATTACTTATGAATAGTTCAAAACTCATTTTTATTGACTGGCTAGCAGGACTTATTACACTACCAATAATTTTTATTTTCAAGTTTATTAATTTATTCAAAAGAAAAAATAATAATAATAATAATATTTTAATAATAAAATTTTTAGGTGCAGGTAATTTTTTTGCTATAGAAGAATTTTTAAGAGCTCATAATTGCGTTGTTATTACATCGAATACAAATAAGGATGCATTAAATTTTATTCGGTACAATAATAAAGATATTTTCATTAAAACTGATAATATATTTATTCTTGGATATAGCTCTATATCTTCTATTTTTAAACTATTAAAAATGAAATTTGATCACATTATAAATATGGAATCAGAATCCTCATTTGCAAAATTAGTTTCTTGCATTCCATATTCAAATACTGTATCGGCTATTTCCAATAGAAATAAATCTCCAATAGATTACTTACTTTTTAATAACTATATTGTGGCTCCGATTCTTTCAAATAAGAATACAATTATTAATAATCTATATAATTACAAACCAATGGTTAATGATTTAATGGAAATGATTACTATTAATCAAAAAATTAAATTCATCAACAATACCGACTTGCAGATAATAAATAAGATTATTATTGCCCCCACCTGTAGCTCAACTGACTCATTGAGGCGAGTGGAAATAAGAATTTGGAAGAAAATTATTGAAACGCTTTTGAGAAGAGGGGGCTTTAGTATAGATATATTATTTCCCGATACAAATGATATTCAATACGATGATTTCTTACTAATTAGCAAAGAATCCAAACTAAATTTAATAACAACAAATTATAATGAGTTTTGTGACAAAATTAAAAAGTGTGATTTAGTAATCAGCGTTGACTCACAGGCACTTCATTTGGCACAACATTTTAATATTCCAATAATATGTTTTTATGGACCAACTTCTCCCTACGGGGTTAGAATTACTGATGCTGTCTACCCCATAACTAAGTCACTCAACTGTTCTCCGTGTACACATAAATACTTGAAGCTGCCCTGTGATCAAAAAGTATATTGCATGAATTTTACAGACGAAGAAATTTTACACTCTATTAAATTTATCTCTTAAAAGATGCATATATATATATTCCCTTGTGTAACTGGGAAGCATAAAAATAAAACTTCTAATTAGAAAACAAACAAATGAACTGTATAAATTTTTCATGCCAATTGAATGAAAATACATTTGCAATTTAAACTCTGATTTAATATAGTGTAATCCGCCTCTTCTTTTATAGAATCGCTTACCTGTCATTGCAGATATCAGTATTTCGGTACAATTTAAACATAATGCTCCATGGGAAATATATTTTCCCCATAAAGCATAATCTTCCTTAAGGTATACTTCGGGATACCCACCATATTTCTTAAATAAATCAATATTAAATATTACAGACATATGATTGAATGGATTTCGATTTAATAAATATTTCTTAATTTCTAAATCAGATATTGGAACCTTCTTTACTGCAACAATTTTATTGTTTACATCGACTTCATAAATTTGTGATCCTAAAATATCAATACCGTAATTATTCAAATAATCAATTTGAACCTCAAATCTATTTGGATGAGATATATCATCTGCATCGGCTCTTGCTACCCATTGTGTATCAACAAATTCAAGCCCTTGATTTAATGCATATGCCAAACCATAATTTTTGTCGAGCCTAATTATATTAAGTTCATTTTTAAACTTACATATAATCTCTTCAAGTGAGTCAGAAATCTTTCCGTCTACTACAAGAATGATTTTATCTGGTCGAATTGAATTATGTAAAATACTATTTAATGCAGCATTAAATAAATTAGGCTTATCTCCATGATATAAAGCCATAAGTACCGTTAAATCTTTTGATGTAATTTTTTTAACTGAACTAATCATATTTTTATCCATCCATCTAAGGAGATATTAGAGATATTTTTATCTAAGGACCAATTTTTAGGACATATAATTTTTTTATTAGAATTTGGGCCCAATCTTGCAGCCCACCAACTGTAAGAACTATTTGAAATAATCAAATTTGAACACATGCTCATTACATAAAAATCATCAACTGAAGATATATTAATAAATTTAACATTAAATTTCATTAATAAAGAAAAATTATTTTTTACAAAATTTATATCATCAGAAAAAACATAAATTGTTGACTGTTGTGTTATAAGAATATTAATGGCCTCAACATAATATTTTTCGTCACAGACAGCATAAGAATTAATATTTTTATTTGAAAAAAAATCCCCTCTCCGAATATGAACACCAACTGATGAATTCCTAGAAACCTCATCAGCATTATATTTATTTCTATCTGCAATATTCTTATTTACAACAAGACTATTGATAACATCTGGGTCATAAATATTTATAAATTCCAAATCCTGCCAGTATCCATGTAGATAAACATCATCTTGATAAGTACAGATTTGATCGATTTTTTTAAATTCATCAGTGAAAATAAAAGGGAAAAAATTAAATATATTATTTAATCTAATTAATGCAGATCTTACAATAAAATTTAACGTTACAAATTTATATCTAGACTTATTTTTATCTATTAATATTGCTTTTTCAATATTAAATATTTTAAAGATTTCAATATTTCTTTCATAATAATTGTAACTATCGGTAATATATACTACTTTATCGCCCCTTATTTTTGACAATGATTGTGAAAATACATATTGAAAAAGTTGATTACCAAGACCGCCCGATAGATTAGAATAGATCATTTAGAATTATGAAGTAATAATAATATTTTATTAATATAAAAAATTATATCAAAAATAAAATATTTAATTTTATATCGATATCCATGATTATTTGCTAAATACATTAACTCTTGATTTTTAAGCTCATTAAAGTTATTTTTTTTAACGTTATATGTTATTGATTCTATTCTATCAACTTCAGAAACTATTGATTTATTTAGATAATTAACGTTTTTTGTACTCATTAATACTCTATAAAATAAATCAACATCAATAAACCATTTTAATTTAATGTCAAACTCTTGGTAAAATTCACTTCTAATTATTAAGGAGGACATAGATCCAATAAAATTTCTACGTATAATATATGCTATAGAATTATTGATAAAAAATAATTTTAATCTACCAGAGGTATGATTAAATATCTTATTATTTTTTAGTATTTTGTATTTTAATACGAAGACATCACAAGTATAGTGAGATTCAATATCCTTTATTAATAGGTTAATTGTGTTTTTATTCTCAGGAAACTCATCATGATGAATGATCATCGTGTATGCCCCATTTGATGCTTTTAATAATTTATTCCAAGTTTTTGCTGCCCCTATATTAACAGGGTTTAAAATAATTTTAATTTTATAATCTATAAATTTATAAAATTCATAATCTATATCATCTGAATCGTCGCAAATTATTATTTCTAATTTTTCATTATCTACAGGTAAGTTATTTAATATTCTTAATAATCCAGAATAGTAATTATAAACTGGTATTAGTATAGTTAATAGGGGTTTATGCACCAATGAGACTTTTTAATGATAGAATGGAATTTATAAATAAAGATAATACAATTAATCTGAATTCTAATTTATTTAAATTTTGAACCGAAATATAAAATATTAATATCATTGGGTAAACTCCCAATATTCTTGATATCGCCTCGCCGCTACTAGCCGCATATCCAAGTATAGAGACCATCAATACTACTGCACTCATTATACAGTAATTTATTATTAAGATATTATAATTCAATTGAAACTTTTTATTAAATATATAGCTAGTAATTAATAGAATACATCCAACATTAATTGCCAGTATCCTGAGTGGATTTAAATTAGAATATAAGTGCGCACCTCTTATTGAATAATAATTATAAACTGCATAGTTTAATATTATTATAATCATAAATAATATTATTATTATAAATTCTAAATTAATTTTTTTATTTTCATAATAGATTGAAAATCTTTTATTAATCCATAAAAGGCAAAGTGGAATTATTAAAAAGAAGGTTAATGAAATAGCTGTTTCTTTGTGTATAAAAAAACAAGGAATTAATATAGATAGTGCAATTAACTTTGCTGATAATGATTTTTTAAGAAATATATATATTGCCACTAAAAAAAATGCTATACAAAACCCAGCCCTTAGCCGTACCATAAAGAATTCTATAAATATTATAGATGCAGAAATAAATAATACATAATCAAATACAACTAAATCATTATGATATTTCCATTTGCCGATAAAAACCATCATCATACAAGTTGAGATAATGATAATTAATGATCTAAATACACTATATGGCAATTCTAAATATGAAACAGTCTTTATAAATAATACAAATATTGGGCCTATATTGCTATTAGTTAACATCTCCCCAGTTTGATTATAAATATTCATATAAGCTTCATAGTCAGGCAAGTAATCGCTTGAATATATGAAATTTATTAACAATACAAAGAGGAGCGACAAACTTAATGCATTAATTTCTTTCTTCAAAATTAGCATAGGATACTTAGCCAATGATTCTTGGGAATATTCTTCCAATTATTTTTTTAAGTATTTGCCTATAATTGTAGGGAATAATTTCTCTTAAATTCTTTCTTATGCACTGCTCTCTTTTGACTTTAACGATATAGTTATTTTTGTAATATAAAATACTATTATCCACACTAATTTTAGCGGCCTGATTATCTATTATTTTTCCATTTTTTCCAATCCATTTAAATTCATCATAGAAATTTGCTGGACTTGCCCATCTCAATGATTGGTTATGTCTGCCCCAGTATTCCGGTGCTAATGTTATTTTTTTATTATCACTCAACGCGACAGGAAAATATCCCCAACTTGAATTTGAAATGACTGCATATTTAGCGTCATAAAGATCGAAAAAATCATCCGTCATATTTCCTTCATAAATTTTTATGGCTGGGAGGATTGACTTTACATATTGATCATCATCTGATACTGCGACAAAATTATTTATTCCATAATTTTCTTTAAGTATATTTATCGCTGCGTACCAATAACTTTGGGGCAAAATTAAATTCTTATGCCTTTTATACTCACCGCCTCTTACATATAAAACTGCAGTATTTTTGTCAATCCGGGACGCCTGCTTCCTTGGTGAAAGTGTTAGATACTTTCTTAATAATTTTCGATCATTTAAGAAGTATTTTTCAGATTGAAAATTTCCCTTTATTTCAATATTTCCATTAAGTTCGAGGAAACTTGGATCATAATCAGAAATAAAAGTATTTAATTCATGATCATAAAATGTTTCTTCGGTAAAAATTTGATGCTGAATAGCCTCATCATACATTCCCATATCAAGAGAAAATATATCATGCCCCTTAAATTTTTCTGGGGATTTAATTGCGAATCCAATGTTTAACCTATCAGCAATTGCCCTTGTAGCTACATATGTCCAAAGTTGATTACCCAACCCCTGTCCTTCATAAAATTCAGAAACTACCATTTCTTTCCTTTTTCATCATAAAGAAAATTAAAAATAATATAAAAAATTCAGATATTAAACTTGAATATGCTGCACCCAATAATTCATATTGATAAATCATTGCCAAGGAAATTATTCCAGAAAATAAAAAAGTATGATATTTAATTCTAATTAAAAGCCGATCCTTGCCGGATGGAATAATTACTTGATAAATCATGAACTCTGATATAGTTATTATTGGTACTGTAATTAATAAAATATTAAATATTAATTTTGTATTTTCAAAATTATCAACTTTAAAAAATTGTAAAATATATTCAGAGTAAATCCAAGAAATTATTACTTCAGTTATTGAAACTAATAAAATACCCACTCCGGAAATAATGAGGAATTTTTTGATCGACTTATAATTTATTGAGTATAACTCACACATTTTAGGATAAAGTGTATGAGTTATTGGATGGGTAACTTGTATTAATCCGCTTCTTATTCTGTCTACAACGCTATAAATACCAAGCATAGAATTAAAATTATATAGGCCCATTAAAAAAGGAATTGTTGTATTAAATAACAGAGACCATATATTTGATGTAAACAAGGGCCACTCCCTCCTCAACTCTTTAAATGAATTAAAAAGTGATACTGGTACAAGTTTTATTTTAAATTTAGATTTAATTATGACCTGGGACACCAAACCAAAAAATATTCCAGTCACACCATAAATTACAAAATACTTATAGCTAGAATTAATATCCCCCACATAAGCGAATATTAATGGAACCGCAACTAATTTTTGGAGCATTTGCAACAACACCATGATATATGATTCGCCGACTCCATAGTAGAACCAAGATGAGATGAGGAAACTTGATGGAATCATAAGAATTCCAAAAAGATATAATTTATTTTCCCAATTTATTACTGCATATATTAACGATATTAATATTACAATATTCAATATTAATAATTTTGAGAAAAATATATTTGAATAAATAATACTAATTTTATTTTTATCATCTTTAAATTGGCTCACAACCCTGACCCCAGATATATTATATGACCAATCAGTAACCCATACTCCATAATTAATTAAGATCTGAATAAAGACTATTTTTCCCCACTCTTCTATACCCAATACGCTTATTAAGTGCGGTAATACAATTAGATTAAGTCCAAAGTTGATGACATTAATACCCCCTAAAAAAGAAATATTAACTATAAATTTATTTAAGCCCATCACTCTATTGATATAGACTTAATTTTTCTTTTTATTCTATTTATTGTATTTACTATTATTAAAAAAATAAGTTTTATCGATATTTTTTTTTCTAATTTTATTTCATTATCTGAAATTAATTCTTTTTTCATGCTAATCAAATCCGACATTTTTTTATCATATATATTTTCACTATATATATCTACTTTCTGCATCTTTGTTCCGTGCTCACGTAAAAAAATATCTTGCCCTGTTTTTATTCTATCCTCTAAATTGTTTATCACAATACTAGTATTCATTTCTTGGTGACCCCATTGCTCTATCTTACTTTTTATTGCTGCAATTCCTCCACAATTTGTAAAATGGTAGCCACCATTTTTCACAGGAAATTTAGTTATATTTCTATTTTTTTTAGAATCATACCTTAAATCATTTAGTGATATATTTTTCAGCTTAATGTATTTTAAGACATTGCTTCCAATCCAATTATTAGAATAGTAATAATTTAAAAAATATCTAAATTCTTTTTGTATAAAATAGTACCCATATTCATCACTTATTTTCGAATACATACTATTCATATTATCTATATTAGGAATCTCATCAAGATCTGATATTATTATCAAATCCTCATCTTTTGCTATATTACTTAATGGTATGTGAATACATTCCCTATGATAGGTATCTAATACCCAGTGTATTTGTTTTTTTGAATATCTATTATTAGCCTCTAAGAAATTTAATATTTTAAGCTGAACATCATTACCAATAGATAAATTATCCCTTAAATCATCATAGCTCGAATAAAACTCATCAATTTTATAATAAACAATCTTATGTAAATACTTTTTATATCTTTCTTTGTTTAATTCGAATATATATTCTTTAGATACACCACTAAATGCTTGTTTAGATTCGACAATAACAAATATATCAACATTATTATTCAGATAATCTAATCGAATATCTAATAATTCCAATTCTTGAAAAAATAAAAAGCAATCTATTACTTTAGCCATCTAAAAAATACCTTCTTAAATTGTTGTAATTTAAAACTTATTTTTTTATACTCTCCAAACTTTGGATATTTTGAATTTTCTCCGATCCATTTATGGAAAGCAAAGGGCTCTACCCCTCTATTTTCTGGAATAGGATATTCTCTTGAAAACTTTATTGCGATATCTAGAGGTGCATATTTAATTCCGTGATTTTCTAATATATGTTTTTTTTGAGCACATAAGTATCCATCCTCATGTTCGTATCCCAATCTAAAATGACTCCACTCCAGTCCCAGCTTAGATGGAAGAGATAGAAGCTTCATGCTTCTTAACGATACGCTATTTCCGACCCTACAAATGTTTCCATATGCATCCTTATTTGTGTAATTATCATTTGGAAGTTCCCATGGGGCGCCAATGAAATCATAATCAAAGAATTTATTATCCCATTGTTGTGGATTTACGATGAATCCGTCTGGATGTATTAATATTATAAAATCTGTATCAATATATTTATACAATTCAAATACAATAAATTTTCCCCAGTCCCCGACACTTTTGAAATCATTAATTTTTATATTTATAATTCCATCAATATTGCTATCATCTAATGTTGATAATAACTTTACAGCACCATATGAAATCTCGCGCATACTGTATTTTAGAGCTTCAATAGCTTCTTTTTGTTTTGTTGTTGCTACGCATACTAATGTAACATTCAGTAAATTAATATTCCCACTCATAGAATGCTTTTTTTGTCTGAAAAAATACTCATTACTTCATGTGGACTATATTTTTTAGCTCCAATTAATAGCCTCCCCTCTCCTCGCCAATAATTCCACCAATAGTCCGCAAATTCCTTTATTTTTTGCGGCTTTCCTGAAGCTATATGCCAAATTCTTGGATTGCCATCTTTCACATCATTAAATTCAAGTGCTTTAACAATTTTCCGTGTAACCTGGCTAACGCTGATAAAGTCTCGAATTTGTTCACCGGGCGTAATTTCAAGATCTAATCCCGCTTGTGCTGCATTTTTTATGGAGGGCCACAATCTTGAACTCTGCTCACCTTCTCCGTAGACCTGAAACAGCCTTAAAATTTGAAGTTTTATATTCGCATCCCTAGCAAAGGATATAAACGCATTCGATGCTAGTGCTTTTGAAATTGGGTATGTATTTATCGGTACCAGTGGATCAGTGACAGAAAACCCACTCCCCTTGTCCACCATCTCGCCATACTCAAAGCAAGATCCCAACACTATAAATTTTTTTACGCCTGCCTCATATGCTTGTTTAACGCACTTAACTGAAGCATAAACATTCCAATATATGCAATTCTCAAGATTATCATATGGTGTGTTTGCTGTATGCGATGCCGCATGTATTAGCACATCTATACCTTCAAATGCCCCTTTGAAGTTACTATCTAATTCACCCTCTATCCATTTAATTTTATTTATAGTATTTATTCTGGGCTTACTGTTGCTTCTCCTTAATCCAACCACCTCATGACCAGCTTCATATAGTTCATTTATTAAGTTTGAGCCAATAAATCCAGTTGCCCCGGTTACAAATATCTTCATGTTAGAAAGGGCTTTTATACTGGCTTAAGGCTGGGTGCCCTCTATCTCTTTCAGATACTGTTATGCTGTCAGAATCACCCCAATCAAAATCAATGCTATCCCATCTAACACCGAAATCATGTTGAGCCGAATATTCCTCGGATACCCTATATACCATTATGTTATTTGAATCCAACCCCTTAAAACCATGCGCAACCCCACTTGGTATAGACAGGAGATATGGTAGATTTTCCGAAAGCTCAACACTTACTGTCTTACCATAGTTACTACCAGCTCTTAGATCCACCAATACATCTTTTACCCTTCCAGCCACACAATAAACCTGCTTAATGTGATCGTATGGAGGTACCTGAAAATGCATACCTCTCACAACATTCTTTTTTGAGCAAGAGTAGTATTCTTCTTTAATTTCTAGATTTATCTTCTTATTTTCAAAATCAAATCTGGAGTAGGTTTTCACAAACATCCCCCTGTTATCTACAATTGCACTAGATTCAATTAAATAAGCTTGGGGCAAGAGCTCTGAAATTATCTGCATCTAGAAACGTGTCCCTAGATAGGTTTCTATTTTTTCTACAGAGTACTCTAGCATTTGGTCAGATAAAGCTGGCTGCAAGCCAATCCAAAAAGTATTTTCCATCACTGTATTTGTATTATTAAGTGATCCACCTATCTTATAATTTTGTTTTTGCATGTATGGCTGCTTAGTTATATTGCCAGCAAATAATAGCCTAGAGCCAATTTTATTTTGATCTAAATAACTCAATAAATCGGTTCTACTGACTGGTGACCCTTGCCTCAGGGTAATCGGGAAGCCAAACCAAGATGGGTCTGAATTTAACGTTTTCTCTGGTAGGATTAAATATTCTTCAGAATTTTTTAACAATTCTTTTAAGTGAATAAAATTGCTTTTTCTTTTGTCTATGAAGCTTTTTAATTTTTCGATCTGCGCTAAACCACATGCAGCCTGCATGTCTGTTATTTTTAAGTTATAACCAAGATGAGAGTATATGTACTTGTGATCATATCCCTCTGGTAAGCCTCCAAGCTTCCAACAAAAGCGCTTATTGCATGTATTGTCTTTGCCTGGCGGACAGTAACAGTCCCTACCCCAGTCCCTAAAACTCTCAGCAATCTTAATAAGCTCTGAATTATTAGTGAAAACTGCACCGCCTTCACCCATAGTTATGTGATGTGCGGGGTAAAAACTTAGGGTTCCAATATCACCAAACGTTCCAACCATTCTCCCTTCATAGGTTGAACCCAGTGCGTCACAGCAATCCTCTATCAACCATAGATTATATTTTTTACACAGCCCAACTATCTCATTAAGGTTAAATGGATTACCTAGGGTGTGGGCAAGCATTATTGCCTTAGTTTTATGATTAATTAGAGGCTCAATAGTTTCGGCTTTAATATTATAGGTCGCTAATTCAATGTCAAAAAAGACCGGTATGGCTCCAAATTGAATTATTGGATTTACTGTTGTGGGAAATCCAGCGGCAACTGATATAACCTCGTCACCTGGTTTTATTGCTCGCTCTCCTAGCCTCTCACTTGTTAATGTATTAAAAGCAACTAAATTTGCAGATGAGCCTGAGTTTACTGTGATTAGATTTTTTATCCCAATAAATTTTGCTAACTGATTCTCAAATAATTCATTAAATCTACCCGCCGTTAACCATCCATCCAATGATGCATCCACCATATTTTCCAACTCTTTCGCATCAATTAATTTTCCTGATGGCGGAATTATTGTCTCACCCGGCTTAAATACGCTTTCCTTAAAGTTTTCTTCTGAATATTTTCTTACAAGAGCCCTAATCTCTTCTCTATATTGATCTTTTTTATTTGTCATTTTAAATTATCGCTTATCTTTCATTAAACTCATGTAGTGATCTATTTGATCTTCTGATACAAGGCGTGGGGATTCTCCATTTGTAAATCTTCGATTCCATTCGACAATCAACTGCAATGCATCGATTAATTTTACTTTTGGCTCCCAGCATAATTTTGACTTTATTTTTGAAGTATCTAACTTTAAATACATCGCCTCATGGTTTTCATTGCCGCCATCAATTCTCCTTTTTATTTTTTTCTCAAAGAACTCAGACATCCTTTCGACTATCCATCCTACAGTTTGTACATCATTATCTTGAGGCCCAATATTCCAGGCCTGCCCATACTCAATACCGGATTCATACATTTTTTCTGCCAACTCTAAATATGCCCCCAGCGGCTCTAATACAAATTGCCATGGCCGAATTGAACTAGGGTTTCGAATAGCTAGCATTTCATTTTTATTGTATGCATCTAGAATGTCAGGAATTAATCTATTTTCAGACCAATCACCCCCACCAATAACATTTCCTGCTCTAGCAGTTGATATTACGACTGAATGCTTATTATTAAACTCACTAGGATTAAAAAAAGAATTTCTATATGCTGATGTTACCAACTCAGAGCATCCTTTACTGCTGCTATATGGATCCCATCCACCCATTGCCTCATTCTCCCTGTAGCCCCAGAACCATTCCTTATTTTCATAGCACTTATCAGTCGTTACATTGATTACAACCTTAACACTATCAGACATTCTTGATGCTTCCAGTATATTTACTGTACCCATAATATTGGTGCTATAGGTATTTACGGGTGATTTGTATGACTCTAGTACCAAGGCCTGTGCTGCCATATGAATTATGATCTCGGGCTTAAATTCCTTAACTTCAATGCACAGCCTTTCAAAATTCCTAATATCAGCTAATATTGAGGCCATGCCCTTATCAACACATGCCATCTCAAATAAATTTGATTTAGACGATGGGGGCAATGAAAATCCCAAAATATCAGCCCCCATTTTTTGCAGCCATAGGCACAACCATGCACCCTTAAAACCTGTATGGCCAGTCACTAAAACACGCTTTTTATACCAAAAATTAGCGTTCATCCCACACCTTCCATGGTGATCCCGTTTGCCATAATTCCTCTAGATGCACTTTATCTCGTAAAGTATCCATTGGCTGCCAAAACCCAGTATGCTCAAAGACTTTCAAATTCCTAGATCTTGCCAACTCTTGCATCGGCTCTTTCTCCCAAATAGTGTCGTCATTAGAAATTAATTCAATCACCTTTGGAGATAGTACAAAATACCCGCCATTAATCATCCCGCCGTCGCCTATTGGTTTTTCGGTAAAGCTGTTAACGAAATGTTGGTCGCCAACATCTAGCGCACCAAACCTTCCCGGAGGATAGACACCAGTAACTGTCGCCAATAAACCATGGCGCTTATGATAGGCAATTAAATCAGCAATATTTGCATTGATGAGTCCATCGCCATAAGTGAAACAGAACAAGTCTTCTGATTCTATATACGGCAGGACTCTTTTCAACCTTCCACCTGTCATAGATTGATCCCCAGTATCAACCAATGTAACTTTCCAAGGCTCTAAATATTTGTGATGGACATGTATTGAATTTTTTACAATGTCAAATGTCACATCAGAATTGTGCAAAAAATAATTTGCAAAATATTCTTTGATAACATAGCCCTTGTACCCACAACAAATAATGAATTCATTTATTCCATAGTGAGAATACGTCTTCATGATGTGCCAAATAATCGGCTTTCCACCAATTTCTATCATCGGCTTAGGCTTATTGGAGGTTTCCTCAGAAAATCTCGTGCCCAAACCGCCAGCTAATATTACTGCCTTTATATTCATTTTCTTTAACCATTAATAATTATTTTTTTATACATAATAAAGTTATTATATCAACTTCGTCGCAAGAAAATACCAAATCTTTAATATTGTTTATTTTTAGATAATCTAAAAAAGTAGATTTACTAGATCTTCGTTGAATTCTCATTGACTCCATTGCAGTTTGTTGCTTTTTATAAGAAAAATCAATTACCTCAAATCCCAATTTGAGAAGAGTTTTTTTAATATATTTAATGCTTGGGATTGCAATATGCCTTGGAGCCTCTAATCCACGCCAACATTCTGCAAAAAAGTACCGCATATAACTTGTTGAGTTGGGCATTGAAATAATAAAGTAACCACCATGCCTTAAATTATTGCTTATTGAATTTAGGAAATTTATTGGGTCATAAAGATGCTCCAATATGTGGGATGCATGAATAACATCGTAAGTTAATGGATGATCATTAACATAGGAGTAATTTGATTCTATTGCATGAAGCCCAAGATTACGACATAATGTGACCGATTCTGGGGATAAATCAATACCAAGAGATTCCCATCTAAGCTCATTGGTAGCATAATCCAGAACTCTTCCCCCGCCACAACCTATATCAAGAAATTTTATTTTTTTAACCCCTGAATTAGATATATAATCCACAATGCGGTTTGAAATTGGAAATTCCCCAATATATTTAGGTGAAAAATTTATCAAAGGGGCTAAGAGATAAAGTTTGCTTAAATAAAATAATTTCTTAGACAAGTAGTTATATATATATTTCAGTAATCTTCTAGACCAGATAATAATATCTGGATTAACATTGGAGTCGAAATAGCCAATATAAGCTTTGTCTATATATTCAAACTTGGGCCTAGGGCTTAGATACAGCGATGCACACGAAAGGCAGCTCCAGTATGTCCAGAGATTTTCTATTATTCCAAATGACCAGTCTCCAACATTAGCATGTGCAATTTCTCTTTTTTTTGATCTGCAGTAGGGACACTCATCAACCTCTTCTAGCTGCTGAGCACTATATAAATAACCTTTTTTTTTCATACTTTTTATTGAATTTTTTAATCTAAACACATGTTTACAAGTTACATTTTTAACCCCCATTCCAGCCAATAATCTTTGAGACTTCTTATCTACAATCTCTATCAGCTATCTTGGAATCGCAGTTCTTTAAATGCTAAATAGGCCTCAACCAATCCGCACTCTAGTTTTATCTTTGGCTGCCAACCTAATTGCCTTATTTTTTTTGAATCCAATAGCTTTCTTGGTGCGCCATCTGAATAAGTGGGGTCGAATTCAATTTTGCCATTAAATTCCACTACCTTTGCAATTAGTAGCGCCAAGTCTTTTATAGTAATTTCTTGTCCCGAGCCCACATTTAGATGGCTTTGCATCTCACGAACAACCGAGTAATATTTTTTAGCCTTTAATGCCATTATGAATACGGCAGCTTCTGCCAAATCATCTGCGGCAAGAAACTCTCTTTTTGCGATGCCGGTACCCCATACCTTAACAACGCCTAAACCCTTTTTTTTTGCATCGTGAAATCTTCTAATTAAACCGGGAATTACGTGACTATTATCTTGGTGGTAATTATCACCAGGGCCATATAAGTTTGTTGGCATGATTGAGCGATAGTCAATCTGATGGCTTTTACCATACTGGCGGTTATAACTTTCGCACAATTTAATACCTGCGATTTTGGCAATTGCATAAGGCTCATTCGTTTCTTCCAAATTTCCAGTAAGTAGTGCATCCTCCATCATTGGCTGCGGAGATAACTTAGGGTAGATACAGCTCGAACCTAAGAACAGCATTTTTTTTACACCAGTCTCAAATGCTTGATGAATAATATTAGCTTCGATCATCAAGTTTTGATAAATAAATTCGGCTGGATAGGTATTATTTGCATAAATGCCCCCTACCTTGGCCGCCGCCAAATAGACTTGACAGGGCCGTTCAAGCTCAAAGAAAGCCTTTACTGCTGCTTGATTAGTTAAATCTAACTCCGAATGGGTTCTTGTAACAATATTTTGAAAGCCCTTGGCTTGCAAATTACGCACGATGGCTGAGCCCACCATACCACGATGGCCTGCCACATAAATCTTTTGACTCAAATCAATGCTCATCATCTGGCGATTAACTCTCTTTACCTACAGCCACCGTGTAACCATGCTTATGAAGTAATGCATGCTGCTTAGCCCGGTCTAAGTCGTTAGCCACCATTTCAACGATCATTTGATCAAGCGTAATTTCCGGGCTCCAGCCTAGTTTTTCTTTGGCTTTCGCTGGGTCACCCAGAAGGGTTTCGACTTCTGTAGGTCGATAGTAACGCGGATCAATTCTCACAATTACATCACCTACCTTTAAGGCCGGCGCTCTATCGCCGTCAATGTAAGCCACGATCGCCTTTTCATTTTCAGCGGCGCCTTCAAACCTTAATTCAATACCGAGCTCCTTGGCACTACGCGTAATAAATTCACGAACAGTAAACTGCACTCCAGTGGCAATTACAAAATCTTCTGGCTTATCTTGCTGGAGCATGAGCCATTGCATGCGGACATAATCTTTTGCATGACCCCAGTCACGTAGCGCGTCGATATTGCCCATATATAAGCACTTCTCCAAGCCCTGAGTAATATTAGCCAAACCACGAGTTACTTTTCGAGTCACAAAAGTTTCTCCACGGCGCTTAGACTCATGATTAAATAAAATGCCATTGCAGGCATAGATACCATAAGCCTCACGGTAATTTACAGTGATCCAATAGGCATACATCTTAGCTACCGCATAAGGACTTCGCGGATAAAATGGAGTAGTCTCTTTCTGCGGAGACTCTTGAACTAAACCATATAACTCTGAAGTGGAGGCTTGATAAAATCGGGTCTTTTTTTCCAAACCCAAAATACGAATCGCCTCAAGCATTCTTAGGGGGCCCATTGCGTCTACATCGGCGGTGTACTCTGGAGATTCAAAAGAGACTGCTACGTGGGACTGTGCACCCAAGTTGTATAACTCATCAGGCTGACATTCTTGAATAATGCGAACCAGATTGCTGGTATCAGTTAAATCGCCATAATGGAGAATTAAATCCGGATGATTGACGTGGGGATCTTGATAAAGATGATCAATTCTCTCGGTATTAAAAGAAGAGGCGCGGCGTTTTATCCCATGAACAATATAGCCTTTTTCCAAGAGGAATTCCGCCAAATACGACCCATCTTGGCCGGTGATACCTGTAATCAAGGCTACTTTTTTTCTGCCAATCATCTCAATTCCACCAAAAAGAAACTATCATCTAACTGAAAGGCTTAGAACACGCAGGAGCTGAGGAGGCCTTGCATCTTAAAGGGCAATTTAAGCCCAAACCTGCCACCCATAAAATCATAAACACCAGCGTATCAATATAAATGGACTGAGAAACCTCAGTGGTAGTCATTAAAAGCGCAATACTAGAAATGATCCAGAGGGCTGCATTACCCCAAAAACGATACGTCGCATGCAAGGCATTATTTAATGCCACTACTCCGGCGAGAAATAATAGAAGCACCCCTGGAATGCCAATACCTAAAGTGAGATCAAGCCAAGCGCTATGCGCTTGAAATAAGATGGAGTCAGGCCACTTATCTTTGCCATAATAGCCAAATGATTTATATATCAGACCATAACCCAGGGGAAGCTCGCCTATCATTCCAGTAACCACCTGAGCCCATGTAGCACGCTCGTAATTCGTTGGAGACACCTCTCTACCTAAGTCGTTTATAGGATAACCCCTGGATCCATAATACTTCCAGGAATCAATCTCCTCCAGTTGCCCAGCAACTCTAAGGTCGGCAGCTAGGGTCTTCCAGGAATCATTTTGCTTTAGGTGAGCCATCCCAACAAAGGTTAATCCAGCCACTGCAAGAAAAATAATGGCACTATCACGCCAACTCCAGCGAGCTTTTCTAATCAGGGTGATTTTAACCAACGTTACAGCTATAAGAATTATTGAGTATACAAAACCATTTTTAGTGTTTTCAAGATAAAAGACAGTCAGCACAGCAACAATAGTGCCAACATAGAGAAGGCTTAATAAAAAAGGGGGCGGTGTTTTTTGATTTACCAAGCGAATGCATTGGCCACAGGCTAGAGCTAAGGAAGGTAAACAAAAAAATACAGCGCTCATTTTAGTGATGTGCCAAGTTGAAGGTGCAGGCAAATGCATTGCGAAATTTGGTAACTGCCAATCGAATTTGGCTGCCAACAACATTAATAAGGTTCGTGCTAAATAAATGGCCGTTGGAGCAACCATGCCCGCATAAAAAATCCACCAAGCTTTTTTATTCCTAGTCACAACAGTCTCTTCACGCATAGTCTCATGATTACATAGGCAACTAAGTGCGATACCTAGGCCAATTGCGAATGGTGCACCCCAAGCAATCCGCTTCCAAATGGTGAAATACTCTTTTAGTTGCAGCTCATATTGATGACTCAAGAAAAATAGGTGGAATGTGATCCAGGCAAACAGGATTCCAATTAAATAGATTGGTATTGCTAATCTCGTTTTAAAAAGGGCGCCGTTCTGACTCATAACATAAAGACCCAATAGGGAACCAAATGTTAACAATATTTGACGCAAGGCAATCGTATGCGGCTGAATCCAAATGGCCCATAAAAATGCAAATAAACTAACCAAGGTGATCTTAAGTAGACCAGATAGATCGCGAGCATGATTTTGAGTGGGGCGAGATGTCACCTGTTGAATACTTTCGGCGTGATAAAGCGACGCATAAACTTTGGACTGAATGCGCAAAGTATTAAATGATAGTTAACAATAAATATAATCATAAGTTTGTCTGCCGCACTCGAACAGATCAGTAATTATCTCTTAGTATACGCAAAAAATCCCGTACTCCATGCGCAACAGCAAGGGCTGGGTAGAAAAAATAATATCGTGAGTAACGGCGCTTATCCTCTACAGGAACTGCCTTATTACGCCAGAACTCTCTGAAAGCTTTGAGCGATACCGGTCCTTTAAATAGTTTCGTAATAGGAGTGAGATAGGCCACCCTCTCCATAACCCAAGACCCTATGATTAACTGCTTTCCAAGGAGCGTGGCATCACCCAGAAATTGTTGCACTTCTGCAAGCTCATTAGTTGCATCACGAAGAATACTCGAACGTCTATAACCAAACCTAAACCCCGTTACCTGAGTCACCCCACCCTGACGATGGCAAACCAAATTTTCTGGAAGACGAATAGCTCCCCCCATCAAGATTGCCCTAAAGACTAGGCACTGATCCTCATAAAGCAATTCACTATTTAAGGGCGCCAGATTAAGCAACCTTCTGGTAACCATATGACTTGCGCCAAAAAAGAAGGGGCGTCGCTCAAACCATTTCTCGATAGTCCAGGCTTCCAAATCATCACTCTTTTTGGAACCTAAGATAGTTCCGTCACAACCCATATCAAAGGCATCTGTAGCAACCAAGTCATACCGCTGCCGAGTGTCACACCAGAATTGAATAGTTTTAGTGCAGCGTTCTGGTAATGAAATGTCATCACCGGCTGCCATAAATATTAAATCACCAGAGGATTGCTGAACGCCAGCCGCATAATTACTAACAATCCCAATATTGCTATGGTTGCGAGACAAAATGATCTTTTTGGACCCCCGATAACTATCAGCAAGCGTCTGAATTTTTTTCCAAGTGGCATCACTAGAACAATCGTCACTCACAACAATTTCAAGATCATCCATATCTTGATTTAAAAGACTGAGAAAAGCTTCTTCAACAAATTGCTCTTGGTTATAGGTCAGGAGAATGACTGAGGCTTTTGGGGATGTCATTGAGAGCTCCTGCCATAGCTGTCCTCAAAGCGCACAATGTCATCTTCACCCAAGTAACTACCAGACTGCACTTCAATAATTTCTAGCGGGTCATTACCAGGATTTGCTAAACGATGGGTTTGTCCCTGGGGGATGTAAGTACTTTGATTTTCTATCAGAGTGATCACTTGATCGCCGTTAGTAATCTCTGCAACACCTTTAACAACAATCCAATGCTCTGCACGGTGGCGGTGCATTTGTAATGAGAGGCTTGCGCCAGGTTTTACTTGGATACGTTTTACTTTAAAGCGCTCACCCTCATCCACACTGTCATACCAACCCCAAGGTCTTGCCACTTTGCGATGGAGATTCTTTTCTTCGCGCTTTTGAGCTTCGAGCTGATTGACGATGTGTTTAACGTCTTGACTATTTTTTCTGTCAGCAACTAAGACCGCATCGGCGGTTTCAACAATAATGAGATTGTCGACACCAACAGCACTGACCAGTCTACTGCTTGAATGAATCAGTGAGTTCCTAGAATTACTTGCTATAGCATCACCACTGGTGACGTTGCCATTTTTATCTTGCTTGCCAACTTGCCATACGGCATCCCAAGCACCTAGATCATTCCAACCTGCATTGAGCTCAACCATCTTGACATTGAACTTGTTTGACTCGGGGCACTTCTCAATAACCGCGTAGTCGATGGATTCGCTCGGAATGGTTTGAAAGATTTCTTTATCAGGGCGAATGAATTTGGTTTGCCCAGCTTCATCTGAAGTTCTAGCAACCCAGGCGGCTTCTGTAGCCCCAAAGATATCTGGACGAAATTCTTTTAAAGCAGACAGCCAGGTGCTCGCACGCATCACGAACATACCACTATTCCACAAATAGTTGCCATCGGCCAAATACGTTTCCGCTGTTTGAGTATTGGGCTTTTCTACAAAGCGCTCTACAGTGTATTCACCATGACTGCCGATCTTGGCATTACGCTTGATATAGCCATAACCTGTTTCTGGTGCAGTGGGTGTAATGCCTAAGATAGCAATCGTTTGTTTACTGTCATCGGTATTCACAACGGCAACACAATCTTGTAATGCCTTAACAAAAGCCGCTTGATTTTGAATGGTTTGATCGGCTGGAGTGATCACCAAAATAGGGTCAATTTCACCAGCATCGTTCGCCTGAAAAGCAGTCAAAGTTAAAGCAGGCGCCGTATTACGGCCCACCGACTCCAGCAATAAAGTCGCATAAATGTCTTTTAACTCTCGCAATTGGTCTAGCGCCAAAAATCGATGTTCTTCATTGGTAACGATCAGCGTAGAACCCAATTCAATAGAGGCGTCTTTAGCTCCACCCTGGTGCCCGCCAATAGCATTGATACGTTGGATTGCTTGTTGAAACAAACTCTGATTAGAGTCATCACCTGAAAGCACTAAAAATTGCTTTGGGAACCCTGAACGAGATAAAGGCCAAAGACGCGTTCCAGAGCCGCCACACAGAATGACTGGAATAACCGAAATGGTAGATATGGCGTTGGTCATGTGGTGGTGAGTAAAACCCTTATGCTTTTTGTATGCTTTTTGCGAATAAGTGATGATTTTAAATGGTTTATGAACACAATTTAGCTTTATTGGGATTTACACAGATTTAAAGAATTTATTAGAATCAAAGCAGGAAAGTGATAGTTATAAATCGTCCCTTGAACCCAGCATGGCTAGCAAAAAGTGTATTTGGATGCTGGATCTATAACCAAAACTATTGGAGTCAACATGTCAGCCGGAAACATCCCAAAAATTAATGTTCGCAACTCAGTCATCGAGTGTGCTCAATCCCTGAAAAAAGAAAACGCAGGCAAACATCACAACTATGGCATCAAAGACTGCATTATCTCGATTGCAGCCACCAAGCAAAAATAATTATCAGCACTTGTTTTTAATAGATTAATTTGGTCTATTGGGGTATGGTTTACCGGTTAAATTGCTGTAAACCGCCCCAGCCAAAACCAATAAGACCGAATCCACCATAACCGGGAAAAATGCATAGCGGTAATGCACGACATGCCCCAGCACCACAATCAGAGCAACTGCTGCTGCAGGTGGGTGCAGGCAACGCAAAACAAACATGCCCAAAATAGATAGACTAGCGGCTAGCGGCATTGCCAAAAGAGGCTCATTCGTTAGGTGAATTACCGAAATTCCGACCAATGCAGAGAGGGTATTTCCGGCGATAACTGCCCAAGGTTGAGCCATGGGGCTCTGCGGCAAGGCAAAAACCAGTAAGGCACTTGCGCCTAGAGAGGCCGTGAGCCATTCATCAAGACCACTAAGCTCACCAAGGAACTTGGCAGCAGTAAGCACTAACATCAGGCCAATAAAAGCCCCTATAACGGACCGAATTCTCTCAATCCAGGGCACGTGTGGCTGATCACCACCCAGGTAAAAGGAGTAGCGCTTGAGTAGGTTCTTGTACTGATGTCTCATGCTTTTTCTAATGATCTGTCCAGGCAATCATAAACTTGCGCTCAATTGAAGCAAATCCAAAGACCCAATAAAAAAGCTGCCGAAGCAGCTTTTTTATTGAACTCCCAACTAACTTGGCATTAAGCCTTCTTAGCGTAAGCAGAGCACCAGCCCTTGCCAGCAACTTGTTTAGCGCCGAATAATGAGCAACCACCAGAAGCAGAACCGGCTTTACCTTGGTAAAGAGCGCAGTTATCGCACTGTTGACCAGCGGCATATTTAGCGTACTTAGCCTTATCAACCTTAGACGCATCTGCCTTGTAGCCCAATGCAGCAGCTTGTGGATCAGTTTCGGCAACCATTGCTTGAGCTTGAACTTTACCGTTCAAAGCCAAGGTGCAAGCACCAGCAGCGGACAAAATCATAAATTGGCGGCGACTATTTTTCATACGTTCTCCAGAGAGTGAAATGGAACAAAGATTGCATCTGAGTGGATCATAGAGCAGATCAAATTAGTCGACTATAGTCAGTCTAAGCATCTGATTTATATGACTATTTTTTTGAGAATTGTTCTCAAATTGAATTTACTGCAAGTTTCTAATGCCAACCCTTGAGATTCATACAGCCAATACGCTGTTTTACATGGGTGCCCGATCCTGATTCTGGATAGGATTGAGCGCAATCCAAGGCGTCCTGGCGAAAAGTCACTTTATTATTTTTAGCCGGATCGGTGTTCTCATCCGGATACAGAGAGCATCCGATGAGGATGGATGCAGCCAGAAATGAAAAGGTAGTTCCCCTCAGATATTGGCCTAATTTAGAAAGTGTCATGCGCCTACTCTTGACTATCTCTTGTCAAGCAGGGACAGGAACTCTCTACGCAAATTAGAGTCCTTCAAGAATGCGCCACGCATCACGCTGTTAACCATCTTGGAATCACGATCTTTAACACCGCGCCACTGCATGCAGAAGTGATCTGCATCCATCACGATCGCTACACCAATCGGCTTAATTTTTTTCTCCAGCATATCTGCCAACTCCACTACCGCCTCTTCCTGAATTTGTGGACGACACATGACCCATTCAGTTAAACGTGAGTACTTTGACAGACCAATGAGTGCAGACTCTTTGCTTGGTAATACGCCAATCCAAATACGTCCCATGATTGGACAAAGATGATGTGAGCAGGCGCTACGAACAGTAATGGGGCCAATGATCATCAACTCATTTAAGCGACTGACGTTAGGGAACTTTGTGAGGGTTGGTTGCTCGATATAGCGACCATTGAACACTTCCTTAACAAACATTTTTGCAACACGTTGGCTAGTGTTCTTAGTATTGTGATCACTCTCAGTGTCAATTACCAAGCTCTCTAAAACAGCCTGCATCTTTTCAGCAACCTCATCTACTAAGCCTTCTAACTCACCCGGCTGAATGAATTTAGAGATATTGTCATTCGCATGAAAGCGCGCCTTTTGCGCCTCAATGCGTCTACGAATCACTACAGACAATGGTGTACCCGCATCACTCTTTTTTGGAGTGGCTTTCTTGGTAGTTTTCTTTGCGGGTGTTGCGTTCGTCACTTTTTTAGCAGGGGCTATGCTAGCTGTCTTTGTAGGAGTTTTTTTTGTCGGCATATCTATTTATTGTCTCGATGAATTTGATGAATTACTTTTTGTTCTTTTAAATCTGGAAGAAGATTAAAACTGCACAAGCTAAACCAGCAAGCCACACAATGGATCGAGTAGTTGGCCAATCCGCTATATAGCAAATCAAATAAGCGATGCGGGCTGCAACAAATCCAATTGCCAATAAATCAATCCTGCCTTGCGGTGCGTTGGTTATAGATGCAATGATCACCGCAGCAAAGAAAAGCGGAAGAGATTCAAAAAGGTTGGCTTGGGCAGCATTGGCTCGGGCCCGAAATCCTGTCTGCTTGGCTAGCCATTGCCTAGGCATGCCATTGTCATAACCCTCAAAACCTTTTTTAGCAATTCCTGTTGCTACATAGGGAAAGACTCCCATGAACAAGACACACCAATAAGCAATGGTCATGACTGTCCTTTTTTCTTGGAACCAATACGACTTTCTTTGCCATTCATAAGGTTATGAATATTGCTACGATGACGCCAGATCAAGAGAAGACAAACTACCAGCAGCGCAATGCCCATAGGCTGAAAGCCAAACAAAAATACAAAATAGATTGGGCCAAAGACCGCAGCCGCTAAAGCAGCCAAGGAGGAGTAGCGCATGAACACCGCTACGATGATCCAGGTACCCAGAGTAGCTAAACCCAGAATCCAATTAATACCAAACAAAATACCGCAAGCAGTGGCAACACCCTTCCCACCCTTAAAGCCATGGAAGATGGGGAATAAATGACCCAAAAATACAGCAATCACCACACCACATAACAGCCAAGAATTGAGTGTCGATGTCAAAGATTCATCGCCGAGCAATATTCTCGCCAACATTACTGCAAGGTAGCCCTTTAAAGCATCGCCAATCAAAGTGAGCACAGCCGCTAGCTTATTACCAGTTCTGAGAACATTGGTTGCGCCTGGGTTACCAGACCCATAAGAATGGGGGTCAGGCAAACGCATGCACTTACTCACCACTACCGCAAAAGAGATTGAACCAATCAAGTAGGCAATCGGAATCAGCAATAGATCTAAAGTTACATTCATAGGGATATCTTAAACACTTATTGTATTGTTGATGATTGCCTGGGTCAGTACGCCTTAGGCGCCCCTGGGATGATGTTGCTGATGGATCGACTTTAGGCGCTCCCTTGCGACGTGGGTATAGATCTGAGTAGTCGAGATATCAGCATGGCCCAAGAGAAGCTGTACAACTCTTAAATCAGCCCCATGATTGAGTAAATGGGTAGCAAAAGCATGACGCAAGGTATGCGGAGATAAGGCAACGGGGATATTGGCAATGGTTGCGTAGCGCTTGATCAAAGCCCAAAATGCCTGACGAGTTAAACCAGTTCCCGTATGACGACCAACAAATACCGCATCCGAAGTCTTACCTTCCAGTAATGGCGTTCTGGCATCAGCCAAATAGCGACGCAACCACTGTCCTGCTTCACCACCAAATGGCACTAGTCGCTCTTTACCACCTTTGCCATTCACAACCCGAATAACACCCTCATTTAATCCCAAGGCAACCGTCTTTAATGACACTATCTCGGAGACCCGTAAGCCGCTGGCATACATCAACTCCAACATAGTGCGATCACGCAATCCTAATGATGTCTCAACATCAGGGGCATTCAGCAAGGCAGTAACCTGGTCTTCGCTCAAAGTCTTAGGGAAACGTAATGCTTGCTTTGCGGCACGCAAACCAATGCAAGGATCAGTTTTCACCAAGTTCATGCGAAGAGCATGACGATAAAATCGTTTGAATACCGTCAGCCGACGATTAGCAGTGGTTGCTTTATCTGCGCGTCGATGCGCAATATAGGCAGTGAGATCTTTTTCGGACACACCATAGAGATCAGTGCCGGAATCTTTTTGAAGCCACTGAGCCAAGAGCAATAGGTCTCGACGATAGGCGGACAAACTGTTTTGTGCCAAGCCATCCTCCAGCCAACAAGCGTCACAAAAGCGCTCAATGGCCTCTTGACTAGTTGGGTGGATTGCCGGCACAACTACATTAGTCACGGAAGTTATTAAAGCCTAATGGAGCCTCGCTGACTTCTTTCTTAAGCATTGCCATGGTGTCTTGCAAATCATCGCGCTTAGTACCCGTTACACGCACTGCATCACCCTGAATGCTGGCCTGCACTTTGATCTTGCTGTCTTTAATGATGCGCACTACTTTTTTAGCCAATTCCGAAGTAATACCCTTTTGGATTTTCATAGTTTGCTTGCGCTTATCGCTACCGATAGTCTCTTTTTTGTCGTCTTTGAGGTAGCGCACATCCACATTGCGCTTAGCCATCTTGCCGTAAAGCACATCGCGAACTTGACCCAATTTAAAGTCGTCATCACCAAACAAGATCAAAGTCTCATCCTTTTGCTCAACTCGGCTATCGGAGCCTTTGAAGTCAAAACGATTAGTAATTTCTTTGTTAGATTGCTCAATTGCGTTTTTCAACTCAATCATGTCTGGCTCACAAACTACGTCAAATGAGGGCATCTCAAACTCCTTAAATAAGCTGGGTAATCAATTCTGCAAATTCAATCATTGCATTGTTACTTTTCAAGTTTTTGCATAAATTGCGAACAGAAACTTGAACACGAATAAGATTGTGGCATGAACTCCGCAAAAAATGCGTCCAAACCAGCAAAATTGACCCGTAATCTGGGACTCAAGCACCGGAATAGCTTTGGCCTGGATTCCACGGCCGAATTGGCATACGAGATCACATCCGCGAATCAGTTGCCAGCCCTCATGAAAGAGCTTGGAGATAAAAAACTTACTTGGCGTGCATTAGGCGGCGGAAGCAATGTAATTCTTCCAGAATCTTTGCCAGGAGCCACTCTACTGATCAATATTTTGGGTCAAGAAATTATTCAGTCCGATCAAGAATATTCATGGCTCTCCGTGGGCGCTGGGGTCAATTGGCACGAGTTTGTTGCTTGGACACTTGATCAAAATTTACCCGGATTAGAAAACCTCGCTCTCATACCAGGAACGGTTGGCGCAGCGCCGATTCAAAACATTGGGGCATACGGAGTTGAAATCGGCGAATACATCGACAGCATCGAAGCATTTGATTCTTCGGCTCATGCCTTTGTCACCCTCTCGCAAGAGGCATGCCAGTTTGCCTATCGCGATAGCTACTTCAAACAAAATCCCAATCGATTTATCGTGACAAAGGTCGTTTTTAAAATCTCTAAGGCTTGGCAAGCGCGATTACAGTACGCCGATCTAGCAAAGCAATTTGCTGAGTCAAGCTCCAGCCCAAGTGCCAAACAAATTTTCGATGCCGTATGCACTATCCGATCTAATAAATTGCCAGACCCTAAGGTCATTGGCAATGCGGGAAGTTTTTTCCAAAACCCGATTGTCAGCACCGAGCAATACGAGCAACTGAGCAAGAAATTTCCAAATCTAGTCTCTTACCCCGATATTCCTGGCATGCGTAAGCTGGCGGCCGGATGGCTGATTGATCAATGCGGCTTTAAAGGTAAACGCGTTGGTCCTGTGGGCGTTTATGAAGACCAAGCGCTGGTGCTAGTGAATCATGGTGGCGGGACATCGACCGATATCCTCAATCTGGCAAAAAGCATTCAAGAAGAAGTGCAAAATAATTTTGGGATTGGGCTCGATATCGAGCCCAATATCCTTTAGTAACACCCTCACTGAGAGGGTCTCCCTAACCCTCTTCACTTGTGGGTTACTCCAATCCTAGACAATATTAGATGTCCAAATTCTTGGGCAACCTCATTTTTATTTCGCAAACAAAAACACAACAGATCTGTTAATATTTAGATGAACTCAAAACAGATGAAGAAATGGCTTGAGTTACAAGGGGCCACCTTCCTCCCTGGAAAGGGCTCCCACTTAAAAGTATTTTTAGGTGGTCGTCAATCGACCCTTCCTATGCACGGCACAACGGAGCTTGGAAAGGGGCTTGAGGCAGCCATCAAACGCCAACTCGGCTTGAAATAAAGGTCAATATGTTTAAGTACCCAGTAACACTAACAAAAGATGGCGCCAACCTTTTAGTTACCTTCAAGGACATCCCGGAGGCTATTACTTTTGGTAAAAATGAAGAAGAGGCACTGGAAAATGCTATTGATGCTCTTGAAACTGGACTGTCGTTTTATGTCGATGCACGTAAGCCACTGCCCAAGCCGAGCAAAGCAAAGCGTGGACAAAAAATAATCGCCCCATCCGCGCTTGAATCCGCAAAGCTAGGGGTATACCAAGCCATGATGGATCAAGGCATTAAGAAAGCCGAATTAGCACGTCGTCTAGGCTGGCATATGCCTCAAATTGACAGATTGTTCGATTTAAAACACTCATCCAAGTTTGATCAGATTGAAGCGGCCGCAACAGTTCTTGGATGCCACATTGAAATTACAGTAGCTACCTAATATCGAAGTGATCAAATTTTTCTTTAAATAATTACACCAAAAAAAAGCGGTATCGCAATGCGATATGAATCCCATCAGATTCACTCTGTAAAACAATATCGGAAAATGGTTGAACTTGCAGATATGTTGAACGATGTCATCGGCTCATCCAAAAAACATCCTCTTCTAAACTTATTTGAACTGGCTAGCGAATTAATACGAGCCTATGATCTGGAGCACTTTGATGTCCCAGATGCAAAACCTCAAGAGCTTCTTTCTTTTTTAATGGAACAGCATGGCCTTAAACAATCTGATTTGCCTGAGGTTGGTAATCAAAGCGTTATCTCTCAAATTCTTTCTGGCGCTCGCGAACTTAATGTACGCCAAATTAATTCTTTGGCAAAACGCTTTAAGGTACCAGCAGGAGTATTTTTTGAGCGCGCCTATTAATCAGGCTCAAGATTAGTAGGCTAACTTTCTTTAACCTTCGAAAACTCAACCTCGACCCGCCCCTCCGCCAGACGCACTTCAAATACGCTTTCTGTATTGAGTTCGTTGGGGCTGCGTACTGCATGCATCGCTTGCTCTTCCTTACTCAGGATGACTGCATAACCCCGCTCTAGAGTTCTTTGCGGGTTCAGCATTTCAAGTTGAGACTGGAAGTGGCTTTGATCACGCTTCCAATTCTCAACCCCAACCAACCATGCTTGATTCAGTCGCTTTTGCCAACCACCAATTTGCTCACGCATGCGATCGGGGTTAGGCAGGGCATGACTAAGACGCAAGGCCAGTTGATCCAATGTTTGTGCTTCGCGCTCTACTCGTTGATTTACTCTTTGCAACAATGCTTGCATGATGGCATCTAGCTCTTGCAGCATTTGATCGCGGCGTGGCGCGGCTAATTCTGCCGCGCCCGTAGGCGTGGGAGCACGCAAGTCAGCAACAAAGTCAGCTATCGTGACATCGGTTTCATGACCAACACCGCTCACAATCGGAATAGAAGACTGTGCAATCGCATAAGCTAATTTCTCGTCATTAAATGCCCATAGGTCTTCAATACTCCCACCGCCTCGCACCAGCAAAAGCACATCGACTACATTTTCTTTTTCAGCAGCCTTTAGTGCAGAAATAATTCCAGCTGGCGCATCTGGTCCCTGGACTAATGTTGGATAAATCACAATCGGTATATGCGGCGCTCTTCTGGCAAGCGTACTTAAGACATCCTTTAGGGCCGCTGCCTGCGGCGAAGTCACGATACCAATTGCTCTCGGATGAGTTGGAATAGAATGCTTATTTTCAAGATCAAACAAACCTTCTTTGGCGAGCTTGGCTTTGAGCTTTAAAAAGGCCTCATAAAGACCGCCCATGCCAGCCCGGCGCATACTTTGCACCGTCAGCTGAATGTCCCCACGCGGAACATAAAACCCCAGATTGGCAGCAACTTCTACCAAATCCCCCGATTGGGGCATAAATCCGACCTGTCCATTGCGGCCGCGGAACATTACGCAACGGATCTGCCCCTCCTCATCCTTGAGGGAAAAGTACCAATGGCCACTGTCATAGGCCTTGAAATTAGAAATCTCACCGCTCACCCAAACGGTATCGAAGCGCTCCTCTAAAGAGCTTGCAATGGCACGGTTGAGATCGCCAACACTGAGGATTTCCCTTGATATTTCCGACATTTTTTCTCTTTTTCTACACAAGCATCAGGGCTTACAGTCAATAAATATCCACAGAAGCCTATTAGGACTTGGTCTCAGCTAGATAAGTAAGTAATTACTGACCCGAAGCGTCTCATAAATCCAACAGATATTCTCTATCTAATTGATTTATATAATAAATTATTCTTCCCTACTGTGAGTAAATTTTCCAAAAACAGGATGACTCCACCATCAATCAAGGACTTACAACGCACTACTTTAAAAGTTTTGCACAGAGTTATCCACAGGATGTCTTTGTGAAAACGGGTTTTTAATTCAGCTAAAGTACTGAGCTTATGTACTCAATCTTACTGTCTGCTGGCTGGCCTATCTGGCCACTTCTTCTCATCTCCATTATCGGGCTGGCCATTGTCATAGAGCGCGCCTGGTATTTGCGTCAAATTCATCTATTTCCTAAAGATAGTTTAGAAACGGTATTTGGCCTAGCCAATGCTATTTGCCAGCAAAAGACAGTCTCAGAACCCGAAATTCAGGCAGTCAGCCAACTTACCCCAGTGGGCAGCCTCTTTGCCTGCATCCTTAGGGAAAAAGCCTCTGGCAGCCCCGCAGACTCCGCCTTAGAAGAATTGCAAGCCAGCGCTGAATCTACTTGGTTAAGGCTGGAGCGCTATCTTGGCATCTTGGCCACTATCGCAACCATTGCCCCCCTCCTGGGACTCTTTGGGACCGTTGTCGGCATGATTGAAATCTTTGGTAGTCAGGGTGTCGGCAGTCCTCAACAGCTAGCGCACGGCATCTCCATTGCTCTGTATAACACCGCTTTTGGATTGTTGATTGCGATTCCTGCTTTAGTTGCATGGCGCGGTCTGCGTGCAATGGCAAATCAACGCCAACATGAGTGCGAAGAATTTACCCGTCAATTATTTAAAAAACTCTATCCACATTCTGCGGATACAAAATGAGTTGGTTAGAAAATAAACTTCAGCATCGAGGTCAATTTTCGCTGGGGGTAAGAACAGCTCCGGTAGAGCCTGAGATCAATCTCATTCCTTTTATTGATGTGTTGTTAGTAGTGCTGATCTTTCTGATGATCTCCACTACATTTACCCGCTACCAAGAGTTAGCTATCACCCTACCCACTACAAATGGCGCAGCAAGCCAGTCGGAGGTGAAACAAATTCATATTGCAGTCAGTCGCGACGGGCGCTTTGCTATCAATGGCAAAGTGACTGACCGTAGCCAATTAAGCAATAGTCTCAATGCACTCGACAAAGACAATGCCATCCAAGTCAATATCGATGCCGATGCTAAAGCACCCCACCAAGCTGTTATGAGTGCTTTAGAGGCTGCGCGTGATGCCAACCTACCTAATATTGTGTTTAGCAGTCAAACTACTAAGAAGTAATCCAACACACCAAAACATTGAGCTCAAACAGTCGCCTTTAATGTCATCCCCAAAAAAATCTTCTTTCTTTAATAAGGCTCCTCGGTTTTGGGAAAGACGTGGGCCAATCAGTCTTGTGCTTTGGCCTTTGTCTAAGATTTATGGTTGGGTAAATCAAGCCTTAGATTTTGTAGATGAGCTGAACTTAGGAAGACGCAAACCAGCGCCAGTACCGATCATTATTGTTGGCAATATTCGCGTAGGCGGCACCGGTAAAACTCCTATCGTCATTGCCTTGGCTGAGCAACTAGCAAGTATGGGTTGGAAACCCGGAATTATTAGCAGAGGTTATGGTGCAACTGCATTCAGCACACCCCGCCAAGTAAAAAGTGATTCCAATCCTGCAGACGTCGGCGATGAACCCGTCTTAATTGCTCAGCGTACTGATGACCAGTTTCCGATTTGGGTCCACCCCAAACGAACCCTCAGCATTCAGTCTTTACTAAAACATGACCCCTCGGTGAACGTCATCATCAGTGATGATGGCTTACAGCATCGAAGTCTGCTGCGCTGGCCCGCCCGAGAAGGTGGCCGTGATATTGAGTTTGTAGTGCGCGATCAACGCGGTGAAGGTAATGGCTTCTTGCTGCCTGCCGGCCCATTACGCGAGCCTGCAGCGCGTGAGCGAGATGCCACTTTAATGACTGGTGCTATCACGCTCTCCAATCACATTGATGAATATTTTTTAGGGCGGCGCGCTTTCACGCTGAGTAGTCAACTCGGCATACCCTATCAACTAAATCATCCAAGCAATACACAATCTTTATCTTCCATTGCAGAAACTTATCTTCCAAACAAGATTACGGCTGTTGCTGCAATTGGTAATCCACAACGCTTTTTTGATGACTTACTGAAACAAGGAATTGCAGGCAAATCCATTGGCTTGGCTGATCATGCCACCTACACCCATGAATTTTTCTCTGCCATTAATGCTGAGTGCATCCTCATTACCGAAAAGGATGCCGTAAAATGCACCTCAATACAGGATGAACGTATTTGGGTGGTTCCAATGAGTTTAGAGATTCCAAAAACATTATCAGACTGGTTGCAGTCTATTCTGCAAAGACCTGATCCAAATCAATACACTTTATAAAAGATAGCAAAGATTAAATATGGACAAGCGCTTATTAGAGATTTTGGTCTGCCCCTTGTGCAAAAGTACTTTGCATTTAGATGCAGAAAAACACGAGCTCATCTGTAAAGCGGATCGCTTGGGCTACCCCATTCGTAATGACATCCCAGTAATGCTAGTTGATGAAGCTCGCAGCCTTTCTGCTGATGAAATCATCTAGCATTGACTCAGCGCAAGCAATCCAATGAGCAACAGCACCTCCAAGCCTCCTGAGTTTTTGGTTGTTATTCCCGCAAGACTAGGGTCTACTCGCCTACCTCGCAAACCGCTAGCTGATATTGGTGGCAAGCCTATGGTGATTCGTGTGGCTGAGCGTGCGCAGCAATCCAATGCCCAAAGTGTTGTAGTAGCAACTGACTCAACAGAAATTCAGGCAGCGTGTGATGAACATCGTATTGAGTGCTTATTAACTAGTGCAGATCATCCAACTGGTACAGACCGCATTGCAGAAGTAGCTCAACTGCTAAAACTACCAACAGATACTTTGATTGTGAACGTGCAAGGTGATGAACCACTGATTCCGCCAGACTTAATCAATCAGGTTGCTCAAACCTTAGCCGAAAATGCCGCTTGCGCGATTTCAACTGTGGCAGTCCCCATTGTTGATACCGCGGAAATTAATAACCCCAATGTAGTCAAAGTGGTCCTCAACCGCTCTAATGAAGCGCTCTACTTCTCGAGAGCCACTATTCCGTTTGTGCGGGATCCAAACGCTGGGCAGGTGGTCACCCATTTACGTCATTTGGGCATCTATGCCTATCGTGCCGACTTTCTGCAGGCTTACACCCGCCTTGAACCGGCGCCCCCTGAGCAAGCTGAAGCTCTAGAACAACTCCGCGCCCTCTGGAATGGCTATCGTATTGCCGTCTACACAGCCAGCGAAGCCCCACCAGCGGGGGTTGATACAGCTGAGGACCTCGAGCGGGTGCGCCGCATCTTGGCCAGCTAGCCCAGAATCTATTTATTCGGGGGTTCTCGGGGATAATCCTAGGAATTGATAACAAAGGATCCCGAAAAAATACGGGACAATGAGGGCTTCTAAGGGGAAAACAATGCGCTTAATTCTGCTCGGTGCACCAGGTGCTGGCAAAGGAACACAAGCTCAGTTCATTTGCGAAAAATTTGCCATTCCACAAATCTCGACAGGCGATATGTTGCGCGCTGCTGTTAAGGCTGGAACTGAACTTGGTATTGCAGCCAAAAAAATTATGGATGCTGGCGGTCTCGTTTCCGATGACATCATCATTGGCTTGGTAAAAGATCGCTTAACTCAACCTGACTGCAGCAAGGGTTACTTGTTTGACGGCTTCCCAAGAACCATTCCACAAGCTCAAGCCATGAAGGATGCTGGCGTACCAATCGATTACGTTTTAGAAATCGATGTGCCGTTTAATGCCATCATTGACCGCATGAGTGGTCGCCGCGTTCACCCAGCCTCAGGTCGTACTTATCACGTTACCTTCAATCCACCAAAAGTGGAAGGTAAAGACGATGTGACTGGTGAGGCATTGATTCAGCGTGATGATGATAAAGAGGAAACCGTTCGCAAGCGCTTGCAGGTTTATAACGACCAGACTCGTCCGCTAGTGGAGTACTACTCTACTTGGGCAACACAAAATAATGTAGCTGACAAAGTAAAGGCTCCCGCCTACCGCAAGGTAAGTGGCACTGGTAACGTTGATGACATTACTGCTTCTATTTTTGCAGAATTGAAATAATCAACACCTTTGCAATCTGCGAATGTAAAAAAGGACTGCATGCAGTCCTTTTTTGTGGCTCACAATCTTTTAGCTAATCGATGCCATAACCCTCAGGATTACTTTTTTGCCAACACCAAGTATCGGCACACATACGATCAATTCCTAACTTCGCTTGCCACCCTAGTATTTCTTTGGCTAAATCAGCGTTGGCATAGTATTCAGACAAATCCCCGGCACGACGACCGACAATTTCGTAAGGAATCTTGATGCCGGACGCTCTCTCGAAAGCGCTAATCATTTCTAGGACGCTATACGGCTTACCAGTTCCTAGATTGAGGGTAATAAAAGGGTTTACATCTCCAAGGGTCTTGAGTGCAGCCACATGACCAGCAGCCAAATCTTCAACATGGATATAGTCTCTTAATCCAGTACCGTCTGGGGTCGCATAATCATTACCATAGACCATCAACTTTGAGCGTCTTCCAATCGCCACCTGCGAAATGAATGGCATCAAATTATTCGGAACACCAAATGGATTTTCGCCAATGCGGCCTGATTCATGAGCGCCTACTGGATTAAAGTACCTCAGCAACGCGATTTGCCATTTTGGCTGTGATTTTTTTAGATCACGCAAAATATCCTCAACCATCAACTTAGTGCGGCCGTAAACATTAATCGGGGCCAAGGGAGTGTTCTCGCTATAACAAACATAGCCCGGATCCCCATACACAGTTGCTGAAGATGAAAAAATCAGCTTATATACACCAGCCTTAATCATCTCATCAAACAACACAATGCTACCCGAAACATTGTTATCAAAATATCTTAAGGGTTGCTCTTCTGATTCTCCGACGGCCTTTAAGCCAGCAAAATGGATTACGGAATCGAATGTATGTTGCGAAAAAATATTTCTAAGAAGCTCATGATCACGAATGTCACCTTCAATAAAATCAACCTGCCTTTTTGAGAGCTCTTCTATACGTGCAACAACGCCCTTGCTGCTGTTGGATAGATTGTCGAGAATGACGACCTCAAAACCGGCATTAGCCAATTGGATTGCCGTATGCGATCCAATATAACCAGTGCCGCCCGTAACTAACACTTTGCGCATCAGATCAGCACCCCCAAAAAAAATACTTTTATAAAAATCGTAGCTTTACTTCAACTCTTTCAGAGCGCTCTCGAAAGATTCAATATCAGCAAAGCTTCTATAGACAGAAGCAAAGCGGATGTAGGCCACTTTATCTAAGCGCTTGAGTTCACGCATCACTAACTCACCTACGCGCTCACTCGGGATTTCTTTTTCGCCTAAGCTAAGAAGCTTTTCTTCAATACGAGCAATCGATTCATCAACTGAGTCGGAAGAGACTGGGCGCTTACGCAATGCTAGCTTGACTGAGCTAACCAACTTATCGTGACTGTATTCAACACGACTGCCGTTCTTCTTCACGATTGCTGGCAGCACCAGCTCTACACGCTCGTAAGTCGTAAATCGTTTATCGCACTTTGCACAACGGCGGCGGCGGCGAATGGTATCGCCTTCATCCGATACCCGGGTATCTAGTACCTGAGTATCGTCGTTATGGCAGAAAGGGCAGCGCAATGTGGTTCTTCTTTATGTTTTAGTTTGACTAGTTATTTGTCTTAGCCGTAAACCGGGAAACGCTTGGTCAACTCAGCAACTTGTGCACGAACCTTAGCGATATTGTCAGCATCATTTGGATTATCCAAAACATCTGCAATGAAATTACCAACTTGACGTGCTTCCGCCTCTTTAAATCCACGTGTAGTCATTGCTGGTGAACCCAAACGAATACCACTTGTCACCATTGGCTTTTCTGGATCATTTGGAATACCGTTCTTGTTGCAAGTAATGTGCGCCTCGCCCAATACACGCTCAGCTTCTTTACCAGTCATTTTCTTAGCACGCAAATCTACCAACATCACATGAGAATCTGTACCACCAGAAACAATTCGCAGACCGCGTGAGATCAAAGTCTCAGCCAATACTTTTGCGTTTGCAATCACTTGTTTTTGATACTCAATAAAGCTAGGCTCTTGCGCTTCTTTAAACGCTGTTGCCTTAGCTGCGATAACATGCATTAATGGACCGCCCTGTAGACCTGGAAATACTGCAGAGTTAATGGCCTTCTCGTGCTCAGCTTTCATCAGGATAATGCCGCCACGAGGGCCGCGCAAACTCTTGTGTGTTGTGGAGGTAACGATGTCAGCATGCGGTACTGGATTTGGGTATACGCCAGCAGCAATCAAACCAGAGTAATGCGCCATGTCCACCATAAAAATGGCGCCGACTTCTTTAGCTAGCTTACCTATGCGCTCCCAATCGATCACAAGAGAGTAAGCAGATGCACCAGCAATAATCAATTTAGGTTTGTGCTCACGAGCTAAACGCTCCATTTGCTCGTAATCGATCGCTTCGTTTTTATCGAGGCCATAAGAAATAGGGTTAAACCACTTGCCACTCATATTCAAGGCCATGCCGTGGGTCAAGTGACCGCCTTCAGCCAAACTCATTCCCATGAAGGTATCGCCAGGTTTCAGGAAAGCCAAAAATACCGCTTGGTTTGCGGATGCGCCGCAATGAGGCTGAACGTTAGCCGCTTCAGCACCGTATAAAGCCTTTACTCGATCAATCGCCAACTGCTCAGCCACGTCTACAAACTCACAACCGCCGTAATAACGCTTGCCTGGGTAGCCTTCAGCGTACTTATTGGTGAGCTGAGAGCCCTGCGCCTGCATCACTGCTGGAGAGGCATAGTTCTCAGATGCAATCAGTTCAATGTGATCTTCTTGACGCTTATTTTCATTCTGAATCGATGCCCATAATTCCGGGTCGGTTTTGGCTAAGGTATTTTGGCGGTCAAACATGGTCATAATCCTGATGAAGTTGTATTGCTGAGTGAATTAACTTAGTAAAATCAACCTACATCATACAAAATCCACCATGACACCTACTCAAGATCTCTCATTTCTCTCTCTCGTCCTGAATGCCAGCCTATTAGTCCAGTTAGTAATGTTGTTATTACTGGGCATGTCAGTAGCCTCTTGGACCATCATTTTTAAGAAAACTGCCATTCTGAGAGGGGTAAGGCGCGATACCGAGCGCTTTGAGCGAGACTTTTGGTCTGGCGGCGACCTCCACACCCTTTTAGAGGCCGCCCAGCGCAATACCCGTAGCGATGCCGTTCTGGAGCACATCTTCGAAGCAGGCATGCAGGAGTTCACCAAGGGTCGAGAGATAGATGCTGCCCGTCGCGCCATGAAAGCCACCTACCAACGTGAAATGGACGTGCTGGAAGCTAATCTGCCATTCTTAGCCTCCGTAGGCTCAGTCTCTCCTTATATCGGCCTCTTTGGCACCGTTTGGGGCATCATGCATGCCTTCCGCGGCCTGGCTAACGTACAAAATGCTACTCTGGCAGCGGTCGCCCCGGGTATTGCGGAAGCACTGGTGGCTACTGCTATTGGCCTCTTTGCTGCTATCCCTGCGGTGGTTGCTTATAACCGCGCAGCAACGGATGTGGATCGCTTAGCAATTCGTTTTGAAACCTTCATTGAAGAATTCACCAACATCTTGCAACGTCAAGCTTCAGGTAGATAAGCATGGCAGGCTCACTCAGAAAATCCTCGAAACGTCGGGCAATGTCCGACATCAATGTGGTGCCTTACATTGATGTGATGTTGGTATTGCTAGTGATCTTTATGGTCACCGCGCCGATGGTGAATCCTGGCGTTGTGAATTTACCAACAGTAGGCGGTGCAAAAGTGCAATCATTGCCACCCGTCTTTTTAACAATCGATGCCAATGAAAATGTCATCGTGCGCAAAGATGGCGATCCAGTTCAAACCTTAAATAAATTTGAACTCGGTGCATTTGCAAGATCACAGGCAGAAAAATCTGCTGAGCAACCTGTTGTCCTTGCTGCAGATAAATCCATTAAGTATGAAGTGGTAATGGAAGTGATGTCCAAGCTGAAAGAGAATGGCGTGAAGCGTGTCGGCCTTGCCGTGAAGAGCCAATAAGCCTCCTTGCCTTGCATACATGAATAGCGCGCAAACTTTTCGTCCAAGCTCATTAAACTTTAAACGAGGGCGCCCTACTAAAAACGAAAGCACTACACGTGCTTTTAGTTTTTCACTAGCCGTACACTTAGGCCTAATAGCTTTCTTGGTCATCGGCATTAGCTGGAATAACTCAACCCCTTCAGGCGTTGAAGTTGAACTTTGGGATGTAAGCCAACAAGTCGAAACGCCTGTCGTTCCTGAAATCAAAACTGAGATGAAGGAAGAAGCAGCGGACATCGCCATTAAGAAAAAGAAGGTTGAAACAGAGCCCCCTAAAAAAGAAGTAGTGAAAGAAACGCCAAAGCCAGTCACTCCAACTAAGCCTCCTCCACCCAAGGAAAAAGAAAAAGAGAAGCCTAAAAAGCCTGAAGCACCGAAAGCTGCTGCACCTGCAGAAACTAAAGCCAATGCTGCCGCTGAAAAAGTGCGTGCAGATCAGCTAGCACGCTTACGCGCAGCTGCCGGGGCTGAAGGTGGTAGTGGTGGCACAAGCGGTAGCGGTGTCGGCGGTGGCGGCAATGCTCCTCCTGGCTGGACAGATAAGGTAGTTAAGAAAGTAAAACCGCTCATCGTGTTTAATCCAGAATCTATCAGCGGTAACCCTGCGGCAGTTGTTAAAGTAAACCTCGCACCGGATGGTGCAATCTTAAGTACAGATCTAGTGACCTCCAGCGGTAATGCAGGATGGGATCGGGCAGTTCTCCTGGCACTGACTCGCGCAGAAAGTCTGCCGAAAGACGACAATGGCAAAATTCCTCAAAGAGAAGTTAAGCTGACCTTTAAACCCAAGGACTAAAGCATGTTGCAAGTTGCTAAAAAGTATTTTTCATCAGTAGTGTCAGTAACCCTAGCGGTATTATCAATGGCCGGACTGAGTTCTTCAGCGCTAGCCCAAATGAATATTGAAATCACCGGCGTAGGACAGTCCCTCTATCCTATCGCAGTGATGCGCTTCAAAGATGAGAACAAACTACCAACTAGCGTAACTGACATCATTCGCCAGGACTTAGCGCGCAGTGGTTATTTTAAAAATACCGAAAACGGTAATGCCAGCGAAAGTGATGAAGGCACACCAAACTACAAATCTTGGGCGGCTCGTGGTGCAGATGCTTTGGCTTTAGGCTCTGTGGTGCAGACTAGCGCAGGTCAATTTGAAATTCGCTATAAGCTTTTTGATATTCGTAAATCCGAAAGCCTTGGCGGCTTAAACATTAATTCCAGCACAGATAATTTACGTGCAGCAGCTCACAAAATTGCCGATGACATCATCCTCAAGCTATTGGGTGAGCGCGGTATTTTTTCAACCCGACTCTCTTACGTTATTAAAGAAGGTAAACGCTATCGTTTAGTGATATCCGATGCGGATGGTCAAAATATTCGTAATGCCATGAATAGTAGTGAGCCAATCATCTCCCCATCATGGTCACCTGATGGCAAGAAAGTAGCCTACGTTTCTTTTGAAGATCGTAAGCCAGTCATCTATGTTCACGAGCTCGCTACTGGCCGCCGCATTGCCCTCTCAAACCAAAAAGGCAATAACAGTGCGCCAGCCTGGTCACCCGATGGCAAAAAGTTAGCGATCTCCCTCTCAAAAGACGGCAATACCCAGATCTACAGCATCAACGCTGATGGAACGGGCTTACAGCGCCTTACTCGTGGTTACACTATTGACACTGAACCTCAATATTCTGCTGATGGTCGTTACATCTACTTCACAAGTGATCGTGGCGGCAATCCACAGATTTACCGCATGAGTGCTGAAGGTGAACAGGTTGATGGCGCCAAACGAATTACCTTCAAGCAGGGTTTTGTCACTTCGCCACGCATTTCACCGGATGGTAAATATTTAGCCTATATCGCCAATATTGGTGGAGCCTTCCGCCTCTATATCCTCAATCTAGCAACAGGCGATTCCCAAGCGCTCACCGATGGAACTAGCGATGAGTCCCCTTCTTTTGCGGCAAACGGTCGTTATGTTCTGTATTCCACTAAGGTAGGCGGCAAACGGGTTTTAGCTGCGGTGTCAGTGGACGGAAACTCTAAGCAAATATTAAGTATTCCGGGGTCTGATGTACGTCAACCGTCTTGGGGACCATTTATGGACTAAGCCTTACTAGGCCATAGCTTGGCTGCCAGATCTTTCTGACGAAATAGCCAATATTGAGCTCTTAGGGGCATAATATTGGCTATTAGCTTATTTAGTTACTCAGTTTGTAGGAAAAAGGACAGATCATGAAGATTTCTATTGCACGCCGTGCAGCAACCCTCAGCCTTGTTGGCGTAATAGCACTTTTTTTGGCGGCATGCTCTAGCGTCAAACTAGATGATGTTGACGGTGCTAATGGTGGCGGTAGCGGAAACTTTGGCTCACAGCCATGGAATGATCCAAGCAGCCCACTCTTTCAGCGTAGTGTGTACTTTGATTTGAATGAATACACCGTTCAAACTAAATACCAAAAACAATTATCTGCTCATGCCAGTTTCTTAAAAGCCAATCCTAAGCAAAAAATCATCATTCAAGGCAATACCGATGAGCGTGGCACTGCAGAGTACAACTTAGCTTTAGGTCAGCGTCGTTCAGATGCAGTGCGTAAATCACTCAATTTGATGGGTGTTTCTGAGAATCAAATGGAAGCAGTGAGCTTTGGTAAAGAAAAACCTAAAGCTGAAGGTGATAACGAAGCGGCGTGGGCAGAAAATCGCCGTGCTGACATTGTTTACATTACTAACTAATGCGTACCCTTACACACTCTTTTAAACAAACGCTCTCACGAGCGTTTTGTTTAAGTGCTGCGGCTCTTTGCTTAAGCACCTCGAACAATGCATGGGCGATCTTTGCCGATGATGATGCACGCAAAGCCATCTTAGATTTACGCAAATCATTTGCGACTGCACAAATGGATTTACAAAATCAGATTGAAAAACTCAAGGCTGATAATGCGGAGCTTCGCGGCAAGATTGAAAACCTTGAAAAGCAAGGTGACGATATCAGCACCAGCCAGAAGACTTACTACCAAGATCTGGATAGCCGCTTAGGCAATTTTGAGCCCCGTACAGCAACCATTGAGGGTATCAGCGGCACAGTTCAACCTGGCGAGAAAAAAGCTTATGACGATGCCTTAAAAGCCTTCCAGTCAGGCAATCTCAAGAGGGCAGATGAGGGCTTCGCAGCTTTTGTGAATCGCTATCCCAAGAGCCCATATGTACCATTGGCACTCTTTTGGAGTGGCAATAGTAAATATGCCAACAAGGATTACGCCGGTGCGATTGCTCAGCTACAAAGTCTCATTAAGCGCTACCCAACACATCCCCGTGTTCCATCAGCTATGTTGACTCTAGGCAATGCGCAATTGGAGAGTGGCAATAAAGCAGCTGCCAAGAAAACTTTTAGCGAGATCATCAGCAAGTATCCAGATACTGAAGCAGCAAAAGATGCGCAGCAACTCATCGCCGCTACAAAGTAATTCAGTAACTAAGGCTCCAATACTTTTCCATGTCTAAGTTATCTGCTGCTTTTCAAAATATTGCTCCTCGCAAGCCAAATGCACCTGCCGTCATTTTGTTTTCTGGTGGCTTAGATTCGAGCACAATTCTGGCTCTGGCAAAAGACCTTGGTTACGCGCCCTATGTTTTGTCAGTTAGTTACGGTCAACGTCACTCTTCTGAGTTAGCAGCAGCAAAACATATTGCCAAGAAGATGGGCGTCATTCGTCACGAGGTAGTGAATTTAGACCTTACTCGCTTTGGTGGTTCAGCTTTGACTGACTCATCCATCGATATCCCAATTACCCCAGGCAAAGATCTAGAAATCCCCGTGACTTATGTTCCTGCTCGCAATACGATTTTGCTATCACTTGCTTTAGGCTGGGCTGAGTCATTAGGCGGCCTAGATATTTTTTATGGCGCCAACGCCGTTGACTACTCAGGCTATCCAGACTGCCGTCCAGAATATGTTGCTTCATTTGAGATGATGGCGAACCTGGCAACTAAAGCCGGTGTTGAGGCGCTTAATAATGAGAATCGCTTTCGGGTTCATGTGCCGATCATTAGCATGAGCAAAGCAGAAATTATTCAGCTGGGCACTACCTTAGGTGTTGATTACTCGCAAACCGTTTCTTGCTACCAGGCAAACGATTTAGGTGAAGCATGTGGTGAGTGTGAATCTTGCCGCCTAAGACAAGTAGGCTTTAAGCAGGCCAACTTAAGCGATCCAACGCGCTACCGGAGAGGCTAAGCTAAATCAGAGTGATTCCCCACTCTGCAAAGGGTTTGACTTTTTAGAAAAAACACATAATAATGCACTAAATTATGGGTATTTTATTATGACAATTACACAAACCATTCATGCCAAAACTACAGTCAGCATGACTGATCTTAGGCGTAATCCGAGCAAAATTTTAGAGATTGCCGGGGACCTACCCGTGGCCGTCCTGAATCACAATAAACCTGAAGCCTATTTATTGTCAGCAAAAGCGTATGAAGCACTTCTTGACTTGGTGGATGATCTCTCACTCATCAAAGTCATTAAGGCACGCAGTACAGGAAAAACTGTGAAAGTAAAACTTGAAGACCTATAGTCTTGAGTTCAATGTACTTGCTTTAAAAGAGTGGCAAAAATTAGATAACTCAGTTCGTAGCCAGTTCAAAAAACAGCTTGAGAAACGAGTTCAAAATCCCAGAATTACTTCTGCCAAGTTACATGGTGACCTAGATAATTTCTATAAGATAAAACTAGCAGCACTTGGCTACAGGCTAGTTTATGAAGTCATAGACCATAGACTTATCGTTCTTATTATTGCAGTTGGTAAGCGAAATCAGTCAGCTGTTTACAAAGAAGCAGGCAAAAGAAAATAGTTACTTAGGTTGAGTTTCCAACATCCGCGCTACATAGCGCGCAATTAAATCTACCTCTAGATTCACTGCATCACCCTGCTTTAGCTTGCCCAAGGTCGTGTTCTCGAGTGTGTGGGGAATGATGTTGATATCTACTAAGCAAGCGTCTTGACGATCTTGCGTTTTATTGACTGTTAAGGAAGCGCCATTAACAACAATCGATCCCTTGTATGCCAAGAATGGGGCCAATGTCTTCGGGGCTTCAATTTGCAGAAGCCAAGAACCATAAGCATCCTCAGCGACAGTTGCAAAGTGCAATACCTTGCCAACACCATCCACATGCCCACTTACCAAATGGCCGCCTAAGCGATCATTTAGTCGCAAGGCTTTTTCCAGGTTCACTGGCCCCACTTTATCTAGGCCAATCGTCTTATTCAAAGACTCACGCGAGATATCTAAAGCGAAAGTAGTATCAGTCAATTCAGTGGCTGTCATACAAGCACCTTGAATCGCAATACTGTCACCCAAAACAACATCATCGAGATATCCAGGGGGCACCTCAACCACCAAATGCAGGCCGTCGCCTTTATCTTTAGCACTCTTGATTTGACCAACTGCCGTAATAATTCCAGTAAACATATTGAAATCTTAAATAGGTTATGTAATTTTCTTGAAATGCTATTTCTTGTTTAGACGCAAACGAAGATCAGAACCAAACAGAGTTTGATCGATGATTTGCCAATCTTGACGTTGATCTAGTGCTGTCAATGGGGCGATATTAGTCATCCCAATACCCTCACCCATAAAGAAGGGTGCGTAGTAGAGCAACAATTCATCAACACAATTTTCTCTCAGCAAGGATCCATTGAGCTTAAATCCAGCCTCGACATGGATTTCATTCATGTGACGCTCTTTTGCTAAATACGCAAAGAGTTTAGGTAAATCCACCTTGCCATTCGCGTTAGCTATCGCAAGGACTTCAACACCAAGTGCATCCAATGCTTTTGCTTTGTCTTGACTCTCCTGAGAATCCAAGGAGGCGCAAACCAAAATGACACCGGATGCTTGGGACTTACTCAATACCTTAGCATTCAGTGGTGTCTCGAGCTTAGAGTCCACAATAATTCTCCAAGGCTGACGTTCGGTTTTGACATCTCGCACATCAAGGCTTGGGTCATCTTCTTTAACGGTGCCGACACCAGTCAATATGGCGCAAGCTTGAGCACGCCAATGATGGCCATCCGCCCGAGCTAAGGGGCCAGTAATCCATTGGCTTTGGCCATTTGCTAAAGCTGTCTTGCCGTCTAAGCTGGCAGCGATCTTCATGCGAACCCAAGGCAAACCTCGAGTCATTCTAGAAATAAATCCCTGATTCAATGCTTGAGCTTCAGATTCCAATAAACCACAACGCACATCGATGCCCGCAGCCTTTAATCGCTCAAGACCTTTGCCACCAACCAAGGGATTGGGATCTGACATTGCCGCAATCACTAAGGATGGTTTAGCCGCGATTAAAGCGTCGACACAAGGCGGCGTTCTACCAGTGTGATTGCAGGGCTCTAAGGTGACATAGATCGTAGATCCAACAGCGTCCAAACCATTGGCCTTTACATCAGCTAATGCCTGAACTTCTGCATGGGATCCTCCTACCCTGTGGGTGTGTCCGCGCCCAATCACTACTCCGCCTTTCACAATGATGCATCCGACCCGTGGGTTGGGGTTAGATAGGTAAAGGGCATTTTGAGCCTCGACTATTGCCTGGCTCATAAATTGATGGTCGACTGCGGTGTACATAGGTCTATTAAAACCGATTGTGGGCAGAAGCAGCAAATTTACCCACCTTACTTGCAGGCTTTGGAGTCCTTAGTAGGATCGCAAATTCTCCAGCGACCCCCGCTGCCTAGTATGAGATGCCTCTCGAGCCTAGACTCTCGGTCGTGACCCAATATCAGACGATTCGCTACAAACCCACCTTGGGCTGTTTTGGCAGCCCCAGCTGCGTTAAATAAAATACCCCTCTTGGATGTATGAGGGTCAATAAACTGCCTACCCCCACCCTTGAAATACACCCGCCCAAGATCGCCTTGAGAAATCCACCGCCGCTCAATACAAGCTGATTTTGGTTGACGTTTATCGCAAACGTTTTTAACCACCCAACCCTCTTCCCATAGATCTCCATTCAATGGAGTAATGTGTACAGGCACGCCCAATACAAATGCTTGAGCTCTTGCAAATTGAGCATGCGCAATAAATCGTCTCGCAATGGTGTCAACGTCTCGAGCGGCCATTTGCTCATGCAATAGAGGCAATGTCGATATCGCCATGATGGCAATAATTAATACAACAGCCATCAACTCTAACAAGCTATAACCTTGGTCTTGCTTATTCAAAGTTCTGTCGCCAATTTAACCGTGTAGCGATATTGGTTTTTTCATCTAAGAATATGAGAATCTCCAAACTAGGTTTTGATTTGCTCGATAGCAACCAAAGATTTTTTCCGACTGACTGTATGTGGCAAGGAGGATTTTCTATGACGGTGATATTAGAAAGATGTTGCTCACATTCAAGAAGAGCTTTTTCTGCGGCAATAAATTCCTTCTGAGCTTCTACATAGGTATTGACGCTCATAACTTCAAGTGCAGTTAAGCGCTCTAACTGAAAGACCAGCATAGAGAGTAGCGTCAGTAGCGATAAGACCCAAGCAAGAACCATAGTAGATTCACCGTAGATTACGAGTGGTAAATATTCGCTCAAAGCTCTGGTGAATGGATCCACCATCAGTCATCTCCAGATTTATCTTAAAAGCCTTACCAGCACTGGCTGGAAGCGGCTCAATGGAAAGGTGGTGAATGCTATTCATTAAGGTTGTGTTTTGGATGCGCCCCTGACGATCAAGTGATTGGCAGATTAGAGAACCGCCATTGACCTTCACTCCTTTTGGAGTAGATGCTTGCCGATCCACTAAAAATCCTTGCTGCGATAAATTGTTTTTAGTGCGCTCTTTTGACAAAGTATTACCGATGCAATCGAAGTCAACCCCTTGAGAAATCTCCTGTTTCACTATCAGCGAGTCAGAACCTCGATATCCGCTATTTTTCTGAATCTGAATGTAATTACCCGAAGGAGAATTTTTTCCTATAGATGCAATCGCTGAATTAGCATTTTGATAACCAGCCATCCGAATAGCGCGCCCGATTAATTCCAGTGCACGATCTGCTTCCGAAGTAAAAGACTGTGATTTTTCATTCTGGATTTGTTTGGCGATGAACTCACCGCTATTTTTTATGAGTGGTGCGACCAAGACTAGAGATAGGGCGAGACCGACGAGACATTCCAATAGATTCATCCGCTAACTTTCGTGAAATTTGGTTTGAGTGATTTAGTTGCGCAGCAGTCAATATGTCGAGCTCATGCCTGTCCATCTCTTTTCTGAGCTCTGCCCTTTTCTCCTGGAGTTGACTTAAGCGCAAAATCATCCCTTGATAGGTATTGCTCAAGCCCACCCAACTACTTGCAACTAGACTCATGGCCACCAGAACCTCTAGTAAGATGAATCCATTAGCCATGACATTTGATTTAAGGGGTGGCGAGGATTTTTGAATTCGAAAGTGCACAGCCCATTTTCTCGAGATGAAGGCTGCAAAAATAGGCCTTTCATGGGTACCCACTGTCAGAAAAACTGGATATTGCTCCAATATTGACCGCAGGATCCTAGGCTGAAACCCGAAACCCCCTCCTCAGCTTAAAATAGAGGGCTATGCAAAATAACCTCGCCTCCACAGAAGAAATCGTTGCCGAGCTCAAAGCCGGCAAGATGGTCATTCTGGTCGATGAAGAAGATCGCGAGAATGAAGGTGATTTGGTACTTGCTGCCGATCACGTCACTCCAGAGGCTGTGAATTTCATGGCCAAGCATGGTCGTGGCTTAATTTGCCTTACTTTGACGCGTGAGCGCTGCCAACAAATTAACCTACCCCTAATGGTGCGGGACAACGGCACTTCGATGGGCACTAATTTCACTGTTTCGATTGAGGCAGCCAGTGGTGTTACTACTGGTATTTCAGCAGCAGATCGTGCCCACACCATCAAGACCGCAGTTGCCGCAAATGCGAAGCCTAATGATCTAGTTCAGCCAGGCCATATCTTTCCATTGATGGCGCAACCCGGTGGCGTATTGATTCGCTCTGGTCATACTGAGGCTGGATGTGATTTAGCTGCAATGGCTGGTTGCTCTCCTACTGCCGTTATTTGCGAGATCATGAAAGATGATGGCAGTATGGCACGATTGCCAGACTTGTTCGAGTTTGCAAAAGAACATCAATTAAAGATTGGCAGCATTGCCGACCTAATTCAATACCGCAGCCAACACGAGAGTATTGTAGTTCGCGAGGGTGAGCGTGAATTCACCACTCCTTGGGGCAAGTTTCAAGGAATCATTTATCGCGATACGCCAAGCTCTTGCATTCACTTGGCGCTAGTTCATGGCAAACCCCTAGAGACTAAAGAAACCTTGGTCCGCGTTCATGAGCCCGTCACAGTATTAGATTTCCTGGACTCGAATGTCAGTACGCACTCCTGGCCTTTAGCCCAAGCTTTGCAGAAGTTAGCTGCAGCCCCTTCTGGTGTGGCAGTTCTTCTCAATGCTTCTGGCGTTGCAGCTCCTAATGATGCAGACTGGTTAGCTCATTTTCATAAATTAAATGGCACACATGCTGAAGCTGCAGTAAAGTCACTAGCTCGAAAAACTGATTTCCGTAGCTATGGCATCGGCGCGCAAATCCTCAAAGATATCGGCGTTGGCAAAATGCGCTTACTCGCCAATCCTATTCCAGTGCCTAGCCTTTCCGGATACAAGCTTGAAGTAACAGGCTACACACCATTTAAATCTAATTAATAAGCAATTTCGGCAAACAATATGAATACAAGTAACGATGAATCCGCAGTAGGCGTACTCGCCACCGACCTCAATGGCCAAGATCTGCGTGTAGGTATTGTGCAAGCGCGCTTCAATGAAGAGTATTGCGTTGCACTCACTACCGCTTGCATTGAAGAGTTAATCAAACTGGGTGTGTTGCAATCTGACATCAAATTGGTCACCGTCCCAGGCGCACTAGAAATCCCCTTTGCACTGCAAAAGCTTGCTGAAACAGGCGAGTTCGACGGCTTGGTTGCGCTAGGCGCCATCATCCGTGGCGAGACCTATCACTTTGAGCTGGTTTCGAATGAATCTGGTGCTGGCATTACCCGTGTTTGCCTTGAATCTGGATTACCGATTGCCAATGGTGTCCTCACCTGCGAAACGGATGAGCAAGCCCAGGTTCGTGTTCAGGTAAAAGGTGCTGATTGCGCAAGAGCTGTTGTTGAAATGGCTAACTTGGCTTTAGCCCTTACTCCCGATATTGATTTTGAAATCAATCCTTCAGAAGAGTAATTCCTAAAATGAATAAAAACTTACCTAGCCCACAGACAACATCAGGCACACCCAGTGCGCCCAGCGCTCCTAAACGTTCACTCACACCACGTCGTCGTGCTCGTGAATATGCCTTACAAGGAGTTTATCAAAGCCTAGTTATGCGCCGAGCAGGTAGTCTTCCGAATGCTGCGGCAATCGCCAAGCAGTTGGCTGAGGATCCTGGCTTCCGCCGTTGCCAACACGATTTGTTTCAGGGTATTTTTACTGGCGTCCTAGAGCGTACTGACGAACTAGAGGGCATTATTACCCCAGCCCTCGACCGTCCGATCAATGAGCTGTCTCCTGTAGAACATGCTGCCCTACTCATTGGCACATACGAACTGGCTATTGATTTGGCTGTTCCCTATAAAGTGGCTATTAATGAGGCCGTGGAATTGGCGAAAACCTTTGGTGGCACTGATGGCCATAAATACGTCAATGGCGTACTCGATCTGCTAGCGCAAAGATTACGTAGCACTGAAATTCAGGCTGGTTAAGCAGCTAGCTGTGGTCTCGCTCTTGGTGATTGGTTTTACTTCTTTTTGTAAACCAGGTCCCACACTCCGTGGCCTAACTTAATTCCGCGGTTTTCGAACTTAGTGGTCGGCCTGTATGCAGGCCTCTCAACATATCCAGGATGCTTAGCATCAAGCTGCTCGAGGGTAGGTTTAAATTCTTTAAGGGGCTTTTTAGCAAGCTCAAAATCACTTGCTGTATCAGCCGCAGAAAAAGTTTCAATATTCATTTGCTCGGTCGAGGTATTCACTAAATCAGGCTCCGCATTTAAAACCAACAACATTTGCTCAGCATAGTTATGCCAATCGGTTGCGAGGTGTAAATAAGCTCCGGGCTTTAAACGAGAAATTAATAATCTTACAAACTCTGCTTGAATCAAGCGTCGTTTGTGATGGCGCTTCTTATGCCATGGATCTGCAAAATAAATATGGATGCCATCTAAAGAATTGGGGGCAATCATTTTTTCTAGAACCTCAACGGCATCGTGACGAATCAGACGCAAATTGGTGAGATTATTCTCGCCAATCAATTTCAGTAGGGCGCCCACCCCAGGAGGATGCACTTCAATCGCCAAGAAATCATCTCCGGAGCGCAAAGCAGCAATTTTGGCAGTGGTCTCACCCATACCAAAACCAATCTCTAAAATCTTGGGATGTGATGAGCCACTGAATTCTCGCTGCAGATCTAAAGGCTGATCCTGAAACGGAATCAAAAACTGGGGACCCAGTTCATCAATGGCGCGTTGCTGTCCGGCAGTAGTCCGGCCTGCACGCAGGACAAAGGACCGAATACGATCTGTTCTTGTGGTGTTCACGAAATACTGATCTTTAAAAGATTTATTTTGGAAAGGGTGTATTCCAGCCAGCCGAACAATAAGCATAAACCACTTCACTCAAAACGATAGAGAGCGAAGTCATAAATGAGATCAGGCCAAGCACAAAAGTCCAAATGACATAAGTGGCCTGCAATGATCGAACCGCGCCCGCTTGAAAGAAGAAAAGTTCTAGTACTGTAAGTGAAATAAATACACCACTTAATACATCAAAAAATATAGCGGCAGTACAAAGACGACCCCGCACTTTTGCTTCATTAGCCTCTTTCATCATGTGATTCAACAGGACTTGATCCTGAATCCCACCTTCTTGAATGCGGTGCTGAATAGCCCTCATACGATCCACTGAACGAGCCAAGCGAGCAGAGATCGCATTAATCAAAGTAGCTACTGCAGTCAATAAAAATACTGGGGCAAGGGCTAATTGAATATTATTCGTAATTGCGTCTATTGATACATCCATTCGTTTTCCAGTCGATCTTTATTAATATTGATGAGGGCCACTTCAATGTGACCAAGCGACTAAACCAGTGTATGCACTTAATAACACCAGCACACCAAAAATGATTCGATACCAAGCAAAAGGAATAAAGTTGTGTCCAGCAACATAATGAATCAGCCAGCGTACGCAAATGAAAGCCGATACAAAAGCAGAAATAAAGCCGACCATAATTGCCCAAGTAAAGTCCCCAGATAAAGAAACAGGGTTCTTCCAAAGCTTCAGTAACTCATAGGCAGTAGCACCACCAATAACTGGGATAGCCAAGAAGAATGAGAACTCAGTAGCTACTGCACGCGGTAAACCAAATAACATTCCACCAATAATGGTTGCTCCGGAGCGGGAGGTTCCTGGTATTAAAGCGGCGCACTGAGCTAAACCCACCTTCAATGCATCCAAAGGAGTGAGCTCATCTACCGACTGAATGGAGTTTTTGCTCGCGATGACTGTTTTCTGACGTTTCTCAGCCCAAAAGATTACGAGTGCCCCTACGATAAAAGCGCTAGCAACCGGAATGGGTGCAAACAATACAGCCTTGATATGTTTACCAAACAGAAAGGCAAGACCCATCGCAGGAATCGATGCAATGACTAGGTTTATTACAAAACGCCGAGAGATTGCGCTTGTTTTGATAGTACAGGCCACCTTCCAGAGCTTTTCTCGAAACTCCCAGCACACCGCCAAAATGGCACCAAACTGGATAATGACCTCGAAGGCTTTTCCCCGCTCATCATTGAAGTCAAGCAAATCACCTACCAAAATCAGATGTCCTGTGCTGGAGATTGGCAAAAACTCCGTTAAGCCCTCGACAACACCCAGTATTACTGCTTTACCTAGCAAAATTAGATCCATAGTCCTGATTTTATAGATAGATGAAGCCTTACAGAGGATTTGGCAAAATGAGGTTCAATTAAGGCGTTTTGCTGAAATAAGCCTTAAACTTCATGGCACATAAAAAGTAATTGAATCAGATGACCCCAGCCCGTTTTCGCCTCTCGCAACTTAGCACCTTTGGCCTAATCCTATGCCAAGTGCTCGGACTCAGTGCGACGTCAACCAATACTTTTGCGCAGGCTGCCAACGGGGCAAAGCCATCGCTACCTACCTCAATGAGCGCTCCATCCTTAATTGGGCTAGATATACCCCCACAAATGGTGGTTGCCCCTAAGGTGGCTATACCGACTTCTGATGCACCCTCAAACCTTAGTGGAAATAGTACAGCCAACCCCGCTGGACAGACTTCAGACCTCATTCGCCTTTATCAAGAGGCTGCATTTAGCGATCCAGTTCTCAATGCCGCACGCTTTAACTACCAGGCAAGCAAAGAACTCTATTGGCAGGGCTTATCTCTTTTACTGCCCCAAGCAAGTGCATCCCCGATTGGCACTAGATACTATCAACATGCAACCAATGGATCGGCCTTAACAAGTTATTCGGCTAACTCTCGCGTTTTTGATCAAAAGGGTTATACCGTAACCCTCACACAACCCGTTTTTAACGTGGCAGCATTTGAGGCATCAAAGCAAGGCGATCTCAATACGAAAATTGCAGACATGCGTTTTTATTTAGCGCAACAAGATCTGATCTTGAGGGTCTCGCAAGCTTACTTTGATGCACTTACTAGCCAAGACAACGTAGAACTTTTTCGCAATAAGAAAAGTCTCATTAAGCAACAGCTTGAGATCGCACAAGCTAAATTTGATGCTGGCATAGCCACCATTGTTGATGTCAATACAGCACAGGCAGCATTGGATCTTGCTAACTCTCAAGAGATAGGTGCTCAAGCCGATTTAGTGGTTAAGCGTGGCGTATTGGAACAACTCACTGGGCGCCCAGTAGGCCCTCTAAGGCCACTCATCAAAGAAGCGAAGATTGATGGAGTCTTAAAAGATCCTCGCTCAAAAAATAAAGATAGTAACGGCATCCCTATTGCGGAGAGTGTTAACCCACAACTACCAAAAGGCCAAACTCTCGATGATTGGATCCAGCAAGCTGAGACTGCAAACTTTAATGTCTTGGCAGGCCAACTATCTGTCAGTCTTGCTGAGAGTACTTACCGAGGCTCACAAGCACTCAACTATCCTTCTGTAAACTTTGTTGGAACAGCCGGCTACAACACCGCTAATGGAAGTGCTAATAGCTATGCTCCTTCAAACACTAATATTTACAACAATACGATTGCCCTGCAAATGACAATCCCACTGGTTTCGGGAGGATTTAATAGCTCTGTCATTCGTCAGAATGCAGCCTTGCTTGATGCAGCCAAAGCTAACTACGATAATGCTCGGCGCACTGCAGCTCAGAATACTAGGACTGCCTTTACTGGATTTTACGGGGGTCTAGCTAGCGTCAAAGCCTATGAAGCAGCAGAGCGATCATCTAATTTCGCACTAGAATCCAGCAAGCTAGGATTTCAAGTGGGGACGTTGATCAATATTGACGTGTTAATCGCACTAGATACCCTCATTACTACCCGCTCACAATTACAGCAGGCGCGTTACAACACCATTCTCAATGCGATGAGGCTTAAAGCGCATGCAGCTACACTATCAGATGAAGATCTGCTTTCTATCAATGCACTGCTGCGCTAAGAACTTACTTTAGAAGCTTTAAGGATACGTCAAGAACCTCTTGAACGCTTGGTGGATCTTGAATATCACCTACATTAGCAATTCGCTTAGACCAATAGCCTTCAGTTTTCCAGCGTGGTGAATCGCAATAAATTTCTACTGTAGGTTTATCGAGCACTGCTGCTAAATGCGTCAGGCCAGTGTCCACCCCTACCGTTAAGGTTGCGCCAGCGATCACTATAAAAGCCTCTTCAATAGAAAAGGCTGGTGGTACTAGGGCCCCAGGAATCTGCGAGGCAAGCAATTGACTCACAGATTTTTCAGTGGCATTTCCCCAAGGAAAAACCACTTGATATCCTCGAGCAGATAAATCTTTACCTAGCGCAACCCAATTCTCATTAGACCAACGCTTAGCTTCTCTGGCCGTGGAATGAAAGCATAAGATATAAGGCGCTTTCATGCCCTCAATAGTGCTATTGGAAATTCCCTGCACAAAATTAGTAGGGTAGAACTGAGGTGTATCACCTCGTCCTATCAAAGGCCAATGCAAGGCTGAGCACATCACCCAACGCGAACGATCAGCAGCATGACACTGCCTAGGAACTTGTACTGACTGATTGTAGAAAAATCTAGCCAGTGGCTCGTATCCAGAAAACTCCGTTGCATTAGCAAGACCTACAACTAAGGCATTAGAGCTTTTCTTAGCAAGGGAGCATACGATGGCTGATTTAAGTAGGCCCTGCGTTTCAATCAATACATCGTAAGTAGTGAATTGAAGTGATTTTCTAAACGCAAAAAACTCTTTCCAGATCGCCAAGCCAAAGAGATTTTTCTTCCAGCGGCGTAAACTAAAAGGAATGATGCGATCAATTCCCCTAAAACCATCTCGAGTCAATAAGGGCTCAAGTAGGTGAACATAGCCCTCTTCCACCACCCAATCAATTTGCGCGTCCGGTAAGCGTGCACGCAAGTCCCACACAATCGGCAAGTTGTGTAATACATCTCCGAGGGAGGATAGTTTTACTAGCAAGATTTTGGGAGAATTGCTCATACGAGCATTATCTTATCTTTTAAAAATACCCCTAAATTTAATTAAAACTTAGGAGCAGCATCCCACGATAAACCAGCAGAATCTTTGGCATTCATATTTGGGGCAACACCGGCAGGCAGGGGCCATTCAATGCCGACGGTCGAATCATTCCAGGCTAAGCAGGCTTCACTTTGCGGATGATAGTAGTCGGTCGTTTTGTATAAAAACTCTGCGGTTTCTGATAAGACGAGGAAGCCATGGGCTAAGCCTGCAGGAATCCACATTTGCTTATAGTTTTGAGCGCTCAATTCAACGCCAGCCCACTTTCCATATGTCGGTGAATCTCTACGAATATCCACAGCAACATCAAAAACACTGCCTGCTACAACGCGAACGAGCTTACCCTGGGTCTGTTCCAATTGATAATGCAAGCCACGCAAAGTCCATTGGCGTGAAAAGGAATGGTTATCTTGAACAAACTCCACATTCAGACCAGTAGCCGCCGCAAAGTCTTGAGCATTAAAGGATTCAGTAAACCAACCACGTTCATCACCGAATACTTTAGGCTCAATTACCAATACATCATGAATGTCGGTAGGTGTGACTTCTAGCTTCAAAGATGTGATCATCCAATTATCTTCTTATGCGATAAGGAAACGGCTTGGCCGGAGGTATTGAGCTCATTAACAATCTTACTGAGGTATTGACCATAGCTATTCTTACTTAGTTGAGCGGCAACTTTAAGAACATCTTCAGCACTGATCCAACCTTGGCGATAAGCAATCTCTTCAGGGCAAGCCACCATCAGGCCCTGACGCTTTTGCAGAGTAGCAATGAAGCCTGCAGCATCCAATAAAGAATCATGTGTTCCGGTGTCAAGCCACGCAAAACCACGACCCATGATTTCTACGCTGAGCTCGTTCTTTTCAAGATAAACGCGATTGACATCGGTAATCTCAAGCTCACCACGTGCACTAGGCTTAATAGATGATGCGATATCACACACCTGGTTGTCATAGAAATAGAGTCCTGTTACCGCATAACTACTTCGTGGCTCAAGGGGCTTCTCTTCAATTGATAATGCTTTGTAATCTCTATCAAATTCGACAACGCCATATCGCTCTGGATCATTTACGTGATAAGCGAATACAGTTGCACCACCAGTACGATCATTAGCGCTATCCAACTGATCAACTAATTCATGGCCATAGAAAATATTGTCTCCAAGAACTAAGGCGCTTGGATTATTACCAATAAAATTCTTCCCCAGAGTAAAGGCCTGAGCCAATCCATCAGGAGACGGCTGAACACAATACTCAATATTTAGACCCCATTGCGAACCATCGCCAAGCAACTCGGTAAAACGAGGCGTGTCATGTGGTGTAGAAATTAACAAAATATCCCTAATGCCTGCAAGCATGAGCGTCGTTAAAGGGTAATAGACCATCGGCTTGTCATAGACAGGCATCAGCTGCTTAGAGACCGCTTGAGTAACTGGGTACAAGCGAGTGCCAGAGCCCCCCGCCAAAATAATGCCCTTACGATTCATCTGATTTACTGCCATAGCATTCTTTCTAGATAAGTCCATCTTTAGCCAAATGAATGACATAAGACCGGACAGCCTTATCCCAAGGCTGGTTCAATTGTTCTAATTTTGACATATCGCCCCGACCTGCAAATACTTGATGCAGTTTATCCGTAGACATCTTTGAATTCATGGGTCTAGGAGCAGGCAAAGGATATTCCGCAGCAGGAATGGGCTTGATTGCACTTGGCACTGCCTTCAAGGTCACTCCAACTTCTAATGCCACTTGTACCGCTAAGGTTGTCAAACCGTACCACGTAGTTTCTCCAGCGGGAACAGCGTGGTAAATGCCAGAAGAAAATTCTTTGATCTTTAACTTGTCATCTGCCACAAAATCTAAACTCACTTTCGCTAACCATGCAGCACTTGTTGGCACGCCATACTGATCATCAATGATCTTCAGCTCTTCACGATCTTTAGCGAGTCGCAAGATGGTCCGAATAAAATTGCCACCATCTCCATACACCCAACTAGTTCTGAAGATGGCATATTGACCATTACCGGTATTGCTAGCAAAGATTCTGGCAATCGCCTCTTCACCAGCAGCCTTGCTTTTCCCATATACCCCTAAAGGGTTGCGCATGTCGTCTTCTAGGTAATAGCCATATTTCTCACCATCAAAGACGTAGTCTGTGGAGTAGTGCAGGAAAGTAGAGCCATGGTCTGATGCATATTGCGCCATGACTTCAAGGGCTTTTGCATTAATCGCAAATGCTTGATCGATTTCGGTCTCAGCCTTATCAACTGCGGTATATGCCGAAGCATTAATAATCAGCTTGGGCTGCAATTGATTTAAGAGTGCGCTTAAAGCGGTCGGATCAGCAAGATCGCATTCAGAGCGGCCTACATATTGAATATTGGGCTTATCTGCCAAAGCAGGCATAAAAGAGCTTAATAAAACATGAAATGCTTTACCTAATTGACCATCCTTGCCAAACACCAAAATATTCATAGAGATGAATCAGCTTTAGTTATATTGCTTTTGCAACCAGTCACGATAAGAGCCACTAACTACGCCCTCCACCCAAACAGGATTGTCTAAATACCATTGCACCGTTTTACGAATGCCTGTGTCAAAGGTCTCTGCCGGCCGCCAACCAAGCTCACGCTCTACCTTACTGGCATCAATAGCATAGCGACGGTCATGACCAGGGCGATCCTTTACGTAGGTAATTTGATCTACGTAAGACTTGCCATCAGCACGTGGCTTTAATTCATCCAGAATTGCGCAGATAGTTTTAACGACATCAATATTCGCTTTTTCATTCCAGCCACCAATGTTGTAAGTTTGACCTAATTTTCCCTTAACTAATACTTCACGAATGGCCGAGCAATGATCGCCAACATAGAGCCAATCACGGATCTGCTGACCATCACCATAAATTGGTAATGGCTTACTGTTAAGTGCATTCAGAATCACCAATGGAATTAACTTTTCTGGGAAGTGATATGGTCCATAGTTATTCGAGCAATTAGTTGTAAGCACAGGAAAGCCATAGGTATGAAACCAGGCGCGCACTAAATGATCGGAGGCCGCCTTGGATGCGGAGTATGGGCTATTGGGCTCATAAGAGTTGGTTTCTGTAAATGCAGGAGCAGCGGCAGACAGCGAACCATAAACCTCATCAGTTGATACATGATGAAAGCGGAAGGCTTGCTTGGCAGACTCATCTAAACTATTCCAATATTCACGAGCACACTCAAGCAAATTGAAAGTACCAACAATATTGGTGGTAATAAATTCAGCCGGCCCATGAATTGAACGATCCACGTGACTCTCAGCAGCAAAGTTGATAATCGCACGCGGCTGATGCTTCTTAAGCAATCTAGCAACTAAATCTTTATCACCAATATCTCCATGGACAAAAACATGGCGAGGATCATCCCTCAAAGACTCTAGCGTGGCTAAATTACCCGCATAGGTCAGCTTGTCGAGATTGATAATTCCCTCAGCTTTTGGATCAGCCAACCAATCCAAAACAAAATTGCCACCAATAAAGCCCGCGCCGCCAGTTACTAGAATCAAATTAAGCCCCAAAAGAATTAAATTTCTTGATTATTTATTTTATTAGACAAAAACAATAATAATCGCAATTAATAATCCGAAATAACCCATTAAAAACGGCTTCAAGAAAAAACCTATACAATCAAAGATTGTTTGATCACTTAATTTACTCTAGAGATAAGCTGCATCCATTAATATATTCGTGATTCAATAAATACTCACCATCATAATTAATCATTGCGAAATAAAATAATGAAGTTGGTTAATTTTTTCTGGAACAACGAATTATATAAATATTTCATTGCATCTTTGCTGTCTTTAGCTCTTGATTTAGGGTTATTTTCTTTTTCATTAAGAATTTTACAATTGACATGGATGCAATCTGCATCCATAGGATTTTTATGCGGAGTTATTTCTGCCTATTTATTTAGCATTTATTTTGTATTTTCTACGCGTAGCATTCAAAAAAGACCTTTAGTGGAATTTGTTATATTTTCACTAATTGGAATTTTGGGCTTAGTAGTCACTCAAATTTCCCTATACATCGGCATTGAATTGCTTAGAATTCTCCCTAGAGTAATCGTATGCACAGTAGCCCAAATACCCAATAACACAGAGCTTATAAAAATCAGAATTACCCCGACTTTATTGAGGTCAGGAACTCGCAATATTCGCATTAAATGACTATTTCCATGTATTTATATATAGGGTGTTTATTTTATCGAATTTCCCTTCAAATTAGCTATTTCATAATAAATCTAAAGGGCGCAGTCAAAAAGATGAAATAATTACTACATAAATTCATCACTCAGCCAAAAACAACTCTTTAGTCAAAAATGTTCCCATTTAAAAATATCTTTGCCACCATTGCTCTCCTCACAAAATCCAATCAAACCTTCTTAAAGGTTAAACGTATTCGCAATCTTGATGGCATCTATGAAAAATATAGCGCTAAAAGTCTAGGACTTTCAGAATCGACCACCTTAGATCTTGGCTGTGGCGCAAATCCTCGCAATCCTTTCCAAGCAAACATCAAATGGGGGATTGATATTCGCGAAGATCTTGATCATAAGATTAAAAGTGTCGATCTCACTATTCATTCAATTCCATTTGAAGATAGGACTTTCGATTACATTACTGCCTTTGACTTTATTGAGCATGTTCCACGGATAATCTATGCACCGGACTGTAGATTTCCCTTCATTCAGCTCATGAATGAGATATGGAGAACGCTTAAGGAGGGGGGAATTTTTTTCTCATTCACCCCGGTTTATCCATTCAAAGCAGCTTTTAACGATCCAACGCATGTGAATTACATTACCGAAGAGACGTTTGATTACTTTAATGACGGTATACGACTAGGAAGTATGTATGGATTTACCGGTAAATTTACAGTATTGGAGCAGTATAGAACCCATACCCACCTCATATCGATACTGAAGAAAGTTAAGGTTTAATCTTTTACTGGAATTGCATTCGTAAATATTGCCTTCTGTATCTCCAGATAAAGCGAATGCGGGCCTTTAGCATCTGAGCGACTGATTTTCTATCGCTGCTTACTAAGTAATTGAACAAATCATAAGCATCAATATTCCTAAGAGTAAGGCCTGGAGATAGAGATAAAAATTCATTGATTTCTTTGTCAGACAAAACTCGACCAAAATTAAAGAGTCCATGAAAACCAAATGCGTCATGCCATTCTGAGCGCTCAACAGCAAACTGTTCAGCAGCCTCAGATGGCGCAAACTGGATGCCGCATTCTTTTTCAAGAAAGTCTTTGTTATCCACGCAAATACAATAGTCCTCTGGATGCTTCCTGATAAAGCCTGGGCGCTTGATTGCTTGCAATAGCTTGACTGAGCGCAATGAGAAGCCACCATTGCCTACAGGAGTTTGAGGGTGGTGGGGCCAGACTGGACCGATATAGTCATAGTCTAGAAATTCATTGCGCCAGAGATTAGGGTGCGTGATAAAACTATCCCACTGAATGATTAGCACATGGGAGCCCACTACATACTGGTCAATCCCTGTTAGCAGGAGGTTAGAATAATCCTTAGTAGTCGCAATGGGTGGAGCCTGAGCATATTCAATATCTGCCCGTTTGTTATTAACTAAATTAATATTGGTTATCAGCACTACCTTAGCAAAGTGAGTACCTGCTAGGCATCTATCAATTGCCCAATGCGCTAATTCTGGATCCCTTGTTTCAACACAAAGCAGGGTGACGTTCGATAAATTCAGCATTGTTTAGTTATTGGCATTCAAACTAAAAGAAGCCAGCTATAAGTAAAAGCTTAAAATGCATCTTCTTTAGAGCTCGCTTTACTGTTCTCCATACTCTTGATGACACGCTCTTATTGGAAGGGCCAAAATCCCCCCAACTCTCCCAGTTGGATTGATAGACGACTCCTAAGTAGTCATGAGCTAAGAGACTTTCCTTATAGCCCAACACTTGATCTGCCCACAATTGATGCTCATAGTGATAGTGTTTAAATAGTTGCTCACGTGGGTAAATTGGAACGGCGCAAAAATTTATGAGTGACTCCCCATACCATGTAAATTCTGACCCACAGAGCAACACTGCGTCCAAGAAGTTCATGTCATTTGGAGTGAGATACTTTTCATCCAAAGACTCCCAAACCTTAGCGCTCCACAGGAATGGAGCATAACCAAAATCATAAGTCACACCAGTTCGCCCTAAGGCAGCCTTAATAGGCTCGCGATCCGCTAAAAAATGTTGGCGAATTTTCTTAGGTCCAAAACGCTCAGTAGCTTGAAGTAGATCACGGCCCTCATGAATGATGGAATAAGGTACATCATCTTTGAAGATGAAATCACGCTCATCGAAATCTCGAATAAAAATACAGTCTGAATCCAGTACCAAATAATTTTTTGAAATCTCAAGCCTCCAAAATTCAGACTTGATAACCTGCTGCCTTAGTCCGCCACGAATGGAGTACAACTTTTGAATATCTAATTTTGGATTGGCTACAAAAATATCTTTTTCATCAAAAATAATGACATCAAATTCTTTTAGGTATTTTTTGAATAGTTCCACATCATCCGCTGGAACGGATATATAGAAAGGAATCTTATTTTTATTGTGCTTATGAATGCTTTCAGCCAACTTCACAGTTCGCAACAAGTCTTTTCTGAAAGTGCAGCAATACAAAACAAAATTCAACATAGTCTTTAATCTTTCTTTTGAGTACCACTAGATAAACTTTTGCTTACCTTTGCCAAAATATTATGAACGGCTTGATCAACTCCAACCAGTAGCCACTTGGGCTCCATCAATTGCTGATTTTTCCAATCCAGCCAGATTCTTTCTAAAGCAAGCGCTACAGCCTGAGGGTCACTCTGCGGACTTAGGTAAGCGCCCCGATTGAGCAGCATCTGATCTAGCTGGGGGTTGCGATGAGTGATACCCCAAATTGGTCTACCCGTCCAAAGATAGTCATAAAGTTTAGAGGGAATGTATTCTGCGCACCACTCGTCGTTACCGTGCAAGAGAATCAACACATCTGCAGATTGCATTTTTTCCACTACACGCTCTCTACCCGATTTACCAGTTGCTGGATCTTTTTCTAGACGGCCATGGGCCAATAAAATATCCTCAAACTTCAGGCTTTTCACAACCTCAGCTGTTAGGGGATCCAAATGGGCACCGTAAGCATGCACCCGAATCTTCTGCCTAGCTTCGGGGAATTTCTTGAATAGCGGGACAAGCGCCTTAAGAATGATTGAGAGAGAGCGATCGTTTGCCAATGATCCAAAGTGGCATAAATTGAGATGCTCAGAATATTGGTGCATCTTCGATGCACTAAGACCTCCCGGAGGCTCTGCACCTGGCAGAATCACAAAACCATGGGCATTGTTTGGTGTATTGAGATTCGGATTGCGAACTTTTGCGTAATGCAAAGCACCATCTGTAAACCACCAAGCTAAATCTGCATATTTGCAAATTTGTTTTTCGAGATATTGGCGAAATTGCGCATCGCGATTTTTGGGCTTATCAAAACCAGGATCAATTGGGCTCTGACGTATGACTAGCGGATCATGAATCTCCAATATCCAAGGTAATCCAGTTTTTTTCTTGAGCCATAAACCTGCTAAGTGGGCAGACCAAGCGCCTCCAGTCGAGTAGATTAAATCGACCTTACCATCTCTTATTAGCTTTAGACCATGGAAATAAGCCGGCATTGCCCATGACCATTGACTAGAGTAACCAAGAAAGAATTTCTCCAGCGCAATAAACGGCGCAAGCACCAGTGAGACCAATCCCGTGGAGATCTTGTAAAACCATCCCCTGCCGTATTGATTAGCAATCCAATGCCGGAAATCAAAACGAAAAGCTGCTGGACCCCAAGCTAGAAATTGTTTATGCGGAAAGCGGGCATCTTTAATGCCAGTAATTGCACTAAAGACATGCGGCTTGATACCAGCATCTAATAAATAAGGGATCTTGTCAGTAATGGTGAGACTAGATGCTCGTCCATCCATATTGAAGCCATGCGACAGAATCAACCAGTTCTTTTTTTGCATTGGCGCAATTGCTCGCAACAGAGACTAGTTACCAGCAACGATGGACATCACCGCCATACGCACTGCAATGCCAAAGGTGACTTGATTGAGAATGACTGACTGAGGACCATCCGCTACAGCAGAATCAATTTCTACGCCTCGATTCATGGGACCTGGATGCATCACAATGGCATCAGGCTTAGCCAAAGCCAAGCGCGTAGGCGTTAAGCCATACTGCTTAAAGAAAGCATCGCCCTCTGGAACTTGTCCTGCTTCCATGCGCTCCTTCTGAATACGCAAGGTCATGACTACATCAACACCCTTTAAACCTTCTTCCATACTGTGGAATACTTTTACTCCCAGCATATCTAAATCGCTTGGCAAAAGACTCTCGGGTCCAATCGCACGAATATCTGTACAACCCAAAGTTCTCAATGCGCAAATATTCGATTTAGCAACTCGGCTGTGCACAATATCGCCCACAATCGCTACTTTCAGACCGCTAAAGTCTTTCTTAAAGTGGCGCATCGTATACATATCCAACAAGCCTTGGGTAGGATGCTGGTGACTACCATCACCGGCATTGACTACGTGAACATGCGCAGGAACGTGCTGGGCAATCTCAATCGGCGCTCTAGAAACACTATGGCGCACTACAAAAATATCCGCCTGCATAGCCACTAAGTTATCAATCGTATCTAAAAGACTTTCGCCTTTTGCAGTAGAAGATGTAGAGATGTCTAAGTTAATGACATCTGCTGATAAACGCTTAGCAGCAATCTCAAAAGTAGTGCGAGTGCGCGTAGAGTTTTCAAAGAACAAATTAAATACACTCTTGCCACGTAAGAGCGGTACTTTCTTCACTTCTCTAGCGGGATCAGTCACACTCACAAACTGTTGTGCAGTATCGAGGATATGGAGTATTTGCTCCTTCGGCAAACCCTCTAAAGTAAGCAAGTGAGTTAACTCACCAGCGGCATTGAATTGATTTACCGGGGCGTTTACTAGGTCGTTCATTCCGCTCATGCTACCCGTTCCTCTAATTGGAAGCTGAACTTACCAGCATTATCTTTTTCTAAAACCAATATTTGATTCTCTGGAACACTCACTCTCTCTCCTACAAAGTCGGATGAGATCGGCAACTCACGGTTCTCACGATCCGCCAAAACCATCAACTCGACTTGGGCAGGTCTACCAAAATCAAATAACTCATTGAGCGCTGCACGAACCGTACGACCAGTAAGCAAAACGTCATCAATCAAAATCACGTTTGCACCATTGACCTCAAAAGGAAGATGGGTGGACATCGTGCTGGCAGTGCGAAGCGCTGTGATCCCCTTCTCAGCATAGTCATCGCGATGAAACGCCACATTAATTACGCCAAAGTAGGGAAGATTTAAATCGGTAGCTAAACGTTCTGCAATCCACGCTCCACCCATTGCAAGACCGGCCAACTCAAATACCTCACCAGCCTTTTTGCGCTGACTTAAAGTCTCTAGTAATTTCAGATAGGACTGCTCTGCATTCATCTCAACTAATCCAATTCTTTTCAAGGAAATACTGCTCTAAAATCAAGGCCGCAGACTGTGCATCCAAATTGTCTCGCATATCGGGGTCACCTTCTAAAACGGCAGAGGTATAGCGCTCATCCACCCACTCCACCGGCAACTGAAAGCGTCCGTTCAGCTGATTACCAAAGCGGCGGGCCATGGCACTCATCTCATGCTCTGTACCGTCAGGATGGCATGGCAAGCCCACCACCAACCGATTTGGCAGCCATTCTTTTATAAGGGCCTGAATAGCCCTAAATCGCACATCCTCTGATGGCTCCTCAATAATCTTTAAGGGCTGGCCAACTTTGGTCAAAGTATTACCAACGGCAACACCAATCCGCCGCGTCCCAAAGTCAAAGGCCATCACTGTCAACTCTGCGTTCCTACCAATACTCTCAGGCATGTCCTGCCTCGCCAGATAGATGGGATGGGTCAAACCCCAACAAACTCATTGTCTGCTCATAGCGCTGGCTAGAGGGCGTATTAAAAATAATCTCAACCATTTGCTTCTGGGACAAGGGAACATTGATCCAGCCATTGAGAGTAATTTCTTCCTCCAGCTGGCCAGCACTCCAACCTGCATAACCTAAGGTCATTAAGAATTTACTAGGTCCAGAGCCGGCTGCCACCGCCTCAAGCACATCCTTGGATGTTGTCATAGTCAAACCGCCTGGAACGGCCAATGAAGAGCTATAAGTCACCTCTGTAGTAGGCTCGTGCAGGACAAAACCACGCTCGATTTGTACTGGACCACCAAAATAGACCGGTTGCTCAGATACTGGCTCGGCCTCCAGCTTGACCTCAATTTTTTCAAATAAGGCACCCATATCGAGCTCGGTTGGGCGATTAATTACCAAGCCCATTGCACCGCGTTCGGTATGCTCAAAAAGATAGATAACTGAACCTGCAAAATTGGGGTCGACCATCCCTGGCATGGCAATGAGGAATTGATTTGCTAGGTGGTCAGCGGAATAAGCAATTGAGGACCCAGCAGCAGAAGCTTGGGAAGTCTGGGTGGGTGTTGCAGCTTGACCCACAGGGGCTTTTTTAGCCGTGTTCATGTGGATTTATTTTACCGAACTCTCTGCCCTACTCAGATCTTTCCAGTAATCCGGTAGGCTAGAAGACCGACCGTCTCATGCAGGAAGTTATTCCACTGCTTGGCACCCTCCATCAGATCAAATGAACCCCAATGCAATCGATTTCCCGTTTGGTAATCGACAGGAACGGGAATCACCATAATCCCCTGTTTTTGGAATATCTTTACCGACCGATACATATGACTCGCTGAAGTAATCAGCAACCAAGGTTTTGGGGGTGCATCAGCTTCTTTGGCGCTCCTAGCCCCCAACTCCAAGATCATAGGTTTAATCAATACAACATTCTCATAGGTATTACGGGATTGGTTTTCATAATGGGCGTTTTTATCTGGCAAACCCTGCTCAGCAACCAATTGCTTAAAGGCATCTGCCTCGGACACGCCAACCGGTGATAGGCGCCCAGAAAAGCCAGTAAAGATAAAGGGCAGATCGGGATACTTGCGAATCAGCTCAAAGGCTTTAGTAACCCGCTCAGCAGCAGATCCAATTGAGATCTCACCCCGATCCAAAGCGATTTCACCGCCCTCAACGGCGCCACCCAAAATAATGATTCCACCAAAGTCTGCCTCTGACATCTGCGAAAGCTGAATCTTGGGTATGGCATTCTCAAGAGTTCTTAAAAAGACCTCAGAAGTAGGTAACCATCCTACTAGTAATAAATCTGCCAAAGCGAATAGCAGGAATCGTTTGCATAGATTGGGTTTTCTAAGACTCAGAAATAACAAGCTGAGCGCTACAAAAACAATAACCCAGTTGAGCGGCTCAATGCAAAACTGCACGATCTTAGAGAAAACAAAAAATAAAGTGTCCATAAATTCATAATCTATTGATAAGCAGGATATTACTCGCAAGCCAAGCAGGTCGGCCTAATTAGCCCTAATATAGGGGCTATGAAAAAAGCACTAGTTTGGCTCCGCCGTGATTTACGCCTGTATGACAATGCGGCGCTTCACCATGCCCTTACCAATAACAACCAGGTCTGGATGACCTTCATCTTCGATACCGAAATTCTAGACCCATTGAAGGTCGATGATCAGGCGGGTGGCGGCTTAACGCATGATCGACGTGTCGACTTTATCTGGCAGGGCTTGCAACAAATAGATGCGCAATTACGTAAACAAGGTGGCGGACTGATTGTTCAGTATGGCAAGCCCACTAAGTGTATTCCAAGAATTGCTGAGACTTTGGGTATCAATACTGTTTACACCAATCATGACTATGAGCCATCGGCAATTGCACGCGATACCTCTATTGCCAGATCACTAGAAAAACTTGGGATTGAATTGGAGACTTTCAAGGATCAAGTGATCTTTGAGAAAAAAGAAATTCTAACGAACTCGAACACGGTGTTCTCAATCTTTACGCCCTATAAGAACAACTGGCTTAAAACGCTACAAGAAAAAGATATCGCAGCTTATGACTGCACCCCTAAAAATGGGCAATTCGCAGCCATCCCAAATACTTTGGAATCCCCTATTCCATCCCTAGAGTCTATGGGCTTTAGCCCAACTGGAATTGAAACTTATCTCCCGCCAGGATCTGAAGGTGGCCAGAGTTTCTTGGAAGACTTCCTCCACCGCATTGATCAATACCAAATCGGTCGAGACTTCCCTGCCATTAAAGGTGTGAGCTATCTATCCACACACCTTCGCTTTGGCATGCTCTCGATTCGAGGCTTAGTGCGTGAAGCACATCGTCGCATGTTGGCTGGCAGCATGGGTGCAACGATCTGGTTAAGCGAACTCATCTGGCGTGATTTTTATTTCATGATTCTAGCCAATCACCCACGTCTTGCTGAGGGCGCCGCCTTCAAACCAGACTATGACAATATCGAATGGGAAAGTGGCGCCACTGCCAAGAAATTATTTAAAGCTTGGTGTGATGGCAAAACGGGTTATCCATTAGTGGATGCAGCCATGTGTCAACTCAACCAAAGTGGATATATGCATAACCGCCTACGCATGGTGGTTGCTAGCTTTCTTACTAAGGATTTAGGCATAGATTGGCGCTGGGGGGAGAGGTATTTTGCAAAACACCTCAATGACTTTGAACTTTCTTCCAACAATGGTGGATGGCAGTGGGCCTCTTCTTCGGGATGCGATGCGCAACCTTACTTCCGCATCTTTAATCCAATTACCCAGTCCCAAAAGTTCGATCCCGAAGGTAAGTTCATTCGTCGCTATTTGCCTCAACTAGAAAAACTCTCCAAGAAGTCGATTCATGCTCCTTGGGAAGCTGGTCACATTGAACTAGAAGCTGCCGGCCTTCTTTTGGGACGTGACTATCCCCTGCCGGTTGTAAATCATGATGAGGCACGCAAAAAGACCTTGGTGCGCTATAGCGTCGTCAAAAAGGTCAGCCCAGAAACTGCATCTGATTAATTTGTTCAAGGCTCTAACACTTTCCGATTTAAGATAGGGCATGAGCAAGATCTATGCCGTAGGTGATATTCAAGGGTGTGCACCCTCTTTGAAGGCGCTCGTTAAAAAACTACCCGCCCAATCTAAGATGATTTTTTTAGGTGACCTCGTAAACAGAGGCCCTGACTCATTAGGCACCCTACGCTACCTCAAGAAATTACAAGAAGAGAAACACATTGAGTGCATCCTCGGAAATCATGATCTCCATTTGCTTGCGGTAGATGCCGGCATCCGAAAAACTAAAGGGCTAGATACCGTACAACCGATTCTAGATGCGCCTGATAGAGCCGAGTTAATGGATTGGCTACGTCATAGGCCAATGGCTCTGAGTAATGGAAAAGTACTTACTGTTCATGCCGGAGTTCTACCTCAATGGGATCTTCAGCAAACGATTGAATGCGCGCAAGAAGTAGAAAAAGCGCTGCGCAAAAAATCCTACAAAGACTTTTTAGCGAATATGTACGGCAATACTCCCAATAAATGGAGTAACTCCCTAAAGGGATATGAGCGTTTGCGCGTCATCACCAATGCACTAACCCGTATACGTTTTTGCACTCCAGCAGGCATGATGGAGTTTGAAAGCAAGGAAGGTTTTGAGGATGGCCCCAAAGGCTATATCCCTTGGTTTAAAACTCCTAAACGAAAAACGCAAGACTCTCTGATTTACTTCGGGCACTGGTCAACTCTAGGACTACTCCAGCATGGGAATGTCATTGGCCTCGATACAGGCTGCGTCTGGGGTGGAAAACTGACTGCCATGGAAGTTCCAGAATCAGGTAAGCCAAGCAAGGATCTAAAAATTATCCAAGTAGATGGCTACGACCATCCACTTAGAATGTAATTCTGACTCTGCCCCTTATAGTTTCTTATAGCTTCTTAAATGCAGTTTTTGCGGCAGTGATGATTTCTTCTAAAACTGTATTGTCATGAGCAATGGAAGTAAATCCAGCCTCATAAGCAGAGGGTGCTAAGTACACCCCTTGATCTAACATCAAGTGGAAGAACTTCTTAAATGCTTCGATATCGGTTTTAGTGACTGCCTCAAAAGAGCTTGGGACCTCATTAGCAAAGTAAAAGCCGAACATACCGCCAACGCTATCAACAGCAAATGGCACACCCGCTTCATCCGCGGCCAGCTTTAAGCCGGCCATCAGTTTTTCAGTTTGCCCAGTTAGACAATCGAAGAAACCTTCTCGAGAAATAATCTCCAGCGTCTTTAATCCCGCTGCTACCGCTACCGGATTGCCAGACAAGGTACCTGCCTGATAAACATTACCCAGAGGCGCTAACTTAGACATGATTTCTTTTTTACCGCCAAAGGCAGCCATTGGCATACCGCCGCCCATGACCTTGCCAAGACAAGTAAGATCGGGAGTGATGCCTTGTAGAGATTGCGCGCCACCTAAGGCAACCCTAAATCCGGTCATCACCTCGTCGTAAATTAATACACTGCCGTGCTGGCTCGTCAACTGACGCAGTGTCGATAGAAATTCCTTTGAGGGCTTAATAAGATTCATATTGCCAGCAAACGGCTCAATAATCACCGCGGCAACCTGGTTATCCTGCTTTGTAAATACCTCTTTCAGTGCTGCCACATCGTTATATGGCAATACCAAGGTATGTTTAACCAAATCCTGTGGCACACCACCAGATGATGGTGCATTTTGAGTTGAATCTGCAAAGGTCAAGAGGCCAGAGCCCGCCTTCACCAAAAGACTATCAGCATGACCGTGATAGCAACCTTCAAATTTAATAATGAGATCACGCCCTGTATGACCACGTGCGAGACGTAGTGCACTCATAGTAGCTTCAGTTCCACTCGACACCATCCGCACTTGCTCAATGCTCGGTACCAATTGGCAAATGCGTTCTGCTAATTCAATTTCGCCTTCGGTAGGGGCGCCGTAGCTAAAGCTAGTTTCTGCAGCCTGCTTGACTGCTTCCACCACTTCTGGATTTGCATGACCCGCAATCATGGGGCCCCAAGACATAATTAAATCAATATAGCGCGTACCTTCAGCATCCCAGAAGTAAGGGCCTTTAGCTTTAGCAACAAAGCGCGGTGTACCGCCTACCTGACGAAAGGCGCGTACTGGAGAATTCACGCCCCCAGGAATTGTCTTTTGTGCGCGCTCAAATAAGATGTCATTTTTTCCCAAGATACTTTTCCCGATTTAGATAATGAATTTAAATATTGCTTAATTAAATTGATCTATTAGATCGCCATCATTTCAAAGTCTTCTTTGCGTGCACCACACTCAGGACAGGTCCAGTTCATGGGCACATCCTTCCAAAGCGTGCCTGGCGCAATACCCTCTTCAGGTAAACCTGCAGCTTCGTCATAGACCCAGCCACAAATTAAGCACATATATGTTTTGAATTCCATTACCGTATTCCTTATTGATCTTTTTTATTTTAAATCGGATGCAGCATCACGCTTTGGATGCATCTCGAACTTAAATAATCTGCATTCCAGGGGGCCATTAAATAAAGGCGTACGCTTAGATTCCTTAATACGCAACTGCCCTGGTAAGGCCATATCCGCTGTCAATACAAAGACATTCCAACCACCAAAAGCGTCCTTGAGATGCTGGCCAAACTGCCTTAAGAATTCGACAAATTTAGGATCCTGCTCTTCTTGAGCTTGTAGCTTTTTGAGAGACTCACGGCTAGAGCGTTTAGCACTTTGACGCCCTGTTTCCAGATTAAAGGCATAGCGATCCTCTGGCTCTTCAGCCTGTTCGCATGAATCTCTCTCCATATCGCCACCTGCAGCGCGATCTTGACCGCGTCCACCCTTGATCACCAAGCGCTCACCATAAGGCGGGTTCAATAGCATCACACCATTTTGAGTATTTGCTGGCGGCCTACTTGCTAAAGCATCAATTTGACGGGTTACTGGCAATCCCAGCAACTGAGCCCGCTGCCAGTTACCTTTAAACATCGCTACCAAGCGCTCATTAATATCACCACCGCTAATACCCAAAGATTCTGAATCTGGGAACTGTTTACGCTTCTCCATCATTTCAGCATGTGCAGCGTCTTTTAGAGAGGCCCAACGCTTTTGTTCAGCAACCTCATTAAATGGCTTGAGTCGCGCAAATCCAAAGCCATGAGCGGAGGTGACTAATGGGCGATAGGCCAAGCGACTCGGCTTGGCGTCATCACCATACATCCCCGCCCGAATAGCCCCCGGCGGTATAGCCAAAGCCATTTGAGCAGCCTCAATCAAAAAAGTGCCACTACCGCACATCGGATCAAATAAAGTTTGCGATGGTTTCCAGCCCGTAAGCAATAGGATGCCTGCTGCAAGATTTTCTTTTAAAGGAGCATCACCCTTTTCATCTCTCCAGCCACGTTTGAATAAGGCTTCACCTGAAGTATCTAAATAGATCGTGACATGAGTTGCCGTGAGATGCGCCTGTACCCGCACATCCGGAAATGCGGTATCAATACTGGGGCGATCACCAGTGACATCACGTAAACGATCAACAATCGCATCCTTGATTTTCAAGGTTGCAAAATTTAAGCTCTTCAATGGGGAGCGATGCGCCGTGACATCAACACGCAGAGTTTGTTTAGAAGAAAACCATTCTTCCCAAGCTAAACCACTAGCCAACTTATACAAATCTTCTTCCTGGCGGTATGGCGATTCCGCCATCTGCAGCAATACTCGACTGGCAATCCGTGAATGCAAGTTCAATGCCATAGCAGCCGATATTGGCGCCGCCAAACCCACCCCACCTGTAGGGCTCGTAGGTGTAGGATCAATCACCCAAGCACCCAGCGCTTTACAGTCAGGACGCTGCGCAATACTTGCTAGCTCTTTTGCAAGAGGCACTTCCAGTCCGCCTGGACAAACAACAAAAAATCTCATGAGGCTAGCAATCTAAAAGGGATGAAAAAAATTAAGGCTTAATGACTACCAAAGCGGTCACGATCACGAGGAGGAGGACTGGCGCTTCGTTAAACCAGCGATACCAAACTCCTGAATGGGTATTGACGCCATTGCGGAACTTTTTGAGCAAGCCCCAACACGCATGGTGATAGCCAATCACCAGAAGCACGAGGAACATCTTGGCATGCATCCATACTTCGCCTGAACCTATTTTGAAATACAACCACAAAGCAAGACCTAGCAATACGGCAGGTACCGCCAAGATTGTCATAAATCGAAATAAGCGATTCGCCATTCCTAGAAGGCGCGCGTAAACTTCAGGATTTTTTTCATCAGCCAAGTTCACAAAGATACGTGGGAGATAAAACAAACCAGCAAACCAAGAGGCAATCAAGACGATATGAAAAGTCTTGGTCCATAAATATGCATTACCCATGATGAATTATTTCCGTTCTGTTATGAGACTAGATTAAGTACGAATTTCGCCATGACCCATGACGATGTATTTGAGAGAGGTCAGGCCATCTAGGCCAACAGGGCCACGAGCATGTAGCTTGTCATTGGAAATACCAATCTCTGCGCCTAAACCATACTCAAAGCCATCAGCAAAACGGGTGCTGGCATTGACCATCACGCTCGCGCTATCGACTTCACGTAAGAAACGATTCGCTCGCACTTGATTATTGGTAATGATGGCATCAGTATGTTTACTGCCGTATTGTTCGATATGACCCATTGCTTCGTCGATATCCGCAACAGTCTTAATCGATAAAATTGGTGCCAAATATTCTGTTTGCCAATCTTCCTCAGTGGCATTGACTAAGTCTTTAAAACCGGCTGCCTCAAGAGTATTTCGCGTTTGGTCATCGACGCGCAACTCTACACCCTTATCTTGGTAGATCTTACAAAGCACTGGGAGCACTTGTGGTGCAATGGTTTTATTAACCAATAAGGTCTCCATCGCATTGCAAGGTGCATAGCGCTGAGTCTTGGCGTTATCGCAAACCTTGATTGCCATTGCGACATCCGCATCTGCATCAATATAGGTATGACAGATGCCATCCAAATGCTTAATCATCGGCACGCGTGCTTCTGCCATCAAACGTGCAATCAAACTCTTGCCACCGCGTGGAACGATCACATCAATATATTGGGTCATAGTGATCATTTCGCCAACAGCAGCGCGATCTGTAGTACTCACAACTTGTACCGCATCCATGGGTAAATTAGCCGCATCCAAACCTTCTTGAATCAATTGCGCCAACAAGGTATTCGAATCAATTGCCTCTGAGCCACCGCGCAAAATCACCGCATTACCGGATTTGAGGCACAGCGCAGCAGCATCAATCGTCACATTGGGGCGAGATTCATAAATAATGCCGATCACACCGAGTGGCACTCGCATCTGCCCAAGCTCAATACCCGAAGCCTGCTTTTGCAATGGGGTAATTTTTCCAATCGGGTCTTCAAGGGAAACAATTTGCTCCAAACCCAAGGCCATAGACTCAATCGTCTTTGGAGTCATCGTCAGGCGATCGATAAATGCTGCATCCTGTCCATTGGTTTTTGCACGAGCAACATCAAGCGCATTCACTCGGACAATTTCCTCAGAGCGCTCACGCACTAACTTAGCAATATGCAATAGCGCCTGATTTTTCTGCTCGCTAGATGACCGCGCCATTGCGCGTGATGCCTGACGAGCACGTCGGCCAATATCTTGCATCATGTGCTGAATGGTATTTGTTGAGTTACTCATATCTTTGTTGTGTCTAAAATAATTCTGTTATGCCTAAGCTTTAATCATCACCCTAGATTCTTCTAGCGCAATAAATTACCCACCAAACGCAAGCCATCCCAAGGATCTGCCGGCAATTCCGCAGCATGCAATCCCTTGGCTTGACGATCCAAACCTGCAGCCACCTGCATTGCCCTGCGCAACCTCAAAGGCTGCACTCGCTTTAGAGCTATGGGATATAAACGCTCTTTATTACCCCAGATGCGATTAGCGCGCATTAAATTCTGCACAGACTCCCCAGCATCGCTTGCCGCCTTTAGTTTCGATAGTATCCGAAGCTCTTCAGTTACGCTCCACAGAATCAGGACTAGGGGCTCACCCTCACCTTTAAGGCCATCTAACATGCGATTGAGACGAGGCAGATCGCCAGCTAGTATGGCTTCAGTCAACTCAAAGACGTTATACCGTGCCACCTTCAAAATAGCCGACCGAATTTGCTCCTCAGTAAGAACGCCGGCAGGATGCAACAAACCCAGCTTCTGAATCTCTTGGTGAGCGGCAATGAGATTCCCCTCCACCTGCTCTGCAATGAAGGCTAAGGCACGTTGACCGTCTGAGCCTGACTGCACCTCTTGACCCTGTTTTTTTAAGCGCCCCGCAATCCACTGCGGCAATTGCGTACGATCCAAAGAATCTAGTTGAATCGCCATACCCGCTTCATCCAAAGCACTAAACCAAGCTGAGGTTTTGGTCTTGCCATCCAATTTGGGCAAAATGATGCAAAAAATCGTATCTGGGCCATCAGGCCCTAGCGACTGGGACTCGATTTGGGCGGAAAACTGCTTAAGCGCATCAGCACCATCACGCCCAGGCTTACCCGTTGGTATGCGCAACTCAACCCAGCGCTTATCCCCAAATAAAGACATGGTTTGGCCAGCACTTAACAAAGCGCTCCAATCAAACCCACGCTCTTGCAATAAAACTTCACGATCGGTGTAACCCATTTTTTTAGCAGTGGCGCGCAACTGGTCCATTGCCTCCATCATCAGGAGGGGCTCATCACCGCTAAATATGTAGAGAGGCTTTAATGAAGCCGCTGAATTCAGTGACTTCAAATGAAGCTGTAGGGCATCGCTCTTAACCATGCGATTTGATCGTCATTCTTTAAAATCTTCGAGTCTGTGGTGCTCGAGCAGATGCAGAAACACGACGTAGAATTTGCACTGCAAGATCTCTGCGCATCAAAGATAGAAATTGCTGCATTTGGACGTCGGTCGCCAAAACAGTAGACACCGAGAAATCCATATCACGTGTCATATAGATTTCAGCTTCAGGCACAACATCCGCACCAGTGTTGTCATACGCCCTAAATCCGACTCGAATATTTAAGCGATAGGCAGAGACTTGACCATTGGAGTTGTAGGCTAAGATCTCACGGCCATTGAGATCGCTAGTAATTTCTAAAATGAGATCGGCATCTTTAGGATTGATAGCTACCTTAGCATCAGTACCCGTCAAAATAGCCGTCTGCAAGTCAGCACGCAATGGTGGTGATGGGTTACCAGTAATCGCAATAACCTTGAATGGCAAATCCACCATGCCACGCAAACGATAGCCGCAGGCAATCAAACCACTGACTGGAGCTAAGGTCAGAAACCCAAGCATGGTACGTCGAAGGTGATTTACGCGCATGTGTTTAGTTTCTATTCAAAATAAAGCGTTAGCGATCTAAGCAACAATATTAATCAAGCGGCCCGGAACCACAATCACCTTTTTAGGTGCTGCGCCATTTAATGCTTTTACAGCTGGCTCACTTTGTAATGCCAAAGCCTCAATTTGCTCTTTAGTTGCATCCGCAGGAACACGTATATCACCACGTAACTTGCCATTAATTTGCAACATGATGGTCAACTCTGTTTGAATCAGCGCAGCTTCATCTACTACAGGCCATGGCGCATCTAAAAGAGTGCCAAACGATTGATCGCACCCAATCTCATTCCAGAGAGCATGGGTCAAGTGAGGTACTACTGGGTAAAGCACCCGAATCAAAATACTCAAGCACTCACGCAATACAGCAGGTCGCACTGCAGTCTTATCACCGAGCTTTACAGGCTCTAAGACATTGAGCATCTTCATTGCCGCAGAAACTACGGTGTTGTATTGGCGACGCTGGTAGTCAAAGTTAGCTTGCTTCAGAATGGTATGCACTTCACGACGCAATTCTTTTTCAGCATCATTTAAATCGCTTGGTAATACTGCATCGGCAGTACGGATTGCATCCGCCTGACTACTGGAATATATCCAAACACGACGTAAGAAACGTGAGGCACCTTCTACACCAGCACTAGACCACTCAAGCTGCTGCTCAGGAGGGGCAGCAAACATCACAAAGAGGCGTGCAGTGTCTGCGCCGTATTGATCAATCAAAGCTTGAGGATCAACGCCATTATTTTTACTCTTAGACATCTTCTCAACGCCACCAATAATGACTGGCGTGCCAGCGGTATCGCCTTTCAGCTTGGCGCTTTGAGGGCGACCTTTATCATCGAGCTCGAGCTCAACATCTAAAGGATTTAACCAAGTCTTTTTACCGGATGCTTCCTCAGAGTAATAAGTCTCATTGAGCACCATGCCTTGCGTTAGCAAGTTCTGGAAGGGCTCATCAAAAGTAATGAGCTTGAGATCACGCATGACCTTGGTCCAAAAACGTGCATAGAGTAAATGCAAAATCGCATGCTCAATGCCGCCAATGTACTGATCCATTGGCATCCAGTATTCATTACGCTCATCAACCATGGTCTTCGCATCTGGACCGGTATAGCGCATGAAGTACCAAGACGAATCGACAAAGGTATCCATGGTGTCAGTCTCACGACGCGCAGGCTTGCCACATTTTGGACACTTCACATTGAGGAAGTCGGCACGCTTATTCAGTGGATTGCCACTACCATCCGGTACGCAATCTTCAGGCAATACCACCGGCAAGTCTGCTTCAGGAACTGGAACTGCGCCACAACCAGAATTGTTCTCATCACCACAATGAATAATCGGAATCGGTGTTCCCCAATAACGCTGGCGAGAGATACCCCAATCGCGCAAACGGTAAGTGGTTTTGATTTCACCAATACCCATTTGCTCTAAATCTTTGGCTACTGCATCCACTGCCTCTTCATGAGATAAGCCATCGTACTTACCGCTATTGAGGCAAACAACATCATCTTTCTGGGCATACCAATCTTGCCAATGGCTGGTATTGAACATGTCCGAAGGGGTGCGCAACGCAATCACTTGCTTAATTGGTAAATCGTATTTAAGCGCAAATGCAAAATCGCGCTCATCGTGTGCAGGTACGCCCATGACAGCGCCGTCGCCATATGACATTAAGACATAATTGCCAACCCAAACTGGTACCGGCTCATTAGTCAGTGGATGTGTCACATATAGGCCTGTGAACATACCTTCTTTTTCTTGAGTAGCTAGATCAGCTTCAATCACGCTACCGGTTTTACATTTCTCAATAAATGCAGCTAACTCTGGATTATTGGTTGCTGCCAATGTTGCCAACGGATGTTCAGCTGCAACGGCACAGAAAGTAACACCCATGATGGTGTCAGCACGCGTTGTAAATACATACAACTGACCATCTTGAACAAAGTTAGCATGCGCATCTGCAATCTCATGCTTGAACGCAAACCGTACACCACGACTCTTGCCAATCCAATTCTGCTGCATCGTTTTGACGCGCTCAGGCCAACCTAAGTTATCTAAACCAGACAGTAATTGCTCTGCATAGGCAGTGATATTGAAGTAATAACCTGGGATCTCACGCTTTTCAACCAAAGCACCAGAGCGCCAACCGCGCCCATCAATCACCTGCTCATTTGCCAATACGGTTTGATCGATTGGATCCCAATTGACAACTTGAGTCTTACGATAAGCAATACCTTTTTCAAGCATCTTTAAAAAGAGCCATTGATTCCAACGATAGTAATCAGGGCTGCAAGTAGCTACTTCACGCGACCAGTCAATTGCTAGACCCATCGCCGCCATTTGCTTTTTCATATAAGCAATGTTGTCGTAGGTCCATTTAGCTGGCGGTACTTTATTCTGAATCGCTGCATTTTCAGCGGGCATACCAAACGCATCCCAGCCCATCGGCATGAGTACGTTATAGCCTTGCATGCGCAACTGCCTAGCCATCACATCATTGATGGTGTAGTTACGAACATGCCCCATATGCAACTTACCCGATGGATAAGGCAACATAGAACAGGCGTAATATTTTGGTCTTGACTTGCCGGAAGCATTTACTGCGTTCTCGGCTACCTGATGAGCTTGCGCACTTTCCCAATCAGTTCGTGCAGCAGCTTCAATACTGCGGTGATCGTAATCCTTACTCATTCAATACAACTCTTTTCTTCAATTCTGATTTACTGAACATTCACTTACGCAGGCCAAGAACATCTTGCATGTCATAAAGACCGGAACCCTGAGCTTGCAAGAAGCGTGCAGCGCGCAAAGAACCTTGTGCATAAGACTGACGGCTAGAAGACTTATGGCTAATCTCAATGCGCTCACCCTCGCCCGCAAATAAGACAGTGTGATCACCCACAATATCTCCACCACGGATAGTGGCAAAACCAATCGCGCCAGCTTTGCGCTCACCGGTATGACCTTCGCGTGCATATACCGCAACATCACCTAATTTCTCACCAAGCGCATCTGCAATCACCTCACCCATTCTGAGGGCGGTACCAGATGGTGCATCCACTTTATGACGGTGATGGGCTTCAACGATTTCAATGTCGTAACCTTCATTCAACATCTTTGCGGCAATCTCTAGCAACTTAAATGTCGCATTGACACCCACACTCATATTTGGAGCAAATACGATAGCCAAGTTTGCAGAAGCTTTCTTCAGGTTATCAATTTGCTCTGAGCTCAGACCGGTAGTACCGATAATCATTTTGCTGTTCGTCTTTTGCGCCACGGCTAAGTGGGCCATGGTACCCTCGGGACGAGTGAAGTCAATTAAAAACTCAGCACTACTCAGCGCCTTCGTAATATCCGATGTAATGACTACGCCAGTTTTTTTACCCAAGAATGCACCAGCATCTTCACCAAGCAAAGGGCAAGACTCATGCTCTAGTGCACCAACAAGCTCAGCGTCCGTGCAATTGAGCACTGCCTCGATCAACATTTTTCCCATACGGCCGGTTGCACCAGCAATTGCGATTTTCATCATTTGTATCTTCGTTTCTTATTCAAGGTTGCCGAAAAACTTCACTCGACATCAACACAACTTTATCTTTACTTTGCTTCACTAGCCTGTGGAACGTTAAGGGCGCCAGGACCTAACTGTTGAGGCACCGGCTGAGAATCTGGCGACTTTTTTGAAAAGCTAAAAAAGTCCCAAAATGAACTGCTGGCAGGAGCTGCAGGCACTGTAGCCCCAGCGGGCAAATTATTCGTTGGACTGGGAACCAGCAACTCTGGCTGCTGCAAAGGTGGGGTTACTGGTGGCTTGTTCGATCCAGTCATGACCTCCCAGAATGAGCGTTTGCTTTTTGCATAGCCATCAATTTCAGCAACCAACTCGACATCGGTTGGCAATGCATCACCCTGAAACTTAACCAGCTTATCGCCTTCGAAAAACACCGTCACGCGACGCTCTTTACTCATTTGTTGGCCAGCGCGCTTAAATTCAAAAACGTAATCCCAGCGATTGGCATGGAAATAACTTGCAAGCAAAGGTGTACCTAGAATTTGACGCACTTGCTCACGACTCTGCCCGACCTGTAACTTTGCGTATTGCTCGCTCGAGATAAAGTTGCCCTGCACCACATCTGGAACATAAGGTCTAAAGACTTTGTTCATCCAGGCACGCTGTGTGTCATCGACAGCACTAGTACAGCCAGTGACAATCATTACTGAACTCACTGCAGCAATAACTAAGCCCGCCCGAGCGAGTTCAAAAACCCTCAAAATGGAGTTCAATAGACGGGTAAAAAGCTGGAGGCAAATTTGCATGGCAGGCCGTATCATTAAGACATTGATTTTAGCTCCCAAACCCTGAATATGAACCAAAATCCGACTCCAGCAGATTTACGCGACATTGGCCTGAAGGCTACCGGTCCACGCATGAAAATCCTAGACTTTTTTCATCAAAATGGTGGCACGCACTTTAGCGCTGAAGACGTCTTTATGGCCTTGGCAAAGGATGATAAAGAAATTGGCTTAGCCACGGTATATCGGGTGCTCACCCAGTTTGAACAAGCAGGCCTCTTACTCCGCAGTCATTTTGAGTCCAGCAAAGGGGATGGTAGGGCTATTTACGAACTGAACGAAGGTCAGCACCATGACCACTTGGTCTGCCTGGATTGCGGCCATGTTGAGGAGTTTGTGGATGAGGCCATTGAGAAAAGGCAGCGCGACATCGCTAAAAACCTTGGTTTCAAGCTCCAGGAGCACTCTTTAGCGATGTACGGCCACTGCCAAAAGAAGAATTGCCGCAATAAGCCAAAGTCCTAAATTTGGAAGATAAGAGCGGATAATGAAAAAAGACCTCAATTGAGGTCTTTTTTACATGAAAAACAAGATTTTAAGCGCTGTTAGACTTAAAACCGGTTCGATTTTCTTAATTTATAGCCATCAATGCCTCAGCAGCATTGAGCATTTGGACTGAATAACCCCACTCATTGTCATACCAAGCCAATACTTTGACCAACTTACCATCGGCTGAAACGCGAGTTTGGGAAGCATCGTAAATACTAGGGCGAGGATCGTGATTGAAGTCGATGGATACCAAAGGCAGGGTATTGAAACCCAAAATACCCTTCAACTCACCCTCACTGGCTGTTTTGAGGATTGAGTTCACTTCATCCACGCTAGTAGCGCGGCTAGCAGCAAAGGTTAAATCCACAACAGAAACGTTAATGACGGGCACGCGCATTGCAAAACCGTCAAAGCGCCCTGCTAAAGCTGGCAATACCAAGCCAACTGCTTTTGCTGCACCTGTCTTGGTTGGAATCATGCTGGTCACAGCAGAACGCGCACGGCGCATATCCTTGTGATACACATCGGTGAGAACCTGGTCATTAGTAAACGCATGAATCGTGGTCATCAAACCAGATTCGATCCCAATTTTTTCTAGCAATGGCTTAACCAATGGGGCTAAACAGTTAGTTGTGCAGCTCGCATTAGAAACTACAACATCGCTTGATTTCAGAACTTGTTGATTCACACCATAAACAATAGTGGCATCAACATCTTTTTCACCTGGGGCAGAGATCAATACCTTCTTCGCACCCTGAGAAATATGCACCATGGCTTTTTCTTTGGAAGTGAATTTGCCTGAGCACTCAAGCACTAAATCCACACCCAACTCACCCCAAGGAGTTTCCAAAGGATTACGGGTAGAGAACATCTTGATGCGATCGCCATTGACCACCATGCAATCACCGTCTACCTTCACTTCAGCAGGAAAACGACCATGCGCAGAATCATATTGCGTCAGGTGCGCATTGATGTCGATATCACCCATCGCATTAATTGCAACGATTTTGATATCACGTCTAGGCTTGCCATTGACTTGATCTTCATACAAAGCACGTAAGACCATACGACCAATACGACCATAACCATTAATTGCGACACGAATTGTCATTCCATTTCCCTTACTAATTTTGAATTCTTAAATAAATACTTTGTTTCTAATCTTGTCTATTTCTTTGCAATACATTGCTTCACTGTTTTAGTAATCTGATCAACCGTTAGACCAAAGTATTCATAGAGCACAGGTGCTGGCGCAGATTCTCCGAAGGTATCAACGCCATGGACTGCTGCACAACCATACTTCCACCAGAAATCACTTACGCCCGCTTCAACAGCAATGCGTGGAATATCCGCTGGTAAAACTGTTGCTTTATACGCAGCGTCCTGTTGATCAAATACTGTCGTTGATGGAATCGATACCACACGAATACCAAAACCCTCGCCCTCTAAACGCTCGGCTGTTTGCAATGCCAAGGCAATTTCTGAACCAGTAGCAATAATCACCGCCTTGATCTTCGATTTCTTGGGATCACGTAAAACATATCCACCGCGGGCAATATCTTTTACTTGCTGACTATTACGCGGCACAAATGGGCAATTTTGACGACTGAAGATCAAGGCGCTTGGGCCATGCTGACGTTCAATCGCAGCACCCCATGCAACTGCACTCTCAGTGGTGTCACATGGACGCCAGACCATCAAGTTCGGAATGAGACGCAAGCTTGCTACATGCTCAACAGACTGGTGGGTTGGACCATCCTCACCCAAGCCAATAGAGTCATGTGTAAAAACAAAGATACTACGCAATTTCATCAATGCAGCCATGCGCAATGCATTGCGACTGTAATCAGAGAAGGTTAAGAAGGTGCCACCGAATGGGATATATCCACCATGTAAAGCGATACCGTTCATGATGGCACTCATACCAAACTCACGCACACCGTAGTTGATATGGTTGCCCCATTGATCTCCACGCACAGCCTTGCATGAAGACCAGTTGGTTAAGTTAGAGCCTGTTAAGTCGGCAGATCCGCCCATGAACTCCGGCAAAGCGGGCGCTAATGCCTCGATCGCATTTTGACTGGCCTTGCGAGTAGCAATTGTTTCTGCTTTGACTTCACAGGTTTTTAAATAAGCGTCTAAAGTTTTTGAAAAGTCTTTAGATAAATCGCCTTGCATACGGCGCTGTAATTCAGAAGCCAACTCTGGATATTTATTTTTGTAGGCCTGGAATTCTTTATTCCACTCATGCTCAGCAGCTTGACCACGCTTCTTAAAATCCCAAGCTTCATAAATATCATTTGGAATTTCAAACGGCGCATAGGGCCAGTTCAATGCAACACGGGTTGCAGCAATTTCAGCTGCGCCCAATGGGGAGCCATGCACCTTATCGCTACCCGCCATATTGGGAGAACCTTGACCAATCGCAGTCTTGCAACAAATCAATGTCGGTTTGTCACTCTTCTTCGCTTGAGCGATTGCACTAGATACAGCCTCTGCATCATGACCATTCACGGCACGCAGGACATTCCAGCCGTAAGCCTCAAAACGTTTTGGCGTATCTTCGTTGAACCAAGAAACTACTTTGCCATCAATCGAGATGCCGTTGTCATCCCATAGTGCAATGAGTTTATTAAGTTTGAGTGTGCCAGCCAATGAACATACTTCATGACTGATGCCTTCCATCAAACATCCATCGCCTAAAAAAACATAGGTGTAGTGATCAACAATATCGTGGCCTGGGCGATTAAATTCCGCAGATAATAATTTTTCTGCCAGCGCCATGCCAACCGCGTTTGAAATCCCCTGACCTAAAGGACCGGTAGTGGTTTCTACTCCGGGAGTAATTCCATACTCAGGATGGCCAGCAGTTTTACTATGTAACTGACGGAAATTTTTTAACTCGCTCATCGGCAAGTCATAGCCAGTGAGATGCAATAAGGAATACAACAACATCGAGCCATGGCCGTTAGATAAAATGAAGCGATCACGATTCATCCAATGGGGATCGGTTGGATTGTGCTGCAAATGTTCATTCCACAGACCAACTGCAATATCAGCCATACCCATTGGCATTCCAGGATGTCCGGAATTGGCTTGTTGAACTGCATCCATGGATAAAGCACGAATGGCATTTGCCATACGAATTTGAAGGTTTGACATCGTAAATTGGGTCTCGAGAAAATTAATTAGCTATATTTCAGTAATGCCTCAATTTTATCTTCCCGGCCCATGGGAAAACCAAAAGCCAAATACCCTCACCCCCGAGCTTGCACATCACCTGCGCGTGCGCCGTATCCAAGTTGGTGAATTTTTCCCCATCTTTGATGGAAATGGCCAAGTTGCCCAAGCCAAACTCCTTTCCCTCAGCAATAAATCAGGGGAAGCCGAGTTGAGCGATATTCGCCAAGACACTCATCGTGAGAGCCCCTATGCTATTACCCTGGCGCAAGGGCTTGCTGGAGGCGACAAGATGGATTGGGTGGTTGAAAAGGCTATAGAGACTGGGGCTCAGCTTATTGCCCCATTACAGTGTGAGCGCTCAGTGATTAAATTAACCCGCTCTAGTGATGCTGAACGTGCCCAAAAGCGTCTTTTGCACTGGCAAGGCATTGTTCAAGCAGCTTGCGAACAATGTGATCGCACAGTGTTAGCTACAGTAGAGCCTGTTCAAAGTTTTGCAAGTTATCTACAGAAGACTCAAAAAGCTAAACTTAAACTACTTTTAAGCCCAGATACTGATAAAAGCTTATATTCTGTTTTAGTGGATAACCCACCGCAGGATGTCATTTTGATGATTGGGCCCGAAGGTGGACACTCCCCAGAAGAGGAAGCACAAGCTCAGGCAGCGGGTTATCAAATAGTTTCTCTAGGTGATCGCGTATTGAGAACTGAAACTGCTGGAATTGTGGCCATTACTGCTGTTCACAGTATTTGGGGTCCAGAAATGCAAAATCGCCTCAAATAGAGGCGATTTTTGCTGATTGACTGCCTTGCTGCTTATTCGTTAAACAAGCAATTAAGCAAAAGAGTAGAACACGCGATACGGTGTCCGGCGCTCAGACCAAAAGTCCACAGCATCACGGAATACATCTAGCAGAGTCTCGCGAGCCTCTTTGTCAAACTTTTGAGTACAAGGCAAACCTTCGAGCACCACTACAAAACCTGGCTGAGGGCCAGACTTATCAACAGTTGTCGTCAAAGCATCCAATAAAGGATCGAAATTCTTCGCCTGTTGCTTGGTAAAGGTGTAAGCAATTGCAATCGCCTCTAAAACTTCGCCTTTAGTCATTGCATTTGCACAATTTGCGTAAATGAAATGCTGGCCAAGTTCAGTAGCCGCCTCCTGAAGATCAGGAGTGCGAAAAGCACGAATAGATTGCACGATATTAGGGCGCACACTGCGCAACATTGCCGGCGGTCCGGCATCGCGAACGGCCAAAGCGGCACGCCAAGAAGCAGTCACTTTTTTCCCCGAAACTTGATTTGCTGCATAGGTTTGTAAACGAGATAAACCGCCCTCAGCATAGATATTGGCAGCGGAGGACTCGGTTTCGAGTCGATCGTTACTATCCCAACTTTCAGCCCGACTGTGTTCGTCAAAGCCTACTGTAGTGCCGTTTTCAGAGCGATTATTCATGATGGATGCTAGATTACCCTTAACACGCCATCAAATCAAGTCCAATTACAGTACATTTTATATAAACCATTGATTTATATAATAATTATTTATGTTAGTTAATACTAACTAACATAAATAAAAGCCCATCCCCAGGTCTTAGGCCGCCCCTCTAGCGTTGCTTGCAGCTTCAACTACCGCCAAGGTGGTCACATTGACGATACGACGCACTGTAGCTGCTGGCGTCAAAATGTGAATTGGCTTAGCAACCCCTAAAAGCAATGGTCCGATTGCGATACCGTTACCGGCAGCCGTCTTCAATAAGTTGTAAGAAATATTGGCAGCATCAATATTTGGCAGAACTAACAAATTAGCATCACCTTTTAGCGGTGATGAAGTAACCGCACCGGCGCGAATAGTTTCATCCAAAGCGCTATCACCGTGCATTTCACCATCCACCTCAAGACTAGGGTCTGCTTTTTGAATCAAAGCAAGTACGTCACGCATTTTGACTGCAGATGGAGCGCTACTTGAACCGAAGTTGGAATGGGACAAGAGCGCCACCTTAGGCGCTATACCCAATTTACGCATTTCGTTTGCAGCCATTAAGGTGAGTTCAGCCAATTGTTCTGCTGTTGGATCGATATTCACATGGGTATCGACCAAGAAGACTTGGCGGCCCGGCAAAATCAATCCAGACATGGCGCCATACACATTGGCGCCCGGCTCTTGACCCACCACCTCATCGATGTACTTCAAATGGGTTGCTAAATTGCCAACGGTGCCACAGATCATGCCATCAGCCATGCCTTTACTAATCATGATAGATCCGATCAAGCTATTGCGGCGACGCATTTCTAGCTTAGCAAAAGATTCGGTAACACCCTTACGCTCAGTCAAGCCTAAATACGTTTGCCAGAAATCACGGAAGCGTGAGTCACTCTCTGGGTTCACGATCTCAAAGTCTTCACCCGCTTTAATACGTAATCCGAACTTGTCAATGCGGTGCTCAATTACCGCAGGACGACCGATCAGAATCGGTGTTGCTAAATGCTCATCAATAATGATTTGTACTGCACGCAATACGCGCTCATCTTCACCTTCAGCAAATACAATCCGTTTTTGAGCGGCAGACACTCCCTTAGCAATGCTAAACAATGGCTTCATCAAAGTACCGGAGTGGTACACAAATTGTTGTAACTGATTGCGATAAGCATCGAAGTCTTTAATTGGGCGCAGAGCTACGCCGTCCTCCATTGCCGCCTTAGCAACAGCGGGTGCGATGACGGTAATCAAACGCGGATCAAACGGCTTCGGAATTAAGTACTCCGGACCAAAAGACAAGTTCTCAATACCGTATACCGAGGTCACTATTTCGCTCTGCTCAGCACGTGCCAACTCCGCCACAGCCTTAACCGCTGCGACTTCCATGCCACGCGTGATGGTGGTGGCGCCAACGTCTAATGCACCGCGGAAGATAAATGGAAAGCACAACACGTTATTTACTTGGTTTGGGTAATCAGTACGGCCCGTTGCCATCACCGCGTCAGGACGAACTTCCTTTACCTCCTCAGGCAGAATCTCAGGAGTTGGATTTGCCAAGGCATAGATCAATGGCTTATCAGCCATTTTCTTCACCATCGATTGCTTCAGAACACCGCCAGCTGAGAGTCCTAAAAAAATATCAGCGCCTTCAATCACTTGATCTAGGGTGCGTAAATCTGTCTCCTGACAGAACGGCTCCTTTTGCGGATCCATTAATTCTTGACGACCTTTGTATGCAACACCAACTAAGTCAGTAACCCAAATATTCTTACGCGGGATACCAAGGTCAACTAATAAATCTAAACAAGCTAATGCAGCAGCGCCAGCACCAGAAGTGACTAATTTCACATTAGCAACATCCTTACCGACTACTTTTAAGCCATTCAGAATCGCAGCAGCAACCACAATCGCAGTTCCATGTTGGTCATCATGAAAGACCGGAATCTTCATACGCGCTCGCAACTTGCGCTCAACAATAAAACAATCTGGGGCTTTGATGTCTTCTAGATTGATACCGCCAAAAGTAGGCTCGAGCGCCGCAATGATTTCAACTAATTTATCTGGATCGTTTTCATTAACTTCAATATCAAAAACATCAATGCCTGCAAATTTCTTAAAGAGAACTGCTTTACCTTCCATCACCGGCTTACTGGCCAATGGGCCAATGTTTCCTAGGCCCAATACTGCGGTACCGTTGGTTATCACACCAACTAAATTACCTCGGGCGGTATATTTGAAAGCATTCGCGGGATCTTTAACAATTTCCTCGCAAGGCGCAGCAACGCCTGGCGTATAAGCTAGGGCCAAGTCACGCTGATTGGTTAGCTGCTTCGTTGGGGCGATTTCAATCTTCCCCGGAGTTGGAAACTCATGATAGTGAAGAGCAGCCGCCCTTAAATCCGCTATTTGCTGTTCTTTACTGCTATTGCTTGGTTTGCTCATCAGTTCACTCATCAATCAGACGTATTCAAGCTTCTAATTCTATTCCTCTCAGATGAAAGAGTCCCAAGAGCCATAAAATGGGGCATGCAATCTCAAACCTCCTCACTTGGCGAATTTGATCTCATTCAGCGTTTCTTTAAAGCGCAGTCAGAACTCATGCTTGCCAATAAGCCTGGCTCAGTAAAGCTGGGAATTGGTGATGATTGCGCCCTACTAAAAACCGACCCAGCCGAGGAGCTTGCCATTACCAGCGACATGTTGGTAAGTGGCAGACACTTTTTTCCAGACGCTAATCCAGAGTGGCTAGGCTGGAAAGCCCTAGCAGTCAACCTCTCAGACCTAGCGGCTATGGGCGCTAGGCCGATGGGTTTCACACTCGCACTGGCACTGCCTGAGGCAAATTCAGCTTGGTTAGAAGCCTTTAGCAAAGGTTTATTTGCCATCGCCAATCAATTTGCTTGTCCACTCATTGGCGGCGACACTACCGCTGGTCCACTCAATATTTGTATCACCGCTTTTGGCAGCATCCCAAAAGACGAGGCCATTCGTAGAACAGGGGCATTGGAAGGTGATGACATTTGGGTTTCCGGAGCCGTTGGTGATGCCCGACTTGCTCTTGCTGCACTGCGTCATGAGCTGGAATTAAAAAGGGGGGATTTGGAAATCATTGAGGCTCGCATGCATCAACCCACCCCTAGAGTTCATTTAGGCATTGCCTTAAGAGGCATTGCCAATTCTGCTCTGGATATCTCCGATGGCCTGTTGGGTGATCTGAGACATATCCTCAAGCAATCAGGCAGGGATGCAGAAATCTTCTTAGACCGAATCCCAAAATCCACAACATTGCGTAAGCAATCGCTAACTATTCAGAATCAATACGCAGCTAGTGGTGGTGATGATTACGAGCTATGCTTTACTGCAGCAAGCGGCTCAAGAGATGCGATCACCAAAATCAGTGAGGACTTAAATCTTCCGCTCACTCAAATTGGCAGCATTAAGCTGATGCAACACTCCGTACCAGAGATCCAGCTCATTGCTAGCAGTGGGGCGAGATTAAATCCTGAAGAAGTAAATCAACTACTTAAATCCTTTGATCACTTCGCATGAATTCCCCATCTGATACGCCAACTTCGCCCATACCCAAACACAGCTTCAGGTGGGTAATTAGTAAACCAAGTCGCGCCCTAGCATTCGGACTGGGTAGTGGTTTGGCGCCATTCGCACCTGGCACCGCTGGAACACTGTGGGCTTGGGCTACTTTCTTGCTGGGCGATTATTTTCTATCCACCGCAGCATGGTTCTGGATTATTGGCGCAGGCATTCTTCTAGGTTGCTGGATCTGCGGACAAGTCAGCGAAGAGTTAGGGGAAAAAGATTTTGGTGGAATTGTGTGGGATGAAGTAGTCGCCTTCTGGCTTGTATTGATATTCATCATGCCGACAAACTTATGGATGCAGATGTTGGCATTTGCACTATTCCGATTCTTTGATGCCATGAAACCCGGTCCGATCGGAATGATTGATCGGTACTTTAAACATGTAGAGAATGGTGATCACTCATCTCCATCCAGTGTTGGCTTAATACTATGGCGCGGCTTCGGAATTATTGCTGACGATTTGGCTGCAGCATTTTTTACCCTACTCACCATGATACTTTTACCTATTGGATTGAGCTACATCTCATGAAAAATAATAATGATCCTCAGCATGAACTAGCCAGAGCCATTGCCCTGACTTTAATGAACCGAGGCTGGAAAATTGCCTTGGCAGAGTCCTGCACTGGTGGCCTCGTCTGCGCAACACTGACAGACTTAGCAGGCTCGAGTGATTGGCTTGAGCGAGGCTATATCACCTACAGCAATGCTGCCAAATCAGAATGCTTAGATGTTTCAATGGAAGCGATTGAATCTTTTGGCGCAGTCAGTGAGCAAGTCGCCAAAGCGATGGCCGAGGGTGCACTACGTCATGCCAATGTCAACACTGCGATCTCTATTACCGGCATCGCTGGTCCAACAGGTGGCTCAGCAGAAAAGCCGGTTGGCACCGTCTGCTTTGGCTGGGCGGTCAAAGAAAATATTGGGCATGATGTGATTAATACTGTTACGTTGACCAAACACTTCAATGGTGATCGTCAAGTAGTGCGAGAACAAGCGCGTGATTTTGCGCTCTCTCACTTTTTGGAATTACTTAAACCCAAAAACGCATAACAAGGTAGCACTACAGAATTAGCGTGAGCTTAACCAACCCTTGTGGCGGAAGTATCCCAATGGAATCATCGCTGAAATCACCATAGAAATAATGGCAACCGGGTAACCCCAGGTCTGCTCTAGTTCAGGCATGTAGCGGAAGTTCATTCCCCACACACTAGCTAACAAAGTTGGCGGCATTAAGGCAACCGATACCACCGAGAAGATCTTGATGATCTTACTTTGGTTCAAATTAATAAAACCAACTGTCGCGTCCATCAAGAAGTTAATCTTATCGAATAAGAACGCAGTATGGTTTTCTAATGAATCAATATCTCGCAGAATCTGACGCGCCTCTTCTTGCTGCTCATCAGATAATAATTTGCTCCGCATTAAGAAAGACAATGCACGGCGAGTATCCATCACATTACGACGAATACGTCCGTTGGTATCTTCTTCCTTAGCAATTGTTTCGAGCACTTCTTCTGCATCGTGATCGGTGATGTCATCTTGCAGAACACGCTTACCTGCTTGCTCGAGGTTTTCATAAACCTCTTCCAAGGCATCAGCAGAATACTCAGCATCAGTGGAATACAGGTCAAGTAAAACGTCTTTTGCGTTACTGACTGATCCTGGACGCAAACGGGCACGCAAACGCACCAAGCGGAATACTGGCAAATCTTCGTCATGAATAGAGAACAAAACTTGCTTGGTCATCACGAAGGCAACTCGCACGTTGCGAGAGGTTTCTTCTTCGTCTAATAAGAAATCGGTACGAATATGAAGGTGGCCATCATCCGCCTCGAAATAACGCGCAGAAGCTTCTAAGTCGCCTAAATCATCTAATTCAGGCAAAAGAACGCCAAAAGCCTCTTTAATCCACAGGAGCTCTTCCTCTTCAGGGTCTACAACGTCGATCCAGATAGGGTTGGAGTATTGCAACAATTCATTGCGATCTTCCACTTGCTCTTGAGAGAGGCGGCCATTTTGCAGGACGAACAAGTTGATCATGGTGAACTCCTAAGGAATGGTCGCTAGTTTATCCTATAGCTCATGACAGTTTGACTAAAATAAGCTTAATCCCAATGAACTCTAGCTCAAATACCTTTACCCAACAACTCCAGTCTGCGTGGGCTTCCCAAGGCAGTATGTTGTGCGTGGGCTTTGATCCAGATCCCAAGCGTTTGCCTGCTGTATTTCAGGGTAAGCCTGAGGGGATTTTCGAGTTCTGCCGCGAGATCGCCGATGCTACTGCGGATACCGCCTGCTCCTTTAAGCCCCAGTTCGCCTACTTTGCCTCCCAAAGAGCCGAAGCTCAACTAGAAAAACTGACTCGCTACCTTAAAGATAAATACCCCCACATCCCCGTCATCCTCGATTCCAAACGCGGGGATATCGGCAGTACAGCTGACCACTACGCTTTAGAGGCGTTTGAGCGCTATGGTGCTGACGCGGTAACTGTGAACCCGTATATGGGCTTTGACACGATCGAGCCTTACCTAAAGCATGCCGGCAAGGGCGTGATTGTTTTATGTCGCACCTCAAATCCAGGAGGTTCCGACCTTCAGTTCTTGAATGTTTCGCCCAATGGTGAACCGCTATATTTGTACGTTGCCAAACTCGCTGCACAACAGTGGAATACCTCTGGACAAATTAGCTTGGTAGTTGGGGCAACCTTCCCTGAAGAAATTGCTCGGGTGCGAGCGATTGTTGGTGAGATGCCTTTACTCATTCCGGGCATTGGTGCTCAAGGTGGCGATATTGATGCCACTGTTAAAGCTGGTGGCCTACCTAACCAGCCAGGCTCGGGCATGATGATCAACTCCTCTAGGGCAATCTTGTATGCAAGCGCTAATCATGATTTTGCTGAGGCAGCTAGAACAGTGGCCATCGCAACGAGAGATGCGTTAAGAACTGCAAGTAATAAGTAAGGCTAGCGCGCTTTTGGTTTCTGAATAGGCGCCAAAGCGACCCTATCCATATTTTCTAGAATAAAGTCTTGTCGTGTGGGGAAATGAATATTAGCCTTACGGCAGTACTGCACTTTGTCAAAACACTTCGGTGCAGGTAAAGCTGATGCTAAAGCTGCTGCCTGTTCGCGATCAAGCGATGCCGGCTTAATACCGTAGTAATGCTGAGAAGCTGCGCCAATACCAAAGATACCTTCGCCCCACTCTACTGAATTTAAATAGATTTCATAAAGACGTTGCTTAGGCAGCATTACCTCCAATAAGCCGGTAATGATGAGCTCCTGAGCTTTGCGAAAATAATTCTGCTCAGAAGAAAGAAAAAGATTCTTTGCTAGTTGCTGTGTGATCGTAGAGCCCCCACGCAATGCAGTTTTGGATTTGCCACTACTCTGTTGATTGAGTTGCGAATTTTTAGCCCATGCTTTTTTCATATCCTCAACCCGAACACCCATATGCTGAAAGAAGATATCGTCTTCGCTCACTAAAACAGCACGTTTGAGATTGGCCGAGATTTTATCGTATGGAACCCAAGATGACTGCACTGGGCAAGACCATGACAGACCACAAAGACGCCAACGTTCAGCCCTTTGAAATGCAGTACTGCTAGGATCAAGAACTACCCATAAGCCAATCTGCATGACAAAGTACATTTGCATGGCAATAAAGCCACCCACTAAACATTTCAGAAGATAAGAAAGCCAACGCATTCAAGCTTAGCTAGGAATTAGGAAGTACGAAGTTCTGCCAATACAGCGCGAGAATCAATCGCATCAGTCAGCTGAGCACCACGCCAAATTAAGAAAGCATCTGCAGCTTGCTCAACCAACATGCCCAAACCATCACTAACCCGCGCACCGCGATGCAGTGCTTGCTGCATCAAAACAGTGACTTTGCCGTAGACCATGTCGTAGGCAAAAGACTTGGGAGTAAATACATTGCTTGCCGCGGCATCGCTGATAGGAGATTCATCCGATAGACCTGCAGCAGTAGCATTAATAATGAGATCAAAAGGAGATGTGGTCTTACTTACATCTTCCAGTTCGTTCAAAGTTGCTGCTGTCAATATAACTTGTAGAGAGCGAGCCAAATCGCTAAATAATTGAACCGAGTCCTGGGCCTTAGCATTGGATCGATTGACAATAATTAACTCTGCGGGCGATTGCTCTAGCAAAGGACCTAGCACTCCGCGAGAAGCGCCACCCGCTCCCAGCAATAAAATTCGGGAGCCTTGAATCTGAATACCCTGAGCCAATAAGTCTCTAACTAAGCCAGCGCCATCCGTGTTGTCACCAAATATTTTTCCATCTTCAATACGCAAAGTATTGACAGCGCCAGCTAGCTGCGCACGCGGTGTTAATACATCTGCCAGAGCCTGAGCGTCCAACTTAAATGGAACAGTAACATTCATACCCTTACCGCCAGCAGCAAAGAAAGCTTGCGCAGCGGTTTTGAATTCCCCAAGTTCAGGCTGTAAACGCCCGTAATACATTTTTTGATTTGACTGCTCAGCAAATCGTTTATGAATGGCGGGTGATTTACTATGTGCGATCGGATTACCGGCAACCGCATACACATCCACACCAGGAAATTGGGCGGGATCAGTATGCAATTGGGCAGAAGTGGCTTGACTCATAGTAACTACAGGATAAGCGAAATTGCGTGATGCCTTCTGAATTAAGGACGCAAATCTAGGCGATCAGATCCATCCCGCGTGAAATCAAAAGTAGAAACCCAATCTAGGACATCAATCTGCTGATGCATTTCTGCAGGGAAAGCGCCAAAGGGGGCAGAAGCACGAATAATCGCTAGGGCCTGGCGATCCAACTCGGGATTGCCAGAGCTTCGTCCAATACTCAAACCATCCTTACCCTGAGCATTATTGGCAATGCGTCCTTGGGCATCCACGCTAACGACAATCACTAGACTGCCATACAAGGGGCGGCCGTTGGCCCGCGGGAAAAATGCGCTACCATAAGCCTCAATCTTTTGGCGCATGGCATCGTAATACTGCGCAAAGACAACTGCCTTGGTACTGGCTCCAGTCAAGACCTTACGACGAGGTTCTCGACCATTGGCTTGCAAACGCTTAGCTAGCTCAGCCTCTAAAGAATTCAGTTGGGATGTTGCTAGTTTCTCATCTCCACTTTTGCGACCGCCCGAGAGTGCTCGATCCGCCTCAAGCTTGGCCAGCATTTGCTTTTGCTGTTTTTCCAAAACCTCGAGGCGGGCATCGGCACCGAGTCTTGCCCGATGGAGCGCACTAGCATCTTGATTGGGAGTATTGCCGCCTCCATGCAAATCTGCTTGGGCTAACTTATTGGCCTGCTTGGGTGCTACTTGATTACTAGCATTCACCAAGACAACGCTGAGTGGTGTATTCAGGCGACGATTTTCTATTTCTCCTAGGCCCCAGCGGAAGGATAAAAAGATCAGATGAAACAAAATTGAGAGGCCAAGGGCATAGCGAAATGGGTGGCGTCGCCAGATACCATTTAAGCGACCTACTAACTGCGTCAGCTTAGATAGAACTTTCATCACTCTCAGGAACTTCTGGAGTTTCTATATGAAGAACCCGAACCCCGGCAGTAAGCTGCAATAGGTCTACATCAGCCACGCTCACTTCAGCTCGAGTCATGCGTGGATGGGCCGCCAACTCGGGAACTGGAAGATGCAATGGGACTAACTCTACTCGAGACATCCCTTCTTTGAGATGCCTCACAAAGACTTGTCTAGGAACTTCATCTTGAGCAATCCAGCGTAAGCACCAATATTTCTCAAGGCGATCTTGGTATTCACCATAGGCTGAATAACAAGCTTCAAAGTCGGCGGCGATACCCATTAATGCAGCATCACGTGGAGGAAAAGGTGCCACCATTTTGGCGGTAATGCCATGTTTTGCTATAGCGATTAACTGCCACTGATTCACTAAATCTGAGTAACGGCGCAAAGGCGAAGTACACCAAGCGTAATACTCCAAACCCAATCCTTCATGTGGACCGGGGGTTGTCTGCATACGCGTGCGTAAGGGGCCCCAGCCCTTTTGAGTACGGAACAAACCAGGCATTCCATGATCTGCCAATAAACGTCCTGAAGCACTATTGCAATAAATCATCCACTCAGCAACGATGGTATCGAGAATGGAGCCGCGTTGACGAGGAGTAATCTCCACTCGCTGCGCACCATCCACTTCTTTAATTTGAAAATGAAAGTCTCTCGCCAAGGCATTGGGATCCAAGACCCCTAATTGCTCAGAACGCAATCCATTAGCTATACGCTGCTCCTGGCGCCCTGCATGCAATAACTTTGCCGCTGCCCACAAAACACTGAGCTCTTGACGATAAGCATACTCAGCAGATTCATCGGCCAAACTTTCTTCCGTCACCAAATGCTCTAAGTTCTCCAAGCGAAGATTTGCCCCCATCGGAACCATCTCAGCGCGTAACTGCAGAGTCTCTTTATCCACAACTCCAGCCGCATCAATATCTACATAAATCGATAAAGCTGGGCGAGCAGCACCCTCATCTAATGAGAACTGAGTAATCACCTGATCAGGCAACATCGTAATTTTGTCGCCAGGGAAATACACCGTAGACATACGTGTGCGTGCAACCTTATCTAAAGCGTCATCCTTAGTAATCACTAAACCAGGCGCCGCAATATGAATGCCGATACGATGTCTGCCACCCTCGAGCGCAGTAACTGATAAAGCATCATCAATTTCAGTAGTGCCTGAGTCATCTATTGAGAACGCAGTTACTTCAGCGATAGGCAATTCTGAAATAACAGCATCTAAAGCAGCTTGATCAACCGCCAAACTTAGGTCATGTGCAGCGCCCTGAGGGAAATGCGCTTTTAAGAACATCCCTTGGTGATATTGCAAAGGTGAGTCAATCGCGCCACAGCGGATCATGAGCTGCGCAGGTGATTCTCCTGACTCAGTACATGCTGCAATTAATGCTTTATAGGCAGAGGTATTTTTATCCGGAGAAAACAGAAGTTGATTTGCCTGAGATTGAAGCATCTCTGGAAACACCCCAGCCACCAGTTCTTGCTGCCATGCAGTCTGCTGCTCTAATTCTTTTTGTTTGCGCTCAAGCGCAGCCAAACCAGCCTGCAGTTGCTCTAGTGGTGCCCTTTGAAAACGTCCACGCCCTTTACGACGAAAAAATACTGGCGCACTTTGCAAGGCGATGGCTAATGCAGTCTGTTGCGGTACGCTGGCTTGTGCGCCAAAGTACTCATGAGCAACATCTAATAAGCCAAACTCTTCATCAGGTGCGCAATCCCATAAGAACTGCAGATCAATCTCTTTGGATAAAGTATTTGCCTCATCCATTAAGACTTGCGGTTCTGGCTTTTCAAAACGGAGCCAAACTTCTTTGGCTTTTAACTTAATCTTTTTCCCAGAAAGACTAGTTGCTTGCCATGATTCAGCATCTCCAGCGCCCGAAGCAGACTGAACCGTAGCGACCTTGATGTCGCCACCCTCTTCATATAAAAGATGCATGCTTAGAGGGATATCCCGCCACTGGCCTCAAGTGCAACACCGTTCACATAGCTAGCTTCATCGCTTGCTAAGAATAAATAGACGTTCGCCATTTCTTCAGGAGTCCCTAAGCGACCAAGCCAACTGCGCCTCTCAATATCTTTCAGAATATTTTCTGGCATCGCTTTCACCATCTCAGTAGCAATAAAGCCTGGGCAAACTGCATTTACCCGAATACCTTTTGGGCCTAATTCACGCGCCCAAGTTTTAGTAAATCCAATCACTCCAAACTTGGTTGCTGAATAGTTAGTTTGTCCAAAGTTTCCATAAATGCCCACAACACTAGAAGCATTTACGACAGCGCCTTTACCAGCCTCCAACATATGCGGCACTACCAACTGCGTGCAATTAAAAACACCCTTGAGATTGACATCAATTACAGTATCAAATTGTGCTTCTGTCATTTTGACTAAGCGTGCATCTTGTGTAATGCCAGCATTGTTAATTAGGATATCAATGCGTCCGTGGCGCTGCATGATCTGATCAACAGCCGCTTCAACACTTGCACGATCAGTCACGTTCATGACATAAGCTTCTGAGCCTGGAATCAGATCTGTAGCGGCTTTAACCGCCTCGGGATTCACATCGGCAATCATGACCTTGGCACCTTCTTTCGCAAAACGTTTTGCAGTTGCAAAACCAATGCCTTTTGCAGCACCAGTAATGATGGCTACTTTATCTTTCAGTCTCATGCTCATTACTTTGCTTTCTCTTGTATTGCAGTCAGTATCTTTTGGTGCACCCCACCAAAGCCGCCATTGCTCATCACCAAAATATGATCGCCAGGCCTTGCTTCATTTGCAACAGCTTTAACCAAAGTAGATAGATCATCAAAGGCTGCAGCACGATTTTCACTCATTGCATTTAATGGGGCTAATACTGCATTTAAATCCCAACCTAAACAATCTTTACCAGTGCTTGCGCCGTAAGCAAAAATCTTGTCAGCAGCTTCTAGGCTATTGGGTAGTTGCGCTTTCATCACCCCGAGTTTCATCGTATTAGAGCGAGGTTCCAAGACTGCCAAAATTCGTGCCTGTCCTACGCGGCGACGCAAGCCATCTACCGTGGTAGTTATGGCAGTTGGGTGATGCGCAAAGTCATCGTATACAGTTACTCCATTTGCGACACCAATCGTCTCTAAACGACGCTTCACATTTTTGAACTCAGCTAAAGCACGTGCGGCATCGGTTGGTGCAATGCCAATATGATTTGCTGACGCAATGGCTGCTAATGCATTGAGTTGATTGTGACGGCCCATGACTCCCGAGTCTGGAGCCCAGGTCACTGTGGCGACCTCTTTACCATCTTGCAACACAATGAAGCCATCCGCTGCTTGAGAAACTAATGACCAGGCATTGTGTTTATCTTGCCCAAATTTTTCAACGGGCGCCCAAGCACCTCTGGAAATAACGCTTTCTAGGGCGGGCTCTTCGCCATTAACCACAACAAGACCATTACCCGGGACGGTGCGCACTAAATGATGGAATTGGGTCTCGATTGCAGCAAGATCAGCAAAAATATCGGCGTGATCAAACTCGAGATTATTCAACAAAGCGGTGCGTGGGCGATAGTGAACAAACTTACTGCGCTTATCAAAAAACGCTGTGTCATATTCATCGGCTTCGATTACAAAATACTTGCTCCCACCTAAGCGAGCAGATACCGTGAAATTCAGTGGCACTCCACCGATGAGATAACCTGGCTTGTAATCATTGAACTCTAAAATCCAAGCCAACATGGCGGAGGTAGTTGTTTTGCCATGCGTACCGGCAACAGCCAAGACATGTCTACCAAATAGAACTTGCTCACCCAGCCACTGAGGTCCAGAGGTGTAAGGAAGCCCTTGATTCAGAATGGCCTCCATTAGTGGATTGCCACGCGAAACCACATTACCGATTACAAATAAATCTGGCATCGTCTCAAACTGTAATAATTGATCGGGCGAGAATCCCTCAATGAGCTCAATGCCCTGCGCTTCCAGCTGCGTGCTCATCGGTGGATATACGTTGGCATCGCACCCAGTAACACGATGTCCGGCCTGCCGAGCGATTGCGGCAATGCCGCCCATGAAAGTACCGCAAATGCCCAAGATATGAATATGCATTGGGCAATTTTAGCTAAGGAGCAGCAATGAACCGAAGACAGTGGATAAGCATCATTGGATTTAACCTCGTAGCCCTTGCTGCGGGAGTGGCGACTTCGCAATGGATCTTCAGAACAGAGCCGGCAGACGATCCTGCAATGAAGGCCTTTTTTACCAACCCTTGGCAAACATCTGATGGAAAATCGGTCGACACCAAAGAATGGCGTGAAAAAGTCTTGGTTATCAACTTTTGGGCTTCCTGGTGCCCTCCTTGTGTTGAAGAAATGCCTACTTTGGATAAATTACAGGCAGAGTTTAAGAGTCAAAATGTCTTATTTGTAGGCATCGGTATCGATTCACCCTCTAATATTCGTGAATTTCTAGAAAAGACCCCAGTTTCTTATCCAATTGTGATTGGTGGACTTGAGGGCAGCAATATCTCGAAACAGATGGGGAATGCCCAAGGGGCGCTTCCCTATACCGTTATTGTTAATGCTCAAGGCAAGGCGACTAGCAGCAAATTAGGAAAGATAAGCGAAGAAGAGCTCAGAAGTGCAATTAAATCGGCTTTATAAGACTTTTTAAATGATCTTTGTGATCACCATCTAGGTCAAAATTAGCGGTTTCTGAGCCAAAAATTGCAATAGTTACACTTCAAATCTTAAAAAATAGCCAGTTTATTGTGTCATTTTTAGGCTTGAGGTGGGACTCCGGGGGTATACTTTACGAGCAAGATGAAGAGCATTCTTCATTCAATAAGCAGTTTTCAGAGAAAAGCTTTATCTCCGCAATAAAACCTAACTGCCTCTAAAAATATCGATCTATGTCGAAAAATACTTCAATTCTCGTTATCCAAGGCCCCAACCTCAATCTGTTGGGAACCCGTGAGCCAGAGGTTTATGGCAAAACTACTCTCGAAGATATTCATACCAAGCTAGGTGTCATCGCAAAGTCCCACTCAGTCGATTTATCCACCTTCCAAAGCAACCATGAGGGCGAGCTGATTGACCGAGTTCAAAAGGCTAAACAAGATGGGGTGGATTTCATCATCATTAATCCAGGCGCTTTTACCCATACCAGCGTTGCCTTGCGTGATGCACTGGCTGGGGTTGCTATACCGTTTACTGAAATACACCTATCTAACATTCACCAACGTGAGGAGTTTCGTAAACACTCCTACCTGTCTGATATTGCTACTGGCGTTATCTGCGGTTTGGGCGCGATTGGTTACGAATTAGCACTGCAAGCAGCTATCGCCCGCTTGCAAAAATAAAGATTAACTAAGAATTACCAGAGAGGAAGCCTTTCCATGGATCTAAGAAAACTAAAAACCCTAATCGACCTTGTTTCTGAATCAGGAATTTCTGAATTAGAAGTCAATGAAGGTGAAGATCGTGTTCGCATTGTGAATGCCGGCTCTCCAGCTCCTGCAGGTCAAGTGGTATACGCCAATCCAGCGCCTGCTCAAGTGATGCAAGCTGCGCCTGTGGCTGCACCAGTTACCACACCAGCTGCTGATGAAGCGCCAGCTGAAACTGGTTTTGTTGCTCGCTCACCAATGGTCGGCACCTTCTATCGCGCACCAAACCCTGAGTCTCCAGATTTTGTCAAAGTCGGCGACACAGTCAAAGTGGGGCAAACGCTGTGCATTATTGAAGCGATGAAACTTCTCAATGAGATTGAGTCTGAGCAAGCGGGTGTTATTAAACAAATTCTGTGTGAAAACGGTCAAGGCGTTGAATTTGATCAGCCGCTGTTCATCATCGCTTAATAGATCTCCCTTAGATCTATTCCAATCCACCGTTACTTAACTCAGAGCCGACATGTTCGATAAGATTCTGATTGCCAATCGCGGAGAAATTGCTCTCCGTATCCAACGCGCATGTCGCGAGTTGGGAATTAAAACTGTGGTGGTCTACTCGACCGCAGATAAAGAAGCTAAATATGTAAAGCTTGCAGACGAAGCGGTCTGTATTGGGCCCGCCCCATCACCACTCAGCTATCTCAATATGCCTGCCATCATTTCAGCAGCGGAAGTGACAGATGCTGAAGCAATTCATCCTGGCTATGGATTCCTCTCTGAGAATGCCGATTTTGCAGAACGTGTTGAGAAGTCCGGTTTTGCATTCATTGGCCCCACTGCAACCTCAATTCGCCTGATGGGCGATAAGGTCTCAGCGAAGCGCGCCATGATTAAAGCCGGCGTTCCTTGCGTTCCGGGCTCTGAAGGTGCGCTGTCAAGCGACCCAAAAGAAATTATTTCAACCGCAAAACGCGTTGGCTATCCGGTCATTATTAAAGCTGCTGGCGGTGGCGGTGGTCGTGGAATGCGTGTCGTACATACTGAGGCTGCTCTTCTCAATGCGGTCAATATGACTAAAGAAGAAGCTGGTCGTGCTTTTGGTAATCCAGAAGTCTATATGGAGAAGTTTTTAGAAAAGCCTCGCCATGTAGAGATCCAGATTTTGGCTGATACCCATGGCAATGCCATTTGGTTAGGTGAGCGTGATTGCTCCATGCAACGTCGCCACCAAAAAGTGATCGAAGAAGCTCCGGCACCCGGCATTGATCGCCGCGCTATCGCCAAAATTGGTGAGCGCTGCGCTGAAGCCTGTAGGAAAATTGCTTACCGTGGTGCTGGTACTTTTGAGTTCTTGTATGAAGATGGTGAATTCTTCTTCATTGAGATGAATACCCGCGTTCAAGTTGAGCACCCAGTCACCGAAATGATTACAGGTGTTGATATTGTTCAAGAACAAATTCGTATTGCTGCCGGCTTAAAACTCAGCTATCGCCAAAAAGACATTGTTTTCCGTGGCCATGCCATCGAATGCCGTCTGAATGCAGAGGACCCATTCAAATTCACACCAAGCCCAGGAAAAATTGGTTCATTCCATATGCCAGGCGGCCCCGGCATTCGCGTCGATTCACATGCCTATAGTGGTTATGTAGTGCCGTCCAATTACGACTCCATGATTGGCAAGTTAATTGCTTATGGCAATACTCGCGAGCAAGCGATACGCCGTATGCAGATTGCGCTTTCCGAGATGGTGATCGATGGCATCACAACCAATGTGCCACTGCATCGTGAGCTCATGCTTGATCCAAACTTCATCGAAGGCGGAACCAGTATTCACTATTTGGAGCATCGCCTCGAAGAGCAAGCCGCTAGTCGCGGTAAGCCCTAAGTTGCAGGTCAGTTAATGTCCATTTGGGGTGAGCATGTCCTATCGTGAACTTATTTTCACGGTCCCGGCTGAGATTGCAGAACCTTTAGGTGATGCTTTACTGGAAGTGGGCGCACTCTCAGTTACTGTTGAAGATGATGCTGCTGGCGGTTACGATGAAAATCCACTCTATGGTGAGCCAGGTCTATCGCCGGAAGTACAGGCTTGGGATCGATCTGCTGTAACTGCACTTTTCAATCCAGAAATTGATAATTCTGATGCAGCGAACTTTATCCCCGAACTTCTCGCATCCCTTCAGGAAGCGGGATTCAATCTTCCAACTCCGCAAGAAAAGATTGTTGAAGAGCAAGATTGGGTTCGCTTAACCCAGAGTCAATTTGCTCCGATTCAGATAGGTGAGCGTATTTGGGTAGTACCTTCTTGGCATGAAGCGCCTACCGACCCCAACGCAATTTGTTTGGCGGTAGATCCAGGTTTGGCATTTGGCACCGGCAGCCACCCGACTACACATCTTTGCTTGCTTTGGCTTGAACAAAATACCCAGCTTGCCAAGCAAAGCTTGCTCGATTATGGCTGTGGATCCGGAATCTTAGCCATTGCGGCCGCGAAACTGGGATGCAAGCCAGTAGCTGGCACTGATATTGATCCACAAGCAATGGTTGCAGCACGTAGCAATGCAGAAATCAACAAGGTAGTCATTCGCTTTGTCCTGCCTAATGAAAATGCACCAGAACTTGCGGCAGAAACCAAGTACGACATCGTGATGGCCAATATTTTGGCTAATCCCTTGCAAGTTTTAGCGCCAGCGCTGGTAAACAAGATGCGCCCAGGTGGAAAAATTGTTCTCTCAGGCGTGCTTGCGCGTCAAGCAGAGGAAGTGATTGCAACCTATAGCCAATGGCTAAGCCTTTCTGTTTGGAAGGAAAGTGAAGGCTGGGTCTGTCTGCACGGCACACTTCTTACAAAAGATGCTAAAGCAAGTTCAGCAGACAAAATTAGAGATACTTTTGCTCCGGCTCAAAAAAAAAGTCTTAAATTCATTTTTCTCAGTCTTTTTTTCATTCTGCTCATTATTTTTGGCGAGCACCTTTCCAGAAATTTCCTACTATCAGCATTAGCAACACGTGTTGATGGCAGCTCCTCTGCGATTGCAAGAACTAGTTTTTCTCTTTTACAGAAGTTGGATGAACAAGTATGTCATGCACTAGGGTGCGTAAATCGCCCTGTAAGCGATTTTGCTGCTTGGAAAATAACTTCGGTAACCCTTTCGACCGAAAACGTGCGAGAGGGCCTTAAAAACGTTTCAAATCAATCTGTTTTACAAGTTGGCGTACAAAATCGTCTTGCCATCCCTGTTTTATTCCCAAATTTAGAAATTTCCCTCACCGATGCAGAGGAATCTGAAATCAAAAAGATTCAACTCACTCCGCAAGAATGGTTACCGACTACTTGGCAAGAGTCACATTCAGATTTTTTACGTCAAGGCGCCCCTGCCGGTGAAATCTTTTCGTCTGCATTGCTGATTTCACTTCCGCAAAATGCTGCTGGATATCGTGTCAGAATTTTTTACCCTGAAAAATAGACTGCAAACCCTATTTCATACTCATTTCAATTGATTTTTATTAGAAAGTAATTATTTATGGCTAGCTTGATCTGCGGTTCCATCGCTTACGACACCATCATGAACTTTGAAGGCAAATTTGCCGATCAAATTCTGCCAGAGCAGATTCATATTTTGAATGTTGCCTTCCTAGTTCCTACCATGCGTCGTGAATTCGGTGGTTGCGCAGGCAATATAGCCTATAACCTCAAACTTCTCGGGGGCGATCCGATCATCATGGCAACCGTCGGGGGTGATGCAGCTCCATATTTGGATCACCTGAAGCAGCTCCAGATTGATACAACGCATATTGGTCAGATTGAGCAAGCATTCACTGCTCAAGCGATGATTACTACCGATCAAACTAATAATCAAATCACTGCCTTTCATCCTGGTGCCATGAATGAGTCTCACTTAAATCAAGTTTCCACCGTTATTGCGGAGCGCAGCAAGAACATGAAGGGTGCTGCCAAATTCGGAATCGTTGCCCCAGATGGTCGCCAAGGCATGTGGGAACACTGTCATCAGTTAGCAGCAGCAGATGTTCCATTTGTATTTGATCCGGGGCAAGGTTTGCCGATGTTCAATGGCCCAGAGCTCCTTGAGCTTGTAGATATTGCAAGCTATCTGGCCGTGAATGACTATGAAGGTGAAATGCTATCGCAAAGAACTGGCTTGAACCTGGCAAAAGTAGCTGAGAGAGTCAAAGCCCTCATCGTTACCAAGGGTGCTGAAGGTGCAGACATCTACTTTGAAGGTCAATGTATCTCAATTCCGCCGGTACCAGCAGCGAAAGTAGTTGATCCAACTGGTTGCGGTGATGCGTTCCGGGGCGGCTTGCTATTTGGATTAGAAAACGGCATGGATTGGGAAACTACTGGGCGATTGGCTAGCTTAATGGGTTCGATCAAAATCACCCATCAGGGACCACAAAATCACCAAATAAGCAAAGATGAAATCGCCGCTCAATTCAAATCCGCATTTGGATTTGCCCTCTAAAGCTAATAATTACCTAGAGAAGTAATAAAAAAGGGATCTCGTGAGAGATCCCTTTGAACTTCACACGCCTACAAACAGAGCTTATGGGCGCGTGCCAGTTGGGAAGGGCCAAGCAGCGGCAGGATTCAACGTTGTTGAAGTAGCAGCTTTTTTAGCCACGGGCTTTTTTACGGCTTTGCCCGCTTTCTTCGCAGCAGGCTTACTTACTTTTTTTTTGCAGCTACGCGCTTCTTAGCAGCAGGACGCTTTTTAGCGGCAGGCTTCTTAGCAGCAGCTTTTTTAGCAGCAGGACGCTTTTTAGCGGCAGGCTTCTTCTTAGCAGCAGGCTTCTTAGCAGCAGCTTTTTTAGCAGCAGGACGCTTTTTAGCGGCAGGCTTCTTCTTAGCAGCAGGCTTCTTAGCAGCAGCTTTTTTAGCAGCAGGCTTCTTAGCAGCTACTTTTTTCTTTGCAGCTGGTTTCTTTGCAGCAACTTTTTTCTTGGCGATTGCCATAGTAATGCTCCTTCACGTGAGGATTAGTACAAACTACCGATTAAGAAGACCCGACCATTCATTTCCGCCTGGTTTTGCAACCGATTGGAGCCGACGAGCGAGCCATTCATCGGCGCGCGGCTTGTTACTAAGTGCTGCACGCTAATGAATCTTGGAAAAAAAGCCGCGGCCCCAAAGGGCAACGGCTTCTTGAATTTGCTGGAAAAAATAGAGAGAGTAGACCAGACACCCTTGGACAAGGGTTTTCGGATTTGAGTCTGGTTTTGCTGACTTTTAAAACTATCCAACCGTCTAATCTCCTATTTAGCCGGCTATGCGCTTTTTAATTAACTACTTATTCCCAACTTAGCGCACCGCCAGTTTGATACTCAATAACGCGTGTCTCAAAAAAGTTTCTCTCTTTTTTCAGATCAATCATTTCTGACATCCATGGGAATGGATTCTCTTCATTTGGGAACATCGCGTCAAGTCCTATTTGCAAACATCTGCGATTACAGATGTATCTTAGGTAGCCTTTGAACATCGGCGCGTTCAATCCAAGCACTCCGCGAGGCATCGTATCCTCTGCATAACGGTACTCTAATTCCACTGCTTTTTCGAAGATAGATTTGATCTCGTCTTTGAACGCAGAAGTCCATAACTGCGGGTTCTCCAGCTTGATTTGATTAATTAAATCAATACCAAAATTACAGTGCATAGACTCGTCACGAAGGATGTATTGATACTGCTCAGCAGCACCCGTCATTTTGTTTTGACGACCCATTGCAAGTATTTGCGTAAAACCAACATAAAAGAATAATCCTTCCATTACGCAGGCAAAAACGATCAATGATTTGAGCAACATTTGATCAGTTTCTAATGTCCCGGTTTTGAAATTAGGGTCAGTCAATACATCAATAAACGGAATTAAGAACTGATCTTTGGCACGAATTGACTCGATTTCGTTATACGCATTAAAGATTTCGCTCTGGTCTAAACCCAAAGATTCCACAATATATTGATAGGCGTGAGTATGAATTGCTTCCTCAAAAGCCTGACGTAATAGATATTGACGGCATTCTGGGGCAGTAATGTGGCGATAAGTACCCAGAACAATATTGTTTGCCGCTAAAGAGTCCGCGGTTGTGAAGAAACCAAGATTACGCTTAATGATGCGACGCTCATCCTCAGTTAAGCCATTAGGATCCTTCCAAAGCGCGATATCGCGGTTCATATTGATCTCTTGTGGCATCCAATGGTTTGCGCAACCAGCCAGATATTTCTCCCAAGCCCACTTATATTTAAATGGAACCAGTTGATTCACGTCAGTCTTGGCATTAATCACGCGCTTATCAGCAGCATTGACACGCAAAGCAGCACCACCAGTCAATGCAGCGGCTTGCACAGGTGCAGACTCCACATTCTGAGGGGCGGCAATGGCAACCTGATCTGCTTGTGGACGTTGTGGCTCTGCAAATACAGGTTGTGGCACCAAACCAACCTTGGCTATCGCAGGGGCTACTTCTTCTTCCCAATTCAACATAACTTTCTCCAAATTCTTATTTTTCTAAATCAGTTAGCAAATAGCTTACTGACATGCTTCACATTCCTCAAATCCAGCATCGCCTGGGCGCATTGTGCAAGCAGGGCCATCTAACTCTTGGGCTGCTGATGCATCAGTACCATTCACACCACCGCCACTAGATACCGCATTTAACTGGCCACTTGCAACCGTAGACTTCTCCACGTGCGTTGCGGCCATTGTGCGGAGGTAATAGGTGGTCTTCAAACCACGCAACCATGCCAATTTGTACGTGTCATCCAATTTCTTGCCAGATGCCCCACCCATGTAAATATTGAGAGACTGCGCCTGGTCAATCCACTTCTGACGACGTGAAGCGGCTTCAACCAACCAACTGGGCTCCACTTCGAATGCGGTGGCATATAAGTCACGCAAATCTTGTGGCACACGATCAATCTTGGACAAGGTACCGTCAAAATACTTCAAATCCGCAATCATCACTTCATCCCAGAGACCACGATCTTTCAAATCACGGACCAAATACTCGTTTACTACAGTGAACTCACCTGAGAGGTTAGATTTCACAAACAAGTTCTGGAATGTCGGCTCAATACAAGCTGATACGCCAATGATATTGGAAATGGTTGCAGTCGGTGCGATCGCAACACAGTTTGAGTTGCGCATACCATGCTGCTTAATGCGGGCACGCAAGCCGTCCCAATTCATAGTGGAAGAGCTATCTACTTCAAGGTACCCACCACGCTCTGCCGCCAACAATGCCACCGAGTCTTGTGGAAGAATGCCACGATCCCATAATGAACCTTTATAGGTGCTGTAAACGCCACGCTCTTCGGCTAACTCATTGGAAGCTTGATAGGCGTAATAGCAAACTGCTTCCATTGAAGAATCGGCAAACTTCACTGCCTCGTCACTAGCATACGGAATCCGTTGCATGTGCAGGCAATCCTGGAAGCCCATGATGCCCATACCGACTGGACGATGCTTCAAGTTGGAGTTACGCGCTTTAGCAACAGCGTAATAGTTGATGTCAATCACGTTATCCAACATCCGCATTGCAGTACGGATTGTTTTTTGGAGTTTCTCATGATCCAAAATCATCTTGCCAGATGCATCTGTAGTCATGTGGGCTGTCAAATTCACAGAGCCTAGGTTACAAACTGCAATCTCGCTCTCATTTGTGTTCAAAGTGATCTCAGTACACAAGTTAGAAGAGTGAACTACGCCGATATGCTGTTGCGGGCTACGAATGTTGCAAGGATCTTTAAATGTGATCCATGGGTGGCCAGTTTCAAACAACATGCCTAACATCTTGCGCCACAATTGCTGCGCAGGAATGCGACGGAATGGCTTTAATTCGCCAGCGTCTGCTTTTTTCTCGTAAGCAACATAAGCCTCTTCAAAGGTCTTACCGAATTTGTCATGCAAGTCAGGTGTATTTGAAGGTGAGAATAGTGTCCACTCACCGCCTTCCATCACGCGCTTCATGAACAAGTCAGGAATCCAATTTGAAGTATTCATATCATGCGTACGGCGACGATCATCGCCGGTGTTCTTACGCAACTCAAGGAACTCTTCAATATCTAAGTGCCATGTCTCTAAGTAGGCGCAAACTGCACCCTTCCGCTTACCACCTTGGTTTACTGCCACCGCTGTATCGTTTACCACTTTTAAGAATGGCACAACACCTTGTGACTTACCGTTAGTGCCCTTGATATGACTTCCTAAGGCGCGTACGTTTGTCCAGTCATTACCTAAACCGCCAGCAAACTTCGACAAGAGTGCATTCTCTTTCAAAGCCTCATAGATCCCGTCAAGATCATCATCTACAGTTGTTAGGTAGCAGCTAGATAACTGCGGACGTGTCGTCGCTGAGTTAAATAAGGTTGGTGTGCTAGACATGAAATCAAATGTAGAAAGGATTTCATAGAACTCGATTGCACGACGCTCACGATCTAACTCATTCAAAGACAAGCCCATGGCAACGCGCATGAAGAATGCCTGCGGCATTTCAATACGGCGGTCTTCAATGTGCAAGAAATAACGGTCATACAAGGTTTGCAAACCGAGGTAGTTGAACTGTAAGTCACGGCTTGCATTCAAAGCGGCAGCCAATCTTGGTAAATCAAACTCACGCATACGTGGGTCTAAGAGCTCAGCAGAGATACCTTCATTGATGTACTTGGCAAAGTAGCTACCATACTCAGCTTGCATATCGCCTTGCAACACTTCGCGCCCAAGGATCTCCTTACGAATCACGTGCATCAAAATGCGTGCAGTCACTTGACTGTATGCAGGATCTTTTTCAATCAAAGTGCGTGATGCCAAAATTGCGGAGTCATACACTTGAGCCATCGGTACGCCATCGTACAAATTCTTGATGGTTTCAGTAATGATTGGGCTTGCGTCAATGTGGTTGCCAAGGCCTTCACAGGCAGCTTCGATAATGGTGCGCAAGGCCGCCATATCTAATAACTTCTCAACACCGTTATCAGTTACCTTCAAACCAGGCTCAGTAGTCTGAGTTGATGCTTGAGTTTCTTGTGCAGTAGTTTGTTGTGCAGCACGCTCTTGATTACGCTTTTCACGATAAAGAACATATGCACGTGCAACGTTATGCTCACCACTGCGCATCAACGCCAATTCCACTTGATCTTGAATATCCTCAATGTGGAAAGTGCCGCCATTTGGACGGCTGCGCAATAAGGCACGAACTACTGCATGGGTTAGTTGCTCAACCTGCTCACGTACACGCGCAGAAGCCGCACCCTGACCACCGTTAACCGCTAAAAATGCTTTTGTAACTGCAATGGCGATTTTGGATGGCTCGAATGCCACCACTGAGCCATTTCGGCGAATAATCTTGTAATCTGATAATTGAGTAGCTTGGCCACCACCTATTCCGCCAGCTACAAAGCCGGCTGATGGGGCTTGATTCATCGATTCGGAGGAGCTTATCCCTGGATTATTTGTGCCGGTAGTTTGTCCCGTTGCTTGGGGGTTGGCGTATGTCATATTTTTCCTGCTTATATATAGTTATTTGGACAAAAATCGTTAAAAAACAATAGGGTATTGCTGTATTCAAACACTACATCTAGTGTTTCGAAGTGCATTTGACACTAAGTATAGGGAAATATTCAGAAATTAGTAAGTCATTTCTGACGAATATTTATAAGTATTTTTCCCTATATTTTCAATAAATTAGGGTTCATTTTGGTGCAGTTTTTGCAGCCCTTTTTAGCTAAAGGGCAAGAAAGTGAGCGTGTGCTCACATACTAACTCAGAGCCCTAACGCGGGCCTAAACCAAAGGGGAATTTTTCGACAGGAGTGTTGCTTTTACCCTGAAACTTTTTCCAATCAAATTGCACTCCTGGATCGACTTTTCTGCCCGGGGCAATATCACTATGTCCAGCAATTTGAAGATTAGGGTAAACAGAGTGTATTTGGGCGCTTAATTTAGCCAGGGCAGAATACTGAATATCCTCAAAGGGATGGTCGCCATCCCCCTCTAGCTCAATACCAATCGAAAAATCATTGCATTTTTCTCGCCCCAAAAACGATGATGCGCCGGCATGCCAGGCTTTGCTTTGAGTGGATACAAACTGAAGGACCTCGCCACGACGAGAAATCAAAAAATGGCTAGATACTTTTTGATCAGCAATTTCTTCAAAATAGGGGTGCAAAGAAGAATCCAGTTTGTTTTGAAAAAAATCCACAATAAAGCGGGTGGAGTTGTGATCGACAAATCCACCAGGGGGAAGGCTAATGTGATGAATCACTAGCAAATCCGGAACAAGACCCTCTGGTCGCATATCTTGGTTGGGTGAGATACGCCAAGTAGCTGAACCAAGCCAACCTTGGGCATCCAAGCTATCAAGATGCTCTTGAGAGCAATAGAAGCGCGACTCTTGCATGACTGCTTCAGATTTTGGAAGGTGAACAGAGCAATGGTGGCACTGGACAATCACCTCCGGCTCAACAACTTTGCTTTGCTCTGCCTTTATCTTGGCGGCCTCATCCGTATTGAGCTTTACTTGTTTTTTGCCTTTTATCCAAAGGTACAAAACGCCTACGCCAGCAAATAATAGAAGCCACTTAATCAAAACGTCATGCTCTCTGAAGAATCACTTCCAAAACAAATCGACTGCCAACATAGGCCAGAAGCAAGGCGGTATAAGCACTCAAGACCCAACGAACAGCTACGCGCCCACGTAAACCAACACGCCAACGGGCTATTAGAAGACCAGAAAATAAGAACCAGGAAATCAAAGCAAAGATGGTCTTGTGATCAAAAACAAGTGGTTTACCAAATAATGTTTGCGAAAAGAGGAGTCCAGAAAAGACTGTCAAGCTCAGTAGTGCAACACCCACGTAGAGCAAGTTAAAGAGAAGGCTTTCCATTGCCATCAGTGGTGGCAAATCTTCCAACCAATGGGAGATGCGGCTATTAGGGGTGACGGCTAACTGACGGTGTAGTGCTCGATCTTGAATACTCATCAACATGGCATGCAACGCTGCCAAACTCAATAATCCAACTGAAATAGTGGCAACAATAAAATGCCCCTTAAACCAAGGATCGGATACCGCCTTTGGCGAAATCAAGGTACCGGAAAACATCACTGGCAATACAGAGCAAAACAGGGCAAAACATAAGACAAGCCAACGTAAACTGGAAATCGGCAGGAACCATGACTGAAACCAGTAAAACGCGAGACCCACCCAAGCAATCAGAGAAAGATCCTGAGCAAAACCAAATACAAATCCTTGGGGTGTAAAAACCGAGTCGTGTAGCTCAATTCCATGCACCAGCAAAATCAATAGAATCAATGCCTGAACTAGGCCTGTAAAAGCCGGGGATTCAATCTTTCCCTTGGGCCGTGAACCCAAAAAGACCAAAAGAAGCAAATAAAGCGCCGAAGGGAGCCAATTCAAGCTTGAGTAACCTAAAATATCCATCTAGAAAGTCTAATCGATAAATGCTAGAGAATCTCACCGATCGCCTATCTCGTGTTGTTAAAACAATGCGGGGACAAGCTCGCCTGACCGAAGAGAACACTACAGAAATGCTCCGGGAGATCCGCCTGGCCTTGCTGGAGGCGGACGTTGCCCTTCCAGTCGTTAAATCCTTACTCGAGCAAATTAAATTTAAAGCCCTTGGCGAGGAAGTGGTTGGAAGCCTCAGTCCAGGACAAGCGCTGGTTGGTGTTGTTCAGCGCGAACTGGCCCAGGTCATGCGAGGTGACGCTACCCAAAACGGTGAGCTGAATCTAGCAACCCAACCACCAGCAGTCATCCTCATGGCTGGCTTGCAGGGCGCAGGAAAAACCACATCAGTTGGTAAATTAGCCAAATTTCTGCAAGAAAAAAAGAAAAAGAAAGTACTCACCGTCTCTTGTGACGTCTATCGTCCTGCAGCTATCGAGCAACTAGAAACTGTCAGCAAACAAGTTGGCGCTGAATTTTTCCCAAGCAATATCAATCAAAAGCCGAGTGAAATCGCTGCTGCTGCTCTAGATTGGGCGCGCCGCCATTATTTTGATGTGCTGCTAGTAGATACAGCTGGTCGTCTCGGTATTGATGAAGCGCTTATGCAAGAAATCAAAACCTTGCATACCAATCTCAAGCCGATTGAAACCCTGTTTGTGGTTGATGCCATGCTGGGTCAAGATGCCGTCAATACAGCTAAAGCTTTCCATGAGGCACTCCCACTTACGGGTGTGATCCTCACCAAGCTAGATGGTGATTCACGAGGTGGTGCAGCACTTTCAGTGCGTCAGGTTACCGGCGTGCCACTCAAGTTCATTGGTGTTGCCGAAAAAATGGACGGTCTCGAAGCATTTGATGCCGAGAGAATGGCAAGCCGTATTTTGGGCATGGGCGATATTCTTGCCCTAGTTGAGCAAGCCCAACAGAACGTGGATGTTGCCAAAGCAGAAAAGCTGGCAAGTAAGATTTCTAAAGGTGGATTTGATCTAGGTGACTTCAGAGATCAACTTGCACAGATGCAACAGATGGGTGGCATGGCTAGCTTGATGGATAAGCTACCAAGTCATATGGCACAAGCGGCTTCCAAAACGAATATGAGCGCTGCTGACAAACAGACCAGGCGCATGCGCGGCATTATCGATAGCATGACACCTCAAGAGCGCGCAAAACCTGAATTGCTAAAAGCGACTCGCAAGCGTCGTATTGCAGCTGGTGCAGGCGTTGAGGTTCAAGAAGTCAACCGCCTATTAGCGCAGTTTGAGCAAATGCAAACCATGATGAAGCAGTTTAAGGGTGGCAAGATGGCCCGCACCATGGCCTCCATGGCAGCCAAAGGAGCCGCCAAGGGTATTGGTGGACTCTTTAAGAAGTAATAGTCAAAAAATTTTTAATTTAAGAAACGAGTTTTTTGGCTGCATCAACTTCAGCAATCACTTTTGCTTTAATTTCTGCTAGTGGGATATTTGCTGATTCAGCATCAGTGCGACCTTTTAATTCCACTTGAGCATCTGCAAGGCCGCGATCACCAATCACAACTCGGAACGGAATGCCGATTAACTCCCAATCAGCAAACATCGCACCGGGCCTCTCGCCGCGATCATCGAGTACTACATCTACCCCGGCAGCAATTAATTCATCATGTAATTGATCGGCAGCAGCTTTCACAGCCTCTGATTTATCGTAACCCATTGGACAAATCACCACTTCAAATGGTGCCATCGAAATCGGCCAAATGATTCCACGCTCATCATTGCCCTGCTCAATTGCAGCGCCTAATAAGCGAGTTACACCAATGCCATAACAACCCATCACCATTGGCTGAGCTTTGCCTTGCTGATCTAAGTAAGTGCAGCCCATCGCTTCAGAGTAACGCGTACCCAATTGGAATACATGGCCCACTTCAATGCCGCGGCAAATATCGACAACCCCCTTACCATCAGGGGAAGGATCTCCCGCTACAGCATTACGCAAATCCATCACCAAAGGCTCTGGTAAATCACGGCCCCAGTTCACACCGGTCAAATGATGCCCAACATCATTAGCACCGCAAACAAAATCAGACATATTAGCTACGGTACGATCTGCGACTACGGTTACATCAGCAGCAACTCCAACCGGACCCAAATATCCTGCTGGCACATTACAGGCTTGCTTGATCTCAGCTTCACTAGCAAAACGTGATTCAGCCATACCAGGAATCTTGCTCGCCTTGATTTCATTAAGCTCATGATCACCGCGCACTAGCACCATAAATAATTTTGCTGGACCTTCTTCTTGATCGGCAGCAAACAGCAAGGACTTCACAGTTTGCTCAAGTGGCAACTTTAAAAATTGGGCTACCTCTGCACAGTTTGTTTGATTTGGTGTCGCAACTTTAGTCAGAGCATGAGCTGCAGCAACACGCGTATCAATCAATGAGACCGACTCAGCAGCCTCAAGATTAGCGGCGTAGTCCGAATTCGGACAATACACAATGGCGTCTTCACCAGTATCGGCAATCACATGGAACTCTTGACTACCAGAACCACCAATAGCGCCGTTATCCGCCGTGACTGCACGGAACTTCAATCCCATGCGTTTGAAAATACGAGTGTAAGCATCAAACATGATTTGATAGGATTTCTTCAAACCCTCAGCATCACGATCAAAGGAATAAGCATCTTTCATGCTGAACTCACGTCCACGCATAATTCCAAAACGTGGACGGCGCTCATCTCGGAACTTGGTCTGAATTTGATAAAAATTCACTGGGAGCTGTTTGTAACTCTTAATTTCGTTGCGCGCTAAATCTGTTACCACCTCTTCAGAGGTTGGCTGAATTAAAAAATCGCGATCATGGCGATCTTTGATGCGGAGCAATTCTGGCCCCATCTTTTCCCAGCGACCGGTCTCTTGCCATAACTCTGCAGGTTGAATCATTGGCATGAGTAGCTCAATGGCACCAGCGCGATTCATTTCTTCGCGAATAATATTTTCAACCTTGCGTATGGACTTCAAGCCCAATGGCAGATAGTTATAAATGCCTGCACTGAGCTTACGAATTAAACCGGCGCGCACCATGAGTTTGTGCGATACCACCTCAGCGTCTGAAGGGGCTTCTTTAAGCGTGGCGAGAAATGATTGTGAAGCTTTCATGTATGGATATAATCAAATCATTGATTTTAAAGGATTTGAGGCGCGATCTCATGCTTGACCGTGAAGGGTATCGACCCAATGTCGGCATAGTCATCCTCAACAGCCATAACGAGGTTTTCTGGGGAAAACGCGTTGGGCAGCATTCGTGGCAGTTCCCGCAGGGTGGCATTCAACATGGAGAAAGCCCGGAGCAGGCCATGTACCGCGAATTGCATGAGGAAGTTGGCTTGCTGCCAGAACATGTCCAAATTATTGGACGAACCAGGGACTGGCTTCGTTATGACGTCCCGGAGGAGTTCTTACGCCGCCAGCAAACCTCAAAAAATCATCGTGCAAGCTATCGCGGCCAAAAGCAAATCTGGTTTTTACTGCGTTTAGTGGGCTTAGACAGCGATATTCACTTACGCGCTTCGGAGCACCCTGAATTCGATGCTTGGCGCTGGGTTCCTTTTTGGATCCAACTCGACTCAGTCATTGATTTCAAACGCGAAGTCTATCAATTAGCCCTTTCTGAGCTTGCGCGCTATTTATCCCGTGGCATGCGTATGCAACAACTGGCCTGGGGATCCCCGCTCGATTTGTTTCAATCCCTTTACGGGGGCGAGGAAGACGAGCCTACAGAAATAAAACCTACCGATAAGCCATGATGAAACTCTCCATTTGCAATCTTCGACTTTCAATCCTTGGCTTAGCTATCAGCTTAGCTATAGCAGGATGTGCGGGAGATCCATTAGAAAGTGGTGTTGATCCATTTGCTCCGATGGTTTTTAAAGAGGGTGCAACAGCGATGCCACTAAACCCGCCTAATCAAGCAACTATTCAGCCTTTTTATGTATCACAACAAACCGTTTTTAAGTTTGCGGTCGATACCAACTCTATTTTGATTGGTAACGATGGCATCACCAGATACATCGTGACTCTGACCAGCCCTAATGGCAATAGCCAAGTTCAATATGAAGGCATTCGCTGTGACTCGTTCCAATGGCGCGTTTATGGCACATTTGAAAGCGGAGTATGGAAAGAAAATCCTTTATCTACTTGGCGCACCATCCAGAGCAATGTACCAAATCGATATCAAGCAGCATTAGCTCAGGGCGCTTTTTGTAACTTTGCGTCTCAAGAAAAAAATATCAAGACTATTATTAACGCCCTCAATCCTAATGGATTTACAGGGCAGACCAAACCCACTAATTCATATGGCGTGTTCAATTAAATCTGGAATTAAATAGTTTTTGTTGCTGAGGTAGCAGCCAAGCAAGTACCAATTTTTTCACCACGCATCAAACGAGTGAGAACCTGAGGTTCGTGCCCAGAAGCAATGACAGTATCTGCGCCTGTCAGAGCAGCGACTTTCGCAGCCAATACTTTCGTCAGCATGCCACCCTTACTTAACTCGCTTGCAGCACCACCAGCCATTTTTTCTAAAGCAGGGTCACCTGCAATAGCATCACTTAAAAGAGTCGCGGAAGCATCTTGACGAGGGTCAGCGGTATATAAGCCGCCCTGATCCGTCAGGATTACTAATAAATCCGCATGAATAAGATTCGTTACCAAAGCAGCTAAGCTATCGTTATCGCCAAATTTAATTTCATCAGTAACCACAGTATCGTTTTCATTGATGATGGGAACAACACCTAGCTTGAGCAAGGTATCTAAAGTTGCTTTGGCATTGGCGTTACGCTCAGCATCTGCCAAATCAGCATTAGTTAACAAGACCTGTGCGCTATGTAAATTAAAACGTGCAAAACAACTTTCATAAACCTGAACTAATCCCATCTGACCAACGGCAGCCGCAGCTTGCAACTGATGAATTTCTGTTGGACGCTTAGTCCAACCAAGACGTTGCATACCTTCCGCAATAGCGCCAGAACTGACCATCAATACCTCATGGCCATCAGCTAATAAGGCAGCCATTTGCTCAGCCCACATGCCGATTGCAGCATGATCTAAGCCCTCACCATTGTTGGTAACTAGGCTTGAGCCAACTTTTACTACGATTCGTTTAGCTTTCTGAGTGTTCATAACAAATGCGGATCTCAAATGACTACTGTTTAATCTGGACTTTTATCTTCTGGCTGAACTTGCTCTTGGTAACGCGGATCAGAAGCACGCTCATCCTCATCATCCCTATCCTTACGAATAGAATCTAAATAATCCTGCAATGCGTAGCACAGCTTATCGCAACCGAGGCCTGTCAAAGCAGAGATCTCAAATACCGGACCCTTCCACTTAAACCGTTTAATAAAGTCCGCAACTACCTTCTTGCGATCTTCTTCAGGAATCATATCGACTTTGTTAAGCACCAACCAACGTGGCTTTTCAACCAGGGCTTCATCATACTTACGCAATTCATTCACGATAGCAACAGCATCTGCCACTGGATCAATATTGTCATCAAATGGTGCAATATCTACTAAATGCAACAGCACACCAGTACGTTGTAAGTGCCTTAAGAAACGATGCCCCAGACCGGCACCTTCAGCAGCGCCTTCAATCAATCCCGGAATATCTGCAATCACAAAGCTACGCTCAGCACCTACGCGCACCACCCCTAAATTCGGGTGTAGTGTTGTAAACGGATAGTCCGCAATCTTTGGACGTGCATTAGATACAGCAGTAATCAGGGTCGATTTACCAGCATTAGGCATGCCTAACAAACCTACATCAGCCAATACCTTTAATTCCAGCTTGAGCTTACGACGCTCACCTTCTTTACCATTTGTTTTCTGCCGAGGAGCACGGTTCGTACTACTCTTAAAGTGGATATTTCCCCAGCCACCCACACCGCCTTGCGCTAAGCAAAGGCGCTCCCCGTGGGTAGTTAAGTCAGCAATTGGCTCACCAGTTTCATAATCAGAAATAATCGTACCAACTGGCATACGTAATTCAATATCGTCGCCCGCGCGACCATAGCAATCAGCGCCACGACCAGGCTCACCATTTTTTGCGGTGTGCGTTTTAGCGTAGCGATAGTCAATTAAGGTGTTGATGTTGCGATCTGCAGTAGCCCAAACGCTTCCGCCTTTGCCACCGTCACCACCATCAGGACCACCAAATTCGATAAACTTTTCCCGGCGCATGGAGGCACTCCCGGCGCCACCTTGGCCAGCTATGACTTCAATACGAGCTTCGTCTATAAATTTCATGAATAAAAAAGGCCTCGCTTAGCGAGGCCTGTTCCTAAGAGTTAAATTCGGAATAAATCTGAATCAAACGTGTCTCAGTCAGGCGTCTTATGAACGCGGGAGAACTGAAACCTGGGCCTTCTTCAAAGCACCCTTAACGCCAAATTCCACTTGTCCGTCAACCAAGGCAAACAAAGTGTGGTCCTTACCAATACCAACGTTCATACCCGGATGAACTCGTGTACCACGTTGACGAATGATGATGCTGCCAGCATTGATTTGCTCGCCGCCGAAAACTTTAACGCCTAAACGTTTCGATTCTGAGTCGCGGCCATTTCGTGTCGAGCCGCCGCCTTTTTTCTGTGCCATATCTTTTCTCCTGCTATTGAGCCGTTAGCCTAAATTAGGCTTTAATCGTGTTAATCAGAATTTCTGTGTAATTCTGACGATGGCCTTGGTGCTTTTGGTAATGCTTGCGACGGCGCATCTTAAAGATTGTCACTTTATCGTGACGTCCTTGGGAGACGACAGTGGCCATCACAGCTGCACCATTAACCAATGGATCACCCAATTTGAGTGAAGCGCCTTCGCCTACGGCTAAGACTTGGTCAAGAGTGATTTCGCTGCCGATTTCCGCTGGTATCTGTTCTATTTTCAATTTTTCGCCTGCAGCAACTTTATACTGTTTGCCACCGGTTTTTATGACCGCGTACATGGTGTGAAACCTCAATTAATATCTACATTTAAGCTAATCCACCCTGGATGAGCTAAGCCGATTATTATATCTTGCATGACGAGCACTGTCAAAACCAACGAATTAAGCCAAATTTTGGCCCCAATTGCCTTAGATTTCAAGGCCTTAGATGAGGTTATTCGCCTGCGATTGGCCTCAAAAGTTGCCTTAATTGATCAAATCTCGACTTACATCATTCAAGCGGGTGGAAAACGGGTTAGGCCCGCTCTTTTGCTCTTAGTCAGTAAGGCTTTAGCCAATAACAAAACAAGTCCACATGCACTAGAGCTGGCAGCAGTAGTGGAATTTATCCACACAGCCACCCTACTGCATGATGATGTTGTCGATGAATCCACCCTCAGAAGAGGTCGAGAAACCGCCAATGCTGCTTTCGGCAATGCAGCAAGCGTGCTGGTAGGCGATTTTCTGTATTCGAGAGCCTTTCAGATGATGGTGGGGCCCAACGACCTCCGAGTCATGGAAATCCTCTCCGATGCCACCAATACGATAGCTGAAGGGGAGGTTTTGCAGCTCCTCAATATGAACGATCCTGAGGTGGATGAAGAGAGCTATCTACGGGTGATTCGCTATAAAACCGCTAAGTTATTTGAAGCATCCACCGAGCTTGGAGCAATCTTGGCTGGCGCTGACGCCAATCAAAGAGAGCAATCTGCTGCTTTTGGTCGCCATATTGGTACTGCCTTCCAATTAATGGATGACCTGCTGGATTACACCGCCGATGCTTCCCAAATGGGAAAAAATGCTGGTGATGATTTAAGAGAAGGTAAGCCCACTCTACCGCTCATTTATCTTCTAGAAAATGGCAGCACCGAAGAACGCTTACTGGTTCGCGCGGCAATTGAACAAAATCAAGATTTGCCGGATGATGTCTTCCAACAGATTCTGAGTGCGGTTCAAAATTCTGGTGCATTGGATTACACCCAAGCTGCCGCAAAGCGAGAGGTTGATCTCGCACTTGAATGCCTAAAAGAATTTCCTCAAAATGAGGCGACAACAGCGCTACATGCCCTGAGCAGATACTCGCTATCTAGACAGACCTAAGCGCCAACGCTTTTCATTCTGATATCACGCGCTGTAATACGTGCCTTTTCAGCTTCATCTCGCAAACGCGCAATTTCCTCAGTACTCAGACGCTCTAGATTGGAATAGTCTAATTTCCAAGAGGGGTCAGAATCCCAGACCAAGGGTGACTGCACCGTTGTACGTGCGCTTGGAGCGCTTTCCAGCAAACGCAGAGCCAATTCAAAATTAGAGTCTTGTGATTGCTCATGATCAGGGAGTGCTGCAGCATTACCCAGCGGAAAGTCGCTAAAGAGCAAGCGTGGCACACCGCAATATTCCACAATATCTTTCGCTGCGCCCATGATGACTGTGGGGATAGCAGCCTCTTCCAAATAACGCGCTAATAAACTTTGACTTTGGTGACAAATCGGGCAATTTGGAATTAATACAGCAACATCCACGTGATCTGCGCGCATCTTGCTCAGAATCAAGGGCGCATCAATTTCCAGAGTATGGCGTTGGCTGCGATTGGTTGGCAGGCCGTAAAAATGCTGAGATAGAGATTGGATACGTCTCTTTGCAACAGCCCGTTTCGCCGCACTCATTGGAAACCAACAGTTACTGTCCTGCATATTGGCATTGAGCCTATCAACACCCACATGGGCAATACGTAGATCCACATTCTCATCAATCGAGCATACATAGGGGTCATAAAACTTAGCGGCAGCGTTATAAGGCGCACCAGGTCCTTGTGGGCCCTTGCTGGCATCAAAGGGTACGGCAGTAGTCACTAAACCGAGGGTTGATTGACTAAGAGGTTTTTGCAACGGAGTAAAAGGCACATTAGTGTAATGAGCCCAAACATACGGCGTTTCATACCCCAAGCCAAGATAGTAATTACGGGTACGCTCAATATAGCGAACTGGCTGATCGAATTCAGGCGCAAATAGTAATTCAGAATGCTTAACCATCAATTCATCCCTGTAAGATATTGCTTATAAATATTAACCATCAGGAGGATTCATTATGGCTCAATGGCTCAGGTTTCAACATCAAGGCAAGACTGGCTTAGGACAAGTACAGGGTGATCAGGTCGCTGTGTACACCGGTGATCTATTTAATCATCCGCAAGCTACTGGCGAAACATTAAAGCTATCTGATGTCACTATCGATATCCCATGTATCCCATCCAAGATGGTTGCTATGGTGGACAACTTTCATGCACTAGTTACCAAGCTTGAGCATGCGGTGCCAGTAGAGCCTTTGTATTTTCTGAAAGGCAATAATTCTTTCTTGGCAGCCAATCAACTCATTCGTACTCCCAAGTCCTACTCTGGAAAAGTAGTTTATGAGGGTGAACTTGGCATTGTTATCGGCAAAGCCTGTCATGAAGCAGATGAGGCCCAAGCAGCCAATGCTATTTTTGGTTACACCTGTATTAATGATGTCACTGCAATCGAGATTTTGAATCGCGATCCCGGCTACGCGCAGTGGACTCGCTCTAAGAGTTTCAATACCTTTGGCGTCTTCGGTCCATACATCACTACTGATGTAGATCCAAGCAAGTTAACAATTAAAACCATCTTGAATGCCCAAGAGCGCCAGAACTACCCCGTTGCAGACATGATTTTTGCACCCGCAAAATTGGTCAGCTTGATTTCTCAAGATGTCCCACTGCAGGCTGGCGACATCATCGCCTGTGGTACCTCTATTGGTGTTGGCTCGATGAAACCCGGAAGCAATGTCAGCATCATTATTGAGGGTGTTGGACGCCTAGATAATCGCTTCGAGTAAATCATCAAGGCTGTTGATTTAAAACTAAAGCCTCAAAACAAAAACCCTCACCGTGTTTAGCGGCGAGGGTTTTTTAATGCTCAATTACTCTAGGTATTGAATCTACCTATGCAGCAGATTCTTAATAGCCAGAAACAGAAGGCAATGCCAAGCTACCTTTAGAGGCTTGAACATTTTCATCAAGGTACTTTGTTAAAGCAAAGACCGTATTGAGGCATGGTGTTGGTATTTTAGTAATCTGGCCAAGCTCAATTACAGAGCCTAATAAGGCATCAATTTCCAAGCTACGGCCGGCTTCCAAATCCTGCAACATCGAGGTCTTGTGTTTGCCAACTTTTTCTGCGCCAGCAATACGACGTTCAATATCCACGCGGAAAGTGACACCCAACTTCTCGGCAATGGTTTGTGCTTCAGCCATCATATTGCGAGCCAGTTCTTTAGTGAGCGGATATTGGCAAATGCCCTCCAATGTTCCATGCGTTAGAGAACTAATCGGATTGAAAGTCATATTGCCCCATAATTTCAACCAAATCTCAGAGCGAATATCTTCTAAGATGGGTGACTTAAATCCAGCAGTTGTCATCATTTCAGATATCTTCTGAATACGCTCAGTTTGCTTACCGTCCAACTCGCCCAATGGGAAACGGTTACCTTCAACGTGACGAATCACGCCAGGAGCTTGAGTAAAGGTTGCTGGATACACTACGCAACCAATAATATTATTGGGATTGATTGCATTTTTAGCAAGGCCACCCGCATCAACCGTTTCAACAGAATGATCCTGATAATCGCCGCCTAATTTCTGGAAGTACCACCAAGGAATTCCGTTTTGCATTGGAATTAAAATGGTTTCCGGGCCCATGATTGCGGCAAGATCTTGAATGACTGGCTCAACCTGATGGGCTTTTACCGCCAAGATCACTACGTCAGGTGTTTCTACATCCCGGATTTTTTCAACTGCTTTTACCTGCGCTACTAAAGGCTCAGGTTGGTCATCCATAATTAATGCAAGCCCACGCTCTTTGATTGCCGCCAAGGTGGCGCCACGCGCAACTACCGTAACTTCATTTCCGGCCCGCGCCAACATGACAGCAAGATAGCCGCCAATCGCACCCCCTCCACCGATCACACAGATTTTCATAGGAACCCCACAAAGATAAGAAATTTTGAATTAATCTCATATTAGAGGAGAACATTTAGGGGTGCAATAAAATATTGAGGTCCTACTTATCCAATGCGCCTGAGCTTACTATTGGCCCCGGCCTTGCTATCAATCCGCCCAATAGCATGCCGGCAATACTGACTAAAAGACCAGCCAATTGAGGGGGCAGGATTGCTGTCGGGGCCATGATTTCACAACTAATCCAAGTCGCTAAACCCCCTAAAACAGCCAACAATCCGCCCAAAGAATTTGCTCTTGACCAATGCACACCAAATGCCAAGGGCACAAAAGCCGCTACTAGCGTGATCTTGTAGGCATTTTCAACCATCTTAAAAATAGATAGCTCTGAATTAATTGCAAAAAAGGTTACCGCCACTGTGAAGCATAGAACGGTGATTCGCATAATCTTCAGCAAGTCTCGATCAGATAAGTGCTTATAAAAACCCCGCATGATATTTTCAGCGAAAGTGACAGAGGGTGCTAACAAAGTCGCACTGGCACAACTCTTAATTGCCGATAGCAAGGCGCCAAAAAACATCACCTGCGCAATCAGTGGAGCATGATTCAGAATGAGTTTAGGCAAAATCATTTGTGGATCAGCATCTATGTACTGCTTTACCAAATCAGGGCTAATAATGGTTGCTGAATAAGCTAGGTATAGCGGCACAAAGGCAAATACGAAATACAAGACCCCACCTAACAAGGCAGCCTGAACGGCAATATTGACGTTCTTAGATGAGGTAATCCGCTGAAAGACATCTTGCTGCGGAATGGAACCTAGCATCATGGTGCACAAAGCAGCAGTAAAACCCAGAATGGAGGCTAGGTTCATATCAGGCCAAAAATTAGAAAATTGGCCCGCTGCAAGCGCATGATCAAAAACTATACCCACCCCACCCGCTTGGGTTGTCATCTCCCCACCAATGTAGAGCATGCCCACCACAATAATGATCATTTGAATGAAATCGGTTATAGCTACCGACCACATACCACCAAACAATGTATAAATCAGCACACTTCCAGCACCAATTAACATGCCAGCAGTTTGCGTAACACTGCCGTCGGAAACTACATTAAAAACTAGTCCGAGAGCTTTAATTTGAGCTGAAACCCACCCTAAATATGAAATTACAATGCAAAGCGTAACCAGTACTTCAACGGTACGACCGTATTTCTCTCTAAAGAAATCACCAATAGTGAGCATGCGACGGTTATAGAGGTGACGAGCAAAAAACAGGCCCACTAATATGAGGCATAAAGATGAGCCAAAGGGGTCAGATACGATTCCCCCTAAACCCTCTTTTAAGAAGGTTGCAGGAATACCTAAAACTGCCTCGGAGCCAAACCAAGTAGCAAATACGGTGGCGGTAACAATAGGTAAAGGAAGGCTATGACCCGCTGCAGCAAAGTCAGCAGTGTTTTTGACTCGTAGCGCAGCCCATAGGCCAATACCTACAGAAACCACCCAATAGATGATGACAAACCAAATCAACATCGCCTAATTTCTCCTCCTGGAATTTGCACAAATTATATGGCTTTGTTACTTATGCCATTTAACCAACTGGGGCTAAATTTGGGCATGCTGGTCTGACATAATTCAGGGGTGAATTCCGCCATGCACCCTAAAGAGAACCCCGATAGTGATTTAGCCTATCAAAAAGCGATTTTGGGTTCTGTATCACGCACTTTTGCGCTCACAATCCCTCTCTTGCCGCCAGCGATTGAAGCAGTAGTTGGCAACACCTACTTACTGTGCCGCATTGTTGACACGATCGAAGATGCCGCTGAGCTCGTTCCAGCAGAAAAGCAGCGCTTATCTAAGCTATTTTTGGAGGCAACGCTAGGGACTATTCCAGTAGCGTCATTTCTAGGTCCTTGTCTGGATGCTCTAAAGGACTACTCCAATGTTGATGAGCTAGATTTAATTAGGCACACCCCTACTGTTCTGCGCATTCTGCATACTTTCCCAGATAAGGATCAGGCGGCCATTAACCGTTGTGTTTCGATTATGTCTGATGGTATGTCCCATTTTCATAATCGACAAACGCAAGCAGGACTAAAAGACCTCGCAGAATTTGAAGAGTATTGCTATGTAGTAGCTGGCGTAGTGGGAGAGTTGCTGACAGACATCTTTAGTCATTATTCCCCGGAGTTTGCAAAACGTATTCAAGGTCATGAGCAGTTAGCCATCGCTTTTGGTCAAGCCTTGCAAATGACCAATATTCTGAAAGACTCACCAGCAGATCATGCACGTGGCGTCTCTTGGAAACCAGCGCAGATGAGCCAATTAGAGCTCCTAAAGCTTGCCTACGAAAAACTTCAAAACTCCATGAGCTACATTATTTTGCTTCCAGAGAATGAAATTGGCATGAGACGCTTCTGCTTCCTAGCCTTTGGGCTTGCGGTCATGACGCTAGAAAAAATTGCGCGTGGAAAAGAATTTAGCAATCAGTCTGAGGTAAAACTTTCTAGAAATTCCGTTTGGATTTTCTATACCTTCACAAAGATTGCAGCCGGGAATGCACTCCTGATGAAATCATTCTTTTACGCAGCATCTCAGCAACTCAGAAAACTCTCGGCAAAGAATTGTTAGAGCGCGCCCTCATGCTTTAAGAGCCAAATTTTGATCTGGCGATAAAAACCTGGGCTATCTTCTTTCATAAAACCCCCAAGACCTTGCGCAGAAACTACTCTATGGCATGGGGTAACTAAAGGGTAAGGATTGGCGCCGCAAGCAGTCCCAACTGCACGAGGCCCACTTTTAATCTGTTTTGCAATCTCACCATAGGTGATTGTCTTTCCCACCCCAATACCTAGAGTGGCATTCCAAACTTTTTGCTGATGAGCAGTTCCGGCAGGCTTGAGCGGAACATCAAATATGGATAAAGCATTATTAAAGTACTGAGCGCACTGCTTTGAGAAAGCTCTCGCCAACGCATTTCCCGGCGGAATCAAGGCAGCTTCTGGAGGGAGGTAATCGATTTTTGAGATCATCAAACTCCCATCCACTAACTCTGTTTGCACGCCTAAACGCCCAAAAGGGGCGGATATAACGCAATACTCGACTGATCCAAGGGTAGACATGCAGAAGATTCTGACACAGATTGACGGATAAATTCATACGGGATTCCGATATAGCTATAGCTAGTGAAATAGCACTTTGCTATATTGGTTGTTCCTTATTCTTTGCAGGCATAACTGATGGACACTTTTTTTGATGATTGGCCTTTTATTGGCCAAGTCGCATTAGTCCTATTCTTACTCGCACTATCTGGTTTCTTTTCTATGGCCGAAACCAGCATGCTTTCATCCAATCGTCATCGCCTGCGGGCTATGGCTCAGGGTGGTAATGCTGGAGCTGCGCTTGCCGAACGACTATTAAAGCGGATGGATTCACTGCTTTCAGTATTACTGATATCCAATAACCTCATCAATACCATCCTACCAATTTTAGTCACTGGTATTGCTTTACATATTTTTGGTGATAGCGGCCTAGTGTTATCTATTGCTACATTGGTTGTTGCACTACTCATCATTATTTTTAGCGAAATCACTCCGAAAGTAATAGGTGCTGCTTTTCCAGAAAAAATTGCAAGTAATGTTGGCTGGTTCATTCTGCCCCTCACTTTTGTACTCAAGCCACTACTCTGGTTCATTAATAGCTTTGTATCGGGATTGATGAAGGTTTCAGGATTACAAGCATCGACTGATAACGGGGTCATGAGTAAAGAAGAATTACGTAGCTTAGTTCTAGAATCCAATCGATTTGTTTCTGCACATCATCGCAATATTTTGTTAAATCTTTTCAATCTTGAAAATATTTTGGTTGATGATGTGATGACGCCGCGCTCCAAAATCGAAGTACTTGATCTTTCTCGCCCTATTGAGGAGGTGATCGAGCAATTAGAAACCTGCTATCACAACAAACTTCCAGTATGCGATAGTGACTCTGAGCGCATCGTTGGAATTCTATCTGTGAAAAAAGCACTCTCATTACTAGGTAATGCAGAACTTCATCATGAAGACTTCAGATCCCTACTCAATGAGCCCTATTTCATTCCTAGTGGTACGCCCGTTCTACAGCAGATGCAATTTTTTCAAGATAACCAACAACGCTTAAGCTTAGTAGTAAATGAATATGGCGAAGTCCTAGGTCTAGTCACTTTTGAAGATATTGTTGAAGAACTTATTGGTGAGTTCACCACCTCTTTTTCTAATCTTTCTCATGATCCTCATTGGCTTACCGATGGCACTTACCTTGCTAGCGGCACTGCCTCATTACGAGATTTAAATCGTCTTCTGAAATTGGATCTCCCGCTCGATGGGCCGCGCACCCTAAATGGGCTTATCCTAGAAAAGCTCGAAGCCATTCCTGATTACGATGTCAGCATTCGAATTGCTGGCGTGGTGATGGAAATCGTACAGTTTGATGAGCATGGCGTGAAAACAGTGAAGCTATACCAACCCCTTGCTCAGCCGAACCAAGATTGAGTGACCTACTGCATGACTCCCACATCATTCGAACCTGGCATGACATCGCTGTTGATGCATTAAATAATCGTGCTACGGATATTCATATTGAGGCGAGATCTCAAGAAACTGTAGTACGTATGAGAATAGATGGCCTTCTCACCCTACAAAACCAATACCCTATTGATTTTCATGAACGTCTAATTACGCGCATCAAAATATTGGCGCGTCTTGATATTGCAGAAAAACGTCTACCTCAAGATGGGCGTCTTGTGATTGGCTATAACTTTAGCAAACCCAATATTGATTGCCGAGTATCTATTCTTCCCACCTTGCATGGTGAAAAAGCAGTAGTACGTATTTTGCCTAGCTGCTTAGAAGATTTAGCCTTAGATCAAATCGGCTTACTCCCGGAGCAGCTAGGAATAGTCCAAGAGGCGATTAGCCAAACTAATGGATTGATTCTGGTAACGGGACCTACTGGAAGCGGTAAGACACGAACCTTGTACAGCTGTTTGAGCTCATTGAATCACGTGCAACGCAATATTTGCTCGGTTGAAGATCCTATTGAAATCAGGCTACCCGGAATAAATCAAGTGGCCTATCACCCAAAAGCAGGGCTTGATTTTCCAACTATTATTCGCGCACTCTTGCGCCAAGATCCGGATGTCATCATGATTGGTGAAATACGGGATGCAGCCAGCGCACAGCTTGCTATTCAAGCGGCACAAACAGGGCATTTGGTTTTAAGTACACTTCATACACGCAATGCCATTGGCGCTTTAACCCGACTCAAAACCCTCGGTATAGATCAAGAATCTATTGAATCTTGCCTTGTTTGCGTCAGCTCTCAAAGATTAATTCGTAAACGCTGCAATCATTGCAATCTCATTCAAAATGAGTTGCCTTGTAAGCTTTGTAAGGGATCTGGCTACTTTGGTCGTATTGGCATTCATGAGGTCTTAGGAGAAAAACAGTTGTTTGAGTCAGCTAAAGCTCTAGATATCCACTCAGCAGGAATGCAATTAATAAAGTCCGGCTTAATAGATCAGATATCGCTAGATGCCGAACTTGGCACTTGGCATTAGTCTAAATGCTTTTCAAGAGCAAACTCAGCAAGTCTGAGCAACTCCATTTTGCAGAGCAGATGCTCGCCCTTCTTCAGGCTGGACTTCCCTTGCTCAATGCTATCGAGCTATTAATTCAGTCTGCACCAAAATCCTGGCAGGCTTGGCTAGAAGATGTTCGTACCCTTCTTCAAAAGGGGAATAGTTTTTCTTTTTGCCTGAGTACCCAAGATGGAAAATTTTCCCCAGAGTTTTCTAACCTCATCAGAGTCAGCGAGAGAACAGGTGATCTAGGCCTAGCGCTACGCACAATTTCACAACAACTGGAAGCTCAGATTGAGTTGCGAAGAAAAGTACAACAGTCACTAACGTATCCCATCATTACTTTAGTAACATCTTTTCTACTTGTCCTGGTGATGATGATTTGGGTTGTACCTGTATTTAAAGAGGTCTTTGGGCATTTTCAGGCTGAGCTACCAGCGCCAACCAGAATCCTCATCTTCATTTCCACAGGTATTCAAAATTACTTTGTAGAACTATTGCTGAGTATTTTCTTTATCGCCACAGGCTTTGTATACGTCTGGCTCAAATCAAGCTCACTCCAAAAATATTGTGATGCCCTCTTGTTGCGCATTCCATTTTTTGGCGGCTTGTTTAGGCTAGCGACACTAAGTCATTGGTGTCGAACTTTAGGACATCTTTTAGAAACTGGCTTACCACTCCCAGATGCGCTCAGAGTTACCGCAGAGTCCTCCAATCACTGGGTCAGCCATGACTTCAGTGCCGAGGTATTTAAACACCTCACTCGTGGCTGGCCCTTGGGGGAATCACTCAAGCGAGCCGATCCCAAGTCAAGAATTCTTGATGTAGAGACGCTACTACTACTTCACATTGGTGCTGAAAGTGGCGCATTGGCTGAAATGTTAAATAAGCGCGCCACAACTCTAGGCTCCCAACTGAGTGGCCGACTCAATGCACTCAGTCAAAGCTTGGAGCCCGCATTGATTCTGTTTGTTGGTGCCATCATTGGCGGCTTAGTCATAATCTTATATCTACCCATCTTTAATTTAGGACAAATCGTTTAGTGGATCCCAAAGCGAGCATCTGGATAATTCAATCTCTGCTGATACTGGTTTTACTGTATTTAGCTTATATCGATTGGCGCACTTTCCGTCTACCGAATGCAATCACCTTCCCCTTGATCATTCTGGGCATTGCCTTTAACGCATTCTCAGACCTGCGCTTTACCAGTCCAAGCTCGGCATTTGTTGGCGCATTTCTAGGCTATGGTTTGTTGTGGGCATTAAATACTGGCTATCGCCTCCTGAAAAACCGAGATGGTATTGGCATGGGTGATGCCAAGCTCCTAGCGGCGCTGGGTGCTTGCTTAGGCTGGAGTGCCCTACCTAGCATCCTACTGATGGCCTCCCTTACAGGGATACTGGGTGGCATCATTTGGCTTAAATTACGTAGGCATCATTTGCAGGAAGCATTTCCTTTTGGCCCCTTTTTAGCTATTGCTGGCATCATTGAGTTGTTATGGCCTCAACTCATTCAAACTTTGATTCTGCCCAAGCTGATCTAAAAGCCTTAAAAGGGAAAATTCCTCTCGTTGGCTTAACTGGTGGCATTGGGTCTGGAAAAACTGTAGTTAGTGACTTGCTAGGTGGGTACGGCGCCGGCATTATTGATACAGACAAGATTTCACATCAAATCACCGCCCCTGGCGGAAAAGCTATTCCATTAATTACCAAGGCCTTCGGGGCTGACTTTATTGATCCCCAAGGCGCTCTTAATCGACCCAAAATGCGGGCTGTAGTCTTCGAAGATCCTAGTGCCCGTCAGGTTTTAGAGCAAATCACCCACCCATTGATTCAGGCAGAAACTGCTAAGCAAGCCCTGGAGCTAGCCAAGTCCGGAGTGCCCTACCTTGTTTTTGTAGTTCCCCTACTAATTGAGTCTGGATTTTGGATCAAGCTCATTGACTATCTTGTAGTGGTGGATTGCACAGAAGAGAGCCAAATTCAACGGGTGATGCACCGCAACAATATGGCACGCTCAGAAGTAGAAAATATTCTCAAAGCACAAACTAGCCGAAATGCTCGTCTCACAACAGCCAATGCTGTTATTGAAAATCACGGTAGCTTAGATGAGCTCAAGCCAGCGGTTTTAAAACTGCACCAACAATTGCTCAAAATTTTAGAAGAACCTTTAAGTTCGTCATAGAATATAGGCTTGTGATTGTCTACGAATACCCTTTCAATGAATTAGTTCGAAGCATGCTTCGACTTGAGTATTTGTTCGCCCGTTTTAATCACTTTCTCCGATCAGATGACCCCGAGCTGCACCACAATGCGATTGCAATGTTGTTTGACCTGGGAGATATTGGTTCTAGAGGCGATATTAAGTCCCTATTGCTTAAAGAATTTGAGCGCCAAAGATATGCCTTAAATGGCTTGAAGTCCTCCCAAAAGGTAGATCAAGAAGCGCTCACACAAACGCTGTCTGAAATTGACAAAGCTGCGCAAAATATTAATCAGTCTGTGGGTAAGCCTAATGCTGCAATTACCGAGAGTGAGTGGCTTAATGCTATTCGGACCAGGCTAAATATTCCAGGCGGAACAAGTCCGATTGATTTACCTAGCTATCATGCTTGGAAAAATACTTCTTCGACTCAACGTAGGGAGTTGTTAGAAAAATACGTTGCACCACTTTTGCCATGGCATGAAGCTTGTCAAATTTTCTTAAGACTACTTCGCCAATCTGGCGAGGCGAAAGATGTTGTAGCGCATCAAGGTGCCTATCAACAGGCGCCGTCAGGCAAGGTGTATCAATTAATGCGCATTGCTGTTGAAGATGACTCTCTCTATTCAGAAATCAGCGCCAATAAATATCTGCTCTCAATTCGTTTTCTGAAAATTGATCAAGATAAAAAGCCGCAGACGATGAATGAGAATGTACCTTTTAGGATCACCCTCTGCCAGCTCTAAATCTTGAGCTGTTTGAGCTTTTCTAGCATGGGCCATGCAGCCGGTAATAAAGGCTCTACCGTCGGATGCGCATCCCCAAGCAACTGCCAAGAGAGCGCCTGACCCTCACAACCTGTGGGTATACCAGACCAGTTTCGAATGATGTTGACATGCAAACGTACATAAGCATGTGGATAGTCATGCTCTAAGATAAGCAACTCTTCGCTAGACTCAATATCAATCCCAAGCTCTTCTTGTAATTCACGTTTCAGGGCTGTAAAAACGGATTCACCGGCTTCAATTTTTCCACCCGGCACTTCCCAGTAACCCGCATATGGCTTGCCCTCAGGGCGCTGACCTAAAAGATAGCGTCCTTCCGCATCCAACAGAATTCCAGCGGCAACTTCCGTCACAGGGCGATTAGCGTCACTCATGAATTATCAATGATTAAGCGGTATGTGAACCAGCCCAGTGCTTAGCAAACTGCCAAGCTACACGACCAGAACGCGAACCGCGCTCTAGGGCCCAAACCAATGCCTCAGCTCTAGCGCCCTCAATTTGCGCATCACTTAAACCAAAATGGCCTAGCCAATGGGCGACAATTTCTAAATACTCGTCTTGTTTTGGTGGATAGAAAGAGAGCCATAAGCCAAAACGCTCTGATAGAGAAATTTTTTCTTCCACGACTTCACCCGGATGAATTTCTCCGTCATCGCCATGAACATAACCCTCGTTGTCCTTCATATATTCAGGTAAAAGATGGCGTCGGTTAGAAGTGGCATAAATTAAAATATTGTCCACTTGAGCTGACACAGAGCCATCCAAGGCAGACTTCATCGCCTTATAACCAGATTCGCCATCCTCAAATGAGAGATCATCACAAAAAACAATAAAGCGCTCTGGACGATCGGCCAATAAATCCGTGATATCAGCTAAGTCTGCTAAATGCTCTTTTTCAACCTCAACTAAGCGCAAGCCCTGGCTAGCAAACTCATGTAAGCTGGCTTTAATAAGCGATGACTTTCCTGTACCACGTGCGCCCGTTAACAAAATATTATTAGCAGGCTTCTTCTGAATAAAATTTTTCGTATTGTCACGAATCGCATCACGTTGACGATCGATATTTTTTAGATCTTCAAAAGAGATATCAGCGACATGCTTTACTGACTGCAAAAATCCAATGCTGCCAAATATGCTATCGCGACGACGCCATCTAAAAGCAGTTGAAGATTTCCACTGCTCTTCGGTCAGCGCCTTAGGCAAAAATGTTTCAAGATGGCTTAAGAGTTGCTCTAATTTTTCATTCATATAACGAGTTCCTATGACCGGTAATCAGCATTTATAGAAACGTAGTCATGCGATAGATCACAAGTCCACATTGTCTGCTGCGCTGATCCGCGACCTAGATCAATCTTGACCGTAATTTCTGGAGCCTGCATTACCCTCTGACCATCAAGCTCTTGATAATCAGGATTGCGGCCACCATTCTTGGCAACCCATACATCTCCAAGCCACATTTGCACTTGGTTCACGTCAAGATCAGTTATGCCAGCATAGCCAATCGCAGCAAGGATACGACCTAAATTAGGATCACTCGCAAAGAAGGCTGTCTTTACTAAAGGTGAGTGGGCGATTGCCTCCGCCACTAAGCGACACTCCTCTTCAGTCTTGCCACCTTGTACATGAATCGTAATAAATTTTGTTGCGCCCTCACCATCTCTCACAATCATTTGAGCAAGCTTGCGTGCAAGATCAATTAATGCAGTCCGAACTACACCATAAGCAACATCATCCTTTGATTTAATCTGTACAGCCGATTGATTAGTTGCCATGATGATGAATGAGTCATTGGTCGAGGTATCGCCATCAATCGTAATTGCGTTAAATGATTGATCAGCAACCTCCTGAGTCAAGGCGGCAAGTAGACCCGGTGCAAAACCAACATCAGTTGCGATGAATCCCAACATAGTGGCCATATTCGGGTGAATCATTCCCGCACCCTTGCAGATACCAGTAATAGTCACAGTGCCAGCTGGAGTCTGCACCATCATCGATGTTGCCTTAGGCTGTGTATCCGTTGTCATGATCGCTTCTGCCGCATCAAACCAATGGTCTTCGTCTAGATTGGCAACTGCTTTCGGTAAAGCAGAAATCAATTTATCAATTGGCAGTGGCTCTAGAATCACGCCAGTTGAAAAAGGCAGAATCTGTTCTGGGTTGAGCTTGAGCTCTTTTGCTAACTCGGCACAAGTTCCCAGGGCATCTTTCATGCCCCGCTCACCCGTTCCTGCATTGGCATTACCCGTATTCACCACCAGCGCCCGAATCTCGCCCTTAGCGCCATCCAAAGCCAAATGCTCTCGGCAAACCTGAACTGGTGCAGCGCAGAACCGGTTTAAGGTAAAAACACCAGCAACTTGTGAGCCAGGGACTAAGGTCATCACCAATAGATCCTTACGATTGGCTTTTTTGATTCCAGCTTCAGCGATGCCCATCTGAAAACCTTTAACAGGTTTTAGTTGGTCTTTTTGGGGGAGTGGTAAGTTAACTGTCATGATCCGACAATTGTAGATGAGGCATTGCTGAGCTGCGGAGTCTAGCAGCTCTTTTTCATCCTAATCGGTTTAGCTTAATGCGCCGCAGCAGTTCTTGTACTTCTTACCACTTCCGCAGGTGCAAGGATCATTGCGACCCACCTTAGGACCAGCACGTAATGGTGCTGGAGCAATTTCGATGGCTGCGCCACGATCACCTGTCGACCCTGCCAGCTCAATATCTGCATCGGCATGCTGATATTGGACATCTGAGAGTTTGGCTAAATCTTCATTAATTGACTCGGAGGCCTCATCTAACTCACTGGCACTACGAATCTGCACCGTCATGATGCTTTTCACAACGTCATTCTTGATAACATTGAGCAACTCACCGTAAAGCTCAAATGCTTCGCGACGGTACTCCTGCTTTGGATCTTTCTGAGCATAGCCACGCAAATGAATGCCTTGACGTAAATGGTCTAAGGCAGCTAAGTGTTCACGCCAATGGGTATCTAAACTGTATAGCAAAACCGAGCGCTCAAACCCAGCGAAAGATGTGCGTCCAGAAAGCTCTACTTTTGCGTCATAAGTTTCTTTTGCAACTGCTAATACACGATTAACAATTTGCTCATCGTCCATAGAAGTAGCATTTTCAACCCAATTTTTCAGATCGACTGTTAAACCCCAGTCGCCGGCCAATGCATTCTCTAGACCAACTAAGTCCCACTGCTCTTCCATAGACTCCAAAGGAATATATAGGGCGCAAATGCCACGCAATACATCTTCGCGCAAGTTCGCAATCATATCTCCAACATCGCTACTTTCCAATACTTCATTTCTGAGGCGATAAGTTTCTTTACGTTGATCATTAGCAACGTCGTCGTATTCCAATAATTGCTTACGAATATCAAAGTTGCGACCTTCAACCTTGCGCTGTGCGGACTCGATAGAGCGAGTCACCATACCTGCCTCAATCGGCTCGCCATCTGGCATCTTGAGACGGTCCATGACTGCACGTAGACGATCTCCAGCAAAAATACGTAAAAGCGAATCATCTAAAGAGAGATAGAAGCGGGAAGAGCCTGGGTCACCCTGACGACCAGCACGACCACGAAGCTGATTATCGATACGACGACTCTCATGGCGCTCCGTACCGATAATGTGCAAACCACCAGCAACTAACACTTTGTCATGCAGGCTTTGCCATTCGTCCTGCAAAGTCTTAATCTTGGCTGATTTTTCTACATCTGAAAGAGCGGCATCAGCCTCAATCAAGGATGATTGCTTACCAACATTGCCGCCCAAAACGATATCTGTTCCACGGCCCGCCATATTGGTAGCAATGGTGATCATCTTAGGCCGACCGGCTTGAGCAATGATCTCTGCTTCACGAGCATGCTGTTTCGCATTCAAGACTTGATGGGGTAGTTGACGCTGATCTAGCAAGCCTGCAATGAGTTCTGAGTTCTCAATCGAAGTTGTACCCACCAAGACAGGCTGACCACGCTGGTAACAGTCCTCAATATCCTTAATCACTGCGTCATAACGCTCGCGCGATGTCTTATAGATCTGATCTTGGCGATCTTTTCTTTGGCTAATACGATTTGGAGGGATGACTACAGTCTCAAGACTGTAGATTTCCTTGAACTCATAAGCTTCAGTATCGGCAGTACCAGTCATACCGGCCAACTTGCCATACATACGGAAGTAGTTTTGGAAAGTGATCGTCGCTAGCGTCTGATTCTCATTCTGAATCTGCACGCCTTCTTTTGCCTCTACAGCTTGATGCAAACCATCAGACCAACGACGACCCTGCATTAAGCGTCCAGTGAACTCATCAACAATGATGACTTCATTATTTTGAACAACATATTGCTGGTCGCGGTTGTAAAGAGTATGCGCACGCAAAGCTGCGTAAACGTGGTGCATCAATGTAATATTTTGTGGGGCGTATAAGGAGTCGCCATCATTCAAGGCGCCAATCTCAACTAAGACTGTCTCAGCCTTATCATGGCCGCGCTCTGTTAAATAGACTTGATGGGACTTTTCATCAACCCAGTAGTCGCCCGGCTTTTCAACACCAGTGCCATCTGCTTTCTCTTCACCGATTTGGCGCTCCAAGTGAGCAGGTAATGCATTGATCTTGATGTATAAATCAGTGTGGTCTTCAGCCTGCCCCGAAATGATCAATGGGGTGCGCGCCTCATCAATCAAAATAGAGTCTACTTCGTCAACAATTGCATAAGCTAGACCACGCTGAACGCGCTGACCCAAGTCTTGGACCATATTGTCACGAAGGTAATCAAAACCAAATTCGTTATTGGTCCCGTAGGTAATATCAGCTGCATAAGCCTCTTGCTTAGTAGCGTGATCCATTTGCGATAGATTCACGCCAACCTTCATTCCTAGAAAGTTATAGAGCGTTGACATCCACTCGGCATCGCGCTGAGCTAAGTAATCGTTTACTGTAATGACGTGAACACCCTTGCCTGTGAGAGCATTTAAATAGACGGGAAGCGTAGCAGTTAAGGTCTTGCCTTCACCAGTTCCCATTTCAGCAATCTTGCCTTGATGAAGTGCGAGGCCACCCATCATCTGCGCATCAAAATGGCGCATCTTCATTACCCTTGTGCTTGCCTCACGAACTACTGCAAAAGCTTCTGGAGCAATATCATCTAATGACTCGCCCGCAGCCAAACGTGATTTGAACTCAGCAGTTTTTGCTTGCAGTGCGGCATCACCCAAAGCTTGCAGGCTAGGCTCGAAAGCACTAACTTTGGCAACTACTTTGCGATACTGTTTTAAGAGGCGGTCGTTACGACTGCCAACCAGGGTTTTAAGAAGACCGATTACCATGGGATATTGAAGTAAATTAAGACCTTGAGTTTATCACCCGCACCCTCTTTTTATATGAACTTTGCCCCTAAACCTATTCGTACGAAAGCCGCCCATGAGTGGTTGGAGTATTTGCGCGAGTCTGAGGGCTTGGGCGGAATTCTGGCTAAAACTGAAGATTTGGCCAAACTCAAAATTGCCCTAAAAGCTGCTCTATTCGAGCTAGATTTAGAAAATTTAGCGCCCAAAATTGAGGCTGGGTGGCGTTCAGGTGGTCAGAATGAACTCTTTTTGTTAGTGAACGGGGCAAGTGTTGCTACTCGCCTTCAACAAGTTTTACCTAGCCTAATCAATGAGTTAGCTAAAAAAGGGGTAGTCTGCACTAGTATTAAGGTGCGTCTAAAGCCAGCGCCATCCACCTGGGAAATCAAGCCTCGCGAGGGTCTCCAGGCTAGCCAAAAACCAAGGGGCTTTAATGCTGTTGCAAGGGCTTCTTGGGAATCATTGTTGAATAAATTAGCGCCTGATTCGGATCTACATAAGGCAGTTGAACGCCTACTACAGAGCAAGCCTAAATAAACCTAGAAAAAGAGGGGTTGACTCTCTTTGGAATAGGCTGCTGGAGCCTTGTTTTCTGGGAAACTGCTGATTTCATAAGTGCTAGGATCTTCCAAAAGTTTACGCAAGAGCGCGTTATTTAAGGCATGTCCTGATTTTTCAGCAACATAGGAACCCACAATCGGGTGCCCAACTAAATACAGATCGCCAATGGCATCCAAGATTTTATGGCGCACGAACTCATCTTCATAACGTAACTCTTCGTTATTGAGAATACGGTGCTCATCGAGCACAATTGCGTTATCCAAGCTTCCACCACGCGCTAAACCCATCTCTCGCAAGGCCTCAACCTCGTGAGCAAAACCAAAGGTTCTGGCACGGCCAATCTCACTACGATAAGCATGCTCAGCAAAATCCACCACAAAACGTTGACCAGTTTTATCTACTGCGGGATGCTTAAAGTCAATGGTGAAATCCAACTTAAATCCAAAAAAAGGCTCTAGACGTGCAAGCTTGTCGCCCTCTTTCACTTCTACAGGTTTTTTAATCACCACAAACTGTCTAGAAGCTTCTTGCTCAGCTATACCAGCGGATTCCATTAGGAACAAAAATGATGCTGCGCTGCCATCCATGATGGGCACTTCTTCGCCATCAAGCTCAATTAATAAATTATCAAGTCCTAGGCCTGCACAAGCTGAAAGTAAATGCTCCACAGTGGAGACACGCACGCCATCCTTTTGTATTACTGAGGCCAGGCGAGTATCGCAAACCGCCAGAGCAGTGGCCGGTATAAGCGATTGCTCTGGGGTATCTACACGTACAAATACAATTCCAGAATTTACCGGTGCAGGCTTAATAGACAAAGTCACCTTACGTCCAGAGTGCAAGCCAATCCCCACGGTTTTAATCGGGGTGGCGATTGTGCGTTGCTTCATCATGGTTTGTCTAAATTCAGGGATGATTTATTAAAGCTTTTTCAAGATAGAAGCGGCATCGCTTACTTCAAATTTACCAGGCGCTTCGCGATTCAAGGTTGTCACAACACCATCCTCAACAATCATGGCGTAGCGATCTGAACGAACACCCAAACCACGGGCAACCAAATCCAACTCTAGGCCAAGTTTCTTAGTAAATTCAGCACTGCCATCACCCAGCATGCGAATCTTTTTGCCAACCTTTTGGTCTCGGCCCCAAGCACCCATAACGAATGGGTCGTTTACAGAAACACACCAAATTTCATCAACGCCTTTTGCTTTGATTGCATCAAAGTGCTCAACATAGCTAGGAACGTGCTTTGCTGAACAAGTTGGCGTGAATGCACCAGGTAATGCAAAGATCACTATCTTTTTGCCGGCAGTGAGTTTTTCAACTTCAAATGCGTTTGGTCCAATAGCGCAACCCTCGCTAGCTTCATCTAAAAACTCATAAAGAGTAGCGTTTGGTAATTTTTGTCCGACTGCGATCATAAAGTCTCCAATGAAATAGTTGTCATGAGTATGCCAACGCTAGCGCGGGATTCGTCGTCCGGAGGGGCGTCGCGCTGGCATTCTGCAAGATCTATTGTATTGAGCAGTGGTTTAGTCTGCTTGCTTACGTAAAAAAGCTGGGATTTCGTAGTAATCAGCCCCTTTATCCAACATGGTTTTTGCCTGCGGAGAGCTATCAGCACCCAATGCAGGAGCAGGTGTCACTTCACGAGAACTACGGAATACACGTGGCAAATCATATTGACTGTAATCAACACCACTAGAGGTAGGTTGAGCAGCTATCGAAGGCGCATTCCCTGCACCTGTCATTGCCAAACCAGCACTAGTACTCAGAGCTGAATCTAAATTCACTCTACTGATTGCTGCTGAAGCACTTGCTGGGGCAAAGCTGTTTAAGTCAGCCATTGTTGGCATCGCATCATGCGTACCAGTAGCTTGTCTCCAAACCACTTCTGGTTGATGATGTTGGCGTGCTTGTGGATTATTCAAGCCAGTAGCAACAACTGTGACACGCAATGCATCCCCTAAGCTCTCGTCATACACAGTACCAAAAATCACAGTAGCATCATCTGCAGCATAACCACGAATTGCTGCCATTACTTCGCGAGTTTCAGACAATTTCAATGAACGGCTAGCAGTAATATTAACCAATACACCACGCGCACCAGATAAATCGACTCCCTCGAGTAGTGGCGAAGCAACTGCAGCTTCAGCGGCTAAGCGTGCACGGTCCATGCCCGAAACTGTTGCAGTTCCCATCATTGCCTTACCCTGTTCGCCCATTACTGTTTTGACATCCTCAAAGTCGACGTTGATCAAACCTTGCACGTTAATGATTTCTGCAATACCTGAAACAGCGTTATGCAATACATCATCAGCACATGCAAATGCCTTATCAAACTCCGCATCTTCACCCATGACTTCAAAGAGTTTTTCATTGAGAACTACGATCAATGAATCAACATATGCTTCAAGTTCGGTAGCGCCATTCTCCGCAACTTTAAGACGCTTAACGCCCTCAAAATCAAATGGCTTGCTAATCACACCGACAGTCAAAATACCCATCTCTTTGGCAACTTGAGCAACGATTGGCGCTGCACCAGTACCTGTGCCACCACCCATACCGGCAGTGATGAAGACCATGTGTGCACCTTGCAATGTATCTGCTATACGGGCTCGCGCTTCTTCAGCGGAAGCTGCACCGATTTCAGGTTTTGCACCAGCACCGAGTCCGCTAGAGCCTAGTTGCAAATTCACAGATGCCTCAGAACGCTGTAAAGCGCCAGCATCGGTGTTCATGCAAATAAACTCTACGCCATTAACACCGCGACGAATCATGTGCTGAACTGCATTACCACCTGCCCCACCAACTCCAACCACTTTAATAATGGTTTTACCGGCTGTTTCTTGATCTAACATTTCAAATTCCATATACCCTCCTAGGTAATAAGTACTACATTGACGACGACGAAAAACTTAAAAATTTCCTGCGAACCATTCCTTCATGCGCGTAACCACACTTTGCAAGGCGCCTGACTGCGATACTCGACGACCACGCAACAACTGCGCCTGGCCTTCCATCAATAAACCAATGCTGGTAGCAAAACGGGGGCTACGCAAAACCTCATGTAAGTGGCCACGGTATTCAGGAGTTCCGATACGCGCTGGGCGCAAGAACACTTGCTCAGCAAGCTCAACCATGCCCGGCATTAAAGAGGTACCACCAGTCAACACGATTCCTGAGGACACCATATCTTCATAACCAGAATCACGAACTACACCCCTTACTAAAGTAAATAACTCCTCAACACGTGGTTCGATCACAGCAGCTAATGCTTGCTTTGACATTGGTCGTGACTCACGATCACCAACGCCTGGGACATCAATCATGGTGCTTGGATCTGCCATATCCTGGCGAGCAATGCCATATTGAATCTTGAGATCTTCCGCATCAATAGTCGGGGTACGCAATGCCATTGCAATGTCATTAGTAATTTGATCGCCCGCAATTGGAATCACAGCAGTATGTCGAATGGAGCCTTGGCAATAGATAGCAATGTCAGTTGTGCCGCCACCAATATCCACCAAGACAACGCCCAGCTCTTTTTCATCTTCTGTTAACACGGCTAAGCTAGATGCAAGCGGCTGCAAAATGAGATCATTTACTTCTAATCCACAGCGACGCACACACTTCACAATATTTTGCGCAGCACTAACGGCACCAGTAACAATATGCACCTTCACCTCTAGGCGCAAACCACTCATACCAATTGGCTCTCGCACATCCTCCTGCCCATCAATAATGAATTCTTGAACAAGGATATGAAGGATTTGTTGATCCGTTGGAATATTGATTGCTTTTGCAGTTTCCAAAACACGCTCAACATCGCCAGCACTAACTTCTTTATCGCGTATCGCCACCATACCGCTGGAGTTAAAACTCACAATATGGTTTCCAGCAATACCAGTAAATACTTGCACAATCTGGCGATCGGCCATGACTTCAGCTTCTTCAAGCGCTTTCTGAATAGACTGAACAGTAGCTTCAATATTGACAACTACACCCTTCTTCAAACCTTTAGATGCAGTTTGACCAACGCCGACGACATTAAATTGGCCGTCAGCGGCTAACTCAGCAACCAAAGCAACCACCTTGGATGTTCCAATATCTAATCCGACTAATAAATCGCGGTTGTCTTTACTCATTCTCATTCCTCATTGCTTCTGCTCGCTTTTTTGCCATCTGCTTCAATTTTTTTCAAACTGACCGAAGCAAGATGCACTGCAAAACCATTTGCATAGCGCAGATCAATTGCATCTACTCGGTTAGCCCACTTCTCTTGAACCTGCGGCCAATACTTAAAAAGACGTGCGACACGATCTTCAGTCAATGTTTTGTCAGAATTCTCTTCATCCCGACCAAACTCCACCTTCATGCCATTGGACAGCTTGACATGCCAAGCGTAACGATCAGAAAGAGTTAAGCTTTTCACTTCTGTACTCCAAGGCTTAAACCAAGCGTTCGCTCTTTCATACAAGCGCATCACTTCTTTGCTGGCATCTTCTGGTCCTGAGAAATCAACCAAAGAAATACCATCTCCCACATCAGAGACGCGCCCAGCAAAAAGCTCGCCATGCGTATTCATGAGGGTATGACTATCAGTACCGCCCCATGTGCCAAAAGGCTTTTGTTCTTCAATACTGACTATTAATCCATTAGGCCAAACTCTTCGAACGTTTGCATGACGCACCCAAGGCATCGACTCAAAGCCACGCTTGACATCCTCTAATCTCACACTAAAGAAGTTACCTTGGACCGTCTCTAAAACCTGCTGCTTAACAACAGGTTTATTAATATGTTTGAGCGTTTGGCCAGCCACTGGCTCTATCACTATTTGGCGCAATGCAAATACTGGGCGCTGACTCAACCACATCAACATTCCAACTAAAACCATCACTACAAAACAACGCATCAAAAAACGGCTCAGCTTTTGCATCCTCCCTGGATAATTCCAAAGCGGAGAGGCCAGTGAAGTAAATACTTCACCACAACCATTTAAGAAGGCGCCGATCCGACTCATGCTTGCGCAATCCCTTTAACATTTAAGGTTTGGCTAATGACCCAGAGAACTAGTTCGGCATACTCAATACCAGCCGCTTTTGCCGCCATAGGAACCAAAGAATGCGAGGTCATACCTGGAGAGGTATTCATCTCCAAGAGATAGGGTTTATCAGTTTTTTTATCGAGCATCACATCAGCTCGACCCCACGTTTTGCATCCAAGCGCACGATAAGCAGCTAACGCTAATTCTTGAACTGCTTTATTTACTTCTGGCGCAAGTCCAGTTGGGCATAGGTATTTGGTCTCATCAGAGAAATACTTATTATGAAAATCATAGTTAGCTTCCGGCGGAATGATTTTGATCACAGGCAATGCTTCTGCATTTACTCCAAACCCAACCAACGGGCAAGTCAACTCATCGCCAACAATACAAGTCTCAGCAATCACCTTCTTATCCATTCCGGCGGCTAACTTATAGGCAGCGGGCAATTCTTCAGCGGATTTCACTTTAGTTAAGCCTAGTGAAGAGCCTTCATGTGCGGGCTTCACAATTAATGGCAAGCCCAAATGCTTCACTACAGCATTCCAGTCGCTGTCGGCTTTCAGCTCTTCAAATTCAGGAGTTGAAAGACCACTACTAAGCCAAACCAGCTTGGTCGCAATTTTGTCAATTGCCAGTGCAGAAGCTAGTACACCACTACCGGTATAAGGTAAGCCTAATAGCTCGAGCAATCCTTGAATAGTGCCATCTTCACCGTAACGTCCATGTAAGGAAATAAATACACGGTCAAATTTTTCTTGGGCTAACTCAGTTGGACAACGTAATCCCGGATCAAATGGGTGCGCATCAACCCCCTTAGAGAGCAAGGCTTCCAATACGCCCTTACCTGACATTAGGGAAATCTCTCGCTCACCGGAGCGACCACCCAATAAAACGCCTACTCGACCTAATGACTTGACATCCAAGTGAACGAGATCACTCTTTACACGCTCGCCCCACGAATGCATTTGCGTATTTTGTTTAGACATGTTTCGCCTCCGCTAATACATGAGGTAAGCCGGAGATAGAGCCTGCACCCATCGTGATTAAGACATCGCCATCACGCAATAAGACGCTGAGTTTTTCTGGCATTTCCGCAATGTTTAAAGCAAACGCAACGGCTGCGCTATCCAAGGAACTGTTCACACCCTTATCGGTTGTGAGTGCTGCCTTAATAAGACTTTGACCATCAGCACCCGGAATCTTTGCCTCACCAGCTGGATATACTTCGGTTAACACGAGTGCATCAAAATTTTTGAGTACTTGCACAAATTCACCAAAGCAATCACGAGTTCTTGTAAAGCGATGGGGCTGGAATGCCAATACCAAACGACGGCCTGGATAAGCACCACGGGCTGCGGATAATGTAGCGGCCATTTCAACGGGATGGTGTCCGTAATCATCTATTAATGTGAAGCTTCCACCAGAGGCCAAAGGAATTTCTCCATACCTTTGGAAGCGACGACCAACGCCACTAAATTCAGATAAAGCCTTCACAATAGCCTCATCGCTAACACCCAATTCCGTTGCAATACCAATTGCTGCTAAAGCATTTTGAACATTGTGTAGACCGGGTAAATTTAATTGCACCTCAAGACGACCTGGCTTATTGCCATGACGACGTACAGTTTTACGATCAACCGTAAAGTGCATACGAGTACCTATGGCCCGTACATTGCTTGCACGAATATCTGCATCATCAGACAAGCCGTAGCGCAATACTGGCTGTGACACAAAGGGAACAATATCGCGAACATTGGCATCATCAATGCACAGAACAGCAACACCGTAAAAAGGCATACGTTGAATAAACTGCACAAAAGCCTGCTTCAATCTGGCCATATCATGTTGATAGGTATCCATATGATCAGCATCAATATTCGTAACAACTTCCATCGCAGGAAATAATTGCAAGAAGGAGGCATCAGACTCATCAGCTTCCACCACAATAAAGTCGCCCTGACCTAAGCGTGCGTTTGCACCTGCAGAATTTAACTTACCTCCAATAACGAAGGTTGGATCTAAACCACCCTCAGCCAAGACTGAGGCAACTAAACTAGTGGTCGTTGTTTTGCCATGAGTACCTGCAATCGCAATACCCTGCTTTAAACGCATAAGCTCGCCGAGCATGACAGCCCGCTGAATAACGGGAACCTTGGCTGCGCGAGCAGCTAATACTTCGGGGTTATTGCCTGCAACTGCAGTCGAAATGACTACCGCTTCTGCAGTACCAATATTTTTAGGGTCATGCCCAATATGAATCACTGCACCCAAATCTTTTAGGCGCTTCGTTACAGCACCTTCAGCTAAGTCAGATCCAGATACCTGATATCCCAGATTCAGCAAAACTTCGGCAATACCACTCATGCCTGCTCCGCCGATACCAACAAAATGGATTTGCTGAACGATATGTTTCATATACCCACTCCTGCACAGTCTGCACATACTTCAGCCACACGCTGAGTTGCATGGGGCTTAGCTAAAGCATGAGCACGCTTAGCCATCGCCTGTAAATCTTGGCGGCTAAAATTTTGAATCATAGATGCCAGATCCTGCGGATTGAGATCTTGCTGTGGCAATAAAATAGCAGCATCTGCATCCGATAAAAATCGTGCATTTGCAGCCTGATGGTCATCAATTGCATATGGAAATGGAATCAAACAAGATGCAACACCACAAGCTGCGATCTCAGATACGGTCATTGCACCAGAGCGACAGATCACTAGATCTGCTTGGGCGTAAGCGCTTGGCATATCGTCAATAAAAGGGCGAATATCAGCAGCAACACCTAAGTTGGTATAGCGCTGCTGTAGATCTACAAGATGCTTATCACCTGCCTGGTGAATTACATGGGGTCGTGCCTCTTTATCCATTAATGCCAAGGCTGCTGGAATGACTTCATTTAAGGCGGCGGCACCTAGACTTCCTCCCACAACCAAAATCGACAGTGGGCCGATACGCTCTTCATAACGTTTTACTGGCGCACCTACAGTTTCAAATTCTTCACGGATTGGATTTCCTACCCACTCAGCGTGAGCCATCGTATCTGGAAATCCAGTCAAGGTACGCATAGCAATTTTGACTAAAGCGCGATTGGCACTTCCTGCAACGGAGTTGGCTTCATGCAGAACGAGTGGCGTCTTCAAAAACTTTGTCACTAGACCACCGGGGAAAGTAATGTAACCACCCATACCTAAAACTACATTTGGCTTGATGCGACGCATAATCTTCCAGCTCTGCATAAAGGCTCTTGCAAGATTAAATGGCAACATCAATGTCGCTTTGATGCCTTTACCACGCAAGCCACCAAAGTTAACTGCCTCAAATGGGAAGTCGCAAGCTTTTACTAAGCGAAACTCCATCCCGCCTTGATTACCTAGCCAAGATACATTCCAACCACAAATGCGTAGGTATTGGGCAACAGCGAGCCCCGGGAAAATATGTCCCCCAGTACCGCCGGCCATAATCAAGATGGATGGCTTGGTCATAGCTTGCCACCCCGCATTAAGATGCGGTTTTCATAATCAATCCGAAGTAGCATTGCGATAGCTACGGCATTCATCAAGATTCCTGAGCCACCATAACTAACGAGCGGAAGTGTCAAGCCTTTAGTAGGAAGCAAACCTAAGTTCACACCCATATTGATAAATGCTTGCCAACCAATCCATATCGCCACACCTTTAGCGGCAAGGCCTGCAAAACTACGATCCAATTGCAATGCAGTACGGCCAATCAAGAATGCACGACGCACGATCCAGTAGAACAAGAAGATCATCACTACAACACCAACAAATCCTAGCTCTTCACCAATTACTGCCATGATGAAGTCGGTATGTGCCTCAGGTAGGTAATGTAATTTTTCAACACTACCGCCCAGGCCTAGACCAAACCATTCGCCTCGACCAAATGCCATCAGAGAGTGAGTTAACTGGTAGCCTTTATTAGCTGCATTGTCGACTTGCCAAGGATCAATAAAAGCCATGATTCGCTTTTGACGAAATGGCGAGAAGGCAATAATTGTCACTGCACTTAATATTCCAACTGCTAACAATCCACCAAATAATTTAGCGTTGATCCCACCTAAAAATAAAATTCCAAATGCAATGAGCGATATCACGACAAGCGCACCCATATCTGGTTCAGCCATCAGCAAGCCACCAACTAAGGCAACAGCAATACCCATTGGTAGCATGCCTTTAACAAATGAGTGGAGATATTCTTGGCGTTGAACTGTATAGCTTGCAGCAAATATCACCGCAGCAAACTTCATTAATTCGGATGGCTGGAAGTTCATGAGACCCAATGGAATCCAACGTTTGGCGCCGTTTACGCCTTTTCCAATGCCCGGAATAAGTACGGCAATTAATAACAAGACGGTAAATCCAAAAATGATTGGGGAATAGCGATCCCACACGTGAGTTGGGATCTTAAATACCCAAATAGCAACACCAATCGCAATTGCCAATGAAATGCAATGTCGAATTAAGAAAAAATTGCTGCTGTAATTTGCGTACTTAGGGCCATCTGCCAAAGTAATGGACGCTGAATACACCATAACTAAACCAATGAGGGCTAAAGAAAGTACCGCCCAAACTAGAAGCTGGTCATAGTCCATCATGCGTGAGCGCGTTTGCTCAACGCCAGAAACCGCATCTCTCAAGCCACTGCGGAAATTATCTATCCCACCTCTGGAAAAATTCCAGAAGCGGTCAAGACCTAAACGATTCTCAGGAAAAAGTTTTTCCTTCAAACTCATGCATTAGCTCCTTCGAATTGCATGCCCAATTCTTGGACTTCAGCAATAAACGCCTCAGCACGTGCAACGTAATCACTGAACTGATCAAAGCTAGCGCAAGCCGGTGATAACAAAACAATATCGCCTGACTGAGCTACTTTTGCGGCTTGTGCTACTGCGTTTTGCAGAGTCTCGCTCATGACAGATGGCACTGAATCACCTAAAGCTTGAGCAATGATTGGGGCATCTTTGCCAATCAGGAAAACACCTTTTACAAAACGTAATGCAGGATCACGCAAGGGGCCAAAGTCTTGGCCCTTACCCTCACCACCAGCAATCAACCAAATACGCTTGCCAGACTCATTAGCGCTTAAGCCATTTAAAGCAGCTACTGTTGCTCCTACGTTAGTGCCCTTGCTATCGTCCACATATTCAATATTCGACACAATTGAAACAGTTTGAACACGATGAGGCTCGCCATGGTAATCACGTAAACCATGTAAAAGCGCATTCATTGGTAAACCAGCTGATCGTGCTAAGGCTAAAGCAGCTAGCGCATTCAAAGCATTGTGGCGTCCGCGAATCCGTAAAGCATCAGCTGGAATTAAACGCTTGAGTCTTAATGGTTCATCCTCTACAACAACTGCTTTACGGCGACGCTTCGGTTGTGGCTCGAGATCTTCATCAACTTCAGCCCAGACCAACCAATCAATTCCACCAGCACGTAGATCATGTTCAATTCCAAAATCACCCTGCTCATCAGGGCGGCCGGCACCAAAAGTAATGACTGATTTATTGGATTTCTGCTCGTCAGTAAGCAGATTCATGACCTGCGCATCATCGCGATTCAAGATGCAGATACTGTCCCGTCCAAAGATATTGGCTTTTGCATCAACATAAGCCTGCATATCACCATGCCAATCCAAGTGATCTTGCGTAATGTTTAATACGGTCGCTGCTGTTGCATTGAAGTTACTCGTGTAAACCAGCTGGAAGCTAGATAACTCGAGTACCCATATCTCAGGCATGTCGGCAACTTGGTCAGACTCATCTAAACAAGACATCAACTTATCTAGAGCTGCTGGACTGATATTGCCAGCTACAGCAACTTTTTTACCAGCTCGTTCACACAACTGACCTGTTAAGGCCGTTGTGGTTGTCTTTCCATTTGTTCCAGTGATAGCCAATACAGCAGGCTTGTATTGAGACTGCTGAACTTGGGCCATGCGATCCATTACAGCAATGGCTCTGGCAAAGAATTCTAATTCTCCCCAAATATCAATATTAGATTCTTGCGCTTTAACTAAGAAAGAAGCTACTGGCTCTTGAAGTGGCGATAAACCAGGACTAATTCCAATGACTTCAACACTCTTTACATTAAGGCCATCCAAAGGTCCGAAATAAGCCTCTTGAAGCCCTGCAAATTTAAGATCCGCTAACCAAGCTTTTTGTTGCTCATTCAACTTTTCACGATCACGCGTATCGGCCAGTCTGACCTTTGCAGCATTCCTTAAACACCACTTAGCCATAGCATAGCCAGATTCACCCAATCCTAAGATTAAGAAATGTTGGGGTGCTTGATAATTCTCATCTGCGATGAGAGCAGGGTTAGCGAAGGCTTGGTCTAAGTTATGCATATTCTTTGGCTTACCTTAATTTCAGGCTGGAGAGGCCAATGAGAACTAATAAAATAGTGATGATCCAGAAGCGAACCACAACCTGTGTTTCGCGCCAGCCACCCAATTCGAAATGATGATGTAGTGGAGCCATTCTAAAAATACGACGCCCCTCACCGAAACGCTTTTTAGTGAATTTGAACCAGAAAACTTGTAGCATCACTGACAGTGTCTCTGCGACAAAAATACCGCCCATGACGAAGAGTACGATTTCCTGACGAACAATCACGGCAATAGTTCCGAGTGCACCACCCAATGCAAGTGCACCAACGTCACCCATAAATACTTGAGCTGGATGCGTGTTGTACCAAAGAAAAGCTAATCCCGCACCACCCATAGCTCCACAGAAAATCATGAGCTCACCTGCACCGGGAATGTAAGGGAACAATAAGTACTTTGCGTAAATTGCATTACCCATCACATAAGCAAATGCGCCTAGAGCAGCACCGACCAATATTACTGGCATGATCACTAGACCATCTAGTCCGTCCGTTAGATTAACGGCATTACTACTTCCAACAATCACTAAATAACTCAAAATGATGAAGCCCATTACACCCAATGGGTAACTCACCTCTTTCATAAAAGGAATGAGCAAGTTTGACTTAGCCGGTAAGTCCAAAGCGAAGCCACTCTTAAGCCAATCAAAGAACAACTGTAAAACTTTGAGGTTATTCACTTCGGACACAGAGAAAGCTAAATAAATAGCGGCAAATAAGCCAATCAAAGTTTGCCAAAAGAATTTTTCTCTTGAAGCCATTCCCTTAGGATCTTTCCGCGCCACTTTGCGGTAATCATCAACCCAACCAATCAAGCCAAATCCAAAAGTCACAATCATCACAATCCAGATAAAACGATTGCTCAGATCAGCCCACAGCATGCAGGAGATAAAAATACCTAACAAAATCAATACGCCACCCATAGTAGGGGTGCCTGATTTCACCAAATGGGTTTGTGGCCCGTCTGTACGAACCGCTTGACCCATCTTTAATGCGGTCAACTTCCGAATAACCCAGGGGCCAGCTGCTAAGCCAATCAGCAAAGCAGTCACTGTTGCCATCACCGCTCTAAATGTGATGTAGCTAAAGACCCGGAAAAATCCAAAATCATCTTGCAACCATTGCGCCAACATTAAGAGCATGTTTTAGCCTCCTCTAATAAGGCCTGCACTACACGCTCCATACGCATAAAACGAGATCCCTTAACCAAAATATCTAAATGCAGCTGCTGACTTGACTCTTGATCCGCTAGCGCCTCATTGAGCTCTTCAAGCAGCTGATCTAATGTTGAAAAATGCGTAGCGCTGCTAGCAGGCGAAAACTTCTCTGACTCATTAAATGCTTGCACTGCAAATTTGCACTGCTCTCCGAGTGCGAATAACTTGCTAACACCCTGCTCAGCAGCATAAGCGCCAACTTCCTCATGGAAGCTAGGGCCTTGGTCGCCCACTTCACCCATATCACCCAATACCAACCAAGAGGTATTGCCAGACTGTTTCAGTACATCAATAGCAGCCCTTACAGAATCAGGATTGGCGTTATAACTATCGTCAATCAAAGTACGGCCTGTATTTAAAGGTTTTGATTGCATGCGTCCATTAACCGGAACAAATAATTCCAGACCAGCTTTGATTTGCTCCAAACTTAATCCAGCACCTATAGCAACTGCGCTAGCTGCTAGGGCATTGCGCACATTGTGACTTCCCAAGGTATTAAGCTGGATCTCAATCTTGCTGAGTTCAGTTGTAATCTCAATTTTTCCGCTAAGTAATAACTTGCCAGTAACAGAAGCCGAAGCGAAAGTAGAGTTAGTGGATAAAGCAAAATCAATGACCTTGCGTCCTGCAGCGGCTTGATACCAAACATCAGAGAATTCAGAATCTGCTGGAAATACTGCGACACCATCTTTAGGAAGTGAACTCAAGGCAGCTGCATGTTCTTTTGCAACAGCTTCCACAGTCGCCATAAATTCTTGATGCTCACGTTGAGCATTATTAATGAGGGCTATATTGGCCTGAGTAATGACTGCTAACTCTGCCGTTTCACCAGGATGATTCATACCCAACTCAATCACTGCTAGGCGATCAGTTGATCGCATCCGTAGCAAGGTTAAAGGTAAACCAATATCGTTATTGAGATTGCCTTTAGTGACCAGAGTGCGTTCTTCACCTGCAGCCACCTTAAAGATCGAAGCAATCATCTCTTTTACTGTGGTCTTGCCATTAGATCCAGTTACTAAAGCCACTGGAATAGAAAACTGTGCACGCCATGCCTTTGCTAATTCACCCAAGCCTTGCTTAACATCTTGGACACATACTGCAGCTAAATTTGTAGGGCACTTTTCTTTTTGACTAATGAGTGCTGCACTGGCGCCTGCCTTGATGACATCATCCAAAAAATCATGCGCATCAAAACGTTCGCCCGCCAAAGCGATGAATAATTCACCAGACTCAATCTGACGACTATCACTACCAATACGAGAAATAGTGATTGCTTGCGCAGATTCTTTATCCGCGTGAATCAACTGACTGCCCGGCAACATCGCATGAACTTGAGCAAGATTAGTCATAGGCGTACTCATACGCTGCCCCCTGCTGCCAAACGAATGTGTTCTTGATCAGAAAAATCAAATTTCTTGCCATTGATTTCTTGACTAGACTCATGCCCTTTACCAGCAACCAAGACAATATCCCGGATATCGGCATGTCGTACCGCAGCCATAATAGCGGCCGCCCTATCAGGCAGCGCTTGTACATTCGAAAGGTCACCTGACATACCAGCTTGAATCATGGTAATAATAGAGACTGGATCTTCAGATCTAGGGTTATCACTTGTAATCACAATATGATCAGCCGAGACTTGTGCTGCACGACCCATTTGAGGGCGCTTACCTAAGTCTCGATTACCACCGCAACCAAAGACACACCACACTTTTCCATTACGCTGATTTGCAATGGGGCGTAATGCGTTCAACGCTTTAGTGAGGGCATCAGGTGTGTGTGCGTAATCCACCACAATCAATGGACCCTCAGTTCTTTGTGTTTTATTCAAGTGAATCAGTTCCATGCGTCCTGGAACAGCACTTAGCTTGTTCATATTTTTAGAGGCATGATTTGGACTCATACCTTGAGCTAGCAGGACGGTCCAAACAGCAAGGCAATTGCTGAGATTAAATTCACCTAAAACTGCAAGCTGAGTAGTACCCGAACCTAAGGCATCACAGCTGAATTGAGACTCATAGCCCGAGGTCGTCAATACGGTGTTTTCTGCGTAAACGCGTTTCAAACGATCATCAAACTTTTCGAATCCAGCAAACGCCTTGCTACTCAATGCATAGCCCCACACCTGAGGACCATCGCTAGCGAGGAGCTTCATTGCCAATTCTCGCCCGAATGCATCATCAAAATTAATGATGGCATTTTCAAGTTGTGGAAACTTAAATAATTTTGCTTTTGCTGCGGCGTACTCTCCCATCGTGCCGTGGTAATCCAAGTGATCTTGCGTCAAATTGGTAAATACCGCACTTCGTATATGTAAGCCAGTAACACGGCCTTGATCTAATGCATGAGAAGAAATCTCTATAGCAAGATTTTGAGCGCCTGCATCAGATAATTCTTTTAATTGGGTTTGCAATTGCGGTGCATCTGGCGTGGTGTAACCAGTTTGAACGAGTGCACCCTGAAACCCAGTCCCCAATGTGCCTAATACTGCAGTGCGATGATTCGGTTCATCCATTGCCTGCGCCAGCCACTGAGTAATACTCGTTTTTCCATTAGTACCTGTGACGCCGATGACATTGAGATTTTTGCTTGGGTAGCCGTACCACTCCGAGCAGAGCTCTCCAGCCAAGGCCGCTAAATTCTCGACAGCAAAACATTCTGGGTGGTCTAAGTACTCATTCGCAATACCATCAGCAGGATCGAATACCACTGCCGCAGCCCCATTTGCTAAGGCGGCCGCAATGTAATCGCGACCATCTCGTAGGGCATTACCATGACCAACAGCGTATGCAAAAAAGATGTCGCCAGAATGAATTTGACGGCTATCTGCAGTTACTTTTGCATTACCTGCAGTGAGATCACGTAAATGTGAGATTAAGAGATGGGGTTCTATGTAGACCATTGTCATCATCTTTTTAGAACCGCTGCATTTGTTTTGACTGCAGCAATCTGAATTTCTGTAGGATTTTTATCCTGCAGCGTCATTTGCTTAATATTGCTATCTGGTACTACATTCAAGGTACGCAGAGTCTCACTCACAATAGTGGAAAAGACTGGTGCAGCAACATCACCACCATAATGACTGCCACCAGTTGGCTCATCAATCATTACAGCAACCACAATGCGAGGAGCACTAATCGGCGCTAGACCTGCAAAGTAAGCACGGTATTTATTGCCATAACCCTTACCCACTAATTTATGCGCTGTTCCTGTTTTTCCACCAACTCGATAACCTTCGGCCTGCGCTTTAATGGCAGTTCCCCCAGGCTCAGTTACAGACTCCATCATGCTGCGCATCTCAATGGCTGTCTTGGCAGAAATAATATGGGTGCCAGGCTTAAATTCTGGACTTCGCTCAATCGTGAGGGGCACTAACTCGCCATCACGTGCAAAGATAGTGTATGCGCGAGCAACTTGGAAGAGTGAACCTGAAATACCATAACCAAATGCGATTCGCGCCTGATCTGTTGGCATCCATTTTTTATAAGGATGGACCGTACCAGCTACGGCACCAGGGAAGCCAATCTTCGGCGCCTGACCCAAACCAACGGATGTATAGAAATTCCACATTTCTTCGGCAGATAAATTATTCATCGCAATTTTGGCCGTACCAATGTTGCTAGATTTTTGAATAATTTGAGAAATAGTTAGGTTGCTGTAAGGGTGGGTATCCGTGATCGGTTTTGGACCCACCAGGTATTTAGCCCCAATCACCATATTGGTATTGGGGGTGATAACACCCTTCTCCAAAGCAATTGCCACAGTTAATGGTTTGATTGTTGAGCCAGGCTCAAAGGTGTCGGTCAAAACACGATTACGTAACTGCTCACCCGTTAGCTTTTTACGATCATTTGGGTTATAGCTTGGATAATTTGCTAAAGCCAAGATCTCGCCAGTCTGAGTGTCCAAGACGACTGCACCACCAGCGCTCGCACGGTGCTGCTCAACTGCATTTTTAACAGCGTTATAAGCTAGAAACTGAATCTTGCTGTCAATAGAAAGTTGCAGATCTTTACCATTTTGCGGTAACTGCAAAATTGCAACATCTTCAACAACACGACCGAGGCGATCAACTACTACACGACGAGCGCCTGGGTGCCCAGCCAATTCTTTTTCTCTTGAAAGTTCCATGCCCTCTTGGCCACGATCTTCCACATTTGTAAAGCCAACAACGTGCGCCATCGCTTCACCTTCTGGGTAAAAGCGACGGTATTCATTATTCAAACCAATGCCCGGAATTTCTAATTCCTTAATCTGTTGCGCAACTACTGGATCCACTTGGCGCTTCAAAAAAATCTGCTTACGATCCTCTTTTAACTTTTTACGCAGCTCAGATTCGCTTAACTGCAATAATTTCGCTAACTTCTGAACCTTATCCGCAGCTAAATCATCGGGCACAGTATCGTTATAGGCAATCACTGACTTTGCCTCTAAGCTCGTAGCAATCACCTGGCCATTTCGATCCAATATCTTTCCACGGGAAGCAGGTAATTCCAATTCACGCTGTGTACCACGCACACCTTTTGCTTCATAAAAAGCATTTCCCGGACCCTGAATCCAGAAAGCGCGGATTAGCAATAGCATGAACACGAAGAACAACATGAACAGCATTAGGCGTGACCGCCACATTGGCAGACGCAATACTAGATTAGGCGTAGTTGAGAAACCTACAGTCCTCATCTAGCCTCCTTTAAATACAAAGTACGCTCTGGAGATATAGGGGCCATGTGCAACTGATTACGAGCAACATCGCGAATTCGTGCGGACTTCGATAGATTGCGCTGCTCATACTCTAAGCGTAGCCAGTCTTGATTGAGTTTGCGCTCCTCGATTTGTGCGCGGTCTAGCGAAATAAATAATTTACGCGCACGCTGCTGCGCCGCTACTAAAGATAGTGCGCAAACCAATAGCAATACCAGCAAGGTAAGCGTAGCGCGATTCAAGCTGTCACTCCTGCGCGTTTTTCAGCAATACGCATAATGGCGGAACGAGCGCGAGGGTTCTCTCGAACTTCCTCGTCGCTTGGCTTCACGCGCCCAATAATTTCTAAGTCGCTTTGCGGTAAATCTCGATCGCGGACGGGCAAACCTCGAGGTACTTCGACCTTGGCGTGTGACTGCAAAAACTGCTTCACAATCCGATCTTCGAGAGAATGAAAGCTAATCACTGCTAAGCGTGCGCCGGGCTTTAATAAATTGAGTGCTGCCTTTAATCCGATTTCCAAATCTTCTAACTCACGATTAATAAAAATACGGAGTGCTTGGAAAGTACGAGTCGCAGGATCTTGACCAAGCTCTCTTGTGCGAACTACGCTGGCTACTAGAGTTGCTAATTGCAAGGTTGTTTTTGGAGATAAGCCTTCTTCTCGCTTTGCCACAATGGCTTTAGCAATCTGAAATGCAAAACGTTCCTCACCGTAAGTCTTAATCACGCTGGTGATGTCCTCTTGTGATGCGTGCTCCAACCACTCCGCTGCCGTTAAGCCTTGGTCTGTGTTCATGCGCATATCGAGTGGACCATCCTTGCGAAAGGAGAACCCACGGTGTGCTTCGTCCACCTGTGGAGAGCTGATACCGAGATCCAACAGAATTCCATCGACTGATTCTGGGTCCGCGTACTGATCCATCTGCGCAAAACTGTCGTGCACGATGCGTAAACGCGAGTCCTTGATTTTTTCCGCTACTGCGATCGCATCCAGATCCTTGTCGAAAGAAATCATTCGCGCATTTGCAGGTAGTTGCGCCAACAGGGCTTGAGTATGACCACCGCGCCCAAAGGTTCCATCGATCAAGAGTAGATTTTTTGAAGCTGCAGAAGAGGTGATGAGTGGTCCATTGACCAGAGCTGTCACCGCCTCGGCCAGCAATACTGGGCGATGAGTTATGTTCATGGCACCCTGTCATCAAAAATTAAATTGCTTCAGGGCTTCAGGCATACCTTGTGCAATGGCAGCCTGTTCTTTTGCAGCGTAAGTAGCGGCGTCCCACAACTCTAGATGACTACCCATGCCGAGCAACATCACTTCTTTTTCAATACCAGCGGCTGATCGTAACTCCGGGCTCACCAATATTCTTCCGGCGCTGTCCAAATCAATCTCCGCAGCATTGCCAAGAAAAATGCGGCGCCACCAATGCGCATCCATCGGTAATTGCGCTACACGTGAGCGAAAGGTTTCCCACTCAGGTCGAGGGAACAGCAATAGGCATCCGTCGGGGTGTTTTGTGAGCGTAATTCGGCCCTCACCTTGAACTAACAAGGCGTCACGATGCTTTGCCGGCACAGACATGCGGCCTTTTGCATCTAAATTGAGAGCTGACGCACCTTGAAACACCATTTACCCCACTTTTTCACACTTCCTCCCACTTTAGAGGATCGTAATAAGGGGGTCAAGTGTTTTTGGCTTATTTTTTAGGAAATTTCCTAGTGATTACAAACACTTAGCGTGATATGTTGATAAAATGGTGCTTATAAAAATGCTACTTGAAACAATGGCTTGGAAAATATACTTAAGAATAGGTCTTAGCTATTTAGCCTAATAATAGGTAAATATACTGTATTAATGAACAGTACTCTAAAGGAAAATATACGAAATAATTAATTTAGAACTAGATTTTGTAAGCAGTGCTTGTCATCACTTTAGACATTGCCTGCATGAGGCTCTGAATGGACTTCGGCAAGACCGCTCCACCAGCCAAAATTGCCGCCTGTCCATGCTCAATTTCATCGATGCGCATTTGGTCAACAATTGCGCGAGAACGCTCATCTTCTGCAGGTAATTTTTCGAGATGACTTTCGAGGTGATTTTCTACCTGCTTTTCTGTTTCGGCAACAAATCCCAGACTCCATTTATCGCCCGCTAAGCCAGCAGCCAAGCCGATTGCAAAGGATCCTGCATACCAAATTGGATTGAGATAACTGGTATGCGAGCCCAACTCTTGGAGGCGTGTTTCACACCAAGCCAAATGATCCATTTCTTCTTGGCCAGAGTCATCTAACATCTGCCGAATTTCAGGGTTGCGGGCTACTAATTTTTGAGCTTGGTAAAGCGCTTGGGCGCAGACCTCGCCTACGTGGTTTACACGCATTAATCCAGCCGCGTGCTCCCTCTCTTTGGCATCCAATAATCCGCTTGACGAGGTATTGGAACCCGGTATTGGACGATGGGCATGAGCACCCCCGACTACCGAACGTAGGGCTGAGTCAAACTCGATAATGAAGCGATCGATTAAGGCCATAGGCTTTTAGAAATTAGACTAAAACCTCTGTTTTGCTGCTCTGCTTAGTCTTCAAACCTAACTCAGCCAATAGCTCACGGTCTTGTTCTGCCTCGGGATTGCCGGTAGTAAGTAGTTGCTCACCATAGAAAATCGAATTGGCGCCAGCCTGGAAGCACATGGCCTGAACTGCCCTACCCAGCTCCTGACGTCCAGCCGAGAGGCGCACTCGTGCACGCGGCATAGTAATGCGAGCTACAGCAATAGTTCTCACAAATTCAAGTGGATCCAAGGGCTTCTGATCTGCCAGAGGAGTTCCTGCTACAGGAACCAAATGGTTAATGGGAACTGACTCTGGATACGGACTTAAATTAGCCAAACGTGTCAAGAAGGCTGCGCGTTGTTCGCGGGATTCACCCATACCTACAATACCGCCACAACACACTGACATGCCGACAGCACGCACATTAGAAATCGTGTCCAAGCGGTCTTGATAGCCCCGAGTAGAGATAACTGAGCGATAAAAGTCCTCGCTAGTATCTAAGTTGTGGTTGTAGAAGTCTAAACCTGCCTCTTGGAGGGCTTGTGCCTGACTTGCTTCTAGCATACCCAGCGTAGCGCAGGTTTCTAGGCCCAAGGCCTTTACGCCCTTAATCATGGCGGCGACTTTTTCAATATCGCGATCCTTAGGCTCCCGCCAAGCAGCACCCATGCAAAAGCGGTTAGATCCGGCAGCTTTGGCAGCTTTGGCAGCCTCAAGTACCTCGTCTAAATCCATTAACTTGTTCGCCTTAACGTCAGTGTCATATCGGGCAGCCTGAGGACAATACCCACAATCCTCCGGGCAGCCACCAGTCTTAATTGACAGAAGCGTAGCCAATTCCACGTCACCATCAGGGAAGTTGGCACGATGAGTCTCTTGTGCCCTGAACATCAAATCGCTAAATGGAAGGGCAAATAGAGCCTCAACCTGGGCTACCGACCAAGCACCCAAAGCGCCAAGCTCTTTATGCAAATCCTTTTGAGACTTGACTTGGGTGAGGGGTTTTTCAATAGTTTGGGTGGCCTGCATGGTCGAATTCCAGAAAATAGATCAATTCAAGGCATAAACATAACAGATACAGGCTTTAATTAGGAAAAACTAGTGGTCAAATACCAAACATGAAGCTTATTTCCGACCCAAATCAAAGCTCTCTGGTTGATCGCAGCCTAGATGCCGTTTGGCATCCCTGCACTCAGATGAAGCATCACGAGTCATTGCCATTAATTGCCATTACTAAAGGTAAGGGTGCTTGGCTCTTTGATGACCAGGGCAATGGCCTCCTAGATTGCATTAGCTCTTGGTGGACTAATCTATTTGGCCACTCCAATCCACGCATCAACCAAGCCATTACGAGTCAGCTTGAAAAAATTGAGCATGTCATGCTTGCAGGATTTACCCACCCTCCTGTTGTGGAGCTATCCGAAAAACTATCTGCTTTAACTCAAGGCCATTTAGGTCACGTGTTTTTTGCATCCGATGGTGCATCTGCAGTAGAGATTGCTTTGAAGATGAGCCACCACTTTTGGCAACTGAATAATCAGCCCCAAAAGAAAAAATTTATCTGTCTAGAAAATGGTTACCACGGTGAAACTTTGGGTGCATTAGCAGTCACTGATGTTGCGATCTTTCGAGAAGCATATGGATCGCTATTACAAGATGTCTTTACCGTGCCTTCACCTGATGCACGAAAAGCGCAGCCTGGTGAAAGTGCTGACGATGTCGCCATGCAAGCAGCAGAAAAATTAGAAGAGTTACTGAAGGTAGAGCATCAGAATATTGCTGCGATCATTGTTGAGCCACTCGTTCAGTGCGCTGGGCAAATGGCAATGTACTCTCCTGAATATTTGCGCCTTGTAAGATCACTCTGTGATCGCTACAACATTCACCTCATCGCCGATGAGATCGCAGTAGGCTGTGGTCGATCAGGAAAGTTTTTTGCTTGTGAGTATGCAGAAATTTGGCCGGACTTCTTGACGCTCTCTAAGGGTATCAGTGGTGGATACCTGCCGTTGTCACTCTCTATGACAACTGACAAAATTTATCAGGCCTTCTATGGCGATCAACTGCAACAAGGATTCTTGCACTCGCATTCCTACACGGGCAACCCATTAGCATGCGCAGCTGCCCTCGCCTGCTTAGAAATCTTCAAAACTGAATCTGTTCTAGAAAAAAATATTGGACGTAGCAAAGATCTTGCTAGTGCATTTGCTTGGGCAAAAGTAGATCCTCGCATCGAACATTGGCGACATCAGGGCATGATCCTGGCATTTGATGTCAAACCTGAATCACTCCAGCGTAAAAATACTTTTTCACGAGAGATGTTTTCAGCAGGGATGGCAGAAGGCATTCTCATTAGGCCCATTGGCAATACGATTTACGTCATGCCGCCGTACATTCTATCTGCCGAAGAAACGATGCAAATGGGTGCTTCTGTACGGCGTGCCCTAAATCAGGTACTTCTATGAGCGCCCACTTTAAAGCTCGCGATATGGCAGTACATCAGATTGCCGATTTAGATACGCAGTTGCTCAGACGTGCATTGCGTACCACCACGTCACCCTGCGATACCAAGGCTCGGGTTGACCAACGAGAACTCAAAGCGTTTTGTAGTAACGACTACTTAGGCCTAGCTAATCACCCTGAATTAGTTTTTGCGCTTGCGGAAGGTGGAAAACGATATGGGGTTGGTAGCGGAGCATCACACTTAATCAGTGGCCATAGCGTTGCGCATGACTTGCTTGAAAAAAAATTAGCGGCCTGTGAGAGTAAATATATTCCTAATACAAGAGCATTGTTCTTCAGTACTGGCTATCTTGCCAACATCAATGCAATTACCGGTCTCAGTAGACTTGCTAATCAAGGTGAAGTAAGCATTTATTCGGCCAAACTTAATCATGCCTCTTTGATTGATGGTGTCCGTCTAGCGAGCTCACAAACCAAAGCCAAAGTGACTTTGTTTGATCACCAAAATCTCGATTTTTTAAAAGAGGCATTAAAGCAAGATGCATACCCACTCAAATTGATTGTGATCGATGGCGTCTTCAGCATGGATGGGGATATCGCGCCCGTTAGAGATCTGCTTAATCTTGCCGAACAATATGATGCGCTACTCATGGTAGATGATGCGCATGGTTTTGGCGTGCTTGGCGAGCATGGCCATGGCATTTTGGAGCAATCGGGAGTTTATTCAGAAAGAATTATTTACGTTGGCACGCTTGGTAAAGCAGCTGGCGTTAGTGGTGCATTTATTTGTGCAGCCTCGCCCTTTATTGAATGGCTCATCCAAAAAGGGCGTCCCTATATTTATAGCACCGCTACGCCGCCTGCAATTGCGCATACCCTGCTTACCAGTTTGGAACTAATCGAGGGCAAGGAAGGTATTGAGCGTCGCAAACAATTAAATCAACTGATTCAAATTTGGCGTGATGAAATGACTTTCCAAGGCTGGGGGAAAACACCTTCATCCACTCCAATACAGCCTGTGATCTTAGGAAGCAATGCTAGCGCATTGCTAGCCGCTAAGCTCTTAGATGAAGCAGGTTATTGGATCCCAGCAATTAGACCGCCTACCGTTCCAGTTGGTAGCTCTCGTCTACGTATTACTTTTTCTGCAAACCATAGTGTTGATGACTTGCGCGAACTGATAAAGACATTGCAAGTGATTGAGCAAGAAGTAAAAAGCAATTTATGACACTGAGTACATCTAGTGGTTTTTTTGTCACAGGCACCGATACTGAAGTTGGCAAAACTTTAGTCAGCGGTGCACTCATTCTTAAACTAAGAAAAGCTGGTATTCGTACAATAGCCTTCAAACCTGTGGTTGCAGGCACTTATATTGATGCTAGTGGCCAAACACTCAATGAAGACTTAGAGACATTACGGATTGCTTCAGGATTAAAGTCCGGCGAGCAAAGTCTTTGTCCATTTGTTCTAGATGTGGCGGCAGCACCCCATCTGGTTGCCCAGAAAAATAAGGTGCATTTAGATGCTACGCTGATCTTAGATGAGTTCAATGCATTGACCTCAGTATTCGATTCGGTTGTAGTGGAAGGTGCGGGAGGGTTTTTAGTGCCGCTAAATGAGCAAGAGGATTTGGGGGATGTAGCTCAGGCGATGGACTTGCCAGTCATTCTTGTAGTAGGAATGCGCTTGGGCTGTATTAATCATGCCCTACTCACTTGCGAAGCCATTGCGTCACGTCAGCTAAAGATTGCGGGCTGGGTAGCCAACACGCTAGCAGAGGAAATGCCTCTATTATCTGAAAATATTCAAACCTTGAAAGACCGCATTTTTGCACCTTTTTTAGGTCTTGTTCCGACCCTTCCTCAGCAGCTTCAGAAATCAGAGAATGCCCCCTATTCCATTGAGGCCTTAGGGTTTGCTGCAGAACATATAAAACTACCTACGTAAATTCAGATAAGATCGTTCTATGCGATTACTTCCAGAAATTATCGACTCCGCATCAGCTATTCAAGAGATTCGCCGCAATATTCATGCGCACCCAGAATTGCGTTTTGAAGAAAATCGTACATCTGATCTGGTAGCTGAAGCACTCTCGAGCTGGGGAATTACGGTTTATCGCGGCCTCGGAAAAACTGGTGTGGTTGGAAGGTTAGATGGGGAATTAGGTTCAGGCAAGATGGTTGGATTACGTGCCGACATGGATGCACTGCCATTACAAGAACACAATAACTTTGAACATGCCTCAAAGAATCCCGGCAAGATGCATGCCTGCGGCCATGATGGCCACACTGCCATGCTCTTGGGTGCCGCTCAATACTTATCTAATCATCGAGACTTTACCGGTTCGGTCATTTTCATTTTTCAGCCAGCAGAAGAGGGTGGTGCTGGCGCGCAAGAGATGATTAATGATGGACTCTTTAAGCAATTTCCTTGCGATGCTGTCTTTGGTCTACATAACTGGCCGGGACTTGCCGAAGGGCATTTTGGCGTGACGTCTGGCCCGATGATGGCCTCTAGTAATACTTTTGAAATCACCATTCGAGGTAAGGGTGGACATGCCGCCTTGCCACACAATAGTGCTGACCCTGTACTTGCCGGCACTCAAGTTGTGCAAGCACTACAAAGCATCATTACCCGCAATAAGCGCCCAGTAGACGCAGCTGTATTATCGGTAACGCAGTTCCATGCAGGCGAGACGAGCAACGTCATTCCGGATAGCGCTTTTATTGGCGGAACAGTTCGCACATTTACCATCGAAGTCCTAGACTTAATTGAACAACGCTTGAGAGAGATCTCACACAGTGTATCTAGCGCATTTGACTGTCAAGCAGAAGTCAGTTTTGCTCGCAACTATCCTCCACTCATCAATCATGACAAGGAAGTGAATTTTGCAAGCGAGGTCATGAGCGAGCTGGTTGGGATACAAAACGTCAATACCGCTATCGACCCAACAATGGGCGCAGAAGATTTTGCATTCATGCTGCTAGAGAAACCTGGTTGCTATGTGTTTCTAGGTAATGGTGATGGCGATCACCGCTCGGTGGGTCATGGCATGGGTCCATGCCATCTTCATAATCCTTCTTATGACTTTAATGATGCACTGATCCCAGTAGGTGTTAGCTACTGGGTCAAGCTAGCCCAACGCTACTTACAAAAATAATTTACTCTGAGCGCTGAAGTTTTTACGAGTTCGTAAATTGAGCTGGGCGCTTTTCCATAAAAGCTGCCATGCCTTCTTTTTGATCATTGCTTGCAAAGCAAGAGTGGAATAATCGACGCTCAAGGTGCATACCCTCTGATAGCGTAGTTTCATATGCGGCATTAATTGCTTCTTTCACCATCATCGCAGTCAGCAGTGGCATATCTGCAATAGTCTTAGCAATCGCTTTCACCTCTTTTAGCAAATCTGCTTGCGGGAAAATACGGGCAACAAGACCAGAGCGCTCGGCTTCAGTCGCATCCATCATCCGGCCGGTCAGCGCCAAATCCATTGCCTTTGCTTTTGAGACTGCACGTGGTAGACGTTGTGTACCACCGGCGCCAGGGATGATTCCCAGCTTCACCTCTGGTTGAGCAAACTTCGCATTATCCGCTGCCATGATAGTGTCGCACATCATGGCCAACTCACACCCACCGCCAAGCGCATATCCAGACACTGCCGCAATCACTGGCTTGCGTACTTTTTTAATCTCTTCCCAGTTACGAGAGATAAAGCCGCTACGATAAACATCAGCAAATCCATACTTCGCCATTGTTGCAATATCTGCGCCGGCAGCAAAAGCTTTTTCACTTCCGGTGACGATGATGCAACCAATATTGTCGTCAGCATCAAAACCCAACAAGGCCTTACCTAACTCATTCATTAACTCATCATTCAGGGCATTTAATACTTGAGGGCGATTGAGGGTAATGACGGCAACTTTGCCATCCACTTCAGTCAATATAGTGTTGTAGGTCATCAATCTCTTTCAAAAAATAATTTGTTCAGCGTGGTAGCAATAACCACATCTTGCCATCTTGCTTCATGCGTCCCGCTAACTCACCTGCAGAATCTCCTGATCCCCAATAGTAATCTGCTCGTACCCCGCCCACAATGGCTTTACCTGTATCTTGGGCCATCACCAACTTTTGCAAGATTTGGCTACTCAAGGGTTTGGTAGTACTCAAGAAGACTGGGGCGCCTAAGGGCATCGCCTTCAGATCAATGGCAATACTACGTTCGGCTGTTAAAGGGACTCCTAAAGCACCATTAGGGCCAAGGTCAGGGCTGACATTACTCGGCAACTCTTTAAAGAATACAAAGCGAGGGTTGGCATTGAGCATCTCCTCTACTCGGCCTGGGTTGCGCTTAGCCCATGCAGAAATACCCTGCATCGTTGCTTCACCGCGCGTGATCTCCTTGCGATCGAGCAACCACTGGGCAAAAGACTTGAACGGCTGATCATTGGTGCCGGCATACCCAAGTCGCAATACACGTCCATCTTCTAAACGAATTTTTCCAGAGCCCTGAATTTGCATAAAAGCAGCAGCTACAGGATCTTGCACCCAGGCGATTTCTGAACCTCGCAGCACTCCAGAACTCATGAGTTCTGCACGTGTTGGCGCAGGGCTTGGCTTTGAGCCCTTCCAGGCATTTGGCAGGCCGTACAAGGCAATAGAGTAAGTGGCTGTGCGGGTTTGGGAGCCATTCATGACAGGCTCGTAATAACCTGTGATTAGTCCAGATTCGTTGCCTGTAGCACTATTACGTACTTCGTATGCCTGAAAATTTCCCTCAAAGTATTGACGAATTGCACGTTCATCACGACCTGAAACGTTGCCGGCTTGAGCGCATGCCTGGCGCCAATTCATTTCACTATTGCGTTTACGCAGGGCATCACAACTTTTGAGCCAAGCTGGCCAAGCCTGAGTTAAGTCATCCTCCTGCCAACCAGGTAAGTCTTGCCAAGAAACAGATCGGAAGCTGGCGATCGAGGAGCTATAGCTAGTTGGGGCTGCGGCACTAGATCGATAAGCAGATCCACGGGTAGAAGGCGTAGAGCAAGCAGCCAATAAGCTGACAATGCTGATAACGAATACACTGCAGAGAAGAATCCGCAAAGCAGTCTCGCGACTTATTAATTTGGACATAGAAATCATGATTGCCAATTTACTCGATGAATACCCGATGATCTTGTTTGCCTTGGAGGGTGGCCTAGCCTTAGCCCTACTGCTTTTTATCGTCTTTTGGACTGGTAAAGGCAAAAAATAGTGTTTTTGAGAACCTAGTGCAAGGTTCTCGGCATCACCAAGGCAAATTCAGGGATTGGGGCCTGGAAAAACTGAGCTTCCTCCGTGACACAGAAATACTCTCCACGCATTGTTCCCGCCGGCGTTGGTAAAGTGGCCCAGCTGGTGTACTCAAATTGCTCCCCCGCCCGCAAAAGGGGTTGTTGGCCCACCACCCCCAAGCCACGCACTTCCTGGACATCATTGTCGCCGTCCGTGATGAACCAATGACGGGCAATGACCTGAATACTAGCCGTACCAGTATTTCTGATGGTGACGGTATAAGCAAACGCAAATTGGCGGTTATCAGGGTCAGACTGATCGGCCAAATACTGGGTTTTGACTGTAATGCTGATTTCATGAGGATTCATGCTCGAATTCTGCTCCATCCTAAGCCCAACTGCAAGCTAGAATCTAGGGATGGATAGCCAGAAATCACCCTCAAATAGCCAGTTTGTCATTGCCCCCTCCATTTTGTCGGCTGACTTTGCCTGCCTGGGCAAGGAAGTTCAAGATGTTCTCATGGCGGGTGCAGACTGGATTCACTTTGATGTGATGGACAACCACTACGTTCCGAACCTGACTATTGGCCCCTTGGTTTGCGAGGCAATTCGCCCTCATGCAACAAAAGATGGCAAGCCGGCGATGATTGATGTGCACCTTATGGTGGAACCAGTAGACCGCCTCATTCCAGATTTTGCAAAAGCAGGTGCAAACCTGATTAGCTTTCATCCAGAGGCAAGTCCTCATGTGAACCGCACAATTAATTTGATTCGCGATCAAGGCTGTCAAACTGGATTGGTTTTAAACCCAGCAACACCGCTTGATCACCTCGACCACACATTGGAGCTGCTCGACCTTGTGTTACTCATGTCCGTAAACCCAGGCTTTGGTGGTCAATCATTTATCCCTAGTACTCTAAATAAGATTACTCAAGTGCGTGCGCGCCTAGATCGTTATCAACAAGAGAGTGGTCGCCATATTCGTCTTGAAGTAGATGGCGGAATTAAGGTTGATAACATTGCAGAAGTCGCTAAAGCTGGTGCAGATACTTTTGTTGCTGGCTCTGCAATCTTTGGCAAAGAAAATTATGCAGACGTCATTAAAGCGATGCGCGCAGAACTAGCGACGTCAGGGAAAGCTTAATGCAGCACGATGAATTTCTTGCCCTCGCAAAACAGGGTTTCAATCGCATTCCATTAGTGAAAGAAGTTTTAGCAGACCTAGAGACGCCGCTGTCGCTATACGTCAAGCTCACTCAGGCCTTTGGACAAAAGAATACCTATCTACTTGAATCTGTCTTAGGTGGTGAGCGCTTTGGGCGCTTCTCATTTATTGGGCTACCTGCAAAAACTGTTTTGAGAACAGTGGGTACGCCTGATGCACCACTTACTGAAGTGCTCTTCAATGACAAGGTGATTGAAAGTAATCATGACAACCCATTGGATTTTGTAGACGCTTATTTCAAGCGCTTTAAAGTAGCAGTACAAGCCGGTCTCCCACGCTTCTGTGGTGGTCTTGCTGGCTACTTTGGCTATGACACGGTTCGTTACATTGAATCACGTTTAGCAAAACATCATCTGCCAGATGAATTGGGTGTGCCCGATATTCAATTGATGCTCACCGAAGAGTTAGCAGTTGTTGATAACGTTGCAGGTCGCATTTATTTAATTGTCTATGCAGACCCCAGCGTGACAGATAGCTTTGATAAGGGCCAAGCGCGTTTAAAAGAATTGCTTGCTTGCTTAAGCAAACCTGTGAGCATGCCAGCCTCATTACCAAGCACTAAAACAGAATTGATCCGCAAGTTCAAGGCAGCAGACTTTGAAAATGCCGTTCTCAAAACCAAAGAATATATATTGGCTGGCGACTGCATGCAGGTGGTGATTGGCCAGCGCATTAGTAAACCATTTACAGATTCACCGCTTGCTCTCTATCGTGCATTACGCTCTTTGAATCCATCACCTTATATGTACTTCTATGACTTTGGTGATCTGCAGGTAGTGGGCTCATCACCAGAAATCTTAGTGCGCCAAGAACAACGTGAGAGTCAAAAGATTGTGACGATTCGTCCATTAGCTGGCACACGTCCTCGCGGCGCAACACCTAAGGAAGATGAGCGCCTTGCGACAGAATTGCTTGCCGATCCAAAAGAAATTGCAGAACATGTGATGTTGATTGACTTGGCGCGTAACGATGTAGGTCGCATTGCCAAGACAGGCACTGTCAAAGTGACAGATTCGATGTCGATTGAAAAGTATTCTCACGTACAGCATATCGTTAGCTCTGTTGAAGGCGAGCTAGTAGACAATATGAGCAATATGGACGTTCTGCGCGCAACCTTTCCTGCCGGCACTTTATCAGGCGCCCCAAAAATTCGGGCGATGGAAATTATTGATGAGATGGAGATTGTGAAACGCGGGGTTTATGGTGGTGCGGTAGGCTACCTCTCCTTCTCTGGAGATATGGATGTAGCGATCGCCATTCGTACAGGCGTAATTCGTGATGGCGTATTGCATTCTCAAGCAGGTGCTGGTGTAGTAGCAGACTCTGACCCCACTGCCGAATGGAAAGAAACCGAAGTGAAAGCTCGAGCAGTTTTAATGGCGGCCGATTTAGTGCAAGGGGGACTCGATGCTCCTCATGATTGATAACTACGATTCATTTACCTACAACCTCGTTCAGTATTTTGCAGAACTTGGCGAAGAGGTAAAGGTCCTCCGTAATGATGAAATTTCCGTTGAAGAGATCGCCAAGATTAATCCTGCACGTATTTGCATTTCACCAGGGCCCTGCAGTCCAGCTGAAGCAGGGATTTCAGTGGCTACGATTCAACGCTATGCCGGACAGATTCCAATCCTAGGCGTCTGCCTTGGACACCAAGCCATTGGTGAAGCATTCGGCGGAAAAATTATTCGCGCCCAGAAAGTCATGCATGGCAAGACTGATGATATTCACCATACTGGCGTTGGTGTTTTCAAAGATTTGCTCAACCCATTCAAAGTAACGCGTTATCACTCGCTTGCCATTGAAAAGAGTTCATTACCAGCAGTTCTTGAGGTAACAGCCACTTCTTCTGATGGTGAAATTATGGGCGTACGCCACAAAGAGCTTGCAGTAGAAGGCGTGCAATTCCATCCAGAATCGATTCTTTCAGAACATGGTCATGCATTACTGAAGAACTTCTTGCAAGCCAAATAAATCACAGGTACGAAGTCGACCCCTATGTCTATTACTCCACAGCAAGCATTACAGCGTTGTATTGAACATCGTGAACTCTTTCATGACGAGATGACTGCAATGATGCGTCTGATCATGAGTGGTGAGATGCCGCCAACTTTGGTTGCCGGCCTACTTGTTGCCCTACGCACCAAAAAGGAGACTGTTGGTGAAATTGCCGCAGCTGCGCAAGTCATGCGTGAATTTGCGACACCTGTACACGTGGAAGATAGAAAAAATTTAGTCGATGTAGTGGGCACAGGAGGAGATGGTGCTCACACTTTTAATATTTCTACAGCTGCTATGTTTGTCGCTGCGGCTGCTGGTGCAAAAATTGCCAAGCATGGTAATCGCAGCGTGAGTAGCAAATCAGGTAGCGCAGATATTCTGGAATCTTTAGGCGTTAAGCTTTCACTCTCACCCGAGCAGGTTGCAACATGCATTTCTAATGTAGGAGCAGGCTTTATGTTTGCACCAAACCATCACCCTGCAATGAAGAATGTTGTGCCGATTCGCAAAGATTTGGGTGTGCGCACGATTTTCAATATCCTAGGACCCCTTACAAACCCAGCAGATGCCAAGCGCATCCTGATGGGCGTGTTCCATGCAGACTTAGTTGGTATTCAGGCGCGTGTATTGCAAGCCATGGGAATGGATCATGCCATGGTAGTGTATGGCCGCGATGGCTTAGATGAGATCTCTCTCGAGGGTCCCACTCTCGTAGGCGAATTAAAAGAGGGTCAGGTTCGTGAATATGAGATTCATCCAAAAGACTTTGGTTTAAATACAGCACCTACCAGCAGCTTTAAGGTGGCTGATGCCGAAGAATCGAAAGCGATTGTTCTAGATGTGCTCAATAAAAAATCTGGTCCAGCAAGTGACATTGTTTGCCTCAATGCTGGTGCGGTACTGTATGTAGCTGATGTAGCGCCAAGCATTACTAGCGGCGTTCAGATGGCGCAAGCAGCCATTGCATCTGGTGCCGCCCGTCAAAAGCTAGACCAATTTGTAGCAGCAACCCAAAACTAACTAAGATCTTCATGAGCGATATCCTCGACAAAATTGTTGCTACCAAGAAAATTGAGATCGCCGCTGATTTGAAAAAGATCTCTTTAGCTAATCAACGTGATCAAGCTGAAGAAAATAATCGTGATACGAAATTAAAACCGCGAGGCTTTATTCGGTCTATCGAAGGAAAGATTGCAGCAGGTAAAGCCGGCGTCATTGCCGAGATTAAGAAAGCCAGTCCTAGCAAGGGAATCCTGCGAGAGAATTTTCAGCCAGCTGAGATTGCTCAATCCTATGAAAAAAACGGAGCGGCCTGTTTGTCTGTCCTTACAGACAAAGATTATTTTCAGGGGGCTAATGTCTACCTTCAGGCTGCAAGAGCTGCATGCAACATTCCAGTCTTACGTAAAGACTTTACGATCGACCCCTATCAAGTCTATGAGGCAAGGGCAATAGGTGCCGATGCTATTTTGCTCATTGTGGCGTGCTTAGAACTCAATCAAATGAAGGAGCTAGAAGCTTGTGCTCATGAACTTGGTCTTGATGTCCTCGTTGAGGTTCATAATGCCCCTGAATTGGAGCAAGCTCTTGAATTAAAAACACCATTGCTTGGAATTAATAATCGCAACCTGAAGACTTTTGAAGTTACCCTTCAAACAACCCTGTCCTTGCTATCAATGGTTCCCGCTGGCAAAACCCTGGTGACCGAATCTGGAATCATGAATCGTACAGATGTGCAATTGATGCGCGATCATCAAATCAATGCATTCTTAGTAGGCGAAGCCTTTATGAGAGCGGATGATCCAGGGCTAGCTTTGGGCAAGCTATTTGGTTAATTAGATTTAGAAGGTCTCATTAGATCTAAGCCGTATTTAACTAGCCCGATCATAGCTACTGTTCCGAGTACATCGCCAGTCAACATGACCAAGAAATGATTGAGAGTTCCAGCCTCATCAAGCTCTCGAACTGCGAACCACCATTGGTGTAAGCCTGAACTTAGGGCAGCGTAAATTAAAATACAAATTGCTAGCTTCTGTAAGCTCAAGTTACTTAAATCAGATGAGATGCTGATATTACTCATCACAAAGAGTCTTGCTAGATAGGGCGCAAAGCCAGATATTAAGCCGATACCTATGCAAGTAATCAGCTCGGGTGGAAATTGCCCAGAAAAACAAATTACGAATGAAGCAATAGCAATACCAAGGGCGCCAGATAAGCCAAAGATGAGCGTCAAAAATAAACGTAAGCCGGCTGGGAGATAAATCCAATTCACGCCAAGGCCATAGCTCAGATGCGTTGTAAGCCAAGCGTTGATATAAAAAAGGCTTGAGTAAGCAAGCACGCTCACGATAAATCCAACTATCCATTCGCGACTTGTTTTATCCATTGTTGCGAGTATGGTTGATTTTATGAATACATACAAGTTGCGAACAAGATTAATGGGTCTACAATAATACTAACCCTAGGGCTAACTACTCATACTTAATGCACAAATCCATGTCTACAATTAAATCATCTTGCTATATTCGTTTTCTGAATTTGATTGATGTACTAGATCGCATCAATCCTGGGAAAAAACTCGACTCCATTGAAGAAAGTCTGCTGGATAAAATTATTCTGAGCTTTCATGCCAAGCAATCCTTGTTGGTCGGTGATTTAATTTCTCTGTCTGAGCTTGGCTCTCAAGCCACGTTGCACGGGCGACTGAAAAATCTGAGCGCCATGGGCTATATCAAGATGGCTGCCAATGAAGATGGGCGCAAAAAAGAAGTAGTACCAACTAAGGTCGCCATCAAGCGCTATGAAGAAATTTCCAAGTGCCTAGAAAAGGCTGTCAAAGCGGGTTGATTTATTCCTCCAAGAAAACAAAAAAGCCCTTAGTAGTAAGGGCTTTTTCTTTGGGGCTAATGCTCTAGACGTTAAAGAGGAAATTTAAGACATCTCCGTCCTTAACAACATACTCCTTACCTTCGGCACGCATCTTGCCAGCCTCTTTGGCACCAGACTCACCCTTGAATTGAACAAAGTCTTCAAATGCAATAGTTTGCGCACGAATAAAGCCACGCTCAAAGTCCGTATGAATAACCCCTGCAGCTTGAGGAGCTGTGTCACCTTGATGAATAGTCCAAGCGCGAACCTCTTTAACGCCAGCAGTAAAGTAGGTCTGTAGCCCCAATAACTTATAACCTGCACGAATCACGCGATCTAATCCAGACTCTTCCATGCCTAGATCAGCAAGAAATTCCACTTTATCAGCATCATCTAGATCAGCAATCTCAGCTTCGATTGCGGCGCATACCGCTACTACTGGTGCGCCCTCTTTGGCCGCATGCTGAATCACTGCCTCTAAATGGGGATTATTTTCAAAACCGTCTTCTTTGACGTTAGCGATGTACATTGCCGGCTTTGCTGTGATTAAGCAGAGTGGCTTTAAGAGCAAGTTTTCTTCTTCAGTCAGCTTCATGCTGCGTACTGGCTGGGCTTGATCTAAGTGAGCCTGTACTTTGGTCAGCACAGCTACTAAGGCTGCGGCCTCTTTGTCGTTACCTGACTTAGCCGCCTTGCTTGAGCGCTGCAGCGTTTTTTCAACCGTAGTTAAATCTGATAAAGCCAATTCGGTGTCAATCACGGCGATATCAGAGATTGGGTCAATCTTTCCGGCCACGTGGATCACATTAGCATCCTCAAAACAGCGCACCACATGGGTAATGGCGTCAGTTTCACGAATATTGGCTAAAAATTGATTCCCTAGCCCCTCACCTTTGGAGGCACCAGCTACCAGTCCCGCAATATCGACAAATTCGACAGCTGCAGGCAGGATGCGCTCAGGCTTCACAATCTCAGCCAAGGCGGCAAGACGGGGGTCAGGAACCTCGACCACACCTACATTAGGCTCGATTGTGCAAAAAGGATAGTTTTCTGCCGCGATTCCAGCCTTGGTAAGCGCGTTAAAGAGGGTAGATTTGCCGACGTTAGGCAGGCCGACGATGCCACATTTCAAAGACATGCTTGTATTGTAAAGGGCTAGTTTCGATATCATCGAGATATGTCAGAAGTTCACCCAAATTCCTTGGTCAAATTACCCAAAAATACCTCTCAGATACGGAATGTAGATATTGCCGTAGTCGGCGGAGGCATAGTGGGCAAGGCTTGCGCTTTAGGTGTAGCGCAACTTGGGCTACAAACGGTTCAGATTGCTCCCGACTTAGGGCAAGTAGTTTTGACTCCCGAGGGCAGTCAATGGGGTCAACGTATTTATGCTTTTTCTCCTGGCACCCAAAAATTATTGGCCCATCTACAGGTTTGGGACGCTGTTGATCACAGTCGCTTACAAGCTGTTCGGGATATGCGGATTTTTGGTGATCGAGGTGAAAGCCAGGATCAGCTACATCTATCTGCATTTGAAGCAGGTACGCCCCAGCTAGCCTGGATTGGTGAATCGAATGTGATCGAGCATACCCTTGATCAAGCCTCACGCTTCCAAAGTAAATTAGAGCGCATTAATGGCGCAGTTGAAAACATTCAAGTGATTGCTGATGGGGTCCTACTCCATCTGCAAGATGGCTCAAGCTTGAGAGCCCAACTCCTGATTGCCGCTGATGGCGCTAATTCACCCATCCGTTCAGAGTTAGGCATTCCTGCAAAAGAGGAAAGTTACTCACAGAATGCCGTAGTAGCAAATTGGATTTGCAGTAGCGCCCATTTAGAAACTGCTTATCAGTGGTTTTTGCCAGGTGGCGATATTGTGGCAATGTTGCCGCTTCCAAATAAACAAGTGTCGATGGTGTGGTCAAGCTCACCAGAAAGTGCGGCAGATCTTTTAAGGCTGGATTTTTCAGGATGGGCTGAAAAGTTTTCCTCGATTGCTAATGGAGCAATAGCTGCTCAACTTGGTACGCTCACGCTCAATTCAACACCAGCCACTTTTCCCCTCAGAAAAATTCAGGCGAGTCGCTTTATTGGCCCAGCAGAAAATCCCAAAGTTGTTCTCATTGGAGACGCGGCTCATGTCATGCATCCACTAGCAGGGCAAGGATTGAATTTAGGCCTCAGAGATGTTGCATCACTGCTTCATGTGCTGAGTAAACGAGAATCTTTTCGACCACCGAATGACATCGTGCTGCTGCGTCGCTACGAGCGCCAACGTCAAGGCGACACCAGCGCATTACTCTGGGTAACAGATAAACTCAAAAAGCTTTTCTCAGGGAGCAGTAGCACTGAAAGGCAATTACGTAATTGGGGGCTAGGCATGGTCAATCGTAGTCACTTCATTAAACGGCGCCTCATTGAACGCGCTCTCGGAGATGCTGATTTTGAATAAATTACTTTCTACTCTCGTCCTAGCTTGCTCTCTTATATTTTTAGCGGGAGTGGTCAACGCACAATCGGAGCAGCAAGTCCGCTCTGAGCTCCAAAAGAAAATTGGCCCAAACACAAAGATCAAAAGTGTTTCTCAATCGCCTATCTCCGGCTTATACGAAGTATTGGTTGGAAATGAGGTTTTTTATACTGATGCCAATAGTAAATATTTAATCCAAGGCGAAATTATTGAGATCGCTACCGGGAAAAATATTACCGAACAAAAACAGGCAGATCTCAATCGCATCAAATGGACTGAACTTAATCTATCAAATGCTTTAAAAGCCGTACGCGGCAATGGCAGTCGACAGTTAGCCATTTTCTCTGACCCGAATTGCGGCTACTGCAAGCGTTTAGAAAAATCCTTGCAGCAGCTAGATAATGTGACGGTCTATACCTACCTTATCCCGATTCTGTCAGCCGACTCCGCGCAAAAATCGAAACAAATTTGGTGTGCCGCAGATCCCCAGAAAGCCTATGTTGATTGGATGATTAATGGTATTGCACCTAGTGGTAAGAATGACTGCAGCACGCCTTTAGATAAAAATATGGCCTTTGCCAAAACCTACGGAATTACAGGGACTCCAACTATTTTCTTTGCTGATGGCAGCCGCTTTCCTGGCGCAGTTCAAATCACCGATATTGAAAAGAAATTTAGCAGTCTGAAGTAGCAGCCTAAACTGATGAATAAAATAAATACTTCTGAACTACCTGCAATCCAGTACACCATTTGGTCGGCAGATTTGTATGGTCACCGCTTTCATGTGAAGTTGCGCATTGAAAATCCATTGCCGAGTGGGCAAATTCTGCAAATGCCCGCCTGGATTCCAGGAAGTTATTTAATACGCGACTTCAGCAAACAAATCGAAACGATTGAAGGGTTTGCACTCAGTAAGCCGAATGAAGCCCTAGTCTTAGAGCGGATTGATAACGATCAATGGCGCCTACCCAAAGTAACTGGTCCGGTAGAAATTCTCACAACGGTGTATGCATTTGATTCTTCTGTGCGGGCTGCCTATCTTGATACTGAGCGTGCATTTATCAACCCAAGTAGTTTGTGTTTAGCGGTCATGGGACAGGAGTCTTTACCGTGTGCTGTAGTGTTGATTCCTCCTAAGGATACTTGCGCAAACTCCTGGACTGTGCAGACGGGCTTACAGCCAGCCAAAGTAGATGATCAAGGTTACGGCTTTTATCTCGCCAAAAATTATGATGATCTCTTAGATCATCCCATTGCGATGGGTGAATTTCAGATTGCTCATTGGCAATCAAATGGTGTCTCACATACCATGGCCATTCAAGGCTGCATCCATGAAGTCGATCTTGAACGCCTAGCAACAGATCTTCAGGCAATCTGTACCTGCACTATTAATCTCTTTGAACCAAAAACTAAGCAAGCGCCTTTCCAGAATTATTTATTTTTGGTCAATGCGGTCCTTTCTGGATATGGTGGACTAGAGCATCGCAACAGCACCGCTCTTCTGTGCCGTCGCGATCAAATTCCCCAAATACATTCCCCGCTTGATGAGGCATCCTATCGTGAATTTCTAGGCCTTTGTAGCCATGAATACTTCCATGCATGGTTAGTTAAACGTATTCAGCCAAAAGCCTTTCAACCCTATCAACTTGATCGCAGAAACTATACTCGTTTGCTGTGGTTATTTGAAGGCTTTACGAGTTACTACGATGACTTGCAATTATTTCGCAGTAAACGTATTGATCTAAAAACCTACCTTCAGTTAGTTGCTAATAATTGGAATGGTATTTTGCGTGGCCCAGGAAGATTGAAGCAAAGTCTTGCAGATAGCTCTTTTGACGCTTGGACCAAGTACTACCAAGCCGATGAGAATACGCCGAATGCAGTCGTGAGTTATTACGGTAAAGGGGCCTTGCTTGCTTTAGGTTTAGATCTCAAGATTCGCGCATTCACAAACAATCAAAAATCCCTGGATGACTTAATGCGCCTCATCTGGAAAATACATGGAGTCACGCTTGATGGGATTGCTGAAGATGGTCTAGATGACTTAATGCGAACACTTCTAGGTGCGCGATTTAATGCCACTTGGAATCAATTTAAATCTCGTTATATTTTTGGGACTGAAGATATTCCAATTCAGAAATGGATTGATTCCAAATTCATTACGGTTAAACAAAAAAAACATTCCAAACTAGAGCAAATAAAACTGCAATTCGGAATGCGCCATAGTGATAGCAATGGCTGGTTAAAGGTAACGCATGTGCTCGATGGTGGAGCTGCTCAATTCGCAGGTCTAGCGGCTGGAGATCTGCTGTCTAGCATTAATGGTGAGCGTATTACTGCTACGCGCTGGGATAAGGTGTTGTCTAGCTTGATCACAGGGCAAATCATTCATATTTGCTTTTACCGAGATGACTTAGAGCATGAGTGCATGACTGTTCTTGAGGATGATCAAATTCCAGCCCAGTACATACTCACACCAGCTGAGTAATGCATTCATTTTCTGCAGCTGATATTCCAGAAGATTGGCGCGCCCTACTCGGAGATTATTTTCAATCTCCTGAGTGGCAAATACTGCAGACCAATCTGAGAACTGAGCTCAATAAAGAGGGTGAGCAGATTCGTCCGGAGCCACAAAATTTCTTCAAAGCGCTGACATTAACCCCGCTTACCAAAGTCAAGGTTGTTATCTTGGGGCAAGACCCGTATCACTCTCCTGGGCTAGCCCAGGGCTTGGCTTTTTCTATTCCGAGCAATATTCCGACCAATTCCCGTCAATTTCCGAGTTCCTTACGCAATATCAGTAAAGCGCTGGCGCTGGAAGGTTTTGGCGCTCTTCCCAACGGTGATCTTCACCCTTGGGCTAAGCAAGGTGTCCTGCTTCTCAATACCGCTCTGAGCGTCAAATTGGGTGAAGCAGGTAGTCACGCCAACCTAGGCTGGAAATCCCTCATTGATAGACTGATAAGCGCTTTAGCACAGCAAAAACCCCATCTGGTTTGGATGCTGTGGGGCGGTCATGCCCAATCTAAGTTACCCCTGATTGAGGCTACCCAAGATCAATTGATTCTGCAATCCTCCCACCCTTCTGGGCTGGGGGTCTATAAAACAGAGAAGCCTTTTCTAGAGCCCAGTGCAAAGGCAAGCTGTGGGCACTTCACTAAAGCCAATGAGTGGCTAATTGCAAAACAGCAGTCACCGATTCAGTGGGTTGATAGCCATGCAAGTCATACGGATAAGGACTTATTTTCGCTACGTAGTTAACTTGAAATATTAAAATTCATGGTTAAATACGGTCAAAAATGCTATCAAACAGCCCAAAAACCATCAATAATGACACCGCAACCTCAGTAGAGCTGATTGAGGAATATCGACGCCAATCTGCGCTAGCGTCATCCGCAGATCGCGCCAACATTGATTTGATGGATTTTCTAGATCAAATCCTTCTAGATACGGAACAGGCTCCTGATTGATTACTTACTTAGCGAGGCCAGCGTAAAGAGCGCCAGCCAGATAAGAAGCACCCATGGCACAAAGCCACTCCAGCATCTGACCGGACTGAAATAAACCTGCAAATTGCCCTATATAGGAGCCAGCTAGGGCAGCAATACTGCCAAGTAAGACTGCCATGAGGAATTTCTTAGCCCCGGGCTTAGATTGACGTTTTCCTGGGTAAAAAACCAAAGCAAATACACCAGTTAAGCCACCGATCACCAGAAAAGCTAAAAACCCCATTGCCACCCCCATTGTTGCTGCCATCAAATCTATAATCACCATTATGAAGTTGTTGACACTCGGCATCAATCATCACACAGCGCCGGTCGCCATTCGGGAAAAGGTCGCCTTTGACCCTGAATTTCTTCAAGAAGCGTTGCACGATCTTCGCCAACATCTCGTTGGTGCGAATCAGGCCGGCCTGCCGGAGGCCACAATCCTGTCCACTTGCAATCGAACTGAACTCTACTGCGCTGCTAACGATGCAGATGCAGCCAGCCTGTTACATGAAGCGACGTTTGACTGGTTAGCTAAAACCCAACAACTTGCTCCAAGCAGTTTGGAGCCCCATATTTATTCGCTACCGCAATCGGATGCAGTCCGTCATGCCTTTAGAGTTGCTTGTGGGTTGGACTCCATGGTGATTGGCGAAACCCAAATCTTGGGTCAGATGAAAGATGCTGTACGTACTGCAAATGATGCGGGCGTCCTTGGCACTTATCTCAATCAACTCTTTCAGAAAACCTTTGCAGTCGCAAAAGAAGTTCGCGGCTCTACAGAAATTGGTGCTCACTCAATCTCGATGGCAGCCGCATCAGTTCGATTGGCTGAACGCATTTTTGAAAGTATTACTGATCAACGCGTTCTATTTATTGGCGCTGGCGACATGATCACTTTATGCGCCACCCATTTCGTGGCACGTAAGCCTAAAGCAGTGGCAATTTCTAATCGCACGATTGAGCGCGGGCAAGAATTAGCAGATTCGATTTCTATTCAAGATGTTGAGTCAGAATCATTCAAGCTCTCAGATCTGCCAAGTCGATTACATGAATTTGACATCATCATTTCAAGTACAGCATCATCACTGCCGATTATCGGATTAGGAATGGTAGAGAGTGCTTTGAAGCAACGTCGTCGTAAACCCATGGTTATGATTGATCTAGCGGTTCCCCGTGACTTTGAGCCAGAGATTAGCCGCTTAAATGACATCTACTTATATACAGTCGATGATTTAGGCGTGATGATTCAGACGGGTGCTTCCTTACGTCAAGCAGCAGTGAGTCAGGCTGAAGCGATCATTGAAGATCGTGTTGGTAATTTCATGCACTGGATGCAAGGTCGCAAGACTGTGCCACTCATTCAGGATATTCAGCAACAAGGTGAGCATCTCAGGCAGCTTGAACTGGATCGTGCCATGAAGCGATTGATGCGTGGTGATGATCCCCAAGAGGTTCTCAATGCAATGGCGCAAGGCTTAACTAATAAGTTCTTGCATGGCTCATTGCATGCTTTACAACATTCCAATGGCGCTGAGCGTGACGCCCTGATTAAGTTGCTTCCCAAATTATTCGCCTCGCACTCCAAGCCAGAAGACCATTAGATGAAGCCCAGCATGCGGGCTAAGCTAGACCACCTAGACACGCGCTTAGCCGAACTCAATTCTTTATTAACTACCGAAGAGTCCACCAAGGATATGGACAACTATCGGAAGCTCACACGTGAGCATTCTGATATTGCGACGATAGTGGAGCAATTTGGCTTATATAAACAAGCTGAGGCTGATGCTCAAGCTGCAGAAGAGATGCACAAGGATCCTGATATGAAGGACTTTGCTGATGAAGAGCAGAAACAAGCTCAAGCCACTATGGAAGAGCTTGAGGGTGTACTTCAAAAACTACTTCTACCCAAAGATGTCAACGACGAACGCAATGTCTTCTTAGAAATTCGGGCGGGTACAGGCGGTGATGAGAGTGCACTTTTTGCTAGCGACCTACTCCGAATGTATACGCGCTTTGCAGAACGTCAGGGCTGGAAAGTAGAAGTGGTGAATGCTGCCGAATCTGATCTTGGTGGCTATAAAGAAGTTGTTCTGCGCTTAGTAGGTCAGTCTGTCTATTCACGCCTCAAATTTGAGTCTGGCGGCCATCGTGTGCAACGCGTTCCCCAAACAGAAACACAGGGACGTATTCATACTTCAGCTTGTACAGTAGCTGTGATGCCCGAGGCCGATGAATTAGAAGCGGTCAAAATTAACCCTGCTGAATTACGCATTGATACTTTTAGAGCTTCAGGGGCTGGTGGTCAGCATATTAATAAAACGGACTCCGCTGTTCGTATTACCCATTTACCAACTGGCACTGTGGTTGAGTGCCAAGATGATCGCAGTCAGCACCGCAATCGTGAACAAGCAATGAAGGTTCTTGTCTCTCGCATCATGGATGCCCGTGAACGTGAAAAACATCAGCTAGAAGCTCAGACCAGAAAGTCTTTAGTTGGCACTGGTGATCGTAGTGATCGTATTCGGACTTACAACTTTCCACAGGGCCGTATTACCGATCACCGCATCAATCTCACACTATACAAAATTGATGCCATGATGGATGGTGATATAGACGAGCTATGCAATGCCCTTGCGTCTGAACATCAGGCGGAGCTTCTTGCAGCACTTGGCGATAATTAATTCCACCCCAGGATGAGTGTCAGCCAGCCCTTACGCAAATTAATTAGCAACTGTGCATTGCCAGCGAATGAAGCGCGGATATTACTAGCCCTCATTCTAGAGAAGCACTACCAACTCCCCCGTTCTGCCCTACTGTCTCGTGATGATATGAGTTTGAATGAGCAAGCTTTTCTGGAATGGGAAAGACTGGTTTCCAGAAGGGTTCTGGGAGAGCCCATTGCGTATATCTTAGGTAAGAAGGGTTTTCATCAAATTGAGTTAGCCGTTGGGCCTGGGGTCCTCATTCCCCGCCCAGAAACTGAACTGCTCGTAGAGATTGCCCTTACTGAAATTACCAAACTTAACAAACATATAAGAGTATTAGATCTGGGCACCGGCTCTGGTGCTATTGCACTTTCTATCGCGAGCGCTGCGCCCCTAGCATCAGTGATTGCAACAGATCAATCGACCGAGGCTTTAGCTATTGCAAAGCAAAATGCGCATTCTTTGAGCCTCTTAGATCAAGTCCAGTTTTTACTAGGTAGTTGGTATGTAGCCCTGACCGAACCAAGCCAATTTGATGTGATTGTGAGTAATCCGCCCTATATCGCCCATCAAGACCCTCACCTCACTCAAGGGGATCTCCGTTTTGAGCCTGTATCCGCCCTAACTGATTACGCTAGCGGGTTGAGCTGCTTAGAAAGCATTATTGCAGGTGCAGATCAATACCTAAAACCGGGCGGCTTAATTGCCGTCGAGCATGGCTTTGATCAATCTGAGGCTGTGATAGGGCTTATGAAAGTTGCAGGTTTAATAGACGTGCAGGCGCATCTCGATTTGGCAGGCCACTGCCGAGTAGCTTCTGGACGAAAAAGACTCTAAAACCATCAAAGGGGATTAACCCTTTTCTTAAGATAGCCTTAAAATTAGCTCACCATTAGCAGTAAATCATTATCTTTATATGACATAAATTCAGGGAAAAATATGGATACTCAAGCAAAAATTCAAGAAATCGTTACTAGCCATCCCGTTGTTTTGTTTATGAAGGGCAATGCCCAATTTCCGCAATGTGGCTTTTCCGGTAACGCGATCAATATTTTGCGCGCTAGTGGTGTGGAGAATCTTCACACTGTTAACGTTTTGGAAGATGAAGCAATTCGCCAGGGCATTAAGGAATTTGCTAACTGGCCAACTATTCCTCAGCTCTACATCAACGGTGAATTCATTGGTGGCTCAGACATCATGACTGAGATGTTCCAAAGCGGTGAGTTGAAAAAACTTGTACAAGGCTAATTAGACAAAATCTGCAAAACTCATATTTGTGAATTTTGACTTAAGCTCTCTTTTACTATTTGGCCTACCATTTGGTTTATGTGCAGGCCTTTTAGTCTATGCGCTCAATTTACGCTCAGCCCTCACTAGAGCTGAACAACAAAATCAACATGATGCTGCGCTTACTACCAGCTTACGAGTAGAGCGTGACCAGGCATTACAGAATGCTATTAGACTTGAGGCAGCACTAGACTCCGAGCGTAAACAGGGCTTAGGAAGAATTGAATCCCTTAATGAGGCTAAAGAGGCGCTGACTAGCCAATTCAAAAATCTTGCCAATGAAATTTTGGAAGATAAGTCTAAGCGCTTTACCGAACAAAACGTTGCTAGTTTAGATGCTCTTCTAAAGCCGCTACAAACTAAGCTTTCGGAATTTAAAGAGCAGGTAAATACTTCCTACGGTAACGAGGCACGTGAGCGTTTTGCCCTCAAGAGCGAGATCGAGCGTCTAGCCAATCTGAATTTACGCATGTCAGATGAGACGCGTTCGCTGACCCAAGCGCTGAAGGGCGACTCTAAGGTGCAGGGTAATTGGGGTGAATTGGTTTTAGAGTCCATCCTAGAGTCCTCAGGCCTAAGAAAGGGCGAAGAGTATCTAGTTCAGGATAGCCACACGCAAATTGATGGCTCACGTCTTCAGCCTGACGTAGTGGTTAAACTGCCTGAGGGTAGAAGCTTAGTGGTTGATAGTAAGGTTTCAATTACGGCCTACTCACGTCATGCGCAAGCAACTGATCCGACGGTCTCAGAGCAAGAATTAGCCGCTCATATTCAGTCCCTTCGCCAACACATTCAAGGACTCTCAAGTAAGAACTACAGCTCTTTGTATGGCATTGGCTCGGTAGACTTTGTATTGATGTTTGTGCCCATTGAGCCTGCATTCCTGCTAGCCTTGAAGACAGCACCGAATTTGTACCAAGAGGCACTAGCCAAGAATATTGTGCTCGTATCCCCAAGTACTTTGATGGCCACCCTTAGAACTGTTGCGCATCTCTGGCGCCAGGATCACCAAAATCGCAATGCTCTAGAAATTGCCAAACAATGTGGAACGCTCTATGACAAGTTTGTTGGCTTTGTTGATGACCTTGAAAAACTAGGTCAACGTCTAGATCAAGCACAAACGAGTTATCACGATGCCTTTAATAAACTGAAGTCTGGTAAAGGCAACCTGATTCGTTCTGCGGAAAAAGTGCGCGAACTCGGCGTTAAGCCTAGTAAAAATTTATCTACGCCCTTAATTGAATCGTCAACCGACTCTGAATAAAAATTGAAAGCTACGCACGTATCAGAAATACAGACCTCATCACCCTCCTATAGAAAAGTAGCTATTGCAGCTTGCTTTGGAACCTTTCTTGAGTGGTATGACTTTCTTACTTTTGCCACTCTGGCTGTAGTTTTTGGCCCCCTCTTTTTTCCCTCAAGCGATCCTAGTACGGCCTTGTTAGCCAGCCTAGCAACCTTTGGTGTTGGCATGGTGGTCAGGCCCATTGGAGCAGCGATATTTGGCAGTATTGGCGATCGCATTGGGCGGCGCCCCGTCTTTATGATCACGATTACCCTCATGGGAATTGCTACGGTGTGCGTTGGCTTTTTGCCGACTTATGCTCAGGTTGGAATCTGGGCACCTATTTTGCTCGTGAGCCTCAGACTACTTCAAGGCCTCTCGGCAGGAGGAGAAATTGGGGGCAGTGCGGTCTATCTAACGGAACATGCTGGAGATACCAATCGAGGCTATAAGACCAGCTTCTTACAACTCATGGGGCCACTTGGCATCTTGGTATCCACACTCCAAATTGCCTTGCTACAAACCTATCTTACCCAAGAAGAATTTTTATCCTGGGGCTGGCGTGTGCCGTTTTGGGTTTCAATCATTCTCCTCTTGATTGCATTTAAAGCTCGCATGGCTCTTGAAGAGACGCCGATCTATTTGCAACTCAGTAAAACAGAGGCCCATTCTAAAAGCCCTCTGCGTGACAACCTGAAAGATCCGGAAACTAGAAAGAGAATGTTTTTACTTTTCTTCTGCATCTCTGCTGGTGGTGCAGTGCTATTTTTCTGTGTACAGGTTTATACCTCGGTCTTCCTAAAGACTACCGTAAGGCTTGCCCCTCAGTTAGTAGATCAGCTCAATGTCTATGCAACAGTTGCGTTATTGCCTTTGACAGTATTTGCGGGATGGCTCTCAGACAAGATTGGCAGAAAACCTGTGGTTGTCAGTGGCCTTATTTTAGGGGCAACGCTTATCTTGCCAGCTTTTCATTTTCTTCAACAAGCTACTAGCCACTCAATGATATTCATTACCGCTATTCTAGTTGGGTTATCGGGAATACTGTCATTAGTAGTGGGTCCACAAACTGCATTACTTGCAGAACTATTTCCAACAAAAACTAGAAATAGTGCCGCTACACTTCCGCATAATCTAGCCGCAGGTTGGATTGGAGGGCTTCTACCTTTAATCGTGACTTGGCTAAATCAACAATGGGCTAGCGATATTGCAGGGCTTTGGTATCCGACTCTTTTTCTAGCAAGCGGAGCTTTGGTTGCAATAATGTTTTTGCCAGAGACAAATCAAAGCAATTTATCTCACTGATTTAGATGCTTAAGTGCTAACGCACTTAAATCAGTTTTTACTTCCTCCAAAACACCATCCCAATTACCTGGATCAGATTGCTGGTAAATCTTTGCAGTTGGGTACCAGGGGCTATCAGATCTGTCACTCAACCAACGCCAGCAGGAGTCATGCCGATTCAGAATCCAAACGGGTTTGCCTAGCGCGCCTGCGAGATGAGCGGTAGATGTATCCACCGAGATTATTAAGTCTAAGTTTTCAATCAACGCAGCCGTATCTGAGAAATCATCTAGCCACTTTACACAATGAATAATATTCGGCCAAAGCTCAGGCCCTTTGGCAATTAACTCTGACTCAGCAGGATCACCTTTTTGTAAGCTATAAAAATTAATCCCAGAAACATCTTTTAGCTTTGCAATTCTTTCAAGCTCAATATTACGACGCTTATTAAACGACCATAACTCCGGTCGATAAACCCTAAAACCACCACTCCAAACTACTCCAACTTTAAAATTATTGGTATCACCCAATCTCCCCTTAAATATGTCCCTCATATTTGGATCGGCCATTAAATATGGATTCTTAGAAGGTATTGACTCAAGGGTAGTATCAAACAGCATTGGCAAACTAAGTAATGGAGAATGAAAATCAAATTTGGTCTGATTTTCAATGCTGGAAACCAAGGTACAGAATTTTCTTAGGGGTGCAAAAATATTAATTAATAAATCAGGGACTAGAAAAGTAATCTTTGCACCAAAACTGCATAAAGGCTCTATGTACCGGGAAAATTGAATGCTATCCCCAAGGCCCTGCTCAGCCCAAATAAGAATATTTTTTCCAGAAATATCCTGAAGATGCTCCAGTCGCACCAAATCAGAAAATTGAAACTTAACTGGATGATTCAGGTGCCAACGTGCTTCATAGTTTTTCCACCCCTCCTTAAAGTTACCAGTAGAGAGTTGGAGCATTGACTTTGCATAATAGCATTCGGCATATCCTGGATTAATCGCTGTTGCGATGTTATAGCTCTCAGTCGCTATCTGATAACGCTTAAGTTTTACGAGCGCATTGCCCTTATTGTTGTAGGCTCCAGCATAATTAGGGTCAAGCGCTATAGCATTGTCATACCAGCTTAAAGCTTCCTCGTTGCGATGGAGATCTTGGAGGACATTACCTATATTGCAATAAGCCTCAGCATAATTAGGTTGCAGTGAAATCGCTTTATTTAGACTTGATAGCGCCTCTTCATATCGGCCAAGATCTTTAAGTATATTTCCTCGGTTACTATAAGCAATAGCGTAATCTGGCGCCAAATCGATAACCCTATCAATTAGGTTTAGTGCACTTGAAAAATCAAATTGCATAGCAGCCACAACTGACGAGAGCCTTAAAAAATCGGGGCTGTTTGGTAAAGATTTGAGCCCCTTAACTAGCAGATCCTGAGCTTTTTCTAGCTCGCCAGTTTTAATAAGTTGCAAAGAATTTTCAAGAAGTATTTGAGAGCCGATATCCATAATTCAGAATTTTACGGTCTATTGAAGCCAATCCACCCATCTGATATTCTGCAAACAAAAAGATGTCCCTGAAGTACCAGCCAATTCAGCAACCAATCGGCCTCTACCACCAATCTCAGGGAAGTTTAAGACCTTATCTGCTGGGTTTCGCCTAGTATAAAGTTACCTTTGAGTAGGTAATTATCGATAAAAACTAATTTTTCTCTCTATGCATCTAAAAATTGCTAATAGCTCGTTTAAATTAAGGACAGCGGATACAAACTAATAATGCATATCGAGATCAAAGGGTTCACATACAACAAATGAATAGTTTTATTGTTTGATTCTAGTTGTCAATTAAGAGTTGACTTCAGATTAATTACGGGCTGCAATATATTTATCAAAAATGACTCTGCTCTAGTCGTCAGCAATCCAATTATTTATCAAACGAGCATATCCAGTCTCAAATATGCACAACAGCCCATTTAAAAAACCCTAATACTCGAAAAATCATTATTTTTTATTGTTTGGGGATATTGAGGTTGCTAGGACTCACGTAAGGGCCAAAAATTGTATGGGTTGGTACTCATACTGGGCTTACTGAGAAAGGAAATTGGTGCCCCTTGTCCGACTCGAACAGACCACCTACTGATTACAAATCAGTTGCTCTACCAGATGAGCTAAAGGGGCAACGGATAACATTTTAACCTATTTCACAATCGTCAAGGCAGGTCTGCTGGCTTTTGGCTTTTCAGCATTCTCGGGGCTTGTATCTTTGAGCTTGCCGACCTGGCTGGCATCAAAGGAAAAGGACATGCCCTGACCATTTTCTCGTGCATAGATTGCTAAAACATGGCTTACGGGAACCATAATTTTTCTTGGGACTCCGCCAAATCTTGCCTGAAAGCTGATCCAATCATTATCCAAATTCAGTTGATGGCAGGCCTCAAGAGAGAGATTTAAAACGATTTCATCCTTCTTGACAAACTCCATAGGCACTTCAACGCTAGAGTCCACAAAGACCGCCATGAAGGGCGTAAAACCAAAATCCGTGCACCACTGATGTAGGGCACGGATTAGGTAAGGTTTATTGCTTGGGATATCAGACATGCTTATTCTGCCAGCCTGAGTAATGAGCCGCTTAGCGACGCATTACCTTTTCTGATGGAGTCAATGCTTCAATGTAGGCAGGTCTGCTGAAAATACGCTCAGCGTATTTCAAGAGAGGAGCTGCATTACGCGAGAGATCAATACCGTAATGCTCCAAACGCCACAATAAAGGAGCAATTGCTACATCCAGCATAGAAAACTCTTCACCCAGCATATATTTATTCTTCACAAAAATCGGTGCAAGCTGAGTTAAGCGATCACGAATAGCTAAACGTGCTTTTTCATGAGCCTTCTCAGCTGCTTTACCTTTTTCATTCTCTAATGCAGCTACATGCACAAACAACTCTTTTTCAAAATTGAAGAGGAAGAGACGTGCGCGTGCGCGAGCAACAGGATCAGGCGGCATCAATTGCGGGTGAGGAAAGCGCTCATCAATATACTCATTAATGATGTTTGACTCATACAAAATCAAATCACGTTCGACCAAGATTGGAACTTGGCCATAAGGGTTCATGACCGAGATGTCTTCTGGCTTGTTAAACAAGTCCACATCACGGATTTCAAAGTCCATGCCTTTTTCAAAAAGCACCAGACGGCAGCGTTGCGAGAATGGGCAGTTTGTGCCCGAGTACAACACCATCATAAATTTATTTCCTTAAATATCTACTTCAATACAACAAACGCACAAACAACTGCGACTTTAACTCTTAAAAACCTTGGCTTAGTGAATGTCTTTCCAGTAGGCCTTATTCAAACGCGAAGCTACCAACGTGAAAATTGCCAAGAAAATTAATACGATCACACCCAAACGCTTGCGCTCGAGTTGTACTGGCTCAGCCATCCATGACATGAAGGCAACTAGGTCAGCGATGTTGTCGTCGTACTCTTGTGACTTCATTGTTCCTGGAGTCAACTGCTCAAATCCAACAAACTTTTTCTCTACACGGCTTGCATCGTGCGGATCTGGACGCTCTTCAAACTTTGCAGCGCGCTCACCCTGCAACTGCCAGAGAACATGAGGCATACCAACGTTTGGATATACTAAGTTATTCCACCCGGTTTGAGTAGTGTCATCTTTGTAGAAAGTGCGGAAGTAGGTATAGAGCCAATCCGTACCACGCGCACGCGCTTCTACTGACAAGTCTGGGGGAGTTTTACCAAAGAACGCCTTGCCGTCTTTAGGTGACATGGAGATGGTCATCAAGTCACCAACTTTAGCGTCCGACAAGATCAAGTTATCTTTGATTTGCTGATCTGTCAAACCAATGTCACGTAAGCGGCTATAACGCATGCTAGTAGCTGAATGGCAGTTCAAACAATAGTTCACAAATATCTTGGCGCCGTTTTGCAAAGAAGCATTATTACTAACGCGATTTGGTGCAGTCTCCAATGGGAAACTGCCCTCGCTTGCATTTGCAGTTAAACCAAAACCAAGAGCGGCAATCAAGGCTGTCGCCTGGCAGACGCCCATCACAGTGTGCAAAATTCGTTTCATACTAGTTCCTAATTTCTCGGATATCTGAATTAATGGGACTTAAAAGTAACGCGAGTTGGAACTGGCTTGAAAGTACCAAGCCTGCTCCAGAAAGGCATCGCCAAGAAGAAGCCCAGATAATAAATAGTGCAAATCTGAGAAATCTTTTCAAATACTGGTGATGGCGGCTCGATACCCAAATAACCTAAGATCACAAAGGTCAAGACAAAGATGCCATAAATATATTTATGGAACGGCGGGCGGTAACGAATCGATTTGACTGGAGAATGATCCAACCATGGCAGGAAGAAGAGGATCACAACGGACCCACCCATAATCACAACACCCCAGAACTTCGCATCAAAGGCATAAAAACCGGCAGCCAAGACCAAGGCAATTGCCACACATGCGCCTTTGACTTTGAGATCATTAGACTTCAGGGCGAACATCGACAAAATTACTGCCAAGAAAATCCATAATGGCAATAAGAAGTTAGACGTTGTTGCACGTAGCATTGAATAGAAAGGCGTGAAATACCAAACTGGTGCAATATGTGTCGGAGTAACAAATGGATTTGCCGGAATGAAGTTATTCGCTTCCAAGAAATATCCACCCATTTCTGGGGCAAAGAAAACAATCGAGGCAAAAATGATTAAGAAGCCGCCTAGGTACATGACGTCATGAACGCTGTAGTAAGGGTGGAATGGAATGCCATCCACCGGATGACCATTGGCATCTAATGTATTTTTGATTTCTACGCCGTCTGGATTGTTAGAACCCACTTCATGCAATGCAAGAATGTGAGCTGCAACTAATCCAATTAATACCAATGGAATAGCAATCACGTGGAATGCGAAGAAGCGATTGAGTGTTGCATCGCCTACTACGTAGTCACCACGCAACCATAAGGAAAGGTCCGGACCAACCAATGGAATTGCAGAGAATAAGTTTACGATCACTTGAGCGCCCCAATAGGACATTTGACCCCATGGGAGTAGGTAGCCGAAGAACGCCTCACCCATCAAGCATAAGAAGATTGCGCAACCAAAGATCCAAATGAGCTCACGTGGCTTGCGGTATGAACCGTAGATCAAGCCACGGAACATGTGCATGTAAACCACTACAAAGAACATTGAGGCGCCAGTGGAGTGCATGTAGCGGATTAACCAGCCCCATGGAACTTCGCGCATGATGTATTCAACAGATTCGAAAGCCTTCGCTGCATCTGGCTTGTAGTTCATTACCAAGAAAATGCCAGTAATGATCTGGATTGCCAAAACTACAATCGCTAGAGCGCCAAAAATATAGAAAAAATTCAGGTTTTTAGGAGCGTAATACTCACTCATGTGACGCTTAAATGCATCTGTCACCGGTAAACGCGAATCCACCCAAGCCATTAACTTCACTGCGACGGAAGCGTTTGCTGGGACTTCTTTTTCTTGAAATGCCATTTATTTCTCCTTAGGCCTTCTTATCTTCGCCAACCAGAATTTTGGTGTCGCTCAAATACATATGTGGCGGCACTTCCATATTGTCTGGGGCTGGTTTGTTCTTAAATACGCGGCCGGCCATATCAAAGGTTGAACCATGACATGGGCAGAGGAAACCACCCTGCCATGTGTTTGGCAAAGAAGGTTGAGGACCTGCCTCAAACTTAGGCGTAGGGGAGCATCCCAAATGGGTGCAAATACCAACTACAACCATATATTCAGGCTTAATTGAGCGCCATTGATTCTGGGCATAAGGCGGGGTAAATTGAGCTGGATCCCTTAAAGAATCAGGGTCTGCAAGCTCTGCATCAATCTTGGAAAGCTCGGCAACTTGTTCAGGAGTACGGCGAACCACCCAAACTGGCTTACCGCGCCACTCAACCATGCGCATTTCGTCTGGCTGCATACCAGAGATATCGATCTCAACAGCAGCTCCAGCGGCCTTGGCGCGCTCAGAAGGCTGAAAACTGTCCACAAAAGGGTAAAGGGCTGCGGCCGCACCAACACCGCCGACCGCTGAAGTGGCGATCAACCAATTACGGCGATCCTTATCCATACTGGGCTTGTCACTCATTTACAAAATTCCTCGAAAGAGCATTTATAGGTAAAAATACTTAAAGGTGAGATTTTAAAGTAAAAATGGGCTATTCATCAAAGTTATGGGGTTAATTTTGAGTTAATCCCGATCCAAGCAAAATGAAAGGTATTTATGGCTGTTTTAAAGGAATTTCGTGACTTTGCAGTCAAGGGCAATGTCATTGATTTAGCGGTTGGCGTGATCATTGGCGGGGCTTTTGGGAAGATTGTGGATTCCCTCGTCAATGACATCGTGATGCCAGTGATTTCCACCCTATTGGGGGGTCATATTGACTTCACCAACCTATTTCTAGTTCTTGGCAATGTACCAGATGGAGTTCCCAGGACCTTTGATGCCCTAAAGAAGGCAGGTGTACCCATTTTTGCTTATGGCAACTTCATCACTATATCCATCAACTTCATCCTTCTGGCATTTGTCATCTTCCAGATGGTCAAAGTCGTCAATAAAGTAAGAACAACTGATGCTCCTCCAACACCACCCACACCAGAAGATGTGGTCTTGTTGAGAGAAATTCGGGATAGCTTGAGAAAGTAGTTCTAATCAGAAATGCTGGTTAGCTTTATCTCGAAGCTACCAAGCGATCTATAGCAACTCTATTGCAAAGAATTTACTAAATAATTAAGAACAGAAATTCAGAATCTAATTAATGGACTAGTCCAACTGCTATCTTTAAGAATCATCTAGCAAAAAGAAAAAACCCACCGTGTTACCACAGTGGGTCTAATTTACAACTCATTTCTAATTCGATGCTAGCTTACGCTAGCGTTAAATTAGAAAGTGTGACGCAAGCCAACACCGTAGCTGCTACGGCCTTCAGAAATGTTAACTGAAGTGGATGATACTTGTGTTGAACCATAGATAGCATACAAGTTTGTACGCTTGCTCAACAAGTAGTTTGAACCCAACTGGTAACCAGTGAAGTTTTGTGTAGACTGGCCAGTAGGAAGAACTGATCCAGCAACGTTACCGCCACCTTGGTTTACGCCAGCATTCACACGACCTGTACCACCAGATGCCCAAACTTCAATTGCTGGAGTTACAAAGCTACGAACACCGATCTGCTGAGCAGAGCGTTGTAAGTAGTTATTGGAGTTTAAGTTAGATGTAACTTTATTGTTTACATACTGCGCGTAAGCTTTCAAGATACCAAAGTCATAAGTTGCGCCAACATAAGACTGATCTTGACCAACTGAGGTACCAAAAATGCTAGCAGCGCCAGGTGAAGCAGCAGTTGCATTCGCTGGAAGCGTTGAAGCTAATTGAACATTCGAACCAAAGTTTGTATTCTTCAATGTCTGGAACGCTGCATCAACGTTCAGTTTTTGCCAAACATAATTTAAACCTAGACCATAAGCGATTTGGTTTCCAGCACCATAACCAGTACCAGCAGTTCCACCTACGTTTGTTGATGTAGCAATACCTGTAAGGGTGTTGTTAGATGAAGCAGATTGATTGTTATAAATACCATTGAGTTGAAAACCAGCATAACGCTCAGTTTGCAATGTCAATGAGTTATTCAAACGAACTGTGTAAGAAGTTGTTGTTTCACCTTGGCCTTGTGATGTATTAGTTGCGTAGATCACGTTACCAGCCATGTTGTTTTGCTGACCTGGGTCAGTACGACCAACTGCAGTGTGGATTGGTGTGTACTGAGTACCGATTGCTGCTTGACCAATACCATTTTTCTTCAAACCAACAAAAGTTTGACGATTAGAGATACCGTTGTTTGCATCACCACCCAAACGGTTGTCAGTTGGAGCTAAGGCAAATTCAGCAGTAAAGAATGCTGATGTACCGCCACCCAAATCTTCAGTACCACGGAAGCCTAAACGTGAAGTTGTCTCAGCACCTTCGCCGTTAAAACGTGTGTAGTTAGCATTTGTAGGCACGTTACTGAAAGTCTGGCCTGCAGCAGCACCGTTAGTACCAGCGGCAACAGTTCCCAAAGGACCACGTGTTGAAACACCTTGGAAACCAACGTCCAAGATACCGTATACAGTCACTGATGACTGAGCTTGAGCTGCTGACGCAAACGCGCCGATTGCTGCAACTGCTAGTAGCGATTTTTTCATTCTTTAAATCTCCATAAATTGAAAGTAATGCCCAAATAAATTCGGGACTTGTGAATTTTGCTTGTTTTGCATTGCTAGGCAGGGGTTCAGGGCATTTAGAGGCTGTTTTTGCTTGTGGAAAGGCAGTTTTTTGGCTTTCTTCGTTGTATCAGGGCAACAAGGGCTTTGATTTCTGTCTTTTTAGGGTCTTAGATGCCAAAATTGTCATATGGCAAGCCGTGAATTCTTAAAAATCCTTCAATCTGCTCGATTAGGTGATGTATCCGCACAACAAAACTTGGCCTCTGCTTACTTAACAGGGGCATTTAAAACTCCAATTCAGCCAGCTAATTCATTGATTTGGCTAGAGAAATCCTATTTATCCATTACAAATCAAGTAGCTAACAATTCCAGCGCAGAAGCTACTAAATTACTTGGACTAGATGCACTCTCCCCAGAAATGCTGGGAATTTTGAAGCAAATTTCCTTGGTTCCCCTGGGACTTACCTTTAATTCACCAGCCTTTTCTTTTGGCTGGGAATCTTTCTGGAAGCTAGCTAAAGCAGATATCGATGTAAGCAATGCTGCGCAATGGCAACTTGCTGAACTACTGCTGGATCCCAGTAAAAAAGTGCTTCAAGGAGAGCTTGCTGAGTGGCTCTTAAAGCAGGAGAGTGATCTCGATATATCCGCCCTACAAAAAACTGCAAAAGAATTTCTTCTTCAACTAGCAGAATCAGAAACACCCTTCACCAATTTAGCCAAAGAGCTTTTGATTAAGCTCCAACCTAAAGATGAAGCACTCTCCTCCTTGTGGAGCGCTTGGCTCTCAGAAAAGAACGAAGGTGCACTAGTACAGGCAGCAGAACTTGGCATGACGATTGCAAAACTCACCTTGGGTTTACGTCTTGCTCAATTGAATGAAGTGGGTTCTGATACGAAAGATTCGATTGGGGTTAGTGGCGTCAAATCGAATGCATCTCTTAAGAAAGCTGCCTACTGGTTAGGTCTTGCTGCAAAAGATGGAGATCGGGACGCCTGGTTTGCACTTGGTGAGATTTATCGTCGCCCACAGTTCTCTGGATATAACGCCAGTGAAAGTGATCGGTGCTTTGATCGCGCAGCTGATTTGGGTCATCCTGTGGCTCAATTTAGAAGGGGCGCAAACCTCTGGCGCAAACGTGAAAAAGTAGAAGAGAGGGTACGCGGACTTCAAGCTTCCTATTGGATTTGGCAAGCTCACCAACAAGGCGTTCCTGAAGCAAAAGAATTGCTTAGTAAAGTTCTAGAGAATGTTGCCAGCCCCAAGAATAATGATTGGTTTGAATTGGCCACTTATGCTGAAAAAGCGTTAAATCATCATGCAGAGCATCAATTGGATGAGGAGTGGATCTTGCTATGCCACCGACTCATTGTTGCCAACCAATTTAACTTGAGCAAAGCAGAGTTGTTACTGTGTGAAGTCGGTCAACTACAACATGAACATTGTGTCGTTGTCGATATTCGCCATGAGCTGCCAAAGATTCTGCCTAGATTAATTCAGATTGATACCACTCAGCAGCGTCGCTCATTGCTTGCAGCGGGAAAAGTATTTGCGAGTAGCGATGCAGACTTGGAGGGAAATCTAAGGCAAAGACGTTATCGATTTGATCGAGTAACGGAGTGGCTTGCTAGCACCTTCGGACAAAATCAAGTCGTAGCTTGAGTATCTGGCTTTGTAGTTGTATCAGAGTCATCATCTGACGGTTTTGGCACATAAAAGCGCGCAATCAAAAGCCCTAATTCATAAAGCATAGTCATCGGAATTGCTAGTAGCAATTGTGAGAGAACATCGGGTGGCGTAACGATGGCAGAGACCACAAATGCCCCCACAATGACATAGGGGCGAATCTCTCTGAGCTTTGCCAGGGGAACCATACCCATGCGCACTAAAACCACAACGACAACGGGCACTTCAAAAGTAAGCCCAAATGCTAGGAAGGTATTCATGGCAAAGCCAAGGTACTTATCAATATCCGTTGACATCTCTGCGCCCAAAGGAGCGTTGTAGCTAGCCATAAACTCAAACACCGTCGGAAATACTAAGAAGTAGGCAAATGCCATGCCAAATATAAAGAGGCTATAGCTACTCACCACCAAAGGCACAATCAGTTTGCGCTCATGCTGATATAGCCCAGGAGCAATGAAAGCCCATAATTGATACATCACAACGGGCAGTGCAATTAAGAAAGCTACCAACATAGTGACCTTCATCGGCACAAAGAATGAACCCGTCACATCGGTCACAATCATCTTACCGCCAGAGGGCAAGGCATTTAACAATGGTTGTGAAAACAAATGAAAAATATCCGGCGCCCAGTACACCAAGCAGACGAACACCACAATGATTGCTAGTGCAGACTTAATAATGCGATCACGTAACTCAAATAAATGAGACAAGAAAGATTCTTGTAGGCCGGAATCTTCTGTTGAGTTCTTTTCAGTCATGCGTGGATGTTTATATTCTTGTAGTTTTTATTCTTTTATTGCTTACTTATTAGCGCTATGGTGAAAGCGCTTCATGCGAGCTGCACCAGATTGCACTCTTGTACGCATCCCAGTGGAATGCTTAAACCAAACTGGCCTGGCTGCACGCCTGACACCCCAACTCTTACGGCCTTGGCGTATCGATTTACGAAGTACCTCTTTTTCGTCAAGAGGTGCTCTGGTGAAATTATTTTCAAAGATGTCAGCTTGATCACTTAGATTGGCGCCCGCCTCTTGAACGGTAGACTGAAGTGAGCTCTCAACATCTTTAAAGGCGGAGACACTTTCTTCACGGAGTTTCTTGAACTCCTCAACATCCATCTGTCGGCTAACTTCAGATTTGACATCGGCCATATAGCGTTGTGCACGTCCGAATAAATTACCCGCCATACGGGCAATTTTTGGAAGACGTTCGGGACCAACCACCACTAATGCAACTACTGCAATAAGTGCAAGCTTTGAAACTCCGAGATCAATCATTGCAGCTGCGCATTATTTCTATCAACAATTATTTATTGATGTCTTTTGCCTGAACATCTACAGTTTTCTCCGTTGATGTAGCAGCGCTCTGAATTTGTTCCTTGGCTTTATCTTGCGACTCTTCAGTACCCTCAGGCGTTTTCATGCCATCTTTGAAACCTTTAACAGCCCCACCTAAGTCTGTACCGATATTGCGCAATTTTTTGGTACCAAATACCAACATCACGATTACCAAAACAATCAACCAATGCCAAATGCTAAATGAACCCATTTTTAATCTCCTCGGACTATTTTTTCCAGGGGCGCGGACCGCCCATCACATGCAAATGCAAGTGATAAACCTCTTGCCCACCATCTGCACCATTGTTCACCACCAATCTAAAGCCACCATCTTTTCCGGGACGGCAACCCTGCTCTTTGGCTAGACGCGGTGCTAATTCCATCATTCTACCTAGCAATGGCGCATCTGCTACTTCTGCAGACTCCAGCATGGGGATATGTTTTTTAGGAATCATCAAAAAATGTACGGGTGCGGCTGGATTGATATCTTTAAAAGCGTAGATTTCTTCATCTTCATAGACCTTCTGAGATGGGATTAACCCTTGGGAAATCTTACAAAATAGGCAATTAGGGTCATGTGACATCAATTACTCCTTATTAGCCGCTTTTCTGGCGGCTTTTTCTTCAATGCCTGAAGTACCGAGACGGCGCTCTAACTCAGCAATCACATCTTCTGGACGCAAGCCAAACTGGGAGAGTGCAATTAAGCAGTGGAACCAAAGGTCGGCCATCTCACCCACCAAAAGCTTTTGCTGTTCAGGCTCTAGATTGGAGTTACGCGCATCCTTAGCCGCCATCACCGCTTCAGTGGCCTCTTCACCAATTTTCTTCAAAATCCCATCATCACCCTTCGAAAAGAGTAAAGCAGTATAAGAAGTCTTGGGATCTCCCTCCCCAGCCTTGAACGCATCACGTCGCTGATCCACCACATCGGCCAAATGAGCCAAAGCGGAATCTAAATTAGTAGGGTTTTGTGCTGGACTAGTCATTAAGTGATTTTATGTCTTTTATTACCGGGTAGACTCAAGGGGTCTTATTAGTGAGCCTTAGACTCATCCACCCAGGCAGATTTACCAGAATCCCACCGCAGAAAGAAACAGCTGTGCTCGCCAGTATGGCAAGCAATACCGTCTTTTTGCTCAACCATGAGCAAAATGGTGTCGCCATCACAATCGAGACGGATTTCTTTTACCTTTTGGATGTGGCCAGATTCTTCACCCTTATGCCATAGCTTTTGCCTTGAGCGGGTCCAATACACTGCCTCGCCCAAGCGCAGTGTTGCCAATAGTGCATCCCGGTTCATCCAGGCCATCATCAAGATATCTTTACTTCCGACTTCCTGAGCAATTACTGGGACCAGACCTTGCTCATTCCAAGTAACAGTATCAAGCCATACTCCCGCCTCTAGAGACTCAATTGGAGTAAAGGTATTTTTGATGGTCATCTTAGGATTATTTTCTTAGTAGATCTATCTGGACTCAAATACGAACAGGGATGCCTTGGCTCGCCATAAATTCTTTTGCCTGGCCTACAGTGTATTCACCATAATGAAAAATGCTTGCCGCCAAAACTGCATCGGCATGGCCTTTGGTAATGCCATCTACTAAGTGCTGTAAGTTACCAACGCCACCTGAGGCAATAACCGGAACACTTACCGCATCACTCACAGCTGCAGTTAGCTCTAAATCAAAACCATCTTTACTGCCATCGCGATTCATGCTGGTGAGCAGAATTTCTCCAGCGCCACGTTTGGCAACTTCAGAAGCCCATGCAACTACATCCATGCCGGTGGCAGTTCTGCCGCCATGGGTAAAAACTTCCCAATTACCCGCTTCAGTTTTTTTAGCATCAATGGCTACTACGATGCACTGTGAACCGTAATACGCAGCCGCATCAGAAACTAAATCTGGATTGGCCACTGCAGAAGAGTTCATGCTGACCTTATCAGCGCCCGCATTGAGTAAACGACGCACATCCGCTACTGCGCGCACACCGCCGCCCACAGTCAAAGGAATAAATACTTGGGAGGCAACATCTTCAATGATGTGCAATATCAGATCACGGCCATCAGAGGTAGCAGTAATGTCTAAAAAGGTAAGCTCATCAGCACCTTGAGTGTTGTAGCGCTGAGCAATCTCTACTGGATCACCTGCATCACGCAGACCAACAAAGTTCACGCCTTTAACAACGCGCCCTGCCGTGACATCAAGGCAAGGAATAATTCTTTTAGTTAGCACTGGTCAGCACTTTAGATAATTTTCTTGGCAAACTTGAGAGTTAACTCATCAGCATATTTTTGCGCTGCAGTTAAATCTAAATCACCAGCGTAAATTGAGCGCCCAGCAATGACACCCATAACGCCTTCAGCTTCAGCTTCACACAGGGCTTCAATATCTTGGTTATTTGATAAACCACCGCTAGCAATTACCGGAATCCGAATAGCTTGTGCCAATTTAATCGTGGCATCCATATTGATACCCTTCATCATGCCATCGCGACCAATGTCGGTATAGATGATGGCTTCGACACCGTAATCTTCAAATTTCTTTGCAAGGTCGATAACTTCATGACCCGTAATCTTGCTCCAGCCATCGGTTGCCACTTTGCCATCCCGCGCATCTAAGCCAACCATGATCTGGCCTGGGAAAGCAGTACAAGCATCTTGCACAAAGCCAGGACTCTTCACCGCAGCAGTGCCAATAATTACCGTGCTAATGCCGTCATCTAATAAACGTTCAATAGTTTCAAGATCACGAATACCGCCACCTAGCTGAACTGGAATCTCATCACCCACTGCTTTCAAAATAGATTTAATAGCAGATTCATTTTTGAGTTTTCCAGCAAACGCACCATTCAAATCAACCAGATGTAAACGCCGTGCTCCCTTACTAATCCAATGCGCAGCCATTGCGCCTGGATCCTCAGAAAACACAGTGGCTTTGTCCATGTCACCTTGTTCGAGTCGAACACAGTGACCATCTTTTAAGTCAATCGCGGGAATGAGCAGCATAGCGGTAGATTAGAGAAGTATTAAGGTTGCCAAGAAACAAAATTTTTGTAGAGCTTTAATCCGTATTCTGCACTTTTTTCTGGATGAAATTGTGTTGCAAAAATATTATCTCTTGCAACAGCAGAAGTAAACCAATCGCCATATTCTGTTGAGCCGGCAACATCTTCCTTACGCTGCGGCACAACAAAATAACTATGCACAAAATAAAAACTGGTCAAATCCGGAATACCACTCCAAAGCGGATGCTGGCGATCCTGACGAACCTGATTCCAGCCCATATGGGGAACCTTATAGGCGGAACCATCTGGCTGTAGTTTGCCGGCCAACTCAAAACGCCGCACCTCACCCGGAATCAACCCCAAGCAAGGGGTCCAGGCCCTACTGGAATTTCCCCGTACTTCAGCACTTTGATCAAACAGCATCTGCTCACCCACGCAAACACCTAATAAAGGCTTATTTTTTGCGGCATCAAGCAAGGCTTCCAATAAACCCGACTCTTCTAGATGTTTCATGCAATCAGGCATAGCACCCTGACCTGGAAGAACTACCCGCTCTGCGGTGAGGATTTCTTCGGGAGTGTGCGCAATCAGAACATTGGCATCGGGTGCCACATGATGAAAGGCCTGATATACGGAACGTAGGTTACCCATTCCGTAATCAACGATCGCAATGGTTTGCGCCAATGGTTGCCTATGTTCTGTAGTTTTTTGACAGTCTTCTACTCAATGCTAGAAATTTTCTAGATTAGAGGCTGCCCTTAGTGGAAGGAACAACACCGGATGCGCGTGGATCAATCTCTAAAGCCATACGTAATGCGCGGCCAAAGGCCTTGAACACGGTTTCAATCTGGTGGTGAGCATTAATGCCACGCAAGTTATCAATATGCAAAGTGACTCCAGCATGGTTTACAAAACCACGGAAGAACTCGATGCTGAGATCCACGTCAAAGTCACCCACGCGTGCACGGGTAAATGGCACGTTGAACTCCAGCCCTGGACGACCAGAAAAGTCGATCACTACGCGAGACAGGGTTTCATCTAAAGGGACGTAGGAGTGGCCGTAGCGGGTAATACCCGCTTTATCGCCAACTGCCTTAGCAAACGCTTGTCCCAGAGTAATTCCTACATCCTCAACGGTATGGTGGTCATCAATATGGGTATCGCCTTTTGCGATTACTTTGAGGTCAATCATGCCGTGACGGGCAATTTGATCCAGCATATGGTCCAAGAAAGGTACGCCTGAGGCCAGCTCAGCTTTACCTGTGCCATCTAAATTGATAGCAATTTGAATTTTGGTTTCCGAAGTATTTCGGGTAACGTCGGCTTGCCGCATGCTTCAGTGCGCCGCGAGGCGAAGTGTTGATTGAAGCCTCATAATATCATTCCTAATACAGATATAAATGCTGATTTTGATTGCTAGCGTTTATTCACTTTTGCTGATTTTTGACTAGAGTCCCTCATGAGCCGCTTTTGGAGCCCCGTTGTTAAGACCCTGACCCCTTATGTTCCTGGGGAGCAACCGCAGATGGCGCGGCTGGTAAAGCTCAATACGAATGAGAGCCCTTATGGCCCATCCCCTAAGGCCCTAGCAGCCATAAGTCAGCAAAATACCGATGATTTAAGACTTTATCCAGACCCTGAAGGAGCAGCTCTTAAACAAGCCATTGCCGATTTACATGGTCTGGACCCAAAGCAGGTATTTTTAGGCAATGGCTCCGATGAGGTTCTGGCTCACGTATTTTTAGGCCTGCTAAAACAAGCTAAACCAGTCCAATTTCCAGATATTACCTATAGCTTCTACCCGGTCTATTGCAAGTTATTTGGTATTGACTATCAAACAGTGCCCCTAGGTTCTGATTTTGAGATCCAAACCCAAGACCTCAAAACCCCCAATGGCGGAATTATTTTCCCCAATCCCAATGCTCCAACTGGTCGAGCTATCCCCCGTTCAGATATCGAGGCCCTACTCAGCAGAAATACAGATTCCGTAGTGGTGATCGATGAGGCCTACGTGGATTACGGTACGGAGTCTTGTGTTCCTCTGCTTCGTGGTAGTGCTTGCCCAGAAAACCTTTTAGTCATACACACTTTATCTAAGTCTCGCGCCTTAGCAGGACTTCGCGTTGGATTTGCATTGGGGCATCCAGCCCTCATTGAAGGTCTAGAGCGTGTAAAAAATAGTTTTAACTCTTACCCGCTAGGTCGCTTAGCTCAAGCGGGAGCAATTGCTGCAATACAAGATCAAGCCCATTTAGAATCGACGAGTAAAAAAGTGATTCAAACTCGCGAGCGCTTAGTTTCAGAATTGGCTTCATTGGGCTTTGATACCTTGCCATCAACCGCGAACTTTATTTTTACGCGTCATCCGAAACATACTGGAGCAAAGCTCTATCAATCTTTACGCGATCGTGGAATGATTGTGCGCCACTTCAAGTCGCCACGCATTGAAGAATTTCTACGCATCACTATCGGCACCGATGATCAAACGAATGAATTGATTGCCGCCCTGAAAGAAATTTTAGCTAGCGCTTAAATTATTTCTTTAGGCGCATCTCAGCAGCGCGGGCATGAGCTGTTAAGCCCTCACCGTGTGCGAGAGTGCTAGCAACAGCACCTAAGGTTTGAGCACCTGCTTCACTTACTTCAATCATGCTCGAGCGCTTAATGAAGTCATACACACCCAAGGGAGAAGAAAAGCGCGCAGTGCGTGCTGTTGGTAAGACATGATTTGGGCCTGCGCAATAATCACCCAAAGATTCGCTGGTGTAGTTGCCCATAAAGATGGCGCCAGCATGACGGATTAACTCAGCCCACTTGCGCGGCTCAGTAGCACAAATCTCTAAATGCTCAGCAGCAATAGCATTGGCAATCTCACAGGCCTCACCCATATCTTTTACCTGAATCAATAAAGCGCGATTGGTAAGTGATGTTTCAATCACCTTCTTTCTCGGCATCTCAGGCAATAGCTTGTTAATGCTTGCTTGCACTTGATCAATGAATTGCTTGTCCGGGCAAAGCAAAATAGATTGTGCCAACTCATCGTGCTCCGCTTGAGAAAACAAATCCATTGCAATCCAGTCGGGATTACTGGAGCCATCACAAAGAACCAAAATTTCTGATGGGCCGGCAATCATGTCGATACCAACGGTACCAAATACTCTGCGCTTAGCAGCTGCTACATAGGCATTACCAGGGCCAACAATTTTGTCGACCGCAGGAATAGTCTGCGTGCCATAAGCTAAAGCACCAACTGCTTGCGCACCACCAATCGTAAAGACGCGATCAACACCGGATAAGTAGGCGGCAGCCAAGACCAAAGCATTGCGAGCGCCATCTGGAGTAGGCACTACCATGATGACTTCTTTAACACCAGCAACTTTTGCGGGAATCGCATTCATCAGAACAGAAGAGGGATAAGCCGCTTTACCACCTGGAACGTAAATGCCAACACGATCTAAGGCAGTAACTTTTTGACCTAAGCGTGTGCCATCAGCCTCTTCATACTCCCAAGAGTGACAACCTGCTTCAATTCTTTGTTTCTCGTGATATGCCCGCACTCTCTGCGCGGCAATATCAAGCGCATTTTTTTGCTCAGCCGATAAACCGTCGTAGGCTTTTTTTAATTCTGCTTGAGAAATCTCTAACTCATTAACGCTAGCTACATTTAAACGATCAAACTGCTTTGTGAAATCTAGTACCGCAGCATCACCATTCGCTTTTACTTGTGCCAAGATTTTGACTACCGCAGCATCAATCGCCTCATCATCGGCCATCGGCAAAGAAAGGCTAGACAGTAGCGTTTCTTTGAACCCGGCATCTTTGCTATTAAGGCGTTTTACTTTGACGTCTGCTGACATAGGAATTTTTTCTTTACTTCAGCAACTCAAAGAATGGCTGGAGCTGTGTACGCTTACGCTTATAAGAAGCTTGATTAACCACTAAGCGTGCGCTGATATCAGCAATGGGCTCAACCTCAACTAAGCCGTTAGCGCGCAAGGTATTGCCGGTAGACACCAAATCCACAATCGCATCTGCCAATCCAACCAAGGGGGCTAGCTCCATCGAGCCGTACAAATGAATCGTATCAATATGAACACCTTTATTAGCAAAGTGTTCACGAGCGCAATTAACGTACTTTGTTGCAACTTTCAGACGAGAGCCTTGTTTTACAGCTGCTGCGTAATCAAAGCCTTCTTTAACGGCAACAGACATACGGCATTTTGCAATGTTCAAGTCGAATGGAACATATAGACCATCAGTGCCGTTTTCCATTAAGACATCGAGACCTGCAACACCAAAGTCTGCACCGCCGAACTGAACGTAGGTCGGCACATCTGAAGCGCGCACAATGATCAGGCGGACCTCAGGATTGGAGGTCTCAATAATGAGTTTGCGTGACTTTTCTGGGTCCTCAAGCGGACGAATACCGATCTTAGATAAGATCTCAGCGGTTTCTTCGAAGATGCGCCCCTTCGAGAGGGCTAGAGTTAACTTCATGGACTAATTATCCATCAGGCTTACTTGATCCGCTGAATGTTAGCCCCCAAGAGGGTCAGCTTTTGCTCCATGCGGTCATATCCCCGATCTAAGTGATAAATCCGGTCTACCTGGGTTTCTCCTTGGGCGGCCAAGCCGGCAATCACTAGGCTGGCAGAAGCACGCAAATCAGTAGCCATCACAATAGCGCCAGATAGCTTCTCCACACCCTGAGCAATTGCCGTATTCCCCTCAATTGCAATATCCGCACCAAGACGGTTCATCTCTTGAACGTGCATAAAGCGATTTTCAAAGATGGTCTCAGTAATAGTGGCGTTACCCTCTGCAATCGCATTCACTGCCATGAGTTGTGCCTGCATATCGGTCGGGAAGGCTGGATATTCAGAGGTGCGGAAACTGACCGCCTTGGGACGACCCCTCATGGAAGCCTTGATCCAGTCAGGACCAACTTCCATTTCTAAGCCAGCTTCTTTGAGTTTGACGATCACCGCATCTAGGGTATCTGGGCGGCAGTGCTTAACCAGCACCTCGCCACCAGCAGCAGCAACTGCGCATAAGAATGTGCCAGCTTCAATCCGGTCAGCAATCACAGCATGTTCTGCACTGTGGAGCTTTTCAACCCCCTCAATCACCAAGCGATCGCTACCGATACCGGTAATCTTCGCGCCCATTTTGACGAGCAACTCAGCTAAGTCCCCTACTTCAGGCTCGCGTGCCGCATTCTCTAATATGGTTGTGCCTGAAGCCAAAGTAGCGGCCATCAATAAATTCTCTGTACCGGTTACGGTGATCATGTCAGTCAAGATGGAAGCGCCCTGCAAGCGACCTGTGGCAGATTTGGTTTCTGCCTGGATATAACCACTCTTAATCTTGATCGTGGCACCCATAGCTTTTAAGCCCTTGATATGCTGATCCACTGGACGCGCGCCAATAGCACAGCCGCCTGGCAGTGAAACCTTAGCGTTATGCATTCTGGCAAGCAATGGGCCTAAAACCAAAATAGAAGCACGCATGGTTTTGACCATCTCATAAGTTGCTTCAGAGCTCTTAATATTGGCCGCGTTAAGCACTACATGATTTCGATTGCCGGGATCTGGGAAAGTGACAGTTACTCCAATTTCTTGGAGGAGCTTGAGCATGGTTCTCACATCTTGCAAATCTGGAACATTACGCAAAGTAATCGGTTGATCCGTTAGCAAGCAAGCGCATAAGATTGGTAGGGCTGCATTCTTAGCGCCAGCAATCAGTACCTCACCCATCAAGGGGGTGCCGCCAACCATCCGTAATTTATCCATGAATCTATTCCAGTAACAATCTAATGTCGTATTTTAAGTTGGGGTGTTTTGTGCGAACTCTTCAGGAGTGAATGCCTTAATTGATAAAGCGTGCACCTCCGCCTTCATACGATCACCCATAGCGCCATATACCAATTGATGACGCTGAATCAAACGCTTACCCTCAAACTCTGGACTCACAATCGTCGCAAAAAAATGCTGACCATCACCCTCAACATTAACGTGGGTACATGAGAGGCCTTGCTGAATATAGCCTTCAATTTGCTCTGGGGTTGGCAACATCACAATCTCCTGATTTCTAATTTTTCAATATTCTTAAATGCTAATTTTGAAGCAAGCTTTACGCACTTAGTTCCTAAGCTTGTAGCCTTTTTGCAGTAAACGCAAAGCAATAACTGAGACTGTGACAAAGAAGCAGGCAACAATCGCCAAGCTATTCCAAGGAGAGATATCTGACACTCCGAAGAAACCATAACGGAAGCCATCGATCATATAAAAGAATGGATTGAAATGCGATACCACTTGCCACGCAGCCGGCAAAGAATGAATGGAGTAAAACACACCTGATAGCATTGTTGCCGGCATGATGATGAAATTTTGGAAGGCTGCCAATTGATCGTATTTGTCTGCCCAGATGCCCGCAATTAAACCCATACTTCCTAAAATTGCGGCGCCCAACAAAGCGAATGCCATGATCCACAGAGGATATTCAAAAGATGGCATGGCAAACCATGCGGTAATTAGTAATACGCCAGCGCCCACAACAATTCCACGAAACACTGCAGCCAAGACATAGGCAGCATAAAACTCTAAGTGACTAAAAGGGGCTAGCAAGACAAAGACTAGGTTGCCGGTTACCTTAGACTGAATGAGGGATGAAGAAGTATTAGCAAATGCGTTTTGTAACACGCTCATCATCACTAAGCCAGGAATCAGAAAGGCCGTGTAATTTAAGCGGCCATACACCTCTTTTCCCTCGAGCACATGTCCGAAGATCATTAAATACAGAACAGCAGTAAGCACTGGCGCGGCAACCGTCTGGAAAGCTACCTTATAAAAACGTTTGATTTCTTTTCGCAAGAGCGTTGGAAAACCACTCCCATAAGCGATTGGTAGTTTATTTAAAATAGGTTTCATCGAGCACCTCCCGACATGATGTTGACAAACACATCTTCGAGATCCGTCTTACCTTCACCATCTTTTTTAACCGAGCCATGCTGACTCAGTAAATTAGCAGTGGTATCTAGAGCCACAATCTTTCCTTGCTTGAGCATGGCAATGCGTTGACACAATGCCTCAGCCTCTTCAAGGTAATGGGTTGTTAAAACGATGGTATGACCATCTTGGTTGAGACGACTAATAAATTGCCAAAGCGATTGCCGCAACTCTACGTCAACTCCAGCAGTAGGCTCATCCAAAATAATGACTGGCGGCCGATGAACCAAGGCCTGCGCCACCAATACTCGGCGCTTCATGCCACCAGATAAGGAACGCATATTACTGTCAGCTTTATTGGTGAGATCCAAATTGGCCATGATCTCGTCAATCCAAGCATCGTTATGACGAATCCCAAAATAACCTGACTGAAATTGCAGCGTTTCTCTAACCGTAAAGAATGGATCAAACACCAACTCTTGCGGCACGACGCCCAGCATCCGGCGAGCATCACGGAATTGACTTTGAACATCCGCGCCCATGATTGCAGCGTGACCGCCATCTGCAGTAACTAAACCTGCCAATATAGATATGAGTGTTGTCTTGCCGGCACCATTGGGACCCAGCAGGCCAAAGAACTCACCTGGCTCAATAGATAAAGAAATATCATCTAGCGCTTGAAGTGCGCCATAATTTTTAGATACGTTTTTAATTGATATTGCGGCGTGCATGCTATGACAAACCTAGCAACGGAGCTACACCATATACGCCGGCTAATACGATTAATTTTTCAGGTGCATTTTGCACGACAATCTGCTGACCATCGGCTTGTAATTTCTTCTGCCATGCCAACAAGACCGTTAGCACGGTAGAGTCAAAATCCTGGAGATTGCGGCAATCTATTGCTCTTAATGTCGCAAGATTTAAGAGGCCATCTTTCTCTAACTGCAAAACATTGTCTTGCGTCACCGAAGTGGGTAATAAAAATGGCATCTAATATTTATCTTTGATTGATCTTGTTCGGTCTTTAGTTTGCTGGTTTTGCAGCAGCAAGCTGCTTGTTGCGATCCTGCAAGAACTTGACCAAACCCTCAACGCCATTCTGGCTAATTTGATTGGCAAACTGATTGCGATAAGCCTCAACTAGCCAGACACCCATAATGTTCATGTCGTAGACCCTCCAGCCATTGGCTGTTTTTTCAAGGCGGTAATCAAGCGGTACCGGATCGCCACGACCAATGACTACAGTTTTTACAACCACTTCCTTATCGTCGGGAGCTGCACGCAAAGGCTTAAATTGGATTGTTTGATCACGCAGTTGGCTTAGAGCGCCAGAGTATGTACGAATCAGTAAATTTTTGAACTCAGAAACTAACTGAGCCTGCTGTTCTGCAGTCGCTTTTTTCCAATTAGGGCCCATGGCCATTTCAGTAGTACGACGCATATCGGTATAGGGAACAATTTTCTTTTCTACCAAATCTACAATGCGCGGGATATTCCCCTTTTGAATTTCTGGATCAGACTTTACAGAAGCCATTACATCAGAAACCACCGTCTTAATCAAACCATCTGGCGTGGACTGATCTACTGCCTGAGCAGAGGCGCTGCTAGCCAACAAAAACAAGCTTGATAGCAATGCAGAAAAATATTTTTGAATGGTTTTATGGCTTTTCATGAGTCCTCGATCAACGCTAATCATTGAAGCTCATTTTAGCTCCTTCAGCAAATCCCGTGAGGCTCAGACGTTTTATTGGTAAGGGTTCTCATAAACTGGCATCAGAGGCTCTTCATCGTCGCGCCCCTCATTGATCTGATAAGCACGTCTCTGAATGTAGGCATCCCGCACAAAGCTATATTTATCGATTGCAGCCCCATCTAATAAGTCGCCCGCTTCGTAATAGGTATTACGCGCGTTAACCACACGCAAGCCAGTCAAGCTGTTTCGCAAAGCAACATCTGGCAGCAATCTAAATAGGTAGTCAGACTCTAGGTCAGCGGCAGTACCAAAGGTATCTCGCACATTGCTTGGCCCAAAGAACGGTAGAACTACGTAAGGGCCAGAAGGAATACCCCAAACACCAAAGGTTTGACCCCAATCTTCCTTATGCTTTGGTAGACCCCCTGGAGTTGCCATATCAATTAAGCCACCTAAACCAAAGGTGGTATTGACCACCACCCTCATCAGATCGCTAAAGGCATAGTCGGGCTTGCCCTGCAAAAGATTCTGCAATGCAGTGTAGATATCGCTGTAATTACTAAAAAAGTTGTAAATACCGTCACGCACAAACTCTGGCAAGACAAAACGGTAGCCAGCCACTACTGGCTTGAGTAGATAGGTATCTAAGCCTTCATTGAACTCAAAGACAGAGCGATTAAATGGCTCCCAAGGATCATGCGGGGAAGGCTCTACGCCGGCAGGAATGGAGGCACAACCCACCATGCCCGCTACCAAACTAAGTAGCACGAAACGTTTCAGTTTGACAAGCCACTGCATTATTTTTCAGCGCCTTTGTCTTTACCACTATCGGCAGCCTTGTTATACAAGAACTGGCTAATGAGGTTCTCTAGAACTACTGCAGACTGAGTCTGGGTAATCTTATCTCCAGCAACCAACATATCATCGGAGCCGCCGGCCTCAAGCCCAATGTATTGCTCGCCCAATAAACCTGAGGTCAAAATCTTTGCAGAAGAATCTTTAGGAAACTGATATGCATCCTCAATAGTCATGGTGACAGTTGCTTGGTACGTTTTGTCATCAAATGAGATATTCGCAATACGGCCCACAACCACACCAGCACTTTTTACTGGCGCACGAGGCTTTAATCCACCGATATTGTCAAAACGCGCAGAAATTTTGTAAGTAGGCGCAAACGAAACCGCATTCATATTGCCAACCTTCAATGCCAAAAACAATGCAGCTAACAAACCAATGGCTACAAAGATTCCGACCCAAACATCAATTGCACTTTTTCTCATAAGAGTCCCAGTTTATTCTTTCTAATTCGAGAACATCATCGCGGTGAGCAAAAAATCTAATGCTAAAACCGATAATGAGGAGATCACTACAGTTCTGGTAGTTGCCTGCGATACACCCTCTGGCGTAGGCTTAGCCTCATAACCCTGATACAGGGCTATAAAAGTTACTGCTACACCAAACACCAAGCTTTTAATTAAGCCATTGCCAATATCGGAGAATAGATCCACCCCTCCCTGCATCTGCGACCAAAAGGCGCCAGAGTCGACCCCAATGAGGGGCACGCCAACAAAGTAGCCACCCATTACACCAACCGCCGTAAAAATCGTCGCCAAAATCGGCATCGCAATAATGCCCGCCCACAATCGCGGGGCAATGACACGACTTAGCGGATCTACCGCCATCATTTCCATGGCACTGAGTTGTTCACCAGCTTTCATTAAGCCAATCTCAGCGGTAAGCGATGTACCGGCCCGACCAGCAAATAAGAGAGCAGTGATCACTGGACCCAATTCTCGGGTGAGCGATAAAGCCACCAATAAACCTAAAGCCTGCTCTGAACCATAACGATTCAAGGTGTAATAACCCTGTAAACCCAAAACAAAACCAACAAACAAACCAGAGACCGCAATGATCACAAACGAGTAATTACCCAAAAATAAAATTTGGTCAGAAACTAAACGAGGCCTCTTTAATAACAAGCCAGAACGCCAAATCACTGCAGCAAACATGCGTGCAGCAAGCCCAAGACTGGTTAAGTTTGCACGAATGAAGAATCCAAGATCACCAAAGAGATCCATAGTTTTACGCAGTATGCTCATTTGAGGCTCACCCCAAAATCTTCTTCAAGGCTTTGTCCTGGATAGTGAAACGGCACTGGGCCATCTGGCGAGGCATCTAAAAACTGACGAACAAAGGGATCGGTAGATCGGCTTAATTCTGCCGGAGTGCCTTGTGCACCAATGCGACCATTGGCAATGAAATAGACGTAATCGGCAATCTCAAAAGTTTCCTCCACATCATGCGTAACCAAAAGACTGGTTGCGCCCAGAGCTTGATTCAAATCCCGAATCAAACGCGCTGTAATTCCCAATGAAATCGGATCCAAGCCAGCAAAGGGTTCGTCATACATGATCAATGGAGGGTCAAGTGCAATTGCTCTTGCTAATGCAACTCGGCGTGCCATGCCACCGGAAATTTGAGCCGGCATTAAATCGCGTGCGCCACGCAGACCCACTGCATTGAGTTTCATGAGTACTAAAGAGCGTAAAAGCGCTTCACTTAAATTCGTGTGCTCACGTAAGGGAAAGGCGACGTTTTCAAAAACACTGAGGTCAGTAAAGAGTGCACCAAACTGAAAAAGCATACCCATACGACGACGAGCAGCCATTAATTGGGCACCGTTCATTTTGCCAATGTCATAGTTTTCAAATAATACTTGCCCAGACTGTGCAGTGAACTGACCACCAATGAGTCTGAGAATAGTCGTCTTGCCGCAACCAGAGCCACCCATCACGGCAACTACTTGGCCGCGACGGAACTCCATATTGAGTCCGGATAGAATTTGCCGCTCGCCAGGGGCATAAGAGAAGTTGACGTCCTTAATTGAAACGACAACTTCGCCATGGCCACCGCTAGAGGTTTTTTGCTTTACTTCCACCGAGTTGGCGTGGCCACTGTTCATATCCTCGATATTATCGTGGCAGAACGGATGACCCCATTAAATACTCGTCTACTGCATGGGCAGCTTGACGGCCTTCACGAATCGCCCAAACCACTAAAGACTGCCCACGACGCATATCGCCAGCAGCAAATACCTTGGGAACATTGGTTTGGTAAGCATTTTGGCCATCAACAGTAGCTTTTGCATTGCCACGAGCATCTTTTTCAACACCGAAGGCATTGAGAACTTGGGCTGCCGGGGATACAAAGCCCATGGCTAAGAACACTAGATCGGCCTTAATTTCGAATTCAGAGTTTGGCATTTCTGTCATCTTGCCGTCTTTCCACTCCAAGCGCACACAGATCAACTTCTCAAGTTTGCCGTCCTTACCCTCAAAACGCTTAGTCGCAACAGACCAATCGCGCTCACAACCTTCTTCGTGCGAAGAGGATGTGCGCAATTTAGTTGGCCAATATGGCCATACCAAAGGCTTATTTTCAGTCTCCGGTGGCTGCGGTAGCAATTCAAACTGGGTAATCTTGGCAGCGCCATGACGATTAGATGTTCCTACGCAATCAGATCCAGTATCACCGCCACCGATCACGACCACATGCTTACCAGCTGCAGAAATTTCATTTTTCAAATCACCTGCATTTTCTTTATTCTGTGGAATCAAGAAATCCAAGGCATAGTGAACACCCTTCAACTCACGACCAGGCACTGGTAAATTACGGGGCTGCTCTGATCCACCACTAATGACAACGGCATCAAAATCTTTCATCAACTGATCAGGTGAAACTGTTTTTGTGGAGTAATTTTTTACTTCAGCACCAATCGCCTCTTTACCAACAAATACACCCGTCTCAAACTTCACACCCTCAGCTTGCATTTGCTCTACACGACGGTCAATCAGCCATTTTTCCATTTTGAAATCAGGAATGCCGTAGCGCAATAATCCACCGACACGATCATTCTTTTCGAATACGGTGACATCATGACCAACGCGCGCCAATTGCTGCGCAGTCGCCATACCAGCAGGTCCACCACCAACGACAGCAACTTTTTTACCCGTTTTAGTTTTAGGTAACTGTGGCTTAACCCAACCATTTTCCCAGCCCTTATCAATAATGGCGTGCTCGATAGACTTAATACCAACTGCATCGCTATTGATTCCCAGAGTACAGGCAGCCTCACAAGGCGCAGGACAGATACGGCCAGTGAACTCAGGAAAGTTATTGGTGGATTGCAAAACATCTAATGCATTCTTCCAGTCATCATGAAATACCAAATCATTGAAGTCAGGAATGATGTTGTTTACAGGACATCCGTTATTGCAAAACGGAATGCCGCAATCCATGCAACGTGCACCTTGCACCTTAGCCTCGTCATCTGTCAGTGCCGCAACAAACTCTTTGTAATGATGGAGGCGCTTAACGGGAGCTTCGTAGGTTTCATCTACGCGCTCAAACTCCATAAATCCAGTGACCTTACCCATATCGAATCCTCAGTATCTTTTCTTAATATCTATATTGATTAAGCTGCAATAGTTTTGTTTTGTGCTTTCTCCCACAACTCACCTAGAGCACGCTTGTACTCAGTAGGCAGCACCTTCACAAAGCGACCGCGAGCATTTTCCCAATCGGCTAAGAGTGCTTTTGCACGCTCTGAACCAGTGTGGCGGAAATGACGCTCGATCAAGCCCTTCAGAATTTGCTCATCAGTCATACGCTCGCCACCATCCTTCACATCAACAGGGGCATGCCACTGTGATTGAGGCATCTTGGCAATCTGCTCAGCGGAAGGCAATACTTTTTCCAAAGTTGCCATGCTGGTATTACAACGCTTCTCAAAGAGACCATCTTCGTCATAAACATAAGCAATACCACCGCTCATGCCTGCCGCAAAGTTACGACCAGTTGCACCCAACACCACTACAGTGCCACCAGTCATGTACTCGCAACCATGATCACCCGTACCCTCAACAACAGTTGTAGCGCCAGAGTTACGAACTGCAAAACGCTCGCCAGCAACGCCGTTAAAGAATGCTTCACCACCGATTGCTCCGTAGAGAACGGTATTACCAACAATGATGTTCTTGGATGTATCGCCACGGAATTCATGTGGCGCACGCACAATCACACGTCCACCAGATAAGCCTTTACCAACATAGTCATTACCATCACCAACTAAATCCAAGGTGATACCGCGTGCCAAGAAGGCAGCGAAACTTTGACCAGCAGTACCATTCAATTGAATATGAATAGTGTCATCCGGCAAACCAGCATGACCATAACGCTGAGCGATTTCTCCGGAGAGCATTGCACCAACAGTACGGTTCACGTTCTTCACAGGAACTATGAAGGAAACTTTCTCGCCACTTTGTAATGCAGGCTCACTCTTCTCAATCAAGATATTATCCAGCGCACTACCTAAGCCATGCTCTTGAGTCAAGATCTGGTAGCGGGGAGTATCTTTAGGCACATTAGGCTCAGCAAAAATCTTACTGAAATCTAAGCCATGAACTTTCCAGTTCTCGATACCTTTGCGTGTATCCAAAAGATCAACGCGCCCAATTAAGTCATCAAACTTACGAATGCCGAGTTGAGCCATGATCTCGCGTACTTCTTCAGCAATAAAGAAGAAGAAGTTCACAACGTGTTCTGGCTTACCAGAGAACTTTTTGCGCAATTCAGGATCTTGTGTAGCAACACCAACTGGGCAGGTATTCAAATGACACTTACGCATCATGATGCAACCTTCAACAACTAATGGCGCCGTTGCAAAACCAAACTCATCTGCGCCCAATAAAGCGCCGATCACTACATCGCGACCGGTTTTCATTTGGCCATCGGCTTGCACACGAATACGACTCCGCAAACCATTGAGCACCAATGTTTGTTGAGTTTCAGCCAAGCCTAATTCCCATGGAGAACCAGCGTGCTTAATAGAAGAGAGTGGTGATGCACCTGTACCACCATCATGTCCAGCGATCACTACGTGATCAGCTTTCGCTTTAGCAACACCGGCGGCAACCGTACCGACACCGACTTCAGAAACCAATTTAACAGACACGTCAGCCGCTGGGTTGACGTTCTTTAGATCGTGAATTAACTGGGCGATATCTTCAATCGAGTAAATATCGTGGTGCGGTGGAGGAGAAATCAAACCAACACCTGGCACTGAGAAGCGCAGCTTACCGATGTAATCAGAAACCTTACCACCAGGCAATTGTCCGCCTTCACCAGGCTTCGCGCCTTGGGCCATCTTGATCTGAATTTGATCAGCAGAGCGCAGATATTCAGTAGTCACTCCAAAACGACCGGAGGCAACCTGCTTAATTCTGGAGCGCAATGAATCACCGTCTAACAAAGGGATGTTTGCTTCAACAACATCGTCACCCAAAATGCTCGCTAAGGTTTCGCCTTTCTTGATTGGGATACCTTTGAGTTCATTCACATAACGGTTTGGATCTTCGCCGCCTTCACCGGTATTAGACTTGCCACCAATCCGGTTCATCGCAATTGCCAAAGTAGCATGCGCTTCTGTAGAGATAGAACCTAAAGACATCGCACCGGTTGCAAAACGTTTAACGATTTCTTTAGCAGGCTCTATTTCGTCCAATGGAATCGCTTTCACTGGATCAATCTTGAATTCAAACAAACCGCGCAAGGTCATCTGACGCTTAGTTTGGTCATTAATCAGATTGGCATACTCTTTATAAGTTTGATAGCCCTTATCAATACCGGCACGGGTGGAGTGCTGCAACTTCGCAATCGTATCCGGAGTCCACATGTGGTCCTCACCACGGATACGGAAGGCATATTCACCTCCAGCCTCGAGCATGTTGGTCAAAACAGGATCATTACCAAATGCAGACTGATGCATGCGCAAGGCTTCCTCAGCCACCTCAAATACACCGATACCACCTACGTTAGATGGAGTGCCTTTGAAGTAATGATCAATCACATCCTTATTTAAACCAATCGCTTCAAAAATCTGTGAGCCGGTATAGGACATGTAAGTAGAGATACCCATTTTGGACATTACTTTTTGTAATCCCTTACCAACCGCTTTCACAAAATTCTTGACCGCTTTTTCTGCCGACAGGTCACCAGACAAACCTTTAGCCATCTCAGCCAAGGTTTCCATTGCTAAGTACGGATGAACCGCTTCAGCACCATAACCAGCCAAGAGTGCGAAATGATGTGTCTCACGCGCGCTACCAGTTTCAACTACGAGTCCAACACTGGTACGCAAACCTTTTTCAACCAAGTGCTGATGAATGGCTGAAGTTGCCAATAATGCCGGAATAGCCACATGCTGCTCATCAACCTGACGATCGCTCACGATCAAGATGTTGTAACCAGAGCGAACAGCATCAGCAGCCTCAGCACACAAGGATGCTAGGCGAGCTTCAATACCAGCCTTGCCCCAGGATGCTGGGTAGCAAATATCCAACTCATATGAGCGGAACTTACCGTTGGTGTAGTGACCGATATGACGAATCTTGGTCATATCGTCGAAATCTAAAATCGGCTGATTCACTTCCAAGCGCATTGGCGGATTGATATTGTTGGTATCCAACAAATTCGGCTTAGGTCCAATGAAGGACACCAAAGACATCACCATGTTTTCACGGATAGAGTCAATCGGCGGATTGGTAACCTGTGCAAATAATTGCTTAAAGTAGTTATACAGTGGCTTGTTCTTATTAGAGAGTACGGCTAGTGGGCTATCGTTACCCATCGAGCCAATTGCCTCTTCACCATTCATAGCCATTGGTGCCATGAGGTACTTGATGTCCTCTTGGGTATAACCAAAAGCTTGTTGACGATCTAATAATTTTGCCGCAGGTCGAATAGTATTTTTCTCATCTACTAAATCTGCCTTGCTGGCATCGACTTCATCGAGCTTCACACGTACTGCATCGATCCAGCTCTTATATGGCTTGGCTTTAGAGACGGCATCCTTCAATTCGACGTCATCAATAATGCGGCCTTGCTCCATATCAATCATGAACATCTTGCCCGGTTGCAAGCGCCATTTTTGAACGATCTTGCTTTCTGGAATTGGCAAAACACCAGCCTCAGAGCCCATGATGACTAAGTCATCATCTGTGACGTAATAACGCGCTGGACGTAAACCATTGCGATCTAGGGTAGCACCAATCTGGCGACCATCCGTAAAGGCCATCGCTGCTGGGCCATCCCATGGCTCCATCATTGCGGCGTGGTACTCATAGAATGCGCGACGATTTTCATCCATCAATGTGTGCTGTTCCCACGCCTCTGGAATCATCATCATCATTGCTTGTGCCAATGGATAACCTGACATGACTAATAACTCTAGACAGTTATCAAAACAGGCTGTATCAGATTGACCTGGATAGATGAGTGGCCATAATTTTTTAAGATCATCACCAAGTACTGGGGAGCTGATTGCGCCCTCTCGTGCATTGACCCAGTTGACGTTGCCTTTAACAGTATTGATCTCCCCGTTGTGCGCAATCATGCGATATGGATGAGCCAACTCCCAAGCAGGGAAAGTATTTGTGGAGAAACGCTGATGCACTAAAGCTAATGCGGATACAGTGCGAGAGTCTTGTAAGTCTTTGTAATACGCGCCTACCTGGTTAGCCAATAGCAAACCCTTATAAACAATGGTGCGAGCTGACATCGATGCAACGAAATATTCTTTACCGTGCTTCAGATGCAAATCTTGAATTGCATGGCTTGCAGTTTTACGAATCACATACAACTTACGCTCAAGTGCGTCGGTAGTCATGATGTCGCGGCCGCGACCAATAAATATCTGACGAATGAATGGCTCGGTCATTTGCACTGTTGGAGACATTGGCAGCTTTACATCAACCGGAACATCCCTCCAACCTAAAACAACTTGACCCTCCAAGCGAACTGTACGCTCTAGCTCTTGTTCACAAGCTAGACGCGATGCCTGTTCTTTTGGCAGGAAAATCATTCCAACGCCGTATTCACCAAATGGCGGTAACTCTATACCTTGCTTTGCCATCTCTTCGCGATATAAGGTATCCGGCACTTGGATCAAAATTCCTGCGCCGTCGCCCATCAGCGGATCAGCACCTACAGCACCCCGGTGATCTAAGTTCTCCAGAATTTGCAATCCTTGAGCAACAATCTCATGTGACTTCTTACCCTTGATGTGGGCAACGAATCCTACGCCGCAAGCATCATGCTCATTTTGTGGATCGTAAAGACCCTGTGCGATTGGACGAAGGTCTGTATTCATGTGTGTAGTCATAGTATTTCCGCTTGCCCTAAGGGCCTGATTACTTTTGGAGGATCTAATATAGGGGAATACCCATATTGAAGCAATAGAAATAAAATAACTCTGTCCCATTTAAATTAGGGAGGATCCGAATGGAATCGCTATAAAAGGGACATAGTCATAATATGCTGGCGATTAGGCTAGAGGCAAAACATCTTATATAAGCTCTAACTTATTGAATTAGTTGAAATTAATTTTTTAGGTCGCCCACGACGCCGTATTAATACCTGCTCAGGATTGTCTTTAAATAGCTTTTTTGCATAAGCATCGCTTATCCACGGCTTAGATCTCACCAAAGCCTCGGTAATTTGGCGATCTTCCCAGTGAGGCGCACCCTCTTTCACAAATGCAGCCCAAGTCATTTGCCTCTCGAAAGGAGTATTACCCAAGCTCCAAAAGTGCTGATGGTCAACCAGCCAAGGCTCTGCATTGTCGCCAATGTGGGAAGCAAAACTAGTCCATGTCGAAGCCTGTGAGCTTGATTCAAAACCAGATCTCACAGGATTGAGTTCAATGAAGCGTTGGCAGCGTAAAAAATACTCTGGATCTATTAAGGAAGAGCGATAGCGTCCCTCCCAAATTGTTCCCGACCGCCGCTGCTGCTGATTGAAATACTGGGCATAACGCCTACCTAGGGATTGCATTGTTTTTGCAAGCGAGTCTGCATTCTGGGGGGTCATTAAGAGATGCACATGATTTGGCATCAAGGCAAATGCATGTACCGAACAAGCAAATTGTTTGGCAGCCTCTCTTAACCAATCTAAATAGATGCGGCGGTCAGCATCACCAAAAAAAAGTATTTCTCGATTATTGCCGCGGACCATGACATGCATCGCTTGACCGGGAATGATGGTGCGCGCTTGCCTTGCCATTACAAAAACGAACTACTGCAGTTCGCGCACACCGCCATTATTTGAAAATTCAGGGATAAACCAATCACCATCCACTTGGGTAACGCCCGCAGGCACTTCGCGTGCTTGTTGTGGCTCATCCCTCAAGGCAGTACTCATATAGGAGATCCACATTGGTAAAGCGAGGCCCCCACCAGTTTCACGATCACCCAAACTTGCAGGCTTGTCAAAGCCAATCCAAGCAATTGCAACTACCTTCGGGTTATATCCCGCGAACCAAGCATCGTGCGACTCATTGGTAGTACCTGTTTTACCAGCGATATCATTCCGGCCTAATTTTGCTCTCGCACTGGCTGCAGTGCCGGTTTTCGTAACTTCTTGCAGCATACTGTCCATCACAAAAGAAGTTCTTGCATCTAACACGCGGGGAGCATCTTCACGCGCATGAGTAGGCTTGGCCTCGAACAGTACCGCGCCTTTTGAGTCTGTCATCTTATTAATTAAGTAAGGATCTACACGATAGCCCCCATTAGCAAAAACACTGTAAGCAGATGCCATTTGCAAAGGTGTGACGGAGCCTGCACCTAAGGCCATTGTCAAATAAGGTGGATGCTTCTCTGCTTCAAACCCAAAACGTTGAATATAGTCTTGAGCATAAGATGGCCCGATAGTACGAATTAGTCGCACTGAAACCAAGTTTTTTGATTTTGCTAATGCAGTGCGTAAACGCATTAAACCCTCATACTTGCCATCGTAGTTCTTTGGCTCCCAAGCTTGACTCCCTGTTTCTAGGCCGCCTATAGATAGCGGGGCATCATTCACCATCGTGCTTGGAGAAAAGCCTTTCTCGATCGCTGCGGCATAAATAAATGGTTTGAAAGAGGAGCCCGGTTGGCGCTGGGCCTGAGTGACGTGATTAAATTTATTTCGGCGGAAATCAAAGCCGCCTACTAAAGAGAGGATCGCACCCGTCTCGGCATTCATTGAAACAAAGGCAGCTTCAACTTGAGGTAACTGCGCCAACTTCCAGACCCCACCCTCGGAAAGCAGTCTAACGATTGCACCAGGACGCAAACGTTTTTTTGGTTGAGTGCTATCAGTTAAAGCGGCGGCGGCAAGCTTCATACTCTCACCCTTTATGGTGATCGTATCCCCAGTAGAAATCATTACCTGCATTTCTTTTGGCTTGATATCGAGCACAACGCCGGACTGCAAATCATCCAATTGCGGGTAAGCCAACAAAGCTTCATCAATTGCACGTTGACGTTTCACTGTATCTTCTGGCAAATCAATGAATCCCTCAGGACCACGATATGCGTGACGTAAGTCGTATTCAAAAATACCGCGTCGTACCGCTTTGTACGCGGCATCTTGGTCCGCCTTCAAGATTGTGGTGTAAACATCTATTCCCTGCGAATAGATTGCCTCGCCATACTGCGCAATCAGAAGCTGACGAACCATCTCAGCAGGAAAATCTGCGCGAGTACTAAATTCATTGCCAAGGCCGCGGATATGTAATTCTTCAGCCATGGCGATTTGATATTGCTCAGGCGTGATGTACGATAAATCACGCATGCGCTGCAAAATATATTCCTGTCGAATTTTGGCACGCCGGAAATTGCTCACAGGGTTATATGCCGATGGTGCTTTTGGCAAGCCGGCCAACATCGCTGATTCAGCGATCGTAATGTCTTTTAACTCTTTACCAAAGTAGATTTGGGCTGCACTAGAAAATCCATAAGCTCTTTGCCCCAAAAAGATCTGATTCATATAAATCTCCAGAATCTTATCTTTACTTAATTGGGACTCAATTTCCCAGGCTAAGAGAACCTCGTAAATCTTACGACTGAAAGTTTTCTCATTACTGAGGAAGAAGTTCCGTGCCACCTGCATTGTGATGGTTGAGGCACCTTGGGAAAGATTGCCGCGTAAATTGGTGAGCGTAGCTCTCAGGATGCCGACGTAATCCACTCCACCATGAGAGTAAAAGCGATCATCTTCAATGGCTAAAACTGCATTGCGCATACTCATTGGGATTTCGTTTAAAGGAATTACCTTACGGCGCTCCTCCCCAAACTCCCCAATTAGAACTTTGTCAGCTGTATAGATACGCAATGGTGTTTTAGGGTTGTAATCAACCAGTGCCGAGATCTTGGGCAAATTCGGCTTGGCTATTAAAAAAGCATAGCCCAGCAACAGTGTGAATATCACTGCAAAGAACACGCCGATAACCAACATCGCCTTAATCAGGGGATTGCTTCCCGATTTTTTGGACGAGAAACGCTCCGCTCTTTGCTGACCGGGACGTCTATCAGGCTGTCGGTTAAACCTCCCGTTTAAGGGCGGCTTGTCTTTTGGGGGTAGAGCCATAGCCTCAAATTATAGGGTGCTTACGTAATTCCCTTTCTAAGGCCAAAACTTCCCCTTGAAATACCCGCTTAGCACTTTTCTTACAGTCAATTCTGCCTTGCCTGATCGTTTTTCACACCCACAGAAAGAACAATATGGCATGCCACCACGCCATATTTCTCCCCAGTCTTTTGATGACATTCTGAGTGAACTGGGAGATGACCCCGCCATTCCAGATCCCCATGGAATTCGTAAAACCGCCCCTCCACTCGGGATGGATGCATCGCCCCAAACTAAGACTACAAAGCCCTCTTTTTCTACCAAGCCACTCCAAGTAAAGGGGCTTAATTTCAGTCCTATTTGGATCTTTGGTGGAGCCTTATTAGTCTGTGGAATTAGCCTCTTTTTTTTCTTTGAATCCAATCAGTCTGGGGCTGAACAGCAAATACACGCCCTTCAAAGTCAATTTTTAGCTCTTAAAGAAGAATTGGAATCCTCTCAAAACGCATGGCGTGCTGAGCGAGACGATCTATATGAAGTAATAGATGAAATAGAAGTGAGTATTCACTCAATTGAGATAAAACCGCCAATACAAGTCGCTCAAAGCAAGCCTGCCACTATCCCGTATGAAGCAGAGCTTGGTCGCTGGAGGTATTTAGGTATCACTCGTATGGGGACTGCAGAGCAGGCTTTTTTTCACACCGGCAAGTCTACGAAGATGGTGGGCAAGGGGAACCTGGCATTAGGGGAATGGCGCCTAACTCAAGCCGAAAAAGAGCTGGCTATCTTGACTCATCTCAAAGGCAAATCCATCACCTTTAAATCCACCAAATCAGAGTGACTCCATTGAAGATCTTACAGAAACCGCGCGGCACTTTACTCCCCCTGACACTAGTTTTTTTACTCAATTCGGCTCAAGGCCACTTCCCTGAAGCGAGCGCTCCAAACACTCTTAAAGAGGGTCGCATTAGTCTTCAATTTAGCCAAATTGAAGTAACTGAACTTTTGCAGGTTTTAGCCAAAATGGGTAATACCAACTTTCTCCTAAGCGAATCTATTCAGGGCAAAATCTCGGTCGACCTCAAGGACACACCTTGGCAAACTGCTCTACATTCCATTCTTGCTAGCAGAGGATTGCGCCTTGTCCGCAATGACGATATTTACTGGATAGGCCCTCATGCAGAAATTCAAAGCTTTCAAAAATTTCGTCGGGAGGATGCTGCCCTACCTTTTGGGGGCGATCATATTAATAGCCCACGCCAGATCCTCATAGAGGCTCGCATTGTCGAAGCTGATCAGCGCTTTGCCCGAGAACTGGGTATCAAGTTGGGGTACCAAGCCAATGGCATTGGCAATCGCCCAGACCAAAACGCAAGCGCAAACCTTGATCTCTCAGGCACTGGCTTGGCTGGATTCAACCCAGCCACCTTGGCTGCCACCCTGGTTTCTAAGAATGCGGCCCGACTCTTGCAAATGGAGCTCTCAGCACTCGAGTCCGATGGCCAGGGCAAGATTCTCTCGAACCCCCGCATCATGACTGGCGATCAGGTTAAAGCCACGATTGAGCAGGGAACCGAACTACCCTACCAAGTCAGCTCTCAAAGCGGGAGTAAATTGCAGTTTCGCAAAGCCAATTTACGCCTAGAGGTGTTGCCCAAGATCCATCCAGATGGAAAGATCTCCATGTTAGTGGGGATCAATAAAGACACCATTGGCATGAAAACTGAACAGGGCTATGCAATTGACACCAAAAATCTCAGCTCTGAGGTCACCGTTGAAAATGGGGGTACGGCCATTATTGGGGGCATCTTTCAAACCACAGAACGCGATGACGAAATCAAAGTTCCGCTCCTAGGCGATATTCCATTGATAGGGCATTTATTTCGCCATAAATCTAAATTAGCAGATAAAACTGAACTATTAGTCTTCTTAACTCCCACTGTACTGGACAAACACTAATAAAATCAAAGGGTGAAATCTTCATCCAACAATATCTTTCTCATTGGCCTGATGGGCGCTGGAAAGTCGACCGTCGGTAAGTTGCTGGCCAAAAAATTAGGGCGCCGCTTTTTAGATGCCGACCATGTGATTGAAGATCGTTGTGGAGTCAAGATTCCCGTCATCTTCGAAATGGAAGGTGAAGATGGATTTCGTAAACGTGAGGCTCAGGCCATCAGTGACATCACAGCCGAACATGATCTCATTTTGGCAACCGGCGGCGGCGCTGTACTCCTGCCTGAGAATCGTCAGCTCCTCGGCGAGAGAGGGACAGTAATTTATCTCCACGCTAATCCCATGGAGCTGTGGCATCGCACTAAAGGCGGTGAAGGTAGGCCACTACTTAAGAATGGTGATGCAAAAAAGATTCTAGAAAACCTCTACGCTATTCGTGATCCTTTGTATCGCGAAATCGCTGACTATATTATTGAGACTGGAAAACCCAGTGTCAATCAGCTAGTCAACACTTTAATCATGCAACTCGAACTCTCCGCATAAATTTATCCATGAAAACACTAGAAGTTGATCTAGGCAATCGCAGCTACCCCATTCATATTGGTACAGATTTAATAGATCAAGCAGAATTATTTAGCGCCTGTGAAAAAGCAACATCGATTTATATTGTCACTAATACGACTGTTGCCCCTTTGTATGCAGAACGCCTTACCAAGACCTTAGAGAAACTAGGCAAGACCGTCAGAACAATTGTCTTGCCTGACGGAGAGTCTTATAAGGACTGGAAAAATCTTCAGTTGATTTTTGATGACCTCCTCAAGTTTGGTGCTGATCGTCAAACTATGTTGGTGGCTTTAGGTGGTGGCGTTATTGGAGACATGACCGGCTTTGCCGCTGCAAGCTTTATGCGCGGCATTCGCTTCATTCAAGTCCCAACAACCTTACTGGCTCAGGTGGACTCCTCAGTTGGTGGAAAGACGGGCATTAACCATCCACTTGGGAAAAATATGATCGGGGCTTTTCATCAGCCAGTAGCAGTGATTGCTGATCTCAATACCTTGAAGACATTGCCTGCACGCGAACTGTCTGCAGGCCTAGCTGAAGTAATCAAGCATGGTGCGATTGCAGATGCTGAGTTCTTAAATTGGATTGAAGTAAATGCAAAAGCTTTGCTGGCCTGCGACACCACTGCAATGGCACATGCAGTCTTACGCTCTTGCGAAATCAAATCGGCCGTAGTGTCAGCCGATGAAAGAGAAGGTGGTATTCGTGCCACATTGAATTTCGGGCATACCTTTGGCCATGCAATCGAAGCAGGTATGGGCTATGGCGAGTGGTTACATGGTGAAGCTGTTGGCTGCGGTATGGTCATGGGTGCAGATCTCTCAAGACGCCTGAACTTCATTACTCAAGATGAGGCCAACCGCCTAACTCAAATCATTCAATCCATGAATTTGCCAATAACACCACCCAAGTTTGGCGCACAGCGTTATATGGAATTAATGCAAGTGGATAAAAAGACTGAGGGCGGACAAATTCGCTACGTCGTTTTAGAGAAGATTGGCAAAGCTCAAATTAAAAGTGTTCCCGATGATCGGGTTATTGAAACTCTAACAGCGACTGGAGCAGTTTGATTTCCTGGCCTACTTATCTCTGAAGCAGGCTAATAGTGATCACCTGACCAGATTGAGCACTGGCAAATTCGGATAAGTCGCCCAGTAGTTCGCGCCCAGTTTTAGTATCTAACCATAGCGGGGAGCCTAAAGTGCCCGCCCAACGGTAGTGATAACCGCCAGATTTAGCCGCCACCCAAATCTCGTGCAAAGGGGGCTGGGTATTGACCACTATCACGCTGCGATCTCTGAACCGAATATTAATCACGTTTCCACCCTGGCGCTCCACATCCAAATCGAGGTCTAGCGCATCGTCTGCAGCTTCTAGGGCCACTTCGATGGACTCCAATAAATTACTACCCAACTGATGAAATTGCTTATCGTCAATGGTTTCTACAGTTAAATTGGCTGGCTTCATATTCGAGTCCTGCATGCTATATTCAATCATTCGTTTTAGAGACATTCATGATAGCGATTCTTAAAAGAACTCTCGGCATTGGCCTGCTAATATCCCTAGTTGGATGTGGGGTTAGAGGTCCCCTGTATTTGCCAAATGTGCCGCCAGCACCTAGTCCTCCTGCTGAGCCAGAGCCCAAAGGCAAGCTTTATCCACCCCAAAGCCCTACTGCTAATAACTCCACATCGACCAAGCAATGACAAGTAAAGCGATTCCACTCCCCGACTTAGCTGGATTTACAGAACGAAATGGCACTTGGTATGCAGAGGAAATTCCGTTATCTGATTTGGCAAAAGAATTTGGCACGCCCCTGTATGTCTATAGCAAAAAAGCATTAACTGAGGCTTATCAGGCCTACGACAAAGCTTGTGTAGATTCCTCTGGCAAAAGACGAGCTCGCGTTCACTATGCGATGAAGGCAAATAGCAATTTAGCGGTGATTGATTGCTTTAAAAAATTAGGTTCCGGCTTTGACTTAGTCAGCGGCGGTGAATTAGCTCGCGCCCTAGCTGTTGGCGCAGATCCAAAAAGTTTAGTGTTTGCAGGTGTTGGTAAATCTGCTCATGAAATTGCGCAAGCCTTGCAAGCCGGCGTTAAATGTATCAATGTAGAGTCAATTGCAGAGCTACACCAAATTAATCGGGTTGCCACTAAGCTCAACTGCCGTGCCCCAATCTCCCTTCGCGTGAATCCTGATGTAGATGCGCAAACGCATCCTTACATTTCTACCGGATTAAAAGGCAATAAATTTGGTATCGCTTATCACGAGGTTTTAAAAACATATCGTGAAGCTGCCCTACTGTCACAAATTGATGTGGTTGGTATTGACTGTCATATTGGTTCGCAAATCACAAATACTTCACCCTATCTTGACGCGCTTGATAAAGTGCTTGAGCTAGTGACTCAATTGAAAAAAGAGGGTATTGAGATACACCATCTTGATTTAGGTGGAGGTCTTGGTATTTCTTATGGCGACGATAACCCGCCAGACATTACTGAGTTCACTAACACCTTACTCAATCGCGTTGCTGAACGTGGCTTTGGGCATCTTGATATAGTCTTAGAGCCTGGTAGATCCTTAGTGGGTAATGCTGGCCTGCTCTTGACGCAAGTGGAATATCTCAAGCCTGGTGCTGAGAAAAACTTTTGCATTGTGGATGCAGCAATGACAGAGTTAATGCGCCCAGCGCTCTACGAGGCATATCACGGAATCGTTCCAGCGCAAACTAAGCAAGTTACAAGCTCCACTTATGACGTCGTTGGACCCGTATGTGAATCTGGTGACTGGCTTGGAAGAGATCGTCAGCTTGCGGTTGAAGAAGGTGATCTGCTCGCTATTTTATCTGCTGGTGCCTATGGCTTTGTGATGGCTTCCAATTACAACACCAGACCAAAACCCGCAGAGATCATGGTTGACGGTAAGAATGCCTATGTTATTCGTGCACGTGAAAACATTGCTGATCTCTTTGCTAGTGAAGCCACCTTGCCAGATTCAATTTAATTCATTTCTCTTGGTAAATTCCAAGCAATAAAAAACCCCGCTACATCAGCGGGGTTTTGTTCTTTTACTTAAGTAATGATTAATGCAAGCCTGCCATGTAATCAGAAACCGCTTTCATCTCTTGATCAGAAAGTTTCGTGGCAATCGTTGTCATCTGAGTACTATTTTTACGAGTACCTTCACGGAAATTGACTAGCTGATTGTAGGAATATTCAGCCCACTGTCCGCCTTGGCGTGGATATTGCGCAGGAATACCTGCACCGTTAGGACTATGGCAGCCAGCGCAGGCTGGAACACCCTTTGATGCAATACCGCCACCATAAATACTCTTACCCAATGCAAGAGCATCTTTACTTTGGGCAACACCTTGGGATGGAGCCTGCTGAGAAAGGAAAGTGCCAATATTGATCATATCTTGCTCATTTAAGGGCATAGACATGCCCATCATGATGGCATTCACTCTAGTGCCTTCTTTAAAATTCTTTAACTGTTTCGCTGTGTATGCAGCATGCTGAGCAGACAACTTGGGCCAAGTAGCTACAGCGCTCTGACCCTTAGGGCCATGGCATGTAATACAGGCTACAACTCCGCGACTTGCATCTCCAGAGTTATAGAGTGATTCACCAGCAGCCGCATCAACCTTTGGCTTAGCTGGAACCGCGGCCTTTGTCTCTGCGGCGGGAGCCATGGGTGCCGGATCGGCAGCAAAAGCTTGTGGCGCAAGACCGCTTAGAGCGAAAATAGATAGAACTGCAAAGCCAGCACGTAAGCTAGTTAATTTGGAGATTTGAGGGGTTTGACGCATTATGTTTACCTTGGCAAAAATTCCTAAAAGTGTTTGGGCCCTACTTTTATAACCTTTTACCCAACACCATGAGATATTTCATGATTTTGCGTGATTTTACAATAGCTTCTGGACATGTCTAAACTCTTTCAAGCCCGATTTGCGACCACAGTCAATGACACCCATTGTCTACCTGCCACTCCACTCCGAGAGGTAGCCTTTGCTGGGCGCTCAAATGCGGGTAAATCCAGCGCAATTAATGTGCTTTGTAACCAAAAACGCCTTGCTTTTGCCAGTAAAACACCTGGGCGTACCCAGCACATTAACTATTTTGGCCTTTTTGCAAAAGATGATCTTTTGGCCTATCTGGTGGATTTGCCTGGATATGGCTATGCCGCCGTCAATCATGAGACCAAATACCATTGGAATGCCCTTCTCAGCGATTATCTGCAAGAGCGGGAGCAACTGGTAGGCATGGTACTGATTGTGGACTCCAGGCGCGGCATTACCGAGCTGGACGAGCAAATGATTGAATGGTTCGTCCCAACCGGCAAACCCATCCATATTTTGCTCAGTAAGTGCGACAAGCTCAATAAAAGTGAATCTAAGCACGCCTTAGAGGCGGTGCGCAAACAATTACAACAATATGATCCAGCCTTGCCTGATGGCAATGGTGATTCCAAGAAACTTACGGCACAATTATTCTCAAGCACCAAGCGCATTGGTCTCGAAGAGGCCGACAATATTGTTATTAAATGGTTATTTGCAGCGGAGACTCAAGAAGATGAAATCACAGGCTAACTCTGTATTGAGCTTTCCGGCTCATCGCCCTCGTCGTATGCGACGCGATGATTGGTCACGTCGCCTGATGCAAGAAAATCATCTCAGTACAAGTGACCTAATCTATCCAGTTTTTTTACTCGAGGGCACAAATCAATCTCAAGGCGTTGCCTCCATGCCTGGGGTTAATCGCGTATCACTCGATTTACTTTTTAGCGTTGCCGAAGAATGCGTCTCTTTAGGCATCCCCGTTCTAGCACTCTTTCCAGTGATTGATGCCTCTCTAAAAACACCTGACGGAAATGAAGCCTTCAATCCGAATGGCTTAGTTCCAAATGCAGTGCATGAACTCAAGAAACGCTTTCCTAATTTAGGCATCATGACCGATGTAGCGCTTGACCCTTACACAAGCCATGGTCAAGATGGCGTACTAGATGATCAAGGTCGCATCCTGAATGATGAGACTACGGCAATCTTGGTTCAACAAGCTGTTGCTCAAGCACAAGCTGGCGTTGATATCGTTGCACCATCGGACATGATGGATGGTCGTATCGGAAAAATTCGCGCAGCCTTAGAGCAAAAGAATCTGATACATACCCGCATCATGGCTTATTCCGCCAAATATGCGTCTGCTTTTTATGGCCCATTTCGTGATGCAGTTGGTTCAGCAAAAAATTTAGGTAAAGCTGATAAGAAAACCTACCAGATGGATTGCGCTAATACTGATGAGGCTTTGCGGGAGGTTGCTCTAGATATCAGTGAAGGTGCTGACATGGTAATGGTTAAACCTGGCATGCCTTACCTAGACATCGTTCGTAGAGTACGCGATGAATTTAACTACCCCACTTATGCCTATCAAGTGAGCGGTGAATACGCCATGCTCAAAGCTGCCGCGCAAAATGGTTGGCTTGATCATGATGCTGTGATGATGGAATCCTTGCTCGCCTTTAAGCGTGCTGGCGCTGATGGCATCTTGACCTACTTCGCAATCGAAGCAGCGCGCCTAATCAAAGCAAATAAATAATTATTTAGGTATGAATGGGTTCTATGCACATTCATATTTAAGATCCATTAATTTCCCAGCACCTTTTTCAAGCGCTCAACAAAGCGTTGTGGTGGCATGTAGCCAATTACCCGTTGATCTTTTAATTCTTCTGAGTTGAGATCAAAAATCAGAATTCCAGGCGGGCCAAATAATCCAAAGCGTTTCAATAAAGCCTGATTCTCGACACTATTCTTTGTTACATCCGCCTGCAGTAAAACAAATTTCTGTAGCTCCTCATTCACTGCGGGATTGGCAAACGTGTTGACCTCCATCTCCTTGCAAGAGATGCACCAGTCTGCATAAAAATCTAAGAGTACTAACTTCTTTTGCTCTTTTGCTTTGGATAAAAATTGGTCTAATTGCGCACTAGAGTCAATCACGACAAAACTAGCTGCTCCAATCTGATGTTGTCGCTGACCATTGACTACCGTCTTGCTTCCCGCTTCTCCGCTGCTACTTTGTATTAGCGGTGAAGCAATCCATGCCGCAGTAGCAACCAATAAAACACCCAATGTTCTTTGTAACCAAACCATCCAAATGCCAGTGGATGGAATTAAGATGCGAGCCTCAATGGCAATAAAGAAAAGCGGCAATCCCATGCCTAAAGCCATTACAAAAAGGAGTCCTGCCCCCAAACTCATTGAACCTGTTTGAGCAATAAAGGCGAGCACTCCAGCTAAGGGAGCGGTAATACAAGGACTGGCAACTAATGTTGAAATTCCACCTAAAGCAAAGGCGCCCGCAAAGCTACCGCCCTTGTGACGCCCCGCCAATTGGTCCACCTTTTGCTGCCATGAGTGTGGCATTCTGAGCTCGTATAGACCAAATAAACTCCCCGATAGGGCCAATAGCAGCAATGCAAACCCAATCAGCGCTGCAGGGCTTTGTAGGGCTCTTTGAACGCTACTCCCTAGCGCAGCCATCAAGACCCCTGCCAAGGCGTAGACGCAGGCCATCCCAAGCACATAGGCCGCGGCCAAGAGGCTCGCACGTCCCTTAGCAATGGATTGCTTGCCCTGCGCTCCAAACACGATGCTCGATAAAATAGGCAACATGGGAAGTACGCAAGGTGTAAAAGCTAAAGCCAAACCCAGAATGAAGAAGGCCAAGAATAAATATGCTGTGGGAGTGCTCTCTAAAAAGCGACTTATGGCATTCACATCATCGCGCTCACGCCAGACATCCATCAAGCTAAATACTTTTTTTGAATTCTTGTTTGAATCAACTCCATCCAATACTTCTGGTATCGGCCGCGCCTTTACTCCGGGACCCGAAAGTAAAAATTTCAGCGTCATTGGTGGATAACAAATTCCTGCTTCGGCACAACCCTGCAATTCCAATTCCACGTAGAGTGGCTTTCCTATTTCAGCTTTTTTATCTAGTGTAATAAGAAATGCCTGTTTATAAACCTGCATTTTCTTTTGAAAAGTCTCATCAAACTTTTCGATGCCAGCTGGGAACGATGTCTTCACAAGATCTAATTTATTCGGCTGAAAGCCTATCTTGAGATGGAGAGATTCCTGATAGATGTAGTAAGCCTTAGCCGGGAAAATTTCTATCTCGACATCATTTGTATTGGTCACCCATGTTGCTTCAGCCTGAAATGCTTTCTCAGGAGGGAGGAATTCCGGCGCCGCATATACATTGCTAATTACTACAAGCAATGTATATGCTAGGGGAATAAATTTACTAAGGAATTTCATTGAACTACTTTACCTCGGACTCTACCCATTTACCATAATGCGCCTCGTATTTTTCTGGGGCATAGGCAATCAACTCTGTTAGATCATAGGGATGATGAATTTTGATGAAGCTAGAAATATCAATCCATTTATCTGCAATTGTTTTTGCTGATAATAAAACTTCCTTTTCTTCGCAAATCTTGCCATCCCACCGATAGATGGAATGAACACCCTCTTGAATTTGTACGCAGGCCGCTAATTGGCCCTCAATCAGTTGATGCGCCATTTTCTTTGCGTCCTCTAGCGATGCAAAAGTGGTGACAACAATCAGTAACTCAGTAGATTTATCAGGGGTCATTTCATATTTATAACCGTATCAATGAAAAAAGCCAGACCGAAGCCTGGCTTTTAATCTTACTAAAGCACTTAAGCTGCTTCAGCTACTGCTGTTTCTTCAACTTCTGGGCGATCTACCAACTCAACCAAAGCCATAGGTGCATTGTCACCATGACGGAAGCCGAACTTCAAAATACGAAGATAACCACCTGGACGAGTTGCATAACGTGGGCCTAACTCTGTGAAGAGTTTGGTAACGATATCGCGATCACGTGTGCGATTGAATGCTAAGCGACGGTTTGCTAAGTTATCTTTTTTACCCAAGGTAATCAAAGGCTCAACAACCATGCGCAATTCTTTTGCTTTTGGCAAAGTGGTTTTAATCACTTCGTGCTCCAAAAGAGAATTGGACATGTTGCGCAGCATCGCTAAGCGATGTGATGATGTTCTATTTAGTTTGCGTAAGCCGTTTCCGTGACGCATGATGCTTCCTTTCTAATTATTTCTCGAGGTTAGCTGGAGGCCAGCTTTCGAGTTTCATGCCAAGACTTAAGCCACGAGCCGCCAATACATCTTTGATTTCATTCAAAGACTTACGACCTAAATTAGGCGTCTTCAACAATTCATTCTCAGTACGTTGAATTAAGTCACCGATGTAGTAAATGTTCTCAGCCTTCAAGCAGTTCGCAGAGCGCACTGTGAGTTCGAGATCATCAACCGGACGCATCAACATTGGATCAACCATTGAAGAGCGGCTTGGCGCGAGATCACCAGAAACTTCGCTACTTTCAAGGGCTGCGAATACAACCAATTGATCAACCAAAATAGTAGCGGCTTGACGAATTGCTTCTTCAGGAGACAACACACCATTTGTTTCGATTGTCATAACTAGACGATCTAGGTCGGTACGTTGCTCAACACGAGCAGATTCAACAGCATAGCTAACACGGCTTACTGGGCTAAATGAGGCATCCAGCACGATACGACCAATGATCTTGGTAGCTTCGTCATGGTATTGACGCATATTGCCTGGCACGTAGCCACGACCTTTTTCAACCTTGATCTGCATATCCAACTTGCCACCAGCTGACAAGTGAGCGATAACGTGATCAGGATTAATGATTTCTACATCATGTGGCAAGTCGATATCTTTTGCAGTAACTACGCCTGGACCTTCTTTACGCAAATTGATAGTAACTTCATCACGTGACTGCAACTTAAATACGATACCTTTGAGGTTCAACAAAAGGTTAACTACATCCTCTTGAACGCCATCTAATGTGGAGTATTCATGAACAACACCTGCAATTGCTACTTCAGTTGGCGCATAACCAACCATCGAGGACAACAAAACACGACGTAATGCATTGCCGAGTGTGTGGCCATAACCACGCTCGAACGGCTCCATAACAACCTTAGCTTGGTTGGCGGTAAGCGCTTCAACAGAAATAATTTTTGGCTTGAGCAAATTTGTTTGCATATTTTTTCCTTGAGAGTGCCTAATTAGCGTGAGTACAATTCGACGATCAAACTTTCATTAATTTCGCCGCTAATGTCTTCACGGTCAGGCACTTGCTTAAATGTTCCCTCCAGCTTGGCCGCATCGACTGATACCCAGCCAACTGCTGCCATCTGCTGAACCAAATTGAGTGATTCTGTAATACGAGCTTGCTTCTTCGCTTTTTCACGAATAGCAACTACATCACCAGGCTTGACCTGAATAGATGGAATATTTACTGGGCTACCATTGAGCAAAATTGCACAGTGGGAAACCAATTGACGCGCTTCAGCACGAGTAGAACCAAAGCCCATACGATAAACAACGTTATCAAGACGTGATTCCAACAACTGAAGTAATGTTGAGCCAGTATTGCCCTTACGACGCTCAGCTTCAGCGAAATAACGACGGAACTGACGCTCTAGAATTCCGTACATACGCTTTACCTTTTGCTTTTCACGCAATTGATTACCGTAATCGGATGTTCTTGAGCCAGATGTACGGCCATGTTGACCAGGCTTAGTATCTAACTTGCACTTGTCTGACAGGGCGCGACGTGCGCTCTTTAAAAATAAGTCGGTACCTTCCCGACGTGCTAATTTGGCCTTAGGCCCTAAGTAACGTGCCACGATGCTTTCCTTTCTTTGCCGCAGTCTTACGACTCACGGTGAGTTCACCCTTTAATTCAGATGAACAGTGGGCTTTAATAAAAACTACTAAAACTGTTGTACTGCCAACATCCAAGCTTAGATACGACGACGCTTTGGAGGGCGGCAACCATTATGTGGAACTGGAGTTACGTCTTGAATCTCAGTGATCTTGATACCCAAAGAGTTCAATGCACGAACTGCTGATTCACGACCTGGACCTGGGCCCTTGATCTGAACTTCTAAATTCTTGATTCCGCACTCAACAGCAGCTTTACCTGCTACCTCTGCTGCTACCTGAGCTGCAAAAGGAGTTGATTTACGTGAGCCCTTAAAGCCCTGTCCACCAGATGTTGCCCATGAAAGCGCATTTCCTTGGCGATCAGTGATCGTAATAATGGTGTTGTTAAAAGAAGCGTGAACGTGCGCAATACCATCAGCTACGTTCTTTTTAACCTTCTTGCGTGCGCGCTGTGAAGCTGCAGAAGCGGATTGTTGTTTTGCCATGTCAATAAACTTTCTTGATTATTTCTTGAGTTGCACGCCAGACTTACGTGGGCCCTTGCGGGTACGCGCATTAGTCTTAGTACGTTGACCACGAACAGGCAAGCCCTTACGATGACGAACGCCACGATAGCAGCCTAAGTCCATCAAACGTTTGATGCTCATCGTTACTTCACGACGAAGGTCACCTTCAGTGATGAACTTACCTACTTCATCACGTAACTTTTCCAAGTCAGCGTCAGTAAGATCTTTAACTTTTTTGTCGATAGCAACACCTGTGGTTTCACAAATTTTGCGAGCACGTGTTGTGCCAATGCCAAAAATTGCTGTTAAACCAATAACAGTATGTTGATGATTTGGGATATTTACCCCAGCGATACGTGCCATGAGATTTCCTCTTAATTAACCAGATCAGCCTTGACGCTGTTTATGACGTGCGTCTGAAGAACAGATCACGCGAACAACGCGTTTGCGCTTAATGATCTTGCAATTTCTGCAAATACACTTAACGGATGCTAAAACTTTCATAACTCACCTCTAAAAAAATATGTACTTCTTAATCTTTACTTTGCTCGGAAAATGATTCTGGCGCGCGTCAGGTCGTAAGGAGTCATCTCCACCGTCACCTTATCTCCTGGCAATATGCGGATGTAATGCATCCTCATCTTTCCAGAAATGTGCCCTAGAACCACATGTCCGTTCTCTAGCTTCACGCGAAACATTGCGTTCGGCAAATTCTCAATAATTTCTCCCGCCATCTGAATTACATCGTCTTTAGACATTCAGTTAAGCGCCCATCTTAAAGTTAGCTTTTTTCATTAAAGAACCATATTGTTGTTGCATTACGAATGACTGAACTTGAGCCATGAAGTCCATTGCAACAACGACAATAATCAACAATGAAGTACCGCCAAAATAGAATGGCACGTTGTACTTCAACACTAAGAATTCTGGCAACAAACAAACCAAAACCATATAAATTGCACCGGCCAATGTCAAACGTACTAAGATCTTGTCGATATAACGACCTGTTTGATCGCCAGGACGAATACCTGGAACAAAGGCACCGCTCTTCTTTAGATTCTCCGCTGTATCACGGCTATTGAAAACCAAAGCTGTGTAGAAAAAGCAGAAGAAAATAATCGCTGCCGCATACAAGATTGTGTAGACAGGCTGACCTGGGGCTAATGTTGCTGCCAAGTCTTTGATCACCTTGCTAAACATATTGCTTGGCTCACCTGATGTAAACCAGCCAGCAATCGTTGCAGGGAACAAAATAATAGATGAAGCAAAAATTGGAGGGATAACACCAGCCATGTTCAACTTCAATGGGAAGTATGAAGACTGACCGCCGTACACCTTATTGCCAACTTGACGCTTAGCGTAGTTCACCAAGATACGGCGCTGACCACGCTCTACAAACACTACAAAATAAGTTACTGCAATACAGATCACTACGATAAGCAATGCAGAGAGGATATTCATGGAACCGGTGCGAACTAATTCAAGCAAGCTACCGATTGCAGTTGGCAAGCCAGAAACAATGCCGCCAAAAATAATGATGGAGATACCATTACCAAGACCACGCTCAGTAATTTGCTCGCCAAGCCACATGAGGAACATAGTGCCAGTAACCAAAGTCACCACTGTGTTGAGTTCAAACATCAGGCCAGGGTTAATAACCAAACCTGGTTGGGCTTGCAAAGCAACGGAGATGCCTAAAGCCTGGAATGTCGCTAGGAGCACAGTGCCGTAACGGGTGTACTGAGTAATCTTGCGCTGTCCTGCTTGACCTTCTTTTTTCAGAGATTCTAGTGAAGGGATGACAATAGTCATCAACTGCATAATGATCGATGCAGAAATGTACGGCATGATTCCTAAGGCAAATACTGTGAAGCGAGATAAGGCACCACCCGAGAACAGGTTGAACATTCCTAAGATGCCATCTTTTTGACCGGAGAACAATTGTGCTAATTGGTCTGGATCAATACCAGGCACAGGGATATGCGCACCCAAACGGAACACGAGCAATGCTAAAACCAGGAATACCAAGCGTTGGCGTAATTCGCCAAACTTGCTTCCTGATTGAGCAATATTTGCTGCGTTGGTAGGTGCGAGTGCCATCGTTTACTTAAAGCTAATTAAACTAAGTCAACCAATTTGCCGCCAGCTGCTTCGATAGCTGCTTTTGCACCTGCAGTTGCAGTAATACCTTTGAGGGTTACAGCAATAGACAGTTCACCTGTCTTAATAACTTTAACTGAATTAATCTGCTCACCAGCAAAACCGTGGGCTCTCAAAACTAATAAATCCACTTCTGGCAAGTTGATTTTTGCTAAGTCATTCAAAGTAATTTGACCAACGTGACGACGTGTCAAGGACACGAAACCACGTTTAGGTAAACGACGATACATTGGCATCTGGCCGCCCTCGAATCCAACTTTGTGGAATCCGCCGGAACGTGACTTCTGACCTTTGTGACCACGACCAGCTGTTTTTCCAAGACCAGAACCGATACCGCGACCTACGCGACGACGATTTTTATTTGAGCCCGGTGCGGGTTTGAGTGTATTGAGTTGCATATTCTTCGCCTATTTACTTGCTAGTTATTAGCCAACGACTTTAACTAGATAAGAAACTTTATTAATCATTCCGCGAACAGCTGGTGTGTCTTCCAATTCTGAAACAGAATTGATACGACGCAGGCCTAAGCCGCGAACGGTTGCACGGTGGCTTTCGCGTGTGCCGATCAAGCTGCGTACTAATTGCAGTTTGACTTTGGAGTTAGTTGTTGTCATTTATAGATTCCTAATATTTGGTCTTAGCCGAGAATCTCTTCAACTGACTTACCGCGCTTAGCAGCAATTTCAGAAGGAGTACTCATCTTGCTCAAGCCATCAATCGTTGCACGAACCATGTTGTAAGGGTTTGTTGAGCCAAGTGACTTAGCAACAACATTAGTTACACCCATTACATCGAAAATGGCGCGCATTGGGCCACCGGCAATAACACCAGTACCGTCTTTAGCTGGAGAAATCATCACGCGTGATGCGCCATGTTTACCAATCACAGTATGCTGCAAAGTACCTTTACGCAAGGAAACCTTGATCATCTTGCGACGTGCTTCGTCCATTGCCTTTTGAACAGCAACTGGCACTTCTTTTGATTTACCTTTGCCCATGCCGATACGACCATCGCCATCGCCAACTACCGTAAGTGCAGCGAAGCCGAGAATACGACCACCCTTAACCACTTTAGTTACACGATTAACAGCAATCATCTTCTCGCGAAGACCATCATCACGCTCTTCGTTTTGCATCTTGGTTTGCATTTTTGCCATGTCTTTTTCCTAAACCTTTTTAGAACTTCAGGCCGGCTTCACGCGCAGCTTCAGCTAAGGCCTTAATACGGCCGTGGTAACGATGACCGGAACGATCAAAAGCAACATCAACAATGCCTGCCTTAACAGCACGCTCAGCAACTAACTTGCCGATTTGTTTAGCCGCTTCAGCGTTGCCGCCGTTTTTGATCGCTTGGCGCAAATCTTTTTCCATTGTTGAAGCAGCTGCTACAACCTTGGTTCCACATGGGCTATAAACCTGCGCAGAAATATGTGTGTTGCTACGGATAACTGTTAAGCGATTTGCCAATGCTTCGGCAATGCGAATACGAGTCTGCCTAGCACGTCTTTGTCTGGATTCGTCTTTATTCATTTTCTAATCTCGCTTACTTCTTCTTAGTTTCTTTCAGGTGCACAACCTCATCCACGTAGCGAACACCTTTGCCTTTGTATGGCTCTGGTGAACGGTATGCGCGAACTTCAGCAGCAACCTGGCCAACTTGCTGCTTGTTGGAGCCTTTGATAATGATTTCAGTTTGAGTTGGAGTCTCAGCTTTTACACCCTTTGGAAGGTTGTAAATAATGTCGTGTGAGAAACCTAACTGCAACTTCAATGATTCGCCCTGAGCTGCAGCACGGTAACCAACGCCCACCAAGCTGAGCTTGCGCTCAAAGCCAGTAGTTACGCCAACAACCATGTTGTTTACTAATGCGCGAGCCGTACCTGACTGTGCACCAGCTTCTGGTGTGTTGTTATTTAAAACAACTGTCAATACGCCATCTTCTTGTTTCAGACCAACAGAAGGATGCAAGTTGTGCGTCAAAGTGCCTAATGGGCCTTTAACAGTAATATTTGCACCATTGATGCTGATTTCAGCGCCCTTTGGGACTGGAATAGGTGATTTACCAACGCGGGACATATTTCTCTCCTTACGCGACGTAGCAAATAACTTCACCGCCAACGCCGTTTGCACGTGCTTTGCGGTCTGTCATTACGCCTTGTGGGGTTGAAATAATTGCAATACCTAAGCCATTCATTACTTCAGGAATGTCGTGGCGGCCTTTGTAGATGCGCAGACTTGGTGTCGAAACACGGTCGATACGCTCAATAACAGGGCGGCCTGCGTAGTATTTGAGTTCAATGTGTAGCACTGGCTTAGCTGCTTCACCTTTGATTTCAAAACTATCGATATAACCTTCATCCTGCAAGACTTTTGCAATAGCTACTTTAACTTTTGACGACGGCATCAAGACTACGGGTTTCTGCACTGCTTGCGCATTGCGGATCCTTGTCAACATGTCGGCGATTGGATCGCTGATACTCATGAGTTCTCCTAATTCTTTCGCCGCTTACCAGCTGGCCTTGGTTAAACCGGGGATTTCGCCACGGAAGGCGATTTCACGAATTTTGCTGCGCGCTAAACCAAACTTGCTGAATACACCGCGCGGACGACCGGTTAATGAACAACGATTTCTTTGACGAATCGGGCTTGCGTTACGTGGAAGTGCCTGTAGCTTCAAACGAGCCTCATAGCGCTCTTCATCGCTGCGTGATTGATCAGCAATGATTGCCTTGAGTTCAGCACGCTTCACAGCGTACTTCTCTACAGTTTTTGCGCGCTTATTCTCGCGCTCAATTAGGGATAGTTTTGCCACGTTAGCCTCTTAATTGCGGAAAGGGAATTTGAACGCTGCTAACAAAGCTTTTGCTTCTTCGTCAGTCTTAGCGGTCGTCGTAATACTGATATTGAGGCCACGGAGAGCATCAATTTTGTCGTATTCGATTTCTGGGAAAATGATTTGCTCTTTAACGCCGATGTTGTAGTTACCACGGCCGTCAAATGCTTTACCGGAAATTCCGCGGAAGTCACGTACGCGTGGCAAAGCAACAGTCACGAAACGATCTAAAAATTCGTACATGCGTGCGCCACGCAATGTCACCATGGCACCGATTGGGTAGCCTTGACGAATTTTGAAACCAGCAATCGCTTTTTTCGCTTTTGTCACAACTGGTTTTTGACCTGCAACTTTAGTCAAATCACCAACTGCATTTTCGATAATTTTCTTGTCATTCACTGCATCGCCAAGACCCATGTTCAGGGTTACCTTAGTGATACGTGGAACTTCCATTACCGACTTATAGCCAAACTTGGCGATCAAATCAGCAACAACTTTAGCTTGATAGTGTTCTTGAAAACGTGTGCTCATAATTTCTCCGTGCCCCTTATGCGCTTAAAGTTGCGCCAGTGGTTTTGAGGAAACGCTGCTTTTTACCATCAACGAGTTTGATACCAACACGTGATGGTTTGCCGTTACCGTCAACCACAGCCACATTAGAAATGTGAACAGGCATCGTTTTGTCAATCATGCCGCCAGTAACACCGGCTGCTGGATTTGGCTTAACGCTCTTTTTGTAAATATTTACGCCTTCGATCACTAATTTGTTCTCGAGAACGGCAGTAACAGTTCCTTGCTTGCCCTTATCGCGGCCAGTCAACAGAACTACTGAATCACCTTTACGAATCTTTTTCATATCAGCCTCTTAAATAACTTCGGGGGCGAGAGAAACGATCTTCATGAACTTCTCAGTACGCAACTCACGCGTTACTGGTCCAAAGATACGTGTGCCAATTGGCTCTAACTTAGCGTTGAGCAATACCGCAGCGTTGCCATCGAACTTAATCAATGATCCATCTGGACGGCGAACACCCTTAGCAGTTCTCACTACTACGGCGTTGTAAATATCACCTTTTTTTACACGGCCACGTGGAGCAGCGGACTTTACAGTCACTTTAATGACATCACCGATACTGGCATAACGACGCTTAGAGCCGCCCAATACCTTGATGCACAAAACTTCACTGGCGCCTGTGTTATCGGCGACCTGTAATCTACTTTCGGTCTGAATCATTTTTTAATCCCCAACTTGTTAGCCAAAGGCAAACAGTCTTGGTTCCGTCTATGGGCTTTAACGAAAGCTAAAACCCGGAATTAATGAAAAAACACTGCTTCTCTCAATAAAACCAGAGAAGCCGACTATCATACTACGTAAAACAGGGATTTGGCAATATATTTCGCCAAAATCCCCAATATTTCTTTAAATACCCTTTGATTCCTGAACCAAGCGGGTTACAACCCAAGATTTTGTACGTGAAATTGGCTTGGATTCAGCAATTTCAACGGTATCACCCATCTTGTATTGACCGGCTTCGTCATGCGCATGGTATTTTTTGGACTGTCCAACATATTTGCCATAAAGCGCATGTTTTACTTGGCGCTCAACTAGCACAGTCACAGTTTTTTGCATTTTATCGCTAACGACACGGCCCACTAGGGTGCGGCGTAAGGGTTTAGATAATTCTGTCATATCCCTTTTTCCTTATTTCTGTGCAGTTTTTTGGGTAATAAAAGTCTTAACGCGAGCAATTTCACGTTTAGTCTTACCCAATTGGCTGGTATTTGTGAGTTGCTGAGTACCTTTTTGCATACGGAGTTTGAAACTTGTCTTCAAGAGCTCTGTTAATTCTGCGTTCAAGGCAACCAGGTCTTTGGATGCTAATTCTGTCTTTTTCATAATTTCTATCCCGATCAACCTAAGTGGCGAATCACGAAAGTGGTTTGTAATGGCAACTTAGCAGCTGCAAGCTTGAAAGCTTCGCGCGCCAATGTTTCATCCACTCCATCCATCTCGTACAAAATCTTGCCTGGTTGAATTTCTGCTACGTAGTACTCTGGATTACCTTTACCGTTACCCATACGGACTTCAGCTGGCTTTTGTGAAATTGGCTTATCTGGGAAAATACGAATCCAGATACGACCACCACGCTTAATATGACGGGTCATTGCGCGACGTGCAGATTCAATCTGACGTGCAGTCAAACGACCACGGCCAATAGCTTTCAATCCAAAGTCACCAAAGGCTACTGAACTACCGCGTGTTGCCACGCCAGTGTTACGTCCCTTTTGCTCCTTGCGATACTTACGACGCTTTGGTTGTAGCATGCTTACTCTCCTGACTTCTGCGCTTCAGCACTTGCGGCTTCAACGGCTTTCGGTACACGCTTCACTGTTGGCTTAGCAGCAACCAAAGGCTTGCTGTCAGCTGCTGGTTTGCGTGCGGTTGTTTTGGCTGGTGCGCGACGTGGCTTCTTCTCATCAGCTACTGGCTCTGCTGTTACAGCTGGAGCATCAGCACCGCGACCTAATGTATCGCCTTTGTATACCCAAACTTTTACACCGATGATGCCGTATGTTGTTTCCGCCTCTGATGTAGCGTAATCAATATCAGCCTTCAATGTATGAAGTGGTACACGGCCTTCACGGTACCATTCGCGACGTGCGATTTCGGCACCGTTCAAACGACCAGAAGACATGATCTTGATTCCTTGTGCACCAAGGCGCATTGCATTTTGCATTGCACGCTTCATTGCACGACGGAACATGATGCGCTTTTCTAACTGCTGAGTAATAGAGTCAGCGATCAATTGAGCATCAACTTCAGGCTTACGAATTTCTTCGATGTTCACATGGACTGGAACGCCCATACGCTTCTGGAGTTCACGACGGAGAACTTCAATATCTTCACCTTTTTTACCGATCACAACACCTGGGCGTGAGCTGTAAATTGTGATGCGTGCGTTCTTTGCAGGACGCTCGATAATGACTTTACTTACGGATGCATTCTTTAACTTCTTCTTGAGATAGATGCGGACATCAACGTCCTCTTTGAGCATCTTTGCGAAATCAGTATTGTTTGCATACCACTTTGATGTCCAGTTCTTCGTTACCGAGAGTCGGAATCCGGTTGGGTTTATCTTTTGTCCCATATCTTCCCTTAGTTACTCAAGGTCACGGTGATGTGACATGTTTGTTTTTCGATTTGATTGCCACGACCCTTAGCGCGTGCTGTGAAGCGCTTCAAGGAAGTACCCTTATCAACAATAATTGTTGAAACCTTGAGCTCATCAATATCAGCACCCTTATTATGTTCAGCGTTGGCCATTGCGGACTCAACAACTTTCTTCACAATGAAGGCAGCTTTCTTGGGGCTGAAATTCAAAATGTTCAATGCGCGTGCAATTGGCAAACCACGGATTTGGTCAGCAACCAAACGTGTCTTTTGCGCAGAAATGCGGGCGCCTTTGTGAATAGCTTTAACTTCCATCATCATCCCCTTACTTCTTCGTTACTTTCTTGTCAGCAGCGTGACCTTTGAAAGTACGGGTCAAGGCAAATTCGCCTAACTTATGACCCACCATGTTTTCTGATACATATACCGGAACGTGTTGACGACCGTTGTGTACAGCAATCGTCAGACCAATAAAGTCTGGGAGGATTGTTGAACGGCGTGACCAAGTTTTGATCGGCTTTTTGTCTTTGTTGGCTTGTGCGACTTCAACTTTATTTACTAAGCTGGCTTCGCAAAATGGGCCTTTTTTAGCTGAACGTGTCATATCTATTTATCCTTATCGCTTAACGTTTTTGACGACGTTGAACGATCATCGAAGTTGTACGCTTATTGCGACGTGTACGATAACCTTTGGTTGGTGTGCCCCATGGGGATACAGGTACACGGCCTTCGCCAGTTCTACCTTCACCACCACCGTGTGGGTGATCTACTGGGTTCATTGCCACACCGCGAACGGTTGGGCGAATACCACGCCAGCGATTTGCACCAGCTTTACCGATAACGCGCAAGCTGTGCTCTTCATTACCAACTTCACCAATAGTGGCACGGCAATCGATCAAAATACGACGTACTTCACCAGAGCGCAAGCGCACCTGAGCGTATACACCTTCACGAGCCAATAACACTGCAGAACCACCAGCGGAACGGGCGATTTGAGCGCCCTTGCCTGGCAACATCTCTACACAGTGAATCGTGCTACCAACTGGAATGTTGCGAATTGGCAAGTTGTTACCAGACTTGATCGGGGCTTCTGAGCCACTCATCAATGCCTGACCAACAGTCATGCCTTTTGCAGCAAGAATATAGCGACGCTCACCATCAGCAAACACGATTAATGCAATATTTGCACTGCGGTTTGGATCGTATTCTAAGCGTTCAACTTTTGCTGGAATACCATCTTTGTCGTTGCGTTTGAAATCAACAACACGATAGTGATGCTTATGACCACCACCTTTATGACGGGTAGTGATGTGACCATTATTATTACGACCTGCTTTTTGGAACTGTGGCTCTACCAACGCTGCAAAAGGTTTACCTTTATGCAGGTCAGGATTTACCACCTTGACCATTGAGCGACGACCTGGTGAGGTCGGTTTTGTCTTCATCAAAGGCATGATTAATTCGCCTCCGCTTCAAAGTTAATTTCTTGACCTGGCTTCAAGCTTACGTAGGCCTTCTTAGTGTGGTCACGACGACCTTCAAAACGGCCATAGCGCTTTGGCTTACCTTTTTGATTCACGATTTGAACAGAGTCAACTTGCACTTTAAAGAGCAATTCAACCGCTTGTTTCACATCGCTCTTGTTAGCGTCGCGTGTAACTTGGAATACCACTTGTTCGTTTTTCTCTGCAACCATAGTTGCTTTTTCAGAGATAACCGGTCCAAGCAGAACCTTCATCAAGCTGTGATCGTTTTTACGGACTTGGCTCATTTCAGCAACTCCTCAATTTTTGCGATCGCTGCTTTGCTTACCAATACTTTTTTGTATTGAACTAAAGCTAATGGATCAGCGTGCTGTGGCTCACATACAGCAACCTTATGCAAGTTGCGTGATGCCAAGTACAAATTCTCGCTAACCTGATCAACGATGATCAAGACTGAATCCAAGCCCATTGCTTTAACTTTGTCAGCTAAAACTTTAGTCTTTGGAGCATCAAGATTAAATTGGTCAACAACATTCAAACGACCTTCGCGAGCTAACTGAGACAAAATTGATCTCATACCAGCGCGGTACATTTTCTTGTTTACTTTTTGGCTGAAATTTTCTTCAGGTGAATTCGGGAATATACGACCACCTCCACGCCACAGCGGGGAAGAGCTCATACCAGCACGTGCACGACCAGTACCTTTTTGACGCCAAGGTTTTTTGGTTGTGTGCTTAACTTGCTCACGGTCTTTTTGTGCACGGTTACCGCTACGTGCATTTGCTTGGTAAGCCACAACTACTTGGTGTACCAATGCTTCGTTATATTCGCGCTCGAATACTTCTGGCGAGGCTTGAACGCCTGCGCCCAAAGTTCCGTTGTCTTGGAGAAGCTTAAGTTCCATATTCGCTCTCCTTATTTCTTCTTCAACGGTGTTTTCACCGCTGGAGTAACAATTACTTTACCGCCTGGGGCGCCTGGAATAGCGCCTTTAACCATGATGAGATTACGTTCTGCATCAATGCGTGCGATGACTAAATTTTGTACAGTGCGTGTTTCATCACCAAGGTGGCCAGTCATGCGCTTACCTGGGAAAACACGACCTGGATCTTGCGCCATACCGATGGAACCTGGCACGTTATGTGAACGTGAGTTACCGTGTGACGCGCGACCTGAAGCGAAGTGATGGCGTTTGATAGTACCGGCGTAGCCTTTACCAATCGTTACACCTTGTACGTCCACTTTTTGGCCAGCAGCAAATGCAGTGTCAGCAGGAATTACTTGGCCTGGAGTCATTTCTGCGATTTTTGCTGCATCTAATTGGAATTCGTTGAGACCGTTACCAGCCATCACACCCGCTTTAGCGAAGTGACCAGCCATTGCTTTGGTAACGCGAGTAGCTCTACGTGTGCCATGTGCCAACTGGATAGCATCATAGCCATCAGTTGCCTGGGTCTTGATTTGAGCGATTCTGTTGTCGCTCACGTCAATTACGGTGACAGGAATTGCTTCCCCTTCGTCCGTAAATAGACGGGTCATGCCGATCTTGCGACCGATTAAGCCTAAGCTCATATTCATGCTCCACGCCGACTTCGATTGGTCGGCAAAATTAATTTAAGTGATTTACAAGTAAAAGTACTTCTAAATCAATAAGTTACAACGTTTTTAATGCTGATAGAACTTCAGAATTCGCCCAAATAATTGAGCGAAGCCTTAGATTCTATCCCGAAAGGTCAGTCTTGGCAAGCGCTAAGACTGGAAATACTGAATTACTGCAACTTAATTTCGACGTCCACACCTGCAGGGAGGTCTAATTTCATCAAAGCATCCACTGTTTTCTCTGTAGGATCAACAATATCCATCAAACGCAGATGGGTACGAATCTCTAACTGGTCACGTGATGTCTTGTTTACGTGTGGTGAACGCAGAATATCAAAGCGCTCGATACGTGTTGGCAAAGGTACTGGACCCTTAACAACTGCCCCAGTGCGCTTAGCTGTATCAACGATTTCAGCTGCGGACTGGTCGATCAAACGGTAATCAAATGCTTTAAGACGAATACGAATTTTTTGGTTTTGCATATTAATTCCAAAGAGCGTTGTGGTGCTGCCACGTTATATTTCTAAAGAGCTCGGTGACATCAGCAGCACTGATGTCACCGGTTAGCAAACCGCTAAATATTGATTACTGATTAATACCTAAATCTATTAAGCCAAAATCTTCGCAACCACGCCGGCGCCAACAGTACGGCCACCTTCACGGATCGCAAAACGTAAACCTTCTTCCATCGCGATTGGTGCGATGAGTTTGACGGTAATCGTGACGTTATCACCAGGCATCACCATTTCTTTGTCTTTTGGCAACTCGATTGAACCCGTTACGTCCGTAGTACGGAAGTAAAACTGGGGACGATAGTTGTTAAAGAATGGTGTATGACGGCCACCTTCGTCTTTACCCAAGATATAAACCTCGGCTGTAAAGTGAGTATGTGGGGTGATTGAACCTGGCTTAGCCAATACTTGGCCGCGCTCAACTTCTTCACGTTTTGTACCGCGTAACAAGATACCCACGTTATCGCCTGCTTGACCTTGGTCGAGCAATTTGCGGAACATTTCAACACCAGTACAAGTTGTCTTGAGTGTTGGCTTGATGCCGATAATTTCAATCTCTTCACCAACCTTCACGATACCGCGCTCGATACGACCTGTAACAACAGTACCGCGACCGGAGATAGAGAACACGTCCTCTACTGGCATCAAGAACGCACCGTCAACAGCACGCTCTGGAGTTGGGATGTAGGTATCTAATGCTTCAGCCAATTTCATGATGGCTTCTTTACCCAATGGGCCTTCGTCGCCTTCAAGTGCTAACTTAGCAGAACCTTGAACGATTGGTGTGTCATCACCTGGGAAGTCGTACTTAGATAAAAGCTCACGAACTTCCATTTCAACTAACTCTAACAATTCAGCGTCATCCACCATATCGCACTTGTTCAAAAATACGATGATGTAGGGAACACCCACTTGGCGTGCCAAGAGGATGTGCTCACGAGTTTGTGGCATTGGGCCGTCAGCTGCAGAGCAAACCAAAATAGCGCCGTCCATCTGAGCGGCACCAGTAATCATGTTCTTAACGTAGTCAGCATGTCCTGGGCAATCCACGTGTGCGTAGTGACGATTAGCTGTCTCGTACTCAACGTGTGCTGTATTAATCGTAATACCGCGTGCTTTTTCTTCTGGAGCAGCATCGATCTGATCGTATGCTTTTGCTTCGCCACCGAATGCCTTAGAAAGCACAGTTGCGATCGCTGCTGTCAATGTGGTTTTACCGTGGTCAACGTGACCAATGGTGCCAACGTTTACGTGCGGTTTTGTCCGCTCAAACTTTTCTTTTGCCATTTTTTTGTCTGCTTTCTTAGCTAGTCAATATTCAAAATAATGTGGATAAATTACTTCGCTTTAGCAGCCATCACTGCTTCAGCAACGTTCTTAGGTGCTTCGGAATAATGCTTAAATTCCATGGTGTAGGTAGCGCGACCTTGGGTCAACGAGCGCAAGCCAGTTGAGTAACCAAACATCTCTGCCAATGGCACTTCAGCGCGAACGATCTTTCCGCCCCCTGGAATGTCATCCATACCTTGCAAAATACCGCGACGTGATGAGAGGTCACCCATTACGTTACCCATGAAATCTTCTGGTGTTTCAACTTCAACAGCCATCATTGGTTCAAGCAATACTGGTGATGCTTTGCGCATACCGTCTTTGAATGCCATTGAGCCCGCCATCTTAAATGCGTTTTCGTTGGAGTCAACGTCATGGTATGAACCGAAGAACAATGTTGCTTTGATATCTACAACTGGGTAACCAGCCAAAATACCGGAGTTCAATGTTTCGATGATGCCTTTTTCAACTGCAGGAATGTATTCACGTGGAACTACACCGCCCTTAATTGCGTCAACGAATTCAAAACCTTTACCCGGGGCTTGTGGCTCTAACTTCAATACCACGTGACCGTATTGACCGCGACCACCAGACTGCTTAACGAATTTGCCTTCGATTTCTTCGCAAACCTTACGAATTGTTTCGCGGTACGCAACTTGTGGCTTACCAACAGTTGCCTCAACACCGAATTCACGCTTCATACGGTCAACTAAAATTTCCAAGTGGAGCTCGCCCATGCCGGAAATAATAGTTTGGCCTGACTCTTCGTCGGTCTTGACACGGAAAGAAGGATCTTCTTGTGCCAAACGATTTAAGGCTAGACCCATTTTTTCTTGGTCAGCCTTTGTCTTTGGCTCAACTGCCTGAGAGATCACTGGCTCTGGGAATACCATGCGCTCCAAAATAACGATACTATCTGGATCACACAATGTTTCGCCTGTTGTTGCGTCTTTTAAACCAACTGCAGCTGCGATATCGCCAGCAAATACTTCTTTAATTTCTTCACGCTCGTTTGCATGCATCTGCAACAAACGACCAACACGTTCTTTCTTACCCTTGATTGGGTTGTAGATCGTGTCGCCAGATTTCATTACACCTGAGTAAACACGGAAGAAGATGAGCTGACCAACAAATGGGTCAGTCATGATCTTAAATGCCAATGCCGAGAATTTCTCATCATCAGCAGCTCTGCGTGTTGTAGGTGTACCGTCTTCCAATTCACAAGGAACTGGCGGAACATCTAATGGTGAAGGCAGCAATTCAACCACTGCGTCCAACATCGCCTGAACACCTTTATTTTTGAAAGCTGTTCCACACATCATCGGAATGATTTCATTAGCAATAGTACGTTGACGCAATGCTGTTTTAATTTCTTCCTCGGTCAACGCTTCGCCACCAAGGTATTTTTCCATCAGCTCTTCTGAGCTTTCAGCAGCAGCTTCAAGCAACTTCTCGCGCCACTCTTCAGCGGAGGCTTGTAACTCAGCAGGAATTTCTTCGTAGGTAAATTTAGTACCTTGTGATTCCTCATCCCAATAGATAGCCTTCATCTTTACCAAGTCCACAACACCCTTGAAGTTTTCTTCAGCGCCGATAGGAATTTGGATCAAGATAGGATTTGCTTTAAGACGCAATTTCATCTGGTCATAGACCTTGAAGAAATTCGCGCCCGTGCGGTCCATCTTGTTAACGAATGCCAAACGTGGAACTTGATACTTATTAGCTTGACGCCAAACAGTTTCAGATTGTGGCTGTACACCACCTACCGCACAGTAAACCATGCAAGCGCCATCCAAAACGCGCATTGAACGCTCAACTTCAATCGTGAAGTCTACGTGTCCTGGGGTATCAATAATATTGATGCGGTGCTCTGGAAAATTACCAGCCATGCCCTTCCAGAACGTTGTAGTAGCAGCAGAAGTAATCGTGATACCACGCTCTTGCTCTTGCTCCATCCAGTCCATAGTTGCAGCGCCATCATGTACTTCACCGATCTTGTGATTAACACCGGTGTAGAACAAAACGCGTTCTGTTGTTGTTGTCTTACCTGCGTCAATATGCGCAGAGATACCGATATTGCGGTATCTGTCGATAGGGGTTTTACGTGCCACTGTTGGTACCTTTTCTTTGCTGTGCGATTAGAAGCGGAAATGTGAGAAAGCTTTGTTAGCTTCTGCCATACGGTGAACTTCTTCGCGCTTCTTCATTGCTCCGCCGCGACCTTCTGCAGCTTCTAATAATTCATTGGCCAAACGTTGAGCCATGGATTTTTCACCGCGCTTTTTAGCGGCTTCGCGCACCCAGCGCATTGCCAAAGCTGAACGGCGTGATGGGCGAACTTCAACAGGAACCTGGTAGTTAGCGCCACCAACACGACGACTTTTCACCTCAACCATTGGCTTAACGTTGCCCATAGCTGTTGAGAAAACTTCGAGTGGTTCTTTGTTTGCTTTTTTCTCGATGTGATCAAAGGCACCGTAAACGATACGCTCTGCAACCGATTTCTTGCCGTCCAACATCAGGACGTTCATGAATTTTGCTACCTCTACATTGCCGAATTTTGGATCAGGCAAGATTTCCCGTTTGGGAACTTCACGACGACGTGGCATAACTACTCCTTCAGTTCAGTTAGGGGTGGCCTATATGGATCACCCACTTCGGCCGTCCTACTATCTAGCAACTGAAATAAATTAGTCTCTAGACGGAACGGCCACTTACTTGTCTTTAAAGTCTGACAAACGAAGACTTACTACAAATACTTTTTTGCTATTAAGCAGCTTTCTTAGCGCGCTTGGCACCGTACTTGGAACGTGATTGCTTACGGTCTTTTACACCTTGCAAGTCAAGTGAGCCACGAACGATGTGGTAACGAACACCTGGCAAATCCTTAACACGACCACCGCGGATCAACACGACTGAGTGTTCCTGGAGGTTATGACCTTCACCACCAATGTATGAAATGACTTCAAAACCATTGGTTAGGCGAACTTTAGCTACCTTACGTAGCGCAGAGTTAGGCTTCTTAGGAGTGGTTGTGTACACACGTGTACATACACCACGGCGCTGCGGGCTGTTTTGCAGCGCAGGGCTCTTGCTTTTAACGGTCAGCCGCGTTCTTGGCTTACGTAATAATTGATTAATTGTTGGCATAAAATAGCTCGGTTAGTACTTCTTTGTTGCTTTCTTCAAGAAAATCAATGACTTAGATAAATTCTAGGCCAAAAAGACCCTCTTCTGAATCAGTAGAACTCAGCATTCTAGCTTGGCCAGCCTTTTCCGTCAACCAAATGGGGAAAAAACTGGCCATTTCTGGCCAGAATTACCAAATTAGCTCGGATCAGCCTCCCCAGCAGGAGCAATCACTTCAGCCTCTATTTCTACAGGCATATCAGCCATTGCTTCCTCTTCAGCGGCAATCATTTGAGCGCGATCACGCTCGAATTGCTCTCTGACCTTGCGTGCACGGCGGTAAGATAAGCCGGTACCAGCAGGGATCAGGCGACCAATAATGACGTTTTCCTTGAGGCCACGGAGTGTATCGGTCTTGCCCATAATCGCGGCTTCGGTCAATACACGGGTGGTTTCTTGGAAAGAAGCCGCTGAAATGAAGCTGTCGGTCGACAAGGAAGCCTTAGTAATACCGAGCAACACATTCTCGAACTGAGCTGGGCGCTTACCTTGCGCAATCACAGCATCGTTTGCGTCATACAGCTTGGAGCGCTCAACTTGCTCACCAGTGATGTAGGCAGTATCGCCACCATCAGTGATTTGCACACGACGCAACATTTGACGCACGATCACTTCAATGTGCTTGTCATTAATCTTCACGCCTTGCAAACGGTAAACGTCTTGCACTTCATCAACGATGTAGATTGCCAACTCTTCAATACCTCTGAGTGTCAAGATATCGTGTGGATCGGCTGGGCCTTCCACAATCATCTCGCCCTTGTTCACAACTTGACCGTCATGAACGAGAACTTGCTTCTCTTTAGGAATCAAGAATTCATTAGCTTCGCCATCCATATCAGTAATCACTAAACGTTGCTTACCTTTGGTTTCTTTACCGAAGGAAACAGTTCCAGTGACTTTAGCCAATACAGCGGCATCTTTTGGTGAACGCGCTTCGAATAATTCAGCAACGCGTGGCAAACCACCAGTAATGTCGCGAGTCTTCTGTGATTCGATTGGAATACGCGCCAATACTTCACCAACTTCAACTTTTTGACCATCTTTAACAGTGATCAAAGCGCCAACTTGCAAACCGATGTTTACTGGGTGATCTGTACCCGCAATCATCACTTCGCCGCCTTTAGCATCAACTAAGTTGATCATTGGACGAACGCCTTTGCTAGCAGCACTACGACGCTTACCGTCAATCACCACCAAAGTGGAGAGGCCGGTTACTTCGTCAACCTGCTTGGCTACAGTAACACCCTCTTCAACGTTGTCAAAGCGAGCAATACCAGCGTACTCAGAAATAATTGGACGTGTTAACGGATCCCATGTTGCCAAGCTTGCGCCAGCCTTCACTGCTGCATCTTCTTTAAACAAGAGCGTTGCGCCGTAAGGCACTTTATGACGCTCACGCTCACGACCGTTATCGTCAATGATGACTGCTTCGCCAGAACGTGAAATCACGATCTGCTCGCCCTTGGCGTTCTTCACAACACGCATCGTGCCAGAGAACTTCAAGGCTCCGTTAGACTTCGCTTCAATATTGCTTGCAACCAATGCACGTGAAGCTGCGCCACCAATGTGGAAGGTACGCATAGTCAACTGAGTGCCTGGCTCACCGATAGACTGAGCAGCGATAACACCAACCGCCTCACCAACGTTTACCAAACCACCACGACCTAAATCACGTCCGTAGCACTTCGCGCACAAGCCAAAGCGAGTTAAGCATGACAACACTGTCCGAACTTTAACTTCGTCAATACCCAAAGCAACAATTTGATCAACGTGATCTTCGTCGAGTAAGGTGTCATGTGGGACGATGACTTCTTGTGTATCAGGATGAATGACGTCATCGATACATACACGACCCAAAATACGGTCACGTAATGCCTCGATAATTTCGCCGCCCTCAACAAGCGCCTTCATTGTTACGCCAGAAGTTGCTCCGCAATCATCTTCAATAACAACGAGGTCTTGAGTTACGTCGCACAAACGACGTGTCAAGTAACCTGAGTTCGCTGTCTTTAAGGCAGTATCAGCCAAACCTTTACGTGCGCCGTGGGTTGAAATGAAGTACTGCAACACGTTCAAACCTTCACGGAAGTTCGCAGTAATTGGGGTTTCAATAATGGAGCCATCTGGCTTCGCCATCAAACCACGCATACCAGCCAACTGACGAATCTGCGCTGCAGATCCACGCGCACCAGAATCCGCCATCATGTAGATAGAGTTAAATGATTCTTGACGCACAGTTTTGCCGTTACGGTCGAGTACGTCAACGTGTGACAACTCATCCATCATCGCCTTACCAACTTGGTCACCAGCAGCACCCCAAATATCAACGACGTTGTTATAACGTTCTTGATTGGTTACGAGACCCGACATGAACTGCTTGTCATATTCCTTAACCTTGGTAGAAGCTTCTGTGATGATGCGTTCTTTAGAGCTTGGAATCAGCATATCGTCGATCGCAACCGAGATACCGGCGTTAGTCGCCAAGCGGAAACCAGACTGCAAGAGGCGGTCGGCAAAAATAACTGTTTCACGAAGACCGCACTTACGGAATGAAGTGTTGATCAAACGTGAGATTTCTTTTTTCTTCAGAGGCTTATTAATTTCCTCGAAAGACATGCCCTTAGGCAAAATTTCTGACAAGATTGCGCGGCCAACTGAGGTTTGATAGATCTTGGTCTTTTCAGCAAAACGGGCATCGCCCTCTGCCTTCTTGTCCACAATCTCAAACTCAGTAATACGCACCGCAACGCGTGAGGCCAATTCAACCTGGCCAGCTTCGTATGCACGAATGACTTCAGTGATATTAGCGAAGACCATGCCCTCGCCTTTACCATTGATCTTGTCACGAGTAGCGTAGTACAGACCCAAGACCACGTCCTGAGACGGAACGATGGATGGTTCGCCGTTAGCTGGGAACAATACGTTGTTCGAAGCCAACATCAATGTACGTGCTTCCATTTGTGCTTCGAGCGACAAAGGAACGTGAACAGCCATTTGGTCACCGTCAAAGTCAGCGTTAAATGCTGCGCAGACTAATGGGTGCAATTGGATTGCCTTACCTTCAATTAGCATTGGCTCGAAAGCCTGAATACCAAGACGGTGCAATGTAGGCGCACGGTTCAACATGATTGGATGTTCACGAATCACTTCTTCGAGAATATCCCATACGATTGGAGTCTGGCTTTCAACTTCTTTCTTCGCAGCCTTAATCGTGGTTGCAATTCCCAAAGTCTCGAGCTTGTTGAAAATAAATGGCTTGAACAATTCCAAGGCCATTAATTTTGGTAAACCGCACTGATGCAATTTCAATGTCGGGCCAACCACGATGACTGAACGACCTGAGTAGTCAACACGTTTACCCAACAAGTTTTGACGGAAACGACCGCTCTTACCTTTAATCATCTCAGCCAAAGACTTGAGAGGACGCTTGTTAGCGCCAGTCATAGCCTTACCGCGACGACCGTTGTCGAGCAATGAGTCAACCGCTTCTTGCAACATACGTTTTTCGTTACGAACAATGATCTCTGGTGCGCGCAACTCTAACAAACGCTTTAAACGGTTGTTACGGTTAATCACACGACGATAAAGGTCGTTCAAATCAGAGGTAGCAAAGCGGCCGCCATCCAATGGCACCAATGGGCGCAATTCTGGTGGCAATACTGGCAATACTTCCATGATCATCCAGTCAGGCTTAATACCTGAAGTCTGGAACGCCTCGAGCACTTTTAAGCGCTTAGCGTATTTCTTGATCTTGGCATCGCTACCAGTGGCTTTTAAATCAGCACGAATGGTCTCAACTTCACGATCGATATCAATCGAACGCAAGAGATCACGAATACCTTCTGCGCCCATGATGGCGGTAAAGGCACCGTCACCATACTCTTCAGTCTTGGCAATGTACTCGTCCTCAGACATGATCTGACCGCGCTTCATTGCGCCTTCAGGAGTCATGCCAGGATCAACGATTACATATGCTTCAAAGTAAAGAACGCGCTCGATATCACGCAATGTCATATCGAGAACCATGCCTAAACGGGACGGCAATGACTTCAAGAACCAAATGTGCGCTACAGGAGCCGCTAACTCAATGTGGCCCATGCGCTCACGACGTACCTTAGCGAGCGTAACTTCAACGCCACATTTCTCGCAGATAACGCCACGGAACTTTAAACGCTTGTACTTACCACATAAGCACTCGTAGTCTTTAGTTGGTCCAAAAATCTTGGCGCAAAACAAACCATCACGCTCGGGCTTAAAAGTCCGGTAGTTGATGGTTTCTGGTTTGCGTACTTCACCAAAAGACCATGAGCGAATTTTCTCAGGGGATGCAAGACCAATCTTGATGACATCAAACTGCTCATCACCCTGCGTTTGCTTAAATAAATCGAGCAATGCTTTCATATCAGTTGCGCTCCATGTCAATGTCAATACCCAACGAGCGGATTTCTTTTACCAACACGTTGAAGGATTCGGGCATGCCAGCATCAATTGTGTGCTCGCCCTTGACGATGTTTTCGTAAACCTTGGTACGGCCTGCGACGTCATCGGACTTCACTGTCAGCATTTCCTGCAAGACATATGAAGCACCGTATGCTTCGAGGGCCCAAACTTCCATCTCACCAAAGCGCTGACCACCAAACTGAGCTTTACCGCCCAGTGGCTGTTGCGTCACTAAGGAGTAAGGTCCGGTTGAACGTGCGTGCATCTTGTCATCGACCAAATGGTGGAGCTTCAAGACATGCATTACACCAACAGTAACTGGACGCTCAAACTGATCGCCAGTACGGCCGTCGCACAAAATCATCTGCTGACGTGAAGGCGTCATCTTCAAAGAAGTAGCTACTTCTTCTGGATAGGCCAACTCGAGCATGCGTCCGATTTCAGCTTCAGTTGCACCATCAAACACTGGGGTTGCGAATGGCAAGCCTTGGCGTAAATTCTCAGCCAAAACGTTAATCTGCTCATCAGTGAAGTTATCGATATCTTCGATACGACCGGTTTCGTTGTAAAGCTGCTTCATGAACTTACGTAGTTCAGCTTGTTTAGCCTGTTGACGAACCATCTCATCAATACGCTTACCAATACCTTGAGCTGCCCAACCTAAGTGGGTTTCCAAGATCTGACCTACGTTCATACGGGAAGGAACTCCTAATGGGTTCAAGACGATGTCAACAGGGCGTCCGTCAGCCATAAATGGCATGTCTTCTGCTGGGGCAATTTTAGAAACTACACCTTTGTTACCGTGACGACCGGCCATCTTGTCACCAGGCTGTAAGCGACGCTTCACTGCCAGGTACACCTTAACCATCTTGGTTACGCCAGGCTGCAAATCATCGCCCTGGGTAAGCTTGGTGCGCTTCTCTTCGAAAGCCTCATCAAACTGCTTACGCTTAGCTTCAATAGAAGATTTGATTGCTTCAACTTGTGAAGCAACTTCATCATCCGCTGGACGAACATCAAACCAATGGTACTTGTCTAAATCGGCAAGGTATTCCTTGTCGATCTTGGTGCCTTTAGCTAATTTCTTAGGGCCGCCGTTGGCAACTTTGCCAATCAACAACTTCTCTAAACGCATGAAGGCATCACCTTCAACAATACGCAACTGGTCGTTTAAGTCCAAACGATAGCGTTGTAATTCTTCTTGAATGATTGACTGTGCACGTGCATCGCGCTCAATACCTTCACGGGTGAAGACTTGAACATCAATAACAGTACCGATCATTCCAGATGGAACGCGCAAAGAAGTATCTTTAACGTCAGATGCTTTTTCACCGAAGATCGCACGCAGTAACTTCTCTTCCGGAGTGAGAGTTGTCTCACCCTTTGGAGTAACCTTACCAACCAATACGTCACCAGCTTCAACTTCAGCACCGATGTAAACAATACCGCTCTCGTCCAAACGGGAGAGTTGTGACTCAGCCAAGTTGGAGATATCGCGTGTAATTTCTTCTGAACCAAGCTTTGTGTCGCGAGCAACAACCGACAACTCTTCAATGTGAATCGAAGTGTAACGATCGTCAGCTACAACTTTTTCAGAAATCAAGATTGAGTCTTCGAAGTTGTAACCGTTCCAGGGCATAAATGCCACAGTCATGTTTTGACCCAAAGCCAATTCACCTAAGTCGGTAGATGCGCCATCAGCAACTACGTCGCCACGAGCTACACGATCACCAGCCTGAACGATTGGACGTTGGTTGATGTTGGTATTTTGGTTTGAACGGGTGTACTTGATGAGGTTGTAGATATCCACACCAACTTCACCCGCCGCTGTCTCGTCATCGTTTACACGAATCACGACACGGTTTGCGTCAACATAGTCAACGATACCGCCGCGGGAAGCCAAAATAACAGTGCCTGAGTCAACCGCAACAATGCGCTCTAAGCCGGTACCAACCAATGGCTTATCTGGGCGCAAGCAAGGAACCGCTTGACGTTGCATATTCGCACCCATCAACGCACGGTTCGCATCATCGTGCTCCAAGAATGGAACCAGTGAAGCAGCGGCAGAAACGATCTGGCTAGGAGCAACGTCAATGAAATCAATGCGCTCTGGGCCAACCATCATAGTTTCACCAGCTTGACGCGCTGAAACCAATTCATCGGCTAACTTACCGTTTTTGTCGATCGTTGCATTTGCCTGAGCAATAACGTATTTCGCCTCTTCAATAGCGGAGAGATACATTACTTCATCGCTTACCTTGCTATTAGCAACTTTACGATATGGTGTTTCCAAGAAACCATGCTCATTCAAACGCGCAAACAACGCAAGTGAGTTGATCAGACCAATGTTTGGTCCTTCTGGAGTTTCAATTGGGCAAACACGTCCATAGTGGGTAGGATGCACATCGCGCACTTCGAAACCTGCGCGCTCGCGTGTCAAACCACCAGGTCCCAATGCAGAAATACGACGCTTGTGCGTGATCTCTGACAATGGGTTTGTTTGGTCCATAAACTGGGACAACTGGGAAGAACCGAAGAACTCACGAATCGCTGAAGAGATTGGCTTACTGTTAATCAAATCATGCGGCATGAGATTTTCTGTTTCGGCTTGACCGAGACGTTCTTTAACCGCACGCTCAACACGTGACAAACCTGCACGGAATTGATTCTCCGCCAACTCACCTACGCAACGTACGCGACGATTACCTAAGTGATCGATGTCATCGACTTCGCCTTTGCCGTTACGCAAGTCAACTAAAGACTTAATGGTATCGAGGATATCTTCATCCGACAAAACCATTTTGCCTTCCATCTCAGAACGACCGAGACGGCTGTTTACTTTCATACGACCAACGCGTGATAAATCGTAACTGTCTTCGTTGTAGAACAAGCGCTGGAATAAGGCTTCAACAGCATCTTCTGTTGGAGGCTCGCCAGGACGCATCATGCGATAGATGGCAATACGAGCAGCCATTTGATCTGCAGTTTCGTCAGTACGTAATGTCTGTGAAATATACGCACCAGAATCCAAATCATTGGTGTAGATGGTTTCCAATTGCTTAATGCCTGCATCGCGCAATGTAGCCAACAACTCCTCAGTAATTTCATCATTAGCATAAGCCAAGATTTCACCGGAGTCTGGATCAATGATGTTACGTGCAACTACGCGACCAACTAAGTAGTCATCTGGAACTACGATGTTTTTAGTCTTAGCGGCTTCGAGTTCACGAATATGCTTTGCATTGATACGCTTGTCTTTTTGAATGACAACTACGCCATTCTTATCGAGCACATCAAAGTTAGCCATTTGGCCACGCAAACGCTCTGGTACAAATTCCATTGATGCGCCGTTTGCGCTCAATGCAAAATGATCAAAGTTAAAGAAGTTTGCAAGAATCTGTTCGTTGTTTAAACCAATTGCTTTAAGCAAAATGGTGACAGGCATCTTACGGCGACGGTCGACGCGGAAATACAAAATATCTTTTGGATCAAACTCAAAATCGAGCCATGAACCACGGTAAGGAATAATACGCGCGGAGAATAGCAACTTTCCTGAGCTATGTGTCTTGCCCTTATCGTGTTCGAAGAACACGCCTGGGGAACGGTGCAACTGAGAAACGATGACGCGCTCAGTGCCGTTGATCACAAAAGAGCCGTTATCTGTCATGAGTGGAATTTCACCCATGTAGACTTCGCTCTCTTTTACCTCTTTAACCTTAGTAGGCGCTTCGCGATCATAAATAATCAAGCGAACTTTTGCACGTAAGGCTGAATGGTACGTGTAACCACGTTGTTGACATTCTTTAACGTCAAACGGTGGCTGTGACAACTGGTATGACACGTATTCCATACGTGCATAGCCATTGTTAGACACAATTGGGAATGCTGATGTAAAGGCAGCCTGAAGTCCCTCTGTAAGACGAGACATTGCTGGCTTTTCAGCCTGTAAAAATTTAGCGTAGGATTCCAGCTGCGTTGCGATCAGGTATGGAACCTGATGATTATTTACTCGCTTAGCAAAGCTTTTACGGACTCGCTTGCGTTCGGTGAAGCTGTAGTTCATTTCATCTCCGAATTCAGCGACTGTACAAAGATTTGGCGATTGGCCACTACCAATCACTGGCGGACAACACTAAATCGCTTAGATCCAGTGTCCGACCAAACTTGCATTCTGCAGTCGTATCAGAAGGCAAACCCGATTTCAATCAGAAATGAAATCGGGTTTGACCACTAATGGTCAAACCCAACAGGGCTAGCACCCCTTTTTGAGGGGCACTAACTGAGTTTGTATTACTTGAGTTCTGCTTTAGCGCCAGCTTCTTCAAGCTTCTTCTTAGCTTCTTCAGCTGTCTTCTTATCAACAGCTTCTTTGATTGGCTTTGGAGCACCATCAACTAAGTCTTTAGCTTCTTTCAAGCCAAGGCCAGTGATTTCGCGAACAGCCTTAATTACTGAAACTTTGTTTGCGCCAGCTTCGAGCAAATTAACAGTAAATTCTGTTTGCTCTTCAGCAGCAGCGCCACCAGCAGCACCAGCAGGACCAGCAACAGCCATCGCTGCAGCTGAAACGCCAAACTTCTCTTCGAACGCCTTAACCAAGTCGTTCAAATCCATTACGGACATGCTACCTACTGCATCAATGATTTCTTCTTTGGTAATCGCCATTTTTAGCTCCTAATACTTAATAGTTAATCTGCGCTTATTCAGCGGCAGGGGTTTGCGGTGTTTCTGTTCCAGCTTCTGGGGCTGCGGCTGCAGGCTCAGCAGCTGCCTCTGGAGCGGCGGCTTCAGCAACTACTTCTGCTGGGGCTGCTGCTTCAACTGCAGGTGCTGCAACTGGAGCAGGTGCTCCGGCTGATTTTTGCGCTGCTACTGCGCCCAATACGCGAGCCATTGCAGATACTGGGGCCAACATCACGCCCAACAACTGAGATAACAACTCGTCGCGGCTTGGAATAGACGCGAGGGATTTAACGCCCGCTACGTCCAACAACTTGCCGTTATATAAGCCAGCAGTAATGACTAGCTTGTCTTGAGTCTTAGCAAAGTTCTGCAGTACTTTTGCCGAAGCAATCGGATCAGCAGAAATGCCATAGATCAAGGGGCCAACCATCGAATCAGCAAGAGGCTCAAACTGTGTGCCTTGTGCAGCACGGCGTGCCAATGTGTTCTTCAAAACGCGAAGATATACACCCTGGTCACGTGCGCTAGCACGTAGCTTTGTCAACTGCTCTACTGGAATACCACGGTATTCAGCGAGCACGACTGTTTGAGCTCCAGCCAATTGAGCGCCGACATCAGCAACAATCGCTTTTTTGTCTTGTACATTCAAAGGCACGGTTTAACTCCTAAAAAACCAACTGTTTCCAGTTGGGGTTACACACCAGCGTCTGATCATTTATCACAAGTGAATCTTGTGAAATCTTTTCAGGGTCGCCATCTGCGCTGGCTATTACTTTCGTAACGATTAAGAATTACTTCTGAGTAAGCAAATAATTCACCAACGGTCTTTGATGTTCGACTCTCACTCAAAGAGCAGGAGTCGACCCAAAGTTCTTTTTGCTACAAACGGATTACTGCGCCGCCTGTATCGATGCTTGGTCTACACGTACGCCTGCACCCATGGTGCTGCTTACGGCAACCTTCTTTAAATAAATACCCTTAGATGCAGGTGGCTTAGCCTTGTTCAAAGCCTCAAGCAATGCGAGCAAGTTTGATTTCAATGCAGCTGGCTCGAATGAACGGCGGCCAATGCTTGCGTGCACGATACCGGCTTTGTCCACACGGAATTGCACTTGGCCTGCTTTTGCATTCTTAACTGCAGTAGCAACGTCAGGAGTAACCGTTCCGACTTTTGGATTCGGCATCAAACCACGTGGGCCCAATACTTGACCTAAAGTACCAACAATCTTCATTGTGTCTGGGGATGCAATCAAAATATCAAAGTCAATTTTTCCGCCTTTGATTTGATCAGCGAGGTCTTCCATGCCAACGATCTCAGCACCAGCGGCTTTAGCTTGTTCAGCTTTTTCGCCTTGTGCAAATACCGCTACACGAACATGCTTACCTGTACCGGCTGGGAGTACAACTGCGCCTCGCACAACTTGGTCAGATTTCTTGGCATCAATACCCAACTGAACTGCAACGTCGATAGACTCATCGAACTTAGCAGTTGCACACTCTTTAACGAGGTTTAATGCATCTTCTAATGCATAAAACTTATTGCGATCAACTTTAGATTCGATTGCTTTTAAACGCTTAGATAACTTAGTCATGATTAGAGACCTTCCACTGTGATGCCCATTGAGCGGGCGCTACCAGCGATTGTTCGTACAGCAGCGTCCATATCGGCAGCTGTCAAATCTGGCATTTTTGCTTTAGCAATTTCTTCTGCTTGAGCACGTGTAATTTTTCCTACCTTATCAGTATGCGGACGTGGTGATCCTTTTTCGATCTTTGCAGCCTTCTTAATCATGATGGTTGCTGGAGGAGTCTTCATGATGAAAGTGAAGCTCTTGTCAGCAAACGCTGTAATCACGACTGGAATTGGCAGGCCAGGTTCCATGCTCTGAGTTTGAGCATTAAACGCCTTACAAAACTCCATAATATTGAGGCCGCGTTGACCCAATGCTGGACCTACGGGAGGTGATGGATTTGCTTTACCTGCAGGGATCTGCAGTTTGATAAAGCCAATGATCTTCTTTGCCATTGATTGCTCCTAAAAGCGCGCCTAACCTCATTAGGTAAGACCGCTGTTGAGTAAACGCTTCACTAGTTTTTGGCTTTCTAGATCCGCTCCTCGGTTATTACTAACCACTTAATGCCACTACTTTTTGATACAAAACACCCTTAAATTGGGTATTTTTTACATCTTTTCTACTTGTCCGAACTCCAGCTCAACTGGGGTACCGCGGCCAAAAATTGTAACAGAAACGCGCAATCTTGACTTCTCATAGTTCACTTCTTCAATATTGCCGTTGAAGTCAACAAATGGACCTTCTTTAACTCGCACGATCTCGCCGACCTCAAATAAGGTCTTGGGCTTAGGCTTATCTACCCCAGCCTGCATTTGATCCATGATTTTGGATACTTCTGCCGTTGAAATCGGGCTTGGGCGATTACGAACACCGCCAACGAAACCAGTTACTTTTGGCGTGTTTTTCACCAAATGCCAGCTTTCGTCCGTCATTTCCATCTCAATCAAGACATATCCTGGAAAGAAACGTCGCTCAGATACAGATTTTGCGCCTGACTTGATTTCTACAACCTCTTCGGATGGAACCAAGATACGGCCAAATTTTTCTGGCATACCAGAACGAGCAATACGCTCTTCTAAGCCTCTTTTAACGCTTTTTTCCATACCTGAATAAGCATGAATTACATACCAGCGCATATTGCCAGTAGCTTGTGGATTTGAGACCAATTCAGCATCAATCATTTTTTACTCACTTCCAGCCCAAAAAGACTGAAAAAACTAGCCATTCAATTAATTTGTCCGCAAGCCACAAAAATAAGGACATGATCACGACAAAGCCAAATACGACTAGAGTCATTTGGGTCGTCTCTTTGCGGGTCGGCCAAACAACCTTTTTTACTTCATACCAAGAATCCTTAGCATAGGCGATAAAACGACGGCCATCTGCTGACAGGGCCACAATCAAAACTGCAGTTGCTATACCGCCAAACAAAACAGCCAAACGAATCAGTAAAGATTGGTCTGCCAACGTGTAGTAAAGAACTAACGCTGCAACGACGATTAAAGCAGCGAGTCCGGAGACCCAGCTGCTCTTTTCTTCAGAGTGACTTGCTGTTTGTTGAGACATATAACTTTCAGTTTAAATCGTGGCAGGGGCGGAGGGCATCGAACCCCCAACCTTTGGTTTTGGAGACCAACGCTCTGCCAATTGAGCTACACCCCTTTATTAAATCTATTAAGCCAAAATCTTCGCAACCACGCCGGCGCCAACAGTACGGCCACCTTCACGGATCGCAAAACGTAAACCTTCTTCCATCGCGATTGGTGCGATGAGTTTGACGGTAATTGTGACGTTATCACCAGGCATCACCATTTCTTTGTCTTTTGGCAACTCGATTGAACCCGTTACGTCCGTAGTACGGAAGTAAAACTGTGGACGATAGTTGTTAAAGAATGGTGTATGACGGCCACCTTCGTCTTTACCCAAGATGTACACCTCGGCTGTAAAGTGAGTATGTGGGGTGATTGAACCTGGCTTAGCCAATACTTGGCCGCGCTCAACTTCTTCACGTTTTGTACCGCGTAACAAGATACCCACGTTATCGCCTGCTTGACCTTGGTCGAGCAATTTGCGGAACATTTCAACACCAGTACAAGTTGTCTTGAGTGTTGGCTTGATGCCGATAATTTCAATCTCTTCACCAACCTTCACGATACCGCGCTCGATACGACCTGTAACAACAGTACCGCGACCGGAGATAGAGAACACGTCCTCTACTGGCATCAAGAACGCACCGTCAACAGCACGCTCTGGAGTTGGGATGTAGGTATCTAATGCTTCAGCCAATTTCATGATGGCTTCTTTACCCAATGGGCCTTCGTCGCCTTCAAGTGCTAACTTAGCAGAACCTTGAACGATTGGTGTGTCATCACCTGGGAAGTCGTACTTAGATAAAAGCTCACGAACTTCCATTTCAACTAACTCTAACAATTCAGCGTCATCCACCATATCGCACTTGTTCAAAAATACGATGATGTAGGGAACACCCACTTGGCGTGCCAAGAGGATGTGCTCACGAGTTTGTGGCATTGGGCCGTCAGCTGCAGAGCAAACCAAAATAGCGCCGTCCATCTGAGCAGCACCAGTAATCATGTTCTTAACGTAGTCAGCATGTCCTGGGCAATCCACGTGTGCGTAGTGACGATTGGCTGTCTCGTACTCAACGTGTGCTGTATTAATCGTAATACCGCGTGCTTTTTCTTCTGGAGCAGCATCGATCTGATCGTATGCTTTTGCTTCGCCACCGAATGCCTTAGAAAGCACAGTTGCGATCGCTGCTGTCAATGTGGTTTTACCGTGGTCAACGTGACCAATGGTGCCAACGTTTACGTGCGGTTTTGTCCGCTCAAACTTTTCTTTTGCCATTTTTTTGTCTGCCTTTAGTTAACTCTTAAACCAACACACGAAATTAAAATATTTACTGCTAAAGCCATGGTGCCCATGGGCAGGATCGAACTGCCGACCTCTCCCTTACCAAGGGAGTGCTCTACCACTGAGCCACATGGGCAAATACAAATACTGCTAAAACTGGAGCGGGATAAGAGAATCGAACTCTTGACCGAAGATTGGAAATCTGCTGTTTTACCATTAAACTAATCCCGCACATCTCTGGTGGAGGGGGTAGGATTCGAACCTACGTAGGCATAGCCAACAGATTTACAGTCTGCCTCCTTTAGCCGCTCGGACACCCCTCCGCGAACCCAATATTTTGACTCCAAATGGAGTTATTGTCAATCTCTTAAACCTCAAAACGCTTTGCACAAGTAAAAACGCCCAGACCTAAGAGGGTCTGGGCGTCGCATTGGTGCCCGGCAGTTACCTACTTTCACACGGGTAATCCGCACTATCATCGGCGTAAAGTCGTTTCACTGTCCTGTTCGGGATGGGAAGGAGTGGTTCCAACTTGCTATGGTCACCGGGCGTAGAGGGTCGAGTTGCTGATAAATCATCAACAACTCTATTTGAGTAAGCATGTAATTAAGGATGCAGATTAAATCTGGCAAACATCCAACACAATAGTGCTGGTTATAGGATCAAGCCTAACGGGCAATTAGTATCAGTTAGCTTAACGCATTACTGCGCTTCCACACCTGACCTATCAACGTTGTGGTCTTCAACGACCCTTTATGTAGGTTAAACCTACGGGAGATCTCATCTTCAGGCAAGTTTCCCGCTTAGATGCTTTCAGCGGTTATCTCTTCCGTACATAGCTACCCTGCGATGCTTCTGGCGAAACAACAGGTACACCAGCGGTACGTCCACTCCGGTCCTCTCGTACTAGGAGCAGCCCCCGTCAAATCTCCAACGCCCATGGCAGATAGGGACCAAACTGTCTCACGACGTTTTAAACCCAGCTCACGTACCTCTTTAAATGGCGAACAGCCATACCCTTGGGACCGGCTACAGCCCCAGGATGAGATGAGCCGACATCGAGGTGCCAAACACCGCCGTCGATATGAACTCTTGGGCGGTATCAGCCTGTTATCCCCAGAGTACCTTTTATCCGTTGAGCGATGGCCCTTCCATACAGAACCACCGGATCACTATGACCTGCTTTCGCACCTGCTCGACTTGTCGGTCTCGCAGTTAAGCACGCTTTTGCCATTGCACTTTAGGTACGATGTCCGACCGTACCAAGCGTACCTTCGTACTCCTCCGTTACACTTTGGGAGGAGACCGCCCCAGTCAAACTGCCTACCATGCACTGTTCCCGACCCAGATAATGGGCCAAGGTTAGAACCTCAAACAAACCAGGGTGGTATTTCAAGGTTGGCTCCAGCGGAACTAGCATCCCGCTTTCAACGCCTCCCACCTATCCTACACAGACCGGTTCAAAGTCCAATGCAAAGCTACAGTAAAGGTTCATGGGGTCTTTCCGTCTAGCCACGGGTAGATTGCATCATCACAAACATTTCAACTTCGCTGAGTCTCAGGAGGAGACAGTGTGGCCATCGTTACGCCATTCGTGCAGGTCGGAACTTACCCGACAAGGAATTTCGCTACCTTAGGACCGTTATAGTTACGGCCGCCGTTTACTGGGACTTCAATCAAGAGCTTGCACCCCATCATTTAATCTTCCAGCACCGGGCAGGCGTCACACCCTATACGTCCACTTTCGTGTTTGCAGAGTGCTGTGTTTTTATTAAACAGTCGCAGCCACCTTTTTATTGCAACCCTTTCGTCCTCCCCTTGTACAGGGTCAAACTACCAGGGCGCACCTTATCCCGAAGTTACGGTGCAAATTTGCCGAGTTCCTTCTCCTGAGTTCTCTCAAGCGCCTTAGAATACTCATCTCGCCCACCTGTGTCGGTTTGCGGTACGGTCTTGTTAGACTGAAGCTTAGAGGCTTTTCTTGGAACCACTTCCAATTGCTTCGCGAATAAATTCGCTCGTCTCACGCCCTTGAATTACGCTACCGGATTTACCTAATAGCCATCTCCAACGCAAGAACCGGGACTTCCAACACCCGGACAACTTTCCGCGATCCGTCCCCCCATCGCATCTAACAATGGTCAAGGAATATTAACCTTGTTCCCATCAGCTACGCATCTCTGCCTCGCCTTAGGGGCCGACTCACCCTGTTCCGATGAACGTTGAACAGGAAACCTTGGGCTTACGGCGAGGGGGCTTTTCACCCCCTTTATCGCTACTCATGTCAGCATTCGCACTTCTGATACCTCCAGCATCCTTTACAAGACACCTTCACAGGCTTACAGAACGCTCTCCTACCATCACATTACTGTGATCCGCAGCTTCGGTTATATGCTTAGCCCCGTTACATCTTCCGCGCAGGACGACTCGATCAGTGAGCTATTACGCTTTCTTTAAAGGATGGCTGCTTCTAAGCCAACCTCCTGACTGTTTTAGCCTTCCCACTTCGTTTCCCACTTAGCATATATTAGGGACCTTAGCTGGCGGTCTGGGTTGTTTCCCTCTTGACACCGGACGTTAGCACCCGATGTCTGTCTCCCGTGCTTGCACTTGTAGGTATTCGGAGTTTGCTATGGCGCAGTAATCCGCAATGGACCCCACTACCATGACAGTGCTCTACCCCCTACAGTGATACACGAGGCACTACCTAAATAGTTTTCGGAGAGAACCAGCTATTTCCAGTTTTGTTTAGCCTTTCACCCCTATCCACAGCTCATCCCCTAACTTTTCAACGTTAGTGGGTTCGGTCCTCCAGTACGTGTTACCGCACCTTCAACCTGGCCATGGATAGATCAACTGGTTTCGGGTCTACACCCAGCAACTAGCGCCCTATTCGGACTCGCTTTCGCTACGCCTTCCCTATTCGGTTAAGCTTGCTACTGAATGTAAGTCGCTGACCCATTATACAAAAGGTACGCAGTCACCCCTTACGAGGCTCCTACTGTTTGTATGCACACAATTTCAGGATCTATTTCACTCCCCTCCCGGGGTTCTTTTCGCCTTTCCCTCACGGTACTTGTTCACTATCGGTCGATTACGAGTATTTAGCCTTGGAGGATGGTCCCCCCATATTCAGACAGGATTTCACGTGTCCCGCCCTACTTGTCTCTAGCCTAGTACCACCCAATAATTTTCACATACGGGACTATCACCCTTTATTGTCGGACTTTCCATTCCGTTCTGTTAATTACTGAGCTATCACTAGAAGGCTGTTCCCATTTCGCTCGCCACTACTCTGGGAATCTCGGTTGATGTCTTTTCCTCTTGCTACTTAGATGTTTCAGTTCACAAGGTTCGCTTCTCATACCCTATGTATTCAGGTATGGATACCACAAAAGTGGTGGGTTTCCCCATTCAGAAATCCCCGGATCAAAGCTTATTTACCAGCTCCCCGGGGCTTATCGCAGGTTATAACGTCTTTCGTCGCCTGTAATCGCCAAGGCATCCATCATGTGCACTTATTCACTTGATCCTATAACGAGCACCATTGCTAGTACCTGTTACAGGTTTACTTCTACTTCTGACATGTTTGCCGTAATCCAAACTGTAAGTACTTGTTAAAGAACTTGGTAAAACTCGTTTGTATTACTGATTGATGATTCAATCTTTACCCTTATTACATTGTCAAATGTCCTCTCAAAGAAACATTTGACACTTTGCTTACTCAAATTTTTAAAGAACAGCCATAAATGGCAAAACTAAACGATTAAATATTCGCTTAGTTTTGACATTTAGATGATGGTGGAGGATGACGGGATCGAACCGACGACCCCCTGCTTGCAAAGCAGGTGCTCTCCCAGCTGAGCTAATCCCCCAACGTCCCACTAAATCTTGTTTCTGGCTGGTGGTGGGTCTGGTAGGACTTGAACCTACGACCCCTGCGTTATCAACACAGTGCTCTAACCAGCTGAGCTACAGACCCGTGGCTTTTATTGTCAACCGATAAGTGTGGGCACTAGAGCTCCAGCATCTTTCTCTAGAAAGGAGGTGATCCAGCCGCACCTTCCGATACGGCTACCTTGTTACGACTTTACCCCAGTCATGAACCCTGCCGTGGCAGTCGCCCTCCTTGCGGTTAGGCTAACGGCTTCTGGCAAAACCCACTCCCATGGTATGACGGGCGGTGTGTACAAGACCCGGGAACGTATTCACCGCGACATTCTGATCCGCGATTACTAGCGATTCCAGCTTCACGTAGTCGAGTTGCAGACTACGATCCGGACTACGATGCATTTTCTGAGATTAGCTCCCCCTCGCGGGTTGGCAACCCTCTGTATGCACCATTGTATGACGTGTGAAGCCCTACCCATAAGGGCCATGAGGACTTGACGTCATCCCCACCTTCCTCCGGTTTGTCACCGGCAGTCTCTTTAGAGTGCTCTTGCGTAGCAACTAAAGACAAGGGTTGCGCTCGTTGCGGGACTTAACCCAACATCTCACGACACGAGCTGACGACAGCCATGCAGCACCTGTGTTCACTTTCCCTTACGGGCACCTAATGTATCTCTACTTCGTTAGTGACATGTCAAGGGTAGGTAAGGTTTTTCGCGTTGCATCGAATTAATCCACATCATCCACCGCTTGTGCGGGTCCCCGTCAATTCCTTTGAGTTTTAATCTTGCGACCGTACTCCCCAGGCGGCTGACTTCACGCGTTAGCTACGTTACTCAGGATGTAAATCCCGAACAACTAGTCAGCATCGTTTAGGGCGTGGACTACCAGGGTATCTAATCCTGTTTGCTCCCCACGCTTTCGTGCATGAGCGTCAGTGTTATCCCAGGGGGCTGCCTTCGCCATTGGTATTCCTCCACATATCTACGCATTTCACTGCTACACGTGGAATTCTACCCCCCTCTGACACACTCTAGCTATACAGTCACAGGCGCCATTCCCAGGTTAAGCCCGGGGATTTCACGCCTGTCTTGTATAACCGCCTGCGCACGCTTTACGCCCAGTAATTCCGATTAACGCTTGCACCCTACGTATTACCGCGGCTGCTGGCACGTAGTTAGCCGGTGCTTATTCTTCAGGTACCGTCATTCCCGGACTGTGTTAGAGCCGGTGTTTCTTCCCTGACAAAAGAGCTTTACAACCCGAAGGCCTTCTTCACTCACGCGGCATTGCTGGATCAGGGTTTCCCCCATTGTCCAAAATTCCCCACTGCTGCCTCCCGTAGGAGTCTGGGCCGTGTCTCAGTCCCAGTGTGGCTGATCGTCCTCTCAGACCAGCTACTGATCGTCGCCTTGGTGGGCTTTTACCCCACCAACAAGCTAATCAGGCATCGGCCGCTCTAATCGCGCGAGGTCTTTCGATCCCCCGCTTTCCCCCTCAGGGCGTATGCGGTATTAGCACAGCTTTCGCTGCGTTATCCCCCACGATAAGGTACGTTCCGATGTATTACTCACCCGTTCGCCACTCGCCACCAGGTACAAGTACCCGTGCTGCCGTTCGACTTGCATGTGTAAGGCATGCCGCCAGCGTTCAATCTGAGCCAGGATCAAACTCTTCAGTTTAATTCCTGTGATCCTTGCGGATCGTCGCACTCATTCAAGAAATTGACTTGGTAATAAAACCAAATCTTTTTACTGTCTATGAGTACTATTTATTTACATCTGTCCCGAAGGACTTGATGCTTTCACTTAGTACCCACAATTATCGGTTGACTAATTTTTAAAGAGGGCTGCGCGTTTTTTGTATTCCATAAAACGTTGCAGCAGAGAGATGAGACTTTATACCCTTTTTCAGGGTCAGTCAACACCTTTCGTAGTCTTTTTCTATCAAATAGCGATGTTTTTTCCTACTTTTAAAATAAACCCATTAAAAACAAGGGGATGGAGATAGAAAATATTTTCAATTTTTTTAAAAATATACGGGTTTTTATGGATAGGGTAGCAAATTCTGGGCAATTGTTCAGCTTTTTACTTTATTAATTGCCTTTCCTTATCTACATTTGCGATGATTAGGGAAAACCCTGTAATTAGCTCTCATTTCTGCTAATATATTGCTATGCACAATAAATTAGCAAATAGTCACTTACCCAGCAAGCCCTATGCGGCAGGCTTAGTCGTGCCAGTTCGCGAATTACATGCTGGCCATAGAGAGCGCATTCTTCAGCATCTTTTGCTGCTGAATGAGGAGGATCGTCATCTTCGCTTCGGCACACAAACTCCTGATGAGGTGATTCATCGCTATGTAGAAAACCTTAATTTCAATAGAGATACGATGTTTGGTAGCTTTGACTCCCAGCTTAACCTGATTGGCATGGCTCATTTGGCATATTTACCTAAAACTGCAGGCCAGCCACTAGCTGCCGAGTTTGGCGTATCAGTGCTGCCTAATGGCAGGGGGCAGGGCATAGGTACAGCTTTATTAGCGCGCGCTTCAGTGCACTCACGCAATACTCGTATTGAAATCTTATTCGTACATTGCCTGGCAAATAACCGGGCGATGATGCATTTGGCACAAAAGGCGGGGATGCTCGTTGAGTATGCCTATGGTGATGCGGATGCTTACCTGAAATTACCGCCTGCAAATTCAGGCACGATTGTTGAAGAGGCAGCCAATGAGCAATGGGCTGACTTTGACTACGCACTTAAAGAAAACTTGAAGCACTCAAACGATGCCTGGTCTTGGCTTCTTGGAAAACCAGTCGCGCGCCCAACTTAATTTGCGCTAGGTGCTCCGCGCAAAATCCAACTCGTCAATATAGATACATCCGCATCGCTTAATTTCGCATTTGCCGGCATCGGTACAACACCCCAAGAGCCGGAACCGCCCTTGCGAATTTTATTTTTCAGAAATTCTGTTGAGCCAGAATCGGTTGCATATTTTTTTGCAACGGATTGAAAGCTAGGGCCCACAATTTTTTTATCAACTGCATGACATCCCAAGCAAGCATTTTGCTTTGCAAGTACAGCCGCTTTAGTGTCGTCATTAGATGCCTTCGCGTTTAGCGAGCATAGCAAGAAGAGTGTGGTGAGTAAAAAAGATTTCAGATGTTGCATGGATAAATTCATTGCTCACCCTCCATCAAAGCACCCTACTGTTTTGGCATGGAGTTTGGCTGCGCTTCATCTGCCTTGCCTTGTTTTTCTAAGCGCGTCTTTTCTGCCTCAGAAATAATATCGAAGTAGACGTATACATCTTTAACACCATCAATATTGCTAGTGACTTTTTTGGCAATCGCCGCCTCATTTTGCGTCAGAATGCCCAGCAAATAAACACTGCTACCTTCAGCAACAATCGCCATTGAATTCGATGGGAGTTTGTCCGTGAAAATCATTTGAGTTTTAATTTTTGATTCAAGGTAAGAATCATTGGCACGAGCTGTAAAGGTGCTGTTTGGCCCTATAGCCAATTCATTAAAAACAGAGCGGGCGTTTTTCATTGCCTTTACAAAGGCGGCAGCTTGATTCTTAATATCGGCATCTTTCACCTCACCAGTCAACAATACCTTTTGATTGAATGATGTCACGTTGATATGCGCATCATCACCATAACGTTTGGCTAAAGCATTGCCGGCTTCCAACTCAATACCTTTATCGATTGCCTGTACAGCAGGCGAACGGCGATCTGCTAAAACACTTGCACCCGCAACAACACCACCCACGGCTAGGACTCCGCAACCCGATAAGAATGTGGAAATCAAAATCGCTGCAAGTAATTTGATGGTGAGTGTATTTCTCATATACGAACTTTCTGATTAGTGATGCTATTAATCGAGCAATAAATGATCTACGCCATCACACAGAGCGTGGAGCAAAACTAAATGTGTTTCTTGAATACGTGCGGTACGAGTAGAGGGTGCACAGAGGTGAATATCATCTGCATCCAATAGACTTGCAATTTTTCCGCCGCCATTACCAGTCAGGGCAATAATTTTTATACCCATCTTTTTTGCAGCCTCGATTGCCTTCACTATATTTTTTGAATTTCCTGAAGTAGAAATACCAATTAAGATATCGCCTTTTTTTCCAAGGCCGCGCACTTGCTTAACAAAGATCTCGTCATAGCTATAGTCGTTTCCTACTGCAGTCAAGATTGAAGTATCGGTCGTCAATGCAATCGCAGCCAACTCTTGTCGCTCTCTCTCAAAGCGACCAATTAGCTCGGCAGCGAAATGCTGGGCATCGGCAGCAGATCCGCCATTACCGCAAGCCATTATTTTTCCGCCAGCACGCAAACAGTCTGTCATGGCGACTATGCCGCGAGCAACCTGCTCAGGAAGTATTTTTTCAGCCGCTTGCTTTACAGCAATGCTATCTAAAAAATGTTGGGATGCGCGAGCGCGCAAACGTTCGAGGGTATCTTTATCCATCGCATTATTATGCGCCAAACTAGAGGCAATATGCCTGCACTGCCCCTGAAATCAAAAGGGACGTATTCTCTTACCTATTGAAATCTCATTAGCAAAAGATTGCCCCATGGAATTAAGCTCCTTTGATTTTTTAAAACAGCAGGATCTGCCAGCCGGGTCCTTATATATGGTTGCTACTCCGATTGGCAATATGGGGGATATCACTTTGCGCGCATTGCATGTGCTGAATTCAGTGGATGGCATTGCCTGTGAAGACACCAGGCATAGCGCGCCCCTGCTACAACACTTTGGCATTTATAAGAAATGTGTCGCCTTACATGAGCACAATGAAATGACTGGCGCGCAAACCATTATTGAGCGCCTAGCTCAAAATGAACGCTGGGCCTACATCTCGGATGCGGGCACTCCGGGTGTTTCTGATCCAGGCGCAAGATTAGTAAACGCAGTTCAGAAAGCAGGCTTTCGAATTATTCCCATTCCCGGAGCTAGTGCAGTGTCGTCCGCCATTTCTGCTAGTGGCTCAGTCATGCTGCCATCGGAAGGGCGCTTTCAGTTTCTTGGCTTTTGGCCAAATAAAGCCAAAGAGCGTGGCACACTCATTCAAGATATTCGTAACAATTTAAAAACAAGCATCTTTTTTGAATCGCCCCATCAAATATGCGACACCCTGACAACTCTAAGCAAAGAACTGGATCCTGAGCGGCAGGTGCTCATAGGCAGGGAACTCACCAAAAAATTTGAGCAGCTGGTCACACTCACTGCCGCAAATATTCCGGAGTGGCTTGAGAAAGCAGAAAGTCTCAGGGGCGAGTTCATTGTCTTAGTTGCTGGCCGCCAAGCCAATACAGACGAGGCTCCCGAACATTCGGAGCTCTTACTATGGGCCAATGCCTTAAGCCCTTACTTAGGTAGCAAAGAAATTGCCGCCGTTCTTGCCCAAGTACTTGGGCTCAGCAAAAAAGAGGCTTACCAGGTAGCCTTGGATGCCAAAGATCAAAATGGCAAGCAATAAAAAAGCTGGCTAGATGCCAGCTTTTTGTAGGCGCCAAAAAATTATTTAGCAGCGGAAGTCGCATCCTTGGGTTCTGCGGATGGGCTGGCGTCTTTAAAATTCAATTGCGCCACAGGCTTAATGAGCTGCTCAGCAGATGCTTCCGAATCTGCTCGCTTGCCATTGTTTACGAACACCATCAATAAAAGAATAATGATGAGTGGTACAAAAAAGCTAGCAAAGACCATGATGATCAATTGTTTGGGTGACTTAATTAGACTGCCGTGTGCTTCGCTCATAGGACTTTTATCGTTAGACGGGTTGTAAGGTTGAATTTGAACTAATTATAACGAGACTGTATGGGATATAGGCACTTACAATACTGGAGTTAGCGAATTTCCTACAGGCGCCCGTAGCTCAGTGGATAGAGTATTGGCCTCCGAAGCCAAGGGTCGCAGGTTCGATTCCTGCCGGGCGCACCAAAACAGAGGGGTTTTTGACCTACATCATGCGTAAATTCGTGAAAAAGGCTATCATTTCTCCCTAACTTATTGATTCTTATCATGTCAAATCATCTAAATTCTGCATTATCCGAACCATCCATGGCCAATCCCTTGGCCCCAGATCTTCCGTTGCCACACCGAAAAGTTATTCGCAGCTGGCTGATCCCTATGGCTCAAGGAGAAACAGCAAAAGCAATTGCCTTGCTAGCTCTGGACGCAGTTTTATGGCTTGCTTGTATCGCTGGCACTATTTTTTTTGAAAGCGTGCTGATCAAAATCATCTTGGGCCTAGTTGCAGGTTTTGTTACTGGTCGCATCTTCATCTTGGGTCATGATGCCTGCCACCAAAGCTACACACCCCACCGTGAACTGAATAAAGTATTGGGTCGCATTGCGTTCTTGCCGTCTCTAACCCCATATAGCTTATGGGATGTGGGCCACAATGTAGTTCACCATGGTCAGACCAACCTCAAGGGTTTTGACTTTGTCTGGGCCCCATTATCAAAAGCCGAGTTTGATGCCCTTCCAGCATGGCGTAAGGCCTTAGAGCGTCTCTACCGTAGCGGTTGGGGCCCTGTTTTCTACTATCTGATTGAGATCTGGTGGAGACGTGAGTACTTCCCGAATGCCAAAAATAAACCTGGCGATCGTCCAATTTTCTTAAAAGATAATTTATTGGTAACTGGTTTTGCCATTATCTGGATTGCTTGTCTTATTGCTGGTGCCCTTGCCACTGGCCAATCTGTTTGGCTTGGCCTCATCACTGGTTTTGCCGTTCCCTTCCTCTTCTGGAATGGAATGATTGGGTTTGTAGTCTACGTACACCATACCCACACTTCAGTCTCTTGGTATGACAAGAAATCTGAGTGGTTGCGCGCCCAGCCTTTTGTATCCACCACGGTACATTTGACCTTTAATTGGATTTGGGGCTCTTTAATGCACCATATCATGGAGCATACCGCCCACCACGTGGATATGAGCGTCCCGCTATATCGCCTCCAAGAGGCTCAAAATACCCTGGAAACCATCCTTCCTGAGCGTATTTTTGTCCAAAAGTTCTCTTGGGCCTGGTATTTTGATACCGCTCGCAAGTGCAAGCTTTATGACTTTGAAAACAAGGCTTGGCTTGATTTTGATGGCAATAAAACGGCTGATTCCGTCAGAGTCGTCCTAAGCCCAGCCCCAGCGGGACAAAACGGGTAAAATAGAGCCTCTGTACAAGATTTGGATTACCCGGATTGCCCATGACTACCTCGACTCCAGCTGCTACCCAAGAAACCTCACAGAGCCTTAAGTTTTGCTCCTCATGCAGTCGCGAAAAGCGTCTGGAAGGTGGCACTTGGATTCCGACTAGCAATCGCAAGCAGCGCTGGATTTGTGCAAGCTGTTTATACAACCGCACACACCGTACCGGCTCAGCAAAAACCTAAGCCTCCAATTGGCGCCTTGAGACAAACGCTTTTGCATGACCAAATCCAAAATGCCTAGTTTGTTCAGGTAATTGATCTAAGCAAAACTCCTCATCAATTTGCGGGCTCGCAAATGGTCTCACCTAATCGAATAGAGTAGTTAGAATATTTTCTAATTTAGTCGAGATAAATAAAAAAGTGTGTAAATGGCTCGGTCACCTATGTGTGGCAATAAAGCTAATTACCGCCCACAGGATACATAATGAAAACTCAAGATACATTTAAATTCGCAGAAACACATGAGTGGGCTAGCATCGAAGATGATGGACTAGTATGGGTGGGTATTAGTAATCATGCACAAGAAGCTTTAGGCGATGTGATGTTTTTCCAAGCGCCAAAAATTGGCCAACAAGTGGAGCAGGGTGAAACCGTTGCTGCAATAGAGTCAGTTAAAGCAGCAAGCGATATTCATGCTCCCATTAGCGGTGAGATTATTGCGCTCAATGAAGAAATAGACTCCAGCCCTGAGGCTATAAATACTCGGCCGTATGCAATTTGGTTATTTAAAATTAAACCAATATCAGCAGAGATGCTGAGCACCAATCTAAACAACTTGATGTCACTCACACAATACGAGTCTAAAGTAGGCGCTTAGATAGCAATCGGATCGCGCTCTACCAACCATCGAATACGTGATGCTTTACTAATTCTTCCCGTGGAATCTTGGCGTAATTCTTGATCTATTATTTCAAGCGTTTCTTGTAACACCTTGCGATTGCTTGACTCAATTAATAATTGGGCGCGCTCTGCACCCGCTACCCGCATAACTGGCTTAGGAACTGGATCGTATATCTTGAGTTCTTTTCCAATCAGGCCTTTAATTTTTATACGCGTCTTTAGTTCATTCAAAAACCAAATCGCCTGATCCAAACTTTTGCCTTCAGCATGAATAAGCGCCTGATATGAGTAGGGTGGTAATTTTGCCTCTTCTCGTTCTTTAGCCGTAAATGCTAAAAATCCATCGACATCGTGTCTTAACAAATACTGAAATACCGGTGACTCTGGGTATTGTGTCTCGATATAAATATCACCCCCAGCCTCACCTTTTGTACCCGACCTTCCTGCTCGCCCTGCCACCTGTACTAGCTGCGCAAATAATCTTTCAGCCGCCCTAAAGTCTGCTGAGTACAGCCGACTGTCTGCGTCTAATACGGCGACCAATCCAATGTTTTGATAGTCGTGTCCTTTGGCAATCATTTGAGTACCAACGACAATATCAACATTGCCACTATGTATTTCTTCAAAGAGAGCTTCTGCTCCCTTGCTCTTTCTGCTTGAATCCGTGTCGACCCGCAGCACTCTTGCTTGTGGCCACATTTCTTCAATAGCATCCTCCAACTTTTGAGTCCCATGCCCAAGTGTTTTAAGATCTGCATTTCCGCAATCAGGGCAAAACTGTGGAATAGGCTTTACCAACCCACAATGGTGACAATTTAAAACTGATCTATTACTTAATGCGCCGGCCTTATGCATTACTGTATAGGTAGAGCATTGAGTACATTTTGATAACCAATTACATGCTGAGCAACTGAGTACTGGAGCGTAGCCACGTCTATTAATCAAAATCAAACTTTGTTTTTTTTCTGCAAGTGATTTGCTTATGGCATTTGCAAGCGTTTTTGTAATCAGACTTTTTTGCTTTGGCGCACCTGCATCACCCGGACTAAATTGATTTTGTGGCTCACGTGCATTAATTAAGTGCACACTAGGCAAGCTTGCGCCTTGGGCACGCTGATCAAGCCGAATATTTTCATAGCGGCCAGATTGAGCTGCCAACCAGGTTTCTAGTGATGGAGTAGCGGAAGCTAAGAGGATGGGGATTTTTTGATCGTGCGCTCGCCAGATTGCCAAATCTCTTGCTGAGTATCGAGTGCCGTCTTGTTGCTTATATGATGGGTCGTGCTCTTCATCTACCACTATGACTCGCAAATTAGGTATCGGCGTCAATGCAGCTAGCCTGGTTCCTAAAATAATTTGTGCTTTACCAGTCATTGCCTCATACCACGCAACGCCTCTTTTCTTTTCGCTGATACCACTATGCAATACCGCCATTTTTTTATCAGGGAAGTATGCTCTCACGCGTCTCTCGAGTTGCGGAGTTAAGTTAATCTCTGGTACTAGTAAAAGTACTTGGGCGCTCTCTTCTCTTAGGGCGCTTGCAAGCCAATTTAAAAAAACGGCTGTCTTCCCACTTCCTGTTTGACCCTGCAGCAATATTGCTCTAAATTCTTTTTCTTTTTGATCCTCTGCCAATAATTTGCGAAGAGCGATCTTCTGCTCTGAATTTAATTGATCCAGCGTGATCAAGCCCTCTGTGGGAAGAGGAGAATTTTTTTTACTTTTGTTTTCTGCTGACTCCAGTTTTTTAGGTATCTTTTCCCATTCATCAGCCTTTTTCCACATCTGCGGAATGACTGGCAAAGCAGTTTCCCCTAAGGCATGGATGTAATACTGACTAGTAAAGCTCATTAATCTCAATAGAGCGGGGTCGAATACCGGGAGTGGGGCAAGTCGTTCTACGTATTTGAGTTTTTCAATCTCATATTCAGAGTGATTACTCACCTTTACTATCAGCCCAACTTCTTTAGACCTTGCAAAGGGGACCTCAACTACATTACCAATTTCGGGGAATCTGCCTAATTTTTCAATATCCCATAGGTAGTCAAAGCCCTGCACTAAAGGCTTATCTACTACCACCTGCACTACGATAGGTTTAGGGTTGTTTTCTAAAATTTGTTATTTCACCCTGTGGATAAGTCTGTGGATATCATTCCTTGTTTTGTATCTCTTCAGTTATTTTATAGGAATGCCATCTTGAATAGAAAATCAATATTTTATTAATTTTCATTACAAATCAATGACTTACAATGGTTTGTAAAGGTAAAGTTTGATAATTCCTGCGAATCTCTCTGTATTTATGATTTTGCACATTTCTGTGCATAACTTTTTGCCGTAATATTGGCAAAGTTAGCAATTACTTGCGTCTACCGCACTGCCCGCAAAGCTTTTGACTTGGAGATTACCGCTTCGGAGAGAGCTGTTACGCTTTCAGGTGGGGTAAATTGGTTGATGCCGTGACCTAAATTAAAGATATGTCCATCCAGCGGATGAAGGCCTGGTTTTAGTGAGGGAGCGCTAGCCAAGTCCCCCAAAAGACCCTCTGCAGCACTTGCAATATGCTTCGGTTCTGAAAACAAAATTAGTGGATCTAGGTTACCTTGCAAAGCCAGTGGCTTATTGATATCTAATAGCTGCTTACGGGCGCGACTTAAGGGCATAGTCCAGTCAATTGCAATAACATCTGCCCCAATTTGCGCCATATCGTTCAACCAAATACCGCCGCCTTTTGTGAACATAATAATTGGGATCTTGCGTCCCTCATGCTCTCGGGGCAGTAGTTCAACCACTTTTTGCATGGCAGCCAAGGACATACGCTGATACCAACCATCTGGAAGCAAGCCTCCCCAGGTATCAAATATCATGAGCGCTTGTGCTCCAGCTTTTACCTGCTCAATTAAGTAGGCTGCTACTGACTGGATATTAATCTCCAGAATATGCTCAAGTAAATCTGGTCGACTAAACATCATAGTCTTCGCATGACGAAAATCATCTGAGCCTGAACCATCAATCATGTAGCAAGCTAATGTCCACGGGCTTCCAGAAAAACCGATCAGCGGTACCCGCTGTTTGCCATCCTGAATCAGTGCTTTGCGAATTTCTGATACAGCATCAAAAACATATTTGAGCTGATTCATATCAGCAACTCGTAATTTTTTTACTGCCTCTTCAGTGCGAAGGGGGTGCTCGAAACTAGGTCCCTCACCTGCAGTAAATTTCAGACCCAAGCCCATAGCATCGGGAATCGTCAAAATATCAGAGAATAAAATCGCTGCGTCTAAAGGGTAGCGATCCAATGGCTGAAGGGTTACCTCAGTTGCATAAGCTGGATTTTTAGCAAGTCCAAGAAAGCTACCTGCCTTAGCTCGGGTTGCATTGTATTCCGGGAGATATCGGCCTGCTTGGCGCATGAGCCAGAGCGGTGTTTGATCAACCGCTTCGCCCAAGCAGGCTTTTAAAAATCGATCGTTAGACAACAAGGAAATATCCGACTCTTATTTTTTACGGCGGAAACGAGCAATAGCTGCCAGTTGTGCTGCTGCCATAGCAAACTCTGACTGCGCTAGGGCCATGTCAAAGTCAGTTCCACGATTCTGCATTGCTTCTTCAGCGCGCTTCTTGGCTTCATTGGCTTTGGCTTCATCAAGGTCATGTCCACGAATGGCGGTATCGGCCAAGACTGTGACATGATCCGGCTGCACTTCTAAATAGCCACCTGCAACGAATACAAACTCTTCATCACCATCAGCTTTTTCAATACGAACTGATCCTGGACGAATGCGTGTAATCAAAGGAGTGTGGCCGCGTAAAATACCGAGCTCACCATTCTCGCCAGGAAGCGCAACAAACTTAGCCTCTCCGCTGAAAATAGATTGCTCAGCACTTACTACATCGACGCGTATGGTTGACATAATTTCCCTAGATGAATTCGATTAAAGCTTCTTAGCTTTCTCGATGGCTTCATCAATTGAACCCACCATATAAAACGCTTGCTCTGGCAAGTGATCCAATTCACCGCTGCAAATCATTTTGAAACCACGGATAGTTTCTTTCAATGGAACATATTTACCTGGTGAACCAGTAAATACTTCAGCAACGTGGAAAGGCTGGGACAAGAAACGTTGAATCTTACGTGCACGTGATACAGCTAATTTGTCTTCTGGTGACAGCTCGTCCATACCCAAAATAGCAATAATGTCACGCAACTCTTTGTAGCGTTGCAATGTCATCTGAACTTCGCGGGCAACTTCATAGTGCTCTTGACCAACCACTTGTGGGTCAAGCTGACGACTGGTTGAATCCAATGGATCAACCGCTGGGTAAATACCCAAAGCAGCAATGTCACGTGATAACACAACTGTGGAGTCTAGGTGCAAGAAGGTTGTCGCTGGCGATGGATCGGTTAAGTCATCCGCAGGAACGTAAACTGCCTGAATAGAAGTAACAGAACCAGTCTTAGTAGAGGTAATACGCTCTTGCAATTTACCCATCTCTTCAGCTAATGTTGGCTGATAACCCACAGCGGAAGGCATACGGCCGAGCAACGCAGAAACTTCAGTTCCGGCCAATGTGTAACGGTAAATGTTATCAACGAAGAACAAAATGTCACGGCCTTCATCACGGAAGGCTTCGGCCATTGTCAATCCAGTCAACGCAACGCGCAAACGGTTGCCAGGAGGCTCATTCATCTGACCAAACACCATCGCCACTTTGTCGATAACGTTAGATTCTTTCATCTCGTGGTAGAAGTCATTACCTTCACGAGTACGCTCACCAACACCGGCAAACACTGATAAACCTGAGTGTTGTTTAGCGATGTTATTAATCAATTCCATCATGTTCACGGTCTTACCAACACCCGCACCACCGAACAAGCCTACCTTACCGCCTTTAGCGAATGGGCAAACTAAGTCAATAACCTTAATACCGGTTTCGAGCAAGTCAACAGAAGGGGAGAGCTCATCAAACTTTGGTGCTGGCTGGTGAATAGCGCGACGCTCTTCAGTGGCAATCGGGCCCGCATCATCAATTGGACGACCTAAAACGTCCATAATACGACCCAATGTTGCTGGGCCAACTGGGACTGAAATTGGCTTGCCTGTAGAAGCAACTTCCATGCCACGGCGTAAACCATCGCTTGCGCCCATAGCAATCGCGCGAACTACGCCGTCGCCAATTTGTTGTTGCACTTCAAAGGTCAAGCCTTTTTCAGCAAATGATTTTTCGCCACTATCAACTAATGTCAACGCATCATAAATGTTTGGCATTTTGTCGCGTGGGAACTGAATGTCCACCACTGGACCGATACATTGCACGATATTTCCGTTACTCATCGCATTTCTCCGCTTTTAATTCCTGAATTCTTTCGTATTCCTAAACGCTAACCGCTTAAACCGCAGCCGCTCCGCCAACAATCTCTGACAACTCTTTAGTAATAGCAGCCTGTCGTGTTTTGTTGTATTCCAATTGCAATTCGCCGATTACATTCTTCGCATTATCTGAGGCGGCCTTCATTGAGACCATCCGCGCAGATTGTTCTGAAGCCATGTTTTCAGCAACAGCTTGATAAATCATTGCTTCTACATAGCGCTTTAGTAGGCCATTCAATACAGACTCTGCGTCTGGCTCGTAGATGTAATCCCAAGAGTTTCCTGCCTTCTCTTCTGGAGTTAATGCGACCGACTCCAAAGGTAAGAGTTTTTCTAAAACAGGCTCTTGTTTCATTGCATTAACAAAGCGGGTATATGCCAGATAAACTGCATCAATTTCACCGCGCTCAAACGCTTCTAATTGGGCTGTAATTGCACCAATCAAAATATCCATATGTGGCGTATCGCCAATCTGAATTGTTTGAGAAATAAGTTTTGCCTTAGAGCGATTTAAAAACTGGAGGCCTTTTGAACCAATTGCAGTGTATGCAATTTCAATACTGTTGCCGCCCATATCGCGCACTTGGTTTGCAATCAGACGCAATACGTTGGTATTTAAACCTCCGCACAAACCTTTGTCGGTTGTAACCAAGATTGTGCCAATTTTCTTCACTTCACGAGTTGCCATGTAAGCAGGGCGGAACTCAGGATTTGCTTTAGAAAGATTGGAGACAATTTCACGAATTTTTTCGGCATATGGGCGCGCATTACGCATGCGCTCTTGGGCGCGGCGCATCTTGGATGCTGCGACCATTTCCATTGCCTTTGTGATCTTGCGCGTGTTTTGCACGCTCTTGATCTTAGATCGTATCTCTTTTGTGCTTGCCATGATTTATGCGAGCCCTCTTAGAAAGAGGCTGAACGCTTGTAATCCTCAATTGCAGCACGTAAGGCGGCCTCGTCATCCTTGCTCAAATCTTTAGTCTCTTCAATACGGCCAACTAAATCAGCGTATTTAGATTTCAAATGATCTTGCAAACCTTTTTCGAATGGCAATACGTTCTTCACTTCGAGGTCATCAAAGTAGCCGTTATTCACAGCATAAAGTGAGGCAGCCATTTCCCAAACCTGCAAAGGCTTGTACTGAGCCTGCTTACACAATTCAGTAACACGGCGACCGCGCTCTAACTGCTTACGAGTTGCCTCGTCAAGGTCAGAAGCGAACTGTGCAAACGCTGCCAATTCACGATACTGTGCCAAGTCGGTACGAATACCGCCTGACAGCTTCTTAATAACTTTAGTTTGGGCTGCACCACCAACACGTGAAACAGAAATACCGGCATTAATCGCAGGTCGTACGCCAGCGTTAAACAAGTCTGTTTCCAAGAAGATCTGGCCGTCGGTAATCGAAATGACGTTGGTTGGTACGAATGCAGAAACGTCACCAGCTTGAGTTTCGATAATTGGCAATGCGGTCAATGAACCTGTCTTACCTTTGACTGAGCCGTTTGTAAATTTCTCAACGTAATCAGCGCTTACACGAGCAGCGCGCTCAAGCAAACGGGAGTGGAGATAGAACACATCGCCAGGGTAAGCTTCGCGGCCTGGTGGGCGGCGGAGGAGTAAAGAAATCTGACGGTATGCAACGGCTTGTTTTGTTAAGTCGTCATAAACGATCAGTGCATCTTCACCACGATCGCGGAAGTATTCGCCCATCGTGCAACCGGCATATGCTGAGAGATATTGCATTGCTGCAGACTCAGAAGCACTTGCTGCAACTACAACGGTGTACTCCATTGCGCCTAATTCTGTAAGCTTGCGTACAACGTTAGCAATCGTGGAAGCTTTTTGACCAATCGCAACGTAAACGCAATAAACGTTTTTACCTTTTTGGTTAATGATCGCGTCAACCGCTACAGCTGTCTTACCAGTCTGGCGGTCGCCAATGATCAACTCGCGCTGGCCGCGACCGATTGGAACCATCGCATCAATCGCCTTCAAACCAGTTTGCACTGGCTGGCTAACGGATTGACGTGCAATAACGCCTGGGGCAACTTTTTCGATAAAGTCAGTTAACTTCGTGTTGATTGGGCCTTTGCCATCGATTGGCTGTCCAAGTGCGTTGACAACGCGACCGAGGAGCTCGGGTCCAACTGGCACTTCCAAAATACGGCCAGTACATTTAACTGGATCACCTTCTTTAATGTGGGTGTACTCACCCAACACTACTGCACCAACGGAATCACGCTCAAGGTTCAACGCGAGTCCGATTGTGTTGTTAGGGAATTCCAACATTTCGCCCTGCATAACACCAGATAAACCATGTACACGGCAAATACCGTCGGTCACTGAAATTACAGTGCCTTCGTTGCGAAGCTGGGAGTCAACACCCATTTCGCTAATTCGGCTTTTGATCAGTTCACTGATCTCGGAAGGGTTGAGTTGCATTACTTACTCCTGGGTCTTATTTCGTATGTTCTTAATAGGGATAACTTATGCGCCAAGACTTGCTTGCATTTGAGCTAACTGTGCTTTTACAGAGCTATCCATTACTTCATCACCAACCTGAATGCGAACTCCGCCAATCAATGCAGGATCTACTTGGATAGTTGGGCGCAATTCTTTACCCCCAAAGCGCTTCTTCAAACTTGACAACAAATCATTCAGCGCAGAACCCTCTAATGGGAATGCGCTAGTAATCATTACTTCTGCTGCACCCTCGCTCTTATTCTTCATCGCCTCAAATTGTTTAGCAATTTCAGGAATAGCTGATAAGCGGTGGTTTTGATTTACAAGACTCAAAAAGCTTGCGATTTTGCCGTCAAGCTTTGTCTTCACCATGCCAGAAAGAAGCTTACTTAAATCATCCGCAGATACTTTTGGATTATTTGATAAAGCGGCAACTTCTGGTAAGGAGGCTAACTGAGCCAATTCATTTAACTGCTCTAAACATGTGGCAAGCTCAGCAGCCTTAGTGCTTTGGAAAAGTGCCTCAGCATAAGGCCGCGCAATTGTGGCTAATTCAGCCATATCAAAGTTCTGCCTTTAGTTGATCAAGCAATGTGCTGTGGGCTTTTGCATCTACCTCACGACGCAAAATTTGCTCTGCACCTTTCACGGCCAACACAGCTACTTCAGCACGCAGTACTTCGCGAGCGCGCGTTACTTGTTGATCGGCATCTTGTTTGGCTTGGGAGATGATGCGAGCAGCTTCAGCCTGTGCGTTTGCGCGAATTTCTTCCGCAGACATTTGAGCGCGTTTTTCTGCCTCTGCAACACGCTGCACACCCTCTTGGCGTGCTTTAGTTAATTCTTGCTCGGCTTCATTACTTGCCAATGCGAGCGCTTCTTTACCGCGCTCGGCAGATGCCAAGCCATCAGCAATTTTGCTTGAACGCTCATCTAACGCCTTAACTAGCGGCGGCCACACGAAGCGTGCAACAACCCACCATAAGACGAAGAAAACGATCATTTGCGCGAATAGGGTCGCGTTCAGATTCACGATATTCCTTTCAGTATTGTTGAGAACAGTAGGATGACCCGATGGTCATCCACGCCAAAACAATTACTTAATAACTGCGAGCAGTGGGTTTGCAAAAGCAAACAACATTGCAACACCAACGCCGATCAAGAACGCAGCGTCGATCAAACCAGCCAAAAGGAACATTTTGGTTTGTAATTCATTGATCAGTTCTGGTTGACGGGCAGCGCCCTCAATGAACTTACCGCCCATTAGGCCAATGCCCAAACAGGCTCCCAATGCGCCGAGGCCGATGATGAGGCCAATACCGATAGCGGTTAGTCCTTGGATGTTGGCTAAAAATGCTTGCATGTTTACTCCTAAGTATTGAAAGTGAGGTTAAAAATAAAAAAGTTAATGGTGACTGTGGGCTTGCCCAATGTAAACCAAGGTCAACATCATGAAAATAAATGCTTGCAACAAAATAACTAAGATGTGAAAGATTGCCCAAGCTGAGCCTGCAATCACATTGCCGACGAAGCCAAGCATGTATAAATCTAAGTTAAAGGTCCACATGCTTCCCAAAAGGGCAATGAGCAAAAACAGTAGTTCGCCTGCATACATGTTGCCGAAAAGTCGCATGCCGAGGGAAACGCCCTTAGCGATATATTCAATGATGTTCAAAATCAAGTTGAAAGGTGCCAAATACCACTTTGCGCCAAAGGGTGCTGAAACCAGCTCATGCAAAAAGCCTCCAAGGCCTTTTACTTTGAAGCTATAGAAGAACACCAACAACAACACTGAAAATGACAGGCCAAAGGTGGCGTTCAAGTCGGTAGTAGGGACTATCTTGTGATGGGGAATATGAACCCCGAAACCACCAATAAATTGATTAACCCCGAAGATCCAATCTACCGGCACTAAGTCCAAGGTATTTAGAAGAATAATCCAGCAAAAAACAAACAGGGCCAGCGGGGCAATAAAGCTTCTATCGCCATGAACAATGCTTTTTGTCTGGTTATCGACCATCTCAACCAACATTTCAATTAAACATTGAAAGCGACCAGGAACACCGGGGGATGCCCTGCGGGCGGCAAGAACCAATAGGAAAACTGTGATCAACCCCATTAAAGAGGTCCAAAAGATGGTGTCTAAATTAATGATGCTGAAATCAATAACTGAGGTTTGCGCCCCGCCGATATTATTGAGGTTTTGTAAGTGCTCAGCAATATAAGCAGTCGGTGTAAGCGGTTGGCTGGCCGCATGATGGGCCGCCCCTGCTGCTGCGTTGACTTCGCTAGACATCTCTAAACTTGTCCTTATCTATATTTACCGCCTGTTACTTCCAAAACCACACTAGCAGATAACACTTGAGCGTAGCCAAATAAGTGACAAGCAATGGAATCCATTTCAAATCAGGTTGCTTTAAGGCAAAGCCAATAAACAGGAGAACGGTTGCTAGAATTTTTATAAATTCGCCAGAAACCACTGCTGCCAAATATCCGCCAGGGCCTGATTTTACATTCTTTTTTGCCGCCTCTAAGCGCGCCAAAAATAATGCTGAGGGTAAAAACCCAATCAAACCGCCTACCAAAGCCGAATAAGTATAAACGCTTTTGTCAGTCTGGTTAGAAAAAACAAAGCAGGCAGAAGCAATTATTAAGGTTAGTACTACCTGACTTAAGACGATCCACCATGAATTCAATAACCGAAAATTGAGCGGCTTTGCCTTACGTAATGCATCCATTTCCTCTTTACTCAGAGCTTTATAGGAGTCATCGTCGATTTCATTCCATTGATGCCTAGGAATCGGCCGTTCTTTATTCACAAAATTCATTTCTTGAGGCACAGTAAAAGGGCTTTAGTCTGCCCGAATACCCAGCTTTTTTAACAGGGAATCTAGCTCATCAAATTGGCTAAAACGTATTCTGAGCTCGCCACCTTTACCCTTGAACTTAAATTCCGCACTTAAACCTATCAAATCTGCAATTTCTTGGGTCAAGCGGCGCATGTCTGGATCACGGCTGGGTGCAATACCCGCTACTTTAGTGTTGGTTTTTTTGTCCCCAATTTGACCGCCAGCGAGCGCTAGAGCGGTAGCCATTCTTTCGGCCTCACGTACGGACAGGCCTTGGGCTGCAATTTTTTGTGCCAAGGCGACTTGGCTTGCCCCAGGCAAAGGCAATAGCGCGCGGGCGTGGCCCATATCAATATCGCCCGCCAAGAGCATGGCTTGCACTGGCTTTACCAATTGATTCAAACGCAATAAATTAGTAACGGCACTACGTGACTTACCTACCGCTTTCGCTGCTTGCTCATGCGTAAAACCAAACTCTTCAATCAACCTAGCAAGACCTTGAGACTCTTCAAGCGGATTCAAATCTTCGCGCTGCATATTCTCAACTAAAGCCATTGCAGCGGCAGCCTGATCATTAGCGCCAGAAACTAATACAGGCACCTCTTGTAAACCGGCCAAAGTGGCCGCACGAAAGCGGCGCTCGCCGGCAATGATTTCGTATTTTCCTGGCGCAACCAAACGAACCAACAAGGGTTGCATCACACCTTGCTCGCGAATACTTTCTGCCAACTCTTGAAGTGCGCCCACTTCCATTTTTTGACGTGGCTGATATTTGCCAGCCTGTAATGCACTTAATGGCAAACGATTAATTTCAGCGTTGGTTTCTTTTGCTGCCTTGTCGCCGAGTAATGCCTCTAGGCCGCGACCCAAACCTTTTTTCTTGATTGCAACCATGATCTTTTTTAATATTCCTAGGTTTTACATTTGCTTAATGCGCTCAATCATCTCGGCACCAAAGTCTAAATAGGCTTTTGCGCCACGCGATGATCTATCAAACGCCACCCCAGGAAGCCCATAGGACGGGGCTTCAGCCAAGCGGACGTTGCGGGGGATGATGCTCTTAAATACTTTATCGCCAAAGTGTTCAAGTAATTGATCAGAAACTTGTTGTTGCAAAGTCATGCGCGGATCAAACATCACACGCAATAGGCCAATGATCACCAAATCAGGATTTAAGTTTGCGTGGACCTGCTTAATCGTGTTTACTAAATCTGACAGGCCTTCCAATGCAAAATATTCACATTGCATTGGCACAATCACACCGTTCGCTGCACACAATCCATTGAGCGTTAACAAAGATAGTGCTGGGGGACAGTCAATCAAAATAAAGTCATAGTCATTCGCAACAAGCGCGAGCGCATCCTTCAGTCTTTGTTCGCGTGAGTCTAAATCTACTAACTCAATTTCTGCGCCTGCCAAGTCTCGGTTTGCCGGCAACACATCGTATCCAGAGCTCTCGCAAGGCACTGCGGATTCTTTTACAGACGAAAGACCAATCAGCACTTGATATACCGTGCTACTGAGGTCTGCTTTTTCAATTCCAGACCCCATCGTCGCATTGCCCTGTGGATCTAAATCCACCAATAAAACACGTTGCCGATGTCCAGCTAAACCAGCAGCCAAATTAACAGCGGTAGTAGTTTTTCCTACGCCGCCTTTTTGGTTTGCAATACAAAATATTTTGGCCATAATTTTTCTTAAAATTGTCGTGCTTTAAAGGGGTGATTTTCTCACGGGGGATAAGACTAGCAGTCGTCGCTCTACCGCCAAATTTGGAATCTGCAAGGGCTCATCGGCTATTAGCCGCCAGTCGTCCATACAAACATCCCGCAACTCTTCGTCTGCGCGTTTTGCCTTCATCGCAAATATCAAGCCATTGGGCTTCAGCAGGGGTAGGGAGAGCTCTAAAAAGTGGGCCAGATTGGTAAATGCTCTAGAAATTACTGCATCAAACTGGCCTGGCTGTGATTTGGCCACTGCCTCAACGCGCTCGCTCAAGACTTGAATGTTCTTTAAATCTAATTTCCCACGCACATGCTGCAAAAATGCTGTTTTTTTACGAATAGCCTCAATCAAAGTCAAATGCCAGTCTGGTTGCAATATAGCAATCGGGATTGCAGGCAGGCCGCCGCCCGACCCAAGGTCTGCGATTTTAGGATTTAGTATGCCTAGAAAACGGCGCATTACTGGTAAAACTGTAATAGAATCAATAAGATGCAGTCTAATAGAGTTCTTTTCACCCTCAATAGCAGTCAAGTTATGAACCTGATTCCAACGGCCCATTTCCTGCAAAAAAAGCTCTAAATCAGCCATGTTGGCAGAACTAAGATTGAGACCCAAACTCTCAATGCCCAAAGAAACCAAGTCATTACTCATGGACTTCTTCTTGGGTGCGGCCTAAGCCCTTTTTAAGGTGGACTAATAGCAAGGAGAGTGCGGCAGGTGTGACACCAGATATCCTGCCTGCTTGACCCAAGGTGCCAGGCTTATACAAATTGAGCTTTTGCTGAACCTCTTTGGATAAGCCGAGAACATGGGCGTAGTCCAAAGCCTCCGGCAAAGGAAAGCTCTCGTTATGCTCTTGCCGAGCAATCTCAACAGCCTGCCTATCTATATAGCCTTGATATTTAATCGAAATTTCAACTTGGTCGCTAATTTGTTGCGCCAAACCCAAATCATCATCCAAGGCTCCCGGGGACCAAAGCCCTTCAGCCAAACTGGTGATGGCCTCATAGGTAATACCAGGGCGCCTTAAAAGATCGGCCAAACTACACTCGTGCGATAGGTCTTGGCCCAAAAGCTCGGAAACAGCCTTTGCTGAGCCATGTTTTGGGCCGATCCAAATGTCTTGCAAGCGAGATGTTTCACGTGAAACAGCCTCTTGTTTCCTGCAAAACGTATTCCAGCGGTAATCATCGACCAGACCCAATTCGCGGCCAATCTTAGTGAGGCGCAGATCCGCATTATCTTCACGTAGGCTAAGGCGGTATTCCGCACGGCTAGTAAACATACGATAGGGCTCTTGGACGCCCAAGGTAATAAGGTCATCTACCAAGACGCCGATATAGGATTCGCTACGCTTAGGCAGCCAAGGCTCTTTCCCTTTTGCCGCCAAACCAGCGTTGATGCCCGCAAGCATACCTTGGGCAGCGGCCTCTTCATAGCCCGTTGTGCCATTAATCTGGCCAGCAAAGTACAGGCCTGCAATTGCCTTAGTCTCTAAACTATGGCGCAAATGGCGTGGATCAAAAAAGTCGTACTCAATGGCATAACCAGGGCGCACAATTACGGCAGACTCTAGGCCACGAATGCTGCGAACCAAGCTCCACTGAATATCAAACGGCAAACTAGTAGAGATGCCATTGGGATAAAACTCATTAGTTGTTAGGCCCTCAGGCTCTAAAAAGATTTGGTGGCTGTTTCTGGAGGCAAAACGATGAATCTTGTCCTCAATAGAAGGGCAATAGCGTGGGCCCACCCCCTCAATAACCCCGGTGTACATCGGGGAACGATCTAAACCACCGCGAATAATGTCATGGGTTTGTTCATTTGTATGTGAGATCCAGCAAGGGACTTGCTTAGGGTGCTGCTCAGGCCGACCCAAATAAGAGAAAACTGGCACTGGATCCAAATCCCCTGGCTGTTCCAACATCACTGAGAAATCAATGGTGCGCCCATCGATCCTCGGCGGGGTGCCGGTTTTTAGGCGGCCCTGGGGAAGCTTCAACTCTTTTAACCTAGAAGACAAAGAGGTGGCTGCTGGATCACCAGCCCGTCCACCAGCATAATTATTTAAACCTACATGGATCTTCCCGTCCAAGAATGTGCCAGCAGTTAGCACCACCTTCTTGGCCATAAACTTCAAGCCCATTTGTGTAACTACGCCCTGGACCTCATCGCCTTGGACCAGGAGATCATCTACAGCGGCCTGGAAAAGGGTCAGATTTTCTTGATTCTCGAGACGGCGACGAATCGCTGCCTTATATAACACCCGGTCACCTTGTGCGCGAGTTGCACGAACGGCAGGGCCCTTGCTTGAGTTCAATATCCGAAACTGAATGCCAGCCTCATCGGTAGCCGCTGCCATGGCACCACCCATAGCATCAATCTCTTTAACTAAATGGCCTTTGCCAATTCCACCAATTGAAGGGTTGCAGCTCATTGCCCCTAAACTCTCAATACTATGGGTTACGAGAAGGGTATCGCACCCCATTCGAGCAGCCGCAAGGGCAGCCTCGGTTCCGGCGTGACCGCCACCAACCACAATGACATCGAAGTTCTTTGAATAATGCATGATTTGCCTCAGATAGGGCGATGATCATAGCATTTTGTAGGTTTCACGTGAAACAAATCCAAGCCCAAGTAAAAACATGCACAATCAATATTTTCTAAGTTATTGATTTAATTGAATATTTATGTAGGAGGGTGGGCAAAAAATTCACAAGGCTCAAAACTGCGCCGCACTTAAGACAGAGAACTGAGGGTCTTAAATGAGTACGGCGCCACAGCGCCGTACTAAAAACCTAATAAAAAAGGGCTCATCCCTTGTTCTTAAAAAAGCGGATGATTTCACCAACTACGCCTCTACGGAAGGCCAAAACACAAATCACAAAAATAAATCCGGTTGCAATAGTGCTCCAGGATCCAATGTTGGCTAGATAATTTTGCAAACCAACCACAATGCCCGCACCGACCACTGGACCAAGAATGGTGCCCATGCCGCCCAACAGAGTCATTAAAACAACCTCTCCCGACATGTGCCAATGGACATCGGTCAGTGTTGCCAATTGAAAGACTAGGGTTTTCAAAGAGCCTGCAAGGCCCGCGAGCGCAGCTGAAATTACAAAAGAAATGAGTTTGAAGCGATCAACGTCGTAGCCCAAAGAAACTGCACGAGGCTCGTTTTCGCGAATGGCCTTTAAAACTTGGCCGAAAGGGGAGTGAACCGTGCGAACGATCAACGCAAATCCTAGCAAGAAAATAACCAACACAAAGTAATACATGCTGACGTCATCTTTTAAATTAATTAAGCCAAACAACATTCCACGCGGCACACCCTGAATACCATCTTCGCCACCAGTGAATGGAAGTTGCACAGCCAAAAAGTAAACCATTTGGGAAAGCGCCAATGTCACCATCGCAAAATAAATACCTTGACGACGAATTGCCAAAGAGCCGATCAAAAATCCTAAGATGCCAGAACCCAAGACGCCCAACACAATTCCAAACTCGGGGGACAGGCCAAGCTCTTTGCAAAGATAGGCGGTGATATAAGCAGAGGTTCCAAAGAATGCAGCGTGCCCGAAAGAAAGAAGTCCAGTAAAACCTAGCAACAAATTAAAGGCGCAAGCGAAGAGAGCGAAACACAAGACCTTCATGGCAAACACTAAATAGATGAAGTCCTGAAAAGGCATCAGCAAGGCAATTAAAACCAAAATGCCATAAAGCAATTTTATTTTTGGGTTCACTTATTTCTCCCGGCCGAAAAGTCCAGCAGGACGAATAAGCAAAACGATTGCCATGATCACAAAAATTACTACCCCCGATGCTTCTGGATAAAACACTTTGGTTAGGCCCTCAATCAAACCCAAAGCAAGGCCAGTCAAAATAGAGCCCATGATGGAGCCCATGCCGCCAATCACCACCACAGCAAAAACCACAATAATTAAATTGGAACCCATCAAGGGGTTGACTTGAAAAATAGGTGCGGCCAAAACGCCAGCAAAGCCAGCCAAGCCAACGCCATAAGCATAGGCCAAAGAAATCATAAGAGGGACATTGATACCAAATGCTTGAAGTAGTTTTGGATTTTCAGTTCCAGCGCGAAGATAGGCGCCCAACTTCGTTCTCTCAATTACATACCAAGTAGAGAAACAAACCACTAAAGAGGCAACCACCACCCACAAGCGATATTTCGGCAAGATAATGCCAATCGACTCCAGTGGAATGGCGCCCTGTAGTAGTTCGGGGGCTGGATAGCTCTCACCAGAAATTCCATACCAATGGCGGAACATGCCCTCAATAATGAGAGCCAATCCAAAAGTTAATAACAGGCCATAAAGATGGTCAAGGTGATAAAGGCGCTTGAGCATGGTGCGCTCAAGAATCAAACCAAATCCTGCCATAACCAAGGGCACCAAAATTAGTGCAAACCAATAATTAATTGAGAACTCAGGAAAGCCAAACCATTGACCAACTTGAGTCAGCCCAATCCACGCAACAAAAGCACCCATGGTGTACTGGGCACCATGAGAAAAATTAATGATGTTGAGTAGGCCAAAAATAATGGCCAAGCCCAAACTCAGAATGGCGTAAAAGGAGCCATTAATAAGCCCCACCAAGAGCTGGGCAACCAGCCCTTGAGGGGTAATTCCAAGAAGTTCAAACATGCTTATTAAAAAACCAATTACTTGTTATTAACCAACTTGCATCGTGACAATGAAAGTGGTTGTGTTGCTTCGGCAGCTGGAATCACCGCCTTGACGTTGTAATAATCCCATGGGCTAGTAGATTCAGATGGCTTCTTCACCTCTAGCAAATACATATCATGCTCGAACTTACCATCAGCACGGATTTTTCCTTTGAACAAACCATCATCAATATTGGTAGATCTCAAAGCCTTCATTACTGCTTGAGTGTCGTCAGTGCCCGCTTTTTGAACTGCAGCTAAGTAAGCAAGAACTGATGAGTAAACACCGGCCTGAACGCTAGTCGGCATACGCTTATGTTGCAAAATAAAACGTTTGGCGAATGCACGCGTCTTTTCATCTTTATCCCAATAGAAACCTTCGGTTAAATACATGCCTTGAGCTGCATTCAAACCCAAAGAGTGAACATCAGAAATAAACATCAACAAAGGAACGACTGTTTGTTTTTTATTAATACCGAACTCTGAGGCCTGCTTTACAGAATTAATTGTGTCTTGACCTGCGTTTGCCAAGGCAACAACATCAGCACCACTAGCTTGAGCCTTCAATAAGTATGAAGAAAAATCGCTATTCGGGAATGGGTGCTTACTGGTTCCCAACACCTTGCCGCCATTAGCATTAACAACGTTAGTTGAGTCTTTCTCCAAAGCCGCTCCGAAAGCGTAGTCAGCAGTAAGGAAATACCAGTTCTTTTTACCCTGCTTAACAACAGCCTTTGCTGTGCCATTTGAAAGCGCATAAGTGTCATAGGTCCAGTGCACGTTATTAGCAGTACACTTTTCATTGGTGATTGGCAAAGAAGCGGCGCCAGATACTAGGGTAATCTTATTCTTTTGTTCCGCCACCTCCATTACGGCGAGTGCGACGTTGGTAGACACCAATTCAACAATCACATCGACGCCATCTTTGTCATACCACTCACGTGCTTTGTTTGCGGCGATATCTGCTTTGTTTTGATGGTCGGCACTCAACAGCTCAATCTTTTTACCAATAACCGTGCCATCTTTTGAAAAGTCAGCAATCGCCATTTTTGCAGCAATCACAGCACCCGGACCAGCCAAATCAGAATACGTTGAAGAGAGATCAGTTAAAACACCAATCTTGATTACGTCACCACTCACTTTAGATGTTTGCGCGAATGCTGGGTTTGAACCAAAAAAGGTTGCCGCCACCAGACACGCAGTAATTTGCTTTAACTTCATTTATGTCTCCTATAAATAACCACTAAACACCAAGATACTCATTTAATAAGCTTGCTTTTTCTGCAAGCTCATTTTGATTAACAACCTCAACTACATTGCCATGCTCAACCACGTAATGCCGATCAGCCAAGGGTGCGGCAAAGCGGAAGTTTTGCTCCACCAACACAATAGTGAAGCCCTTGTTGCGTAAGCTGGTAACCACCTCACCCAACTTTTGAACGATCACTGGTGCTAAGCCTTCGGTAATCTCATCTAACAATAGGAGTTTTGCGCCCGTCCTCAGAATGCGTGCCATTGCGAGCATTTGCTGTTCGCCACCCGATAGTCTTGTACCGGGGCTATTGCGTCGCTCGTACAAATTGGGGAACATTTCATAAATCTCATCCAAGCCCATGCCGCCAGATGCAATTTCTGGCAAGAGCAGTAAATTCTCCTCAGCACTCAAACTAGCAAAAATGCCGCGCTCTTCCGGGCAGAAACCGACACCTAAGCGAGCAATTTTGTAGGTTGGCATCGCAATAGTTTGGCTGCCATAAATTTCTACTGAGCCCGTTCTTTTACTGGTTAAGCCTAAGATGGTTTTTAAGATAGTGCTGCGACCAGCACCATTGCGACCCAAAAGGGTAACCACCTCACCATCACGAACAGCAAAATTCACGCCATGAAGAATGTGAGACTCCCCATACCAAGACTCGAGGTTTTTAACCTCCAATGCCATTGTGCTCATGTGCCATCACCCCCGTGGCTACCCATGTAAGCCTCAACCACCAAGGGGTTGCTGGAAACCTCTTGATAGGAGCCTTCAGCCAATACCGAACCTCGCTGCAATACTGTGATGCGGTCAGCTATAGAGGAAACCACCTTCATATTGTGCTCAACCATCAAAATGGTGCGGCCTTTGGCAACCCGATCAATTAGCTCGGTAACGCGCTCAACATCCTCGTGCCCCATGCCCTGTGTTGGCTCATCCAACAACATTAATTCGGGCTCCATTGCCATAGTGGTGGCAATTTCTAAGGCTCTTTTGCGACCGTATGCCAGGTTTAAGGTTTCCTCGTGAGCAAAGTCTGCTAAGCCCACCTCACACAAAAGTTGTTCAGCACGCTCATTGAGAACGCTTAGCGAGCTTCCAGACTTCCAAAAATGAAATTCGGTGGCCAATCCTCGCTGCAGTGCAACACGAACGTTCTCTAAAACAGTTAGGTGTGGAAAAACTGCCGAAATTTGAAATGAACGGACTACGCCGCGCCGCGCGATTTGGGCTGGTCGCTCTTTGGTGATATCAAAGCCATTAAATAAAATCTGGCCGCACGAGGGCTCCAAAAACTTTGTTAGAAGGTTAAAGCAAGTTGTTTTGCCGGCGCCATTTGGGCCAATAAGGGCGTGAATAGTCCCCCGAGCAACATCTAAATTGACATCACTTACCGCAGAAAAACCCTTGAATGTCTTTCCAAGGCCAATTGTTTTTAATATTGTTTCTTGCAAACTCAAATCCTTATACCCATCTATAGGCAAGAGTTTGAGAATACCCTAAGAGGTGATTTACTAATATAGCGATAACCCTAAAAACGTTGAGGACGTAATGATTAATTCGCCTGGGTAATGTTTAAAAATTTTTGGATTGCCAACCTTGCCGCTTCATCCAAAACATCCATGGAAGCCCTTTGAGCTCCCTGAACAATCATAAGAGCATATGGTTTTGCAAGGGCGGCGGCCTCTGGACACAAGTGAAGTTCCTCGCCAACTGCGGGCGATTGGCTGCGCCAATAATTAATAGCAGCCTCTAAATCCTGAATAGAAATAAACAGCATGTTGAAAAAATAATTTACTTCTTATCGAGAGACAGCATTGTGCCTCGACATTTTTTAGCGCCGCAACGGCACTCATAATCCTTTTTCATTTGCTTGGTTAGACGACCATCAACTCCGAGGGAGTAGTCGTAGAAAAGCTCCTCACCCACCCTAAGGTCTCTTTTGGCGTAGATAAATACGCGGGGCTCACCACCAAAACTTTCCTCTTGGGTTTCGCAAACTGGCTTGCAAGAATGGTTGATCCAGCGCGCAGCATTTCCACCATACTTCGCATCAATACAGCGACCATCTTCTAGGGAAAAGTAAAAAGTATGATTCGGGTCTTTGGGGTCATGTGGGTGGCGCTTCTCAGCCAACTTCCAACTAATACGCTCACCCTTGTATTCAATGATGGCGTCACCCTTTTTAATTGGCTTCGCAACAAAAACACCTTTTCCATGAATAGGTGAGGACTTAACAACAATACGCGAACGATCAATTTTTGGAGCTACTAATTTCTTTTTACTCATTTAAATCAAACATCCAAATTGCGCGCAATTAAGGCATTTTTTTCAATAAAGGCGCGGCGCGGCTCTACCTCATCACCCATTAGTGTGGTGAAGACTTGATCTGCAGTAATTGCGTCTTCAATTTTGACTTGGAGTAGGGTGCGTGATCCTGCATCCATTGTGGTTTCCCATAGTTGGGAAGGATTCATCTCACCAAGACCCTTATAGCGCTGACGACTGAGAACGCGCTCGGCCTCAGAAAGCAGCCATGCAAAAGCGGCCCTAAAGTTTTGGATTGCCTGTTCCTTTTGGTTTTTGTCTGGGTCTCCACGACGCACTTTCGAGCCAGGCAGCACCTTGCCAGATAAAACCGCCGCCGCATTGGCGAGGCTTTGATAGTCATCACCATGAACAAAATCAGAGTTGATTGCCGACAACCTCAGGTTGCCATGAATACGGCGAGACAACAGTAATTTGTAGCGATCTGTGCGCTCTTCTTTTTGAACAATAATTTCAGGTGGAAGCGCTAAGGGATTTAAAGCGTCCGCGAGCGCTACACGCAAGCGCTCAGCAGATTCCTGGGCTGACTTTTCTGTATCTAGGTTTAGTTGTGTGCCAGAGGCAATCGCGCGCAAAGCATCTTCATCAATGGTGCGCGATAGACGATCAACAATGGACTGAATCACTTGATAGTGTTTAGCCAACTCACCCAAGGCGGCGCCCTCAATAATTTCACCTGTGGGGGTTTGCAGTGATGCTGACTCAAGAGCAATCTTTAAAAGCAATTGATTGAGTTCGGCGTCATCCTTAATGTATTGCTCATTTTTTCCAAACTTCACTTTATATAAAGGTGGTTGGGCAATATAGATGTGGCCACGCTCAATTAACTCTGGCATCTGTCTATAAAAGAAAGTGAGTAAAAGTGTCCGTATGTGACTACCGTCTACGTCCGCGTCGGTCATGATGATGATGCGATGGTAGCGAAGCTTATCCGCCTTATATTCTTCAGCGCCAATGCCAGTTCCAAGGACGGTAATTAAAGTAACCACCTCTTGGCTTGCCAGCATCTTGTCAAAACGCGCCTTCTCCACATTTAGAATTTTTCCCTTCAATGGAAGAATGGCCTGGAAACGGCGATCTCTGCCCTGCTTTGCAGAGCCACCCGCGGAGTCTCCCTCGACAATAAATAACTCAGATTTGGTGGGATCCTTTTCTTGGCAGTCCGCCAATTTTCCAGGTAGTCCCAGACCATCCAAAACACCTTTGCGGCGAGTCATGTCGCGAGCCTTGCGGGCTGCCTCACGTGCACGCGCAGCATCCACTATTTTTCCACACAAAATTTTGGCGTCAGCTGGGCGTTCCTGTAGATAGGCACTTAAGGCTTCTGCAACAATCTCCTCTACTGGGCCGCGAACCTCACTAGAAACTAGCTTATCTTTTGTTTGGCTTGAAAATTTTGGCTCTGGAACTTTGACAGATAAAACGCAGGCAAGGCCTTCGCGCATATCATCGCCAGAAATTTCTACCTTGGCTTTTTTGGCAACTTCATGCTCATCGATATATTTGTTGATCACACGGGTCATTGCTGCACGCAATCCCGTCAAATGGGTTCCACCATCGCGCTGAGGAATATTGTTAGTGAAACATAAAACTTGCTCGCTAAAACTATCATTCCACTGCATTGATACTTCAGCGGTAATGTTGCCACCTAAGTCTGATGGACGAATACCTTCAGCGTAAAAAATATTAGGATGTAAAACATTTTTTGTTTGATTGATGTATTCAACAAAACCTTTAACACCACCGGAAAAGGCAAAATCTTCTTCTTGGCCAGAACGCTGATCAATTAATTTAATGTGAACACCATTATTTAAAAACGAGAGTTCACGAATGCGTTTAACAAGAATTTCGTAGTGAAACTCAATGTTTCCAAAAATAGTTTCATCAGCCAAGAAGTGAACTTCTGTGCCAGATAAGGTTGTGTCGCCGGTAATAGTGATTGGCGATGTAGCAACACCATTTTCTTCTTGAATGTTGCGGTTCTGAATGACACCACGCGCAAACTCCATGTAATGCGCTTTACCATCTCGACGAATGGTAAGTTTCAGCCATTTAGAGAGCGCGTTTACGCAGCTAACTCCCACACCATGTAAGCCACCAGAAACCTTATAACTGTTTTGATCAAACTTACCGCCAGCATGTAGCTCTGTCATTACAATCTCAGCCGCACTTCTCTTTGGCTCATGCTTGTCGTCATATTTAATTCCGGTTGGTACACCGCGACCGTTATCAACGATGGAAATAGAGTTGTCAGTTTGAATAACAACGGTAATTTCAGAGCAATAACCTGCAAGCGCTTCATCAATTGAGTTATCTAAAACCTCAAAAACTAAGTGATGTAACCCCGTACCATCGGAGGTATCTCCAATGTACATTCCCGGACGTTTACGAACAGCCTCAAGACCCTCTAAGATTTGAATTGATGATGCACCGTACTGCTCTACTACTTTTTTTTCTTCAGTCATTTTTTTCTAAATTAAATACGCATTGGCATCACAACATACTTGAAATCTTCAGAACCAGGTAAAGTAATCACCGCACTACTATTAGCATCACCTAAGCTAATTTGAATTTTTTCATTTTTTAGATTTGACAAGACATCTAATAAATAACTTACGTTGAAGCCAATCTCAACAACATCACCACTGTATTCGGTTTCAATCTCTTCTTGCGCCTCTTCTTGTTCAGCATTAGTTGATTGAACTGTAATTCGATTTGGTGACAAAGAAAAACGTACGCCCTTAAATTTATCAGTTGTCAAGATTGCTGCGCGCTGAAGTGCAGATTGCAGAACATCACGCCCAACCACTAGTGAGTTTTTGTGGCCTTTAGGAATTACCCGTTGAAAATCAGGAAATTTACCTTCCACCAATTTTGAGATTAATTCGATATCGCCGAAGGTAAATTTCACTTGATTAGATGTGAGACTCATCTCCAACATTTCATCCGAATCCTCAAGTAGATGTTGGCACTCTAGAATAGTTTTACGAGGAATAATAATTTCCTGCCTTTGCCCAGAGCCCACCGGAGCCTCAGCCAACTCAACTTGAGAATAAGCTAAACGATGGCCATCAGTAGCCACAGCAATTACCTGCTTACCCTCAACAACCAATAACATTCCATTTAGGTAATACCGAATATCCTGTTGCGCCATAGCGAAATGAACTTGGCTAACCAATTGGCGAAAACTCTTTTGAGCCATTCTCCAACTCGCAGTTACCTCACCAACACTTTGCATTACCGGGAACTCTGTTGCAGATAAGGTCTGTAAAGAAAAACGGCTTTTGCCGCTCTGTACGACCATCTTGTTATCTTTAAGGTTTAGCGCCACCGGTCCCTCAGGGAGTGCACGCAAAATATCAAGTAATTTTCTTGCTGCAACGGTGGTGGTGACATCCTCAGCACCTACACCAAAACTTGCATTCGTAGTGATTTGGATTTCTATATCTGTTGATATAAAAGAAATTTTGTCACCCTGTTTTTTAAACAACAGATTTGCCAAAATAGGCAGAGTGTGTCGACGTTCAACAATGCCACTAACAACCTGAAGTGGTTTTAATAAACTATCCCTTGAAGTGTTTACGAGTTGCATTGCTTTTAATTCCTTGTATATATCTTATTAGTAGTAGTAATAAGGCTTGTTATTTCGGTGGATAAGTCAAAAACTATATATAAAACAACCCACTAAAACCCAAAAAACCTGTGGAAAACTTTTGTATAAACCGTGCATAAATCTTGGATAACTTTTTATCAACACCCTATTTTTGCATGAAGCGCCATCTTTCCACAATTTATCCACACACAATCCCCAAACTTATCCATTGAACTATCCACAACCTTATCCACAGGCAAAAAACCTAAGACTTTAAGGTTTGCTCGATAACATGGATTTCGTGGTTAAGTTGCCCGTCGTGGGAGCGCTCTTCTCCAATCTTCCGAACGGCGTGCAGAACGGTTGTGTGGTCCCGCCCCCCAAATAATTCACCAATTTCCGGCAGACTTTTCTGTGTTAACTCTTTTGCCATAAACATGGCAATTTGCCGGGGGCGAGCAATATTTGCGGGGCGCTTCTTGGAATACATGTCGGCAACTTTAATGCTGTAAAAATCAGCCACTGCCTTTTGTATATTGTCGACAGAAATTTGTCGATTTTGTATGGATAAGAGGTCCTTTAATGCCACGCGGGCCACCTCAATCGTGACCTCTTTACCGTGGAAACGAACAAACGCCAAAATTTTTCTTAAAGCCCCCTCTAACTCTCGTACGTTAGATCTAAGGTGTTTGGCCACAAAGAAGGCAACATCCTCACTCATGGGGATACCTTCGCTCAAAGCCTTCTTCATTAAAATAGCAACTCGCATCTCTAGCTCTGGCGGCTCAATTGCTACAGTTAACCCTGAATCAAAGCGGGAAATAAGGCGGTCATCAATCCCAGCCATTTCCTTCGGGTAGGTATCGCTTGTAATAATGACTTGAGCTTTATTGCTTAAAAGCGCCTCAAAGGCGTAAAAAAACTCTTCTTGAGTTCTCGATTTACCACTAAAAAATTGAATATCGTCAATCAACAGCAAATCAAGTGAGTGGTAGTAGCGTTTAAAGCGATCAAAAGCCTTTTGCTGATACGCCCTAACCACATCAGAGACATATTGTTCAGCATGAATGTAACGAATCCGAGCGCCAGGCTTTTCTTTCAAAAGGTGATTCCCAATGGCATGAATAAGGTGGGTTTTACCTAGACCCACCCCACCATACAAAAACATGGGGTTATATGAGGTGCCGGGATTGTGGGCGACTTGGATCGACGCAGCCCTAGCCAATTGGTTTGCCTTGCCCGTTACAAAAGTATCAAAGGTAAGGTTGGGGTTCAATTTAGAGTGATCCTCAATCTCAAAGGCCTGCTCTTCTGTGGAGTTGTTGTCTGTAGCCGCAACAAACTCTTGCTGCCCAGGCGGCTCCTGGGTTGTGGCGACCCCCACCGTCTGGGCACCCAAACCTTCCACACTCAGCACAAAACTGAGGTTGATTGGATGACCAAAATACTGATCTGCCAACTCTTGGAGGCGGTCAGAGAATGTTTTCTTAATCCAGTCAAGCTTAAATCTATTTGGGGCTCCAACGATGAGTGATTGCTCACTTTCATCAAAAGAAACCAAGCTCAGGGGCTGGATCCAAGTTTTGAATTGTTGGGGGGAAAGCTCGCGAGCAAGCGCGCCAAGCGCGCCGTCCCAAAACCCCAGTGGGCTAGGTGAGTTCAAAGTAATCGGATTCTGTAGATGGCTCATATTTTTGGAGGATTCATTGTAGCGATCCCATAAAGTTATCCACAAGCTGGAAAAGCGTGGAAAACCTGTGGATAACTTGTGAATAACACAAAAACACCCATATAAATTAAGGGTTTATCAAAATATCACCAAATAAATAGAGAAAAATACCTATATATTCTTCTTCAGCGGTTGACCTTTTGCCGAGCAACAAGGAAAATACTGGGTTTTGCAGGATGAATCATGAAAAGAACATACCAACCCTCAGTAACACGTCGTAAACGTACCCACGGATTTCGTATTCGTATGAAAACCAAGAGTGGACGTGCGGTATTAAATGCCCGCCGTGCTAAAGGCCGCAAACGCCTCGCCGTTTAATTTAGCAGTTGAATAGCGCCAGGATTTCTGAGTTATTAAAAACACGCCCCAAGACAAGTTTGTGTTGGGGTTTGTATTTGGCATCTCCAAATCAGGGGGCAAAACCAGATTTGGGGATTGCGGTAGCTAAAAAACTGGCTAAACGTGCAGTAGATCGCAACCGATTAAAACGCATGATCCGTGAGTTGGTTAGGGGTGCTCAAACTACACACCTTAGCCGTGATGTTGTGGTGAAGCTAAAAAAACCAATTGGTCGCGAAACGCGCGGTAGACTCCGAGACAAAGAAAAAGAAGATCTGCGACTCCAAATTGCAGGACTAATTTAAAGTGTGCCTACTTAACAAACTGGCCATTAAGGCTGTAAGACTCTATCAAATAGCCTTGAGTCCTTTTGTCGGCATGCACTGTAAATTCATACCCTCATGCTCACAATATGCCTGCGACTGCTTTACTAATTATGGATTTTTAAAAAGCTTTAGGCTAACAGTGTGGCGCATATTGCGTTGCAATCCATGGTCACAAGGCGGACACGACCCTGCAGTAAAACCAACATCTCATCATTATTAAGTGAATCCAAATGGACTTTAAAAAAACAATTCTTTGGGCGGTCTTCTCCATGTCGGGCCTCTTGTTGTACAACAATTGGCAAGTTCATGAGGGTAAGCCTTCGATGTTTGGTGGTCCTATAGCAAGTGCACCAACCCCTACTGATAAGCCTGCAACCACAAGCAAGGCCGATGTTCCAGCCCAACTGTCGAGCACACCAGCCATAGTAACAACACCAACCATTAATAGTGACGCAATGGCGGGCGCGGAAAAGTTCACACTACAGAATGATGTTCTTGAGTTGAAAATTAGCGCAAGCGGCGCAAACGTCGTAGATGCAAAGTTACTCAAATCTTTTACACCAGAAAACAAATCTGTCGAGTTGTTCCAGTACACACCTACACACAAATACTTTGCGCGCTCCGGCTTGATTTCTTTAAATAGTGACCTTCCAAATCACACCAGCACATTTAAGCTGGTTCAGTCTGGAAAAGATGAATCAGGTCGTCCATTTATTGTTTTCGTCAGCGAGCGCAATGGCGTTAAGCTTGAAAAAACCTTCATCCTTAACCGGGGAAGCTACGTTGTGGATGTTGGACATCGCATTACACAGGCCGGCAACAACCCCAACCCGCTTGTTCTATACACCGAGATTGTGCGTGATGCTTCTCAGGAACAAAAAATTGGCCCCTTTGATGGCGCCTTTTCAGCAACTACATTTACTGGGCCGGCAGCCTACACAGATAAAGAAAAGTTTAATAAGCTCGAATTCACGGCAATTGATAAGAACAAAATCACCATCCCCACTCAGGTGGCTGCAGGTGAGCCAGCATGGATTGCAATGGTTCAGCACTATTTTGCAAGCGCATGGATTCCAAGTGATAAGGCGGTACGCGATATTTACGCCAATAAAATTGACAACAATCTGTACCGAATTGGTATGCAAACCCCTCTAGGGGTGGTCCCCGCAGGCACTACGGTTGTAGAAAAAGCCAAACTATTTGTTGGCCCACAAGAAGAGCGTGTACTTGAAACAATCGCACCAGGTTTTGAGTTGCTTAAAGACTATGGCTACCTAACCATTTTAGCGAAACCCATTTTTTGGCTCTTGGACAACATTCATTCGTATGTTGGTAATTGGGGATGGTCAATTATTTTATTGACCATCTTAATTAAGCTGGTGTTCTTCCCCCTTTCAGCGGCAAGCTATAAATCTATGGCGCGCATGAAAGAGGTGCAGCCTCGCCTAGTCGCAATGAAAGAGCAATTCAAGGGCGAGCCACAAAAAATGAATCAGGCCATGATGGAGATGTATCGTAAAGAAAAGATCAATCCCTTGGGTGGTTGTTTGCCCGTGGTGATTCAGATCCCAGTATTTATTGCCTTGTATTGGGTGTTATTGTCATCCGTCGAGTTGCGTGGCGCCCCCTGGATTTTGTGGGTTCACGACCTTTCATTACCAGACACATCCATTAGTGATTTGATTGGCTTAAGTTCAATTCCAATTGGAATTTTGCCAATCATCATGGCAGCTTCTATGTTTGTACAAACCAAACTTAACCCAACACCACCAGACCCAATTCAGGCGAAGGTAATGATGTATATGCCCCTAGTATTCTCGGTTATGTTCTTCTTCTTCCCTGCGGGCTTGGTCTTGTATTGGGTGGTAAACAATCTACTGTCGATCGCTCAGCAATGGCAGATAAATCAGATGTTTGGAAAGAAGCTGGTTAAATAAATTTTTTTAGCAGCTAAAAAATAAATAAAGAGTGCACGCAATGATGACAAGAAAGCTGCCCATCATTGCGCTTGCCACTGCGCCGGGCAAAGCCGGCGTCGGCGTCATTCGTATTAGTGGGCCTCAGCTTTTGCCTATAGCTACTGCTTTATTTAATAAGACGCTTACACCACGTCAAGCCAGCTTACTCACACTTCGAGATGCGCAAGGTGAATTGATTGATCAACTTCTTGCTATTTATTTTGCAGCCCCAGCCTCTTTTACTGGTGAGGATGTTCTAGAGTTGCAGTGTCATGGTGGACCACAACTCTTAGAGCTGGTCATGAAGCGATGTCTTGAACTAGGAAAAGATCAAGGCCTAGTAATTGCTGAGCCTGGCGAATTTTCTTTAAGAGCCTACCTGAACAACAAAATCGATTTAGCTCAAGCCGAGGCGATTGCAGATTTAATTGATGCTCAAAGTGCAGCGGCGGTACGTGGCGCAGCACGCTCTCTGCAAGGAGTTTTCTCAAATGACATCAACGGCCTAATTGAAGAGATCACCCAACTACGCATTTTGGTGGAGTCCACTCTAGATTTTCCCGAGGAAGAGATTGAGTTCTTAGAGAATGCCCAAGCTCGTGAACGCCTGAGGGCTGTAATGCAAAAGCTATATGCGCTAAGGGAAGGGGCTAAACAGGGCAAGATTTTGCGAGACGGCATCCAGCTAGTTTTAGCTGGTGCACCTAATGTTGGGAAAAGCTCTCTTCTAAATCGCTTGGCTGGTGAGGAGGTCGCTATTGTTACACCTATTGCCGGAACCACAAGAGATCGCGTCAAGGAGAGTATTACCATCGGCGGCGTTCCTATGCACATCATTGATACCGCAGGCTTACGCGAGACCAGCGACCTAGTTGAGGCAAAGGGCATCGAAAGATCATGGGAGGCTATTGCGGCGGCGGACCTAGTTATTTTTCTACAAGACCCAAGCTCTTCAGAAACAAGCACTACCGCTGAAATTGTGGAGCTAAAAGGCCAAATATTGAAAGCACTCTCCCCAAAGTGCCCCGTGCTGGAGGTCAACAACAAATCGGATTTATTGATAAGCCCTACCCCTGAGCAAGGTGAAAAACAATCCATGTTCATTTCAGCCAAGACGGGCCAAGGTATCGAGGCCTTGAAGCAAAAAATCTTAGAGCTGGTTGGCTGGGGCGGCTCTCAAGAGGGTGTAATTGTGGCGCGCAGGCGGCACTTAGACTGCTTAGATAGGGCTGCCACCCACTTAGAGCAATCTCAACAATTTGCCGCTAATGGCAATATATCGCTGGAGTTATTTGCGGAAGAGCTCCGTTTGGCACAAGATCAGCTCGGACAAATTACCGGGAAACTGCTCCCAGACGATCTTTTGGGCAAGATATTTAGCCAATTTTGTATTGGTAAATAAAGGATTCGCTCTTGGTGGGCTTGCTCATAAAAAAGACACCCAAAATGTTAAAATAGTGCGATCAAAAATAATACATTTCATAGGATTCACATGACCATCAACACCAATGCACCTGAATACGTAAAAAACCATAAATTAATTCAATGGGTTGCCGATGTAGCTGCCTTAACCAAGCCAGACAAAATTCGCTGGTGTGATGGCTCCCAGGCTGAATATGATGAATTTTGTGAGCTGTTGGTAAGCGCGGGCGTGTTCAAGCGCCTTAATCCCGCTAAGCGCAAAAATGCTTTCTTAGCACTTTCAGATCCTGATGACGTAGCTCGCGTAGAAGACCGCACCTTTATCTGCTCTGCAAATAAAGAGGATGCAGGCCCAACCAATAACTGGGTGGAGCCAAGCGAAATGCGTGCCACCCTCCAGCCATTATTCGATGGTTGCATGCGCGGCAGAACAATGTATGTAGTGCCATTCTCTATGGGCCCAATTGGATCCCCAATTGCGCACATTGGTGTTGAGCTTTCCGATAGCCCATACGTTGCTATCAATATGCGCTTAATGACCCGTATGGGCAAGCCGGTCATTGATCAACTTGGCGCTACCGGCGAATTTGTTCCTTGTATTCACACTGTTGGTAAGCCATTGGCTGCTGGCGAGAAAGATGTCGCTTGGCCTAACAATAAAACCAAGTACATCGTGCACTATCCTGAAACTCGCGAAATTTGGTCTTTCGGATCTGGTTATGGTGGCAACGCTTTGTTGGGTAAAAAATGTTTCGCATTGCGTATCGCATCTAATATGGGTCGTGACCAGGGTTGGCTGGCTGAGCACATGTTGATCTTGGGTGTGACATCACCCGAGGGTAAGAAGTATCACATTGCTGCAGCATTCCCATCAGCCTGCGGAAAAACCAATTTCTCCATGATGATTCCTCCAAAGGGATTTGAGGGTTGGAAAGTTACCACTGTTGGTGACGATATTGCATGGATCAAGCCGCGCAAAGATTCCGTTACGGGCAAGACACGTTTGTTTGCGATCAACCCAGAGTCAGGTTACTTCGGAGTTGCTCCAGGAACAAATCGTCAAACCAATCCAAACTGTCTCGATTCATTAAACCAAGACGTGATCTTCACTAACGTCGGTTTAACTGATGATGGTGATGTTTGGTGGGAGGGTTTGACTGATACACCTCCAGCACACTTAATTGATTGGCAAGGAAAAGACTGGACCCCTGCTGATGGTGCAGCTGGCCGTAAAGCTGCACACCCAAATTCACGCTTTACTGTAGCTGCCACAAACAACCCTGCGGTTGATCCTAATTGGGATAACCCCGAAGGCGTAGCAATTGATGCGTTTTTGTTTGGCGGTCGTCGCTCAAACACAGTCCCATTAGTGAGCGAAGCGCGTGACTGGGTCGAGGGCGTTTATATGGCCGCCACAATGGGCTCTGAGACCACCGCGGCAATTACTGGCCAAGTAGGTGTTGTACGTCGTGATCCATTTGCCATGATTGCATTTGCTGGTTACAACATGAGTGACTACTTCCAACATTGGTTGAATATCGGTAGCAAGCTTGCTGCAGAGGGCGCTGTATTGCCAAAGATCTATTGCGTAAATTGGTTCCGTAAAGATGAAAACGGTAAATTTGTCTGGCCTGGTTTTGGCGAGAACATGCGCGTACTTTCTTGGATCTTGGGCCGCGCTGAAGGCACAGCTAAAGGCAAAGAAACTGTATTTGGTATTTGCCCAGAGCATGCTGATATACATTGGAGCGGACTCGATTACTCGGCAGACAAGTTTGAAAAAGCCATTACTGTTGCTGTTGATGACTGGAAAAATGAGCTCAAACTTCATTCAGAGCTATTTGCGCATTTAGGTGAGCGTTTGCCCAAGGAGTTAATTGAGGCGCGCAGCAAAATCGAGAAGCGCTTAAACGCCTAGGCCACCCCTAGAAATTTAAGAAGTCTTTTTAACAACATCATTATTTAATGACCTTACCCCAACACCATGACATTGTGGTGATTGGGGCAGGCATTGCAGGCGCATGTATTGCTAGTGAATTACTCGAGCGTGGCCAAGCAGTTTGCATTATTGATCGCGCCTCCCAACCTGCATCAGCATGTTCAAGTCACGCATACGCCATTGCCCATCCCCATGTTGGAAGAGGTGCCCCGCGCTTACTACGATTAACTCGCATTGCATTTTTGATGGCAGAGGCTCGCTGGAGTCAGACTTGGAATCAGCATGGTATTTTTCAGCCAAATAAGAGAGACAAAACTTTTAGTCGTGATGATGTCGACACTTATCTCAAATCACTCGAGCTCGATGAAGGCATGGCTAAAGCGCTTTATGCGGAAGAGGCATCGAAAATCTGCGGCATTAATCAAGATGGTATCTGGCTTCCTCGGGGCGCGTCACTTAACTTATCTGAGGTAACACGGGATGCACTAAAACCCCACCCAATGTTGACTTGTTGCTGGAATATCGCTGTAGCTCGGCTGGAAAAAATCGGTGTGGGTTGGCAGTTAATGAACGCTCAAGATAAGCCCATCATGACGGCTGGCAAAGTCATTATTGCAGCAGCACTAGAAACCAAAAGCTTAGTTGAAAGCATCGATGTGCGACTACCTTTAAGGCCGGTGCGCGGGCAGCTGAGCATCTTTTCTGTTGATATGACAAGTTCTTGGGCACCACGACTGCCGCGCACGGCTATCACGGGTGATGGCTATTGTTTGCCAGCCAAGCAACTTCCCGATGGAAATTATCAATGGATAGTGGGATCTAGTTTTGATGAGGGTGAATTGGATTCTCAAGATTGGAATTCAAGCGATGACTTTAATCGTGAGCAGGCAAAGGGGTTATTGAATTACCCAGAGGGCGATACTGAGCAACTTCAAAAGGCAGGAAGTTTTGTGGGCATTCGTTGTGTTGCGGGCGATCGCTTACCGATCATTGGTGCGCTGAGTCAACGCCCAGGGATATTTTTAGCAACAGCCCTGGGGTCTAGAGGCGCTCTTTGGTCGGCCTTAGCGGCTAAGCTGATTACAGCTCAAGTGCTCGCAGACGACTTCGCTTTGCTCACTCGCTTAGGCTTTGCTACAGACTTGGTGGCAGCACTTGCACCTGCCCGCTTCTTTGCCGGAGCTTTAGCTGCAGCCCCCGCTTTGGGCGCCTTAGCTTCAAACTCAAAACCAATTTTGCCATCCGGACCCAAGGCAAGATAAGCCTTAAAACCACGGCCAGTACGGTTAGATTTGAAGTTGGTTAGCAAATCAGTTTTGCCCTCGGTAAGTAGTTTTTGAACTTGCTCTGCAGAAATTTCTTGTTGCAAAACGACCTTACCGGTTTTGAAATCACATGACTTGTCTGGACCGGTGTTTCTTTCACATAAGTAACGCATGCCATCTTCATATACGGCACCAGAGCACTTTGGACATACACCTAAGGCTTGCCGGCCAGTAAAGTCGATAGCTTCAGATTCATCCTCTTGAGTGTTGCCAAAATCAAACTCAAGCTTAAAGCCCGCGTTTGGATAATCAGCATCATCTTCAGGAATTTCACTTAACTTAATAATGGCTGCAAATGGCCTACCCATCTTGCTGCGGAATCCTTGCAGTGGCCCAATCGTTTTTTCACGCAGCAGCTCTTCTACCTCGGGATATTCAAATGCACGGCCACCCGGAGTTTTGCTAATCGTAAATCCACATTTCTCGCATGCAAAGCGGCGATAGTTTTCTTTAACGGCACCCTTGCAATGAGGGCACGGCGTAGACATAGTCGCATAGTCGCCCGGAATAGTATCGCTGTCATACTCCTTAGCGCGCTTGACAATGCGCTGCGTCATTTGTGCAATTTCTTGCATGAAGGTATCGCGATTCATCTCACCACGCTCAATCAGGGAAAGTTTGTTTTCCCAGCTACCTGTGAGATCGGGCCTTGTTAGCTCTTCAACATCTAAGCCACGCAAGAGTGTCATCAATTGGAATGCTTTGGCGGTAGGTATTAGCTCTCGTGCTTCGCGCACCATATATTTCTCTGCCAGCAGGCCTTCAATGATGGCAGCGCGAGTTGCGGGTGTGCCCAAACCTTTTTCGGCCATCGCTTCACGCATTTCATCATCATCCACCCACTTACCAGCACTTTCCATTGCCGATAACAAGGTTGCCTCGGTATAGCGCGCTGGCGGCTTAGTTTTTAATGGGATCGCCGCAATAGATTCATTTTGGACGGTTTCACCTTCTTGTACTGCCACCAACTCGTCATCCGCTTGGTTCGATCTGCCGTATACCGTTAGCCAACCCGGCGTGACCAGTACGCGACCTTCAGTTTTAAAGTGATGTCCCGATGCCTCGGTGATGCGAGTAGTGACGCGGAATTCGGCTGCAGGATAAAACACCGCCAAGAAGCGACGGACAACCAAGTCATATAGCTTTTGCTCAGGCTCACTGAGGCTCTTTGGAGACTCTAGGGTTGGAATGATCGCAAAGTGATCAGATATTTTTGAGTTATCAAAAATGCGTTTGTTTGGCTTAATCCAACCATATCCTGGCTTGGCTTTTGGATCCTTGGGATCGCCTTGTAAGATTTGTTTGGCGAAGGCGCGATATTCTTGTGCGTTTTCAGCCAGATTTTCCATGGTCTGCTTGACGGTATCCAAATAATCTTCAGGCAGGGCCTTAGCATCAGTACGTGGATAGGTCAGCACTTTATGGCGCTCATAAAGTGCTTGGGCTAAACCCAAAGTATTCTTAGCAGAGAAGCCAAAGCGTGCATTTGCCTCACGTTGTAGGCTAGTTAAATCAAATAATTGTGGTGCTAATTGAGTTGCTGGTTTGGCTTCTTCTTTGACGCTCGCTTTTTTATCGCGACATGCAGCCACAATACTTTGGGCAGCAGCTTCACTCCAAAGGCGATTCTCACGAGTATCAGGAGATGCGGCGTCTTTCTTAAACTTAGGATCAAACCAGCGTCCTTCATATACGCCGGCTGCAGCAATAAATTCTGCCTTCACCTCCCAATAATCTTTGGAAATAAATTTCCGAATGAGTTCTTCACGCTCAACCACGATTGATAGTGTTGGCGTCTGTACTCGACCAACTGTTGTTAGAAAGAATCCACCACTCTTGCTGTTAAACGCGGTCATCGCCCGTGTGCCGTTGATACCAACAAGCCAATCCGCTTCAGAGCGGCAGCGTGCCGCATCTGCGAGAGGTTGCATATCAGTGTCGCTGCGCAGGGAGGCAAAGCCATCACGAATCGCTGCTGGCGTCATGGATTGCAACCACAGACGTTTGATAGCCTGCGGTGCTTTTGCATGCTGTGCAATTAAGCGGAAGATCAACTCACCTTCGCGTCCAGCATCACATGCATTAATGAGTTCATTAATGTCTTTGCGCTTAATGAGTTTTTGCAAGACCTTCAGCCGCGATTCAGTTTTGGCGATCGGGCGTAAGTCAAAATAGGGCGGTACAACCGGAAGATTTGCAAACGACCATTTACCGCGTTTGACATCAAATTCTTCAGGTGCGGCAATTTCCAATAGATGGCCAACTGCAGAGGAGATGACAAAGTCATCGTTCTCGAAATAGTCTTCATATTTAGTGAAGCCACCCAAAGCTTTGGCAATGTCATTCGCAACGGAAGGTTTCTCCGCAATGATCAGGGCTTTAGGGTGATCAACGGCTGAAGTCTTAGGACTATTTTTTTTGGTAGATGCTTTAGTTGCCACGCGTTTTGCCTAAATTTGAGCTTGAAATGATGTTTTTAATGGGTGAAAACGGGTAACCAATTTAAACCAGATCCTGGTCAGACTATTTCCATGCCCCTTTTTTATTATTAACCGATAAATTAACAAAAGTCCAAAAACCTCATTTTTAGGGGTTTGGTAAGAGCCTATTAGAGCCCCTATTTTTTCTAAAATAGCGCTTTAAATGCCTTTAAATGAGGTTTCTGACCATTTTGGCAGCTCCTCGAGAATGTCTTGTGGGGATTGAACTAGCTTGGCGCCTTGCTGAAGTAGTTGATGGCAGCCCTTAGAGAGTGGGTTGTGTATTGACCCGGGAATCGCAAAAATCTCACGACCAAGCTCACAGCCCAGCCTGGCTGTAATAAGCGAGCCAGAGCGCTCCGCTGCTTCAATCACGAGTATTCCGAGAGATAAGGCCGCAATGATGCGGTTCCTACGTGGGAAGTGCCAAGCCTTTGGCCCCAGTCCTGAAGCTAGCTCAGACACCAAGAGCCCACTGTTGGCGATGGCTTGAGCTAAGTCTAGATGCTCTCGCGGATACACAATATCTAGCCCGCTTCCGCATACCGCAATGGTTCGATACCCCTGACTTGACCTAAGGGCGCCTCGGTGAGCCGCTCCGTCAACACCCCGAGCCAGTCCAGAAATAATGAGATAGCCCTCCGCAGAAAGGGCTTGCGCAAAACTGTAAGCATTCCTGATTCCTTCTGGGCTAGCGGCACGTGAACCCACTATGGCAACCATGGGTAAATTTAACAGGTGAATATCCCCATATATATACAGTGAATTGGGCGGATCAGATAAATCCAAGAGACGAGTTGGGTAGTAAGGGGTATTTCGGTGAATTTGGATGATGTCTGGATTTTTGGATGTGCGCATAAGGCAATTTTGAGCATAGGGCTGCAAAGCACTATCGGGACAGCTTGATTACTCTGTTGGATAATTCCGATATGGCTTTATTAACTGTCCTTTGTTATCCAGATCCACGCCTACATAAGGTTGCCAAACCCGTAGCGTTGGTAGATGCACGCATCAAAAAAATTGTGGCCGATATGGCTGAGACAATGTACGAGGCCCCCGGGGTTGGCTTAGCTGCAACCCAGGTGGACGTGCATGAGCGCATTGTGGTGATTGATGTATCTGATAATCAAGATCAATTAATGGTTTTCATTAATCCAGAATTAGTTTGGGCAAGCCCAGAAAAGAAATCTTGGCGCGAAGGTTGCCTCTCTGTGCCTGAATATTATGATGAGGTAGATCGCCCAGCAGTCATCCGAGTCAAGGCGCTAGATATCAACGGCAAAGAATTTGAAGTAGAGGCAGATGGCCTACTAGCAGTCTGTTTGCAGCACGAGATGGATCACTTGCAAGGTAAGGTGTTTGTTGAGTACCTCTCGATGTTGAAGCGCAATCGTATTTCCCTCAAAATGAAAAAGCGCGCAAAAGAATTAGTAGGCGAGCGCTAAGCGCCCAATGAAAATTGTTTTTGCTGGTACCCCTGAGTTTGCTGCACAAGCAATGCGTGCAATAGAAAATTCTGGCCATCAAATTGTGCTAGCACTAACTCAGCCAGATCGTCGTGCAGGTCGCGGCATGCATCTTCAGGCGAGCCCTGTAAAAGTGTTTGCACTAGAGAAAAATATCCCGGTGTTGCAACCTGAAACGCTCAAGCAGAACCATCCAGACTTGCAGAAAAAAATGGCAGCGCAAGAGACCTTTCAATATTTATCTAACATTGATTTTGATGCAATGGTAGTCGTTGCTTACGGCTTAATTCTTCCCCAAGCCATTCTTGATCTTGCCTCTCAGAATGGGAGGCATGGTTGTTTTAATATTCATGCTTCTTTGCTGCCAAGGTGGCGCGGCGCGGCGCCGATACAGCGCGCGATAGAAAGTGGTGACGCTAACACTGGTGTGACCATCATGCAGATGGACGCTGGACTCGATACTGGCGATACTGTTTTAGTGGGCGATCTAAAAATTACACCTCAAGAAACTAGCGTATCACTGCATGACCGTTTAGCAGTCTTGGGCGCTGAGTTGATGGTCAAGACTCTCAATGATTTAAATGAAGGCATCGCCATCACAAGAACTCCACAAGCTATGGGGGGAGTTACTTATGCAGAAAAAATATTAAAGAGTGAAGCAGAGCTTGATTGGAAATTAAGTGCTGTAGAGATCGATCGACGTATTCGAGCATTTAATCCATTTCCTGGATCTACCAGTAGTTTGGATGGCGAGCAAATGAAGTTTTGGAACTCTTGTTTACCTAATAAGGTACCAATATTCCAAGGCGCTATTCCGGGACAGGTCTTGGATTTTAGTGAGCATGGCGTGTACGTTCAGTGTGGAGATGGTGTGATTGAAATCTTGGAAATGCAAAAGCCTGGTGGAAAAAAGATTTCTGCTAGCGCTTGTTTACAGAGCTACCGCGCGCAGGAAAAAATAATGCAGTTCAAGAAAGATTAATTTGACCGATCAAAAAACACCGCGCAGTCTTCCGCTATCAGAGGCAATCACTATTTCTGCGCAAGCAATTGGTGAAGTAATGGTAGGTCGATCGCTCACCGAAGTGTTAGATCAGCTAGAGTCTCATGAGCGACCTATTGTCCAAAGCCTCACGTTTGATGCCTTACGTAAGTGGGTGAGATCACATGAATTCATTCAACAATTTATCCCAAAGGCACCTCCACCAGAGGTAGAGCACTTATTAAGTGTTGCGATTGCTTTGTTTTTACAGGGCGGATCTGATGGCAGGGGTTATGCAGCGCATACAATCGTTGATCAAGCTGTAAAAGCTTGCAGCGCATATGAGCCCACGATGTATGCAAAGGGTCTAGTGAATGCAGTGCTTCGCAAGATTAGCCTTGCGGTACAGGCTGAAAATGAAAAGCCTTATGCGCCAGATCCTATTCCCATGTTTTTCCCACCCTGGTGGCGAGCTAGCCTGAAGCGAAACTATTCAAAGACTTGGCAAGCCATGCTGATTCAGCAGGCCCAACGAGCCCCCTTGATTTTGCGGGTAAATATTAAACAGCATACGCGCAAGGAATATCAAGAGTTATTGCATCAAGCTGGTATCGCAGCCGAACCAATTGATAGTGTTGCTGGGGTCGCATTGGATTCCGCTTTGTTATTACAGGAGGCGGTGCCAGTTTCAGACTTACCAGGCTTTTATAGTGGCGCAGTTTCTGTTCAAGACGCAGGGGCACAAATTGCGGCTGTATTGTTAGATCCAAAACCAGGTGAGCGCATATTGGATGCCTGTGCTGCACCGGGCGGGAAGACCGCTCACTTACTGGAGTTGGCGCAGTGCGATATGACAGCCTTGGAGTTAGATGGTGAGCGTCTTAGAAAAATTGGCGGCAATTTAGACCGTTTGCGTCTGCAGTCTGATCTCGTTCGCGTGGTACGCGGTGATGCCTCAAAGGCAGCATGGTGGGATGGCAAGCTGTTTGACAAAATTCTTTTGGATGCACCTTGCTCAGCATCGGGTATTGTTGCAAGGCACCCTGACATTCCTTTTTTGCGACGTGAGGCTGATATTAAGGCTTTGCAATTTAGGCAGCGCGCCATTTTGGAGCAAGCTTGGAAGATGCTCAAGATTGGCGGCACACTGTTGTACGTAACCTGCTCGGTATTTCCAGAGGAGGGCGAGGAGCAGGCGACGTGGTTTGCTGCGGAGCATGCTGATGCATTACGATTAAGCGCACCAGGGCAAATTTTGCCTGCTGAGCTAAATGACGGTTTTTACTATGCTTTGTTTAAGAAAAATGGGCCATGAGCCAAGGCATTAAACAATTCACCCTTTGTGTTTTGATAGCCCTGAGTCTATTTTCAGTGGCGGTGCGTGCAGAGGGAATCAAGCTCAAAACTGCCGATCTGGAGCGGGTGGATAACGATTGGCTGCTGAATGCCACGTTTAAGATTGAGTTAACACCGGGCTTAGAGGACGCTGTTCAAAAAGGCATTGTTTTATATTTTCAAACTGAGTTTGACTTAACACGTTCGCGTTGGTACTGGTTTGATGAAAAGCCCGCGCTTGCTCAACGATCAACCCGCCTTTCGTATCAGCCAATGACTCAGCAATACCGCATTGCTTCTGAAGGCTTTACCTTTTCTGCCAACACCATGTTTGAGGCTTTACAGGCTGTTGGAAGTATTGGGGGTTGGAGGGTAATTGATGGCGGCCAGATTGATTCGAGCAAGTCTTACACTGCAGCGTTAAGAATGAGTCTAGATTTAGGTAAGTTGCCCAAGCCATTTCAGATAAATGCGCTCAACAATCGCGACTGGAATGTCACAAGTGACTGGGTGCGCTTCCCGTTTTCACACAATGGCCCTAACTTAATTAAACGATGAAGATATCTTTAGACTTCATTGGGTCAAATGCGTTTGAAAAAGACGCCTGGAAAAGGCGTGCATTGCCCACGGCAATGGCATTGATTGGCACCTTTGCACTTTTATTGTTGGCACTCTTATCAATTGCAACATCTAATACCGAGTTCTTTGATAACTACTTCATTTGGCTTTATGCAGCCAATGTGGTGATTGGAATTTGTCTAACCTTAGTCATTTTGACCTTGGTGACTGTGATTGCGATTCGTTGGCGTAAAGGGCGTTTTGGAACGCGGCTAGTGGCAAAGTTGGCCATGATTTTTGCTTTAGTTGGAGTTGTCCCAGGATTAATTCTGTATGGAGTTTCTCTACAGTTCGTATCCCGGAGCATTGAAACCTGGTTCGATGTTCAAGTGGAGTCCGCACTAGATGCGGGTCTTGAATTAGGGCGCGTTACCTTGCGAGTTGCTCAAGAAGAAATTCTGGCTGAGGGTAATTATATTGCCGAGCAAATAGTCGCAGTTCCTTCGGGTACTAGTTCAGAGCAAGTTGCTGCCATTGTGATGAAAGCACGCAACCAATTTGGCATTCAAGAGGTTAGTTTGTTTAATATTGGGCGTAACCTGATATTGACAAGCGAGGCACGACCCAAGAAATATTTTCCTGCACCCAGCCCAGACGTGATTGCAGACGCTTTTAGAAAGAAAGGCGCCACCTTTATAGATCAAATTGAAGCGGATGGTGGTCAACGAGGTTATCGAGTAAGAGCTATTGTGCCGATTGTTCGTAAAAAGCAGGCTCCCGGAAAAGATGTAGAAGATAAATATTTTTTACAATTAGTGCGATTCATTCCTGGACCATTGGCTAAGAATATTGTTGCGGTTGAGTCTGCCTATGGTGACTATCAAGAGAAGTCATTAGGCCGAACTGGTTTGCGAAAAATGTTTGTGGGTACGCTGACCTTAACTTTGTTCTTTGCCTTATTTGTTGCCGTTACTTTGGCCTTAATTCTGGGTCGTCAGTTGGCTCGACCCCTACTGATGCTTTTAAAAGGAACGCAGGCTGTTGCCCAAGGCGATTTATCACCCAAGCCCGAGTTAGATACAGGCGATGAGCTAGGGATGTTGACGCGTCAATTTAATGTGATGACCCGTCAGCTTGCCGACACCAGAACTTCCCTACAAGAATCCAAATCATTTTTGGAAACGGTATTGGGTAATTTAACTGCCGGGGTTTGTATCTTCGATAAAAACTTTAATATGGTTTCTAGCAATGCCGGCGCTGATCGTATCTTTGGGCAAGATTTAACGCAAATGGATGGACGCCCTTTAAGTGATAGCCCCAGCCTTGTCGAGTTTGATCAAGCCATCAAAGAGGGTTTTGCCACCATGAAGCTGGCTGTTGGCGTAGAGGGTAGTCAAACAGCAAAAGATAAAAATACATCAGCGCCAGTGTGGCAAAAACAGATTCAGCTGCATAGTACAAACGAGTTTGAAAATGAGCCTGGTGTTACTTTATTTATACGTGGAACTGAATTAACAGCAGATTTGCGCATGGTGGTGTTTGATGACATCACTGACGTAGTGAGTGCGCAGCGCTCAATTGCTTGGAGTGAGGTGGCTAGACGTCTGGCCCACGAGATTAAGAACCCACTCACCCCTATACAGCTCTCCGCAGAGAGGTTGCAGCATAAGTTGGCTGGCAAGTTGAGCCCTGAGCAGGAAGAGATGATGAATCGCAGTACGGAAACCATCATTGGACAGGTGCAGGCCATGAAGCAAATGGTGAATGACTTCAGAGACTTTGCTAAGACGCCAAGTCCGCAACTGAAACCTGTTTCGATCAATACTTTGACGCAAGAGATTCTGGGCTTGTATGAAGGAAGTCCCATAAAGACTCGGCTTGATCCGCACTCCCCAAATATTATGGGTGACCCCACGCAACTCAGGCAGATTATTCATAATCTTTTACAAAATGCGCAAGATGCTACTCTTGAGGGTATTCATCAATCTGAGCCGGTTGAAGTAAAAACAGAATTAGTGCCTTATGGTGAACTGAATGGTGTGCCACAAAATGCGGTGCGTTTAACAATAAGTGATAGCGGTTCAGGTTTTCCAGCTAAGATATTGGCAAGAGCCTTTGAACCCTATGTAACAACGAAGAGTAAGGGTACTGGATTAGGCCTGGCTGTGGTGAAGAAAATCGTAGATGATCACGGTGCCAAGATCGAAATCCGGAATCGCATGCAGGCGGATGAGGTGATCGGTGCGCAAGTATCAATTTTGTTTATGAATCTGGCAAAAGAGGCAGCATAAGAATGGCAAGTATTTTGGTGGTCGACGATGAGATGGGAATTCGTGAGCTTCTCAATGAGATTCTGACGGATGAGGGCCATACCGTGTATGCGGCTGAGAGTGCTATGCAGGCTCGAACAATTCGCGAACAAATGCGTCCAGACCTTGTCTTGCTTGATATTTGGATGCCAGATGTAGACGGTATTAGCTTATTAAAGGAGTGGTCTAAAACTGGGCAGCTCACCATGCCTGTGGTGATGATGTCAGGGCATGCCACGATTGATACTGCTGTTGAGGCTACTCGCATAGGCGCACTCAATTTCTTAGAAAAGCCGATTGCCCTCCAAAAGCTACTCAAGACGGTAAGTAAGGCCTTAGAAAGTTCGCCTAAGTATGTTGAGCTCGCTGAAGAAAAAATGTCAGTTGCGCCATCATCAAGCCCAAGTCCTAAAGCGGTAGTCAGTGAGCAAGCCTCACAAGTTCAGAGCGGCGAGTACATCAGCGGGATTGCAAAAACCTATTTTGATCTACCGCTTCGCGAGGCTAGGGACTTATTCGAAAAAGCCTACTTCGAGCATCAAATGATCATCATGGGCGGCAGCATGACCAAAATTTCTGAATACACTGGCCTAGAGCGGACCCATCTATATCGCAAGCTAAAAGCTTTAGGAATCGATACTTCACGCAATAAAGCTGAGCAATAAGGCGCCGCCCCGCCATCAGTCGCTGCTAATGATTCTGAGGCTGTTGATAAGGCACACAGTATCACCGTTGCGACTGATAATAGTGCTCATATCATTCCGGAATTATTCCCATGGAAATAAAGGTTCATTTTCTCGATAAGCTACGCCTTGAAGCCAAGTTCGATGACTTCACGGTAATTGCTGATCAGCCCATCCGTTACAAAGGTGACGGTTCGGCCCCGGGCCCCTTTGATTATTTCTTAGCTTCGTCAGCCTTATGTGCAGCCTATTTTGTGAAGTTATATTGTGATACGCGCAATATCTCAACTGAGCATATTCGCCTTTCTCAAAATAATATTGTCGACCCAGAAAATCGTTACCAACAGATTTTCAAAATTCAAGTTGAGATGCCCGAAGATATTTCTGCCAACGATCGGCAGGGTATTTTGCGCTCCATCGAGCGCTGCACAGTGAAGAAGGTGGTGCAAGCAGGTCCAGAGTTTGTGATTGAAGAGGTTAAAAACTTAGATGCCGATGCTCAAACTTTATTGGCTTTAAAGCCAGATTCAAATTTGAGCACTTACATTGCTGGAAAGGATTTACCGCTAGAGCAAACTATTGCCAATATGTCTGGTGTGTTGGCTAATTTAGGAATTAAGATTGAAATCGCTTCATGGCGCAATTTAATCCCGAATGTATGGTCTTTGCATATTCGCGATGCACACTCACCAATGTGCTTTACCAATGGCAAGGGTTCTACAAAAGAAAGCGCTCTTGCCTCAGCCTTAGGCGAGTATATCGAGCGACTGAGTAATAACCATTTTTACGCGGGCGCTTACTGGGGTGAAGAGATTGCTAATGACGCTTTTGTCCACTATCCGAATGAGCGCTGGTTTAAGCCTGGCCCTAAAGGTGCCCTACCTAAAGAAATACTTGATGAGTATTGCCTCAACATTTTTAACTCTGATGGCGAGTTGCGTGGGTCACATTTAATTGATACCAATTCTGGTAATAGCGAGCGCGGGATTTGTTCTTTGCCTTATCAGCGCCAGTCCGATGGCAAGACTGTGTATTTTCCTTCGAACCTGATTGAAAATCTCTATGTCAGTAATGGCATGAGCGCTGGTAATACGCTGGCTGAAGCTCAGGTGCAATGCTTATCTGAGATATTTGAGCGAGCAGTTAAACGTGAGATTCTTGAACGTGAGATTGCTTTGCCAGATGTTCCGCAAGAAGTGCTCGCAAAGTACCCCAGCATCTTGGCGGGTATTCAGGGCCTTGAGGAGCAGGGCTTTCCAGTGCTAGTAAAGGACGCTTCACTGGGCGGTGTATATCCAGTTATGTGCGTTACCTTGATGAACCCAAGAACAGGCGGAGTGTTTGCATCATTCGGTGCGCACCCAAGTTTAGAGGTGGCGTTGGAGCGAAGTTTGACCGAGCTACTTCAGGGACGCAGTTTAGAGGGCCTCAATGATTTACCCCCACCCACTTTTGCAAGTGAAGCGGTCACTGAACCCAATAACTTTGTTGAGCACTTTATTGATTCGAGCGGCATCGTCTCTTGGCGTTTCTTTAGTACAAAACCAGATTACGATTTTGTTGAGTGGGACTTTTCCGGTAAAGGTCAAAACTCGAACGATGAAGAGCTTGCTAGCTTGTTCGGCATTCTTAAATCTATTGGCAAAGAAGCTTACGTTGCAGTGTATGACCAGCTTGGGGCAATTGCATGTCGGATCTTAGTGCCAGGCTATTCTGAGGTTTATCCAATTGAAGATTTGGTTTGGGATAACACGAATAAGGCATTACTGTTCCGCGCCGATATTTTGAATATAGCCAATTTAGATGATGCAAGCTTAGGCGCACTGCTTGAGCGCTTGGAAAATAATGAGCTTGACGAGTACGGTGATATCGCCACGCTGATCGGTATCGAGTTTGATGAAAATACGCCCTGGGGTCAGCTAACCGTGTTGGAGTTGAAGCTGCTTATTCATCTTGCCTTAAAGCAACTTGACGAGGCGCATGAGCTAGTTGGTGCCTTCCTCCAGTACAACGACAATACAGTCGAGCGTAAATTGTTTTATCAGGCATTAAATGCAGTGTTAGAGATGGCGCTAGATGATGACTTAGAGCTTGATGACTACATAGTTAACTTTCGCCGGATGTTTAGTAGCGAGAGAATGGATGCTGTAGTGGGGTCCGTAGATGGAACTACCCGCTTCTATGGCCTGACCCCCACAAGCATGAAGCTCGAGGGCCTCGATAGGCATCACCGTTTGATTGATAGTTATAGAAAATTGCATGCTGCCAGAGCTAAATTAACAGGCGCGACCATTTAGGCCTTGATGTAAGAGCCTCTAGCTAAGGAATATCGGGATTTATCCAAGACTTAAGAAGAATTGACCCGATTTTCAGGCGGGAACGCACTTTCATTTATAATTCCCACTCTTGGCCTGGTAGCTCAGTCGGTAGAGCAGAGGATTGAAAATCCTTGTGTCGGTGGTTCGATTCCGCCCCGGGCCACCAAGAATAAAGGGCTACAGCCCGATAGTGTGTTACAAAATTCTATAACACACTCTTTACACAGTTTTTAAATGGGTATACGCTGTAAAACATTACATTCAATGTTTACAAGGGTTGCGTGCCCATATGCCAAAAAAACTTGCTGTCCCACACAAATCCAAAACAACTAAATCTGTTGCTATCAGTGACACGCTAATTCATCTGCGTGATGGTGACGTAGTTTTATATAGACGTGAAAATAGTGGCAAGTGGCAAGCACGTTACAAGCTGTTTAATAAATGGCAACGCATTAGTACAAAAGAAAAAAACACAGACTACGCAAGCAAGATGGCTTGTGAAACATACGACAGAGCAAGATTCTTAGCTGACGAAGATATTGTTATTACAAGTAAGAAGTTTGGTGCTGTAGCGAAGGTGGTTGTAAAGCAGTTACAAGACGAGTTAGACAGTGGCAATGGCAAAAGCGTCTACAACACATACATCGCTGTTATTAACAAATACCTTATTCCATTCTTTGAAAAATACAACGTAAACGGCATAGATTACGAAGCACTTAAAAAGTTTGATACTTGGCGTGAAGGGGAAATGAAGAAAAAACCACGTGCTTCAACCATAACCAATCACAACACAGCATTAAATAGGGTTTTGGAATACGCAATAGATATGGGGTATATGAGCAAAGTTCATTTACCCAACCTACAAAATGAAGGTAGTAAAAGCGAGCCACGTCCCGCATTTAGCAAATCTGAATATAAGAGCTTAACGAGCTTTATGACAAGGTGGAGCAAAAAGGGACACACACAGCGTACAAAAGATATGAGGGAGCTTTTACGTGATTACGTACTTGTACTTGCCAATACAGGAATGCGACACGGCACAGAGGCATTGGGACTTAAATGGAAGGACATACATTGGGTAACAACAAATGGTGAGCGTTATCTACAATTTACTGTAGATGGCAAAACAGGCAAACGAGATTTAATCGCACGTCACAACGTACAGGACTATTTGGAACGCATACAGTTACGGGATAAGGCAATTGCTAAATTGAGTTTTGATAACTTGCTCAAAAAGCGAGTAGATGAATTTGTGTTTAGGTTACGTGATGGCACTACGACAGAAAACTTAGGTGGCACGTTTAGGCACTTAATGCGTGATAGTGGTTTGAATAAGGGCAGAAGCAAAGCAAGGACGCTTTATAGCTTGCGACATACATACGCGCACTTAGCAATATTAGATGAGGGAATAGACGTTTATAAGCTGTCTAAACAAATGGGTACAAGCGTACCAATGATTGAGCAATATTATGGGCACGTAACACCCGCACACGTAGCTAACCAATTGGCAGGCAAGCGAATGGGCAAACATAAACCTGTAAAACCCATAATCTCTGATAAACAGTAATTATCTAAAATAGGGGTAGCAATGGCACGTCCTATAGGCGATACGGCAGAAGCACGAAAACAAGTTCATATTAATTTGCGTAAAGCATTTAGCCTTATTAACAAGTCAATAAACGATGAAATTTATATAGCGGCTTACGTTACGGCTTTTAGCATTATTGAAGACAGAGTATTTTCAATGTACGTAGTTGCTAAAAGAGTGGAAACGGGCGAGATAGCAATTACAAAGAACCCACGTGACGTAATGATGAAATACATAAATTATTTGGAAAAAAAGAAAACCATTCCGTTAGCTACGGCAAAGAAAATAGAGGCTGAAATTAAAGCAAGGAATAGTTTGCTACACGGTGCTATGTGGAGGTTAGATGAGTTTGACAAAGAAATGGCAGATAGAGCATTAAATTTGGCAAAAGAATTAAATGCTTTACGAACGGCACAAAGAAAAGAGATTGGGATTGGCTACAAAGTTGATTGATTGTTTTTGGTATTGGCAATCGTTTGCTGTGCTTTAGCAACCTTTTGCCTATCACGCTCAGCTTGTAGTGCTTTCGTACTAGCTTCCTTTTGTCGCTTAAGTCCATCTATACGTGCTTGCTGTGGAGTTAAAGGCTTTATTGTTGTTATTTCAAGTATCTTCATATCATCCAAGTTGTGTGGGCTGATGAGGCACATTGCCACTTCCAAATATTGTTTGAAATAATTTATATGCCTGTGCTTGATTTTGGGCATACAAGATAGTTTCTATCCACATTCCACTCGCATTTACTGTAGCTTTGTATCGTTTCATACAGTATTTATTTTTTATTACATTTACGTGCCCCAAATACATATTAGATGGGGCACGCAAATAAAATCACTTATTAAACGCTTCGCGTGTTGCTGTGCTTACCTCATTCATAGCGTCATCCAATTCACCATTAGCTACCATCACTTTTAATGATTTGAGTGTGCTGATAAGTTCATCACCATTGCTAAGCTCAATTGCGTTAGCGCCTTTGCGATTTAAGGGTAGTGTTTTGGCGCCATACTTAACAGCTAAATTAATCTTCCCACTATCGCTTACCCAAAACCATTCTTTAACACGCTTAACAACCTCTGCTGTCATACGTTCACCTGTTTGCTTGTTAACGTAAGTCTTCAAGCGTGTAGGCGCGTAAGTTTTACCTTCCTTTTGTGCCAAACATAAATTGAGCTGTTCATCCAATTTGGAACATAGCTTATTGCGACGAATAACTATGGGTGCGACTGTTTGATGTTTCTTGCTTATTACCAATTTCAAAGTGCTTAATGTGCTCATATCGTTCTCCTATAAGTTAATGGGCACTCTTAATTTAGTACCAAAAAAACGGTATGAGCAACCTCTATTTGCCTATGTAAACCAAACGATTCATTAAAAATATATTGGTTTTATTTGGTTCGCATAAATAAACATATGCGAATAACAGCAAATACCGTCCGTAGTTTTTTAGATGAGCAAGCAAAGCACATAAGTCATTATGTAGTTGCCCATAGTCACTATCGCCCTTATCACAAGCTCCCAAATGACATAGAGCAAATGAAGGTGAATTTGGGTAAAGATTTGCGACACGCACGAAACTGTTTTAACAAAGAACTTTATGGCAATGGAGCAAAACGAAAACCCCTTACATATCAACCATTACTAATCCCTACGCTTGAAGGAACTACCAATACAGCATCACCCACACTTACACTTCACTACAACATCTATTTAGGCAACATACCAAAAATACTGACAACAGAGGACATAAAAGAATTATGGACATATTGTTGGCACATTAAGGCAAATCAATCAAACGACATCTACATCACAGAACCGTTAGCTAACACTCAATCGCACCTATTACATTACGGCACTAAGGAAACGCAATTTGGAAACTTAAGTTGTTGGGATTTTGAAAATACTCAAATCCCCTACAACGCACTAAACATTGACTGAAGTTGTGTTTAGCTTATATGGCTACCTATTGGACGCAATGGGTAGTTATATTACTTTGGCTTAAAGAAAGAACAGTGAGCAGTTAAGGTACGTGAACACCAAACCAACCAAAGAACCAAGCCTCTAATGTGTAATGTAATTCATCACTACCATCGTATGCTTTATCAACTACAGCATCATTCTTTTTTTTCATCTTATTCAAATTCACAACACCCATAAATTTGAAAATATCAAAGATGCTTGAAGTAGCCTCTTCAAATACGCCTAACGCTTGGTATCTATTTTGTAAGAAATACAAGGCATCTTCTAAAGCAGGCAAAATAGCATAATCATCTTCTTTATCAACTTTAAGCGATGGATACGATGTATTGCTTAGGTTAAAGAAGGTTAGCTGTTCTTCAGTAATGCCACTAATCACTATCGCTTTTTTACGATGAGTGTTGTCAAAGTATTGCGAAATACTTAATAGCTGAGTAATAGGCTCATTGCTATCTACAGCTAATTTCCTTAAATCATATGTATTAACAGTAGCCCCTTTGTAGGTGCTTTTGAGGCGTGGGATTGCTGTATTTGAAAAAATAACTAATTTTGGAAATTCATTCATATCAACAATTGCCCTTTATTTAAGGTAGATAAATTGTGTTTACAAAAGCATAGCACCCAAAACAACAGAATTGCCTGCCTCAATTTGCCTCAAATTTATAGTTGTGTCAGAATTAAGCGTGCCGTTGAAGCGAGCTGTGTCACCTTCAACATATAGTCAGTAGTGTCTGTCCTCGTACTGATGGCACAAAGTTACTATGGGTTCTTTTTAAAAGAACCCACCTTATTTGGTAGGAAGCGAGTCGCCTTCTTAAATCCAACAGCGTAGATAGTCGTGTTGGAGCCAATTTTTAATGTTAATATTTAAATGCCCCGTAAACGGATGGAGCGAGTCTTACTTAAATGTGAGCTTTCCATATTGCCCTACGGGGTTTTTCATTTGTGTTGCCACACAGCAAGCTATTGATTACTATATTTTGGTAGGCTTGTTCCCGTTTCGCACGTAGAGAAGGACGGTAAGGAGCAATCCTTTGGCATTCTTCGCTCAAGCCTACAGCTCCCTAATGTGCGTATGTGTGTTTCTTAAAGTACAGCACTCAAATGCCTGCTTAATAGCGACAGCAAAAATAGCAAATTAAAAGAATCTCTGATTAATAGAAATTAGCAAAAAAAGAATTAAATGGTTGAATCATTTAATTGCTAAATGGATAGTGTTAAACACTTCAAAACCTTCTTCTCTCGTCGCTACGCATAGTAAACACCTCAAATCAACGCTGTAAGCAATTAACACACCCAAATGAATGCCAACACATACGGGGGGTAGGTAAAACAGCACATAGACGGTTTTAACAAGTCTATGTATTTCTGTGGGATTTAGAACACATATCCAATAAATACAACAACAAAAGGATTCTTACAAATCCTTTGGTATTGGTTCAAAAACAGTGGTTCTCGCACTTACAGGGGTAAAAAATGGAGGTTTTATAAATGACAGCAAGTTGGCACAAAGAGGTAGGAAAAAATAAACAAAGAAAACAAACTGTAGCTATAGCAAAACTTTGGTTAGGAAAAGACACTATGGCTAAGCAGGCAAAAACATTAAATCAACACGAAATACGTAAAGTGTTGGATTACACGGCGACACGCAAGCACAGCACACGTAATCGCTGTTTGCTGTACACAACGTTTTTAAGTGGTATGAGGGTTGGGGAGGTTGCGACGCTACGCTACAGCGACGTTGTAAACGCAGACGGCACAATTAAGAACGAAATACGCTTAAGTGCTGAAAACACCAAAACAAATGAAGCAAGGACTGTATTTGTAAATGACAAGCTACGTAAGGAGTTTGAAAAATACGTAGCTGTGTATAAGCCAAGTGCCCCAACAGTTAAGTTCTTCTACAGTCAAAAACGAGATAGTGATGGATTTACACCTAATACGCTTACTCAGTTCTTCCACTATCTGTACAAACGGGCAGGTGTAGATGGAGCAAGTAGCCACAGCGGACGCAGAACGTTTATTACGAATTTGGCTACACAAGGGGTGAGTGTACGTGTGCTAATGAGCTTGGCGGGACACAAGAACATAAGCACTACACAGTGCTACATAGATGTTAATGACGATATGAAACGCAAGGCTGTGGAGCTTGCTTAAGCGTCATATAATCAAACACTAATTTAATATAGAAAACAATGACTAAGCGTAAAGTAGCCTCCTTATTTTCAGGTTGTGGTGGTATGGACATTGGCTTTGAAGGCGACTTTGAAGTTCATAAGTCTTGCCTCAATTTCGCAGAACAAAATTTAATTAAAAGAGCAGATAAAAGTGGCTTTGTAAAATTAGATAGCTTGGGATTTGAAACTGTATTTGCGTGTGACGTAAATCAGAAGGCTAAAGAGGCGTGGAATTCATACTTCAGTAAAAAAAGAGATGTGACTGGGGTTTATGAAGCTGAAAGCATCGTTGACATTGTTAAGAGCATAAAAGCGGGTACAAGAAAAAACTTATCTGATATTGATGTGGTGACTGGTGGCTTCCCTTGTAATGACTTTAGCGTTGCGGGAAAAAGGCTGGGGTTTAGCTCTGACAAAAGCCACTTGGGCAATAAAAAATTATTACAAGACAACGAAGATCCTACAGCTGAAAATCGCGGAATGCTTTACTACTGGATGCGTGAGTATGTCGCACAAGTAAAACCAAAAATATTTTATGCTGAGAACGTTAAAGGTTTGGTGTCACTTGGGGATGCTAAAGCTGTAATTGAAAAAGATTTTTCATCAATCGACGGAAGCTCATACATAGTAGTCCCTGTAAAAGTTTTGAATGCCACGCACTACGGGATTCCACAAACTCGCGAGAGGGTTATTTTTATTGGGATTAATAAGCAGAAGCTGAAAGCGGATGTAGTAAGGCATATTGAAAAGCACGGCACATTACCTGACGCACTTAGCCCATACCCATTACAAACACACGGCAACCAAACAAGTGATGGTAGAAAAATATTACCAATAAGCACAACTAAATCTGCGTTTGCTGGACTTAAGGAGCCTGAGTTAAGCAAAGACTTATCACAGCAAGCATATTCAAAAGCAAAGTACATTGGGAAAAAACTACAAGGACAAGCAGAAGTAAATTTATATAAAGCTGGTCCAACCATTCGTGCTGAACATCACGGCAACATTGAATTCAGAAGATTGAGTGAAGAAAACGGTGGAAAGAATATTGAAGAATTGAGCAAAGGACTACAGCAAAGAAGGTTGACTGTACGAGAATGTGCGAGGATTCAAACATTCCCAAATGACTACGAATTTGTTATACCCAATAAACTTTCTGCTTCAGATGGCTACAGGCTTATAGGTAACGCTGTCCCGCCGTTATTGGCTTACAGGTTGGCACAAAGAGTTGATGAAATATGGGATGAGTTGTTTAAGAAAAGATAATTAAGCAATTAACGTACCAACATCAATTTTAGATATTAGGTGGGTAGCAAGCATAGTAGAGAATTCATCTGCTCCAATATTTCCCGCATCGCTATCTTTTACTTCTTCATATATGTGCTGTAGATGTTTTTTAAGTACCAATGCGTAGGCATCCAAAAATGTATGTGCGTCTGTGAATTGACTTGTACTTAAGTTTCCAAACTCATTAACAAAAACTTTGCTGTTACTTTTGAGTGCGTCAGACGCCACTTGTATTACTTGTGGAACCAAAATAGTTGCTTTAGAAAAGGCAGGAATTTGAATCTCAACTTTTCCACCTGCTGAATAATCATCTCTTGTTGTGTAAATAGACTTTCTCTGAATAGCCCATTCAAATAAGCCGTTGTATTTTGTTGGTGACGACTTATCAAATATTTGTGGGAATGCTAAGAAAGCCACTTTTAAGAAAGCATTTCTGCCGTCCATCGTAAGGTTTGTAAACTTACTTAAACCTGTTGAGCCTGTTGGCAAGGATTCATCTGTAGCTATCCACCACGGCGTCTCCCCTTTTGCTCTCGCTCTATTTGCCATCCACTGAATTATTTTTTCAGAGTTGATGTTCTTGCCACCAAAAATAACATCTTCGACTAAGCCCACTTTATCTTCACCACTTCCAAACATTGATTTGCTTAAATCTAAATCAATGTCCAATTGAAAGCGGGGAGAGTGAGTTACAACAGGGGTGGCTACACATTCAAAGTAATCGCGATAGCCTACTTCTTTATCGTCACCAATCCAATACATTAGAAAAACTTTTTTTAACCCGCCTCGCATAGTGCTTGCTATCACACTATTGCCATTAAATGACCTGTGTGCTTTCGCACCTTTTATTTCAATGCCAAAAGTAGTGTTGTTAATTGTTACGTCAGGGAATGAATGTCCGCCGTGATGAGTTATTACATTGCTATCAATTCCAAGTGAGCTACACGCATCTTTTAAGAGTGTTACTAAAAAGTTCTCGCAAACAATTGAATCACCATAAGTTGGTGCGTTATTTGTTTGTAATATCGCATTCCCATTTTTAACAGCTAAAGAGAGAATTTGATTTACTTGTTCCAAATTGATTGCGGACATATGACTTTTATTGATTTCTGATAGCAATAATCATATTCCAAAAGTAATAGCGAAGATATCAAATAATCCCTATAAAAATGATAATCTCTGTTTAGTAGCAATTAATTGATAAGGAGCGTTAAATGGCTATAAAGCAAACCTTAAAGAGTAAGTTACAAAAAGAACTGGCACAGTTAAAACAGCTTGCTGACAAACAATCCCATATGTATGTCAGTTCTCGCAATATGCTGTACGAGGGTTTAGCCAAAGTCTATTTGTGGTGGCAAGAAGCCAATAAGGAAAAAGGCTTATTAGAGAAGCTATACAAAGAAAACGGCATACAGTACAAAAAAGAGATTAAGGCAGACGAAAATTATTCCCCATTGCTACGTTACTTGTGGGGTATGGATGGCACAGTTAATAGCAACACAATAGATTTATGGAATAGAGCATTAAACAAGGTTAATGCCGCAATCAACGCAGACAAGGTGTTTTACAAGCAAAACACAATCCAAAAGATTATTACGTTTATAGATACAAAAGGTGGCATTAGAGGGTTGGCAGCATACGACAGCACCCAAGTAGACGTAGCAAAAGAACCAAAACTCAAAAAAACCAAAATTGACGTAAATGTAGAGAAGAAACGACACGAAGAGCATTTGGCAAAAGGCAATGTGTACTACGCTACTAATGCCACACCCATAGCCAAGTTCACTACTAAGCATTCATTACCCACAGCAGACAGCTCCATTGGTTTGGGGTTGTTTAGAAAGACTAAAAGTGGATATGAGCTATTAAAGGCAATTGACGATAAAGCGTTAATAGAGCAAGCGTTAATTGGTTCATACGCACGTAGTACTGATAGCGTGCCTTACACAGTACGTTTAATTACTGAAATTATTGCTACGCAAACAGTGCCAAAACCATTACAAAGTCTATCGCGTTCTTTAGCAGACAAAAGCAAGTTCAAATCTGCTGATGGCACAGCAATGATGATGTTGAAGCGATTGCTATATATGGCAGAAAAGCGTGTATTTGTATTAAGTGCCAATCGTAGTGCGTGTAGTCCCGTAACTATCGCAATGCCAAACAAGCAAATAATAGACAGCAAGCAAAGTGTGGCATTGAATATCAACGATAGAACGTATATTGAAAATAGCTTAATACATAGTGGTGACTTAAATTTTTATACAACGGACACCCCTACTAAAGTATTAGCCATTAAAGGTGAGGCAGCAACACACAAACTTGAATTAGAAAATACCATTACTAAAAAGTATCGTTATGTTCGCTTTTATCCACTTACCATCCATAAATCAGAGGCAAGCAAACAACAAGCCATTCTTAAGCGTGGAATGAAATTCAAAGCTGTTCATACAGCTAAGTTGGACACAAATTGGTTGGCAGAATTAAATGGTGAGTTTTTAAGTAGATGGGTAAATGGATTGGGCAAAAGTATTAAGCGTAAGGAATACGCTGTGATTGCTTTAGCTTTTGGCAAAAGTGGCATTACCTTTAAGTTTTGCCAACGTGCCAATACTTACGTGGAAGAGGAATTGATTAAGTACACTCACGCAAGCAACGCAAAGGCAATAACAGTGGAGGCATTAGCTAAGGACATCATTCCCATACTGAACTCCCTTGTGTATAGCGACTTAGTGGGTGGGGTTACTGTAGAAGTGGATAGCAAAGGCATCTTCTTTAAGTACAAAACCAAATCAGCAGAATATATTGTTGCTGTGCCTACAACGAACAGCAAAGGCATACGTAACGAAGACTATTTCCAAGCATACGGAGCATAACAATGGATGACTTTAATAAGCGTTGGGATAACTTTGCTGTTTATTTGCCATCTATCCAAAAGGGTTACGCAAAAGCCGCAAGCGTGGCTGGTGAAAAGGCAAGGGATAAGAAGCGTCCAATGCCCAAAGGCATCACAATGCGTTCGCTGGATTTCTTAAGCCCAGCAAACAAGTTATGGCACTACAAGTACGCTTTATATAGTGCTGGGCAATTTAAGATTGGTGAAGCACAAAGCGACATAGTTACTACAAGGGATGAAAAGCAGACAGTCATTTTGGGTGATAGTGGTGGCTTCCAAATTGGTAAAGGCACGTTAGCTGGCTTTACAGCACTAAACAAGTTAAAGACAGCAGACGAAGTATGCGATGCGTGGAGAAACGCAACAGAACTAAAGAAGTGGATTGTTAATTGGTTAGAAACACATAGCGATTACGCAATGACTTTGGATATGCCTTTGTGGGCACAGTTAGAGCAAAACAAAAGCACTCCATTCCACAAATGTAGTACGCAACAGTTAATTGATTTAACAGTTGAAAACTTAGAATTTATTAAAAAGAATAAGCGTGGCAACACTAAGTGGCTAAACGTTATACAAGGCACTAACAGCAAGGATATGAAGCAGTGGTGGGATGCTGTAAAGGGTTATAGGTTTGGTGGATGGGCTTTAGCTGGCGATACTGGATGGAGGGGTGGCAGTATGGCAGTAGTTACGCAAGTATTAATGATGCGTGACGAAGGAGCTTTTGATAAAGGAATGGATTGGTTACACGTATTGGGTGTTTCGCAAACAAAGTGGGCAGTAATACTAAGTGCGATACAACGTGGATTACGTAAATCTACTAATCCAAACTTGCGTGTAAGTTTTGATAGTGCCAGTCCAAACATACTTGCTGGCAAATTTGAACAGCTTGCTGTTTATCCCAAATTTACAAACAAAGAGGAAAGCTGGGTAATTAGTGCTGTGCGTTGTCCAAGTGCCAAAATCTATGTAAACAGTAAGGATGAGTTTGCGTTCCCATTCCCCTCACCATTAGGTGACAAGCTGAAGCTATCGCACTTGAATGTTAAGTATGACAAGTACAGCAACGTTAAGTTTGATGATGTGACACAAGCGTTTTTAACGCATCACAACACGTGGGTATATGTACGTTCAATGTTAGAAGCTAATGAGTTAGCATTTTTGGACAAAGCAGACGCAGAGCAATTTGTGCCCAAAAACCTATTAGCTTGCCTACATTTAATAGAAGAACTTATGTGTACAAAGAACTGGAAAGCACGAATTACCAGTAATAAGAGATTATTTGATGCTGTGGATAAGATGAGCAAGGATGAGGTGATTATTGTTAAGTGACGTGATACACTTACCAAATAGACAGCAAATCCTTATATTATATAGGTTGTATGCTTAACACAGTCTGTAACACATAGCACAAAAAAAGCATTTGAAGCATATAAAATAAGGCTCTTACGCTAACAAATGTCTTGAAAATCCTTGTGTCGGTGGTTCGATTCCGCCCCGGGCCACCAAACTCAAATGGTACGTACCGGACACATGCTTTACGTCCGGTACCGACCACATGGTTTACACATTTACCAATCACATCCCCAATACTTTGGGACCAAATGGGTTTTCTAGGGCTTGTACCCTTGAAGACTCCATATCAAAGTAAGCCATATCGTAATCCATAAAGCTCACTAACCATACGTCGTCCTCGACTTGCCGCAGGCCCACGTCATGACCAGCGAACACCGTACTAAAGTGAATCTTCTTACCATCAAGGCAGATGCGTCCACAGTTGGTCACCGTGACCGTCTTATCATGGAAGGGATAACTGACATCTGGCAATCCTTCATATATTCGAGTCGAGGGGGTATAGAGTTGTGCCGGTTTTTTCATCTCTAGTGCTTGATGGGGACGCTCATAGTTGTACTCATGGATAAAGTCTTCGAACTTATCTTGTTGTTGCAACATCGTTTTGGCTGGCGGTTTAGTCGTGGCTTGCTTGAGTGTTAAATGCATGCGTTCATGGCGACCATTTTGCTGGGGATTACCGGGCTTAATGCGCTCAATGCCAATACCCAAGCGCAACCACCACACTGACAAACTGCTCAGGCCATAAAGCGCATTAGCGCACGCAAACGGTACGCCGTTGTCTGAGCGGATACTGCCCGGTAGCCCATACTCTTTAAAGAGTTGCTCAAAGACGGTAAAGGCCTGCGCTTCACGAGTACTCTCTAAACCTTCACAGCAAATCAAAAAGCGAGAGGCGTAGTCCGTTACGGTTAAGGGGTAACAATATTGCTTGTTACCCAGCATAAATTCGCCCTTGTAATCGACGCACCACAGAGCATTGGGCTCTTTGAGATCGGATAAGTTGGTCCCGGTAAGCTTGGGATGGCGGCGCATCCGTTTCTTCTTCACTAGACCATGGCGATCGAGAACTGCATGTACCGTACTCTTGGCTGGCAAAGACAGCTCGGGGTAGTGAGTATGGATGCGGTCTCGCAGTTTAGGAGCGCCCCAGGTCGGGAACTCTTTTTTCAGGTTCACAATCAATTGCTCAACCTGGAAGGGCAGCCGGTTGGCTTGTCTAAAAGGCCTTCTTGATCGATCGGTAAAGGCTTCTAAACCACTGTCTTTATAACGATCAATGATCTTATGGCCAGTCACTCTGGAGATGCCAAACTCCTGGCACAGGGTAGTAATTTTCTCGCCATCGAGGTAACGAGACACAAAACGTAGCTTTTCATCCATCTTCGTACTTTCATTCCACGGCATAGAGTGGTCCCTCCTATGCCAAAAACTGTAAAGTATGTGTCCGGTATAAAGTGTTAACTATGTGTCGAGTCGTACA
>NZ_JACVPU010000003.1:0-351105 GCF_018881735.1 Polynucleobacter sp. Nonnen-W13 | reverse complement strand
AGACACAAAACGTAGCTTTTCATCCATCTTCGTACTTTCATTCCACGGCATAGAGTGGTCCCTCCTATGCCAAAAACTGTAAAGTATGTGTCCGGTATAAAGTGTTAACTATGTGTCGAGTCGTACAAATAATGCCCTGCTTTGTGCGGGGCATTTTCTTCTAACGCTTGGATCGGTTAGACGCCATTAGACTTGGATATCCCTATTAAGAAATGTCCTTTAAAAGGACAAATCAATTAGACATCCCTGCGTCAGTCGATGTCGTTTAAAACGACAATTCAATCAAATAGCTCTTTGATTAACCCGCTTTGATAATTCCTCAGCACTCTCTTTTCGCTCGCTGTAGCGGTCGGTCAAGTATCCTGAAACTGTTCTAGTTAATAAAGTGAACTTAACCAGCTCTTCCATCACATCAACTACACGATCGTAATTAGCCGAAGGTTTCATACGATTGTTGTCATCAAACTCTAAAAATGCTTTGGGCACTGACGATTGATTTGGAATGGTGATCATCCTCATCCATCTACCTAAGATTCTCATTTGATTCACCGCATTAAATGATTGAGAGCCACCACTCACTTGTAATAAAGCAAGCGTCTTGCCTTGGCTAGGTCTTACAGCGCCAACGCTAAGTGGTATCCAATCAATCTGCGATTTCATCAGCCCTGTCATGGCACCGTGCCGCTCTGGACTGCTCCAGACCATACCTTCAGACCACCCTACAAGCTCTCTAAGCTCAACTACTTTAGGATGTGTTTCGGGAGCGTCATCCACTTGCGGCAATCCATGAGGATTAAAGAATCGCGTTTCACAGCCCATCGCTTTTAATATTCTTTCTGCTTCTTCTGCCAGAAGGCGACTAAATGACCTCTCTCTAAGTGATCCATATAAAAGCAAAATCTTAGGTGGGTGACTATCAATGGAGTTGATGGTTAATTCATCAAGACTTGGCTTATGAAATAGGGCTTTATCGATATTGGGTAGATCAGTCATGGATGAATACTAATTTAAAGGTGAAATTATTAAGAGAGTCTATTAGAAACGAGATTTCATAAAACTGTCATATATTTCCATATAATTCGAAATATGAATAATGATAACGCTATCTCTGCTTTCCTCGCTCTAGGGCAAGAAACCCGACTTAATGTGTTTCGCCTCATTGTTCAGCGTGGTGACCTTGGGTTAACTCCAAGTCAAATTATTGAGAAGCTGGGTATTCCTAATGCCACCCTTAGTTTTCACTTAAAAGACTTGGTTGATGCTGAGCTACTTTTAGTAGAGCGTCAAAGCCGCAACTTAATCTATCGACCTAATGCTGAGCAAGTTCAAAAGTTAAGTGAATTTTTATTAGATAACTGCTGTGGCGGTAAATCCTGTACTCCCGTTAAACCTTTGAAGAAAGCCAAAGTCAAATGAAGCAATACAACATTCTCTTTTTGTGTACCCATAACTCCGCCCGCTCTGTATTGGGTGAAGCATTAGCATCAACCCATCTAAGTGGTAAGTTTGTTGGTTACTCAGCTGGCTCTACCCCAGGTACATCTGTCAATCCTTTTGCTAGAGAGTTAGCCTTAGAGATGGGCTACGACGAGAATAAGTTGCGCTCTAAGTCATGGGATGAGTATGGCTTGCCTGATGCTCCACAAATGGATTTCATTATTACTGTTTGTGATAATGCCGCGGGTGAAGTATGCCCATTTTGGCCTGGCAAACCTTCTACAGCTCACTGGGGCTTTCCTGATCCATCACAAGTTCAAGGTGGTGATGAAGAAAAACGCAAAGCATTTAAGGATGTGATGATTGGTTTGAAAAAGCGTATCGATATCTTGGCATCTATGCCTTTAGACAAATTAGATTCAATGAGCCTAAAAGAGATTCATACAAAAGCATGAAAAGTTATGTAAGTGAGTTTGTGGGCACAGCCCTGCTATTAGCAATAGTGGCGGGGTCTGGCTTTATGGGTGAATCATTGGGAGCGGGCAACTCCGCAGTAGCTTTACTTGGAAACAGTATTGCTACAGGCGCAGGACTCTACGCTTTAATTGTTTTGCTCGGACCCATCTCTGGCGCCCACTTTAATCCAGTTGTCACATTGATGTTTTGGAAGTTAGGACATCTCAACCTAAAAAAGATGTTGGGATACTGGGTTTGCCAGTTCACAGGGGCTATTGCTGGAATATGGTTAACGCACCTGATGTTTAGCCTACCGATCATCCAAGAATCAACCAAAGTCAGAACAGGATTGGGTATTTGGGTGAGTGAGCTTGTATCAACGCTCGTATTGCTCTCAGTAATACATATTGGGGACAAGGAAGCTAAAGATAAGGTTCCAATGTTAGTTGCTTTGACAGTTACAGCAGGCTACTGGTTTACTTCCTCTACCTTCTTTAGCAATCCAGCAGTAGCAGTAGCAAGGAGCTTAACTAATACCTTTGTGGGCATTGCTCCTAATGATGTTTTAGGATTTGTTGTGGCTGAGGTCATTGCGGCATTATTGGTTGTAGGAATTCTTGCTCTAGTTGAGCCAAAAGATAACAAGAGCTATACAAGAGGCTTGTAGTAGAAATGTCGTTTAAAACGACAGTCTAGAAGCAGAGTCAGGCATCCTCGGCCCTAGTTCGATTCCGCCCCGGGCCACCAAGAAACACCAAAACCACCTTCGGGTGGTTTTTTCATTTGTTGGGCGTAGAATGGAATTATGAGAAGGATATGTGTCACCCTTTGCTTTAGTCTATTTGCCAGCTTGATTCATGCGGGTAGCATGCCCGTATCTGCCGACTTCATATCACAAGCTCATTCTGGGCATGTAGTTCAGCATGATTGCCATACAAAAAGTGATGTGAATGTTGAGAAGTCGCAATCAACCAACCATCAAGCACAGCATCAATGCTGTTTGGGCGTAGTAGCAAACTTATCTACCGGCCAATATATCGAGCCAGATTTCTCAAATCACTTTGTTTCTCAAGTGCCCCAACTCATTGTTGAGGCAGTTCCAAGTCATATATTCAAACCTCCAAGATTAATTAGTTAACTACGCATTAACTAATTTTTGTGGCATCTAGCCACCGTAATCTATTGGAGAAATCTTATGAACATGACTCACTACATGGAGTTATTGGCTGTTAATCAGCCCTGGAATTTAATTATTTTTATGGCCATCCCAATCGTCTTAGCAGAGACTTTAGCTATTACTGAACTATATCTACTCTTTACTCGCAAGTTCGATGGTGCTGTTTATTACCTCAATCGCTTTTCTGGAATTGCTGTAGGCGTTTACTTTGTTGGGATCATTTACTACATTGTGACTAACGCCATAATTCCCATTACACAGGCAGGCGAGTGGAGAACAGTGATTGATGTAATTGCTGTCAGCACTTATGTCATCGCAGGATTGCCGCTGATCTGGATTGCCCTACAAGAGTTGGGTTTAGTTAATCGAGCACTAGACCAAATGGGTAAGTTAAAAATTCATGCGATATGTGTTGCATTGTTCTTGGTGTTTGGACACATCGCCATGATTGCCGGCATGCTTGATCCAAGTATTCTGGGATACAAGGGCGCCAATACTCATCAAATGAGTGGTAACTCGGATCATGAGTTTTGCCATCCAGATGGGCATGGTGACATGATGAAGCAACATCAGAAAATGATGAATGGTCGGATGCCAATGAATAGTCAAGGGCATACCCATTAATGCCTTAAGTATTTGGCGCTCTAGGCCCTGGTCGATTCTGCCCCGGGCCCCCATGAAACATTAAAACCACCTTAGGGTGGTTTTTTCGTAATCACTCCTCTAGTAGACTTCTCAGCATCCAAGCAGTTTTCTCATGTATATCTTGTCGTTGAGTCAGAAGATCTGCTGAAGGTTGATCGTTTGCTTTTTCAACCAGGGGAAAAAGTTTGCGAGCAGTTTTCGCCGTTGCTTCTTGAGCTTTTACAAGATACTTAACCATATCCATCGCCTTGGGTGTTCCCTCAACTTCCTTAATTGAGGTTAGTTTTGAGAACTCTTTATAAGTGCCTGGTGCTGGCTCCCCAAGTGCCCTTATGCGTTCAGCTATTAAATCAAGTGCCGCCCACTGTTCTGTATATTGAGCCATAAACATAGTGTGAAGAGTGTTGAACATCGGACCCTTTACATTCCAATGGAAGTTATGTGTCATCAAATATAAAGAGTAGCTGTCAGCTAAAAGCTCTGCTAGTCCTTTGGCGATGGCTTTTCGATCTTTTTCGTTAATACCAATATCTATTTTTGTGCTCATTCTATGCCCCTGTTTTTCGTAAAAATTTTAATGTGAAGTTACTCATCCGCTCATCATGCGCCACTATGTAACCAAAAGATAGGGCGGTGCCTTAGGCAGTGGTCAACTTATGCCCATGCCAGGCTAATCTATTTTGAACTTTCATTTTTAACTCCATCAGTTATTGATTGCTATGTAGTTATCTTGTTCTTTATGTGGATATCAGTCCAACGAATTTAACTGGGCAAGGCAATCGAATAAATCGATGAGTGAGTCCCGCTCCTCCGCCCCGGCCGCCAAGATTCTATAAATCACCCTCGGGCGGTTCCCCCTTTTTCTGATTAATATCTAGGAATTCTCTCGGGAGCTCTAAATGCTATTAGTCACCTCAATCATTGCCTCTGTGTTAACCGCCATCTTTGTAAAGCTCTCTTTTGCCGTCATTGGCTTGAGAAGAAAGAATCAGGTTGGCTTAGGAAGTGGTGGCATTGATGATCTTGAGAGGGCGATTCGAGCCCAGGGGAACTTTGCAGAGTATGTTCCTTTTGGAATTATTTTGATTGCATGCTTAGAGTTAAACGGTGCTCCTTGGTGGTTGGTTGCCATACCTGGTATCACTTTAATTATTGGCCGGTTAATTCATGCTAAAGGGATTAATGTGCCACCACCCGATTTCAGTAAGCGGGTTCTTGGTATGAAATTTACTTTTTATACGCTAATAACATTAGTTGTTTTGAATCTGGGATGGGCTTTGTATAAGTGCATAACTTAGGGTCAGCCATTCTAGGCCCTAGTAAATTTGGCCCTGTGCAGCCAAGAAATTCAATAGTCCCGTCTTGGATAAGAGGACGTCTCAGAATATAATTATTTCACTTAAATAAAAAATGATTAAGCATCAGCGACTACGTTCAAATTTCAATTTAATAGGCAAATTTTTATGACAACAGTAAAGCAAGTTATTGAGCAAAAAGCAAATACCATTTTTTCTGTACGATCATCTGACACTGTAGAAAATGTCTTGATGCTGATGCGCGATCATCGAGTAAGAGCTATTTTGGTCGTAGATGATGGAGCTTTAGTAGGGATTGTTTCACAAGGAGATTGCGCTATAAAGGTATTGTTGCCACACAACAACCCAAAACAAGTGGCCGTTTCAAAAATAATGACCGCAAACCCGCTAACTGTATTGCCATCTAACTCACTAGAAGAATGTATGGCAATAATGGTTCACAAACATATTAGACATCTCCCTGTAGTAGAAAAAAATAAAGTGATTGGAGTTATTTCTGTTGGAGATCTAGTAAAAAGCATCATTGAACTTCAGGGCAGTCAAATCAAGTTTTTAGAAACTTATATTAATGGCCATGGTGTTTAGTATTTAGAAGAGAGAAATCTTCAGGCCTTGGTCGATTCCGGCTCAAGCCACCCAGAAACACCAAAACCACCTTCGAGTGGTTTTTTCATTCGAGGATCTGCTATACGAGGATCTGCTATAAATCAATAAAAGAGCTATGGAGCAAGTATGACCGAATCTTCCCGCCGTAATTTCTTAAAAACTTCTGCTGTTGGCGCTGTAGCTATTGCTGGCGCTTCTGGGGTTGTGACTAATTCTGTTACAGCGCAACCAATACCCTCAAAGTCAAATATTCAAACCAAGGCCAACGAAATATCTAATAAATTATTTGCTAACGATGGTCTAGCAATTCCTATTGCTGCTACGCCTACGGTTTCAAAATTAGCAAACGGATTGGATCGAACACTGGTGCTTGGTGGTGGTGGAGAATATTACATCGCTTGGTATTGTGGATTTTTTCATGGCCTTCTTGAGGCGGGGCTAGATATGGCCCAAGTTCCAGAAATGGTTGTTGGCACTTCAGCCGGGTCATATATGGGCTCATCGCTACTTTCGGGCGAATTTAATCGCCTACGAAGCGAGTTTGATTTTTTCGGGAAATTTCCCGAGATTTTTGCCAAGATTGCGCCTCTAGCTAAGCCCAATTTAAGTCAGATGAGGGCCGACCAAATTAACATGAGCGCAACAGATGGCAGCATAGAGACACGCAAAATAATCGGTAATGCCGCTTTAGCAGCTAACAATAAATTAAACAGCGATCGGATTGAAAATTTAGTCAGACTGTTAACGGGCGATAGCAAAAAAGATTGGCCTACAAGTCGGATGTATACAACTGGTGTTGATTGCTATACGGGCGAACGCATCGTTGTGGGGCAACAAACTGCTAGAAAAAATAGCATTCCCTTAGCGCATGGTGCGGCCGCAAGCAGCTCCTTACCTGGGGTCGCTGGACCAACATTATTGGGTCAACGATATGTCATGGATGGGGGCATTTGCTCTAATCCAGCGCACGTAGATTTGGTGGCGGGCTCTAAAAGAGCTCTGATCATCACTTTGACTGACGGAGTAACAGGTGCAATATTAACTACTATTCCACATCCCATTGCTCAAAATATTGAAGACATTAAAGCGGTTGGCACAAAAGTAAAGTGGATAGTTGCCGGCACACCCAAAGGCGTTGACTTGCTTGATCCAAAGCAAATCACTGGAGCATTGCGAACTGGCTATGAGCGATCAAAAATTGAGGCGCCAAAAATTAAAGAATTTTGGGCATAGGATTAGGTATTGGCAGCCTTGGTATAGTCAGAGACACCAAAACCACCCCCGGGTGGTTTTTTAGGCAAATTCATGCTGATTGCTAGGTCAGCTTAATAAGACTACTTACAGTAAGGTTTTTGTTTTGGTTGAAGAGTATCCGCACAAGATCTATTCTGAAGCAACATAAACATAAACATAAAGAGGCAAGCAATGATTAAAAAAAGTTTCCTAGCACTTGGCGCCATGTCAGTTTTACTGTTGGCAGCTTGTCAGTCAATGGAGCATGGCACCGGTCAAAAAGCGTCTGCGAGCCTGGAGCCGCGTTCGGGCTCAAATACAAAAGGTACAGTCAATTTTGTATGGCAAGGGCATGATGTTTTGGTTACTGGAAACTTTTCCGGATTAAAGCCAAATGCTGAGCAAGGATTTCATGTTCATGAAAAAGGAGATTGTTCCGCTCCTGATGCTACTAGCGCAGGCGGCCACTTTAATCCAGACACAAAATCACATGGAATGCCTGGAAGCGGAGCCAATCATGCTGGAGATATGCCAAATATCAAATCAGATGCAAACGGCAATGCGACTTACTCTGCAAAACTGAGTGGCTTTGCTGTTAATAATGGGCCAACTGGAATTGTGGGAAGGTCTGTTGTTGTACATCGTGACCCCGATGATTACAAATCACAACCAGCAGGTAATTCAGGCCCAAGAATTGCGTGCGGCTTGATTAAGTAATTTTGGCTGAACTCAGCCTTCATAGACTTTAGCTCGGAATAGTAGGAAACACTAAAACCACCTTCGGGTGGTTTTCTAATTTGTGGGCTTAATACTGGACTCAAAAGATGTTGTATTAAACGACAATAGAAATTCATAATAAAAAGCAGGGGATAGCATGTACAAGTTAATTGCTTTTGATGCCTATGGCACATTGTTTGATGTGTATTCCATGGGGCAGTTGGCAGAAGAATTATTTCCAGGGCATGGTCAAGACTTTGCCTTGATGTGGCGCGATCGTCAAATCGAGTACACCCGCCTTGTCACCATGAGCGATCCCAACCCCAATGGCAGTAAACACTATCTTCCATTTTGGGAATTGACGATTCGTTCTTTGCGTTATGTCTGTAACCGGATGAGTCTAAATCTCACAGCAGAATATGAGAAGCGACTGATGGATCAGTACGCAAAACTGACTGGTTTTGAGGATAGTTTGAGTGTTCTCAAAACCATTAAAGAACAAGGTTTATCAACGGCCATCTTGTCCAATGGAAGCAGAGAGATGCTCGCTACTGTAGTGGAGAGCAACGGCTTAAAGCCCTACCTAGATAAGGTGGTGACGATTGAAGATGTGCGTTTATTTAAGACTGACCCTCAGGCCTATGGGCTTTTGTTAAAAGCATTTCCCGTCAAGAAAGAAGAAATTCTGTTTGTATCCAGTAACGCATGGGATGCTCTAGCGGCCAAGTGGTATGGCTTCGATGTATTTTGGGTCAATCGCTTGGGTCACCCCTTTGAAGAGATTGGTGAAAAGCCAAACTACGAGGGTAACTCCTTAAGTAAAGTGTTGGAGGCCATTTAAGTCTGAGTTTTGAATTCAGGCGGGAGTGAGATGTAGCATTCCCTGCCTGACCCATGCGGTTGGACGATAAATAAGCACTAGTATGACTCTCTCGCCATGAGCGTAAAGTAGCTATATAAAGGGAGAGACTATGACTGCTATTACACCCACCATTGAAGAGCTACAAATTCTAGAGTCCCTTCGGGTCCACAGACGAAAGCATCGTAAAGGCTTTCCTCGCAATATCTCAAGTCATGTTGAGGGTTACGCTCCCGGGCTAACGACTGGCCAAAAAATTTCTGATGTTGTCGCAAAAACGGTAGGCTCGTGGAAGTTCATCTTAGTTCAAAGTGCATGTATTTTTGCTTGGATTAGTTACAACTCAATGAGCAACACAAATACATGGGATCCCTACCCATTTATTTTGCTTAATTTGATGCTTTCTTTTCAGGCTGCATACACCGCTCCAGCAATCATGATGAGTCAGAATCGACTTTCAGAGATAGATCGTCAACAGGCTAGCAATGATTTTGAGGTCAATGTGAAGGCGGAGTTAGAGATTGAGCTTCTACACCAGAAAATTGACCTACTAAAAGAAAAAGAGCTATTCGCCTTAACGAAGGCTGTTGAGGCTTTAAGTGAAAAGCTAGATGGCATTCGTAAGAAGTAGGCCATTGAATACCACTAAACTACCAACATGAAGCGGCCCATTTATTTTTTTCTGATTGCATCGTGCAGCATTGCCTTGGCACAAGAGTCATCCAATGGGTATGACTTAAAGGTCGCCGTCACGAGAGCTGGCGATCGCTTTCAGGTGAGTGCAAGCTATGAGGTGCCGATCACTATTTGTGAAGCGTTTGCATTTATCACTGACTATGAGGGTGCTAAAAATTTACCCGGGATCGTTGATTCAAAAGTGCTCTCTAGATCAGGTAATAAAGTAAAGGTCGCTCGCTTGCTTGAGGAAAGAATTCTATTTATTCCATTTGAGATGCGTTCTGAGTTGGAGTACGTAGAGATCCCCAACAAAGCATTACTATTTGAGCAATTTAGCGGAGACACAAAGTATTACAAGGGAAGTTGGCGCTTATTGCCTGAGAAAGATTTCACTACCTTTAAGTATGATGCCCAGATTGAGCCAAACTCTTTAGTGCCATCAGCAGTCATTGAATTCTTCATTAAAAATATTTTGCGTCGGCAGTTTGAGTCAATGGCCGAGGTCGCATCACTGAAGAAGTCGGCGCCGCTAAAAAATTGTAGATAGATGATGGTTTGCTAGGCTAAGATTACATTTATGACAAATCTCAATCAATTACCTGGCGACTTGCCTATCCCTGAAGATGATGGGGCCGCAGATCACTTAATAGGCATGAGCTTGCCTGCTATTTCCCTTAAAACAACGGCCCATAGCCAATTTAATTTCGGTGAAATTAAGGGGCGTTTGGTGATTTACTGCTATCCCATGACAGGTCAGCCCAACGTTCCATTGCCGGATGGATGGGATCAAATCCCGGGAGCAAGGGGATGCACTCCGCAAAGCTGTTCATTTAGGGATCACTATCAAGAGCTTCGGTCGCTTGGTGCGGATGTTGTGGGGCTGAGCGTGCAATCCACTGAATATCAACAAGAGATGGCTGATCGTTTGCATTTGCCATTTCCAGTTTTAAGTGATGAAGATTATCGATTTCAACAAGCTTTGCGCTTGCCCACCTTCGTTGCTGCTGGAATGAGGCTATTAAAGCGCATCACTCTGATCGCAAATGATGGCGTGATCGAGGCTGTTCACTACCCCATCTTTCCAAGCGACAGTGATCCGGCTTGGGTGATTGATTATTTAAAAAATAGAAGCGCTTAATTTTTATTGGGGCAGTAGGTATTTTGCCCACTCGAACAAGATTTTCCTGACGTTTTGACTGCTAGGAGTAAGAAATGTTGCTTTGCAGCAATTTTTCCTTGCTAAGCTCAAAATAAGCTATTAATATGCTGCAGTGCAACAAATAACCATTCATAGGAAAAATCATGTTCAAAAATCAATTTACAGAAAATCAAACTAAATCCGTAGAAAGCGCACGCGCACTAGGACAAACAGCCCTTGAAAATGCTCAAGAATTAGCAGAGATTAATTACCAAGCTGCCCAACAGGCCGTGACAAATGCACAAGCTAAAGCAGCCGAGTTAATGAAGAGTAAAGATGCAAAAGCAGCCTTAGACCTTCTGCAAAGCCCAGAAGTACAGGAGGCTGTTGCTGAAGTTGCTGCGTATCAGAAAAAAGTTGCCGCAGTACTGCGACGTGGAAACCAAGAGCTGGTTGAAGCTGTAGAGGCCGCAATCGATCAATCACAGGATGACCTAAAAAGTTTTGTGGCTGCCGCTACATCAAAGGCGCCTGCTGGGTCAGAGGCATATGTCAGCGCTTTTACAGCAGCATTCAATACAACAATGCAAAACTTTGACCAAGTACGCTCAAGTGCTCAAGATGCATTTGCAAATTTTGAGAAAAGTGTAGAAACTGCAATGAAGAGCTCCCAAGGGCAATTTAGTCAGACTTCTAAAGCGGCAAAAAGTCGCACCAAGTAATTAGCGGTTCACTTATCAGTAAAAAACCCCGTATATGCGGGGTTTTTTTGATTCAATTCTTGATAAGATAATTCCTTAAATACATTTTTTGAGTACACCATGAGACTTGAGCGCATAACAGCCGCACTATTACTAAGCCTCGTTCTTCTTGGGGGATGCTCCAAAGAAGAGCCATCCAATCTGATTAAGGTTGCCATATCTCCTGCGATTCCTCCAATGCTTTTTGAAAAGGATGGAAAATATTCAGGTATAGATTTAGAGATATTCGAGGGCTACTGTAAATCGAGAGGCTGCACATTTAAAACAACCGCCTACGATTGGCTGGGAATGCTAGGCGCTGTAAGTAGTGGCCAGGCTGATGTTGCATTCTCTGGAATCTCAATTACAGATAAACGCAAAGAAGTGATGGATTTTTCCAATCCATATTTCACTAGCACTTGGCAGTTGATTGGTTTAAAAAACCGCAATATCAAAATAACTGATTTATCACAACTCAACAAATACACAATTGCCTATCCAACAGGAAGCGTATTTGATGATTATGTGAAAAATGTACTACAGCCAAAAGGTTATTACTCGGTTGAGCAAGTAAAGCTATATCCGTCGCCAACAGAAGCTTTAATTGCATTACAAAACGGTAATGTAGATTTAGTGTTTGTTGATAACGTAATGCTGGTCAATTATCAAAAAACTTTAAATCTCCCAGTGAGTAGCAGCTATCAAGTGGTAGGTTTTGATAGCCTAGGATTTGCCTTCAAGAAAGGTTCCAAGCTGCGTGATGACTTTAACCTGTATCTTGCTGAGCTCGGACCAGAAAAGTTAAAGGCTATTATTGATCGCTGGACTCAATAAATTGAAATTATTCATATAGATTGGGTTAAAGTGTTTCTTAAGTCGATTATTTCAATCATTTATAAGGAAAAATATGTCCCATCATGACAAGCTAATGGCTGCTTTTGAGGTGTACCAATCAGAGAATGAAAAGTTCCACGGAAAAGGAGTCAAAGCTTCTGCAGCAAGAGCTCGTAAAGCTTTGCAAGAGATTGCTGGTTCTTGCAAAGAGCGCCGTAAAGAAATTACTGCAGAAAAAGAAGCGCTCGAAGGTAAGCCAAAGGGTGAAGGCATGTCACAAGACGCTGCTCGTCACGCTCATATTAGAAAGTAAACTTTTACTAGATAAGCAAAAAGTCACCTACGGGTGATTTTTTGCTTAGAGGTCTACACCTTCTAGTGCGGGGCCTTCAAGATGGCGAGTATCGGCCCATCTCTCGATTGACCAACCATCATCTTGCTGATGTGTAATCCAATTTAGTGAAGCATTTGGCACTGAGGCTACTCGCTCTGTACTTAAAGCTTGCTTGCTAGCAATTCGATACATCATGTCGAGCGTGCCGCCATGACTTACAAGCAAAATGGTTTTTCCTGAATGTTGCACTTGTATTTTGTCTAAAACAGTTTGAACACGCAATGCAAATTGCTGAATACTTTCACCACCTTCGAGTTCATGCTCTAAGTCACGAGTAATATGGGCTTGCCAAATTGCAGGTTGTACTAATGGCGCCTCTTGAATAGAGAGTCCCTGAAGCGCGCCAAAATGGCGCTCTCGTAAAGTGCTATCAACTTTTGCCTCTATGCCAAATAATTCAACAATAGCATTTGCAGTATCAGCCGCTCTTTTAAGGTCGCTGGTATATAAAACATCGAATATGAGATTTGCATTCTTAAGTGCTTGTGCCATTTGGCGAGCTTGCAGAATGCCTTTTGCATTCAGTGGAATATCAGTATGTCCTTGCAGGCGCCTTTCAGCATTCCAGGTAGTTTCGCCATGGCGAATAAGGCAGAGTTTTGTGGTCGGCATATTGCGGTATTCAGTGAAATTATTTTTTCATGGTCCAAGCGCGTGGATTGTGCTCAAAGCCCAGGTGCTCATAGTAGGTATTTGCTTTCGGAGCTGCAAGTAACACAATCATGCAGCTAGGCTTCAAGCGCTTCCGAGTTTCTTCAATGAGCTGCTTTCCTATTCCCTGTCGCTGGTAATTTTCATCTACAGCAAGGTCGGCTAAATAGGCCACATAGGCAAAGTCTGTTAGGCTGCGACTGATGCCAACTAGTTTTTCACCATCCCATGCTGAAATAGTGAGATTCGCATTGGCAAGCATTGCTGCAAAGGTTTCGGCACTATCGATTGGACGGCGCTCCCCAAGAGTGGATCGAATATAGAGGTCGATAGCCTGTTCTGGGCTAATACTTGCGTGCTCGGTATAAGTAATCATTTTCTTACTCTGATGGGTATGTGAGCGAATCGCCATTACTCAGGATCCCAGAGTCTAGCGCTTCTGCTCTGAGACCGCCCCTATTCTCAAAAACGTTCATGAAGTCAGGTCTTTTTAGTAAGTTGGCCGGTCGCTGACAGGGTTCGCATAATTCAGTGCCCTTGAATGCAATGCCCCCTAAATAGAAAATCTTGCCAACTAAGCTATTTAGCTCATCCTCAGAGATGCCACTAATCACAAGATTTCTTCGGGTATCGCCCTCGCCAAAGAGGGTTTGCTGCTTAGCGCGTAATTGGGCATTAGCATTTTCTATCCCTGAGAGGGTAATAAGGGAAATGTGGCGTATTTTTGGCTTGGTCTTAGAGAAGGCGCCTAGACCTAGTGCGTAGCGATCTCCGACAATTCCTTCGCCGGCAATGATCTCCGCTCTTTCAAGCGGCACCATCAGCTCGCCCGCTCGAGGAGCAATATACATGGAGTGAATTTGAGGGAATGCCTTCATGATGACAGGATATTACATAAGAAAAAGCCCCGGTAATTTCGGGGCTTAGTACTTAGGCTACAGCTGCCGTTGCAGTGGGTATTGCGACCGGAGGGCGCTTATTGAGAGCCCTCTGTATCTTTGCCTTCTCTTTGGGCTTAGTGCTAGATTCGAGCAATTTACTAAGTTGAGTAACGGTAAGTGGCCCCCAATTTAGCTTTACCAGTTTTACTCACCATGGGGTCGTTTTTTCTATTTCTTTGATTTTGGCCAACAGCCATATATTTTCCTAGAGTCTTGGAATGATGAACCTCTGAGCATGCTCAGCAGACTCCCCTATGTAGGGCGCGAAATAGTGATCACAGATCAGAATAACAGTTAAGTGATCTAGGCGCTATGATTGAAAGATCTCTATCAGCTTTATCCTTAAAAGGCGTGGTTTACTACATGTCTAGCTCATGATAAATATTCCCAATCTTATTTTTGCCGCCATTATGGGTGGGCTCATGTCATTAAGCATTACTTTAGTAACCACTTTGGTTCGTTTAGGCTTTGCGCAGAATTTCTTTTGGCTATGGCTTGAGCTTTGGGCAGTTGCTTACCCTGTTGCGATTATTTGCATTTTGATCTATCGCCCATTTGCTAGCAAGCTCACTGCAAGTTTAGTTAAGAAGCTGGAGCGATGAGTGGGCGAATAACTTTATTGAATAAGAGATTTTTTATGACGTATTTCAAATATATTGTATTGCTAGGCATGGTTGGCTTGAGTGCTTGCGCTGCGGTTTATACCGATGCATCAGATTCGAATCATGTGACCTTTCTAAATAGTGATGGCGAATCTATTGCCTCACTTACACCAAAGGCCAATGCGTATTGCGCACAATATGGCAAGACTGCATCGTTTAGAAAAAACGATACGCAGTTACTTGCGGTATTTGATTGCAATTGGCCGCAATCAAGCCCACGCTAGAGCTAACCAGCGAGGTCTGATTGATAGATAAGACCTGCATGCTCTCTTAGGGCATGGAACTGAATGGATTCCCAGCGCTGTTGAGCAACATCGAGTTCAGATTTATGGCTAGCTAAAAATACAGAAGCGCCCACAACATCTTCTGCCATACGGTGAATATTCTCCAGCATGAACTTTTTGAGTGCTACAGGATCTTCGGAGCTTACCCAGCGAGCCAAGTTATAACGTGCCGGTAATAAGCGTACTTCCGCCCCGTATTCAGTTTGTAGGCGATGGCTCACCACTTCAAACTGAAGCTGTCCAAATGCCCCAAGCAACATGGTGCCGCCAGTCATAGGGCGAAATACTTGAATCGCACCCTCTTCACCAAGTTGCATTAGACCGGTGCGCAATTGTTTGGAGCGTAATGGATCTGCGGACTCGACCATACGGAAAATTTCTGGAGCAAAAAATGGTAAGCCTGTAAATTGCAATTGCTCGCCTTCGGTTAGCGTATCGCCCAACCGAAGTAGGCCATGGTTTGGCAATCCAATAATATCTCCAGGAAAAGCTTCATCCAAAATATCGCGTCGTTGCGATAAGAAAGATAGTGCATTATTAGTGCGCACTTCTTTGCCGTTACGACAAATCTTCAGTTTCATGCCACGCTGAAAATGCCCTGAGCAAATACGCAAGAAGGCAACACGATCTCGATGAGCTGGATCCATGTTCGCCTGAATCTTAAAGACCACAGCAGAAAATTTATTCTCTGCAGGACTTACTTCGCGCTGTAAAGCTTTGCGTGATCCTGGTGATGGTGCAAGTTCAACTAAAGTATTGAGAATTTCCCGTACACCAAAATTATTAATGGCTGAGCCAAAGAATACCGGCGACTGACGACCGGCTAAAAAGGCTTCCCGGTCAAAGGCAGGCATCGCATTTTTAATTAAATCTACTTCAGCAAGCGCATTATCAAGATCAGTGCCGAGGCGCTCTTTTAGGGCGGGATCATTAATATCAACAATTGCATGAGAATCTTCAGTCACGCGATCCTCACCTGCTTTGAACATGCGCATTTGAGAGTTGGCAATATCAATCACGCCGGCGAAAGATTTGCCCATACCTACTGGCCAAGTAAAAGGAACCACTTCAATGCCTAGTGCAGTTTCAATTTCATCCATCAACTCCATGGGTGGCTTTACTTCGCGGTCCATTTTGTTGATGAAGGTCACAATTGGCGTGTTACGTGCACGACAGACTTCAAGTAAGCGCAAGGTCTGTGACTCAACACCATTAGCAGCATCAATCACCATCAATGCAGAATCAACCGCAGTCAGTACGCGATAAGTATCTTCGGAGAAGTCTTGGTGGCCTGGAGTATCTAGAAGATTAATAATGCAATCGCGATATTCCATTTGCATTACTGAGCTGGCTACAGAAATACCACGCTGCTTCTCAATTTCCATCCAGTCAGAGGTCGCATGTCGACTAGCTTTACGAGCCTTTACACTGCCCGCAATCTGAATTGCTCCCGCGTATAGCAAGAGTTTTTCAGTAAGCGTGGTCTTGCCGGCATCTGGGTGAGAGATGATGGCAAAGCTACGGCGTCTTAAAACTTCTGCGCCGGGAGTGCTGGTGGTGGTATCGATGGTAATTCTGCGCTTAATCTAATTGACAGAATTATAGACGCGTAGAGCCACTTAAAATTGCTCTTCTGGCCTTACAAAGCGCCATTTGCCGGGCGGTAGGGCGCCTAGCGAAATTCTACCCATGCGCACGCGCTTGAGACCTAAAACCCGGAGGCCAACCATTTCACACATGCGACGAATTTGACGCTTGCGGCCCTCGCGCAAAACGAAACGAAGTTGATCTTCGTTTTGCCAGCTGACTTGGGCTGGCTTTAAAACGACCCCATCTAATTCCAAACCATGTTTGAGGCGATCTAAATCTTCAAAAGAGAGTGCGCCTTCCACTCGGACTAAATACTCTTTTTCGATGGGGCTATTTTCACCAATGAGGAGTTTTGCGATACGGCCATCTTGAGTTAAGACCAACATGCCAGTGGAATCAATATCAAGCCGACCTGCGGGCGCTAAGCCGCGGCTATTAAAGCGTGGGTTGCGACCCTTGTCTAAGGGGCTTGCAAAGTAATTCTCGGGAGTGATGAGCGAAGCTGCTGGTTGATACTCTTGTTCGTCATCATAGTGAGAGATGAAGCCGACTGGTTTATTCAAAATGACTGTAATGCGCGATGCCTGCTGTGCTTTAGCGCCAGACTGGAGCTCAATCTTCTGATGACGAAAAGCCCGAGAACCTAGCTCATTGACCACTTCACCATCAACAGTGACTAAGCCTTGCTCAATATAAGAGTCTGCCTCACGTCGGGAGCATAGACCCAACTCAGAGAGTAGCTTGGATACACGTATTTTTTCTTCCATCATCATATTATCGGGCAAATGCCCTATGAAAGACTAGGTTCTGACAATATGAACGCTGCAAGGAGCCTCTTCAGCAATCTTTGTCATAGAGGTTCGCCAAGGCGTTACTTTATTTGGCGGCTTATGAGATGCCCCAATGAGAATCAGTGATGCATCGTTATCTTTGGCAAATTCCACAATTCGACTAGCTGGATCAAGCGCTTCCAATACATGATATGAAATCCGCTCCGGTGGCAATTTCAAAGGCTTTGCCCATTCCATAAGTTGCACGAGATGCCCGCGCACAATACCGCTAGCAGTTTCACTTTCTTGATTGCCTTCAAAAGTCGGAGTACTTGCAATCGTACTGATACAAACAAGCCGGCTTTCGGGGTAGGCCTGCAGTAAGTTCTTTGCAGTTGTTTGCATGCGTACACGCAAGTCTTCATCAGACTGGCGCGTATCAATCGCTGCAATCATCAGAGGCGCATCATCATTACCAATGCTGGGGCGGGGACTCGGGGAGGGCTCGTAACCCGCCGCACGGAACATGCGCTGGAGGTTTTCCCAAAAGCTCAGGGGATCAACTCGATCAGCGCGCTCTGTTAGGATGACGCTCTCATGATCGCGCAAGACTTGACGTAAACGAGTAGCGCTCTGATAGCGATCTGCTGCACGGGGCTCAAGACAACGCAAAACAACTTCTTGTAACCAGCGGGGAATTTCTTTTCGAATGGCACGCGGAGGAAATGCCTGCGCCCACATTCTTTTGCGTAAGCCGTACATCGACTGAGGGTTTCCAAAGGGAAGCTCGCCCGTGAGTAGCTCATACAAGATGACGCCAATAGAAAAAATATCGCTACGATAGTCTGAGCGAATGCCAATCACTTGCTCTGGTGCAATATAGGGTGCCGAGCCAACCCCTTTGCGCATCTCTTCCGCGAGTAAGTCTGGAAAACGCGCATGATGCGATAAGCCAAAGTCAATTAACGTGATCTTTCCTTGATCATCAATCAGAATGTTTTCGGGCTTAATATCTAAATGAATGGCATCTTGCGCATGTAGAGATTGCACCGCTTGCGCTAAATCAACACCAATCTTCACAACCTCATCAATTGTAAAAACTCTACCTTCTTTAATAAAGTCCTCAAGTGGTCGCCCTGCCACGCGCTCCATAGCAATGTAGGGGCGTGTTGCCATATTTCCAGAGCCGAGATACTTGGGAACGTAAGGACTCTTCAGTGAGCGCAGAATAGTGAGCTCAGTTTCAAAGCCAATGAGACTTTCCACGGGCTGATCACGACCTACCCTAGGAATCTTCAGGAGAATAGGGACATCAATCCCTTCTTTGCTTGCGGAGTAGAGGCTGGCCATACCGCCGCGATGCACCTCTGCTCCCAATACAAATCCATCAACTACTTTGCCTTCTTGGAAAATTTCATCAACTGCTTCAATATCGGTATTAATCGACATAGGTAAATTATTTACCTGTAATCAGACGGTTGGCAAGATCTTCTGGTAACCCAGCGCGACGCACTTTTTCAGCTGCTGTAAATTGATCGTATGGAGTTCGGTGAAAGGTAAGCACTTCTAATCCTGGTTCAAATATAGCAAAGCAAGCTTCTGGATTTCCATCTCGTGGTTGACCAAGTGAGCCAACCACGCCAACCCACTGACGATGATGCATCACTGGAATTCCATCGCCGGGGTATGGTGCAAAACGAATCAATTTACCGACAGCGCTTTGATAGAAAAGTGCTTGTTCATGAGCATGGCCAACAAAGGTATACGTCTTTCCTGAGCTTTGTACGCAACGCCAAGCGCTCATGCTGTCAGTAATGTAATTCCAGTCAGCAGGATTGTGAGCTGATGCATGAACAAAACACATCGTCTCCTCTTGAACCATGAGTGGTAATTCTTTTAGAAATCGAATTTGCTGAGGATTGAGCTGAGCCTTAGTCCACTCTATTGCTGCATTTGCGCTTACATTCATTTGCTTGCTGCGGTCTTCAAAGATTGCCTGATCATGATTTCCCAAAACAGCAATTGCTTTTTTATTGGCGACCATTTCACCAATGCGATCAATCACAATGCCGGGGTCAGCGTTATAGCCAACAATATCACCCAAGAAGACCATGCGAGTAACGCCAAGCTCTTGAGCCCGCTCCATGCAGGCTTCAAAAGCTTCTAAATTGCTATGTAGATCAGCAAATAAGCCAATGCGTTCATTCATTCTTTAATGATAGGGCAAAAGTAGCCCTAGCAGAAGTGCTAGTAGGGACTCGCCTCATTGTGAGGCCTGTTTTTAAAGCGCTTATGAACCCAGTAGTATTCGGCTGGCCTGAGTCTAATTTCTTCTTCAAAAATTGTGTTGAGTCGCGCTGTATCGGCTTCAGGATTTTCGGTGGGGAAATTTTCAAGGGGCTTGCTAATAGTGCAAACATAGCCAGCCCCATCTTTTTTGAGAGTAGTGATCATCATGCAGACCTGCGCCCCTGTGATTTTAGCAAGACGCGATACAGCTGTGATCGTATTAGTTTGAATATTAAAGAAGGGAACGAAGGTAGAGTCCTTGAGGCCTAAATCAATATCAGGCGCAATGATAATGAAGCTGCCCTTGCGGATCTCTCGAATGAGCGCAAGCGAGTTTCCTTGGCGATCAATTGAATTTCCACCGAAACGATTGCGCCATTCAATAATCTTCTTATTGAAGAAAGGGCTTTTCATTCTTTGAAAAAAGCCAGAAGTACGAGGCCAACCTTTTTCCTTGGCAAGTGCACTCAGAATAATGCTACCTTCAATGCCAATAAAATGCATGTTCACTAAAATACGTGGCTGTCTATCATTTAGATCAACCTCAGAGCGAACCTCAATCATCTCGGCAAGCTGTTTTTTGCTGCCCAGCCAAATAATACTTTTTTCAACTAAGCTGCGTCCCAGCAGTCGCCAATGCTGCTTTCTAAGTTGATCAACTTCTGTTGCGCTTAGCTCAGGGAAACAGAGCTCCAAGTTTTTCTGGACTACGCGATTGCGATCGTTGGGAATGTGGGCTGCCAGATAGCCTAGGCCATAGCCAATAGAGACTAAAGTCTTGTAGGGCAGCGATACCAGAAATCTAAGAAGTGCTACCCCAGAGTAGTTTGAAAAATTTTTAAACAAAACTCAATTTATTCGGTGTCATAGCGAGATAAAGATTTGGCGTAGCGCACATTCATTTCTTCGGCAGAGCTAGTAGACATACCTAAATCATTGACTAAGCCGGTCTCGAGACGGTAGGTCCATCCATGCACCGTGAGATCTTGTCCTCTAGCCCATGCATCCTGAACAATGGTGGTCTCACATACATTTACTACTTGCTCTATCACATTCAGTTCGCATAAGCGATCTTGACGTTTTGGAGATGGGATCACTTCGCCAAGATAGCGCTCATGTTTTTGATGCACATCCTTCACATGACGCAACCAATTGTCAGCAAGGCCAACCCGTTTATCGGTTAGGGCGGCATGGACGCCAGAGCAACCGTAATGACCCACTACCAAGATATGCTTAACCTTCAATAAATCGATAGCAAACTGAATCACAGATAAGCAGTTCAGATCGGTATGAACCACCACATTGGCAACATTGCGATGTACAAAAAGTTCGCCAGGCAGCAAGTTCACAATATCGTTTGCGGGTACACGGCTATCTGAACAGCCAATCCATAAATATTCTGGCGCCTGCTGTGAAACTAAGCGCTTAAAAAAATTAGCATCCTTAGCGATCATGGCTTCCGCCCATTCGCGATTATTGGCAAATAGCTGGTCTAAGGCACTGGAATTCTTCATAATCATGGTTTGAGTTTAAAGTACTTTAATGATGCCTATTTGGTTAAAGCAAACCCCCACTGGCATTGTTCTTCATCTACATTGCCAGCCGGGCGCAAAGCTGACTAAGGTAGTCGGTCTGCATGACGGCTGTCTCAAGATATCTCTGCAGGCTCCTGCCCTCGAAAACAGGGCAAATGAAATGCTGCTGTCTTGGCTTTCTAAGCAATTGAGAGTGCCGCAAAAACAAATTCAGCTCTTATCGGGACAAAGCAGCCGGGTAAAGCGAGTCGAAATCTGGGGTTCTATCACTCCAGAGCAGATTACTGAAGCCCTAAGCCCCTAGGGTTACCAAAATATTGCGTACAGAATTCCTAAAATTAAAACCCATTTTCCGATGTAATACACGCTGCGATGTTTTGCTTTGAGCTTTTTGGCCTGCGCCCTGAGGTGGTAAAAATATTTAAAAAGAACGTTTACAAATCCTACCTTTTCGCCTTCAACATTTTGGGAAGAGGCTGCGCTCATGATGTAACGCCCAAACCAGCGATTTAATAATTGCACCAATTTAGTGTGAACCGGCCGTTCTACATCGCAAAATAAGACAATTCGTTGGTGATCTGTTTCGTTGGCCGCAAAGTGGATATAGGTTTCATCAAACATCACAGACTCACCATCCTTCCAAAAATAGCGCTCATTATCGACATCAATAAAGCACTTGGGATCATTTGGGGTGACAAGGCCAATGTGATAGCGTAGCGAGCCCGCATAAGGGTCTCGATGCCTTACCAGCGTTGCCCCGGGGGGTAGTGAGGCAAACATTGCTGCCTTGATCGAAGGGATTGATTTAAGGAGGGCAACAGTTTTAGGGCATTGGAGCTGCGCTGACGGCATTTCTTTGCCATACCAATAGAGGTGAAAGCGTTTCCAGCCTGTCCGAAAAAAAGAGTTAAATCCAATATCGTTATATCCCGTAGCAGCTGCTATGGCGCCATCTGCGTTCAAAGCAAGCGCTTCATCACGGATGATCTGCCAATGATCTTGTAGGGGCTTCATTTCGGGAAAATCCGCAACGGGAATAAATGCCCCTGCCTTGGTTTTTGAAAACAAGTAGAGCAGACTATTAATTGGGGCTAAAAGTACTTGGTAGTCTGTTAGAGAGCGAACCAAGCCAAATCGCACCTTTCCTCTAAAGTAAACATAAACAGCCGATACAATAAAGATTAGAAAAATGACGTGACGAAGTTCCATGGAATGTACCAATTAGCGTTAATACCAATATTTTAATTTGTATGGGGTGCCATTTCATCCCTATTTTTGAAATGAATATGCTCCAATGTTGATTGGGGTCAAAAATGCACCCAATGAGTGCTGCAAAGATGATTTGTTAAGGAAATTCGTATGAATAGATTCGTAAAATGGCTTTTCAGCCTGATATTGATTGGTTTGGCAGGCCTAGTGGCGTATACCTGGATTATGCTTAATTGGAGCTACGGGAGTGGAGAGCGTGCTGGCTATGTACAAAAGTTTTCCAATCGAGGTTATGTCTGTAAAACCTGGGAAGGCGAGTTAGCCATGGTTTCAATGCCTGGAACCATGTCAGAAAAATTCCTCTTTACGGTCCGTGAAGATGCTGTGGCACAAAAAATTAACGCTAATTTAGGTAAAAAAGTTGCCCTGAAATATGAGCAGCATATCGGATTGCCTACAAGCTGTTTTGGCGATACCGAGTATTTTGTGTCTGATGTGACAGTTATAGAAGAGTAAAAAATAGGCAATAAAAAAATTTGCTGTAACGCAGCTTTATTTTTGTAATTTTTTGTGGTTAAAATCATGTAAGCGCAAGGTGCGCTGATATCAATATCTATAAGGAGCTTCACTTGAACAAAGCAGAACTAATCGCAGCGATTGCTGACGACGCTGAGATCTCAAAAGCCAAAGCTGAATTTGCATTGAATTCTGCTATTGAGCAAATCATTAAAGCTGTTACTAAAGGCGACTCAGTACAGCTGATCGGTTTCGGTACTTTCTCTTCTGGTAAGCGTGCTGCACGTATGGGTCGTAACCCAAAAACTGGTGAGCCACTCAAAATTGCTGCTGCTAAAACTGTTAAGTTTTCTGCTGGTAAAGCATTTAAAGATTCAGTTAACAAGCGTAAGAAGTAATTCTTGCTTTGTTGAAGAAAAAGCCCGGCATGCCGGGCTTTTTTGTTTTCATGGAGAGTGCAAATTTTTTGCACACCTACCCAAGTTTAGTTTTAGCTTTGTACCAAGCGTCGATGGCGATGAATACTCATCAAAATACCGGCTCCAAATCCCAGAGTCACTAAAGCAGTTCCTCCATAACTGATGAAGGGTAGTGGAACTCCAACTACGGGCAATAAACCGCTTACCATGCCGATGTTGACAAAGGCGTAGGTAAAGAAAATCAGTGTCACAGATGCGCCTAGTAGGCGAGTGAATAGATTAGGTGCGCTAGCAGAAATGGCCAAGCCTCGTTTAATCAAAGCGAAGAAAAGTGCCAACATAACTAAGTTGCCCAATAGGCCAAATTCTTCTGAGAACACAGCAAAGACAAAGTCGGTATGCTTTTCTGGAATAAATTCGAGATGGGCTTGAGTACCCTGAAACCAACCTTTACCAAAAAACCCACCTGAGCCGATTGCAATCATCGACTGAATTGTATGAAAGCCTTTTCCAAGGGGGTCGCTACTCGGGTCAAGCAAAGTGCACACTCGGTGTTTTTGATAGTTATGAACTAGTGGCCACGCAACATCATGCGCGCAAATAGTGCTACCAAAAATAATGATGAGGACGATTCCAAATGCGCCAATACCGATGAACGGCAGGATCCATTTCCACGGTAATCCAGCAAGAATGATCACATACATGCCTGCGGCAAACACCAAGAGCGCGGTGCCTAAGTCAGGTTGACGCGCAATGAGCATCACTGGTATCCCAAGGATAATTGCCGCCACTCCATAGTCCCAAGATTTTTGAATGCCCTCCCGTTTTTGAAAGTACCAGGCCAGCATGAGTGGCATAGCAATTTTCATGAGCTCAGATGGTTGAATTACGAAGCCAATATTGAGCCAACGTCTTGCGCCTTTTTTAATCAGTCCAAATATAGCGACTGCAATCAGTAGCGCAACCCCAACACCATAAATCCATACTGCAGCCATCTCTAGCCACTTTGGTGGAATGCGAGAAACAATCCACATGACTGCGAAAGAAAGTGCTAAATTGCGCAATTCATCCTCAAAACGAACAGGCGTATTTTGACTTGCAGATAAAAAAGTAATAAATCCAATGCCTGCCAACCCAAGCAGAATATAGCCTAGCTGGCGATCGAGCCCGCTGAAAATGCTGAGGAATATTTTCTTTGCTTTATTTATGGCGCTCTTTTCCATTCAGGAATCTCCTTGGGCCATTTACCTTCAAGATAAAAATCTAGCGCCTTACGCGCAATCGGCGCAGCATATTGCGCACCAAATCCTGCATTTTCTACCACCATCGCAATGACGATTGTCGGTTTTTCTGCAGGGGCAAAGGCAACATATAAAGCATGATCACGTAAAAATTCTGCTGTAGATCCGTGGTTATATTCTTTCGAGTTCAAGCTAAACACTTGCGCTGTTCCAGTCTTGCCGCCAACTTGATAGCCCGTACCTTTAAAAACAGAGGCAGACGTTCCAGAATTATTTACCTCGACCATCGCTTTCTTAATGAACTCAATATTCTCGGGTACGAGATCGATTCGATAACTTTCTTTGGGCGTTGTCAGGGTGCGATTTCTTGTAAAGGGGTCTTCAATCGCTTTTACTAGGTGCGGCTTCATGACGATACCGTTATTTGCCATGTTTGCCATCGCATGGGCTAACTGCAAGATGGTAAATGCGTTATAGCCCTGACCAATTCCCAAGGAAATTGTTTCGCCTTCGTACCATTTTTGCTGCTCTGGTTTTTTGAAAGTATTTTTCTTCCACTCGGTGGATGGCAACACACCTTTTGATTCACCTTGTAGGTCGATGCCAGTAATTTGACCAAAGCCAAATGGTTTCATGAAGTCATGCATCATGTTGACACCCATATCACGCGCTAAAAGGTAGTAATAGGTATCACAAGATTCAACAATCGACTTTTGCATATCAACAATGCCGTGCCCACCTTTCTTATCATCACGGAAAGTGTGGTTACCAAAATCAAAATAACCCGGGTCGGATATGGTTTGTGACGGTGTGCGCTTTTTAGTTTCTAAAGCTGCCAGCGCCATAAATGGTTTGTAGGTTGACCCTGGCGGATAAATGCCTTTAAGCGGGCGGTTATAGAGTGGCTTTTGTGGCGAGTCATTCAGCTCTTTCCACGTGACTGAGTCGATGCCCTCCACAAAGTCATTGGGATTGAAGTTAGGCTTAGAAACAAATGCCAAGATATCCCCAGTCTCGGGCTCAATCGCAACAAATGCACCACGGAAATTTCCATAGAGCTGCTCAACTAAGTATTGCAGCTTGATATCAACCGAAAGGACCACATTTTTTCCTGGTACCGATGGTGAGCTAGAAAGTGTACGCACGGGTTTGCCGCCTGCAGTAATCTCCACTTCATCATATCCTGGCCTACCTCGTAATACCGTCTCATAACTTTGCTCGATACCAATTTTCCCAACATACTGAATGCCCGGCAAAAATGAAGTTTGTAGCGCATCAGGATCACCCGCTTTGGAGTTATCAATTTCAATTTGCATCCGCTCGATATCTCGCTTAGAGGCTCGCCCAATATAACCAATCAGATGCGATGCGAGCTCGTTATAGGGATACTCTCGAAAGCTTCGGGCGCGTATCTCGACACCCGGAAAGCGATAGCGATTAACCATAAAGCGGGCTGTTTCAACTTCGGTGAGCATCGAGCGGAGGGGAAAGGTGCCCATTTTGCGAGAATCTTCAAGTGAGCGCTTGAAATTTCTTCGATCTCTGGGAGAAATCAATACGATTTGCGAAAGCTCATCGATTAGTTCATCAACATTGCCTTTAACTTCTTCAGCGTTTACATCTAAGGTCAGCGCTGAGTAGTTTCTGCCAATCACGATTCCATTGCGGTCTATTAAGAGGCCGCGATTGGCGGGTGCTGGTACTAAAGCGATTCTATTGCTTTCTGCCAGCAGCGTGTATTTGCTATGGCTCACTAGTTGCAGCCAGACTAATCTCGTAACCAATAATAAGAAACAGAAGGTGACAAACAAGGTCGCAATATGAATGCGCTCTTGAAACGAGTCGAGATCTGGTTTTTTAAAAGAAACCATTTAGTGCTTTAAAGCGGACGATTGTGATCAACATCAATAGGGCGACGTTGAGGCGATAGCAAGATGCTTGTTGCTAAGGGCCACAGCATTCCCTCAATCAATGCTTGAATAGCGCCGGTCAGCGCCCACCAATAGACTTCACCACTTAAGAACCAATGGACGAGTACCGGGAATAATGAAACTAGCAAGAAGATTGGCAGTAAATGCATCGCTTGGGTGAAAACATTTAAAGCGACGATCCGTCGATGCCAGGAGATGGCTAGATAAGCCACCAATGAGTAGCTAAAAGCGTTAAGGCCTAATAAGTCAGAGTTATGAACATCCATTAACAAGCCAAGGATAAATGCAATGATTACGCCAACGTAGCGATGCTGGTGGATGTTCCAAAATATGATGCAAATAATTAGCCAGTCTGGCACCCAGCCGTAATTACCAATAGGCAAAAGATTGAGTAGTAATGCGCAAAACAGGCTGAAATAAATAAAGACCGCACTTACCGGACGAAGAATATACCCGCTTTGAAAGTCGATCATTGCATGCCTCGCGCACGGGTTTGGCGACGCCCCGGAGTATTGGTTAGCGGTGCGTCAGGCTTGCTATTTGCGGTAGATGCTTTGGCATCCCATTGTGGATCGTAAAGTAATGCGAGAGCCTGTCGGTAGCGGTTTGCTGGTGCAACTGGCACACAGAAAACATTAGAAGAATTTTTATCAGCATTTCGTTCAATGCGACTAATCACAGCTACTGCAAAGCCTGGTGGGTAGACGCCATCAATACCTGAGGTAATCAACACATCGCCTACTTCTAAGTCGCTAGCTACGGGAAGGTAGCGCAACTCGAGTGGGTTACCGCGCCCTGCTCCAAAAACAGCTGCTCTTAAGCCATTGCGTGCAACTTGTACTGGTACCGCAAAGTCACGATCCTCTAATAGAGACACTTCTGCAGAGTGATCGTAGACGCGCACTACTTGACCTAAGATGCCGGAATCACTTGCAATGGGATTGCCCAGTTTAAGACCGTCATTACTTCCACGATTAATCACAATGCGCTGAGAAATTGGATTGGGTGGATTAAAAAGAATTTCGACTGGTAATGTTTCGAATAGAACTTGCTTTTGCAAATCCATCAGCTGACGTAGATTTTGGTTCTCTATGAGCAGAAACTCCGATTGATTGGCAAGCAAAGAGAGCTCCGCTTGCCGCACTTTCATTTCTTGATTTTCTTTTTCTAGAGTTCCGCGACTAGTGAAATATTCTGATGTCGCCTCAAATACATTGCGCGGCATCATCATCACATACTCTAGGGGACGCAATAACCAATTGACGTTATTGCGAATGGGGTCAAGTGCTTTATAACGAAAATCGATCAACATCAATGCGATGCTAATCGAAAGACAGACAATCAGTTTTACTAAAGCCGGAACGCCTTGTCTAAAAAGAGGTGGAGCGCTATGTTGCAATTCCCTAATCGACGCTTAAGTCAATTACTCTTGTGAGAACACGCCGCCCAGCTTGTCCATGCGCTCTAAAGCAATACCGCAACCACGAGCGACGCAAGTGAGAGGATCTTCAGCAACATGAATTGGCAGACCAGTTTCTTCTAGCAATAGACGATCGAGGTCGCGCAATAGTGCGCCACCACCAGTGAGCATCATGCCGCGCTCAGCGATATCAGATGCGAGCTCGGGCGGAATCTGTTCGAGGGCTGCTTTTACAGCAGTAACGATTTGATTTAATGGATCGGTTAACGCTTCCAAAATTTCATTACTGGTAACAGTGAAGCTGCGTGGAATACCTTCAGAAAGATTACGACCTTTCACTTCCATTTCGCGTACTTCAGCACCAGGGAAAGCGGAGCCAATCGTTTTTTTAATCAACTCAGCGGTTTGCTCCCCGATCAACATGCCGTAGTTACGACGAATGTAGTTTGTGATGGCTTCATCAAACTTATCGCCACCAACACGAACAGAGCCTTTGTAAACCATGCCACCTAGTGACATCACGCCAACTTCAGTTGTGCCGCCACCAATATCAACGACCATAGAGCCGGCCGCCTCGGAGACTGGTAGACCTGCACCAATCGCAGCGGCCATAGGCTCTTCGATTAAAAATACTTGTGATGCGCCAGCACCTAATGCGGATTCGCGAATAGCGCGACGCTCAACTTGGGTGGAGCCACAAGGAACGCAAATAATGATGCGAGGGCTTGGCTTGAGTAGCTTGCTCTCATGCACCATTTTGATAAATTGCTTGAGCATTTGCTCAGTAATGGTGAAATCGGCGATAACGCCGTCTTTCATTGGGCGAATAGCCTCAATATTTCCAGGAACCCGTCCCAGCATGGCTTTTGCTTCTTTTCCAACGGCCAAAATGGTTTTTTTGCCATTTGGACCGCCTTCAGTACGAATTGCCACAACTGAAGGTTCATCAAGCACAATACCTCGTTCACGCATGTAAATTAAGGTGTTAGCGGTGCCTAGGTCGATGGCCAGGTCATTAGAAAAGTAGCTGCGAAAAAAACCAAACATGATGTAGTGGGAAAATAAGTAAGTGTTAAAAAATATATTTATGAATGATACTCTAGCGCCCCATGAAACTTAACGATGTCCAGCGCATTGCGCACCTTTCCAACCTTGACTTAAGTCAGGCAGAAGCCGAGGCGGTATTGCCTCAATTACAGGCAGTTTTTGCTTTAGTCGAGGAGATGCAGGCTGTCGATACCACCGGTCTCGACCCCTTGGCGCACCCAATTCTATTTTTGCGCGATTTGGCGCAACCCTTGCGCAATGATGCGGTGACCGAGGTAGATCATCGCGCTGAAAACATGCAATCTGCCCCTGCTACTCAGGATGGCTACTTCTTAGTTCCACGGGTGATCGAATGAGCTGGCATCAAACCCCCATTGCATTAATGGCTAAAGCATTAGCCGCTAAAGAGGTCTCCAGTGTGGAGTTGACGCAGTACTTTCTGAGTCGCATTGAAGCCGGAAAGCACTGGAATGCATATCTTGATGTAAGTGCTCACTTAAGTTTAGACCAAGCTTCTAAAGCAGACAAAATTATTGCCTCTGGCAAGGCTGGAAAGTTAACGGGCATCCCGGTTGCCCATAAGGATGTCTTTGTGACACGTGGCTGGAAGTCGACAGCCGCTTCCAAAATGCTCGAGGGTTACCTCAGTCCATTTGATGCGACTGTAGTCTCAAATCTCGGAATTCCCGATGAGCTAAACCCAAATGGCGCTGGCATGGTTTGCCTTGGCAAGACCAATATGGATGAGTTCGCAATGGGCTCCTCCAATGAAAATTCAGCCTATGGACCAGTCTTAAATCCTTGGAATTCAGAATATGTTGCTGGCGGCTCATCTGGAGGATCTGCAGCGGCAGTGGCAGCGGGATTAGCTCCCATTGCAACAGGTACAGATACTGGAGGCTCCATACGTCAGCCAGCAGCTTTTTGCGGGCTGACTGGTATCAAGCCTAGTTATGGGCGTGTATCTCGTTACGGGATGATTGCCTATGCCTCCTCTCTGGATCAGGCGGGTCCAATGGGAAAAACAGCTGAAGATTGCGCTTTATTGCTGTCGGCGATGTCCTCGCATGATCCCCGCGACTCAACCTCGCTGGCTGATTCTGGAGAAGACTATGGGCGCTATCTCAATCAGTCTTGGAAAAAAGGGGGTGCTAACTCAGCGAAGCCTTTAGAAGGATTGAGAGTGGGCCTGCCAAAAGAATTCTTTGCAGAAGGGCTTGCACCAGAAGTAGCCAATGCAGTCAACGCTGCAGCAAAAGCTTTACAAGAATTAGGCGCAGAGTTGCTTGAGGTGAGTTTGCCAAAAACGAAGCTATCAATCCCGGTGTATTACGTTTTAGCTCCAGCTGAAGCCTCAAGCAATTTGAGTCGTTTTGATGGTGTGCGTTACGGACATCGAGCAAATGAATATCGTGATTTATCTGACATGTATAAGAAATCACGTACGGAAGGATTTGGCGCAGAAGTAAAGCGTCGCATCTTAGTTGGCACTTATGTACTTTGTCACGGCTATTACGATGCTTATTATTTGCAGGCTCAAAAAATACGTCGCATTATTGCTGCGGACTTCCAAGCAGCATTTGAGCAATGCGATGTCATCATAGGGCCAGTGGCTCCAGATGTTGCATGGCGCTTAGGCGAAAAATCAAAAGACCCTGTACAAATGTACTTAGAAGATATTTATACACTCTCCACCAACTTAGCAGGGCTGCCCGCAATGAGCGTTCCTTGTGGCTTCAACGCGAGTAATTTACCGATTGGCATGCAGTTAATTGGCAACTATTTTTCTGAGGCGCGCCTGCTTCAAGTAGCACATCAATATCAACAAAACACTGATTGGCATTTGCGGCAAGCAAGCGAGGTGGCATGATGCAATGGGAAATCGTTATTGGTCTTGAGACCCATGCGCAGTTACAAACACAATCTAAAATCTTTAGTGGGGCTAGTACACGTTTTGGTGCCGGCCCAAATACCCAAGCCTGCGCAGTTGACTTGGCTTTACCTGGGGTATTGCCAGTATTAAACCGTCAAGCGGTTGAGCATGCTATTCGTTTTGGCTTGGCAGTAAATGCCAAGATTTCGCCAGCAAGTATTTTTGCGCGCAAGAATTATTTCTATCCTGACTTGCCAAAGGGTTACCAGATTAGTCAGATGGACCTTCCCATAGTCGTTGGTGGTCATTTGGAAATATTAGTTGGTGATCAAATCAAAGTGGTGGAGCTCACACGCGCCCACATGGAAGAAGACGCCGGTAAGTCGGTTCATGAAGAAGGCTTCTTAGGCCCCCACGGTGAGGCATCTAGTGGTATCGACTTAAATCGTGCCGGCACCCCATTGTTGGAAATTGTGACAGAGCCAGTGATGCGTAGTGCTGCTGAGGCGGTGGCTTATGCAAAAGCACTTCACACTCTCGTGGTCTGGTTGGGAGTATGCGATGGCAATATGCAAGAAGGTTCTTTCCGATGTGATGCGAATGTATCTGTTCGCCCTATAGGTCAAAAAGAATTTGGCACCCGTTGCGAGATTAAGAACTTAAATTCCTTCCGCTTTTTAGAAGAGGCGATTCAATACGAAGTGCGTAGACAAATTGAATTGATTGAGGATGGTGGCAAAGTTGTCCAAGAAACCCGCCTATACGATCCCGATCGTCAAGAGACTCGCAGCATGCGCAGTAAAGAAGACGCAAATGACTATCGATATTTCCCGGATCCAGATTTATTGCCAGTAGTGATTGATGATGCTTGGATTGCGGATGTCCGCAGCAAGATGCCAGCGTTACCGGCACAACTTCGTGAAGAGTGGCAAAGCGAATTTGGCTTAAGCGCCTACGATACGCAATTGCTTACGCAAGATCGCGACACTGCCAAGATATTTGAAGAGCTACTAGCGATTGTTGGTAAGTCTTTGGCAAAGGCTGCGGCTAACCTGATAGCGGGTGAGCTTGCTTCATCGCTCAATCGCGCTGGAATTGCTACTGCAGATGCGCCACTAAAAGCAGAACATTTGGCACCGCTATTAACTCGCGTATCAGACGGCACGATCTCCAACAAAATTGCAAAAGAAATCTTCGCAATTTTGTGGGAAGAGGCTATCGCAGGCAAAGCCATCAGCACTGTTGATCAAGTGATTGAAGCTAGGGGTTTAAAGCAGATTAGCGATAGTGGCGAACTTGAGGCCATGATTGATAAGGTTTTGGCGGCTAACGAGAAGTCGGTTGAAGAGTTCCGCTCTGGCAAGGAAAAAGCATTTAACGCCTTAGTTGGTCAGATCATGAAAGCCTCGCAAGGCAAGGCTAATCCAGGGCAAGTGAATGAGCTTCTGCGTAAAAAGCTGAACTAAAAAATTAAATTAGAAAATAAGCGAGAAAGACACAGATGAGCGCAATCGATCCCAAGCAAGCCGAGCAAGAAGAATTGGTAGCGGAGTGGTTGCGAGCTACCCCAGGTTTTTTTGAGCGTTATGCCAATCTCTTAAATGAGATTCGTTTAAAACATCCTCACGAGGATCGTGCAATCTCTTTGCAAGAACGCCAGATGACTTTGTTGCGCACACAAAATCAAGAGCTCAATCGTCGCTTGAGTGAGATGCTGCATTTTGGAAGTCGTAATGACAAAACCCAGCAAAGCTTAGTGGCTTGGTTATTACGTTTAATGCGGGCCAACACCAAGGCGGATGTGGAATCTGCAGTGACTGCAGGTTTGGCTGAAGTGTTTGAAGTCGAGTCAGCAAAACTCTTGTCACCCAATACTGCATTTGGCCCATGGATTGATACGCCATTATGTGGCTCAGCCAAAGAGCTGGCTGCAGCGAGTGTGGATTTGCTGGCAACCCAAGTGACTATTGATCCTGAGTGGCAAAGTATGGTGGCTATTGGTCTACCGCTAGGTAAAAGTATTGGCGTAGCGCAATCGCCAGCAGTACTTTTGTTGGCAAGCAAAGACGAGTCCCGTTTTACTGCCGATATGGGCGCGTTCTATTTGCGTCAGATTGCTGAACTCACCGCTACAGCTTTGGATCGTACCCAGGCTTATGAGCCAAGCGCCAGCTGATCTGCATCCCCTGGTGCTGGAATATTTGCATGAGCTGCATGTATTGAGACAGCTCTCACCGCATACGCTTAAAGCCTACCGTATGGATCTCAGTGAGTTGCAGGCGCTGGCAGCAGATGATGCTATTGACTTATTAAAGGTAAGCAATGCTCATGTACGTCGCTGGGCAGGTCGCTTACATTCAAAGGGAAAGTCATCTCGCACGATTGCAAGAGCGCTTTCTGCTTGGCGTGGCTGGTATGACTGGTTGACCGAGAAAGATGCGCGTCGAGATACGCAGGCGGGAAGGTTGACTGCAAATCTAGTGGCTAATCCTGTTGATGATGTAAAGGCACCCAAACGTTTAAAGTCTTTACCTAAAGCACTTTCAGTTGAGCAGGCACTCTCTTTAGTAAATCAAGCCGTAAAAGAGGCTGAAGAAAAAAAAGATCTAGAGACTGTGCGTGACGCAGCGATCATTGATTTGCTCTATTCCTCGGGCCTACGTTTATCAGAACTTCTTGGCATTGATGTAATGCAAAGCAAAGATCGCCAACAGGAGTCTGCCGGGTGGTTGGATTGGGATGCTGCAGAGGTCACGGTTTTGGGTAAAGGCGGCAAACGTCGCTCAGTTCCCATAGGTGGGCCAGCAATGCAATCTCTCAAAGTCTGGCGTGCAGCTCGAGACCTGCTTGCGCAGGCAGATGTATCAATGGCTTTATTTATTTCTGCAACAGGCGCTCGCTTATCTCCCCGGACGGTTCAGGCGCGTTTACGGACTTTGGCGATGAGGGCGGGCCTACCAACCCATGTTCATCCACATATGATGCGTCATAGCTTCGCTAGCCATGTATTGCAGTCCTCTCAGGATTTGAGGGCGGTGCAGGAGATGCTAGGGCATGCCAGCATTGCAAGCACCCAAATTTACACCTCCTTAGATTTCCAGCACTTAGCGCAGGCATACGATAAGGCTCATCCTCGTGCAAAAGCCGGCAAAGCTTGAGGAACTCGGTAAGATAGAAGGTTTCCCGTTTGGGGAATGTATTTATAGCTTTTAATAGGATCAAAAATGGCGTTAATTCCGGTAACAATTCTCACAGGCTTTTTGGGGAGCGGCAAAACCACTTTGCTCAAACATATCCTGACTGCAGAGCATGGCAAAAAAATTGCTGTGATTGAGAACGAGTTCGGCGAAGAAAATATCGATAACGACATCTTGGTTCAAGACAATCAAGAGAATATTGTGCAAATGAGCAATGGCTGCATTTGCTGCACCATCCGTGGGGATCTGGTTGAAGCCCTGAATGAGCTTTGGGAGCAACGTAGGGACAAAAAAATTAGTTTTGAGCGCGTGGTTATTGAAACCACTGGAGTGGCTAATCCAGGCCCAGTCGCTCAAACCTTCTTTATGGACGATGACGTAGCGGACCACTATGTTCTGGATGCCGTAGTCACTTTGGTGGATGCCAAGCATGGCCCGCAGCAACTGACTGAGCATGAAGAGGCGCAACGCCAAGTAGGCTTTGCAGATCAAATTTTCATTACCAAGACGGATTTGGTGACGCCCGCCGAAGTGGACGCCTTGCGTAATCGCCTAATGCATATGAACCCGCGCGCACCGATTCAGGGGATCTCTAAAGGAGTTGTTCCATTAGATGCCGTTTTGGATCTTAAGGGCTTTAATTTAAATGCGAAGCTCGATATTGATCCTCACTTCTTGGAGCAAGATGATCATGACCATGCTACTTGTGGTCATGATCACAGTCATGACCACCACGATCACAGTAGCTGTGGCCATGACCATAGCCACGATCATCATGGTCATGCGGGGCATACGGACCGCATCCAATCCTTCGTTTTTCGTAGTGATAAACCCTTTGACCATAAAAAATTAGAGGACTTCCTGGGCGGAATTTTGGAGGTCTTCGGGGAGAAGATGTTGCGCTACAAAGGCGTCCTCTATGTGAAGGGTAGCAACCGAAAAGTCGTGTTCCAGGGCGTCCATCAGATGATGGGCAGTGATATGGCTGGTTTATGGGGTGCAGAACCCAAGCAAACCCGCATGGTCTTTATCGGGATAGATTTGCCCAAGGACACCCTGCTGGCTGGGCTTGAAGGCTGTTTGGTCTAGGAAATTTAAAGTACAATCCCGCGCCACGGCCAAGATTAATAAATATTGGCTAAAAGGGTAGTAAAACTTTGGCAGAATGAAGCAATAATGATTTAGATCCATGGAAAGAATGAAATGACGGTAAAAACACCAACGAAATCTACGGCTGCAGCAAAAGCCCCTAGTAAAGCGGCAAGCGCAAAAGTTGCCAAAGGTGCCCCTTTAACAGAAGCTGAATTACTCAAGATGTCCGAAAAGGACTATATGAATGCCGGCCAGTTAGATTTTTTCCGTCAGAAGTTATTGACCTTAAAGTCTGACATTCTGAAGAATGCTTCAGAAACGACAGAGCATTTACGCGAAAACATTTTGGTTCCCGATCCTGCGGACCGTGCAACGATTGAAGAAGAGCATGCTCTTGAGCTACGCACACGTGATCGTGAGCGTAAGCTATTGAAAAAAGTAGAGCAGGCTTTAGCCCGCATTGAATCGGGTGATTACGGTTGGTGTGAAGAGACTGGTGAGCCAATTGGCTTGAACCGCCTCATTGCACGCCCAACGGCTAACCTATCTCTAGAGGCGCAAGAGCGCCGTGAACTACGTCAAAAGTTGTTTGGCGATTAATTACTACACCGAATATAAAAGTAGCAATGACTAAGCAATCCCCATCCATTAGCGAAATCCCTCCTTTATTAAAGGCAGAGATTTTGGCCGAGGCCCTGCCTTACATTCGTGCTTATCACGGTAAAACGATTGTGATTAAGTACGGCGGAAACGCGATGGTCGAAGAGCGCCTCAAAGAAAGTTTTGCGCGCGATGTCATTTTGCTTAAGCTGGTTGGTATGAACCCCGTAGTAGTACATGGCGGCGGCCCGCAAATTGATGAAGCTCTCAAGAAGATTGGTAAGACTGGTACCTTTATTCAAGGTATGCGCGTCACCGATGAAGAGACCATGGAAGTGGTGGAGTGGGTTCTCGGTGGCGAAGTTCAGCAAGATATTGTGATGTTGATTAATCACTTTGGTGGTCAGGCAGTCGGTTTGACTGGCAAAGACGGCGGCTTGATTCGCGCAAAGAAGATGCTGGTTGCCGATGAAAAAAAGGCTGGTGGAACTATTGATTTAGGTTTTGTTGGCGAGATTGAGGCGATTAACCCTGCAGTTGTAAAAGCATTACAGGACGACGCCTTTATTCCCGTGATCTCTCCGATTGGATTTAGCGAAGAGGGTCAGGCCTATAACATTAATGCCGACTTAGTGGCTGGCAAGATGGCAGAAATTTTGCATGCAGAGAAATTAGTCATGATGACCAATATTCCTGGAGTGATGGATAAAAGCGGTAAGCTTTTAACGGACCTGACTGCACGTGAAATTGATGGTCTATTTGCTGACGGTACTATTTCTGGCGGTATGTTGCCAAAGATTTCTTCTGCATTAGATGCCGCAAAGAGCGGCGTCAATTCAGTACATATCATTGATGGACGAATTGAGCACTCCCTATTGTTGGAGATTCTGACAGAGCAAGCATTTGGAACAATGATCCGTTCCCGTTAAGAGTTGAACAAGAGATATAAATATGCGTGATTCTTTTGACCCTAGCGCCTCAGAGATTGAGACGACAACTGCCGAAGAGGGCAAGACACGCAAGCGCCCACGTCCGGGGGAGCGCCGCCTACAGATTTTGCAAGTGTTGGCAGAGATGCTGCAAAACCCCAAAGGTGAGCGTGTAACGACTGCGGCATTAGCTGCAAAAATTCAAGTCTCAGAAGCGGCGCTCTATCGACATTTCGCCAGTAAGGCGCAGATGTTTGAGGGCCTGATTGCATTTATTGAGCAAACGGTTTTTGGTCTGATTAATCAGATTAACCAAAAAGAAGAGTCTGGGCTTGCGCAAGCGCGTGGCATTTTGCAGATGCTTTTATTCTTTGCAGAAAAGAATCCTGGCATGACGCGCGTGCTTTTGGGTGACGCTCTATTGCAAGAAGACGATCGCTTGCAAGAGCGTATTACACAAGTACTTGATCGTGTTGAGGCATCTTTAAAGCAGGCACTGCGTATCGCACAAACTCAAGGTGGTTCGTGGGCAAATGTATCTCAAGATGAAGTCAGCATCCGTGCGGCGATGTTGATGAGTTATGTTTTGGGCCGTTGGCATCGCTTTGCTCGTAGCGGCTTTAAAAAGCTTCCAACTGAAGCGTCTGACATCAGTCTTCGCATTCTTCTATCCGAATGAGCGAGCTAAATCTCTCTAGAAATACTATCCATTTTGCCGAGCCCTTGCCTTTGCAAAGTGGCGCCATTTTATCGAGCTACGATTTAGTTATTGAAACTTACGGCAAGCTCAATGCCGATAAAAGTAATGCTGTTCTAGTTTGTCATGCACTCAATGCATCACACCATGTAGCTGGTCCTAATCCAGATGATGCAAAAGATATCGGCTGGTGGGATAACATGATTGGGCCAGGCAAGCCGGTAGACACCAATCGCTTCTTTGTGATTGGCGTTAATAATCTAGGTTCTTGCTTTGGATCTACTGGTCCCATGAGCATCAATCCTGCCACTAGCAAGCCGTATGGCGCAGACTTCCCAGTGATTACGGTAGAAGATTGGGTAAACACCCAGGCGCGCTTAGCCGATAAGTTAGGCATTCGCCGTTTTGCTGCAGTAATGGGTGGAAGCTTAGGCGGAATGCAGGCATTGGCCTGGTCTATTCAATTCCCAAAACGCCTTGCTCATTGCTTGGTAATCGCCTCGACGCCAAAACTGAGCGCACAGAACATTGCATTTAATGAAGTAGCACGTAATGCGATTTTGTCAGACCCCGACTTTCATGGTGGTAATTACTACGAGCATGGCGTAGTGCCAAAGCGCGGCCTAAAACTCGCTCGCATGGTAGGCCATATTACCTATTTATCTGACGATGACATGGCAGAAAAGTTTGGGCGCGAGCTGCAAAGACCCCATGGCGAATCCCAGGATTATCGTTTTAGCTTTGATGTTGAGTTTGAGGTTGAAAGTTATTTACGCCATCAAGGCGATAAGTTTTCCACTTACTTTGATGCCAACACTTATTTGCTGATTACGAGAGCGCTAGATTATTTTGATCCTGCTCGTCGTTATGAGGGTAGCTTAAATCGCGCCCTAGCTGAAGTCCAGGCTAGGTTCTTGGTAGTGAGCTTCTCTACAGATTGGCGTTTCCCACCTAATCGCAGTCGTGAGATTGTGGAGTCTTTACTTAGCAATAAGAGTGAAGTTAGTTATGCAGAAATTGATGCCCCGCATGGGCACGATGCTTTCTTGTTAGATGACCCTCGTTATCACAATCTAATTCGTGCTTATTTCGCACAAATGCTAGAGGCAAAATCATGAAGCGCGCAGACTTTGCTGCAATAGCGAACTGGATTGAGCCCAATAGTGAAGTGCTTGATCTCGGTTGTGGTGATGGCAGTTTCTTAGAGTATCTGCAAAAGCAAAAACCAGTTCATGCCTATGGGGTTGAGATTGATGATGCGCGCGTACTTTCTTGCATACAAAAAAGTTTGAATGTGATTCAGCAAAACTTAGAGGGTGGCCTAGCCTTGTTTGAGAACAATAGCTTTGACACAGTTGTGCTCTCACAGACCTTGCAAACGATTCATGAAACTGAAAAGATTTTGCGTGAAGTGGTCAGGGTTGGTAAGGAATCAATTGTTTCTTTCCCGAATTTTGGCCATTGGTCACATCGCCTAGCGGTTGGCTTTGGCCGCATGCCCGTTTCTAAGAGCTTGCCATACCAGTGGTACAACACGCCAAACGTGCGCGTTCTCACAGTGGCTGATTTTGAAAAGCTGGCCTCGAGCTTGGGCTTGCAGATTTTGGATCAATGCATCTTGCATGAAGGGCGACAAGTTACTTTGATGCCTAATCTTTTTGGAAGCCTAGCGCTGTTCCGCGTTCGACGTGCTTAGTACGATTGAGTCCTGGCTGAAAGATTTTCGGGTTTATCTCGAATGGCCTTGTCTCCGAATGCTCTTCTTGGGCTTCTCTGCAGGCTTACCGCTGCTACTGATTTTAGGAACGCTGAGTTTCTGGCTTAGAGAGGCTGGCATAGATCGCAGTACGATTGGTTACCTCACTTGGGTTGGTTTGATCTACGCGTTTAAGTGGATGTGGGCTCCTTTAGTGGACCGGCTATCCATTCCTTTGCTATCTACATTGTTTGGTAGAAGGCGTAGCTGGCTACTTTTTGCGCAGTTGCTAATTGTTCTTGGCTTAGTTGGTATGGCCAGCGTTGACCCTAAGGTTCAACTTACGCCGATTGTGTGGTGCGCACTCTTGGTTGCCTTTGGCTCTGCCACGCAAGATATTGCTTTAGATGCTTTTCGGATTGAGTCTGCCGATAGCGATCATCAAGCAGCATTAGCTGCTACGTATCAAACAGGCTATCGACTCGCTTTAATTTGGGCTGGGGCTGGCGTTCTTTGGTTGGCTGCTCGCGCTGAGTCAGGCGCTACTGGCTATGATCCAACTGCCTGGCAATTTGCCTATCTTTGTATGGCACTCTCGATTGGTGTGGGGGTGATCACTACCTTGTTTAGCAAGGAGCCTATTCGTATTGAGCTTGCCAAAGCCCGTAATGCAAAGGCATGGCTACATCAAACTTTGATTGAGCCATTTGCAGATTTTATTCGGCGCTATGGGTGGCACGCCATTTTGATTTTGTCATTAATTGCCATCTATCGTATTAGTGATGTGGTGATGGGGATTATGGCAAACCCGTTCTATGTTGATATGGGCTACACCAAGGATGAAGTTGCGGCAGTTAGCAAGGTCTTTGGCGTAGTGATGACCTTGGTCGGCGCCTTTGTTGGCGGAGTTCTGACCTTGCGTTTTGGCGTGATGCGTATTTTATTTCTGGGCGCGATTTTATCGGCTGTCAGCAATTTATTATTTGCTTGGCTTGCCACTCAAGGCCATGACTTGCATGGATTGATCTGGGTCATCTCTGCTGATAATCTGAGTTCCGGAATTGCAACGGCAGCATTTATTGCGTTCTTATCAGCTTTGACGAATATTCAGTATTCTGCAACGCAGTACGCATTGTTTAGTTCGATGATGCTCTTATTGCCAAAGTGGCTTGCTGGTTTTTCAGGCGTCTTTGTAAATCACTTTGGCTACTCAAGCTTTTTTATAAGTACTGCGATTATTGGTGCGCCAGTTTTAATTCTGATTTGGCTCGCCATTCACTTCAAAGTAGTCGAGTTTAAAAAGCACGATTCACAGATCGCTAAATAGACCAGTCATAATCTACTGTGAGTGGCGCATGATCTGAGAAGCGCTCATCTTTATAGATAGCCGTACGTTTAGCGCTAGCTGCAATACCCGGGGTTGTGAGGTGATAGTCGATGCGCCAGCCTACGTTCTTTGCATACGCTTGACCGCGGTTGCTCCACCAGGTATAGCAGGCATTAGTCGCTTCAGGCTCTAGCTTTCGGTAGACATCCACGTAGCCAACTTTGCTAAAGAGGTTTGTTAACCAAGCACGCTCTTCCGGTAAAAAGCCCGAATTCTTTAGATTGCCTTTCCAGTTCTTGAGGTCAATCTCGTTGTGGGCAATATTGACGTCGCCGCACAGCACAATCTCACGCCCTGATTTCTTGAGTTCTACTAGGTGCGGTAAGAAAGAATCGAGATAGCGATACTTAGCTTCCTGCCTCTCTGGTGAGCTTGAGCCTGATGGCATGTATACGGAAATGACTGAAAGCTTTTTGAATCGAGCTTCGACATAGCGACCTTCCGCATCAAACTCCGCATTGCCATAGCCATAGAGCACCTCATCTGGCTTATGTGGGGTGTAGATGCCACAACCGCTATAGCCCTTTTTCTCAGCATGATGAAAAAAGCCGTGCAGGCCATCTGGATTAAGGATGGCATCTTCCAGATCATCCTGCTGAGCCTTGAGCTCCTGCATGCAGACAAAGTCCGCCTTTTGCTTTACAACCCAAGGCAGGAAGCCTTTTTTGACCGCTGAGCGGATACCGTTGAGGTTGGCAGAAATGATGCGTAACATATAGGCCTATGAGCTCAAAAAATTCTAATCAAGATAACTTTATTCAATTTGCCCTTGAGGCAAATGTTTTGTCGTTTGGGGAGTTTAAAACTAAAGCTGGACGCCTTTCACCTTATTTCTTTAATGCCGGTGGGTTCAACGATGGTGCCCGCTTAAGTGCACTAGGCCGCTATTACGCCAAAGCCTTGCAAGCATCTAGCATCCAGTTCGATATGCTCTATGGACCTGCCTATAAAGGAATTACGTTGGCCGCAGCTACCGCGATCGCTTTAGCTGATACGGGTCGCAATGTACCTTATGCCTACAATCGCAAAGAAGCGAAAGATCATGGCGAGGGCGGTTCATTGGTAGGCGCTCCCGTAAAAGGTAAGGTAGTAATTATTGATGATGTGATTTCTGCTGGTACGTCTGTTCGAGAGTCTGTGAAACTCATCCGTGATGCGGGCGCAGAGCCAGCAGCAGTATTAATTGCCTTGGACCGCATGGAAAAGTCGGGTACTGCTACTGAAATTGGTGATAAGTCAGCAGTCCAAGCAGTGGAGCAAGAATTTGGCTTGCCAGTGGTGGCAATCGCGAACTTAACAGACTTGATGGCCTTCTTAACCGCCTCAAGCAATGCGGAGCTCACTAGTTATCTGCCAGCAGTAAAAGCCTACCGCGAAAAATACGGTATTTAATTCAATATCAGTTGCTGGAGCTACATAGCTCCGTTCTTAGATTTTTACTTCGCCTTCGAACACAGTGATTGCTGGTCCTGTCATGATGACGGGTTGGACCACTTCATTGATGACACCACTCCAAGCAATTTGTAAGTCGCCACCACGGGTGTGCACCTTGACCGGGGAGTCTAACAAGCCACGACGAATGCCTGAGACCACTGCCGCGCAGGCACCTGTGCCACAAGCGAGGGTCTCACCAGCGCCACGTTCATAGACGCGCAATTTGATTTGATTGCGATTGAGAATTTGCATATAACCTGCATTCACTCGTTTGGGAAATGCAGCATCCTTCTCAATTGATGGACCCTCTTCGAGTACGGGTGCGCTATCGACATCACCTACTACTTGAACTGCGTGAGGATTGCCCATCGACACGACGCCGATCCAACTGTCGTGTGCGGCAGGGGTTTTAATAGGTAGCGCGTAGAGTATTTCATGAAACTCTTGTTTACTGGCTAAGACACCCGCATCAAATGGAATCTTGCTATGTTCAAAAATTGGCGAACCCATATCCACTTCCACCTGACCATCCTCATGAGATTGAAGTGTTAGTACGGTATGCGCTACTTCAACGCGTAAGGGATTCTTCGTGGATAGGCCTTGGTCGAGTACAAAGCGTACAAAGCAACGTGAGCCATTACCGCATTGCTCAACTTCACCACCATCAGAATTAAAAATGCGATAACGAAAGTCAGCTTCAGGGCGCGTGGCTTTTTCAACGAGCAATATTTGATCAGCACCAATGCCAAGCTGACGATGAGCTAATTTTTGCCATTGCTCGCGCGTGATATTGCCAAGGTCTTGATCAATCCCATTGAGCACAATGAAATCATTGCCAGCACCATGCATTTTGGTGAAGCGTAATGTGCGCGCGGACTTATTTACATTCGTGCTCAAAAGAATTCCAATTAGTTATAAAGGCTTGGCTCGCCGGACGGCCGATGCTTAAAGCGTTTATGTACCCAATAGTACTCTGCCGGCCTTTCTCGAACAAGGTCTTCAATGTATTTATTCAGGCGTGCAGTATCAGCTTCCACATTATCTGTTGGGAAGTTGGGAAGTGGGGCACTGATATTGCAGATATAGGCTTTACGATCAGGACCCAAAGTGGTGGTCATGAGGCAGACTTCTGCGCCACTGAGTCTAGCTAAGCGCGAGACTGAAGTAATCGTATTGGTTTGAATGCCAAAGAAGGGTACAAAAACAGAGTCGCGTGGACCAAGATCAATATCGGGCGCAATAAAAATAAAGTTCCCCGTTTGAATCTCTCGAATTAAATCACGAAGGCGGCTTTGTCTCTCAATCGATTTGCCCCCGAAACGATTTCTCCATTCAATCATTTTTTGATTGAAGAAGGGGTTCTTCATGTTTTGATAGAGACCAGCACCACGTGGCCAGTCATGCTCACTTGCTAAAACGGAGAGAGCCATAAAGCCACCTTCAAGTCCAACAAAGTGGGGATTAATAAGGAGTCGTGGCTTGCGATCACCTAAAGTAATAGCAGAGTTGATCGTGACGATATCAGTAATTTGTTTGCCACTACCAAGCCAAATACGACTTCTCTCGATTACGCTACGCCCAAATAACTTCCAGTGCTCTAGCGCAAGTGCATCTATTTCATCTTTGCTCAGATTGGGAAAGCACAGACTTAAGTTAGTTGTGACAACCTTGGCACGCTCATTAGGTATGTGTGCTGCTAGCCAGCCGAGAGCATAGCCAGTCTGAATAGTGAGACCATAAGGTAAAAATGCAAACAGGCGTAGTAAGCTCAGCGCTAGAAAATTGAAAACATTTTGTAAGCAGGTCATGAGAATAAATTATAAATTTATTAACTAATTGCTTGGTGGTAGCTCTGCTCCGCTCGGATGTTTGTAGCGGTTATAGGCCCAGATGAATTGATTTGGTGCGACAAGGATTGCATTCTCAATGGCAAGATTGAGTTCAGCCGCCGCTAGTGTGGAGTCTTCAGAAAGCGGCTCTAATCTCTTGGCTTGCATGAGCCAGCCTTTACCCAGCCCTTTACGTTTGGCGGTAAACATGACAACTGGTGTGTTGTTACGATTCGCTAAGCGTGCTGGCAGCGGAGTTGTATACGCTAAGCGCCCAAAGAAGGGTACCCATACGCCCTCACCGCCACTCGGAACTTGATCTGGGAGAATGCCAATCGCTTCTCCACGAGTGAGGGCGCGCGTCATTTGACGAACGCCGTTCAGATTGGTCGGTACGAAGTGCATATTAGGGTAGGCCCGACCCTCTTCCACTACTTCATTGAGCCATTCTTGACGGGAGGGGCGATAGAGGATGGTGGCTGGGAAATGCTGAGCCAATACCCTGGGGATGATTTCAAAGCCACCCAGATGCGGTGTGAGCATGACCAGGCCATGACCTTCATTGATGGCTGCCTCAACTAGATCCCAGTCTTGTATTTCAACCAGGGAAAGTGCTTTTTGGGGATTTCGCCAAATCCACAGGCTATCTGAAAAGAGTTGTCCTGAGGCTGCCACGGCACTCCAGAGTTGGAGTGGTAAATGATGGCTTTTAACAACGGCCTCATATTGAGGGCGAAACAGTGTTCGATATTGCCCCGATCCTAAATAAGCCAAAATTCCCAAAACAGCCCCAATTACCTGAACCAGGAATAAGGGCAAAACTGCAATTGCTGCGAGGGTTAGCTTGAGAAGGAGTTTGCGCACCCTCCAATGATATTCAATGCCAGCGCTAGGGCCAAATTTCCAGCGATGCTTGATGAATAAGGCGTTTTTCGGATAGAATTGAACCATCGCTGAGTTAAGGCAACTTGCAGGGCGATTCATAAATACTGCTAAAGCGTCGCCGTTGTAGTTCCTGGCACGTCGAGTTGTCCCAAAGATCGTGTTAATTTTTAAAGGAATATGCAATGGCAAATGATTACTTCTTTACCTCAGAATCCGTCTCTGAAGGTCACCCCGATAAAGTAGCAGACCAAATCTCTGATGCCATCTTGGATTCGATCCTGGCTCAGGACCCAACTGCGCGTGTTGCTGCGGAAACTCTGTGTAATACCGGGCTAGTAGTTTTGGCTGGTGAGATCACTACAAACGCCAATGTGGATTACATCCAAGTTGCTCGTAATACTTTGCGTGAAATTGGTTACGACAACACTGACTACGGCATCGATTACAAAGGTTGTGCCGTATTGGTCGCTTATGATAAGCAAAGCCCCGACATTGCTCAGGGTGTAGATAAGGCGCATGACGATGGTCTAGACCAAGGTGCTGGTGATCAAGGCTTGATGTTTGGTTATGCCTGCGATGAAACTACAGAGCTCATGCCTCTACCAATTCATTTGTCGCATCGTTTAGTGGAGCGTCAATCTCAATTACGCCGTGATGGCCGTTTGAACTGGTTGCGCCCAGATGCCAAGTCTCAAGTGACCTTGCGTTATGTGGATGGCAAGCCTGATTCAATCGATACCGTAGTTCTTTCAACACAACATGATGAAGATATTTCTCTCGAGAAGTTGCGTGAAGCAGTGATCGAAGAAATCATCAAGCCTGTATTGCCTAAGCATTTGATTAAAGGCGCTATTAATTTCTTGGTGAATCCAACAGGTCGATTTGTTATTGGTGGTCCGCAAGGCGATTGTGGTCTGACTGGTCGTAAGATCATCGTGGATACTTATGGTGGTGCGGCTCCTCACGGTGGCGGCGCATTCTCTGGTAAGGATCCTTCCAAGGTTGACCGTTCTGCTGCCTACGCTGGTCGTTACGTGGCAAAGAACGTAGTTGCTGCAGGTTTGGCAAGCAAGTGTTTAATTCAGATCTCTTACGCAATTGGTGTGGCAAAACCAACTTCAGTGATGGTAAGCACCTTCGGCACTGGCAAGATTTCTGACGAGAAGATTGCGAAACTAGTATCGGAACACTTTGACTTGCGTCCAAAGGGTATCGTCAAGATGTTGAATCTCCTGCGCCCGATTTATCGTAAGACCGCTGCTTATGGGCACTTTGGTCGTGAAGAGCCAGAATTTACTTGGGAGCAGTGCGATAAGGCGCCTGCATTGCGTGCAGCCGCTGGCTTGTAATCTGCCTCCTAAGTAGCAAATTTGCAGTATGTATTTGTATTAAGGCGAAATATGGCGAAATTGATTACAATTTCGCCATACCTTCAAGGAGCGTTGCAAGGAATGCTGAGAACCAGTATTTCCCCAGGCTTGAAGGGAGTGGACTCCTAGGTAATCCCAGAGTTTGCTAATTGCAACTGCGCTCGCTAACCCATGATTCAATGGCTAGCGAGTTTCTACTCCAGCATTGGATCGTATTTAGCTGGAGCATTCATGAGTACCGTTTCCGATTTAAATAACTTTGTAGCAACCCGTTGCGCTATTGCCGACATTTCTTTGGCTGACTTTGGCCGTAAAGAAATCGCCATTGCTGAAACTGAAATGCCAGGCCTGATTGCGATTCGCGATGAGTTTGCAGCGCAACAGCCATTGCGTGGTGCGCGCATCACCGGCTCATTGCATATGACCATTCAAACTGCAGTTTTGATCGAGACGCTTGAGGCGCTTGGCGCTGAAGTGCAGTGGGCATCTTGCAATATTTTCTCTACACAAGACCACGCTGCTGCAGCGATTGCCGCTAACGGCACACCGGTGTTTGCGATCAAGGGCGAAACGCTTGAGCAATACTGGGATTACACCCACCGTATTTTTGAGTGGGCTGATGGCGGCTTCACCAATATGATTTTGGATGACGGTGGCGATGCGACTTTATTATTGCACCTAGGAGCACGTGCTGAAAAAGATCAGGCTTGCTTGAATCACCCAACGAGCGAAGAAGAAACCATTTTGTTTGCAGCCATTAAAAAGAAATTGGCGCAAGATCCAACTTGGTATTCCACTCGTTTGGAAAAAGTTAAAGGCGTTACGGAAGAAACTACTACTGGTGTACATCGCCTCTATCAGATGTTTGCTAAGGGTGAATTAAAGTTCCCGGCTATTAACGTAAATGACTCTGTTACCAAGAGTAAGTTTGATAACCTCTATGGTTGCCGTGAGTCTTTAGTGGATGCGATCAAGCGTGCTACCGATGTCATGGTTGCCGGTAAGGTTGCCGTTGTTTGTGGTTATGGCGACGTAGGCAAGGGCTCGGCGCAAGCTTTGCGCGCTTTGTCTGCTCAAGTTTGGGTGACTGAAGTTGATCCTATCTGTGCCTTGCAGGCAGCAATGGAAGGTTACCGCGTTGTCACAATGGATTACGCTGCAGATAAGGCGGATATCTTTGTTTCAGCAACTGGTAACTACCATGTGATTACACACGACCATATGGTCAAGATGAAGAATCAAGCCATCGTTTGTAACATTGGCCACTTTGATAACGAGATTGATGTTGCTGGTATCGAGAAATACAAATGGGAAGAAATCAAGCCACAAGTAGATCACGTGATTTTCCCGGCAATCAATGGCAATCCTGAGAAGCGCATCATTATCTTGGCCAAGGGCCGCTTAGTTAATTTGGGTTGCGGTACAGGTCACCCATCTTATGTCATGAGCTCTTCATTTGCGAACCAAGTAATTGCGCAGATCGAATTGTGGAATGCCGTTGGTACAGATAAATATCCAGTTGGTGTGTATACCTTGCCTAAGCATTTGGATGAGAAGGTTGCGCGTTTGCAGCTCAAGACATTGAATGCTCAGTTAACTGTATTGTCAGATCAGCAGGCGTCTTACATTGGTGTGACCAAGGAAGGTCCTTATAAGACCGATCACTACCGTTATTAATCAGCTCCTTGCTAGATATTGTTCAATAGAGAAATAGAGACACAGGCCCAAAATCATGGAATTAAGCGTTGAATTCTTCCCTCCAAAAACACCTGAAGGTGAGAATAAGTTACATCTCGTGCGCGAGCGTTTTAGTGAAATGCTCAAGCCTGCTTTTTATTCCGTGACTTTTGGTGCTGGTGGCTCTACTCAATCTGGCACATTAAAAGTGGTGAGCGACATTCATGCTGCAGGTGCAGCGGTTGCTCCCCACTTATCTTGTGTTGGAAGCTCACGTGAGAGCGTGCGCGAGATGTTGAAGCAATACCAAGCTTTAGGTATTAAGCGTATCGTAGCTTTGCGTGGCGACCTACCATCTGGTATGGGTCAATATGGTGAGTTCCATCATGCTAATGAATTGGTTGAATTCATTCGTACAGAAACCGGTGACTGGTTTCACATTGATGTCGCTGCATATCCGGAATGCCATCCTCAGGCTAAGTCACCGGCAACCGATGTGGATTTTTTTGTGCAAAAGATGAAGGCTGGAGCAAACTCCGCAGTCACGCAATATTTTTATAACAGCGATGCCTATTTTCGTTTTGTAGATGAGGCATATGAATTGGGCGTTACTCAGCCGGTTATTGCCGGAATTATGCCGATTACCAATAGCACTCAGTTGCTACGTTTTTCTGATGCCTGCGGCGCAGAGATCCCGCGTTGGATTCGTTTGCGTTTGCAGTCTTATGGTGATGACACTGCCTCTATTCGTGCTTTTGGTGAAGAGGTGGTTACTGATCTTTGCGACCAGCTTCTAGTTGCAGGAGCGCCTGGACTGCATTTCTATTCGCTAAATCAGGCTGATGCCGTTTTAGCCATTGCAGATAATTTAAGCCTCAATCAGTAGTTACTAAGCCTGACTCTGTCAGCATGGCATCTAAAGGCTCATCATGCGTTTGAGCTTGCCACTGTGCATCATCTAACTTTTGCCAATCAAAGCCAATTCCTATACACAGTAAGTTTGGCTTGGCTTTACGCAATTGCGCCAAAGTGCGATCAAAGTAGCCGCCCCCATACCCCAGTCGCCAATGATGGTTTTTATCTCCTGCCTTAGACTGTGACCAGCCAACGCAGGGAATCAAAATACAGTCTGGAATGATTTGAGGTCTGCGGGGGTTATTAGGGTCGGGCTCTAGTACGCCGTGGCGACTTGGAATAAGTAGATCGCCCTCTTGCCAGACATAAAAATCTAAATGTTTATCGGGGCGCGCAAAAGGGAGCGCTAGCACTTTGTCTATCTTAGTGTCCGCCCAAGCTAAAAGAGCCGGCCTGAGGTCAAGCTCATCTTGTATGGGGCAATATAAGGCAACAGATTGAATCTGAGCATCATGCTTGGCCAGTAAATGGGTAAGACTGGTCACAATAGCTTCTTGTACTTTGGCATAGCCTGCGCTACCCACAAACTGTTTTCTTTGGGCTAGTAAGTGCTGCCGTAACGATTTTGGAGAATTGCCGTGCATATCATCCATTATCAGGCGAAAATTAAGAGATATAGTAAATCGATAAGGCAAGATAGTGAAAAAGAGGGTTGATGTTCTTGGTGGCTGGAAAAATACCGTGGGCGGAATTTTATTTTTGGCCCTGCTCATTTCTACGCCCAGCATTTCTGCAGAGAAGGTTAAGAAAACAAGCCCAGCCAAAGAAAGCAGAGTTTCAGCATTTGAAATCACTGAAGGCGACCGCACTTTTATTGAGTTACGCGAGGCAGCCAAACGAAATGATGTTGCTCGAGCACAGACATTAGCAGCCAGCCTCTCCAATTATCCCTATGACGACTACGTAGCCTATTTTCGTATTAAGCCCCAGCTATTTGATAGTGCTGGTGCCGCGCGCGCCGATAGTAATGCGGATTCTCAGGTGGCGACTTTTTTAAATCAATATCAAGGTTCGGCTCTGGCTGATCGGATGCGTAATGATTGGCTGCTCGTTTTGGGTAAGCGAAAAGATTGGTCACGTTTTGATGCTGAATACCCTAAGTTTGTCCTAGATGATGACACTCAGGTGAAGTGCTATTCACTACAGTCAAAACTGGCTCAAGGTGAGAACCCAACCAAAGTAGCAATTGATGCACGCGCAATATTATTGGATCCACGTTATTTCGGTCAGGCTTGCCAAGAATTGGTGCCTGCCTTGGCTGGTGCAGGAGGTATGACACCGAGCGAAGCAAAAGCAATTGGTCGCGCTGCCAGTGAGATGGGTTTTGACACTATGTCACGTCGCTTAGGTGGGGAAGATCCGATTGCCGAGATTGTGAAGGCTGCTAAAGCCGATCCCGCAAAAGCATTTAAAGATTTTTCACAAAATGCATCTCGCTATAGTAAAGAGAATCAGGCTATAGCTTGGGGTGTCATTGGTCAGTTCCTTGCAAAGAAATTAGATCCTAATGCAGATGATGCCTATCGTTTTCAACAAGAGTTAGGTTATAACGAGCTGCTCTCTGCTGAAGGTCAGGAATGGAAGGTCCGTGCAGGCTTGCGCGCTAAGGATTGGACGCTAGTAAAGAATGCGATTGAAGGTATGAATCCTGCGGTTCGCAGTAAAGATCCCGCTTGGACTTATTGGTATGCGCGTGCATTGAAGGTGGATGGACAAAATGAAAAGGCACGCGAGAACCTTGAACTCGTTGCCGATCAATATAATTTTTATGGACAGCTTGCACGAGAGGATTTAGGTAAATCAAATCATGTGCCTGCACGCACTAAGGTTAGTGATGCAGAAATCGAAGCGATGTCTCAGCGTAAAGGCTTTATCAGGGGCGAGCGTTTCTATGCCATGAATTTGCGTTTTGAAGGCAATCGTGAGTGGAACTGGGAATTGCGTAATATGACTGATAAGCAATTGCTGGCATCTGCTGAGTACGCCAAGCGTATTAGTCTATATGACCGTGTTGTCAATACTGCAGACCGCACTAAGCAAGAGCATGACTTCAGTTTGCGTTACCCTACACCCTATCGTGATGAGCTATCGCCGATTGCAAAGCAAATTGATTTGAACTTGGCTTGGACCTATGGGTTGATTCGTCAAGAATCACGCTTCATTATGAATGCCTCCTCTTCTGTGGGCGCATCAGGATTGATGCAGGTGATGCCGAATACAGCAAAGTATGTGGCAAAGAAGATTGGCATGAACTCTTATACTAATGACAAGCTTGCTGATACCAACACCAATCTCACCTTGGGTAGCAATTACTTGAATATGGTCTTGGTAGATCTGGATGGCTCTTGGGTTTTGGCTTCTGCTGCTTATAACGCTGGCCCATCGCGCTCAAAAACTTGGCGGGAAAAGCTGACTAGCCCAACAGAGGGTGCAATTTTTGCTGAAACGATTCCGTTCAATGAAACCCGAACTTATGTAAAAAACGTGTTGGCTAATGCAACATACTATTCATCGGTAATGCATGGTCAGACACAATCTTTAAAACAGCGTTTGGGGGTGATCACTCCTAAGGCGGCAAACGCCTCTGAGTTGCCCTAGTAGTTTAACGAGATGGGATTTTTATGAAATATGACATTCTGTTAATTGGCGGTAACGGTTTTGTAGGCAGAGTTTTGGCTGCCCAATTGCAGGCAGAGGGCTATTCAGTATTGCTACCCACTAGGCACTTGGCATCCGCTCGTGAATTACGCATGTTGCCAAAGATATATTTAGAAGATGCTGATGTGCATGAGTTTGATTCTTTACAAGTGCTTTGCTCACGCATTAAACCTGGTGGTGCAGTGATCAATTTGGTTGGCGTCCTGCATGACAAGCCCGCTGAGCCATACGGAAAAGTATTTAAAGCAGCTCATGTGGAGCTCCCTAAAAATATTATGACCGCCATGCAGTTACATGGTCTTAAGCGTTACCTGCACATGAGTGCATTGGGTGCGGATTCAAATGGCCCATCAATGTATCAGCGCAGTAAGGGCGATGGAGAGGCCGTAGTAAAAGCTAGTAATCTCGACTGGACTATTTTTAGACCCTCAGTCATTTTTGGTGCGCAGGATCAATTTATTAATTTGTTTGCCAAGTTAACGAAATTATTTCCGGTGATGCCTTTGGCAAACTCAGCAGCGCAGTTTCAGCCGGTGAGTGTGGATGATGTGGCCACTGCATTTACAAGGGCTTTAAAAATGCCATCGACGATTCGTCAGTCTTATGATTTAGTAGGGCCCACGGTCTACACCATGAAAGAGATTGTGGAATTTGCTGCGCGTAAAGTCGATACAAAATGCGTGATCATTCCCGTACCGGATTTTGTTGGTTATCTTCAGGCTTTGGCATTTGAGTTTTTACCGGTTCCGACCTTAATGTCACGCGACAATATTGCCTCCATGCAGTTGCCCAATATCCTGCCGCTAAATAGGGTAGATGCCCTGAGTAAAGTTTTTGGCATGAGTCGTCGCACACTAGAAGGCATGAAATAAATCGATGAAGATCTATGCAGTCGGTGGCGCTATTCGGGATACCCTCATGGGTTTGCCGGTGCACGACATTGATTACGTCGTAGTGGGTTCTAGCGTAGAAGAGATGATTGCTCAGGGATATCGTCCTGTAGGCAAAGATTTCCCAGTCTTTCTACATCCTGAGACTCAAGCTGAATATGCCTTGGCTCGTACGGAGCGTAAGACGGGCAAGGGCTATAAAGGCTTTTTGTTTTATGCCGACCCGACTGTCACTCTAGAACAAGACTTAGAGCGGCGTGATCTGACGATTAATGCAATGGCCCAAGAGGTGGGATCTGATGGCAAGTGGGTGGGGCCTATTCTAGATCCCTACAACGGTCAGCACGATTTGGCATCAAAAATTTTCCGCCATGTATCTGATGCGTTTGCAGAGGACCCTTTGCGTCTATTGCGTATCGCTCGTTTCGCTGCCCGCTTTCCGGAGTTCATGGTCGCGCCAGAAACCATGGATGCTTTGCAAGTCATTGTTCGATCTAATGAATTATCAGCACTCTCAGCTGAAAGAATTTGGCAGGAGTTGGCTAGAGGCTTTGCTGCTAGTAAGCCAATGCGAATGTTCCAAGTTTTGTTAGATGCAGACGCAGCTAGAGTGCTGTTGCCGACGAAGCTAGCAAATAATTTAGCTAAAGAAGAATTTCGCGAGCAACTCATTGCACACTTGCATGCAGCAGATAACCGCCTTGAAGATCGCTGCGCTGTTACGCTCATGAACTTGTCTGCTAGTGAAATTCGGTCATGGGCAGCGTCCGTCAAAATGCCAAATGAAGTGCGTGACTTCAGTGAAATATTTAGTGAGCTCTATTTGTTAATTGAGAGTAGGGCAAAGGCTAAAAATAGCGCATTTCAGCCTGCCGATATGTTGACTTGGTTTAATCGTGCGGATGTTTGGCGCAAGCCTGATCGTGGCCAGGCTTTACTGAATTTAGCTAAACGCATCGGCCTGAATGTCGACACTTTAATTTTGGCAATGCAAAATACTCAGGTAATTAATACAGCCGAAATTATTGAAGGGATTCCTGCAGAAGAGCGATCCAATGGTGAAAGTATTCGCCATGCAGTAGATGTCGCAAGACTCTCAGCCATTACTGCAGCATTCACTATTTGATTAACTTAAAGCCGGTTTCTGCCTCGAAGGCCAGGCAAGTCTTCTAATGAATGGTCTGGCAATATGTCAGATAGTTTCTTTGAGAATGCGAAGACCTTAAAGAGCTCACCCATCTCCGCTTCGGACAACAGTTTTTGTAGAGAGTTTGAAATGGGTAAAAAAGTTTCTGGATTGCTGGGGTCGCCAATCTCTAATGCGATATCGCCAATACCCGCATCAAGCAAGTAACTTGCTTGATTGCTGAGATAGACATCATCAACTTCTTCCTCTAGCGCATTGCGCGCAATTTGTGACCACTCCACGTGGGTAGTCACATCACATAGCCCTGGAAGATAAAATGGATCCTGAATTGCATGATGGCGATGGTGTGCCATTAAGGTGCCCTCGAGACGTTGAGGGTGATAGTACTCACTCTCTGGAAACCCATAATCAAATGTGAGGAAGAGGCCAGTATCTAGGTGATTGGCTACTTGGCGCATCCAAGCATTAGCTGGTGCGTGGAGTTCGGAAACGTAGCCTTCAGAAAAACTTCCATTCACCAAGGTTTCTGGAAGTAGGGCTTGTTCAACGGGCCCTCCTATTGACCAAGTAAGTCTGCCATCAACAACGGAAACACCCTGCCAATACCAGAAGCCATTCTGAAAAATGATGGCATCACAAGGAATGGCGTCAATAACTTCGTTAGCCAAAATAATACCTTTGATGTTGCTGGGTAAGGAGCTGAGCCAACGGTATTGGGTGGATAAATTGAGTTCCTTGGAGAGATGTTGAAGTCGCTCTTCTTGCCTTTGGGCTAGGTCGGGTGAGATCTCGATAATGTCGTAGTGATCCAAGGTGAAATCAAGTTCGTGAAGTCGGCTCAGAATGGATTCGGCTAACTTGCCTGTACCGGCGCCAAACTCCAGAATCTGGGTGGGGAGCCCTTGATTCTGAAGACCCTCCAAAATAGGTAGAAGCGTCTCCACAATGGCAGCGCCAAATAGGGGGGAGAGCTCAGGCGCGGTCGTGAAATCACCACCAGCACCCAATTTATGGGCCCCAGCGCTGTAATAGCCCATTGCAGGCTCATAGAGAGCCATTTCCATATATCTTGAAAAGGGTATCCAGCCGCCGTGTGTGGTGATTTCCGCCATTATTTTCTGGCTTAGAAGCTCGGTATGAGCCGTTTCAAGGCTGGTCAAGGTAATATCCATAGCTCGCTAGTCTAAGAGAATTTAGGTAACTTGAGTTCAAACCCACAACCCCAAGAAAACAAAGCAGTTTTAGTGACTGGCGCTGCTAAGCGTCTCGGTCGAGAAATTGCCTTGGAGTTTGCTTGTCAAGGCTGGGATGTCGCCGTCCACTATAGCCAGTCGGAATCCGAGGCTCAAGCTACCGTAGCCCAAATCCACCGGCTAGGGTGTAAAGCCATCGCGTTTAAAGCCGACCTTGCCAGCGAAGCACAAGTGAACTCATTATTTGCCGCAGTTGCTGCCAAGTTCAATAATTTGCAATGCCTGATCAATAATGCCTCGATCTTTGAATATGATCGTGCTAATTCGGATGCTCCACTCAGTAGCAAAACTTTACAAGACCACATGCAGGTCAATTTAGCTGCGCCCATATTGCTATCGCGGTTGATGTTTGACTATCAAAAGGGACAGTCAAAGAAAGTAAGTGAGGGTGATTTATCAATCCCTTCAGTAATTCAGTTGCTTGATCAAAAATTAATTAATCTCAATCCAGATTATTTGTCCTACACATTATCCAAGGCTGCACTCCTCACTTCGGTTGAGATGCTGGCGGTAGATTTTGCTCCACACTTGCGAGTGATTGGTTTAGCCCCCGGTATTACGCTCACTTCTGGTGATCAAACCGACGCAGGTTTCACGAAGGCGCACCAGATGACGCCTTTAGGAAAATCATCAACACCTAGTGATATTGCAAAAGCAGCGGTATTTTTAGCCAGCTCGCATGCGATCACAGGCACAACCTTATATGTAGATGGTGGACAACATCTGCTGCCATCATCGCGCGATGTGATGTTTAAAACAAGCTAAGAATTTAATACAGAATAAAAAGTTAAAAAAAGTAAATAAAAATTATGCAAGCCATTCTTTCTTATCCAGCACTTGCTGATTGCCGCCGCTTATTTCTGCGTGACTATGAAATCTATATCAATATTGGTGTCCATGATTTTGAGAAAAAAGCTGAACAGCGCGTCATTCTCAATGTAGATCTCTATATCCCTCTGAATATGAATACCCCTTCTAAAGATTTATTGGAAGAAGTAGTTGATTATGACTTTATGCGTGAAACCATTAAGGCACGGTCTTCCCAAGGCCATATCCATCTACAAGAAACCTTTTGCGATGACATCGTCAAAGCAATGTTATTGCATCCTAAGGTCATTGCTGCTCGCGTCAGTACGGCCAAGCCCGATGTTTACCCTGATTGTCACTCTGTTGGTGTTGAGGTGTTTCGGATGAAGCAGGCTTAAAGAAACTCGAGAAAAGAATTTAGTAGCTATGAGTGATATTCGCAAAGTCGTCTTAGAAGAAAACAAGCTTGAGAAAAAGCTGTGCCGTTTAGTTGGTCAAGCGATTGGCGACTTTGGCATGATCGAAGATGGCGATAAAGTGATGGTGTGTTTATCTGGCGGTAAAGATAGTTATGCCATGCTCGATATTCTGTTGAAGTTGCGCGAGCGTGCCCCAATTGATTTTGAAATTGTTGCCGTCAACTTAGATCAAAAGCAGCCAGGCTTTCCGGCGGAGATTTTGCCGAATTATTTAAAAGCTTTGGGTATTGAGTACCATATTGAAAATCAAGATACCTATAGCATCGTTAAGCGTGTCATTCCAGAAGGAAAAACTACTTGCGGACTTTGCTCTCGATTACGTCGTGGCATTTTGTATCGTGTAGCAGATGAGTTGGGCGCTACTAAGATTGCCTTAGGACACCATCGTGATGACATCTTAGAGACATTAATGCTCAATATGTTCTTTGCTGGCAAGCTGAAAGGCATGCCACCGAAATTGCGATCTGATGATGGTAAGCACATCGTCATTCGCCCTCTAGCTTACGTTCCTGAAAAGTTACTGGAGCGTTATGCAGTAGACATGAACTTCCCAATTATTCCGTGTAATCTGTGTGGCAGTCAGCCCAATCTTCAGCGTGGCGCCATGAAAGAGATGTTGCGAGAGTGGGAGAAAAAACATCCAGGGCGCGTCGAGAATCTCTTTCGCTCAATGCATCACATCGTGCCATCCCATTTAATGGATGGTGAGGCCTTTGATTTTAAGAATCTCGGGATTTCTACGGAACTATCGGGTATTGCCGCAAGATCCGCTGGCGATAAGGCAATTGACGAGACAGAAATCGATGAAATAGCCTGTGGAACGCTCATGCAGGGGTCTTATAATCCTTCTTTATGAACATCGTTATTTTGGCTGCTGGGCAGGGAAAGCGGATGAAGTCCGCACTACCCAAGGTTCTTCAAACCTTGGCTGGGAAACCCCTTCTCCAGCATGTCCTCAATACAGCATTAGAACTTCAAGGCAAAAGCGCTAAAACTGCTCCGATTGTTGTAGTTGGTCATGGCGCCGCGGATGTTAAAGAATTTCTTCATATCGCCAGCATGCAAGATTCTCGCTTTGGCAAAGTGGGTACAGTATTGCAGGCGGAGCAAAAAGGAACGGGCCACGCTTTATTGCAAGCCTTGCCCAAGTTGGATGTGAATGAACCTACTTTGGTTCTGTATGGTGACGTTCCCCTAACAAGTAAGAAGACGCTCTCTAAATTAGAAAAATTGGCTGATGGTGTGCGCGGTGAAGATTCTGCATTAGCGCTTCTAACTCAAAACCTCAACAATCCAGCAGGCTATGGCCGTATCGTGCGTGATATCGACGGGTCTGTAAAAGAGATTGTTGAAGAAAAAGATGCGTCGCTTGAGCAAAAGCGTATTCAAGAAATCAATACCGGCATCATGGTACTGCCAACCAATTCACTCAAGAAATGGTTAAAGTCTTTGCGTGTAAGTAATGCCCAAGGTGAATATTATTTAACTGATGTGATTGCAATGGCAGTCAAGGATGGTGTTCCTATTCGCACTGCACAAGCTGATAACGAATATGAGACTGTTGGTGTTAATAGTCGCGATCAGTTGGCTGCATTAGAGCGAGTACATCAACTCAATCAAGCACATGTATTAATGGATGCCGGTGTTTCTTTGGCGGATCCAGCGCGGATTGATGTTCGCGGAACTCTAGAGTGCGGTACAGATGTCTTTATTGATGTCGGTTGTGTATTTGAGGGTTGCGTCACTTTGGCTGCAGGAACAAAAGTAGGCCCGTACTGCATTATTCGCAATAGCGTAATTGGTAAGGGCGTCATCATTCACCCATACAGTCATATTGATGGTGCGCAAGTTGGTGCAAATTCACTGATCGGCCCTTATGCGCGTTTGCGCCCTGGCGCAGATTTATCTCACGATGTACATATTGGCAATTTTGTCGAAGTCAAGAACAGTAAGATCGCTGCAAGCAGTAAAGCAAATCACTTGGCTTATGTGGGTGACTCCATCGTGGGCTCCAGAGTCAATATCGGTGCAGGCACAATTACTTGCAATTACGATGGTGTGAATAAACACCAAACCATTATTGAGGACGATGTCTTCATTGGCTCTGATACGCAGCTGGTTGCCCCAGTGCGTGTTGGCCGCGGCGCTACTTTAGGGGCAGGCACGACCCTGACCAAAGATGCTCCACCCAATCAGCTCACGGTATCACGAGCCAAGCAAATCTCTTTACAGTGGCAGCGCCCGGTAAAGAAAGAAAAGAAAGTAGTCACCAAGAAGGTAAGCACCAAAAAATCCGTTAAGGCTAAAAAATAATGTGCGGAATTGTTGGCGCAGCATCGCGTAAGAACATTGTTGAAGTTTTAATTGAAGGCTTACGTCGTCTTGAGTACCGCGGCTATGATTCTTGTGGCTTTGCTGTAATGAATGGTGATGATGCCAAGCATCCGATTGAACGTGCACGCACTACTGCTCGTGTCTCTGAGTTAGCGGAGCAGGGTAAAGAATTTCATGGCACCTTAGGGATTGCGCATACCCGTTGGGCAACGCACGGTAAGCCTGATACACAAAATGCACATCCCCATATTTCTGGGGGATTGATTGCCGTAGTTCATAACGGCATTATTGAAAACTACGAATCACTCCGCGCTGAGCTTAAATCGGCAGGTTATGTATTTACCTCAGAAACGGATACCGAGGTGATTGCGCATTTAATTCATCAAGCTTATATATCTAGCAAACAACAAGATTTAGTCGCTTCAGTCCGTTCTGTGTTGCCAAGACTGCATGGCGCTTATGCGATTGGCGTGATTGCACAAGATCGCCCAAATCTGTTGGTAGGCGCGCGAGTAGGTTCGCCCTTGGTTGTAGCGCTTGGCGAAAATGAGAACTTCCTCGCGTCTGACGCCTTAGCGCTTGCTGGTCGAGCAAACTCCATGATGTATTTAGAGGAGGGCGATCTTGCTGTTCTCAAGGCAGAGAGTGTTGAGATCATTGATCAGGCAGGAAAGACTGCGCAGCGAGATCAAAAACCCATGCCTGCTCAGGCTGATTCAGTAGACCTGGGGCCATATCAGCACTACATGCAAAAAGAAATTTTTGAGCAACCCAGAGCAATTGGTGACACGCTTGCCAATATTGCTAGCTTTGGTCCGGAACTATTTAATGCTGATCCAGAGCAGTGGAAAAAGTTTGATCAAATTTTGATCTTGGCCTGTGGTACTAGTTACTACTCTGCATGTGTTGCTAAATACTGGTTAGAAGATTTAGCCGGCATTCCGACTCAGGTGGAGATCGCTAGTGAATATCGCTATCGCACAACCGTCCCCAATCCCAACACATTAATTGTGGTGGTCTCCCAATCCGGTGAGACTGCAGATACTTTGGCAGCTTTGCGCCACGCACAGTCTTTAGGGCATCAATACACCCTGGCGATTTGTAATGTAGCGAGTAGTGCCATGGTTCGCGAAACGAATTGGAATTTCTTGACTAAGGCCGGTACTGAGATTGGCGTGGCTTCTACCAAAGCATTTACAACTCAGTTAGTCGCCCTTTATCTATTGGCTGTTTCATTGGCTAAGCGCGCAGGAAAAGTAAGCCCCGAACGTGAGAAAGAGCTCTTGCGTGACTTACGCCATTTGCCAAAAGCTTTGCATGCCGTGTTAGCTCTTGAACCTCAGATCATTGCTTGGAGTACAGCATTTGCTAAGTGCGAAAACGCTTTATTCCTAGGGCGCGGCATGCACTATCCGATTGCTCTTGAGGGGGCTCTCAAGCTAAAGGAGATTTCATATATTCATGCCGAAGCCTACCCAGCAGGTGAGTTAAAGCACGGACCCTTAGCGCTGGTTACTGACAAGATGCCGGTGGTCACCGTAGCACCTAAAGATGATCTCTTGGAAAAGCTCAAATCCAATATGCAAGAGGTTAAAGCCCGCGGTGGAAAGCTTTATGTTTTTGCTGACCAGGATTCCGAGATTGCTAGTAGTGAAGGTATCAATGTGATTCGTTTGCCTGAACACTACGGCAATCTTTCGCCAATCTTGCATGTAGTTCCCCTTCAGCTCCTGGCTTATCACACCGCTTGCGCCTTGGATACGGATGTCGATAAGCCACGCAACCTCGCAAAGAGCGTTACCGTGGAGTGATCCCAACGGGGGTAGTAGAGCTTCAAGGTTTTGCTGTCAAATTCGAAGTAGTCATCAAAACTCAATCGCTAATGATTGGGGCTTACTCCGATTATCAAAAGGAGCTCTCAGACAGCATTATTCAAATGAGAGATCAGGAAAAGATGACCTTTAAAAGGATCTCAGAGACTCTTACCCAAAAAGGCTATCGCTCGCCTAGAGGATTCGATTTGAGTGCTGAAAGCGTGTTCTCAGTCTATAAAAAACGCAAAATTAGAGACGCTAGATTAGGTGCTCAGCCAAAACAGTTTGTTACTGGGTTAAGAGTAATTGGATAGTTCCAATTGGAACTTATATCGGATAAGCTCCTAAGTTGATGAAAAAAAAGCCCCCCAGACTCCTTTTTGCGCTCTGGCTATCAATTGCCGTTCATCTTGGGCTAATTCTGTGGTGGGCTACCTATGAGGGCTTTATCTTTGCTAAACCCAAAGATGTAAATCTCAACATTATTGAGGTTCGACTAGAAGATCCTATTGCTAAAAATAGTAATGATCTAAATCCTATTCTAGGAAGCGATAAACAACCGGCATCATTAGCGGCACCATCAGCCCCAACTTCGGAAGAGTGGGCATTCGCATCCAAATACACATTAAAAAATAGCAAAGGATATCGCCACTCTTTCGGTCAGCAAGTACGAAGTCTGATGGGCGCAGCTGTAGAGGGTCCGGACCAAGGGCAAGTCAGATTTAGAATAGAAATTGCTCCAAATGGAACTCTTGTCAAAGTTGAAACGCTTTGGAAAACTTCTGATAAAGCGGAGCAATTGGCTAGAAGGGCGATGAAGTCTATGCCTGCTTTGCCACCCACGCCAACAGGCAAATCACTCATCTTTGAAAGAACGATTTCATTTACGCCATTTGCTACAGATGATGCGCCAGTCTATAGAGACGACTGTCTGCCCGATACACCAGCGTTTAGCAATCCATTTGCCTGGGATGGCAAATCATCCCAAGAAATCAAGAAGAACAAGCCTGCTGAAAAGCTCAGCCCCGAAGCGTTGGCTGAATGCCTAAAGCAGTTACCTCAAGATTCTATTGATGGCATTACTGCTGAAGCTCAACGGCAACTAGACATATGGAGCTCGGGCAAACTTAATCAAAGAAAGTAGGTTTCTATACATACGTGTATGCGTATATATGCGTAATGTCGGTTTAAGCGACATTCCTATAATCGGATAACCCACAACACTAAAGGCTTCTATGGCTTGGATCATTACCAAATACTTATTGACCGCAGGAATAGTTGTATTCATTTCTGAGGTTGCCAAAAGAAGTGATCGACTGGGTGGATTTATTGCGGCATTGCCACTGATGACACTTTTAACTCTAGTGTGGCTTTATTTTGAAAACCAGCCAGAAGAGAAAATAGCCAATCACGCTTATTACACCTTTTGGTACGTGATCCCTACATTGCCGATGTTCTTATTTTTTCCTTATCTTCTGCCACTGATTGGATTTTGGTTGACGTTGGGCGTATGCGTAGTTCTCACCGTACTTCTATTCGGCTTATTTTCTATCTTGATGAAAAACTTTGGACTTAATCTACTGTAATTAAACTTATCGTTCTCAATGGAACCCCTTGAGCGCACGCATAATCTCGGCGTATGATGACTCATCATAAAAAATAAAAATTAAAGAGATCGTTATGGAGACAGCCCAGTTAGATTCAAAACCAAGTTACAGCCTTTGGCAATTAGTCCTCTATATGCTCAAGCTCGGCACTTGGGGCTTTGGTGGTCCTGTAGCTCTAGCGGGCTATATGAATCGTGACCTCGTAGAAAAATATGGGTGGATCACCGAAGCAGACTACAAAGAAGGTATGGCTTTAGCGCAAATGGCACCAGGTCCAATGGCGGCTCAGTTAGCCATTTATATGGGCTATGTTCACTACCGCATTCTGGGGGCAACGCTGGCGGGAATTGCTTTTGTGGTCCCCTCATTTTTAATGGTGGTTGCTCTAGGCTGGGCATATGTTGCTTACGGTGACTTAGCGTGGATGCGCTCCGTGTTTTATGGTGTTGGAGCCGCAGTCATTGGAATCATTGCGATTAGCGCTCAAAAGCTCACTAAGAAAACTGTGGGTAAAGATAAGTTACTTTGGGCAATATTTTTAGTGATGGTAATAAGTACCGTCATCACTCAATCTGAAATTGCTTCTTTGGTATTTGCGGCAGGCTTTATTACCTTATTCGTTAAAGCACCACCTAAATGGTTTAAGAGTGGTGGACTGAATGGACTTGCTGTTACTCAAGTACCAGTATTTACGAGTATTTGGGGTAGCTTCGATTTGTCCTTATTAAGTCAAATAGCTATCTTCTTTACCAAAGCGGGGGCGTTTGTATTTGGTTCAGGCTTAGCCATCGTTCCATTCTTATATGGCGGGGTCGTAGTGGAACATCAGTGGTTAACTGAAAAGCAGTTTGTCGATGCTGTTGCTGTTGCGATGATTACCCCCGGACCTGTAGTCATTACGGTAGGCTTTATTGGCTATCTCATTGCCGGTTTTACAGGTGCCAGTGTTGCGGCATTAGCCACCTTTGTGCCTTGCTACTTGTTTACCGTTATCCCAGCGCCGTACTTTAAGAAGTATGGCAAGAACCCAAGTCTGATTGCTTTTATTGACGGAGTAACTGCCGCCGCAGTTGGCGCAATTACAGGTTCAGTCATTGTGATTGCTCAGCGCTCCATTGTGGACGTTCCGACTGCTGTATTGGCTATTGTGACTACTGTATTACTGTGGAAATATAAGAAGTTAACTGAGCCAGTGGTTGTTATTGCTGCCGCTGTTGCTGGAATGATTCTTTATCCAATGTTTCATTAATTGATAGAATTTCAAATGAAGAAAATTATTTCCTTAGCCTTACTAACCCTGTTCGCATCTACAGCCAGTATTGCTCAAGAAGATCGCAAAATTGAGCAAGCTATTAAACATCGCAAAGCCGCCTTTACATTAATGGCGACTTACTGGAGTCGCATTCTTCAGACGGTAGATGGCTCGAGACCATATGACCCAAATGCGGTCATTGTGGATGCCAAAAAGGTGGAGTACCTCAGCCAGTTACCTTGGGAAGGTTTTGTGGCGGGTAGTGAGAGGGGTGACACCAAAGCTAAAGATGATATTTGGCTAGAGGAAGACCAATTTAAGAAGATGGCTAAAGATCTAGAGACAAAAACAGTGAATCTAGTAAAGGTCGCAGAACTCAAGGACCAAAAGAAGTTAAAAGTTGCGTTTGAGCAGGCAAGAGATAGCTGTAATGCGTGTCATAAAGAGTTCAGAAAGAAATAACTAGTGACCCCCGTTCAGAACTCGGACGTTACGGTCGAGTAATTTATTGCGGGGGGGGTAGTGCTTCCTCCATTTAATGAGTTATTGCAATTAGTACGAACTAGTACTAAAATAGTACGCATACAGACTAAATTGAGGTAAACCTATGAATCATCTATCGCTTGTTAAGGAGTTGGTTCAGGCATACCAGGCATTTGAGGCACATTCGGCTGCACATATCAAGGAGATGGGTTTAACCATGACTCAGTTCGATATTATTGCGACCCTAGGTAATCAGCCGCCGATGACCTGTAAGGAGTTGGGTGAAAAGACGCTGATTTCTAAAGGAACCATGACGGGTGTCCTGGAAAGACTTGAGGCTAAAGGGCTCATCGAAAAATTGATGAATGACGAAGATGGCCGTAGCTACAAGATTGGCCTCTCAAAAACAGGTGATAAATTATTTAAGAAGGTATTTCCGGAGCATGTTGAGCATCTCGGCAAAGCTTTCAGAAAGCTCAGCAAGCAAGAATTAGAACAAGCGGTAACAGTTTTAAAAGAAGTTAAAGCAATATTTAACTAAATAAAGATTTCACCTACCAGCATCACAAAAAATTTTATTTTTTAAAGGAAAACATCATGACTAAAGTAGCTGTTGTATTTCATAGTGGTTATGGCCACACTGTTAAACAGGCTGAAGCCCTCGCTAAGGGTGCTAATGGCACATTAGTAGCTATTGATGCTGAAGGTAACATTACTGATGCACAGTGGGAAACCTTAAATACTGCTGATGCCATCGTATTTGGATCACCAACCTACATGGGTACAGTGAGTTGGCAGTTCAAGAAATTTGCAGATGCAAGTTCTAAGCAATGGTTTTCACAGCAGTGGAAAGATAAGGTTTTCGGTGGCTTCACTAACTCTGCCACGATGAATGGTGATAAGCATTCCACCTTGCATTACTTCTTCACTCTCGCTATGCAACATTCTGGCATTTGGGTGGGCACTGGTTTAATGCCTTCAAACTCCAAAGCTGCGAAGCGTGATGATGTGAACTATGTAGGTTCGTCCGCTGGTGCAATGATGCAAACACCTTCAGATGCAAGTGCAGATGAGGTGAATGTGGGCGATTTAGAAACGGCACGCCTCTATGGCGAGCGTATTACCAAGATTGCTGGCCAACTAAAAGCAAATTAAGAATTAGTAATCGAAAAAATTGGGGAAATGATGAAGCAGCTCATTGGTATACAAGGTAATGATCAAGGTCACTGGGTTGGCGATGGCTTTCCTGTGCGCACTTTGTTCTTCTATCAAGACTTAGGAAAGCAGATGAGCCCATTCTTGATGCTGGACTATGCGGGTCCCGCGGAGTTTCCCCAGACAGCTGAACGTAAGGGCGTAGGCTCGCACCCCCATCGCGGTTTTGAAACGGTTACGATTGTTTATGATGGAGAAGTAGCGCACAAGGATTCTACTGGTCAGGGCGGCATTATTGGTCCTGGTTATGTGCAGTGGATGACGGCTGGCTCTGGCATCTTGCATGAAGAGTTTCATTCTGAAGGGTTTGCTAAACGTGGTGGAACTCTAAACATGGTGCAATTGTGGGTCAATTTGCCGGCCAAACTCAAAATGACCAAGCCAGCTTATCAGGCCATTCTGGATAAACAAATCCCTAGAGTTGATTTGAAGGAGGGATCGGGGCAAGCCCGCATCATCGCTGGAGAGCTAGATGGTTATCAAGGACCTGCGCATACCTTTACACCGATGAGTGTGATTGACCTGAAGCTAAAAAAGGGTTCAATCAGTATCCCTGTATCTGAGGGTTGGAATGCATCTCTAGTCGTACTTAAGGGCGCCATTGAAGCAGGTGAGGGAGTGGTGGCCAAGGATGCACAGATGTTGATGTTTAGCAATCAAGGTCAGGACATTCAAGTTAATGTGCTCGAAGACTCTATTGCCTTGCTACTGAGTGGGGAGCCCATTGATGAGCCCATTGTTGGTTATGGCCCCTTTGTTATGAATACCAAAGAAGAGATAGCTCAGGCAATGCAAGATTTTAATAGTGGGGGCTTTGGAAGAATTGCCCACTAAGAAGATGCTTGAACTGTAAAAAAATCCGTTTGACTTCTATGTTTAGCTGTGTACAAAATTCATTATTTAAATCAAGGTGTTACACAGACTGGTTTAGAAAAGTGTGTTCAAATATCTGTTGTAGAAAAGGATATTTGTCCCACTTCATGTTTGACTCAAAAGATTTTTATACTTTGCGTTTGCTTTCGCTACTGTCTGCGGGGCTTCTTTCTGCCTGTGCGGTAGGTCCAGACTTCAAGCAGCCAGATGCTCCAAATACATCTAGATATACCGAAACTACAATCCCTCAGAAATTAGCTACTGCACCTGGGGTACCTGGCGGAACTGACCAAGAGTTTATTGAAGGCGCAGATATTGAGGCTCAGTGGTGGGAGTTATTCAAGTCTCCAGAGCTTGATGTATTGATTAAAAAAGCTTTGCAGCAAAATCCAAACTTAGGTGCTGCAGATGCTGCACTACGTGCGAGCCAAGAAAATGTGAGCGCACAAATTGGTGGGCAGTATTTCCCAGCCATTGGTTTAAATGGCGGTGCCACACGGCAATTACAGCCTGCTGCAATTTATGGCTTACCTTTTGGATCCGACACTTACAACCTCTATAACGCTTCTGTAAATGTCACTTATAAGTTAGATGTCTTTGGTGGCGCTCGCCGTGCAGTTGAAAGTGCTAGAGCAAAAGAGGAAATTGCGCAGTTTCAGTTAGAAGGTGCCTACCTTTCTTTGACCGCCAATATCGTTACCGGCGCAGTGCGAGAAGCTGCTTTGCGTGCACAAATGCAGGCAACCGAAGAAATTTTGAAGGCACAAACGAATTTAGCTGAGGTAACAGAAAAGCAATTGGCAATTGGTACGGTTTCTCGAGTGGATGTGACATCACAAAGAACGTTAGTATCTAACTCGCAAGTCGATTTATTTACCTATGAACGCAATCTTTCGTTTGCGCGTAATCAGCTGGCAGTATTGGTGGGCGAGTTACCTAGTAATGCCAACATTACCAAGTTTGACTTGAAATCTTTGCATTTGCCAGAGAAGCTGCCACTCTCAGTGCCATCGAGCTTGGTGCGTCAGCGTCCAGACGTGCGTGCAGCAGAGGCGCAACTCAAGGCCACCAATGCTTTGGTAGGTGTTGCTACTGCCAATTTATTGCCACAATTTAATATCACTGGCGCTATAGGTTCCGCAGCATTAACAAGCTCAGCCTTGTTTGGGCCGAATGCCACTCTATGGTCTATTGCTGGTGGCATCTTCCAGCCACTCTTTCAGGGCGGACAGTTATTGGCGCAACGCCGTGGTGCAATGGCTAATTACGAACAGGCAGTTTTTCAATATCAAGCTACTGTGCTCAAGGCTTTTCAAGAAGTGGCTGACTCCTTGCGTGCTTTAGAAACTGGTGCTCAAGCATTAAAGTCTGCATCAGATGCTGAACGCTACGCTTATGAAACTTTAGATTTGGTACAGCAGCAATACAAGCTGGGTACTGCCAGCTATTTGGCTGTCCTCTATTACCAAAATCAATATCAAATTGCTAAGGTCAAATCCGTTTCTGCGCAAGCAACCCGATTCTCTGACACGGCAGCATTATTTGCAGCATTGGGCGGCGGTTGGTGGAATCGTACCGGCCCAGCCTTTCAACCAAAAGCCATAGCGAACAAAGATCAAAATGAAACTTCTGGAAACAATTAAAACCAAAGTAACTGCTATTGCAGTTGCCTTATGGGCTTGGATGCTTGCGAAGGCGATCGAGTGGAAACTTCGCGAGAGACTCATTGCTCTTTGGGAAAAAATAAAGGGATTTTGGCTACGCTTGCGCGAACGGTTCATACGTAGCAAGATCAATGCAAAACTGCAGTCTATGACCCCCTTGGGTCGACGCATGACCATTATGTTGTGCGGTGTATTTTTGTTATTGGGCTTGATATTTGGATTCAATCAACTCAAGACCTTCATGATTAAGTATTTCATTGCTGGCATGGGCCTACCACCAGCAACAGTTTCTACGATGGTTGTGGAAACTTCAGCATGGCAACCCAAGTTATCTAGTGTTGGTAATGTGCGTGCATTTCGTGGTGTCGAGCTCAGCACTGAAGTTGGCGGCCTAGTACAACATGTTTCAATCAGATCAGGCATGGATGTTAAAGAGGGCGAGTTACTGATTAAGTTAAATGATGCATCTGATGTTGCTCAACTGAATTCTTTAAAAGCAATGGCAGATTTGGCTCAAGTAATAAATGAGCGTGATAGACAGCAGTTAGAGATTCAGGCGATCAGTAAGAACGTATTTGATACTAGCAAAGCGGATGCAAAGTCTAAGCAGGCTCAGGTAGAGCAGCAAACGGCTTTAGTTGCTAAGAAAAATTTAAAGGCCCCTTTTAGTGGGCGCGTTGGTATTGTGATGATCAACCCGGGTCAGTTTGTGAACCCAGGTGATAAGTTGCTTACCCTTCAAACCTTGGATCCGATTTTTGTGGACTTCAATCTTCCGCAAAGTAACGCTGAACAGATACAGGTTGGACAAGAAATTGTGGTGACTACCGATGCATTCAAGGGTGCAAGCTTCACTGGCAAGATTACTGCTGTCAGTCCGAAGGTCGATTCAAATACACGCAATATTCAGATAGAGGCTCAGTTAGCTAACCCAGATAAAAAGATCTTACCGGGCATGTTTGCTAATGTGAATATCAAGTTAGGCGATCAGTTGAAAATGCTGACCTTGCCACAAACGGCTGTGACCTATAACCCCTATGGCTCAACAGTTTTTATTGCCAAGCCAACTGGTAAAAAAGATAAACAGGGCAAGCCAGCACTTGAGGCTCAACAAGTTTTTGTCACTACTGGACCAACGCGTGGAGATCAGGTGGCGATTCTCAAAGGAATTGATGAGGGTGCGACAGTGGTCACTAGCGGCCACCTGAAGCTCAAAAACGGTACACCCCTGATCGTAAATAACAAGGTGTTACCAGCCAATTCACCAAACCCACAGCCACAGGAATAAGTCCTAGATGAATTGGACTGATATATTTATTCGTAGACCAGTGCTCTCACTGGTAGTGAGTGCACTCGTGCTGGTATTCGGTTTGAAAGCGGTGGGATCCTTGCCGGTGAATCAATACCCGCAAACCCAAAATGCCATTGTTACGATTACGACGGCCTACTATGGCGCTGATCCAGAGACTATTGCAGGATTTATTACTCAGCCCTTAGAGACAGCGATTGCTCAGTCTCAGGGCATTGATTATTTATCATCCATGAGCGTGAGTGGCCTTTCAACCATTACCGCTACTCTCAAGCTGAACTACGATTCGAATGCGGCATTGACGCAGATCCAGACCCAAATTAGCTCTGTCAAGAATCAACTGCCACCACAAGCCCAGCAACCTGTGCTGACTGTACAAATTGGTCAATCGACTGCCGCCATGTACATGGGTTTTTATAGTGACGATATTCCAAACAACGCGATTACCGATTACTTGTTGCGGGTAGTGAAACCAAAGCTGGATTCGATAGACGGTGTCCAGAACGCTGAAATTACTGGTGGCAGAAAGTTTGCTTTGCGCGCTTGGCTCGATCGCGAGAAGATGGCTGGGCTTGGTGTGGGCGCAGATGATGTCTATAGCGCTATGGCAGCCAATAACTACTTATCTGCAGTCGGTAGCACTAAAGGCGATATGGTTGCAGTGGATTTAGTGGCCGGCACTGATCTCCATACGCTTGATGAGTTCCGCAAGTTGGTTATCAAAAAAGATGGCATCAATATTGTCTATTTGGATCAAGTGGCCAGCGTGACTATGGGCTCCGAGGATTACAACACCAACGTCGCATTTAGCGGCAAGAGGTCCGTATTTATTGCGATTAAGGTGGCACCGCAGGCGAACTTACTCGATGTAGCTGCGCGGGTTCGTGCCGCAGTGCCTGATATTCAGAAGCAGTTGCCAACTGGCATGTCTGGAAAGGTGGTGTACGACTCTACTAAGTTCATTACTACCTCGATTGATGAAGTTGTAGCCACATTATTAGAAGCGCTATTAATTGTGACAGTAGTGATCTATCTTTTCTTAGGTAGTGCTCGCGCAGTTGCAGTACCGGTAATTGCGATGCCACTTTCTTTGATTGGTACATTCTTCCTAATGCAGGTCTTGGGTTACTCTATTAATTTACTGACGCTACTTGCTCTGGTATTAGCAATTGGCTTAGTGGTCGACGACGCCATTATTGTGGTCGAGAACGTGGACCGCCATATGAAGGAAGGCAAGTCTCCATTGGAGGCTTCTTTAATTGCTGCGCGTGAGTTGGGCGGGCCCATTTTGGCTATGACCATTGTGCTCATCGCAGTGTATATTCCGATTGGATTTCAGGGTGGTTTAACTGGCGCACTTTTTACCGAGTTTGCCTTTACCTTAGCAAGTGCGGTGGCAGTATCTGGATTGATTGCCTTGACGCTTTCTCCGATGATGTGTTCACGTATCTTTACTGAAGAACAAGAGGCCTCACCGTTTGTTCAAAAGATTGACCGTATTTTTGAAAAAGTTCACCACAGTTATCAAACTACTTTGCGTGAGCTTTTGAGCACTTGGCAGGTCATTATTGTGATGGGTGTGATTTTGCTAGGTGGGGTGGCTTATCTTTACTCCACCGCGCGTTCTGAATTAGCGCCAACAGAAGACCAGGGTATTGTGTTGATGCAGGCTTCGGGCCCGCCTAACAGTACAGTCAATCAGATGCAGACTTACGCTGATCAGATTTATCAAATATCAGCAGCGGAACCTGAGTATGAGCAGATGTTCCAGATCACCAGTCCAACGAGTAGCTTTGGCGGTGTCTTGCTTAAAGATTGGGATCAGCGCAGTCGCAATGCCACTAAGTTCCAGGAAGATATGCAGAGTAAGTGGAATTCGATCGCCGGTGCTCGCGTCGCCGCTTTCCAGTTTCCGGCATTGCCTGGTGCACAGGGCTTACCTGTGCAAGTAGTGATTAATACCACCGAGTCTTACGAATTGTTAAATGAGGTATCCCAAGCAGTTTTAGATAAGGCACGTCGTAGCGGCAACTTCTTTTTCGTTGACTCTGATTTGAAGATTGATAAACCACAGGATGTTTTGGAAATCGATCGTGAAAAAGTAGCTGCACTGGGAATGACTCAGCAGCAAGTAGGTAGTGCGCTATCTGCTGCTTTGGGTGGTGGCTATGTTAATTACTTCTCTGTTGCTGGACGCTCTTATCGCGTTATTCCACAAGTAAAGCAAGTGGACCGCTTAAACCCGGACCAAATCCTTGATTACTACATACGTACCCCGAGTGGACAGATGATTCAGGCTCGTACCATCGCAACAATTAAGCAAAGAGTAGTACCGCAGTCAATTAATCACTTTCAGCAGCTCAACTCGGCGACGATATTTGGCGTGAGCACCCCATTTATTTCTCAAGCAGATTTACTAGAGTTTATGCGTCAAACTTTGAAAGAGGTTGCGCCCAACGGTTACACCATGGATTACGCTGGCCCGTCCCGGCAGTTCATGGCAGAGTCGGGTGGTTTCTTGGTGACGATGTTCTTTGCAATCTTAATTGTGTTCTTGGTCTTGGCTGCGCAGTTTGAAAGTTTCCGTGACCCCATCGTCATTTTAGTTTCAGTACCACTCGCTTTATTTGGCGCGCTGATTTTTATTAATTTGGGGTTCACAACCTTAAATGTGTATACACAAGTTGGACTGGTTACGTTGATGGGGCTGATTAGTAAGCACGGTATTTTGATTGTGGAATTTGCTAATGAGCTACAAGAGGCTGGTCGCAGTAAGTTGGACGCCATCGTAGAAGCTAGTAGTGTACGTTTACGTCCGATATTAATGACGACTGCCGCAATGGTATTAGGCGTAGTACCTCTAGTGATTGCCTCTGGAGCGGGAGCCGCTGGCCGTCAATCGATGGGTATCGTGATCTTTACTGGTTTATCAATTGGTACGCTGTTTACACTTTTTGTAGTGCCTGCGATGTACTTATTTATTGGCGCCGATCACCATCAGAAAAAATTCAAGCAACAATAAGCTATTAGTAGCAGCAAAAAAAGAAAGGGTGAACTTGCTTCACCCTTTTCCATTGGAGACTCTCAATACTTATGCTCTGAGGGCTTTGCCTTATTTCACAATATTAAGTTCTTTTTCTGCAACCACGCTGTACTTAGTTTCTGCTTCTATGCGCTGCATCCATGTATCAATATTGTGTAAAGTGGGGCGAGGACCAGTTTGATCTGGAAAGGTTTGATTCAATAAAATCCAACGGCTTACGCAAAGTGCTAGCGGAATATCCCCAATACTGAATGTGTTTCCAGAGCAATAGTGCTGGCTTGCTAACTGTTGATCCAACAGGGTGAATAGTGCATTGCTATCTTGATAAGCCTTAAGAATTGCTTCCTTGTTTCGCTCATTTTCAGGCGTACGAGTTAGCCCCAAAAAGGCGATGCGTAAGGCTGGCCACATCGTTCCGAGTTGCCAGTCCATCCATTTCTCAGACTGATATTGAGAGGCAATATCGCTGCTTAGGCGCCTCGATTGATCATACTGACGAACTAGGTATCGCAAGATCGTGTTGGATTCCCAAAGCACAAGGTTACCGTCTTCTAAGGTTGGTACCAAGCCATTTGGATTAAGTGCTAGAAATTCAGGTGTACGATTTTTCCCAAAATGAAGGCCAGCATCAATGCGTTCAAAATCTTTACCTTCTTCTAGCCCCAACTCTGCAAGGCACCACAATACTTTTTGTACATTAATAGAACTTTTTCTTCCCCATAAGCGCATCATTTCAATTCCTATTTGAGTATTTTTAAAGTGATGAATCTAAACCCATAAATTTGCTGTGTGCAAATATGAGTGGATGACTTGCTGGAGCGTGCTTTAGGTTGAGGACTTTGGCAACAATGATGTTATGGTCGCCTCCGGTATGCACTGATACGGTCTCACATTCAAAGTAAGCGCAGCATCCTTCAATTTGAGTAAGCCCGCTTGCTGCAATTTTGTGAGGGATATTAACAAATTGATTTTCTTTCACGGTAGCAAAGTGCATCGCCATGGCTTCTTGCGAGCGTTCTAGTACATGAATTAATTGTTTGTGACCCACTTCAAAATTGGGCATCAAGTTTGAATGCTTCTTAAGGCTCCACAAAATCAGTGGTGGCTCCAAGGAAACCGTATTGAAAGAGCTGATGGTGATGCCATGAGCATGCTGGTTCGCATCTAGGCAGGTAATCACTGTGACCCCGGTTGCAAAGGAGGAGAAGCCCTTGCGGAGCTCTTGGGAGTTAAATGGGGTCATCTTGCTTATTTTTTTGGTGGCTTACTTTGTTGCAGCCGGAATGGTAGTGCCTGGAATCGGGATGAGAATTTCGTTCTCTTCAGCTTTTACGCATTTAAAGCGATATTCCTTACCGGCCTTAGAGAGGAAGCTGGCGCCTTGGTAAAAGTCATTCCTACAAGTTGTGCTGGCAAAATCCATCACATCTTGTGGCGTTGCGCTGGAAGTGATTAGACGCATATTACCCATAGACATATTAATTTGGCTCGATGAGCAGCCAACGAGCGCTAGACCACAAGTTATAGTTAATAGTAGAATTTTTTTCATGGAAACCTCCATAATCAGCAATGCTCGTTAGGATAAACCTATTATGTATTTGCTGTGGAGAATGCAGCGCTTTTAAAAGGAAGAGACATGTTTAAGGCTATTTTGGTAAATAAAGATGATCAAGGTTATCGGGCTGAGCTTGCTCAAGTCGATGAACTTAGCTTGCCTGAGGGCGATGTCAAGGTTAAGGTGCTCTACTCCACGCTGAACTACAAAGATGGCTTGGCAATTACTGGTAAAGGCCCGGTAGTGCGTAGTTTTCCGATGGTGCCCGGGATTGATTTTGCGGGAGAGGTTTTAGAGAGTGCTAGCCCAGAATTTAAAGTTGGCGACATGGTGCTGCTCAATGGCTGGGGCGTTGGTGAAGGTCATTGGGGCGGCTTAGCGCAGCAAGCACGTGTGAAGTCAGAGTGGCTCATTCCCTTACCCAAGGGCTTTACTGCTAAGCAAGCTTTGGCTATTGGTACTGCTGGTTACACCGCAATGCTGTGCGTGATGGCTTTACAAAAGCATGGCTTGAAGCCCAGTGATGGCGAGGTATTGGTGACTGGCGCTGCAGGTGGGGTCGGTAGTTTTGCCATTACTCTTTTGAGTAAGTTGGGCTTTACCGTGGTTGCCAGTACCGGGCGTATCTCTGAGGCTGATTATTTGAAGAAATTGGGCGCTAGTGAAGTGATTGATCGTGCTGCACTGTCGGCTCCTGGCAAGCCTTTAGCAAAAGAGCGTTGGGCGGCAGTGGTGGATAGCGTTGGTAGTCATACATTGGCTAACGCCTGCGCTCAAACCAAGAGCGATGGCGCAGTTGCCGCTTGCGGTCTTGCTCAAGGCATGGATTTTCCATCGACTGTTGCGCCATTCATTTTGCGTGGCGTAACTTTGTATGGCATTAATAGTGTGACAGTAGCAAAAGCAAAGCGTATTGCGGCTTACGAGCAGTTAAGTAAGTTGGTAGATCTCAAAACTTTAGAAGAGATCTCTCACGAAATTCATTTAGAAGATTCTATAAAGTATGCTGCAGAGCTGATGGCTGGCAATGTGCGCGGCCGTTTAATTGTGGATGTAAACAAATAAGCATTTCGGAATGAACAGTGCTTATTGTGGAGCTTGAGGTTTTCGTGCTTTCAGTTTTTCTAAAACCTCAAGCTTATTTGAGTTAGAAAGTTCAGACCAGTCGGCAATCTCAGGGAGCGTGCGATAGCAACCACGGCAAAAACCATTGTCGGGGTTGATGTCACACCAGTTGATGCAAGGTGATGGAACTGTTATCAAAGCAAACCTAAAATAAAAATAGATGAATACTAAAAACCAATCCAGCGATCTGAGCTCTATTCATTATCCCCTAGCAGATGCTTTACCGGAAGCGGGCAGCTCTATAGAGCTTGCACCTGGTGTGCGCTGGCTGCGGATGCGCTTGCCGTTTGCTTTGGATCACATCAACCTATGGTTGCTACGGGATGAGTTTGAAGGCGTTCAAGGCTGGACTATCGTGGATTGTGGCATTGCTAATGATGAGACAAGAGCAGCCTGGGATCAGATCTTTACTACTCAACTAGAAGGCTTGCCAGTGTTGAGGGTGATTGTGACCCATATGCACCCAGACCATATCGGACTCTCTCAATGGCTTTGTGAGAAGTGGCAAGCACCACTCTGGATCTCTATGACAGACTATTTAACTGCGCAATGGCTTAGCCATAAAGAAGGTGGAGCTGCGGTTGGTGCACGCGCTGGCGGTGGGGGCTCTGCAGACCACTTTCAAAAGCATGGACTCATTGCAACAGAAGATCTAGAAAAAATTCGTGCTCGCTCGAATTACTACAGCAATATGGTTCCGGGTGTGCCACGGCAATATCGCCGCATCATTGATGGTGAAATGATTTTGATTGGCGGACATGAGTGGCAAGTGATCATGGGATTTGGTCATGCACCTGAGCATGCCTCATTATTTTGTAAAGATTTGGGAGTATTGATTTCTGGAGACATGCTGTTGCCGCGCATTTCTACTAATGTCAGCGTTTACGATGCAGATCCAGATGCGGATCCCTTGGGTCTGTATTTGAGCTCCTTGGATCGATATCTACCTCTGCCCGACGACACTCTAGTGCTGCCATCTCATGGCAAGCCCTTTACAGGAATGAAGCCGCGGATTGATCAGTTGAAAGCGCATCACGATGAGCGCTTGGCAGAAACTCTTGGAGCATGTGAAAAACCGGCAACTGCTCGTGAGATAGTGCCGGTTTTATTTAGGCGTGAACTAGATATTCACCAAATGACATTTGCTATGGGCGAGGCTATTGCCCATCTGAATTACCTACTTCGTCGAGGAAAGTTGAGTCGCCAGCTTTCCGACGACGGCGTGTTGCGGTTTTGCGTGGTTTAGAAGCTTTTGTTTCGGAATCTTTAGGGGCTTCACCAGTGGCAGCAGTGGCGCTTGCTGAAACGGCATCCCCAAAGGATTTGAGTGCCATCATGGTGGCATGCTGCACTTCTAGCCCCTGAATGGTGGACTTTAAAATATTGAGGTTGAGGTTAAGCCAGTTTTCAACGCTTTTCAAATCTTTGATGCGCTTTTCAAGTTCGTCGGTATCAAGTCCTGGAAATGCTGAGCCAAACCCCCCAGCAGCCTTTGAGGCGTCCGTGGTAAAGGGAAATTGCCCTGGCGTTTGCCCTCCCACTCCCTGACCCCACATGGTTTTCATCATTTCAAGGCTTTGATTGAATTCTGGGATAGTTCCAAACATAGCGGTGGCTCCGGGTCAGATAAAAGTGGCTTATTGCCAATACAATAGAGGATTCTAGAGATTATTCCCGGTTACGCAATGCAATCTAATGGTTTATCCCAGCCTTATACCCGTGGTCAGGCACTTCCTGAGCTACTAAAGCAGCGCATTCTGATTTTGGATGGCGCTATGGGCACCATGATTCAGCAATACAAGCTGAGTGAGGCGGATTACCGCGGATTGCCTGCTAGCAAACGCTTTGAGAGTCATCCAGGTGACATTAAGGGCAATAACGAACTCTTGGTGCTCACTCAAGCTCAAATTATTAGCAAGATTCATGAGCAGTATTTAGATGCCGGTGCAGACATTATTGAGACTAATACCTTTGGCGCTACTTCAGTTGCGCAAGAGGATTACAAGATGGCTGATTTGGCTCGTGAGATGAATGTGATCTCCGCTCAATTGGCCCGCGCTGCTTGTGAAAAATACTCTACGCCAGATAAGCCACGTTTTGCAGCTGGTGCAATTGGACCTACACCAAAGACCGCAAGTATTTCTCCGGATGTAAATGATCCGGGTGCGCGTAATGTGACGTTTGACGTATTGCGAGCTTCCTATCGAGAGCAGATTGAGGGTCTCTTTGAGGGCGGTGTTGATTTATTTTTAGTCGAAACTATTTTCGACACACTCAATGCCAAGGCTGCATTGTTTGCTTTAGATGAGTTCTTTGAAGAAACCGGTGAGCGTTTGCCGGTGATGATTTCAGGTACGGTCACGGATGCTTCTGGTCGAATTTTATCCGGTCAAACAGTGGAAGCATTTTGGAATAGCTTGCGCCACATTAAACCACTCACCTTTGGCTTGAACTGCGCCTTAGGTGCAGCGCTGATGCGCCCTTACATTGCTGAGCTATCCCGCATCTGCGATGTTGCAGTATCTTGCTATCCCAATGCCGGTTTACCCAATCCCATGAGTGACACAGGTTTTGACGAAACTCCGGACATTACTTCTAGCTTGGTTGATGGTTTTGCAAAAGATGGCTTGGTAAACCTAGTGGGTGGTTGCTGTGGAACTACGCCAGATCATATTCGTGCAATCGCTAATGCAGTTGCGCAGCGTAAGCCGCGACCCTTCTATCGCGAGAGTACGGAGTTGTCAGCATGAGTAAGACTGTAAAAGTAATGCCACCAATGAAGCTCTCAGGCCTAGAGCCTTTTAACGTTACAGCCGATGTTCGCTTTGTCAACATTGGCGAGCGTACTAACGTAACAGGCTCCAAAGCATTTGCGCGCATGATTTTGAATAATCAATTTGATGAGGCTTTGGTAGTTGCAAGGCAGCAAGTTGAAAATGGTGCTCAAGTGATTGACATCAATATGGATGAGGCGATGTTGGATTCTGAAGCGGCGATGACACGCTTTTTGAATTTGATTGCCTCAGAGCCAGATATTGCTCGTGTACCGATCATGATTGACTCCTCTAAATGGAGTGTCATTGAGGCGGGTCTAAAGTGCATTCAGGGCAAGCCGATTGTGAACTCGATTTCACTCAAAGAGGGTGAAGAGCCGTTTAGAAAACAAGCACGCTTGATTCGTCGTTACGGCGCAGCATCTGTAGTGATGGCATTTGACGAAGTAGGTCAAGCAGATACTTTCAAGCGCAAAACAGAAATTTGTCAGCGCTGCTATCAAATTCTAGTTAATGAAATCGGCTTTCCAGCAGAAGATATTATTTTTGATCCCAATATCTTTGCAATTGCTACCGGCATTGAAGAGCACGATAACTATGCAGTCGATTTTATTAATGCTACACGCTGGATAAAAGAAAATCTGCCAGGCGCGAAAGTGAGTGGCGGTGTTTCGAATGTTAGCTTTTCATTCCGAGGTAACGATCGCGTACGTGAAGCTATTCATACTGTCTTCCTGTATCACGCTATTCAAGCTGGTATGGATATGGGCATCGTTAATGCGGGGCAGCTTGGCGTCTATGCTGACTTGGATCCTGAATTGCGTGAGCGTGTTGAGGATGTGGTGCTCAACCGCTTTAAAGAAAAAGACGGTAAGACCCCAACTGAGCGCTTGTTGGATATCGCTGACCAATTTAAGGGCGGCGGCGCAAAGCAAGTAGAAAATTTGGTGTGGCGTGAAGCTCCGGTGCGTGAGCGTTTAACCCATGCTTTGGTACATGGAATTACCACCTTTATTGAGGGTGACACTGAAGAGCTGCGCGCGCAAATTATGGGTGCAGGTGGTCGTCCAATCGAGGTCATTGAAGGCCCCCTGATGGATGGTATGAACGTCGTTGGAGACTTATTTGGCGCCGGTAAAATGTTTTTGCCTCAAGTGGTTAAGAGCGCACGCGTGATGAAGCAAGCAGTTGCAATTCTAATTCCTTATATTGAGGAAGAGAAGCGTCTACACATTGCCTCTGGCGGCGAAGCAAAAGCTAAAGGCAAGATTGTGATGGCGACTGTTAAAGGTGACGTGCACGATATTGGTAAAAACATTGTGACGGTGGTGCTGCAATGTAATAACTTTGAAGTTGCTAATATGGGTGTGATGGTGCCCTGCTCAGAAATTCTGAAGCGGGCCAAAGAGGAAAAAGCAGATATTGTTGGCTTGTCTGGTTTGATCACGCCATCTCTAGAAGAGATGACCTACGTTGCTCAAGAGATGCAGCGTGATGACTATTTCCGTGAGCGTCAAATTCCGCTCATGATTGGTGGCGCTACAACATCCCGTGTGCATACCGCAGTCAAGATTGCGCCGCATTACGATGGACCGGTAGTCTATGTGCCTGATGCCTCCCGCTCTGTGTCTGTAGCATCAAGCCTTCTATCAGATGAAAGCGCCAAGAAATTTATTCAAGATCTACGCGATGACTACGTACGTATTCGTGAGCAGCATGCCAATAAGAAGGCATCTCCAACTATTTCACTAGAAGCTGCACGTAAGAATCGCGAGTTGATTGATTGGACTCATTACGTGCCTGAGAGGCCTAAGTTTATTGGGCGTCGTGTTTTCAAGAATTTCGCTTTGAGTGACATCGCTAAATACATTGATTGGACACCATTTTTTCAGACTTGGGATTTGGCTGGTAAGTTCCCGGCAATCTTGGATGATGAAGTTGTTGGTGTAGAGGCGCGTAAGGTATTTGAAGACGGCCAGGCGCTATTGGATAAGTTGATTAAGGGTCAGTGGTTACAAGCTGATGCTGTAGTAGCTTTCTACCCGGCAAACGCGATAGGTGATGATATTGTTTTGTACAGTGATGAATCGCGCGAGCATCCATTATTTGTTTGGCATAACTTGCGTCAGCAGGCTGAGCGACCAGTTATCGATGGAGTCCGTCGGCCTAATCGCTGCCTAGCAGACTATGTAGCGCCGAAAGATTCACATGTGGCTGATTATCTGGGTTGCTTTGCTGTGACAACTGGCCACGGGGTCGAGAAAAAAGTGGCTGAGTTCCATGCGAAGCATGATGACTACAGTGCAATCATGTTGCAATCTTTAGCCGATCGTCTAGCAGAAGCATTTGCAGAGTTGATGCATCACCGTGTTCGTACCGATCTTTGGGCTTATGCGACTGATGAGATTCTGACGAACGATCAGATGATTAATGAAGAATATCGCGGCATTCGTCCGGCCCCAGGATATCCAGCTTGCCCTGCACATGAAGTGAAAAAAGATCTATTGCGCGTCATTGGTTCAGAAGATATTGGTATGACCTTGACCGAATCGATGGCCATGAATCCAGCTTCTAGTGTCAGTGGTTTTTATCTGGCGCATCCGGACGCACGTTATTTCAATGTGGGTAAGTTGTCAGCAGATCAGATTGAAGATCTTGCTAAGCGCCGTAATGAGCCCATTGAAGACATTCGTCGTCAGTTGGCAAGCTCGATAGACTAAATTGAATTTAGCTGGAGTGGGATGTAGCCTTTAAACGCCCCACATCACCGGTTCATCTTTGGCTTTAGCTTGTTTCATAAGCTCTAGAAAGGGGTAAGCGCGCTGGCCTAGCCTATCGGCAAGCTTTCGTTTTTCAGTGCTTTCTTGGGTCGTTGCATTACTTTTAGCCCGCTCTTCCAAGTCTTTCAGAATAGCAGTTTCTAGGTCGATGATGAGGGTTGGTAGTTGCTCCACCGTCAAAATTCCTCTGGGCTCTAATGGACGGCCCAAAATGTCAAAGATTCGCTGGGTGAGATCAGCTAGCATGATGACGTCAGGGCCCGCTTTGGAGCGAAATTGATAGATCATTTCAATAGCTTACCACCTGATAAACTCACTTATCTATGTTGTTAACTAATAAAAATCGTTTAATTGAAATGCTGAGTGCGGCTCTTCAGGGTCTTGCCCAAGAGCGTGGTTTGGGCGATACCCCCGCGCCTCGCTTAGAGCGTCCTAAGGCGGTAGACCATGGGGATGTCGCTTGCAATATTGCACTTCAGCTTTCCAAGGCTTGGAAGTTAAATCCTAGGGAATTGGCACAAGCTCTGCTTGAGCGTTTAGAGCAGCAGCCTGGCTATAGCGATCTCATTGCCTCCTGCGAAATTGCAGGGCCTGGCTTTATTAATTTTCGCCTCAGCAATGCCGCTAAAACTGTTGTGGTGCAAGAAGTCCTCACCTCGGGATCTCAGTTTGGTCAGCTAGCGTCAGAGTCAGCCCCAGTTGCTAGCGCCATGATTGAGTTTGTATCTGCTAATCCTACTGGCCCACTACATGTGGGTCATGGTCGACAAGCTGCGCTAGGCGATGCGTTAGCAAATCTATTGGCAACTCAGGGTATTAAGGTGCGCCGCGAGTTTTATTACAACGATGCTGGAGTCCAGATTGCAAACTTGGCGCTCTCAGTGCAAGCTCGATTAAACGGACTTAAACCAGGTGATGCCACTTGGCCGGAGAGTGCTTATAACGGTGAATATATTGCGGAGATTGCGGCTGCTTTTAAGGATTCATCTCAATATCAAGATGATCTTGAAGCCATTCGTCAATTTGCTGTTGCGTATTTACGCAATGAACAAGATATTGACTTAAAAACATTTGGCGTGAAGTTTGACTGCTATTACTTAGAGTCCTCCTTGTATACCGATGGCAGTGTTGCAAAAATTGTCGAAGAGCTGCAGAGCATTGGCAAGACCTATGAGTCTGAGGGCGCGCTTTGGCTCAAGACAACAGATGATGGCGATGATAAAGATCGCGTCATGCGTAAGTCTGATGGTAGCTTTACCTACTTTGTGCCTGATGTTGCCTATCACACCAGTAAATGGAATCGGGGCTTTAAAAAAGTAATTAACGTCCAAGGGAGTGATCACCACGGCACTATTGCCCGTGTTCGCTCGGGCTTACAGGGTGTGGCACAGAAGCGTGGTTGGAATATTCCGAAAACCTACCCTGACTACGTATTACACAAGATGGTGACGGTGATGCGGCACGGCGAAGAAGTCAAAATTTCTAAACGTGCCGGTTCCTATGTGACTGTGCGTGACTTGGTTGAGTGGTCTGGAGGTGTTACACCAGAGATGACAGCTGATGAGCGTGAACTAGCCCTTCAGCGTGGAAGAGATGCCGTGCGTTTCTTCCTTATCTCCCGTAAAGCTGATACAGAGTTTGTCTTTGATGTTGATTTGGCATTACAGCAGAATGATGAGAATCCCGTGTTTTATGTGCAATATGCCCATGCGCGTATTTGTTCAATTCTGACCCAATGGGGTGGAAAAGTATCAGACCTAAAAGACGCAGACCTCTCCCTGTTGCAAAGTAAAGCCTCGGATCATTTGTTGCGTCGTTTAGCTGAATATCCAGAAATGCTTACTGATGCGGCTGCAGATTTAGCGCCACATGCTTTAGCTTTTTACTTGCGTGATTTAGCAGGAGACTTTCATACTTTCTATAACGCAGATCGCGTCTTAGTAGATGATCCCGCATTAAAATTGGCGCGCCTTGCATTGCTCCTAGCAACGCGTCAAGTGCTTGAAAATGGATTAAAAGTATTAGGTGTATCAGCACCCGCTAAGATGTAAGCTGTAGTAATTGCCAGCGCTTAAGAAGTAAAAAGAAGGATGGGGATACGATGAAAAAAAATAATCAATACACTAGCTTTACGCCAAAGACCCAGTCTTCGAGCCCGGAGTATGGCGGTACTATTCTTGGCTTTATCTTAGGGTTGGGTGTTGGCCTTGGCGTCGCTTTTGTGATTGCCTTCTACCTTTCCAAAAATACGCCGCAAGAGCGCCCTGGAGTCAGAGCCCCCAATCTCCCTTTAATCATTAAGCCGGGATCAGCGCCGGCAGAAGGTGAGGTGACTGCTCCAGCAGAGGCTCTAGATTTGAATAAACCACTACAAGGCAAGTCAGCTGCACCCGTAGCGAGTGCGCCAGATCCAATTGCTGATGTGGCTAATGGTAAAAAGCCGGCAGAACCAGCTCCAGCAGCAAAATCGGATGCAATTTATTTCTTACAGGTAGGTGCCTTTAATAAGCGTGCCGATGCAGATGCACAAAAAGCGAGTTTAGCGATTCAAGGTATTCAATCTCAATTAAGTGAGATTAATAGTGAGGGCAATACGCTTTGGCGTGTACGTGTTGGCCCATACAACAGTGTTGACGAAAGCAATCCCGTGCGTGATAAGCTCAATGGCATGGGCATTAAACCGAGTGTCATTAAATCTAGCAAATCATGATTACATTATCTAAATCTAAAAGAACCCTTTTATCTGCCACTATTCTCGGCTTAGCATTTTCTTTTTCAGGCCTTGCTACTGCACAAAGCCCTAAGATTGAAGAGGGGTTTGATTATCGTATTTTACCTACCCCTCAGCCAGTTGAGGCCAAAGGCAAGGTCGAGGTTATCGAATTCTTTTGGTATGGTTGCCCGCATTGTTATGATTTTGAGCCAGAGCTCAATGCATGGCTTAAGCGCCAAGCAAAGGATGTGACATTCCGTAAAGTGCCTGTTGCTTTCCGTGATGATTTCATGCCGCACAGTCAGCTGTTCTATGCCTTAGAGTCCATGGGTAAGAGCGAGGCGATGAATGACAAAGTCATGTATGCCATGCACAAAGAAAATAAGCGCCTCATGACAGAAAATGAGATCGCCGATTGGGTGGCCTCACAAGGTATCGATCGCAATACTTTCTTGGCTGCCTATCGCTCATTTGCCGTTGTATCAAAAGCTCGTGCTGCAAGACAGATGGCTGATGCTTATCGCATTGATGGCGTGCCAACGATTGTGATGCAGGGTCGCTATGTAACATCCCCATCTATTGCTGGAACCAAGGCAAAAGCAATTGCTGTAATGGAGTACTTGGAGCAAAAAATCCGCAAGGATAAGTACAAGTAATTCTGGATCTTATATTTTGACGAAGCGTCGGATAATCCAGAAGTAAAGCGGGTAGGGCAGGATTCTGAGGAATTTTAAGAATCCTGAAAACCGCTTAGGGAAGTGAATATCAAATTCTCCAGCCTGAAGTCCTGCAAGGATTTTTTGAGCGGCCTCATCGGCAGTGATGAGCGCTGGCATCTCAAAATCATTCTGTGCAGTAGCCTCTGTTACAACAAATCCTGGTGAAATCATATGCACGCTTACGCCCTGCGGAAGTAAGTCGTAATACAGGGTTTCACAGAAATTAATAATTCCTGCTTTACTTGGCCCATACGCTAAGGCTTTAGGTAGTCCACTATATCCCGCGACGCTACCAACGATAGCAATATGACCAGCATGCGCTTTGAGCATATCAGGCATAACAATGCTGACTGCCCGCATGGGGCCGAGCAGATTGGCATCAATTGTTTTCTGTGCAATATCAAATTCAAAATTATCAGCACGTAAGGGGGTGTATACGCCCGAGACAAACAACAGTAGATCTAAGCCACCCCAAGCCTCTAGGATTCTTCGGTAGGCAGAGGCCAACTGCTCTTGGTGAGTGACATCTAGTGGGAGCGCCAAAGCCTGTTCTGGCGTAGCAGATTGTGCGAGAGTATCTAGCCGCTCGGCACGACGGCTAGAGAGGGCGACTTTTGCGCCCGCCTTGATAAAAGCTTTTGTGCAGGCCTCGCCAATACCGCTGGAAGCCCCAATGACCCAAATTCGTTGATTAACAAATGAATCTATCCCTTTTTGTTTCATGGGCGTAGTGCATCACTTGAATGAATGACATCTTTATGTTTGAGGGTGTATTGCACTACATCAATATTCTTTTCAGAAAATCCAGCGGCGCAATACATGAGATAAAAATTCCAGAGCCTAATAAATGCCTCATCGAAACCAAGGCGATAAATTTCTTCAATCTTGTGATTGAAGCTATCACGCCATAGGCATAAGGTTTTGGCATAGTCAGCGCCAAAGGCAAACTCTGCCTCAAGCTCTAAACCTGCACTAGCCGCAGCAGCTTTAAATTTAGTAGGAGAGGGGAGCATGCCTCCTGGAAAAACATACTGCTGAATAAAGTCGGTACTTTGGCGATAGCGATCAAATAAATCATCTGCAATTACGATAGTTTGGATGCAAGCCCGACCACCTGCTTTGAGTCGTTTTGCAACTGTTTGAAAGTATTCAGTCCAATGGTTTTCACCAACCGCTTCAAACATTTCAATAGAGGCGATGCCATCAAATTGCTCTTGACAGTCCCGATAGTCTTGCAACCGAACCTCAAATTGCTTTGTATTGGGGATTTCTGCAGAGATTTTTTTAAGTCTAGAGTCTGCAAACGCCTTTTGTTCAGTCGACAATGTCAGACCCGTGACTTGATTGCCATTGCGTAAGGCTTCTTCCATAAAGCCGCCCCAACCACAACCTATCTCTAGGAGTTGATCCCCTTCCTTAGCGTGGATGGAGTCTAAGATACGTTTAATTTTTGCACGCTGAGCGTCCATGAGTGATTGCTTATCACCCTCAGAGAACCATGCACTCGAGTAGCTCATTGTGGGGTCTAGCCAGAGTGTGTAGAAGGCGTTACCCAAGTCATAGTGCGCATGAATATTTTTACGGCTTCCGGATTTAGAGTTGTCTCTAAACCAATGTCTCAGACGATAGGCTATGGATCCAAGCCAGCTACCATAAATTGCTTTCTCTAGGATAGTGCGATTTCGAATGGCTAGCTCTAGAACCGCTTTGAGATCGGGTGTATTCCATTCACCCCGGATATAGCTTTCGGCAAAGCCGATATCACCATGAGATAAAACTTGTTTAAATACAGACCAATCTAAAACTTGAATTTCTGCATGAAGTTGGTCTGAGTTATTGCCAAACTCTCTTACTTCATTATTGGGAAGGGTGAGTACTAGATGCCCGCTGCGTAATTGAGCCAAAAGACCCAGTAGGGCCACTGTGCTTGCATTACCTTGCTGCAGTTTAGATTTTCGCCTTTCAGGGCGAGAGAAGGTGAGGCGAGAGAGCAGTGTTTGACCGGGGCGATTCATCGAGTAACTTCAAGTTCTGGTGGTTTAGGTTTTGAGTGAAAGGGTACACCTTTTAGCCATAATTTCAATGCCTGCCAGTGAATTCGACCAATGACACCCAAGCTCATAAGAGGGTAGCGCAGAAAGGCAAGATAGAGAGCGCTTTTAGTCAATGGCTGAGCTAGACCGCTAATACTGGTATTAATTAATGGAGCGCCGTCCTCGTGCAACTCAATCCGACAAACAATATTCCGCTTTGAATTGCTATCTTGGGGAAACAAAAAACGGAAGTGGTACTCCCCCCGGACGTCACAAAAAGGCGAGACATGAAATACCTTGTTGCTAATAAGCGTCTCTCCAGATTGCAGGGCTTTGCCGGAGTCATGATGAAGTAGATAGCAGTGCCGTTCGCCAAAGGTGTTATTCACTTCAGCGAGTACCGCATGAACTTGCCCATTAGTTCGGGTGCAGATCCAAAAGCTGACCGGATTAAAGACATAGCCGAGCACTCGCGGAAAAGTGTGTAGCCAAATCTCACCATCATCATGATGAGCGTGATTTTCTTTAAGGATCGATTCGATCCAGGACAGGCTGTTCTCATTGCCCAATCCATGGTCTTGGTCAAAAAAGGAAAAAAGTCCGAATTGTTTATCTTTCAGACCATGCTGACTGAGTAATGATGGATCATTTCTGCGTGCACGCATCGGAATGGATACAGTAAATACGCCGTAGCCAAACGCATTAATAGCGGGGCGAAAGCGTCGATGCTTTACAGCTCCAAAGTTAATCGTTGGCAAATTCATTTACTGAGAATCTTTAATGGGGTTTGATTTAGCTCGATGAGAAATGCTCTCCATGAGATCCATTGCTACCAATTCGCCTGAGCGCAGACCATCCTCATGAAAACCAAATCCTGTCCATGCTCCGCAATACCAGATCGAAGCATTGCCCTGAATTAAAGGGAGCTCCTTTTGTGCCTGCACAGCGCGCATATCAAAGACGGGATGTGAGTAATGGATTTCTTCATGCACCAATTTTGGATTGGGATCCGTCAATGGGTTCAAGCTCACAATAATTTGTGTGCCCTCGAATGCTTGGGGTAGGGGTTGTAGGCGGTTGATTAAATAATTCACGCTTACGTGTTGTTGCGAGGTCGGTGTTGCTCCAGATTTTGCGGTGTAATTCCAAGCAGCCCAGCAACGTTTAGTAGCGGGTAAGAAGTTGACATCTGTATGCAAAATTGCGCGATTTTTCTGGTAAGGAACCGATGCCAAAATATTGCGCGCGCCTTGTTCAATGCCATGAACCAACTCTAAAGTCTGATCGCTATGACATGCCATTACCACTTCATCAAACTGGTACAGCCCAGAGGATGTAATCACTTCGACTGGAGAGCCATCTGTTTTTTTCGCATTGACTCGAGAGACAGACTCTCGTACAAATTGCACTTGATGTTTTTCCAGTGCCGCTACCAAAAGTTTTACGTACTCGCGGGAGCCGCCTTTAACGGTCAGCCATTGCGGGCGATTTTGGATTTGGAGAAGACCATGGTTATGACAGAAGCGGACCATAGTCTGAATCGGAAACTCTAGCATCTGCTCAACAGAGCATGACCAAATAGCGCCAATCATTGGCAAAAAATAATTTTCTCTAAAGCTAGTGCTAAAACGATTGCGATCTAGAAAATCTTTAATGCGCTCATCTGGTTCTGAGTATTCTAGTTTGGCAGTAATTTGTTCTTCTGCGAGTCTAGTAGCGAGACGATTAAAGCGCAAGATGTCATAAGCCATTCTCCAGAATGATGGCGAGAACAAATTAGACCTTTGGCCAAAGAAGGAGTTGAGGTCGTTACCAGCCCATTCAATTTTTTTACTACGTCCTGTTTTTACTCCCGCATCAATAGATACTGAAAAAGACATTTCTGATGGCGCAATCGGAACCTGAATTTCTTCAAACAGACGAACTAAGCGAGGATAGGTTTTTCGATTAAATACTAAAAATCCAGTATCGACTCCATAGGTCATCTGGCCGTGAGGAGCCTCTAGTGTGAGATCGACAGTATTACTATGGCCACCAATATGCTTGCCACCTTCAAATAGGGTGATCTCCAAATCTGGATGCTGCCTTAATGCGTATGCACATCCTAGGCCAGAGATGCCAGCGCCAATGATGGCAACTTTTTTCTTACTCACTAAATTTTTTCTCCAAGAAGTTTCTCTATCTCACTGGTAATACTGGTGCTTGTTGGTTTTGTCATACTGCCAAACGAATCGACTACATTTCCATTTCGATCAATGAGGTACTTATAAAAATTCCACTTCGGTGTTGTCCCCGTTTTAGCTATCAGCATTTTAAATAGTGGATTTGGATTACTTCCGCTAACTGAGCTCTTGGCGAACATAGGGAATTTCACGTCATAGGTATTTTTACAGAAGTCTGCGATATCTTTATTACTACCCGGCTCTTGTTGGCCAAAATCGTTTGATGGAAATCCTAGTACAACTAAGCCGCGGTCTTTGTATTTGGCATACAACTTTTCAAGACCCTCGTATTGGCTCGTGAAGCCACAAAAACTGGCCGTATTAACAACCAAAATAACTTTGCCTTGGTATTGGCAAAGGCTTTGAGGTGCCTCATCCTGCAATCTTGGGAAGGTGTGCGATAGAAGTGTGCTGCAACTGCCAGCTGCGGGAGCTGCCTTTGCAAACGGCATTGCTATAAGCAAGAAAAGTAGTGCCAGTAAGTAACGCGGCATAGGGTGAATCATCTTAAGCCTTTGGGTGGGACGGGGATGCCCCAAGTCTAAGACATTCTGGCAAATATCGTTGAATTTAGCCCAATGCCATTAATATGACGCTATGAGTTCTTTACCCCCACCTTCTTTTGAATCTAAAGTCTGCGTTCCGACTGAGTTGGAGGCTCGTATTGCGGCGCTTCCGAGACCCTTGGTATTTACGAATGGCGTCTTCGATATCCTGCATCGAGGGCATGCCAGCTACCTAGCCCAAGCTAGGGCAATGGGCGCTAGCCTTGTAGTAGGGGTGAATTCAGATGCCTCGGTCAAAATGCTAGGCAAGGGTGATGACAGGCCTATTAATACTGAATCTGATCGCCAGGCTTTATTGGCAGCGCTTGAGAGTGTCGACTTGGCGGTGTTATTTACAGAAGAGACCCCGGTGAATCTGATTGCCAAGATTCATCCTGATATTTACGTTAAGGGAGGAGATTATGAAATCGACTCCCTGGAGGAGACTCGCCTCGTGAAAACTTGGGGTGGTGTAGCAGTTGCTATCCCATTTTTATATGAGCGCTCTACAACAACGCTATTGGGCAAGATCCGAACAAGTTAAGGTGTTTGGCGGTTTATAGGTTTTGCAAGAGCCAAGCCCAAAGCCCGCGTAGTACCAAGCCCTCAATGGGTTCTACTGGTAGCGCTGCTAGCTCTGGAAACTGTTTAATTTCATTTGCCAAAATTTTGGCATTGCCCCCATCAAGCCAAATTCGCTCAACGGGATGATGCATCGCTTTGGCTAAGTAGGCTGCCCGCAGTATTGCCCCCATTTGCGCAGCATCACAACCGCCTGTAATCGCCTCATCAGTAGTGAAGCCAAAGCTCGCTTGAGCTTCAGGCTTATTAGCCCGAACTGCCAATGGAAGTTGGGCTGTATTTTGTTGCAGGCTTTCTTGCATCAGGTTTAAGCCTGGCAGGATCCAGCCACCGTAATGGACGCCATTGCCGCCTAGTAAGTCAATGGTAGTGGCCGTCCCAGCATTAATCACCAGCGTATTGGTGCTGGAGAGAGCTCTTGCGCCAATCAGTGCAGCCCACCGATCTGCTCCCAATTTGCTGGGGTCTTGATAGAGTGTTCGCAAGCCTTGATACGGACTGCTGCCTGTGAATTGTTTCCACTCAAGATCTTGCCATTGCGGAAAGAGCTTGCGTAAATTTTCAATAGCAGCATCACCTGCTACGCAACAAAAGCCAATAGCATCTGGTTTAGGTAAGGTTTTAGAAATATAGGCAGACAGCTCAGCGCGTAGTTCGGGTGACTGGAAAGATTTGGTGCCGATCGACCCAGAATATGCCCATAGTTTTTTATTGCGGTCTGCAATGTTTTGTGTAGATTCGACTGCGGCCCACTTGAGCCGAGTGTTGCCAAGATCAAATACTAAATACAGACTCATGATTGAGCTCGCAAAGAAACATCGCCCGCATGAATGACGATAGATTTGTCATGCTGAAGAAGAACAAGAGCGCCAGAGTGATCTACTCCGGAAGCGATACCAATGATGGGCTCTTGGCCGGCGCCTGATATGCAAACAGGCTGGCCATTAAAGGCGTCCCAATTTGACCAGGAATCTTTAAAATAGCTAAACCCATGTTGTTCAAATTGGGTTAAATGCCTTTCAAATGACTCAATCAGCTTTAGCCAAATGAACTCCGTATCTGGTATCGGTGCATGATGAGATACGAGTTGATCCAAAGCGGCAGCACCTAAAGCAGTTTGATTTTCTGATTTCTGTTGAATCAATTCTGCATTACGTAAGTTCAGTCCTAGGCCAATCACCATCCAAGTGGGCGCACTTGGACTGGTTTGTCCGCCTTCAATTAGGATGCCGCCAAGTTTGGCATTGTTCAGTAGTAAATCATTGGGCCACTTCAGCCTGAGACCTTGTTGGTGAAGAGTAGTTTCATGGATGCCTAAGGCTCCAGCAATGCCTGAAATAACCGCCAGTCCAATGACTAGACTCAGTCCGCTCAATTCATGGGGGCGTTTATTGAATGGGTAGGCTAAGGAGAAGCACAGCGCATCTCCAGGATTGGAAAGCCAAATTCTTCCGGCCCTACCCTTGCCGGAAGTCTGATCGTGGGCAATACGAGCTACCGGATCAATTAATTCACCGGCACGCCAACGGGCTAATAAATCATCATTAGTTGATTTGGTGGTGGCAACACGTTCGAGGATGCAATTCGGACTCATTTTTCTATTGTAGAAAGATCTAGGCTGGCTGACCTAGAATAAGGGAATGCAACACGAAGAACAGCGTCCTCGCAAGTTTGTTTGGCCTCTCCAGGCAATGCCTTTGGCTCGGGCTATTAGCTTGAGCTATGCGCTTTTAATCATTTATGTCAGCCTGAATCCCTTCGATTTCAGTTTTGATAATGGGATCGCCCCATGGGCATGGTTGGATGCGCCTTTACCCCGCTTTATTACGCTATTTGATGTGTCAGTCAACGTCTTGGCCTATATCCCTCTTGGGTTTCTGCTGGTCTTTGCCTGCTACCCACGTTGGCGTAATTTTGTTGCCTTAAGCGTCGCCTTGAGCTTTAGTGCTGCATTGGCTTTTAGTGTTGAGTCGCTACAAACTTGGTTGCCCACCCGCATTCCGAGCCAAATGGATTGGTGGGCCAATGTGTTGGGCGGTTTGATGGGCGGCTTGTTAGCCATTCCATTAGGTCCCCAGTGGCTTTCTGGGAGCGCAGTTCGTCGCTGCTTTGACCAATGGTTTGGCTTGAACTGGGCTGCTTGTGCCTTATTTCTACTTTTCCCCTGGGCTCAGATCTATCCACAGAGCTCTTGGTTAGGTACGGGGGTGTGGGGGCATGCAATTTTTGCCTCCGTTGATTGGGGCACTATGGTGGTAAATCATGTCATCCAGGAATCGATTATTACGGCGGTCTGTTGGCTTGGTACAGGGCTCTTACTGTCATTGGGGATGCGCGAAAAAGCGCCCCAATGGAAAATCTTAAACAGCCTCCTTTGCTTCACTGTTTTAGTCAAGATTGCCTTTACGGCATTGCAGTTCGGTGCGGAATTTGGCTTGTTGTGGCTCACGGCGGGGGCTATTTGGGGGATGGTGCTAGGCAGTCTATTGCTTAGATGGACTCTCCAATTTTCTTTACCCAGTAAAGCTTGGCTTGCAATCGCCTGTTTAGTTACTGCCACCCTGGTGATTAATTTCCTGCCAGACAACCCGTATTTCATTTTGACATTACGGCATTGGTATCAAGGTCGGCTATTACACTTTAATGAATTAATGCAATGGGTTTCAGTAGTATGGTTGCCATTGGCATTATTTTGGGTCATCCGAAATAGAGCCACCTTTAATTTAAAACCTTGATTGAGATGACATATGAGTTTTAAGCACCATGTTTTTTTCTGCCTAAACCAGCGCAGTAATGGCGAAGATTGTTGCGATCGTCATAATGCTTTTGCTCTTTTTGAATACGCAAAAAAGCGTGTCAAAGAATTGGGCTTATCTGGCCCCGGAAAAATTCGCATTAATAAAGCAGGATGTTTAGACCGTTGTGCCGATGGCCCGGTGGCGGTCATTTATCCAGAGGGCATTTGGTACACATTTATTGACACTGAAGATGTGGAAGAAATCATCCAGTCACACTTAATGCAAGGACGCCCAGTAGAGCGTCTGCAGTTAGCTTGAAAAGATTTCAGAAAGTTTCTTCATGAACAGTCGTACAAAAATAATTCAGATTGATGGCGTTGTGGGTCAAATCGAAATGTCGATTGATCTACCAGATGAATTAAAAAATAATCCTGATTTTTTGGTGAGAGGTTTAGCTTTAGTTGCGCATCCACACCCACTGATGGGCGGAACGATGGATAACAAAGTGGCGCAAACCATGGCACGTGCTTTTAATCAATTGGGGTACGTTAGTGTGCGTCCTAATTTTCGCGGAGTAGGGGCTACTGCCGGTGTACATGATGATGGCATTGGTGAGATGGAAGACCTACTATACGTCACTGATTGGATGCGCACGCCTTCAAGCTGGAATCAATTTGAGGCGACTGCTCAACAGGCATGGGTACAGACTGCCAATACTTTGCCTTTAGTGGTTTCTGGATTTTCATTTGGCAGCTTCGTTGGAACCCATTTAGTGCAGCGCTTGGCAGAGCTAGGGCGCGCAGCTGAGCGGCTCGTCATGGTGGGTAGTGCGGCTGGAAAATGGGTCTTAGCACCTGTGCCTGCTGATACGATTTTGATTCATGGTGAGGTGGATGAAACTATTCCTTTGATCGATGTCTTAGATTGGGCGCGCCCTCAAGAGTTAACAGTACAAGTGGTACCAGGTGCCGATCATTTTTTCCACCGACGTTTACATTGCATACGTAACATCATTACTAGCGCTTGGTTGGGTATGCCTGATCATCGCAATCAATAGAGTTAATAGAAAAGTTAAAAGAATATGACTGAAGATAAAAAATCCCTCATTGAATACCCATCAGAGTTTCCGATTAAGGTAATGGGCAAAGCCAATCCAGAATACTTGCCCGCAATCTTGCACATTGCCCGCCAATTTGACCCCACGTTCGATGAGAGCAAGGTTGAGCAGCGACCCTCTAAAGATGGAAATTACCTAGGTATTACATTGCCAATCACTGCTACTAGTCGAGAGCAGTTAGATGAGTTGTACCGTACTTTATCGACGCATCCCTTGGTTAGTGTTGTCCTCTAAATTATCCGCATGAGTTTTTTAGTAAAACATTTAGGGATAGCTGAATACGAGTCAACTTATCAAGCGATGCGAGATTTTACGCAGCAGCGAGATGGCGATACCCCAGATGAAATTTGGATTCTTGAGCATCCCCCAGTTTTTACTTTGGGTTTAGCGGGAGATGCGAGCAACTTGCATTCTCCCAGCAATCAAATCCCATTAGTGCAGGTTGATCGTGGCGGTGAGATCACGTATCACGGACCTGGACAAATCGTGGTGTATTTACTGCTCGATCTGAGGCGTTTGGGCATTTTTGTAAAAGAGCTTGTCAACCGAATTGAGCAGGCTTTAATTGATACATTGGCAGATTTTGCTATTCAGGCAGAAAGACATGCTGGCGCACCTGGTATTTATCTTGCTCAGGAGGATTCAATACAGGCAGGGTATCGAGGTGCCAAGATTGCCGCCCTAGGTCTCAAGGTCTCCAAAGGGTGCTCTTATCATGGACTTGCTCTAAATGTATCGACCGATTTAGCTGCTTTTGCCCGAATTCACCCATGTGGTTATGAGGGCTTAAAGACGATCGATATGGAAACTCTTGGGATCAAGGACAATATAGACATTATTAGCCAAACCCTTTTGGGGCATTTGCAAAAGCAACTGATTTCATCATGACCACCAATAAGCCGGATCTCGATTCCACTGTCACTAGTAGCAATAGTCGACAGGATCTTAACTACGACGCCTCGCGCAAGCAGAAGTCGAGCGAGAAGACTGCACGTATTCCAATCAAGATTATTCCCTTGGAGCAAGTGCTCAAAAAGCCCGATTGGATTCGAGTAAAAGCTGCTTCTGGAAATTCTCGCTTTTCTGAGATTAAAAAGATTCTTCGAGAAAATGAGTTAGTCACCGTTTGCGAAGAAGCAAGTTGCCCCAATATTGGTGAGTGCTTTGGTAAAGGTACGGCTACCTTCATGGTCATGGGTGATAAATGTACACGCCGTTGCCCATTTTGTGATGTAGGTCATGGTAGACCAGATCCACTAGATACAAAAGAGCCGGGTAATTTAGCGCGCACGATTGCTGCTCTAAAATTAAATTATGTGGTGATTACTAGCGTAGATCGCGATGATTTACGTGACGGTGGCGCGATGCATTATGTGGACTGTATTTCTCAGTCACGCGATCTCTCCCCGAATACATGTATTGAAGTATTGGTACCAGATTTTCGTGGCCGCTTAGATAAGGCTTTAGATATTTTTTCTGAGCATGCGCCAAAAGGCCTACCTGATGTCATGAATCACAATCTAGAAACCGTACCGCGTTTGTATAAACAAGCGCGTCCTGGCGCAGACTACGCACACTCATTGAAGCTGCTGAAAGACTTTAAGGAGCGCTTTCCACATATTCCAACCAAAAGTGGTTTGATGGTGGGATTGGGCGAGACGGACGAAGAGATCTTAGCGGTGATGCGTGATATGCGTGAGCACAATATTGATATGCTGACGATTGGTCAGTACCTAGCACCGTCTGGTCACCATCTCCCAGTGCAGCGCTATGTCCATCCAGATGTCTTTAAGCATTTTGAAGAAGAAGCTTATGCAATGGGCTTCTCACATGCTGCTGTGGGCGCGATGGTGCGCTCTAGCTATCATGCAGATGAGCAAGCACACAGTGCAGGTGTTACCTAAACTTATGCTTCAAAAGTTTGGCGTAGTTCTGGCACTTGCATTTCTACTTTCTGCTTGCAGTCCTAAATTAGATTGGCGGACTGTGCAGTCTCCACAAGAGGGTTATAGCGCTCTCTTTCCAGGTAAGCCTGAAAAGATTGAGCGACGACTGCCATATCAAAGCCAAGAAATTCCACAAACCTTGGAAGCAGTCAAAATTGAGGATGATATTTATTCGGTGAGTTCGATTCGTTTGAGTCAAGAGCAAGCTAGCCTAGCGCCTAATTTATTAGAGCAGGTGCAAGGTAACTTATTGAATCGCGCAAATGTAACTCTGGGGAGTGCCGTTAGTGTTGATGCGCTTTATCGGACTGCAAATAAACAGCGTGCCGCCACTAAAGATTATTTTTTAGAATTTAAATCTTCGGGCAGGGTAGAGCAGTCAATGCGGGTTCGTTGGATCACCAGAATGACACCAGATAATGGGGTTTGGATTTATCAGATTTCGGTTTTGCATACTGCACCAGTACGAGTGGATGCCAAAACGTTTTTCTCTGAAGACGCGTACTTAAGTTTCTTTGATGAGTTTCATCCGGAATAGTTTCCAGATGAAAAAATTCTGATTAAGACTTTTCTAGGGCGGCTACCTTAGCTTCAAGAGCCTCTAACTTCTCTCTAGTCTTTGCCAAAACTTTAGATTGCAGCTCAAACTCTTCGCGAGTAACCAAGTCCATTTTCTGAAAACCTTGATTCATCATGGCGCGCACATTCTTTTCAATCTCTTGCGCTGGTGAATTGCGAATGGCATCACCAACCTTGTTCTGCATATCGCTAGCAATACGCTGGATTTGTTCTAGGATTTCGCCTGGTTTTTGCATAATGCTGACCGCCGTTCTATTGAAATTTGCTTAAAAGATACAGAGGGTATTTTAAGTTGTTGAGCTAAAAACAGGCAAAACCAACTAAAAAATGCTGCATATGCACCTAAATGAACGAAAATAGTGCATATCTAAGCACCAAAATTGTGCATAAGCCTTATTTAGGTGAATTGTGACAAATCCATTAGCCTCCCAGCCTTCATGATCTCTTCATGCAATAAAGCATCTATCCCTTTTTTATGACCACTAAGGAGTTTCATATGAAAACGATTCAAAAGTCAGCCATCGCTCTTGCAGCTTCTGGCTTATTCGCAACAGCAGCATTTGCACAGACAGCTCCTGCAGCTGAGGCTCCAGAAGCCAGCCCTATTACAGCCAACGTAACAGTGGTGAATGACTACCGTTATCGCGGTCTAACTCAGTCAAACTTTAAGCCAGCCATCCAAGGTGGATTTGATTACGCTCATGAGAGTGGCTTTTATATTGGTAACTGGAATAGTTCTATCAGCTGGATTAGTGATGGTTATGGTGCTTCTGGATATCCTAACAAAGCTACAGTTTCCTCGCAGGTAGAAATGGATTTTTACGCTGGCTTTAAGAAAGAATTTATCGGCGAAGGCTTTGCAAGCGATGTTGGAGTCTTGCAGTACTTTTATCCTACATCTGGATTGCCAGGCATGGGATTGAATGCTAGAGCATCAGCTGCATCAAATACTGCAACATTAAGTGCCGCAGGATCACGTCAATCTGCTGGTGTGAATCCAAACACTACAGAACTTTATGCGGCACAGAACTTTACATTCGGCCCAACAACAGGTTTTATAAAATTGTCGTATGCATTAACACCACTTTTTGGAATATATAACAGCACAGGTTCTATGTATCCTGATTTGACAATTAATCACGATACAGGCTTTTATGGTATTACATTAAACGGCCATGCAGGCTATCAGAAGGTTACGAATAACTCTGGGAACTATAATTTTAGTTATGCAGACTGGAAACTTGGTTTAACTAAAGATTTTGGAGGCGGTTTATCTGGTGCTATTGCCTATGTTGGTACAAATGCCAAAAGTATCTCGGGCACCCCAATTTATGCAACGCCACAAAATGCTAATGCTGGAAAAGCTGGCGGTTTAATTTCCTTAACAAAAACTTTCTAATTCCTTCCTCTGAACGGAGAAACATATGAAATTAATTACCGCAATCATCAAGCCCTTCAAGCTTGACGAAGTGCGCGAAGCTCTCTCGGAAGTGGGAGTTTCGGGCATCACAGTCACTGAAGTTAAAGGCTTTGGTCGTCAAAAGGGTCACACTGAGTTGTATCGCGGTGCTGAGTATGTAGTTGACTTTTTGCCGAAGGTAAAAATTGAAGCTGCTGTTGAAGATGGCATCTTGGAGCGAGCGATTGAAGCAATTGAAAAATCTGCTCGTACTGGAAAAATTGGCGACGGTAAGATTTTTGTCTCCCCAGTTGAACACGTCATTCGCATTCGTACCGGTGAAACCGGCGCGTCAGCACTTTAAAGAGAGGTTCAAAATGTTAACTTGGATGAAACGACTCCTAGCTGGAAGCGCAATGGCCTTGGCTATTGGCGCAACTAGCGTGATGGTAGCTTCACCGGCTTTTGCTGATGAGGCTAAGCCAGTTGCCGCTGCGGCTGCGGCTGCAGTTGCTGCTGCTCCTGCATTAGTTCCTAACAAGGGTGATACAGCTTGGTTATTGGTGTGTACAGCACTAGTAATCTTGATGACATTGCCTGGTTTGGCTTTGTTTTATGGCGGCTTGACACGCAGTAAGAACATTCTCTCTGTACTCGTACAGTGTATGTTTGTATTTGCATTGATCACAGTGTTGTGGTCCCTTTATGGATACAGCTTTGCATTTACTGAAGGTGGCGCATTCATTGGTGGACTTGATCGTTTGTTCTTGCAAGGTATTACTCCAGATTCAGTTGCCGCAACATTTAGCAAAGGCATTGTGATTCCTGAGTATGTATTTATGGCCTTCCAAGCTGCATTTGCAACGATTACTTGCTGCTTGATCATTGGTTCATTTGCCGAGCGCGCAAAGTTTTCTGCAATTGTGTTGTTTGTCATTCTTTGGTTCACTTTCAGCTACATACCAATCGCTCATATGGTTTGGTTCTGGCCTGGTCCTGATGACATCAAAGATGCTGCATCGCTTGAGGCAATCACAGCGCGTGCTGGTTGGCTGTGGCAGAAGGGTGTTCTAGACTTTGCTGGTGGTACCGTTGTCCACATCAATGCTGCGATCGCAGGTTTGGTAGGTTCATTCGTGATCGGTAAACGTTTGGGTTACGGCAAAGAAGCAATGAAGCCACACAACTTAGTGTTCGTGATGATTGGTGCTTCACTATTGTGGTTCGGTTGGTTTGGTTTCAATGCTGGCTCTGCTCTCGAAGCAAACGGCAGTGCAGCCTTGGCATTCGTAAATACATTATTGGCAACCGCTGCAGCAGTATTGAGCTGGTCAGTTGCTGAGTGGGTTCACAAAGGTAAGCCTTCCATGTTGGGTGGTGCATCTGGTTGCGTAGCAGGTTTAGTGGCAATTACCCCAGCTGCAGGTTTCGTTGGCCCAATGGGTGCGCTCGTAATCGGTGCGGCTGCTGGCGTTATCTGCTTGTGGGGTGTTTCTGGTCTCAAGAAGCTTTTGGGTTCAGATGACAGCTTGGACGTATTCGGTGTGCACGGCGTTGGCGGTATCTTGGGCGCTTTGTTAACTGGTGTTTTCGCAGACCCAGCTTTAGGTGGAACAGGCATTTGGGATTATGTAGCGAATGCTGCAGCCCCTGATTACTCTATCGCTAGCCAATTGTGGATTCAGAGCCAAGGCGTGATCGTGACCTTAATTTGGTCTGGCGTAGTTTCTTATATCGCCTTCAAATTGGTTGATATGGTGGTTGGCCTGCGCGTTAAGGAAGATGAAGAGCGCGAAGGTTTGGATATCAGCTCCCACGGTGAGTCCGCTTACGAGTCTTAATTAGCTTTTTTACCCCTTACTGGGCGGCTTTAGTTAGCTGCCCGGTTTTTAAGCGCGGGATCCTCGGATTCCGCGTCTTTCTTTTAAAAAATCTTACAATGGTGAAATGGTTCCACATCTCATCACTGCCCTAAGCGGCCCCCTTCTCGATCTTGAGTCAAAGGTATTAGAAGCAACCCCAACGATTGAGCGCTGGTTTAGGCTTGAGTGGCAAGAGCATACCCCGCCGTTTTATTGCTCAGTTGACTTGCGTAACGCCGGCTTTAAGCTTGCACCAGTTGATACAAACCTCTTCCCAGGTGGTTTTAACAACCTATCACCCCAAATGTTACCTTTAGCGGTGCAGGCGGCAATGGCGGCAATCGAGAAGATTTGCCCTGAGGCAAAAAATTTACTATTGATACCTGAGCGACACACTCGCAATACTTTCTACTTACAGAATATTGCGCGTTTATCTTCGATCCTGCGTCAAGCGGGACTTAATGTCCGCCTAGGCACCTTGTCTGATGAAATTAAAAAGCCAACTTGGATTGATCTGCCTGATGGCAATCGCCTCTTGATGGAGCCTTTATCTCGTTTGGGTCTGAAGAAGCAACGTCTTGGGTTAAAGGATTTCGATCCTTGCTCAATTTTGCTGAACAATGATTTATCAGCAGGCATTCCTCCGATCTTAGAAAATCTGCATGAGCAGTATCTCTTGCCGGGTCTGCATGCTGGCTGGCACGTCCGCCGTAAGTCGAAACACTTTGCTGCTTACGATGAGGTCGCTAAAAAGTTTGCAAAGGTAGTTGATATTGATCCCTGGATGATCAATCCTTATTTTGCAAGCTGCTCTGATGTGAACTTCCATGAGCGTAAGGGTGAAGAAGAATTGCAGAATGCTGTCGAGAAAGTTCTTAAGAAGACTGCCAAGAAGTACCGTGAGTACGGGATTAAAGAAAAACCATACGTAGTTGTCAAAGCAGATGCTGGTACATATGGCATGGGTGTGATGGTGGTAAATGATCCGGCCCAGCTCAAAGACCTGAACCGCAAAGACCGCAATAAGATGAGTGTTGTAAAAGAAGGTCTTGAGGTAAGTGATGTATTGATTCAGGAAGGTGTCTATACCTTTGAGAAGGTCAATGAAGCTGTTGCGGAGCCGGTGGTGTACATGATTGATCGCTATGTGATTGGTGGCTTCTATCGAGTGCATACTGACCGCGGCCCTGATGAAAATTTGAATGCTCCAGGGATGCATTTTGTACCTTTAGCATTTGAGCAAAACTCTATCCCAGATCTGGGCGCAAAGCCTGGCAGTGCACCGCCAAATCGTTTTTATCTATATGGCGTCGTTGCTCGTCTAGCCCTGCTGGCGGCCTCTCTAGAGTTAGAGCGCTCTGATCCGAATGCTGAATCTGCTTAATCTATTCGGATGCTGACATGAACCTGCTTTTCATTGCGGATCCTTTGGAGTCTTTTAAGGTTAGTAAAGATTCCACCTTAGCAATGATGCGAGTTGCGCAAGAAGCAGGGCATCAACTTTGGTTTTGCGAAAGTCGCAATATCCTTTGGAGAAATGATTTTGTAGTGGCAGATTGCTCCTCTCTCGATATCAAACCAAGCGGTAGAACATGGTTTGAATTGGGCGCTGTAGAAGAGCGCCCACTAAATACCTTTAACGCAGTCATGATGCGCACTGACCCGCCATTTGATATTGAATATCTTAATGCCACCTGGCTACTGTCTGCTGCTGTTCGTCAGGGTGCGAGAGTATTTAATAGCCCAACTGCTATTCGGGATCATTCCGAAAAGATATCGATCACTGAGTTTCCGGAACTCATTCCACCAACTTTAGTAACGCGCGAACTCAGTGCGATTGAAGTGTTTCATCAAGAGTATCAAGATATTGTGATTAAGCCCCTTGATGGTATGGGTGGTATGGGTGTGTTTCGTGTTGGGCCAGATGGCATCAATCTGGCAAGTATTGTTGAGACCCTTGGCGAGAATGGCGCACGTACTTTGATGGTGCAAAGATTTTTGCCGGAGATTATGCAAGGTGATAAACGGGTATTGCTGATCGGCGGTGAGGTGGTGCCATTTTCTCTAGCTCGCATCCCACAGGGTAGTGAAATCCGAGGTAATTTGGCTGCTGGGGGTAAGGGCGTAGCAATGCCTCTGACGGATGCTGAGAGAAAAGTTGCGGAGCGTTTGGCCCCCATTTTGAATGCCCGGGGCTTATTCTTGGTAGGATTAGATTTAATTGGTGCATATGTCACAGAAATTAATGTGACAAGCCCAACTTGTTTTGTAGAAATTACTGAGCAAAGTGGATTTGATGTCCCAAAATTTTGGTTAACCGCGCTTGAAAAGGCATTGGCATAAGCATGGTTGGAATCGTCATAGTTGCCCACACCCCAGTAGCAAGTGCGATGCTTGGATTTGCTGAGCATGCTTTCGGTGTGATGCCGGAGAGAGTGAGGGCTGTCGACGTTCCACCCTACGAAGATATCAAAGTCAGTTTCGACCGAGTCTTAAAAGCAGCCTACGGAGTTAATACGGGTCAGGGCGTTTTAATTTTGACTGATGTGATGGGTGCCACTCCGGCCAATGTGGCATCAAAGCTTGAAGCCCTAGGCCCGCTGTCGGGCCTGAATGCCCCCGTAATTGTTTTAGCGGGACTCAATTTGCCTATGCTGATGCGATGTATTTCTCATCGCGGCGAGGGCTTAGAAGAGTTGGCCCATAAAGCGCTTCAGGGCGGTCAAAATGGCATTCTGCGTTTAGGTTCTAAAGCCCCTCAAGCCACTACAGAGAAATAGGATTCCCGATGCCTGTTGCTGAAATCGAAATTATTAATAAGTTGGGCTTACATGCTAGAGCATCAGCCAAGCTATCCCAGCTTGCTGCTGAGTTTCCTTGCGAAATCTTCTTATCTCGCAATGGTCGTCAAATCAACGCCAAGAGCATTATGGGTGTCATGATGCTGGCCGCTGGGATTGGAAGTACGGTCACTCTAGAAACTGTTGGGGAAAAAGAAGATGAGGCAATGCAGGCTTTAACTGCATTGATCAATGATCGATTTGGTGAGGGCGAATAAGGATGACTTTTGCTTTGCACGGAATTGCAGTCTCCAAGGGAATTGCTATTGGGAAGGCTGTACTGATATCACGTGCTGCATTAGAGGTTAGTCATTACTTAGTTGAAGCAGGTAAAGAAGAGGATGAGGCTCAAAAATTATTAGATGCTTTTGAGCAGGTGCGCCAAGAATTGGAGCAATTGCGTCAAGGCTTGCCTAAAGACGCGCCACAAGAAATGGCTGCATTCTTAGATGTCCACAGCATGATTCTGGCAGATCCAGCTTTAGCGCAGAAGCCTATTAAATTAATTCGCACTCAGAGGTTAAATGCTGCTTGGGCTTTAACAACCGAACTGAATGATCTTTTAGAGCAGTTTGCAGATATTGAGGATGCCTATTTAAAAGAGCGTGCCAACGATATTCGTCAGGTAGCAGAGCGTGTAGTCAAGGCTTTGAATGCCCAGAAAAAGGACTCTCTACGCGATGCTGATTTTTTGCCTGCGACCGATATTGGCGTTGAGTCCATTATTGTTGCTCACGATATCGCTCCTCATGACATGTTGCGTTTCAAAGACCATGCCTTTACAGGATTTGTAACTGACCTTGGCGGTAAAACCTCTCATACCGCTATTGTTGCGCGTAGTATGGAAATTCCGGCTGTAGTCGGTGTGCGACATGCTAGTGAAATGATTCGGCATGGCGATTGGTTGATATTAGATGGAGAGCATGGGGTTGTCGTTGTTGCGCCCGATGAACAACTCCTTGCCGAGTATCGCAAGCTACAAGCCCAAGCATTAAAAGAGGCCCGCAAGCTAAGGCAGTTAAAACATTCTAAGACAGAAACAACTGATCGTGTCGAGATTGAGTTATTTGCCAATATTGAATTGCCCGAAGATGCCATTCAGGCGGTAAAGTTGGGTGCTGTAGGTGTTGGTTTATTCCGCTCTGAATTTTTATTTATGGATCGCAAGCAAGCCTTGCCTGACGAAGAGCGGCAGTACGAAGAATATCGTCGCGTAGTCGATTTAATGCATGGATTACCCGTCAATATTAGAACCATTGATGTTGGCGCCGATAAGGCCCTAGGTGGAGGTGGTGATATTTCTCAAACTGGTGCATCACCGCTTGGGTTACGAGCGATTCGCTGGTCTTTGACAGAGCCTGAAATCTTTTTGACGCAACTCAGGGCAATTTTGCGCGCATCGGCTCATGGTCAGGCACGCATCATGATTCCGATGCTGGCTCATGCCAAAGAAATCGATGAAACATTGAGGTTAATTGAAAAAGCAAAGCAACAATTACATCAGCGTGGTCAGGCATTCAATCCCAATATTCAAGTTGGCGCAATGATTGAAATTCCGGCAGCTGCCCTGATGCTACCGTTGTTTATCAATCGATTTGATTTTCTTTCTATCGGTACGAATGATTTAATTCAGTACACTTTGGCAATTGATCGCGCAGATCATGCAGTCGCACACCTATACGACCCTTTGCACCCTGCAATTCTGAATTTGCTGTCTAGCATTATCGATCAAGCCAAGCGCGCTGATGTGCCGGTTGCTGTTTGTGGGGAGATGGCTGGTGACCCTGCGTTAACAAAACTATTACTTGCCCTTGGGCTGACTGATTTCTCTATGCATTTCAGTCAACTATTGTTAGTCAAGCGTGAGATATTAAAAGCAAATGTAGGTCTATTAAAAGCGCGTGCCCCTAGGGTACTTCGTGCTTATGAGCCTGAAGAGCAGGCTAAAGCATTGGAGTATTTGCTCTCTTAATTCCTTAGTGTTGGGAGCCGCACACTTTACAGGCGGGATTACGAGCAATGCGAATCTCATCAATCTGAGTATTCATGGCATTCCACAGCAACATTCTTCCAACGAGAGTCTGACCAAAGCCAATCAATACCTGAAGAGCTTGGGCCGCTTGCATTGCGCCAATAATGCCAACGAGAGGGGAAAAGATGCCCATACTAGCGCAGCTGACTTCTTCAAACTGTTCTTCCGGAGAGAAAAGGCAGGCGTAGCAGGGGGATGCCTCACTGCGAAAATCAAAGACATTGAGTTGACCATCAAATTTGAGGGCAGAACCAGAGACGAGTGGAGTCTTATGGATAAAGCAGGCTTGATTGATCAGCTGGCGAGTAGCAAAGTTATCCGTGCAATCTAAAACGAGATGAACTGCTGGCAAGAGTGTATTTAGTAAATCTTCCGAAGCCTTTTCTGAGATTGCATTGATCGTGAGGGCGGGATTCAGACTTTGTAAAAATTGTTTCCCAGATTCCACTTTAGTCTTACCTATCGAGTTCTGGGTATGCATGATTTGTCGCTGCAAATTAGTGAGCTCGACTTGGTCGTGATCAACTAGCGTTATCTCTCCTACGCCAGCAGCAGCTAGATAAGGTGCGGCTGCGCTGCCTAGTCCACCAGCACCAATGATGAGTATGTGCGAGCCAAGCAACTTTTCTTGGCCAGCAACATCAATTTCTTCTAGTAATAAATGCCTCGAGTAGCGAAGCAGCTGCTCATCGTTCATGTATTGGCCTAATGCTAAAACTTACTCTAGCTTAGAGGCTGAGCGTTTTACAGGCTCACCATTAATAAATGCGACTGCCTGAGTCAGCATAAAATCATCTGCACTGCCAAGCTCGACAGGCTTCTTCGACTTTTCTTTTTCTTTCTCTTCTGGAGTCTTCTTGGCATTTTTTTCTTCAATACGTTGTAACTCTTCTAAGCGACGTTTTTCTCGCTCGGAGGCTAGCTTTTCCTCCGAAGATTGCTTATTACGCAAATGCTTCTCGCTGTCGATCTCGCGAGTGATCAATACATCGTCAGGATCGCCATCTTTATTTTGATCAACTGCAATATCAGGTTTGATGCCATACGCTTGAATGGATTTGCCACTTGGTGTGTAGTAATACGCCGTAGTGATTTTCAATGCCGAGTCATTGGTGAGGGGGCGGACTGTTTGTACCGAGCCTTTACCGAAAGTCGTTTTACCAATAATGGTTGCACGTTTGTAATCTTGTAATGCGCCAGCCACAATTTCAGAGGCTGATGCTGAATAAGCATTTACTAAAACTACCATTGGCAATTTTTTATACATCGCTGGTACACCAGCTAAAGGATCACCAGGCTCACTGAGGCGATACATCGCTGGTGTCGCATTAAAGACCTGCTTAGAGTCAGCTGTCTGCCCTTTGGTGGAAACGATGACAGCATCCGCTGGCAAGAAAGCAGCAGCAACACCGACTGCACCCTGTAGCAAGCCACCACCATTGTTTCTGAGATCAAGAATAATCCCCTTCATTTTAGGATCTTGATTTGCAAGCTCAGTTAACTTCTTAGCAAGATCAGGAATAGTACGTTCTTGAAAGCTCGTTACTCTGACCCAAGCAATGTTGTTATCCAAAATTTTGGCTTTGACGGATTGCACTTTAATTTCAGCACGGGTAATGGTTACCGGAAAGCTACGCTCTTCACTTTTACGGAAGACGGTCAAAGTAATTTTTGTACCAGGTGTGCCGCGCATGGTGCGCACTGCTTTATCTAAGGACATGCCACGAACCGGTTTATCGTCCAAGCGAGTAATGAGGTCACCAGCTTGGAGCCCAGCGCGTGCTGCAGGACTATCTTCAATTGGATTGAGTACTTTAACAACGCCATCTTCCGAGGTGATTTCAATACCAAGTCCAGCAAACTTACCGCTGGTTTGCTCTTGCATTTCAGAGAAGTCTTTTTTATCAAGATAGGTGGAGTGAGGATCAAGGCTGCTCACCATACCCTTGACTGCATCGGTTAGCAGTTGTTTATCTTCGATTGGTTCAACATACTCACGCTTGATTTGCGCAAAGACATTCGATAGTGTGCGCAACTCATCCAAAGGGAGCGTAGCGCCCTGTTGAGCTGTAGCTGAAAGCTGGATAGTGGCTGCAACCCCGGCGATGAGGCCGACAGAGACTAGGGCAAAGTTCTTGAAAAATACGCGCATATTTCTGTTTTACCTTAATCCAAATAAAAATGCTGAATAGGTTTGAGATTGTCATCAAGCTCGTAAACAAGCGGGATGCCATTGGGGACATTGATTTCCATGATGTCCTGATCAGAAACCTGGTCGAGATACTTAATTAAAGAGCGAATGCTATTACCGTGTGCGACAAGTAATACGCGCTTACCTGCTTTGAGGGCGGGTGCGATTGATTCATTCCAAAGGGGTAATACACGCTCGACGTTGTCTTTAAGACACTCCCCCAAGGGAATGTCGGAATTACTCAGTTTTGCGTAACGTGGATCATTTTGAGGATTGCGCTCATCATCCTTTTCTAGGAGCGGTGGGCGAACATCATAGGAGCGACGCCAAATATGAACTTGCGCATCTCCGTACTGTTGGGCAGTTTCGGCTTTATTTAGACCTGTGAGGGCGCCATAGTGACGCTCGTTCAGTCTCCAACTGTGTACCACTGGCAACCACATGAGGTCCATGGTGTCTTGAACATGCCATAGGGTGCGAATGGCTCTTCTGAGTACTGAGGTGTAAGCCACATCAAATTCATAGCCAGCTTTACGGAGGTTTTCACCTGCAGCAAGGGCCTGTTCAGTCCCCTTGGGGGTTAAGTCAACGTCCGCCCAGCCAGTAAATCGGTTTTCAAGGTTCCAGGCGGATTCGCCATGACGAATAAGGACAAGTTGTTTCATAGAGCCATTCTATAATCCGGTGATGAACTTTCTCACACAAATTGATAATTTAGCGCTTATTGCCCTTCTACTAGTTACGGGCGCAGCGCTCTTCCTACCTACATTATCTACGCTTATTAGCGGAAAAGGCTTATCGCCTACCGAAGCGACTATCTGGATCAATCGTCGCAAAGCAGTCGTTTTGGACTTGCGTCCAGCATCCGATTTTAAGATTGGCCATTTACCAGGATCAAAGCATATTTTGGCTGAGCAAATTCCATCTGGAATAGACAAGCTCAAGCTAGATCGTAACAATCCCATCATTTTGGTCTGTGAGTCTGGTGCGAACGCTCGCAAGCTGGTCCCAGAGCTTAATAAGCTGGGGTTCCCAGAAGTTGCAGTCCTAGATGGCGGGGTTCAAGGCTGGCAAGCTGCAGCTTTGCCATTGGTTAAATAATTTAGCGAGTCTCAGATATGCCACCAGTCACGATGTACAGCACCCAAGTGTGTCCATATTGCGTTATGGCAGAGAAGCTTCTGCACAAGAAGGGTGTTGCTAATTTAGAGAAGATTCTGATTGATCGGGATCCTGCGCAGCGCGAGATCATGATGACCCGTACTGGTCGTCGTACAGTGCCACAGATTTATATTGGTGAGACTCATGTTGGCGGTTATGACGACCTAGTTGCTTTAGATCGCGCTGGCCAACTTGATCCACTGCTAGCTTAAAAATTTACTCAGAAAGTTTCCATGACTGAACAAACTACTTCCACCCCAGATACTACTGATAATTCAAAAGAGCCTGGCTTTCGTATTCAACGAATCTACCTCAAGGATCTATCTCTCGAACAACCGCACGCACCCCAAATTTTATTAGTTGCAGCCGAGCCTCAAGTTGAGGTTGAAGTCGATGTTGCAGTTACTCGCTTGGGCGATGAAATTTTTGAGGTTGCATTAATTGCAACGGTCACTGCTAAGGTAGAGGGCAAAGCGCTCTTCTTAGTTGAAGCAAAACAAGCGGGTATTTTTGAATTTAGTAATATTCCTGTAGAGCAAATTGATCCCATGTTAGGTATTGCTTGCCCAACAATTTTGTATCCTTATTTGCGCTCAAATATTGCCGACACCATCAGTCGTGCAGGTTTCCAGCCAATCCATTTGAATGAGATTAATTTCCACGGTATGTACGAGCATCGCATGATGCAGGCTGCCCAAGGAGCTGCAACGGAGAGTAGCTCAGCCGATGAAAGCAAAATCATTCTTCCTCACTAAGCTGGCTTTTAAAGTCCACAGATCATGAAAGTGACGCTGCTTGGAGCTGGCTCATGGGGCACAGCTATGGCAGCGCAAGCTGCACAATATCTTCAGCCGGGCGATGTTTGTCTATGGTCTCGAAGCGTTGAGCAAATTGAAGATATGCAGCACTCAGGCGCAAACACGGCCTATTTGCCTAGTGTCGTCTTGCCTAAGGGTTTGCAATTGGAGGTGAGTTTTGAGCGGGCCATCGAACGCCTTTCTGAAAATGATCTTTTGATAATTGCTACCCCGATGTCCGGTTTATCAGAAACAGTGGCGCAGGTATTGCGCCTTGCAAAACATCCCCTCAATATTGTTTGGTTGTGCAAGGGCCTGGAGCCCAGTACTACCTTATTGCCACACCAAGTAGTGGAACGCGAAGATCAACTACACAGCCATGGCATACGTCATTCTTATGGCGCTCTATCAGGACCTAGTTTTGCCCAAGAAGTTGCTAATGGTATGCCTTGCGCATTAACCGTTGCTAGTCAATCCAATACCTTGTGTGACATTGTTCAGGGTGCCTTCCACCATGGCAATATGCGCATCTATGCCAGCGATGATTTGATTGGTGTCGAGCTAGGCGGCGCCATTAAAAACGTTTTAGCGATTGCGGCTGGTATTGGCGATGGCTTAGACCTTGGCTTAAACGCACGTGCCGCAGTATTAACTCGCGGCCTTGCAGAAATGATGCGCTTAGTAAAAGTGGCCGGCGGCAGACCAGAGACCTGTATGGGATTAACTGGCGTGGGCGATTTGATTTTGACGGCTACGGGAGACCTCTCCCGTAATCGCCGTGTTGGTTTAGCACTAGCAGCAGGAAAACCCTTGCCTGAAATTTTGGATAACTTAGGACATGTTGCTGAGGGTGTCTTATGCGCCTCAGCTGTTGGGAGTCTCGCTACGCGTTTGGGTGTTGAGATGCCAATTACCACCATGATGGGCGAAGTCTTATCTGGAAAACTTTCACCACAGGAAGCAGTTAAAAAACTGATGGGGCGCGATCCCAAGCTTGAAGTTTAGTTTTTTAACTTCCGCCAAGTAATCCGTTTTGGCGCCAAGCCTCATAAACCACAATCGCCACCGTATTCGAGAGATTTAAGCTACGACTACTATCTTGCATTGCTAAGCGCATTTGGTTGGGGCTTGGAATTGAGTCTCTGACTTCTTCAGTGATGCCTTTGGTTTCTGAACCAAAAACAAAATAATCCCCAGGCAAATACGTACCATCATGAAACTTGCCGGAACCCTTGGTGCTTAAGGCAAAAAGACGCTCAGGCTGTGGCTGTTCATCAGCTAGAAATCGTAACCAGTTTTGATGCACTTTGACTTTAGCAAACTCATGGTAGTCCAGGCCAGCTCTGCGTAGTTTGGCATCTTCCATCGGAAAGCCAAGTGGCTCGATGAGATGAAGCTTTGCGCCTGTGTTTGCACATAGGCGAATGATGTTGCCCGTGTTGGGTGGAATTTCTGGTTCGAACAAAACGATATTAAACATGTGTTGAGCTTTATATTAACTTCTTGAGACTGGATACAGCGTTCGTAGAAGAACCCAATTAGTAACATGAGATGCCCCATTGTCCTTCAATACGCGAGCGATTTCATTTAAGGTTGCACCACTAGTCATGACATCGTCAAACACAATGACTGTAGCCGATTCTAGTTGCCCTTGAAATCGAGGGTTGATATAAAACATATCTTGAATAGCAATTTGACGATTAGTACGATTTTCCTTGGCCTGATGCTGGGTATGGTGATGTCGTCTTAAGATGTGTGGGTTTTTATGTATATCTTTGTCACAATCAATCCGCCTAGCCAACTCCCAGCTTTGATTAAAGCCGCGAGCACACAATTTCTCTGGACTCAATGGCACTGGTAGTAAATAGTCTGCCCGTAAATCATTCAAGACCTGAACCATCAGTTGATTCCATGCTGATGTCAGTCCATGTGCGCAAGCAAGACGTCGCTGATATTTGAACAGGTGCAAGGCAGACTGCAATTTACCTTCGTAGCGATCAAGACAGTGAGTTTCATCAAAGTAGGGTGGATTGGTGATGCACTCTCGGCAACGTTTTTCTGTCAGCTCGCTCACTTCAAGAGTAATGCCGCATTGCTGACAGCATTCGTAATTGGATAACTGATCTGCTTCTAATTGGGCCAAGCAATCAACGCAGAGATTGAGTCGCTGAAATGCTCCGCAAACAATGCATGCGCTTGGTAGTAGGTGAGAACAAATTACTTGGAAAATATTCTCTATTGGATGCATGGGTCGCTGAGTATACTGAGCCAATGACCCAATCAATCAGATGGCTTCAGGATGAAATTGCAACACGCATGTTGCAAAAATTAGACATCGTGAAATTAGAACCAAAAGACATTTTGCTGATCCCAGATTTCCTTGGGGTGCATAGTTCGTTTCTGACAAAACGCTTTCCAGGAGTTCGATTTCACACTGCCCCAGAATGCGAGCTATCGGGTTTTAATTTATTTAAATTGAGAGTGGCTCGTTTTTGGAATTCAAGAATGAAGTCGGCATCTGTTGTATCTCTCGATGACTACAAGAAAACAGGTCGCATTAATCTTCCTAGTAATTCCGTAGATTTAGTAGTGAGCGTTCTCTTGATTCAAGATTTAGTTGACCCTATGCATTTTTTGCAGGAGTGCCGGCGAGTACTCAAAGAAGGTGGATTACTGACATTTAGCTACCTGGGCCCAGATACTGCCAAAGAGCTCAGATCCGAACTCTTGGCGCAACAATTACCCGTTCAAAACTTGGCTAGCCCATGGGATATGCACGATATGGGAGATGCCCTACTGGGTGAGCGTTTTTCTGACCCAGTGATGGATATGGAGTTCTTGGGATTGGATTACAGCTCTGACAGCATCCTTCTGTCAGACGCAATTGCTCTCAATTTGCTTGATGCCAACTACCAAAATAGCGCTATAGCTACTCAATTGCCTCAAAAACTGACTTTAGAGGTGGTTTATGGGCATGCCTGGGCTTTGGGTAAGAACCTCGCCAAGGCACAAGATGATGTCGCTTATATTGGTTTAAATCAAATCGGGCGCAAGACTAGGAATGATTCTGCTTAAGTGTAAGTGTTCACTATCTTTTAAACCATTATCAAGATTGAGAGTGGCATAGTTAGTCCGGTTTGTTCTTGAGCCTAATTAACCCTATAATTAGCGCTAGTTGAATTGCTTGATACCGTTTTTTTGGGCTTTCTGAGGCGTATTTCTGCAGAAGCTCACGACAATAAACAGAGAATAAGATGAATTTATTTGGAAAAGTCACTAGGGCTTCGCTCTATTTTGTAGCAGCCTTTGGCACTGCATTTGCACGTGCGGCTGAAGATATGCAGGGTGGTCCAGCAGTAAATCAGCTGAATTTCACTGCCCCAGCCACAAAAATCATGGCAGAGATTCATTGGTTGCATTGGATGATGTTGGTCATTTGCGCTTTGATATTTATTGGCGTTTTCGGCGTCATGTTTTATTCAATCTTGAAGCACCGTAAATCTTTGGGCGCCAAATCTGCGTCATTTCACGAGAGCACCACTGTTGAGATTATTTGGACAGTGATTCCATTGCTGATCGTGATTGGCATGGCTTTGCCAGCAACTAAGACAGTTGTGGCAATGAAAGACACCACTAATTCTGATATCACTATTAAGACTACTGGTTATCAGTGGAAGTGGGGTTACGACTACATCAAAGGCGAAGGCGAAGGAATTAGTTTCTTGTCTACTTTGGCTACTTCCCGTGAGTCCATTAACAATCTTGCCCCGAAATCAAATACCTATTTGATGGAAGTGGACAACGAGATGGTTGTGCCAGTGGGTAAAAAGATTCGCATCATTACAACGGCGAATGATGTGATCCATGCTTGGGCAGTGCCAGCATTTGGCGTGAAGCAGGATGCAATTCCTGGTTTCGTTCGTGACACTTGGTTTCGTGCAGAAAAAATTGGCACTTACCGTGGTCAATGTTCAGAGCTATGCGGCGCACAACATGCTTTTATGCCGATCGTAGTGAAAGTCGTCTCCCAAGAGGACTACACCAAATGGGTAGATGAGAAGAAAAAAGAAATGGGTTCCGCTTCGGATGATCCAGCTAAGGTTTACACCTTGGATGAGCAGAAAGAGCGTGGCGCCAAGGTTTACGCAGCTAACTGCGCAGCATGCCACCAGCCAAACGGCAAAGGTGCCGGTGCCTTCCCAGCATTAGATGGCAGCAAGATGGTGCTTGGGCCAAAAGCAGCTCAATACAACATCCTAATTAATGGCAAAGGTGCAATGCCTAAGTGGGCTGGCGTGATTTCTGATGGCGATATTGCTGCAGTGATGACTTATACCCGTAATGCATGGAGCAACAAAACGGGTGAAGTGATTCAGACCCAAGATATTGTTTCTGCACGTGCTGGCAAGTAATTATTTTAAGAATTTATACAGATCAAACTAAACCGGAGTAATCCATGAGCACCATTTCAACTACCCACGATCACGCACACGACCATGCGCATGATGACCATACGCCACATGGCTGGCGCCGTTGGTTGTTTGCAACTAACCATAAAGATATTGGTACGATGTACCTGATCTTCTCGTTTATCAGCTTGCTCGCTGGTGGTGTAATGGCTTTGGGTATTCGTTTGGAGTTGTTCCAGCCAGGTCTGCAGTTTTTACGCCCAGAGTTTTTCAACCAGTTAACCACTATGCATGGACTGGTGATGGTGTTCGGCGCCATCATGCCGGCCTTTGTTGGATTTGCGAACTGGATGATTCCTTTGCAAATCGGCGCATCTGACATGGCGTTCGCTCGTATGAACAACTTTAGCTTCTGGATTTTGCCAGTGGCTGCTTGCTTGTTATTTGGTTCATTCTTGGCTCCTGGTGGTGCTCCTGCTGGTGGTTGGACTTTGTACGCTCCACTTACATCACAGATGGGCCCAGGTTTAGATATGGCCATCTTTGCACTTCACTTGTTAGGTGCTTCTTCAATCATGGGCTCGATCAACATCATCGTGACTATTTTGAACATGCGCGCTCCTGGTTTGACTTTAATGAAGATGCCAATGTTCTGCTGGACATGGTTGATTACTGCTTACTTGTTGATTGCTGTTATGCCAGTGTTGGCAGGCGCGATCACTATGGTTTTGACAGATCGCCACTTTGGCACTTCTTTCTTCTCTGCAGTTGGCGGTGGTGATCCAATTATGTTCCAGCATATTTTCTGGTTCTTTGGTCATCCAGAGGTTTACATCATGATTCTTCCAGCATTCGGAATCGTGAGCGAAATCATTCCAGCATTCTCAAGAAAAACATTGTTTGGTTATAGCTCAATGGTTTATGCAACTGCATCCATTGCGATCTTGTCATTCATTGTTTGGGCGCACCACATGTTTGCAACTGGTATGCCGGTAACTGGTCAGTTATTCTTTATGTATGCCACGATGTTGATTGCTGTTCCAACAGGCGTAAAGATTTTCAACTGGGTTGCAACTATGTGGAAAGGTTCCATGACCTTTGAAACCCCGATGTTGTGGTCAGTTGGATTTATATTTGTATTTACTATGGGTGGTTTTACCGGTTTGATTTTGGCAATGGCCCCAATTGATATTGGCTTGCAAGATACGTATTACGTTGTTGCTCACTTCCACTATGTCTTAGTAGCCGGTTCCTTGTTTGCGATGTTCGCTGGTTTCTACTACTGGTGTCCAAAGTGGACTGGCTACATGGCTAATGAGACTCGTGGCAAGATCCATTTCTGGACTTCCATGGTTTTCTTTAACGTCACTTTCTTCCCAATGCACTTCCTGGGCTTAGCAGGTATGCCACGTCGTTATGCTGACTACCCAACACAGTTTGCTGACTTTAATACGATCGCATCGATTGGCGCACTCGGATTTGGTTTGTCTCAGGTTTACTTCTTGCTGTTTGTGGTTCTGCCTGCTTATAGCGGCAAGGGTGTAAAAGCTTCAATGAAGCCATGGGATGGTGCCAAAGGTTTGGAATGGACAGTGCCATCACCAGCACCACACCACACATTTGAAACGCCTCCAAGCACTGCAGAGTTAAATGCTGCAGGAATCTAAACTAGCCGAACACAAATCCCAGTCTGCCAGTAATCGCAGATTGGGCTTTATTCTTTTCAGTGTTGTTCTAGTATTCTTTTTAGGCATCCTGATTAAACGAGGCTTATTAGCTTAAAGCCCTCCGAATACTCATGTCTACTATTGCCTCCGTTAACCGCCAAATCTTGCTCAAGCTTTTGATAGCTTCAGTCATGATGTTTGGTTTTGGTTACGCACTAGTACCAATGTATAAAGCTTTGTGTGAGGTGACCGGCATTAATGTGGTCACTAGTAAGAATGACTATGGCATTCGAGCCTACAGTGCAAATAAGGTTGGCAATACTCAGGTTGACTATTCTCGTAAGGTGACTATTGAGTTTGACTCTAATAGCCGTGGTCCTTTTACATTTCGCCCAGTGAAGAACTACCTCGAAGTACATCCAGGCGAAATGACAGAGATCGTTTATGAGGTCACTAATAATTTAAACCGCTCTGTTGAAGCTCAAGCAATTCCAAGTTATGCGCCGAAAAGTGCCATGGAGTTCTTCACCAAACTAGAGTGTTTTTGTTTTCAGCAGCAAACTATGACTGCCCATGAAATGAAGAAGATGCCGGTGGTATTTGTAATTGACGCAGGTCTACCTGCTGATGTCAAAACAATTACTTTGTCATATACCTTCTTTGAATTGGGAGTTGGTCAGCAACCAGCTGGCTCAACAACACCTAAATCAAAATTAGCATCATGAGTAAGAAAAGTTCATTTATGCAATCTATGATCGCGGTCTTGTGGGCTTTTTTAGGTGTGCGTAAAAAATCAGGTTTGCAGGAAGATGTTGCTTCATTAAGTTTTGTCCACATTATTATTGCGGGAGTTTTAGGCGCCTTGATTTTTATGGCCATACTCCTTTTGATAGTTAAAGCAGTTGTGTCCCATTGATTATTTTTTGATTGAATAGAGAGAATAAGATGTCATCCAATTCAACCCCTTACTATTTTGTTCCTGGACTATCTAGTCATCCAGCTGCGGCAGCGCTAGGTTTGCTTGCTTTTGCTGCCGGTATGTCTGGCTGGGTAAACCACGCAGCTTGGGGCGGCCCAGTAACTGCAGTTGGTGTGCTTTGGGTGTTATTTGTTCTTTACAACTGGTTTGGAGACACCATTGCCGAATCCAACTCAGGTAAGAATGGCGTAAACGTCGATATTTCTTATCGTTGGTCCATGGCTTGGTTCATCTTCTCGGAGATTATGTTCTTCGGCGCATTCTTTTCTGCATTGTTCTATGCGCGTAATATTGCGATGCCTTGGATGGGTGATGTAGAAAGTAAATTACTCTGGCCTGATTTTCAGGCTGTTTGGCCTAATGATGGCCCTGCTGGTTTAGTAGAGAAATTTACCACTATGGGTCCATGGCCCATTCCAACTATTAATACTTTATTGCTCTTGTCTTCTGGTGTGACAGTAACTTACGCTCATCATGCCATTCGTGAAAACCACATGAAGAAAGCGATCAATGGCTTGGCCGCTACCGTTGGTCTTGGCATTATCTTCTTGGGCTTTCAGATGTACGAGTACTACCATGCATACCATGCCTTGAACTTGAAGTTAACTTCAGGTATTTATGGCTCAACCTTCTTTATGTTGACTGGTTTCCATGGTTTCCACGTATTCCTTGGCGGCTTGATGTTGGCGATTGTTCTCCGTCGCATGATGCGCGGTGACTTTACCGCTGAAAATCATTTTGCGTTTGAGGGTGCTGCTTGGTATTGGCACTTTGTTGACGTAGTTTGGCTTGGTCTGTACATCGCTGTTTACTGGATGTAGGGAAATAAAAATCGGGGCGTTAAGCCCCGATTTATTTTCAGTCCTGAGTCTTGGTGGGGCGCTTAGTTGGTTCCTACTCGAACGCCGGTAGCTTCGATATATCCAAAGTAGTGGGCGATCAATATTCCCAAGAAGAGTACGATTGACAGTCCAATACGTAACATCAGCGACTGAACCATTCTGGAGCTTCGACCCTTATCTTTCATCATGAAATAGAGTGCTGAGCCTAAGCTTCCAACAATGATTAGCAGTGCAATCGGAATAACCCATTTCATCTCAAAGTACCTTTGTGAATATTTTTTCTAGCTTAATTACTAGTCGTAAAGTTGCTACATTATCAGCCCTTGTGGTGATTGTAATTGGCTGCGGTGCTGGTATTTGGCAGTTAAACCGAGCAGAGCAAAAGATTCGCTTGGGTGAATCTTTAAGTGCCAGACTGCAAATGCCCGTTCTGAATGCTAATGCCGCCAGCTTGACCCTAGAGCAGGCTACAGAGCGCCGCATTCTAGCTCGTGGACGTTTTATTCAAGATGCGGCAATTTGGCTGGATAACCGTCCTCGCCCCATTCCCGAGGGCGCTACTGGCGTTGCAGGACAATCCGGCTTTTATGTGATGATGCCTTTGAAATTAGATGGCCAAGAGCTTGTACTTTGGGTGAACCGAGGTTGGGCTCCTCGTAACAACGAAAATCGTATTGACTTACCCCCAGTTAAAACGGTCAGTGAAGTGGTGACTGTTGAGGGTGTTGCTTTCCCTCACCCCGGAAGGGTTTATGAGTTGGGAAAAAAGGATGCTACGCAAACAAGCCCTCGGATTGAGCAAAACTTTGATTTGGGGCTTGAGGCTCAAAGCCATGAATGGAAGCAACTTCCGTTCATTGTTCGAGAGTCTAGTTCTTCGAAAGAGGATGGTTTACTAAGAAATTGGCCCTCCCCGACAAACGGAGTCGATCGCCATTATGCTTATGCATTCCAGTGGTTTGCTTTGGCACTGACTGGATTTTTATTTTGGCTCATTAATGGGCTCATGAAATATCGGCGAGAGCTTGCTGTGAATGGAGATAGAGGGTGAGTGATAAAGAATTATTGATTCCAGCATCACAAACAGATGCGTCTGCAATTAACACGCAAACTCGACGTGGGCGTATTCAGATGCTGCTATTGTTGCTTGCCTGTGCGGCACCAGTAATCGCCTCCTATTTGGCGTACTACGTTTTTAAGCCAGAGGGTGGAAAGACTAACTTTGGGGCCCTGGTTCAGCCTGTGCAAGATATGAATCCCGCATGGTTTGATATTCCCTTCAATGGAAAGTGGACTTTGCTTGTGGCAAGGCCAGCTGGGGAATGCACCATTAAAAATGAATCTTGTCTCGAGGCTCTATTTTTAATGCGTCAACTACGTATTGCTGTTGGTCGTGAAAGTAGTCGAGTTCAGCTCGTTTGGGTCAATACTGATGGCAAAGCAGTAGATCCGGAAGTATTACTGGCATACGATCAAAAGACGGCGGGGTTTCAGATTGTAGATTTACCAGTAGATCCTAAATTAAGAGCAGAATTTAATGCATGGCTTAATCGTGATGGAGCTGGTCAGAAGATTCAGCTGATTGATCCAAGTCCAGCCAAAATGATGATTTTTCCGGTGACGAATTCACCAAAAGAATTTGGCAGCATTAAAAAAGATCTTGAGAAGCTCTTGCGCCTCAATCGTAAGGGTGAAAAATTGCAATGAGTAGCGTGCTATTGCTCGCAGAGTTGGCTGCAATCGCAATTGTCTTTGCAGGCCTGCCTTTGACCTATCTCTGGACTAGGCCAGCTTATAACTTTTTCCAAAAGCTAAATTGGGTCTTGGTTTTCATGACCTTTGACTTGATTGTGTTTGGCGCTTTTACTCGTTTAACAGACTCTGGTCTGGGATGCCCTGATTGGCCTGGTTGTTATGGCACATCAAATCCATGGCATGCGATTGGTGAGATCCAGCAAGCTGAAGCTAACATGCCTACGGGCCCAGTGACTGTCATCAAAGCTTGGATTGAAATGATTCATCGCTATTTAGCAATGACAGTTGGAGCACTGATTTTGATTCAGGTAGCAGTTGCCTGGAGCAAGCTTCGCAGTCTAGGTAAGAAACCATTATTGGGCAGTCTAGGTTTGCTGATTTTGGTATGCATCCAAGGCGCATTTGGTGCCTGGACAGTGACGCTGAAATTGCAGCCTATTATTGTGACGATTCACTTGATGCTGGCTTTGGTTTTGCTGGCCTGTTTAACGACTTATGCACAACAAGAGTGGATGGGTACATCTTCTTCAGCTGATCGCCTACAGAGCAAGCCCCTCTCTGCGAAGTTACTGTTACTTGCAGCAATCATCTTATGTATGCAAATCTTTTTAGGTGCATGGGTGAGCACTAATTACGCTGTGCTAGCCTGCCCTGATTTTCCGACTTGCATGGATCGTCTTTGGCCAGAAACGGCTTGGCAAGAAGGATTTGCCCTGTGGCGTGGCTTAGGCTTGAATGCTCAAGGCGAATCTATTACACCTGTCGCTTTGCAAACCATCCATTGGGCGCATCGTGTTTTTGCTATGGTTGCTGTGATAGTTCTTGGTGCTTTAGGAATGAGTGCCCTCAGCCTAGGTGATGCCAAATCATTAGGAATGGGTAGGATTGCTAAACTATTGTTAGGCTTACTCATTCTTCAGGCTCTGACTGGTATTTCTAATGTGGTCTTTCAGTGGCCTCTCCTCGCTGCCTTAATGCATACCGCAGGTTCTGCTGCATTGGTGTTCTGTTTAGTGCGTTTAGCCCAATGGTCCTCTTGGACTGCCCCCATTCACATTAAGATGTCTACATCATTATGAGTAGTCCAACTTCCCCCAATCCTGTAGCGATGCCACGTTGGCGTCAATATTGGGTTCTCACCAAGCCCCGCGTCACGCAGTTGGCAGTATTCTGTGCAGTTATTGGTATGTTCTTGGCTACCCCGGGCATGGTGCCTTATTCAGTTCTGATTGGCGGCATTGTTGGGATTTGGTTGTTGGCAGGAGCCGCTTTTGCAATGAATTGTTTAATCGAGCAAGCCGTCGATGCCAAGATGAAGAGAACTGCTTGGAGGCCGTCCGCAACTGGTGAAGTGACGCCTTTTCATATTACCGTTTTCTCAATTATTCTTGGTGGTTTGGGAATGGTCATCTTGTGGATCTTCTGTAATCCATTAACCATGTGGCTTACCGTGGCCACTTTTGTTGGTTACGCGGTGATTTATACCTGGTTGCTCAAGCCTGCTACACCACAAAATATTGTCATTGGCGGTCTCTCGGGTGCTATGCCGCCTGCCTTAGGTTGGGCGGCAGTTACCAATACTTTGTCAGCAGAAGCTTGGCTCTTGGTATTGATCATTTTCGTTTGGACTCCCCCGCACTTTTGGGCTCTTGCTCTATATCGTCGCGATGATTATGTGCAAAGTGGTTTACCAATGCTGCCAGTGACACACGGAGAGCGTTTTACTTTGCTCAATATTTTGCTATACACATTGATTTTGATTGCAGCCACTTTACTGCCATATATTTATGGCATGAGTGGCCTGCTCTATTTGATTTCAGCAATCATTTTGGGCTTGATATTTCTGGCATATGTCATTGCCTTGTTTGTGTCTTACAGCGACGCGCTAGCGAAGAAGACCTTCCGTTTTTCAATTACGTATTTATCTTTACTTTTTGCAGCGCTATTAATTGATCATTATTTTGTTTGAGATGAAGATGCAATTACAAAAAATTTACTTTTCTATTGCACGCCTATTGATGTTGTCGCTGATCGGTGTATCTCTGCTAGCTTGCAGTCCTCAGCAGAGCTTTAAGAACGTCGATATTACGGGTAGTAAGGCCTTTGGTACTGACTTCAGTTTGCTCGACCCTGACGGAAAGGTGAGAACGCTTGCTGACTTTAAAGGCAAGGCTGTTTTGATGTTCTTTGGTTATACGCAGTGTCCTGATGTTTGCCCTACGACGCTCACTGAGATGCAGCAGGTCATGACTTTATTGGGGCCTCAGGCAGATAAGGTGCAAGTTCTGTTTGTAACTGTGGATCCAGAAAGAGACACTGCAGCCATCTTAAAACAATATGTACCGGCATTTGATTCACGTTTCTTGGGCTTGCGCCCGGCTGATGAAGCAGCTTTAGAAAAAGTGACTAAGGACTTTAAGGTCTACTACCAGAAGGTGCCTGGCACAAGTTCCGGGTCATACACCATGGATCACATGGCAGGAAGTTATGCCTTTGATCCGGAAGGGCGTTTACGTCTATATATCAAGCATGCGCAAGGTGCTGAGACCTTGGCGCAAGACTTGAAGGAACTTCTGAAGTAAAAGCTTCGAAGGGAAGGCTGATTAAGCTGCTTCGGTTTGCAAGAGACTGCGCATTTTTTTGAGCGCAGCAGTTTCAATCTGACGAACACGCTCTGCAGAAATGCCGTATTCGCTGGCGAGATCATGCAATGTCTTTGTTCCATTGCCATCTGCATCCATTGCTAACCAACGTGATTGCACAATATTGCGGCTTCGCTCATCTAGCGCCATGAGTGCTTGATCTAGCTGAGGCCCATGTAATGCATCGGTCGCAGTAGCAGCCATCATTTCAGTAGGCTCTTGACTGCTATCAGCCAACCATTGAATTGGTGCATAGGCTGATTCATCATCGGTGTCATCGCCTTCCAGGGCAACATCGCCACCAGCAAGGCGCATTTCCATTTCTTTTACGTCAGAGCCTTTGACATCCAGCGCTTTCGCTAAAGCCTCAACCTCATTTGGTGTCAGGGCGGCTAGAGTAGGCTTGTTACTACGCAGATTGAAGAACAATTTACGCTGTGCTTTTGTTGTTGCAACTTTGACTAAGCGCCAATTTTTGAGAATGTACTCATGAATCTCTGCCTTAATCCAATGGATAGCATAAGAGACTAAGCGTGCGCCTTGGTTAGGGTCATAGCGTTTGACAGCCTTCATCAAACCAATATTGCCTTCCTGAATTAAATCAGCATGGGGAATTCCATAGCCTAAGTATTGACGAGCAACAGAGACCACTAAACGGAGGTGCGAGAGAACTAAAGTCTTCGCAGCATCGACATTTTCAGTGCGACGAAATTCTTGCGCGAGGTGTAGTTCCTCTGCCGCGCTGAGCATCGGTACACGATTCACATAGGAGATGTAAGAGTCGAGTGTGCCAACCCCTAGGGAAGGCAACATCGGAAAGGCAAGCGAAGCCGCAGCAGTCTGCGCTGCTGGCAGTGTTTGCCTTGCTTGCAATTGCGGTTTGTATGCTTTCTTTGGAACCATTTTGTTTATATTTTAGGTATTAATAGAATTCTATTTTAGCACTCTTGTCAAGAGAGTGCTAATGGTTTTTTAATTCTATAAGTCTATGATTTAATTGAATAATTCAGAAGAATATTGTGCGGCTGTGAAGGGGGCTAAATCATCAATTCCCTCACCTTTACCTAGTGCTAAAACCGCTGGTTTTGGCTCATCATGGAGGGTGTGGGCGAGTGCACAAATCACCCCACCTTTAGCGGTGCCATCCAATTTAGTCACAATTAAGGCAGAAAGCCCTAAAGCAGCATGAAAGGCCCTGACTTGACTTAAACCGTTTTGACCAGTATTGCCATCAAGAATGAGCAAAGTCTGGTGAGGCGCCCCAGGAAGGGCCTTACCGATGACTCTTTTAACCTTCTTTAATTCTTCCATCAGGTGGTCTTGAGTGGCTAGTCTGCCAGCGGTATCAATAATCAGAATATCGCTTTTGCGAGAAATCGCCGCATGAATAGCATCGTGTGCTACTGCCGCCGCATCACCGCTTTCTTGCATGATGACATCGACCTGATTGCGACCACCCCATTCAAGCAGCTGGTTGCGAGCCGCAGCTCGGAATGTGTCGCCGGCTGCCAGCAAGACGGACTTACCTTGAGATTGAAAAAGTTTGCAGAGTTTGCCGATCGTCGTAGTCTTACCGGCGCCATTGACGCCAATTACTAGCCACACCTCTGGTGTGGTCTTTTGTTCATGGACATACAAGGGATTGGGGTTAGGCTCAACAGATTTCAGGAGCATCGCCACTTCTTCAATCAGTAGTTGCTTGAGTTCTTCAGAACTACTAGCCCTTTCTGATTTGGCGGCCTTCCGGAGCTTACCAATCAATTGTTCAGTCGTAGGCAGACCCACATCGCTCAGAATGAGAGATTCTTCTAGGGCATCAAACCAGGCTTCATCAGTCTGACTGGATTGGAATAGGGATCCGAGAGTTTTACGTAGGCCGAACATAATCGATACAATTTAATCCTTGCATCTTATCAATTAAATTCTCGGGATAGGTGATCTTACAGATGCGTTCCACTTTATTAAGCTTTTCTCTCTGTTTAGTGCTCGGCTGTTCTAGTGTTTTAGCAGCCCAAGAAGTGGGCCTTGCAAATACCCACGAATTTCAACTCTCTAATGGCCTCAAGTTAATTGTGCGTGAAGATCATCGCGCACCTACGGTTGCGCATATGGTTTGGTATCGCGCTGGCTCTATGGATGAGGTGAATGGTAAGACTGGGGTAGCTCATGTGTTAGAGCACATGATGTTTAAGGGTACCCATAAAGTAAAGTCAGGTGAGTTCTCTCGCTTAGTTGCGGCAGTTGGTGGTCGAGAAAATGCTTTTACCTCTCGTGATTACACAGCTTACTTTCAACAAGTTGAAAAGTCTAAGCTAGATGAGGTGATGAGATTGGAGGCTGATCGTATGTCCAACCTCAATTTTGATGATGCAGAATTTCTGAAAGAAATTCAGGTGGTGATGGAAGAGCGTCGTCTGCGTACGGAAGATAATCCCAGTAGCTTGCTCAATGAATCGCTCACTGCCACCGCATATATGAGCTCTCCTTATCGACATCCGGTAGTTGGTTGGATGAATGATTTAGTCAATATGAAAGCTATAGATGCTCGCGATTGGTATCGCAGCTGGTACAAACCAAATAACGCAACTGTAGTCATTGCAGGCGATGTTGATCCTAGAGCCATTCTAAGAGCAGTGGAAAAATATTACGGAGCTGCTTTGGCTAGAGAGTTACCGGAACGTAAGCCCCAGATTGAGCCTGTGCAAAAAGGTACTAAGCGAGTGCAGGTAAAAGCGCCTGCTGATAGCGCACAACTAGCAATGGCTTGGAAAGTTCCCAAATTAGAGGTAGGGAGATTGGATGATGATGAGCCTTATGCGTTAGAGCTGTTGTCTGCTGTACTGGATGGTTATGACAACGCACGCTTAAATCGTACCTTGGTAAAGCAAGAGCGCGTAGTAAATGATGTTAGCGTCGGTTATGACATGATCTCTAGAGGACCTGAACTATTTTTCATTAGCAGCAACATGGCTAAAGGCAAGACAGTGGAGCAGGCGGAGAGCAGTATTCGTAAAGCCTTGAAAGAGGTTATTGATAAAGGAATCTTAGAGTCAGAACTTAAGCGGGTGAAGGTGCGCATTCTGTCTGATCAAATTTATAAGCGAGATTCAATTTTTGGTCAGGCTATGGAAATAGGTAGCACAGAGATGGCTGGATTCTCATGGAAAGATATTGATGTGATGTTAGAGAAGATGCAAACCATTACTCCCACACAAGTACAAGCCGTTGCAAAAAAATATTTAGTAGATGAGGGGCTCACCATAGCAGTCCTAGACCCGCAAGCACGCCAGTCGGGTGAGAGCAAGCAAGGAGGCAACCGTGATGCTAAATAAACTCATCTCGAAAGGCAGTCTTGCAATCGCGCTGATAGTCGGAGTAAGTACATCTGCATACGCAATATTGCCTATAGAAAAACTAGACTCCTTCAAGGGTGCGCAAGCCTATTTAGTACAAACCAAAGCGCTGCCGATGGTGGATATCGAGATCAGTATTGATGCAGGTGACCGTTATGATCCAGGAGTGAAGAGTGGCTTAGCTACTATGGCTGGGCGGCTAATGAACTATGGCGCCAAATCGGATAAGGGTCTGCTAAATGAGGCACAGATTGCGGATGAGATTGCAGACCTTGGTGCAAACCTTGGTATCTCTGTTGGCGGTGAGCGCGCTGTGATGCGCATTAGAACTTTGAGTCGTAAAGATTTACGTGATCGCGCCGTTCAATTGGCCTCTGCAATGTTGAGTGCACCTACCTATGATGCAAAGATCTTGGCGCGTGAGAAGCAAAGGATGACTACGGCATTGCTAGAGTCGGAGACGAAGCCAGAGTCAGTGCTGGATCGTCGCTTTAGAAAATCCGTTTACGGAGACTATCCACTGGCCAATTCACCAACAGTGAAAAGTGTTGCCAATATCGGCGCAAACGACCTGCAGCAGTTTCATAAACAGTTTTATCGTGGCGATCGAATGATTGTCAGCATTGTGGGTGATGTGAGCAAAGCCGAGGCTGCTGAAATTGTTCAGAGTTTATTGCAAAGAGTTCCTCAGTCTGGATCTCCTGTTGCTAAGTTGCCAGAATTTGAGCGCTCACCAGTCGAACCTTTAAGTCAACGCGAAGTTGCTATTCCATTTGATTCGCAGCAGGCACATATCGCCATGGGAATGACTGCGGTAACCCGTAGTAATCCGGATTACTTCCCATTACTAGTGGGTAACTATATTTTGGGTGGCGGTGGCTTTGTATCCCGCCTCATGTCAGAGGTGCGCGAGAAACGTGGCCTTGCTTATAGCGTGTTTAGTTACTTTGCCCCCGGTAAGGATGCGGGGATATTTCAGGCAGGTGTACAAACCAAGAATGATCAAGCGACTTTGGCGCTAGAGGTAATGAGTTCGACTATTGCGCAATTTATTGCTGATGGCCCAACGCAAACGGAGCTCGATGCAGCCAAAGCAAACTTAATCAATGGCTATCCTTTAAGAATTGATAACAACCGTAAGTTACTTGATAACGTGTCATCTATTGCTTGGAATAATTTGCCTCTCGATACGATGGAGATTTGGACTAAGCAAGTGGAAGCGGTTAGCCTTGAGCAAGTCAAGGCGGCGTTCCAAAAATACTTAGCCATGGACCGCATGAAAATTGTGGTCTTAGGAGCGAAAAATAAATAAGCCAGTCAAGTCAGCTTCATTAGGCATACGTTCTGAGCCCCCACAGAAAATTCGCATTATTGGTGGGATTTGGCGCAGTCGTTTGCTCAGCGTATTGGATTTACCTGGTCTTCGTCCTAGTACTGATCGCGTTCGCGAGACTCTATTTAATTGGCTCGGGCAGGATTTGCTTGGTTTGCGTTGTTTAGATTTGTTTGCTGGTACTGGCGCATTAGGTTTTGAGGCTGCGTCACGACATGCCAATTCAGTAATCCTATTAGAAAAAGACAAGCGCGCCTATGCCAAGCTTTTGGCAAATTTTGTTTTGCTAGAGTCATCTCCTGCGCCTGGCGTAGTCCAGATTCTTCATAGGGATAGTTTGGAGTTCTTAAAGCAAGCAGCTGACCGCTCCAGTAATCTGATCTTTATAGATCCACCCTTTCAGGAAGAGGGTCTATTAAATCAAGCGCTTATAGAGGCTGCTCGCGTTTGTGATGACAGTGCCGGCGGGGGCATTTACGTAGAGTTTCCTGCTAGTCGCCCCCGTGAGCAGATTGAGGCTTTAGTACCTGATTGGCATTGTGGAAAATACTTAGAGGCTGGACAAGTAAAAGCTTGTCTATTTCGCTCCAAGAGGGACTAAACTCTTGCCTGTAGCTGAAAAAGCCTTAGGAGCCTTATGACTGTTGCTGTATACCCTGGAACATTTGATCCCTTCACTCGTGGTCACGAGGACCTAGTGCGTCGCGCCTCAAGCATTTTTGGCGAACTCATTGTAGGTGTTGCTGATAGTCGTAGCAAACGCCCTTTCTTTACGCTCGATGAGCGCATTGAGATTGCCAAAGAAGTCCTTGGCCACTACTCCAATGTGAAGATTGTTGGATTTACGGGTCTATTAAAAGATTTTGCTCGCGAACATAATGCGCGTGTCATTGTGCGTGGCTTGCGCGCAGTATCTGATTTTGAATACGAGTTTCAGATGGCTGGTATGAACCGCTATTTATTACCTGATGTTGAAACACTATTTCTGACCCCATCAGACCAGTATCAATTTATTTCTGGCACCTTTGTGCGTGAGATTGCTTCTATGGGTGGCGATGTGAGTAAGTTTGTATTTCCATCGGTAGAAAAGTGGTTGATCAAAAAGATTGAAGCTAATAAGAGTAAAGGGTAAGACTTCTAGGCGCAAATATGGCTTTAATGATTACAGACGAATGCATCAATTGCGATGTGTGTGAGCCTGAATGCCCAAACGATGCAATCTACATGGGTCTAGAGATCTACGAGATTGATCCCAATAAATGTACTGAATGTGTAGGTCATTACGATGCGCCTCAGTGTCAGCAAGTCTGCCCAGTAGATTGCATACCGATGAACCCTTCTTTTTCTGAAAATCAAACGCAGTTAATGGCAAAGTATCAGGCCTTAACTGCTGCCAAAAAGGCACTCGCTAAATAAGCAATTAGTACTATTTAATTGGTTTTAGAGTGCAATTCGAGCATGGCTGCTTGAGTGTCACCCCGTAGGAATAAAGGCAGAATTTGTAAGCCATTTTCAATGCTTGCATCAATCTGCTTTTGTTCTAGTTGTAATGGCCTTCTCAACACGAAGTCAGCCACGTCCATTACTCGTGCACCCTCTGGGGCAAGATCGCGTGGGTGTCCAATACCTAGGCGCAAGCGCCAGTAATCGGGAGTTCCTAAGTGAGCCTGGATATCTTTTAAGCCGTTGTGTCCACCAGTGCCACCACCAAGCTTAATACGTGCCGTGCCAGGCTTGAGATCTAACTCGTCCTGCACCACCAACACATCTTTGGGGGTAATTTTATGAAAGCGGCATAAAGCTCCGACAGCCTGACCGCTCAGATTCATATAAGTATTTGGCTTGAGTAAGAAGAGGTCTTCATCTTCCCACTTAGCCTTAGCTACTTTTCCAAGAAAACGCTTTTCAGTTTCAAAGCGGATGTTTAATTGTTGAGCGAGTGCGTCTACAAACCAGAAGCCAGCATTGTGCCGATCTTCAGTATGTTCTTCACCTGGATTGCCTAGGCCAATAATTAATTTAGTCATGATGAGTACTTAAGGATAAAAGCTTTTCTGCAAAAAAGAAAACCCGCTTGTAAGCGGGCTTCCTCTGTCGCAAAGATAGTGCTTAAATGATTAAGCTTTATCCTTTGGGGCTTCAGCAGCAGGAGCCGCTGCTGCTGCAGGAGCCGCCGCTTCTGTATCGGCAGATTTCACTGCTGGAATACGTGCGTTAGCAAGCACTGGGTTTTCTTGCTCAATATGCAATACCAAGGTAACGCCTTTTGGCAATGCGATATCTTTAGCATGAATGCCATGACCAACTTCAATCTTGCTTAAGTCCACTTCAATGAACTCTGGCAAGTCTGCTGGCAAGCAAGAGATTTCCAATTCAGTAGAGATATGGCTGATGACAGCGCCTTGTAACTTCACTGCGGCTGAAGTGTCAGCATTAATGAAATGCAATGGAACGCGCATGTGAACTTTCTCAGTCGCAGAAACGCGCTGGAAGTCGATATGCAGAACCAAAGGCTTAAATGGATGCATCTGATAATCGCGTAACAACACTTTTTGTGCTTTGCCGCCGATTTCGAGATCAAGGATGGATGAGTGGAATGCTTCCTTGCGGAGAGCATGGAACAGTGCGTTGTGATCCAACTCAATGACAGTTGCGGCGTCTTTACCGCCATAGATGATGCCCGGAGTTTTACCGGAGTTGCGCAGACGGCGGCTCGCACCCGTTCCCTGTACGCTTCTTTCAAAGGCTACTACTTTCATGTTCATTTCCTAATTTAAGGTTAATTTCCGTTCGCGACCAAACAGAAAAGCCTTTGATTATATCTTGGGAATCGTACTTTTTGCCTAGAAAAGGCTCAAAATTGCCAAAAACGGGGGCGTAAACGCTATTTTTGGCTTATTCAGCGAACATCGACATCACTGAGTCACCCTTGCTAATACGGGAAAGGGTTTCAGCCAAGATGGGGGCAACGCTCAATTGACGGATTTTGCCCACTTTCAGGGCTTCACTAGTTAATGGAATGGTGTCAGTAACCACCAATTCGTCTAACTCAGAGGCGGCAATACGGGCTACAGCGCCACCTGAGAGTACTGCATGAGTACAGTAGGCAGTCACACCCTTGGCTCCACGCTCTTTGAGTGCCTCAGCAGCTTTGCAAAGGGTTCCACCGGTATCAATAATGTCATCCATGATGACGCAGTGGCGACCTTCTACTTCGCCGATTAAGTGCATCACTTCTGATACGTTAGCCTTAGGACGGCGTTTATCAATAATCGCCAAATCTGTACCTAATTGTTTAGCCATTGCACGGGCGCGAACAACGCCGCCAATATCTGGCGAAACAATGATGAGATCTTTTTTAGTTTTCTGAGCCTCTAAATCTGCCAAGAGAACAGGAGAGGCGTAAATGTTATCTACTGGGATATCAAAGAAGCCTTGAATTTGGTCGGCATGAAGATCCATGGTCAAAACACGCTCGATGCCGGCAACAGATTGAAGCATGTTTGCTACGATTCTGGCGGAGATGGCAACCCGCGCAGAGCGTGGACGACGATCTTGTCTGGCGTAACCGAAGTAAGGGATCACTGCGGTTATGCGGCTTGCTGAAGCTCGTTTAAGGGCATCAATCATGATCATGAGTTCCATCAAACTGTCGTTCGTTGGAGCGCAAGTCGATTGGATAACAACCACGTTCTTGCCGCGGACGTTTTCTTGAATTTCTACCTGGATTTCACCATCAGAGAATCGACCCACAAATGCTTTTCCCATGGGTAGGTTGAGCTCTTTTGCTACCGCATGAGCCAAAACCGGATTTGCGTTGCCTGTGAAAAGAGTCAGTAAATCTGCGTTCATTGGGGCGGACATAGGTGATTTTGGAGTTTTGGTAGGGGTCGAATGGATGTCTTAAGGTCGTATCTACAGAGTTTGGCAGGGGAAGAAGGATTCGAACCTTCGCATGCTGGAATCAAAATCCAGTGCCTTAACCAGCTTGGCGATTCCCCTACAGGTCAATCTGAAGAAATCAAATTGTAAGCGGGATTTTTATTTAGCCCCCGAACAATTCGACCTATCCATCCTTTTGGAAGATTTTGCAGAAGATTTTCCAGATTTGCGGTGTCCGTCTTAGGGTCTAAGGCGGCAAAAACGCTACTTCCAGAGCCGGACATGCAAGGCGCCGAGTTTGGCACTGCCTTGTAAATCCAATCTAAAGCTTGCTTCACTTCAGGACATTTCTGCACTGCTACTGTCTGGCAATCATTCGATTGATAGGAGCTTGGCGATGCAAGAAAGCGATCTATTGTAATCGGAGCATGATCGCGGGTCAATTGAGGGTCTTGAAAAATCTGAGCTGTGGCAATTCCCTGGTTAGGGAAGATCACTACAAAGTCTTGGGTTTCCAAGGAAATGGCCTGTAATTTCTCCCCAATACCCTCAACAAATGCATTCTGACCAAAGATGAAAAATGGCACATCTGCCCCTAGTTTGAGGCCCAACTGACAAAGCGTAGCTATATCAAGATGGAGACCCCAAAGGGTGTTCAGGCCAATGAGGGTGGATGCAGCATCGGACGACCCTCCACCTAGACCTGCACCCATCGGAATCATTTTTTTTAGGGCGATCTCAACGCCCTGATTGGCCTTGCAAAAATCTTTTAAGACTTGGGCGGCGCGGACCACTAAATCCTGTTCTGGAGGAATGCCTGGAATAGGGTCAATACGACGAATCTCATTTTCAGAAATAGACTTTAAGTTGAGGACATCACACCAATCAATCAACTGGAAAACAGATTGGAGTAGGTGGTAGCCATCTTCGCGACGCCCAACAATATGTAGAAATAGATTGAGCTTTGCGGGGCAGTGAATTTCTAAAGCCTTACTCATTATTCACACTTCACTCATTTGGATTATCAAACACCAAGCGGATATCTATCGATCCAATGTTAGAGCTGCGAGTCATCATGAGTTTTTCTAAACGCTGCGCATTGTTCCAGTTGTAATTTAAGGTCCAACCATCTTGCGTGATTTTGCTGACTTGCCCTTTTGCATTTCGCTCAACACTGGCATTACCACCAGGACGAGTTTTCCCACGCAACCAGTCTGAGAGACCGCGAGCAGGTAGTGGGAGTCCTAATGTATTTTGTATCAGAGTATCAGCATCGATAGCCGTGGTTAATTGGCCATCGCGCTCAAGGATAGCCTCACCAGGCTTAATCGTAATTTTTGCAATCGATCCACCTACCGGATTACGAATTTCTAATACGTCGATCAAGGCATCTTGAGTCAATGTAAATCCACCTGAGCCACCTTGATTTTTACTTTCAGTGAGTCCAGTAATCTTTACCGCAAAACGACCATCCCATATGCCTTTGAGGGCGGTATCTGCTAGCGACCAATCAGGTTTCAAGCGCTTCAAAGTTTCTTTGAGAGTCGGGTTATTGGCATCTAATTGCTGCCCTTTGCGCCACATATCTTCTGCTTGCGCTGGGCGATTCATTACCCACAGGACTTCGCCAATATGTGCAGCAATATCTGCTTCAGGTTTCATGCTAAATGCTTGTTGCAGTTGCTCTAAGGCGAGATCATTTTTACCCATTCGAAAGTTCACCCAGCCTAGACTATCTAATATAAAACCATCTTTAGGCGAGAGTTGATGTGCTTTACTAATCAGCTTAAATGCTTCTGGTAGCTTCTGATTGCGATCAGCTAGTGAGTAACCAAGCGCATTCAGGCTATTCACATCATTCGGATTCTTTCGCAAGATTTCGCGCAGAGTTTTCTCCATCACATCGATGTGCCCCGATTTTTCAGCAGACATGGCGTAGGTGTATAGCAGTCCCGGATCTTTTGGCTCTGGCTTCAATGTTGAGGCGATTTCATAGAAAGACCTTAGGGCCTCTGATTCATCAGTCGCTTTAGCCAGTAGCGCCTGAATCTGTAGCAAAGTATTTTCTCGTTGCGCCGGTGTTTGCTGGCTCAAGAGAGAGATGGCGGGTTTGACTGCATCCGACCAGCGTTGATTCAAAATTAAGAGGGTGACTAATACTTCCTTAGGTCTAGTTTGTTTCGGTCCAGCCAAACCATCCCAAGTTTGCGCCGCTTGGAGTGCAAGGTCGGGTGCGCCTGCTGTAATCGCGATCTCCATGGCCCTTTGGGCCAAACGTGGGTCATTAAGCTGGCGAGCTAGCTCCAAATAAGTTGTATATGCCAGACCAGCTTCACCACGCTGAAGGGCGATTTCAGAGGCTAGGACCTCAAATACAGCTTGACCGTTATCTAGACTGCTAGATTTAGCGATGGCATAGCTAGAAGACAGGCTAAAGCCAAGTCCAGCCGCAAGCAGTAGGGCTCTTAAGGAGAGCTTTAATGAAAATTTGGTCATAAGCACATTCTAATCCGCGAATCTACAATTCATTTATGCCAGAACTCCCAGAAGTCGAAGTTACCCGATTGGGTATCCAGCCCCACATAGAGGGGCTGAGGGTTAGCGCAGTCAACATTATTGATGGCCGCTTGCGTTGGCCGGTACCGAGTAATTTGAATACCTTGCTTTCTGGTCAGAAAGTTTTGGGAATAGAGCGCCGCGGTAAATATCTATTAATAGAGTTTAATGCGGGTTACCTATTGCTTCACCTGGGCATGACTGGAACGTTGCGGGTCCTGCCTAGTAGCGATCCCCTCAAATTACATGATCGGGTGACTTTCGAGTTTGGCAGGCTGAGTTTGCGTTTGCATGACCCCCGAAAGTTTGGTGCTGTTTTATGGCACCCCAAATCCAAGGGACCGATTGAGAGCAATGCACTTTTACAAAAATTGGGAGTTGAGCCTTTTTCATCCGAGTTTGCGGGTGAGATTGGTGCTGAGGTTCTTTATCAGTGTTCACGTAAACGTAGTGTTGCCGTGAAGCAATTTTTACTAGCAGGGCAAGCAGTAGTGGGTGTAGGCAATATCTATTGTTCTGAAAGTTTATTTGAGGCAGGTATTCATCCGGCAAAAGCTGCTGGAAAACTCACGCGTCCACAATGCTCTAGGTTGGCGACTGCGGTGAGATTGATTTTGAAAAAAGCGATTGCTGCAGGCGGTAGTTCTTTAAAAGACTTTGTGAACAGCGAAGGTGACCCAGGGCATTTCATGGTGCAAACCAAAGTCTATGATCGCAAAGATCAGCCATGCAAGGTGTGCAAGACGCCGATTAAACAAATAGTGCAAGGCCAGCGCTCGACATACTTTTGCCCCCAATGTCAGAAGCGCTGATCAAGCACTTTGCTACTAAGCTAATAGCTTGGCATGGCAAGGACGGACGCCAAGGCTTGCCATGGCAAAGTATTCGAGATCCCTATGCGGTATGGGTTTCTGAAATCATGTTGCAACAAACTCAGGTAGCTACGGTTCTAGAGCGCTATCCCCGCTTTATGAAGCGTTTTCCAACGGTGAAGAAGTTGGCTGCTGCACCGCTAGATGATGTCTTAGCGGAGTGGGCGGGACTTGGCTATTACACACGCGCTCGCAATCTTCACGCTTGTGCCAAGCAAGTAATGGAAGAATTTGGGGGCAAGTTTCCCAATGACCCAGTCTTACTCGAGCAGCTTAAGGGTATTGGTAGATCTACAGCAGGCGCTATAGCTGCATTTGCATTTCATGAGCGGGCACCGATTTTGGATGCAAACGTTAAGCGAATATTGGCACGGTTGTTTGGTGTAGATGGTGCCATCCAAGAAAAAGCAGTAAACGACGATTTATGGCAGCTGTCTAAAACATTACTTCCTAAAAATACTTTAGATATGCCGGTATATACACAGGCTTTGATGGATTTTGGGGCTACCTGGTGCACCTCTCGTAAGCCTGTATGCTTGAGTGAGGCAAGAAAATGCCCGTTTGAAAAAGAATGCCAGGCCAATCTTAGTGATCAGGTTTTACTCTTGCCTCGCAAAGTCATCAAAGCAAAATCCCCTGAATTTAATTGTGATATGTTGTTACTCCGCCAAGGTGATTCAGTATTGCTACAAAGGCGCCCTGAAAAAGCTATCTGGGGCGGACTTTGGTCTTTACCTGAATCTGCGTGGATAGCCAAAGAAAAAAACTATCAATCTTTGGATAATGCAGTCCATTTGACTGCGAAGGAATTATTCACACTTGTGCTGCCAGATGAAAAGATCTCCGGCGCTTTAAAGGGTTGCCACTCAATTGAGCGGGGACTTGAAATTAAACATGTCTTCACGCATCGTCGTTTATGGATGCAGATCTGGCATGTGACTTCAGACTCTACTGTGAAATTCGCTAGCGATAACTTGAAGTGGGTGCCTTTGCGTCAGCTAGGAAAATATGGCTTACCTCAACCGATCAAATTACTGTTGCAGGGATTGAGTCTAGCTCGCGATGACGACTTAAGAAATTAATTTGGAGTGCTGCCAAATCTTTTTGTGGCAGAAAATGCGCAATGATGCGGCTTACAAGATAAACCGAGCGATGCTGTCCACCAGTACAGCCGATAGCGACAGTAAGATAGCTGCGACCATCTGCAATGTAGTGAGGCAACCATTTTTCAATAAATTGAATAATGTCATTTTCCATACTGACTACTTCAGGGATTTTTTCCAAGAATTCGCGAACTGGCTGATCTTTGCCAGACATCGGGCGTAAGACTTTGTCATAGTGCGGATTAGGCAAGCAGCGAACATCAAACACGAGATCAGCTTCACTGGGTAAGCCTTTTTTAAATCCAAAAGATTCAAAAATAACGGTGAGTCCTTGAGGCTTGTCTTTCAGAAGATCCTGAATCCAGGAGCGTAGGGCATGAGCAGGTAGATTGCTGGTATCAATACTGTGTGCTTGATTGCGCAGAGGTTCTAAGAGATTACGCTCTTTATCAATGGCCTCGATCAGGGTGGCAGCTTGGGTTTGTTGAGTTTTTCCAGAGAGTGGATGGCGTCTGCGAGTTTCGGAGAAACGCTGGATCAGCGTATTGGTATCAGCATTGAGGAAAACAATTCGCACCTGATGGTTGCGCCTCAGATTTTCTAAAATCTGAGGAAGCTCTGCAATCGACTGACCGCGACGTGCATCAATAGCTACTGCAACACGTTCACTTTTTTCACCCTCTAGTGTAGTGATGAGGTTTTCTAGAAGGGTGACTGGAAGGTTATCAACGCAGTCATAACCTGCATCCTCAAAGGCTCTCAGCGCAACTGATTTACCTGAGCCAGAGATGCCGGTAATCAGATTAATCTGCATATTAAATGAGGCGGCCTTGAGATTTTGAAGACTCTGCTTCAGCATTCATTTGCGAACGCTGACGTTCCATAAACTCTTTTAGAGTATCGATACCTCGTAGCTGCAAAATGGTGTTGCGCACAGCAGCTTCTACGAGAACGGCCAAGTTGCGACCTGCCGCTACCTGAATTTTGACAGTTCTAATGGCGACACCTAATACATCAATATGTTGGGTTTCTAAAGGCAGGCGTTCAAACTCACCATCATTGCGGCGAACTAATTGGACTATTAGGCGCAATTTTAATTTCCGACGTACGGCCGTTTCACCAAAGATTGTGCGGATATCCAATAAGCCCAGTCCACGAACTTCCAAGAGATTGCGCAGGATCACAGGGCAGCGACCCTCGATATAGTCTGGTCCGAGTCGAGCAAAGTCTACCGCATCATCAGCTACCAAACCATGGCCACGAGAAATCAGCTCTAAGCCTAATTCGCTTTTGCCTAAGCCGGACTCACCCATGATCAACACTCCTAAGCCCAGAATATCCATAAAGACGCCGTGCATCGTAATCTGGGGTGCGCCAATCTTAGTGAGGTAGGTACGAAGGTGATCAATCACCTCAGCAGCTGATATGGCTGTTGTAAAGAGTGGAGTAGAGGATCGTTGGCAGAACAGTTGTAGAGCGGCATCAGCTGCTTTACCGTCGGCCACAATAACGCAAGGCGGCATTTTAGAAATGAGGTCGAAGATTTGCTCTTCTCGCTGCTGCGTTTCAAGTTGAGCATGGTAGTTAATCTCCTGCTCACCAAAAATCTGAATACGACTTGGATGAATGAGATTTAAGTGGCCCACTAGGTCTGAGCTGGCTGCGGCAGCTTTAACAGCCTCTGGCGGAAATCGTCTGTCTGCACCTTCTAGTCCACCAATCCAAGATAGCTTTAGTTCAGAGACATTGTCATCAAAGATCTGCTGAGCGGTAACCCCTTCTAGGAGTAGAGGCTGAGTGGTCAAGTTGAGCCCCACGTTTGTAGGATTTCACACACCTTCTCTGGACTGCCCTCCGACGCAAGTAGCTTACGGGTATCCTGATCCGATAGGAGCTGTGCAATCGAGGACAAAATTTCTAAATGTTGCTGAGTTGCTTTTTCAGGAACAAGTAAAAAAATGAGGATAGATACAGCCTCTCCATCAGGTGCGGCAAATTCGATCGGCTCTTGTAGTTTGACGAATGCGGCGATCGGTTGTTTTAGGCCCTTTACGCGACCGTGCGGGATGGCAACACCGGCGCCTAGTGCGGTAGAGCCTAAGTCCTCACGCGCATTTAAAAAACTAACAATAGCCTCTGCTTCAAGACCTGCTTGTTTGGAGAATAACTGCCCTACGGCCGCAAATGCCTCAGTCCTATTTTTAGAAGGACTATTTAAGGCAATACGGTCTAAAGCGAAAAGATCGGTCAGGGCATTCATATCACTAGATTATAGGTGTCCTGATGCTTGAGATTACTCAAAATGTTTTTCGTGGTGATGATCTTGAATTTTTTCTTTGTGCTTTACAACTTGACGCTCAAGTTTATCTACTACTGCATCCATAGCGTGGTAGAGGTCAGCGTTATGTGCCTCGGCGAAGAGTTCCTTGCCTTTGAGATGAATGGTGATCTCGGCTGCTTGACGAAGATCTTTTTCTTTAGCGTTATCGACAATCAAAAATGCAGTGGCATCTAAAACGTGGTCAAAGTGCTTGCGAATTTTTTCTAAACCAGCCTCAAGGTGGGAACGCATGGCTGGAGTAACTTCAACATGTCGGCTATTAATTTTCAAATTCATCAGCAGCTCCTATTCATAGTAAAACAAAATGCGTGCGCAAATAATTACTCGGGGCGCGCAGTAGACCCCTGTAATGTTGTACTTGTTTATACGGAAATGAACTTCATGAACCTCCAGCGTATCAGCGATTTTGCTGAAAACCAAGGGGGCAGATCATGTTTATTTAATAAATACTCAAAAATCTCTGAATATTTACATGCGGAAGTTTTCGCCTAGATAGACTCTTCTGACGGCATCATTCTCGATAATTTGGTCTGGCTTGCCTTCCGCCAGGACGCTACCTTCGCTGATGATGTAGGCGTGGTCACAAATCCCCAAAGTTTCTCGAACGTTATGGTCAGTGATGAGTACGCCAATTTGGCGGTCTCTTAAGAAGCGCACAATCCGCTGGATCTCTCCAACCGCAATTGGGTCAACGCCAGCAAATGGCTCATCTAGCAAAATAAACTTAGGCTGGGAGGCTAGTGCTCTAGCAATCTCAACACGACGACGCTCCCCACCAGATAGGGAGAGAGCGGGGTTATCGCGCAGATGGCTGATTTGGAGCTCACCCAAGAGCTCATCTAAGCGATGTGCTATATCGGCCTTACTTAACGGTTTTCCACCTTGCACTTGCAACTCTAATACGGCTTGAATATTCTCAGCCACATTCAGCCTTCTAAAAACAGAAGCCTCTTGTGGGAGGTAGGATAGACCCATGCGAGCTCGTTCATGAATGGGTAGGCGCGTAATATCAGTACCATCTAAAACAATGCCTCCACCATCCAAAGGAACCAGGCCAACAATCATATAGAAAGAGGTTGTTTTGCCAGCCCCGTTTGGTCCTAGGAGTCCTACTACTTCTCCGCATTTCACCTCTACCGATACATCTCGAACTACTGTACGAGATCCATAGCGCTTTTGAAGGTGTTGGGCGCTTAAGGTTGCTGGTTTTTCAGTGCTACTGGAATTCGTGATCATTTCTCTAGTGTAGCTTTTCTTCTTGGTGAAAGGATGGCTCTAGCTAGTGGCAAGTCTTCTGCTTTGGCATTAGCAGGCGGCGAGACTTGATAGCGCTGCTGAACATCATCGTAGTCAATTTTCCAGCCATGTAATTGATCTAGCATTTGCATATTATGAAGACGCTTCAAGCTGGCATCACCAGTCAATGTGAGTAGCTCAGTTTTTGCATTGTAGGTAACCGTTTTGCCCCGACCTTGCATAAATTCATTAGCTGGTCCTTCGCGTCTTTGTCTAAAGCTGGCGGTAGATTCCGAGTTACCCTGAACATCAACGTATTCATAACCCTCGGGGTCGACTTTGATATTACCCTTAGCGCCAGTAATTAAAATACTGCCTTTGATTAAGAGTACTTCACCATCAAGCTCATAAAACTGTTGTACGTCGTTCACAGAAACTTTTTCCGCCTCCAAGACGATGGGTTTGTCTTGATCTGCTTTTTCAGCATGAGTAGTAAGACAAGTTCCCACTAGCGCAAACGCCATGAGCAATTTTTGCAATAGTTTCATTGCTGCGCCCCAGGTTGCACACGTTCGATACGACCTCTTACCTGCCCAGATAAAACCATACTTTGTTCGATGTTATTAAATACGCCGCCATCGGTTGAGTGCATCACAGAAACCCCTTGTTCCAGCGTAATGGGTTTATCTGTTTTGATAATGTCATCATTAATGAGTACTTTGAAATAAGAAGAGCGAGCAAGCATCCGCGGTCTTGCAGGCTCACTTGCCGAAGCAGCTTGTTGCGGTCGAAATATTTCGGCGTTATCAATCAGGTCCAAAATTGTTAGGTCGCCATCTAAATGGCCCTTGTCTGCTTTGACGGTCACCGGTGACTTTTCAGGCGGGAACAGGCGTATACGCGGTGTCTCAATATCGATTGAAGCATCATCATCGTAGTGAATCACTTTCTTGCCTAGCACACGATATTTAGTATCACCGGATTCATTGAGGGCAGATAAGGCGCCATTGCTAATAGTGTAGTCAGGCTCATGAAGGCGCACACGTTCAATTGCCGAATTTTCTGCTGGTGCATTTTTCTTAACTAACCAGAACGTGACGAGAGTGAGCGTGCCCATCAGAAGTAAAGGCATAAGACGTAAGGATGTACGCCAGATGCTCAGTTTGATTTTTTGGGTATTCAGCTCCATTGCAAGTTAACCTTAAGCGCGCGCCTGAGCGAGTAATTCCTCATAACGATTTTGCGCCTTCAAGATCAGATCACAGACTTCACGTACCGCGCCACTACCACCAGATCGAGTGGTGACAAAGTGAGCTATTTCTTTCACAGCGTCATGCCCTTGTGCTGGGCATATCTTCAAGCCTGCAGCCTTCATCATTTGAAAATCAGGCCAGTCATCACCCATAACAGCGCAGTCGGATGACTTCAGTCCAAGTGATTGCAAAATCTTTTCTAGGGCTGCAGCTTTATTTTCAACGCCCATGTGTACGTGCTTGATGCCGAGCTCATCGCAACGAGCCAAAACCATTTTGGAGCTACGTCCCGTAATGATCGCTGTCGGGATAGCTATTTTTTCTAATAACTTGATTCCCAAGCCATCCTGAATATCAAAAGCCTTCAAGGATTCTTTGCCATTTTCGCCAATAAAAACTTGGCCATTAGTCAAGACGCCATCGACATCTAGGACGAGAAGTTTTACTGTCCCAGCACGATCCCAGGCCTGCGGATATTGGCTCAGAGGATTGGTGTTGTGAGCGTGAAAGGCGGTTGGCATGTGAGTGGGTCAATCATGAATAAAAAAGTGGAAGGCTTAAATGACTTTGGCAGCAAATAAATCATGGAGGTTGAGTGCCCCAAGTAATGCACCTGCAGGATCGGTCACTACTAAATGATTGATGCGATGCTTTTCCATCATCTCGATAGCCTCTTCTGCTAATAACTCGGGCGGAATTGTGCGCGGCGCCGAAGTAATTGCTTTTTCTAAAGTGAGACCATCTAAATTGGTGCTTTTTTCAAGCAAGCGACGTAAGTCACCATCTGTAAAGATGCCGGCAACTTTGTTTGCTTTATCTAGAGTCACCACCATACCCATACGCTTGGCAGTCATCTCGAGTAAGGCATCTTGTAAGGAAGCGGAGATTGCAATCTTAGGAGTCTCATCAAAGCTACGCATGACTTCGCTGACATGCATGAGCTGTTTGCGACCCAAGCGGCCACCTGGGTGTGAGCGCTGAAAATCTTCAGCCTGAAAGCCACGAGCATCCAGAAGTGCAACAGCAAGGGCATCACCCATAGCGAGGGCTGCAGTTGTGCTGGTGGTTGGGGCAAGGTTAAGCGGGCAAGCTTCCTTCTCAACACTGGTATCTAAATGGGCATCCGCTAGCTTTGCCAGAGAGGAGTTTGGTGCGCCAGTTAGCGCAATGAGTTTTGCCCCAGTGCGCTTGACGATCGGCACGATAGTCAGTAGCTCATCAGTCTCACCGGAATTGGAGAGGGCAACAAAGACGTCATCACGTGTCACCATCCCCAGATCACCATGACTAGCTTCCGCGGGGTGAACAAAAAAAGCGGGGGAGCCTGTAGAGGCAAATGTCGCGGCAATCTTGCGAGCAATATGCCCTGACTTACCAATTCCAGAGACAACGATGCGGCCTTTGCAAGAATGGAGCAGATCAACTGCCAATACAAGGGCATCAGCGTCTGCACCTTCAAGGCGATCGCGCATAGTGTGCAGTGCAGCAGCCTCAATCGTGAGGGTGTCGCGTGCAAGCTTTAGGGTTCGGTCACGAGTCTTAGCTATCATGGGGTGAGTATATGCCGACAGTCCTTCAGTTAACTCTCATCTTGCTGGCCTCCGCAGTGGCCGGGGTAGTTATTTTCCGCTATTTTGGGCTACCCCCTATTTTGGGCTATCTAGCCATTGGCGTTCTCATTGGGCCGCATGCCCTAGGTTTAGCCAATGATTCCGCCACAGTCAAGTATTTGGCTGAATTTGGCGTGGTTTTCTTGATGTTCTCAATTGGCCTGGAATTCAACCTCCATAAGCTTCGAGCCATGCGGACTATCGTATTTGGCTTAGGCGGCAGCCAGGTCATTTTGACCATGCTCCTAGCGGTCCCAGCCAGTTTGCTGATGAACTGGATTTACCCTATTTCTTGGCAGGCTGCTATTGCACTGGGGGGTGCCTTAGCGATGTCCTCTACAGCTATCGTTACCAAGCTCATTTCTGATCGCTCCGAAATTGAAACAGAGCATGGGCGCAACATCATCGGCATTTTGCTCTTTCAGGACTTGGCGGTAGTTTTCCTGTTGATTTTGTTGCCCTCGCTTGGCAAGAATCCTGGAGATCTATTTTTAGCCCTGACTGCAGCATCAATCAAGATCACGGTAGCTCTGGTACTTATTTTTGTTATTGGCCAAACCTTGATGAGTCGTTGGTTCGGTTTGGTTGCCAAATTGCGGTCTCAAGAATTGTTCATGCTCAACCTCCTATTGATTGTTTTGGGGATGGCGGGACTGACTGAACACTTTGGCTTATCGCTAGCCTTAGGGGCTTTCTTGGCCGGGATGTTGATTGCCGAGACGCCTTATCGTCACCAAGTGGAGGAGGACGTTAAGCCATTTAGGGATGTGCTCTTGGGCCTGTTCTTTATTACTGTTGGTATGTTGCTTGATTTCGAAGTGATCTATCAGCAGTGGATGCTGGTCTTGCTCTTATTGATTGGCCCTCTGATTTTCAAGTTCGGCTTAATTGCATTGCTGTCACGTGCTTTTGGCTCAAGTCCTGGCATTTCTATTCGGACGGGTCTATGTTTGGCGCAGGCTGGTGAATTCGGTTTCGTACTCTTAAATCAAATTGATGGTTTGGATTTAATTGATCCCGCTTTGAGTCAGGCAGTATTGGCAGCAATGTTGCTGTCGATGTTTGGTGCGCCCTTCTTAATTCAATATAGCGATCGTATCGCGATGCGTTTTTCTAGCAATGAGTGGTTATTACAATCGCTCGCACTGACACGTGTTGCGGCAAAAAGTGTCCGCACAGAAAATCATGTGGTCATTTGTGGCTTTGGTCGCTCAGGCCAAAGCTTAGCCCGCATGCTCGATCAAGAAAAAATTCCTTACATTGCATTGGATATGGATCCTGATCGCGTTAAGGAAGCTGCCGCTGCTGGAGATAACGTGGTCTATGGTGATGCTAGTCGAGAAAATTATTTAGTTGCAGCAGGGTTGGCGAGAGCGAAGGCAGTAGTAATTACTTATGCAGATACACCAGCTAGCTTCAAAGTACTGCATCAAGTCGAGCACTTACGTCCTGGCATGACGGTATTGGTGCGCACTAAAGATGATGCAGATTTGGCCAAGTTACAAGCAGCTGGGGCGACCGAGGTGGTGCCAGAGTTGATTGAAGGTAGCTTGATGATGGCATCCCACGTCTTACTGATCATGGGTGTGCCTATGCGTAAGGTGGTGCGTCGCATTACTGGCGCGCGTGAAGCTCGTTACAGCCTTTTGCGCGGCTACTTCCGCGGCGTTAATGATGAGGTGGATACCAAGGAATCATGGCGCTTGCACTCAGTTACTTTATTGCCTGAGTCAGCCAGTATTGGACAAACGCTTGAAGAGTTGCATCTTGACAATGAAGGTGTAAGCGTCCAGGCAGTCAGACGAAAAGTGGATGGCTCTGACTACGTCAAATTGGCACTCACCCCAGACTTGCGTTTGCAAGCCAACGATATTTTGGTGCTGTCAGGCAATTCAGAGGCGACTGATTTAGCCGAATCTAAATTGCTCGGATGACGTCATTCAACTGACTCAGTAGAATTACTTTTTCTTTTTAGCAGGCGCTGGTTTGCGAATTAGCAGTGGTGCCAAGTAGTGACCGGTAAAGCTAGCCTCATTCTTCGCAACCTCTTCGGGTGTACCAGTAGCAATAATCTGCCCACCACCTGCACCGCCCTTAGGGCCTAAGTCAATAATCCAATCTGCCGTCTTGATCACATCTAAGTTGTGCTCAATGATGACAATCGTATTGCCTTGTTTCTTGAGGGTTTGAAGAACAGTCAGTAACAACTGAATGTCATGAAAATGTAAGCCCGTAGTTGGCTCATCTAAGATGTAGAGGGTCCTGCCGGTATCGCGTTTGGAAAGCTCTAAAGAAAGTTTGACGCGTTGCGCCTCGCCACCAGACAAAGTCGTGGCACTTTGGCCTAACTTCACATAGCCTAAGCCAACATCGAGCAAGGTTTTAAGTTTTCGCTTGACGATTGGAACGGCTTCAAAGAATTCATGGGCTTGTTCGATGGTCATCGACAGCACCTCATGAATATTCTTGCCTTTGTAACGAATGTCTAAAGTTTCGCGGTTGTAGCGTTTGCCGTGACAGACATCGCAAGGAACGTATACGTCCGGTAAGAAATGCATTTCTACTTTAATAACGCCATCACCTTCGCAGGCATCACAACGACCACCTTTCACATTGAAAGAAAAGCGTCCTGCTTCATAGCCGCGCTCGCGTGCAGCAGGCACACCACAAAAGAGTTCTCTGATCGGCGTGAACAATCCAGTGTAAGTAGCTGGGTTTGAGCGTGGGGTTCTACCAATCGGAGATTGATCTACGCTAATGACCTTGTCAAAATTTTCCAGGCCCTTAATCGCATCATACGCTGCTGGTTCGGCATTTGAACCATAGATGTGTTGCGCAACCGCATGGTGCAATGTGTCGTTAATCAGTGTCGATTTTCCAGAGCCAGATACGCCGGTGACACAGGTTAATAAACCGACAGGAATCTTGGCATGAACGGATTGTAAGTTGTTGCCCCTTGCGCCAATAATTTCTAAAAACTTGTCATTTACTGGAATGCGTTTTTCAGGAACGGCGATCCACTCCCGACCTGATAAATAGGCGCCTGTTAAAGACTTTGGATTAGCTTCGACTTCTGCAGGAGTGCCTTCAGCTACCACTTCACCGCCGTGCACTCCAGCACCAGGACCAATATCAATCACATAGTCAGAGGCGCGGATCATATCTTCATCATGCTCAACCACCAGAACGCTATTACCCAAGTCACGTAAATGCTTCAGGGTACCGATGAGTCTATCGTTATCACGCTGATGCAATCCAATGGAGGGTTCATCCAATACATACATGACACCAGTCAGGCCAGAGCCAATCTGTGATGCCAGGCGAATACGCTGAGCTTCACCACCAGAGAGGGTATCTGCACTGCGCTCTAATGAGAGGTAGTCTAAGCCGACATCGTTTAGGAATCGTAGACGTGAACCAATTTCTTTCACAATCTTATCGGCGATTTCTCGTTTAGCACCTTTGAGTTCTAAGGATTCAAAATATTCTTTGGCTTCTTTCAAGGGGAGTGCGCTGATTTCATAAATTGCACGTGATTGCTTACCATCACCCACTTTGACAAAACGCGCTTCTTTACGTAAACGACTACCACTGCATGATGGGCAGGTCTGTACATTTTGATAACGTGATAATTCTTCTCGAACGGTTGCCGAGTCCGTCTCGCGATAGCGGCGCTCAAAATTAGCAACAATGCCTTCAAAGGCATGTTGACGAACGCTATTTTTGCCACGTTCATTGATGTATTCGAATGGAATGGTGATATCACCAGAGCCTAACAAAATCAGATCTTGTTGTTTCTTACTGAGGGTCTCGAAGGGTGTCTCGACATCAAACCCGCCATGCTTGGCGAGTGTTTGTAAGAGCTTGAAGTAAAACTGATTACGACGATCCCAACCTTTAATTGCGCCAGAGGCTAGCGATAAGTCTGGGTGAGCAACAATGCGCTTGGGATCAAAGAAAGACTGATGGCCCAAGCCATCACAAGAAGGACATGCGCCCATCGGGTTATTGAAAGAGAAGAGGCGTGGCTCAAGCTCTTGTAATGAATAGGAGCAAATTGGGCAGGCAAACTTGCTGGAGAAAATCATCTCTTTGCCAGTATCCATATTGACAATCATGGCCTTGCCGTCGGCAAGACGGAGGGCGGTCTCAAAAGATTCCGCTACACGCTGCTGAATATCTGGACGCACTTTAATGCGATCTACGACCACTTCAATTGAGTGCTTGTCATTCTTCTTTAATGCCGGCAATTGATCCACTTCAAAGATCTCTGCCTTGGCTGTATTGGTTGTTCCTCCACCAGAGCGCACACGAAAGCGGACAAAGCCTTGCGCCTGAAGATCTTGGAATAAGTCCACGAACTCACCTTTACGCTCGCTAACCACGGGAGCTAAGATCATGAGCTTAGTGTCTTCTGGCATAGCTAAAACGGTATCAACCATTTGAGAAACGCTTTGCGCCTCTAATGGAAGATCATGGTCTGGACAATGCGGGGTTCCAGCGCGTGCAAATAACAAGCGTAGGTAATCGTGAATTTCTGTGACCGTACCCACGGTCGAACGCGGATTATGGCTAGTAGCTTTCTGCTCAATCGAGATCGCTGGTGATAGCCCTTCAATCGTATCAACATCAGGCTTTTCCATCAGCTGTAAAAATTGGCGGGCATAAGCAGATAAGGACTCTACATAGCGACGCTGACCTTCGGCATACAGGGTGTCAAAAGCCAATGAGCTTTTACCTGAGCCAGATAGGCCGGTCAAAACGACCAATTTCTCTCTAGGGATATCTAGATTGATGTTTTTGAGGTTATGGGTGCGGGCACCGCGGATCTTGATTTCGTTATTCATGATTTTTTAGCGTAACTTGTTAATATAGCTCTTTCCCATGAATCCTTCTGAACTTCGCTCCACTTTGGCCTTAGCCGGCATCTTTGGCCTTCGTATGTTGGGCCTATTCCTGCTTTTGCCAGTTTTTAGTATTCACGCGCGGGGATTACCTGGTGGCGAGCATGCGCTGTGGGTTGGCCTGACTCTGGGGATCTTCAATATTGTTCAGGCCTGCTTTTATATCCCCTTAGGCCGCCTTTCTGACCGCATTGGACGTAAACCAGTTGTTTTGTGGGGCCTGTCCCTATTTGTTGCCGGTGCTCTGATTTGTGCTGCAAAGGATGACCTTCTTTGGATTGCCATCGGGCGCGGCATCATGGGCGCTGGCGCAGTTTCAGCTGCTATTTCAGCTTGGGTCGCTGACCTCACTCGTGAACAGGCACGCACTCGTGCAATGGCGCTTGTCGGCGGTAGCATTGCCCTCTCCTTTGCTCTATCACTTGTCATTGCTGCACCCATTTATCGGGTTATGAGTTTGAGTGGCATTTTCCTGGTCTTAGCTGTTTTGGGTGTATTTGCAATGTTTGTGACCTTTTACATTTTGCCAAGCAACAAGGTAGAAGCTAGGGTGGAGCAAGCCTCATTAAAAGAAGTTTTCTTTATCCCTGAGTTAATGCGCTTGAATTTTGGCGTATTGTTATTGCACGCAACACAAGTCGCTATGTTTCTAGTGATGCCACATTTATTGGTGGAGGCGGGTCTACCGCTAACTGAGCATTGGAAAATATATTTATCAGTTGTCCTACTGTCATTCTTAATGATGGCGCCAATTTTAATACTTGGTGAGAAGCGTCAGCGTCTGCGACCAGTTTTTTTAATAGCAATCATTTTTCTTGTAATTGCTGAGCTTTTGTTCTCGCAGGCAAGCTCAATTATCTTCATAGCCCTCTCCTTGTTAATTTACTTTATTGGTTTTAACCTTTTGGAAGCCTTATTGCCCTCCTTAGTGTCGCGTTTTTCGAATCAATCAAAGGGAACTGCCTTGGGTATTTTCAATACCACCCAATCGATTGGTTTATTTTTTGGGGCTGCTGTAGGGGGTTATTTAATTGATGCCCTTGGCGATATGGCGGTCTTTAAAATCAGCGCAGCGCTACTATTGTGCTGGCTTATAATTGCTTGGTTCATGGGCGAATTGCCTGCGAAAGTAGTGGATTCAAAGAATGCGGCAGAAGTAAAGACATAACTTTTAGCAGTAATAACAGCAGTATTTTTCTTCGGGAGACAACATGGCTTCGGTAAATAAGGTCATCATCGTAGGTAACGTAGGACGTGATCCAGAAACGCGTTATATGCCCAGCGGCGACGCGGTAACTAATATTTCAGTAGCGACATCGGATCGTTATAAAGATAAGCAGTCTGGCGAAATGAAAGAAACCACAGAATGGCATCGCGTTGCATTCTTTGGGAAGCTTGCAGAGATCGCTGGTCAATACCTCAAAAAAGGTTCACAGGTTTACGTAGAAGGTCGTTTACGCACCCGTAAATGGACTGATGCTAGCGGCCAAGAAAAATATTCCACTGAGATCGTTGCAGAAACAATGCAAATGCTAGGTGGCAAGCCAGTAGGTGGCAGTGGTGATGGTGGTGAAGGCTATAGCCGCTCAAAGCCGGTTGAGAACTCTGCGCCAGCGTCTTCTAATGCAGCATCCCTTGGCGCAATGGATGACGATATCCCATTTTAAGGATTGCGTTCATTCGTTTTACCCAAGATAAAAAGCCCTTGAAGAAGGGCTTTTTGTTTATCTGCTAATTCGTTTACTGCCTCGCATGACGAGTATTTTCCGGCCAAGGTGCGTTGTGATCGGTGCGGAAGGGGTTGATATCCAGACCACCACGTCGGGTATAGCGCGCATAGACAGAGAGTTTCTCTGGTTTGCACTGACGCTTGATGTCGGTGAAAATAGTTTCAACACAATGCTCATGAAACTCGCCCAATTGCCTAAAGCCGATAAGGTAGCGCAATAGACCTTCTTCCAGAATTGGGCGCCCTTGATAGCGAATCTGAATGCTTGCCCAATCTGGTTGACCAGTCACCGGACAATTTGATTTGAGTAAATGGGAAACCAGGCATTGCTCGATTGGTCCAAAAGATTCATTAACTTCAAGCAAGGTGGGGTCTGCAGATAAGTTTGGATCGATCTCGATATCCAGGCGGTCCATCAGAACGCCACTCATCTCCTGCATTCCTTTTTTGGCAACTGCTTCAGTTGGATTAATTCGGGTAGCAATCTTGCTGCCTGCTACTGCTGATAAATCAGTGATCAATCGTTCTCGAACTTCCGCTTCATCTTCAAAGCGAGCGCTATTAAAGCTATTGAGGTAGAGCTTAAATGATTTAGATTCAATCATGTTTGGTGAATCAGCTGGAACCTGAAATTCTGCTAAGGCAATCTGAGGCTTACCTTTTTTATTTAGCCAGCTCAGTTCAAAGGCGTTCCAAATATCGACGCCTACAAAAGGCAAGGCTTGATTTAGTTTGATATCGAGCTTAAGGCGATTCTCGGAACGGGCAATCGGGAATAGTAAGCTTGGATCATATTGATCAGGGTAGGGTGTTGCTTGACCAAGCGAAAGTGTGGACATTAGTTTTTAGGCTTATTGGATACGCCAGATACCACATGACCAGTCGGCGCTACTGAAGCAGCAGATTGGCAGTGACCCGTTTGATCATCGAAGAAAAAGTCTGGCTCGAACTCACGGAGGAATTCGCTTTTAGAAAGTCCGCCAAGGAACATGGCTTCATCAACATCAACACCCCAGGCCATCAGTGTGCGAATAGCGCGCTCATGTGCCGGTGCAGAGCGAGCGGTTACCAAAGCAGTACGAATGCGCATCCCTTTCTCGCTAGTGGTGCGCTGCAATCGATGGAGTGCCTCTAGCAAAGGTTTAAATGGGCCCGGCGGCAGAGGGATCGCAGCTTTTTTGCTTTCATGATCTACAAAGGCTACCAAGCCTTCACTCTGAAAGACTTGTTCGGCTTCATCAGAAAAGAGAACGGCATCTCCGTCAAATGCAATACGGATTTCATTGGGGTGTGATTCTGCAGTTTTGCTAGATTCTGGATAGACGCGAGCTGCAGGAAAGCCTGCATCAATTGTGGCACGTACATCATCTTCATTTGCAGAGAGAAATAGGTTGGCATGTAAAGAGCGCAAGTAGTGATAAGGTGGACGCCCTCTGGTAAATACACCGCGCTCTAAATGAAGACCATGATGTTCGGCTGAGCGGAATACGCGTAAGCCACTAACCGGGTCATTGCGAGAGAGAATCACCACCTCGACACGTTGCTCACCCTCTTCATTAAAGGCTAGCAACTTTTTTACCAATGGAAAAGCAACGCCTGTTTGAGCAGCTTTAGATAGGCGCTCTAATTGCAGCTTCATGTAGGCGCTGTCATCGGTGGATTCGAAGATACGATTCTCTTCCTCGAAATCAAATAGTGCTCGCGATGAAATCGCCACAACGAGTTTTCCGGTAAGTGTGTATGACATTGCGAATTACATCTTATTTGAGAAACAGGCGATAAGCCGGGTTATCGGTTTCATTCCAATGCGGATAGCCAAGCGATGCTAAAAAACTTTGAAATTTCTTTTGCTCATTTTTAGGCACCTGTAAACCAACAAGGATGCGGCCATAGTCTGCACCATGATTGCGGTAATGGAACAGGCTGATATTCCAGTTTGGCGCCATACTCGTGAGGAACTTCATGAGTGCACCTGGGCGCTCCGGAAATTCAAAGCGGTAAAGCAACTCATCTTGGGCGAGGGCTGAGCGACCACCCACCATGTGGCGTAAGTGAGACTTTGCTAGCTCATCATGAGTCAGATCAATTGTTGCAAACTTTGCTTTACGGAAATGCTTTGCAATCGTGCCGCTATCACTCGCCTTTTGTGTTCCGATGCCGACAAAAATATGAGCTTCACTTTGATCAGCAATGCGATAGTTAAATTCAGTGACATTGCGATTGCCGAGTAATTCACAGAAGCGCCGAAATGAGCCTCGCTCCTCAGGAATAGTTACAGCAAAAACAGCTTCGCGGAATTCACCAACATCGGCACGCTCTGCGACAAAGCGCAGGCGACTGAAATTCATATTGGCACCACAAGCAATCGCTACTAATGTTTTCTTCTTTAGACGATGCTTGTCTACATACTTTTTCATACCTGCAATAGCTAAAGCGCCAGCAGGCTCTAGAATGCTGCGGGTATCTGTAAAGACATCATTGATCGCAGCGCAGATTTCATCGGTATCTACAGTGATGATGTCATCAACTACGCGTTTACAAATACGGAAAGTTTCTTTGCCAACCAACTTTACTGCCGTACCGTCTGAGAAAAGACCTACATCTTTCATCTCGACGCGTTTGTTGGCTTCAAGTGACCTTCTCATCGCATCCGAGTCAACGGATTGAACGCCGATCACTTTAGTCTTGGGGCTGACCGCTTTGACATATTCCCCAATGCCAGCGATTAAACCACCACCACCAATAGCTACAAAAATGGCATCAATTGGCTCTTGATGTTGCTGAAAGATTTCCAGGGCAATCGTACCTTGCCCAGCAATCACATCAGGGTCATCAAAAGGGTGAACAAAGGTTAGCCCTCGTTTTTTCTCTAAAAGCTCAGAGTATTTAAAGGCATCGCTATAGGATTCACCATGCAAAATCACTTCTACCCAAGAGCCCCCGCGAGCTTTGACGGCATCAATTTTGAGGCTGGGTGTGGTGAGTGGCATCACGATGACTGCTTTGCACTTCATTTTGGCTGCCGCTAGAGCAACGCCTTGGGCATGATTGCCTGCTGAAGCGGCAATTACTCCCCTTTTTAGGGCTTCTGAGGGTAAGTGGGCCATTTTGTTATAGGCGCCACGTAATTTAAATGAGAAAACCGGCTGGTTATCCTCCCTTTTGAGCAATACTTGATTGCCTAAGCGCTTTGTGAGTTCGGGCGCTACTTGGAGCTCTGTTTCCCTAGCTACATCGTAGACTCGAGCCGATAAAATTTTCTTTAAATAGTTCGTTGCCATGCGATGAGCGTACCATGAACGGGCTCTAAGCCCTTAGATTTGAAGGGGTTTATCGCCCCAAGCCAACATCTTTATTGGTTTCCTGCCAATATCAATGTCCCTCAATTAAAATGCATATTTACCAAATATGACGCTATGAACGCCCCATTAGCTTTGAACCAGTTGTTGGATGCCGAAGCGGGCTCACCCCGCCTCCGCGAAATTCCCTATAACTACACCTCCTTTTCCGATCGTGAAATCGTTATTCGCTTACTGGGCGAGGAGTCATGGCGCGTTCTGAATGATTTGCGTGGGATTCGCCGCACTGGTCGCTCAGCTCGCATGTTGTTCGAGGTGTTGGGTGATATCTGGGTAGTTCAACGTAACCCTTTCTTGCAAGATGATCTATTGGATAACGCCAATCGCCGTCAGTTATTAATTGACGCTTTATGGCATCGCCTTGGCGAAGTCAAAAAAAGATCTAGTGGTGAATCGGTGGAGCAAGTTCAGGTTTTACTGAATGCTGCACATCGCGCAGTTGAGAGTTTTGAGCAGGGCTTTAAAGAGGTGGCGGAGATTCGCAAGCGTGCTCGGAAAGAGCTTGGTCGTATCACTGCTACAGATAATATTTGTTTTGATGGTGTCTCACGTGCAGCGCATGTGACTGATGCGACTGATTGGCGCGTTGAGTTTCCATTGGTTGTTCTTAAACCTGATTACGAGTCTGAGATCCCTGGCCTTGTGAAAGCTTGTATTGCCTTGGGTTTAACGATTATTCCGCGTGGAGGTGGTACTGGTTATACCGGTGGCGCTATTCCTCTCTACGCTATGTCGGCAGTGATTAATACTGAAAAGCTTGAGCAAATTGATGGCGTCAAGGCAAAGCGTTTGCCAGGTGTAGATCATGAAGTTTCAACTATCTTTACTGGTGCCGGTGTAGTTACACGCAGAGTTGCAGATGCTGCAGAGCGCTCTGGTCTAGTGTTTGCGGTTGATCCTACCTCTGCCGATGCAAGTTGTATTGGTGGCAACATTGCCATGAATGCCGGTGGTAAGAAGGCGGTCTTATGGGGTACTGCATTAGATAACTTGGCCAGCTGGCGCATGGTGGATCCAGAAGGTAATTGGCTGGACATTGAGCGCCTTGATCACAATTTAGGAAAAATTCACGTAGCAGAAAAAGTACGCTTTAAGCTGACTTGGTCTGATGGTGCGGGTGAGCCAGGTAAAGATGTTCTCAAAACAGAAACGCTAGAGGTAGAGGGTAAGCGCTTTCGTAAAGAGGGCTTAGGTAAGGATGTCACTGATAAGTTTTTATCAGGTCTGCCCGGTGTTCAAAAAGAAGGTTGCGATGGATTAATTACGAGTGCTACTTGGATTTTGCATCGCATGCCTAAATTCATGCGGACTGTTTGCTTGGAGTTTTTTGGTCAGGCGCAAGAAGCTATTCCAAGTATTGTAGAAATCAAAGCCTATCTCGATGGCTTGAGTAAGAATGGTGGTCCAATTTTGGCCGGTTTAGAGCACTTGGATGATCGGTATCTGAGAGCGGTCGGTTATTCCACTAAATCCAAGCGCAATGCAATGCCTAAGATGGTATTGATTGGTGATATTGCTGGTGACGATGAAGAGGCTGTAGCAGCTGCGACTAGCGAAGTTGTGCGTATGGCTAATAATCGTGTGGGTGAAGGTTTTGTGGCGGTTAGCGCTGAGTCGCGTAAAAAGTTTTGGTTAGATCGTGCGCGTACTGCAGCGATTGCTCGCCACACCAATGCTTTTAAGATTAATGAAGATGTCGTGATTCCATTGCCACGCATGGGGGAGTACACCAACGGTATTGAGCGTATCAACATTGAGCTCTCCCTCAAAAATAAGCTACAAGTTTTAGATGGCCTCAAAGCTTTCCTTAAAAAGAGTGCCCTGCCACTTGGCAAAAATGATGAAGACTATGAAATTCCCAGCGCTGAAATTTTGGGTGACCGCGTACAGCAAGCTCTTGAACTGATTGAGAAGGTACGGGCGCGTTGGTCAGATTGGCTGACGCAGATGGATGTTTATTTCCCAGACCTGCAGAATTACAGTTTGCGGGCTTCATGGAAAACAGAAGTACGCGCTGAACTCAGAATCATTTTTGGCGGCCTAGCATTTGAGCCCATCCTCAATGAACTGGAATCTATTCATAAAAATATTTTACGTAAGCGTGTATTTGTAGCGCTACACATGCACGCTGGTGATGGTAATGTGCATACCAACATACCGGTGAATTCGGATGACTATGAGATGTTGCAAGATGCTCATCGCGCTGTCGATCGGATTATGAAATTAGCTCGCTCATTAGACGGTGTGATTTCTGGTGAGCATGGTATTGGTATCACTAAGCTTGAGTATCTGACTGAGGCTGAGCTTAAGGATTTCCGCGCCTACAAAAAGCGTGTGGATCCTGAGGGTCGCTTTAACAAGGGCAAGTTAATGCCGCATGCGGATCTTAGCATTGCCTATACTCCAAGCTTTGGTTTGATGGGTCATGAATCCATCATCATGCAGCAAAGCGATATTGGCGCAATTGCTGATAGCGTCAAAGATTGTCTTCGTTGTGGTAAGTGCAAGCCAGTCTGCTCTACACATGTACCGCGTGCTAATTTACTGTATAGCCCACGTGACAAAATTTTGGCAACCTCCTCTTTAATCGAAGCCTTCTTGTATGAGGAGCAAACGCGTCGTGGCGTATCGATTCGTCATTGGGAAATGTTTGATGACGTTGCAGCACATTGCACTGTATGCCATAAGTGTTTAACGCCTTGCCCTGTCAATATTGATTTTGGTGAGGTCTCGATGAACATGCGTAACTTGTTGCGCAAGATGGGGCAGCAACGCTTTAATCCGGGAACGGCGGCATCGATGCTGTTCTTAAATGCTACCGATCCAGATACTATTAATCTAGTTCGTAAGACTATGATTGGATGGGGTTATAAGCTCCAGCGTTTGGGTAATGATGTGTTCCGTAAGTTCGCGCGTAAACAAACTGCTCACCCACCCGCCACGGTTACGAAGCCGAATATTAAAGAGCAGGTCATTTTCTTTGTAAATAAGAAAATGCCTGGCAATCTGCCGAAGAAAACTGCTCGTGCACTCTTAGATATTGAAGATGCGAATTACGTTCCGATTATTCGAGATCCAAAAACAACGTCCGCGGATACTGAGGCAGTGTTCTATTTTCCGGGTTGTGGTTCTGAACGATTGTTCTCGCAGGTAGGTTTAGCTACGCAAGCAATGCTTTGGAATGTGGGCGTGCAAACAGTATTACCTCCGGGCTACCTCTGCTGCGGCTATCCACAGCGTGGCAATGGCGATTTTGATAAAGCGGAAAAGATGATTACGGACAACCGCGTTCTCTTTCATCGTGTAGCCAATACCCTAAATTACTTAGATATCAAGACCGTTGTGGTGTCATGTGGCACTTGTTATGACCAGTTAGCGGGTTATCAGTTTGAACAGATCTTCCCTGGTTGCCGCATTATTGATATTCATGAGTATTTACTGGAGAAGGGTGTCAAGCTGTCGAATGTGACCGGTGTGAAGTACATGTATCACGATCCATGTCACTCACCAATGAAATTGCAAGATCCCCTCAAGACTGTGAATGAGTTAATTCAGTCAGAGGATGGCAAAGCTATTCAGAAGAATGATCGATGCTGCGGTGAATCTGGAACTCTTGCGGTAACACGTCCAGATATTTCAACTCAGGTGCGTTTTCGTAAGCAGATTGAAATGGAGAAGGCTGCCAACGAATTACGCAAAGATGACTTTACTGGTGATGTCAAAGTCCTCACTAGCTGCCCATCTTGTTTACAAGGCCTCACTCGCTTTGATGCGGATAGTGATACCACCGCCGATTACATCGTAGTTGAAATGGCGCAAAAATTATTAGGTCCTGATTGGATGCAAGATTACGTTGCTAGGGCAAATCAAGGTGGTATTGAGAGGGTATTGGTTTAATGATTCCAACTAATGTTGTAGTACATCAGCAGTCAAAAGTACTCGAGCTCACTTATGAGAATGGGAATACCTTTCGCCTACCTTTTGAATTTTTAAGGGTGGTGTCTCCTTCGGCTGAAGTCCAAGGCCATGGTCCTGGGCAGGAGACTCTGCAAACTGGTAAGCGTGAAGTGCTGATAGCGAATATTGAGCCAGTAGGCCACTATGCTCTGAAGCCTTCGTTTTCGGATGGACATGATTCTGGTTTGTATTCTTGGGATTACCTGCAATTTTTATGCGAGAACCAAGATGCATTATGGAAAGAGCACTTGGATAAACTCGCTGCTGCTGGTCTAGATCGTGATGCGCCGATGAGTATTGCCGGTGGTAAATCCTGTGGCAGTCATTAACCGTCATTTCAATTAAGCAAAGAAGAATATGAGCAAGACCCATTTTGGATACCAAAGCGTTGATGAAGCTGAAAAAGCGGGTAAGGTCGCCGAGGTATTTCATTCTGTAGCGAGTAAATATGATGTGATGAATGATTTAATGTCATTCGGACTACATCGCTTATGGAAAAAAGTCACGATTGCTCGTGCTCAAGTGCGCCCCGGTCAAAAAGTATTGGATATTGCTGGTGGTACGGGTGACCTAGCTGCTGCCTTTGCGCGTGCAGCAGGCTGGGGTCATAACCCTGAAGCGCAAGTATGGTTAAGTGACATCAATGCATCCATGCTGGGAGTTGGCCGGGATCGTCTTCTCGATCAGGGAATGGCTTTACCCTGTGTTCAGTTCGATGCGGAAAAAATTCCTTTCCCGGCGAATCACTTTGATGTGGTGACAGTAGCATTTGGCTTGCGAAACATGACTCATAAAGATGTTGCTTTGGCAGAAATGCTCAGAGTAATTAAGCCTGGTGGTCGAGTATTGGTGCTGGAGTTCTCGAAACCGGATGCTTTTTTAGGGCCGATTTACGACACCTATTCATTTAAGGTGTTGCCTTGGCTGGGAGAAAAGATTGCTCAAGATTCTGAGAGCTATCGCTACTTGGCCGAATCTATTCGGATGCACCCAGATGCTGAGGCCTTAAAAGACATCATGCTGGGAGTGGGTTTTGACGAGGTAGATACCCATAGAATGACTGGGGGTATCGTTGCACTGCATATTGGTATTAAATACTAGTGAATTTGTAGTTTTTGCTAGTCAAGAATTAAAGTAGTTCTATAGGGGATCAAAATATGAATAAGCATTTTTTCAAAGCAGTTTTGTTAAGTGTCAGCTTAATATTTGCTACTGTTGGTCATGCCAATGCTGCCCGTTTAGGCAGCGGTAAAAGTATTGGTAAGGCACCAAGTGCACCAATGCAAAAACAAGCTACTCCCGCACAAAAGCCAACTCAACAAGCACAACCGGCTGCACCAGCTGCGGCTCCTCAAGCGCCAGCACCAAGTCGCTTTGGTGGTATGGGTGGCATCTTGGGTGGCTTAGCCGCAGGTCTTGGTATTGGCTTCCTCTTATCCCATTTTGGCTTAGGTGAGGGTGCATCTTCTTTGATTACTGGATTACTGATTGCAGCTCTAGCAGGCTTTGCCATCATGTTCATCATGAGAAAAATGATGCCCGCTTTATCCGGCGCCAATAAAAGTCCGCAAATGACTTCACAAGGTATGCAGCGTAGCAATCTAGACCAGGCGCCAAGACAAGAGCCGGCTTTCACACCAGCTGCTAGTGCATTCGGTGGTGTTGCTGCTGAGTCTGCACCTTTCCAATCAACGCTTCCGCCAGGGTTTGATGAATACGCATTTTTGGATAATGCTAAACAGTTTTTCTCGGGCTTACAAAAGGCGTGGGATCAGGGCGATTTGGCTGCATTACGTGAGTACACCACCCCAGAGATGTTTGCCACAATTGAGCAAGATCTAGCTGGACGTGCTGACAGCGCTAATCAAACCGATGTAGTGACACTCAATGCGCAGTTACTCGGAATTGAAACAGCTGACAATACGTACTACTGTAGCGTGCAGTTCACTGGCATGATTCGTGAGCAAGTGGGTGCACAGGCAAATAGCTTCTCTGAAGTTTGGAACCTCAGCAAGCCAGTAAGCGGTCCTGGAGGCTGGGTACTAGCGGGTATCTCTCAGTTAGTTTAAGCTTGTAGTACTTTCCACTGAAAGCCCGCACTTGTGCGGGTTTTTTACACTGATGAACACCGTATCTCCCACTACCCACCATATTGCAGCGTCTGCCGCTTGCCGAGGCATAAACCATGTCCTCAAGGCAGAGCCATGGGCTATGGCGGAGTTGGCTCGCCATGCTGGCAAAGTCATTTCGCTGGGCTTGCCGATTGGGCAGCTCTTTTTTGAGATAGCGGCCGAGGGCTCCCTAGTTGCATTGACTCATGCGGATACCCCGTCATTAGAGTTAGAGGTTTCCTCTGAAGCATTGAACGCTTTAGCTGGCGGACCTGGCAACTTGCGGGAGCAAGCCATGAAGTCAGTGAAGATTACTGGCGATGCTGACTTGGCACAGCTATTGGGCCGCTTAGCAGGCCAAATTCGGTGGGAGTATGAGGAAGACCTAGCGCGTTTCATTGGCGATGCGCCTGCAAACTTTGCTGTACGTCAAGGTAAAAAATTCATTGCTGCTGGGAAATCTGCAGCGACCGATCTAATAGAAAATGTAATTGAATATGTCAGTGAAGAAAGAAAAGTCCTCTTGAATAAACGAGATTTTTTAATTCGTAAGAATGAATTAAATGTGTTGCGTGATGCGGTTGATCGTTTAGAAAAGCGCATCCAACTTTTAGACCGAAAAGGTTAATTCATTGTGCGTCGTTTAGCCCGTCTCTATTTCATTTTCTTTACCGCATGGCGTTATGGTTTATTGCCACTACTGCGCGATATTCTGAAGCCTGGGATTTCCCGTGGTCTATTAAGTATTCTTTGCTGGATATCACCAGGACAATCTCTACCAAGGGGTGAGCGCATCCGCCTAACCTTAGAAGCACTCGGTCCGATCTTCGTTAAATTTGGACAAGTGCTTTCTACTAGACGTGATTTATTGTCAGAAGATATTGCCAACGAATTGGCAAAGTTGCAAGATCAAGTACCACCATTTTCTAATGCAGAATCACGACTCTTAATTGAGAAGGCGCTTGGTTTACCGATTGAAGAAATCTTTATTAGTTTTGATGCAACACCGGTAGCTAGTGCGTCTGTTGCTCAAGTACATTTTGGAACTTTACGTGCCACTGAGAGGCATCCAGAGTGGGATGGTCGAGAGGTTGCGATCAAGGTCCTACGTCCAGGCATCCTCCCCGTCATTGAGAGCGATATTGCTTTAATGTACGACCTGGCAAAAATTATTGAAAAATTATCTTCTGACGGTCGTCGTTTAAAGCCAACTGAAAACGTTGCTGAGTTTGATAGGCATCTGCATGATGAGCTCGATCTCATGCGTGAGGCTGCTAATGCCAGTCAGTTGAGAAGGTATTTTGTTGATTCCGACAAGCTCATGATTCCAGAAATGTACTGGGATTTATGTCACACCAATGTGATTGTCATGGAAAAAATGAACGGTATATCTATCGGTCGTTTTGATGAATTGCGGGCCGCTGGAGTAGATTTCAAAAAATTAGCAGCAGAAGGTGTAGAGATATTTTTTACTCAAGTATTCGAACATGGTTTTTTCCATGCAGATATGCACCCTGGAAATATCATGATTAGCTTAGAGCCAGGTAGCTTTGGGCGATTCATTTCTCTGGATTTTGGAATTGTTGGTGCACTAAGTGAAACCGATAAAAACTACTTGGCACTCAACTTTTTAGCCTTCTTTAATCGAGATTATCGGCGTGTAGCAGAATTGCACGTGGAATCTGGTTGGGTACCTGCAGATACCCGTGTGGAAGAATTAGAAGGTGCGGTACGCTCCGTTTGCGAACCTTACTTTGATCGACCTCTAAAAGATATTTCTTTAGGCATTGTTCTAGTGCGCTTGTTCCAAACATCTCGTCGTTTTAAGGTCGAAGTACAGCCGCAACTGTCCCTGCTATCAAAGACATTGTTAAATGTGGAAGGTCTGGCACGTGAATTAGACCCCGATCTCGATCTTTGGCAGACTGCAAAGCCGATTCTGGAAAAATGGATCAGCAGGCAGTTGGGTTGGCGTGGATTGCTTGAAGGGCTTAAAAGTGAAGCCCCTTCTTGGGCAAAAATACTGCCAACCTTGCCCCGCCTGATTGCGGAGAGTTTGGCACAAGGGCGCGGCCCGCAAAGAGACCAAAATGCTGAATTAGAGGTCTTAAAAGGCCTTTTACTGCAGGAAAGACGGACCCATCGCCTTTTAGTGGGGGCATTGCTGTTTGCGGGAGGCTTTTTGGCTGGGATTCTGATAATCGGCCTTGGTCTTTACTAGACTGTCGCCGGCTGCCGCTTAAACCGCTAAAATGCCAGGTTAGGCAAAGCGTAAGCGTGGGCAAATGAAAAAATACTTTATCGCAGGCATTCTGGTGTGGGCACCGATGTCAATCACCATTTGGGTGATTGCATGGGGATTGGGTCTGCTCGATGGTGTTTTTGGTTCTGTAATGCATGCCATTATTGCTGTATTCCCCAATCAGTTTGCCGGTGATTTACAACATTTCCGTGAATTACCAGGTGTGGGCATCCTGATTGTGATTTCAGTCATCATGATCACTGGGTTGCTTGCAATTAGTTTTGCGGGGCAGTGGTGGATGAAGGTATGGAATCGCTTGATGAATCGCATTCCGATTGTGCGATCGATTTATTCCAGTGTTCAGCAAGTATCTTCCACTTTATTTTCTGGCAGTGGCCAGGCGTTTAGCAAGGCATTATTAATTCGCTATCCCCATGCAGATTCTTGGGCGATTGCGTTTCAGACTGGTATGCCAGCAAAAGAAGTGGCTGCTAAGTTGGGCGAGGATTACGTGAATGTTTTCCTACCGACGACTCCAAATCCAACCTCTGGATTTTTTATGATCGTCCCACGTGCGCACACCATTGCATTAGAGATGAGTGTCGAAGAGGCGCTCAAACATATTGTTTCAATGGGCTCAGTTCCCCCCACCAGTTCAACTGGTTTGACTGCTAGCCAGTCAAACCCCCATCTTTGATTTATAGGAAATTGTTATGTCGATGCGAAGCCATACCTGCGGTCAGGTAACTGAATCACTCATTGGTCAAGAGATTACCCTTTCTGGTTGGGTTAATCGTCGCCGCGACCATGGTGGCGTGATCTTTATTGACCTGCGTGATCATCAAGGTTTTGTGCAAGTTGTTTGCGATCCAGATCGCCCTGAGATGTTTGCATTGGCTGAGCAGGTTCGCAATGAATTTTGTGTTCAGATTAAAGGTTTAGTGCGTGCGCGTCCTGCCGGAACTGAGAATAATGATTTAGTTAGCGGCAAAATTGAAGTGCTTTGTCACAAGCTAGTCATTTTGAATGCGTCCATTACTCCTCCATTCCAATTGGAAGACGAGAACTTATCTGAGACTACTCGCTTAACTCACCGTGTTTTGGATTTGCGTCGTCCACAAATGCAAAAGAATTTACGTTTACGTTATAACGTCGCTATGGAATGCCGTCGTTATCTCGATGCTGCAGGTTTTATCGATATCGAAACACCGATGTTAACGAAGAGCACTCCTGAAGGCGCACGTGACTATTTGGTACCTTCAAGGGTGCATGATGGTCAGTTCTTTGCTTTGCCACAGTCTCCCCAGTTATTTAAGCAGTTGTTGATGGTGGCTGGTTTTGATCGTTACTACCAAATTACTAAGTGCTTCCGTGACGAAGATTTGCGTGCTGATCGTCAGCCTGAATTTACTCAGATCGATTGTGAAACCGCTTTCTTAGATGAGCTAGAAATCCGTGAGTTATTTGAAAACATGATTCGCCATATTTTCAAAATCACCATGAACGTAGAGTTGCCTAATCCATTCCCAACCATGCCTTACTCAGAAGGTATGGCGCGCTTTGGTTCAGATAAGCCAGATCTACGTGTGAATTTTGAATTTACTGAATTGACTGACTTAATGAAGGATGTCGATTTCAAAGTATTTTCTGGTGCAGCAAATCAAGAGGGTGGACGCGTAGTTGGTTTATGCGTACCTGGCGGTGCTGAGATTAGTCGTAGTGAGATTGACGACTACACGCAATTTGTAGCGATCTATGGCGCCAAAGGTTTGGCATGGATCAAAGTAAACTCCGTTGCAGAAGGTCGTAATGGCTTGCAATCTCCAATTGTTAAGAACTTGCATGATGCTGCTATCGAAGGCATCTTGAAGCGCACTGGCGCCAAAGATGGCGATATTATTTTCTTCGGTGCTGATAAAGAAAAAGTAGTGAATGATGCTATCGGTGGTTTGCGTCTGAAGATTGGTCACTCTGCTTGGGGTAAAGAGCATGGCCTATCTACCGAAGGTTGGAAACCATTGTGGGTGGTTGATTTCCCCATGTTTGAATATGATGAAGACAATGCCCGTTGGGTTGCATGTCACCATCCATTTACTAGCCCTAAAGATGAGCATATGCAGTATCTCGAGTCCAGCCCAGGAAAGTGCTTAGCTAAAGCCTACGACATGGTTCTGAACGGTAGCGAGATTGGTGGTGGATCTGTCCGTATTCATCAAGAGGCAGTGCAAAGCCAGGTATTCCGTGCCTTGAAGATTGGTGCTGAAGAGGCTCAAGCGAAGTTTGGATTCTTATTAGATGCCTTGCAGTATGGTGCGCCTCCACACGGCGGTATCGCATTTGGTTTGGACCGTATTGTGACGATGATGACAGGTGCTGAATCTATTCGTGATGTGATCGCCTTCCCGAAAACACAGCGTGCACAGTGCTTACTTACTCAGGCTCCTAGCCCAGTAGATGAGCGTCAGCTAAAAGAACTTCATATTCGTTTGCGCCAAGCTACCCCTGTCGCTTAAGTAAGACAGTATTTAAATCACCTTGAAAATCCCCATTTCGGTTTTAGTTGTTATTTACAAATCAAATGGGGAGGTCTTGCTAATCGAGCGGGCCGATAAAGTCAATTTTTGGCAATCCGTCACCGGTAGTGTTGATTTCCTTGATGAGGATCTTAGTGTTGCCGCCGCACGCGAAGTCTTTGAAGAGACCGGAATTGATGTGCAATCTCTGCCAGCGAACTCCTTGCAGGATATGCATCATCAGATTGAGTATGAGATTTATCCTCAATGGCGTCACCGCTACGCCCCTGGAGTGACCAGAAATACCGAGCATTGGTTCTCCTTACTGGTTCCAGATGAGGTCTCAGTCAAATTAGCGCCAAGAGAGCACGTTGCTTATCAATGGCTGCCTCACGCTGAAGCAGTGAATCTATGTTTTTCTCCCAGCAATGGTGCGGCAATTCTCAAGTTATTTTCTGCACGTCAGAGCGTAACTGACTAAGATAGAGTGATGAGACATTCATCAGGGCATCATCATTCAGCAATAGGTTCGAAGCCATTACAGGGTGGTGACTGGAAGGTTATTCGTGACTTACTTCCCTATCTACTGGAATACAAATTTAGGGTAGCGATCGCTCTGACATGTTTGGTTGCTGCCAAGGTTACCAATCTTGGCATTCCGATTTTGATGAAGCAATTGATTGATGAGCTCAATATCAAAGCGGACTCTCCTCAAGTTTTATTGGTAGTACCAGCCGGATTGATATTGGCCTATGGCCTATTAAGAATATCTGCCTCATTATTTACTGAGTTACGCGAATCCCTCTTTGCTCGCGTTACTCAAAATGCAGTGCGTAAAGTGGCTTTGCAGGTTTTCGAGCATTTACACTCTTTGGCCCTCAGCTTTCATCTGGCTCGTCAAACTGGGGGAGTCAGTCGAGATATTGAGCGTGGTACTCGCGGTATTCAGTCGCTGATTTCTTATTCCTTATATAGCATCCTACCAACCCTGATTGAGTTCTGCTTGGTGCTTGGCTACCTGGCTTACGCATACGATATGTGGTTTGCCATTATTACCTTAGTTGCATTGGTACTCTATATTGTCTTTACGGTAGTGGTGACAGAATGGCGAACGCATTTCCGCCGCACTATGAATGACATGGATTCCAAGGCGAATCAGAAGGCAATTGATTCATTATTGAATTTTGAGACGGTGAAGTACTTTGGTAATGAAGCCTTTGAGGCTAGTCGTTACGATCAAAATCTGATCCGCTACCAAACAGCTGCAGTGAAGTCTCAAAAATCTTTAGCCGTACTCAATCTTGGGCAGCAAGCAATTATTGCCGTTGGATTAGTCTTAATTTTGTGGCGAGCAACTCAGGGTGTGATTGATGGATCTATGACCTTGGGTGATTTGGTATTAGTTAATACCTTGATGATTCAGTTGTATATCCCGCTAAATTTCTTAGGCGTGATCTATCGTGAGATTAAGCAGGCGCTGACAGACATGGATCGTATGTTTTCACTTCTCAATACAGAGAAGGAGATTGCGGATGTGCCTAATGCTCAGCCTTTACACATCAGCAATCAAGGTCGCGGCCCGGATGTTCGTTTTGAGAATGTCTCTTTTCATTACGAGGCTAAACGTGAGATTCTGAAGGATGTTAGCTTTAATATTCCAGCGGGAACTATTACTGCTGTCGTTGGCCAAAGCGGTGCTGGTAAGAGTACCTTAGCCCGCTTACTATTTCGTTTTTATGATGTTCAGTCCGGCAAAATTCTCATTGATGAGCAAAACATTGTGGATGTCACTCAATCGAGCTTACGAAAAGCGATTGGCATCGTTCCTCAAGACACCGTTTTGTTTAATGACACCATTGGATACAACATTGCTTATGGCAATCCCAGCGCTTCGATTGAAGAGGTTCATGAGGCTGCCAGGGCAGCGCAGATTGATCGTTTCATTAAGCATCTCCCAGATGGCTACGATACCCAAGTAGGCGAGCGTGGTTTGAAATTATCTGGCGGCGAGAAGCAGCGTGTTGCGATTGCGCGCACCTTACTCAAAAAGCCAGCCATGTTAATTTTTGATGAGGCAACATCGGCGCTGGACTCTAAAACTGAGCGGGCGTTTCAGGAGGAGCTCCTTGGCTTGGCTAAAAACCGTACGACTTTAATTATTGCCCATAGGCTTTCTACCATTATTCATGCTGACCAAATTTTGGTAATGGAACACGGCCAGATAGTGGAGCGTGGAACGCACGCAGAGCTATTGTCTGCTGATGGCCGATATGCTGAAATGTGGCAAATGCAAGAGCGCATTGTTCTTGATTAGAATGCCTACATGAGCCAGCAAGAAACTATTCTCAAAAATGCCTTTGCCGCAGCTTTAGCAGTTGCTGACCCAAACAAAATCGTTCCTGAATACCTCGGCAAGATCTTTCCTCAAGGCTTTGAGCCCAAGGGAAGATGTTTAGTGGTGGGCGCAGGCAAAGCCAGTGCGTCAATGGCAAGCGCACTAGAATTACATGCACAGAGCTGTTGGCCTAATGCCACTATTGAGGGGGTGGTATTGACCCGCTATGGACACAACTCCCCTACTAGTCATATCCAAATTATTGAAGCAGGTCATCCCGTACCCGATCAAGCGGGTATGGATGGCGCTAAAGAAATCTATCGCTTGGTTGGTGAATTACAAGCTGGCGATGTTTTAATTGCCTTAATTTCCGGCGGCGGTTCAAGCTTGCTCACTTTGCCTCAAGCTGGCATCAGTATCGAAGATATGCGCAAGACTACCGAAGCGTTATTACGCTCTGGTGCGCCAATTGAAGAGATGAATGCTGTTCGCAAACATTTGTCAGCGATTCAGGGTGGTAATTTGGCAAGACTGGCTATTGCACGTGGTGCTCGAGTGGAGGCGTTGCTGATTTCCGATGTAACTGGAGATTCTCCTGCAGACATTGCCAGTGGCCCTTGCGCGTCAGATTATTCGACCTACCAAGATGCTTTGGATATTTTGGCTAAATATCACTTAAGTTCTAAATCTATTCCAGAGTCTGTTTCATCCCATTTGCAGCGTGGTGTTGCTGGTGAAGTTCCAGAGACCCTAAAAGAAGCAGATCTACAAAATGCGGCGGTAAGTAATCATGTAATTGCTACGGCCTATAAGAGTCTTGAGGCTGCAGCAGACTACGTTCGCACACAAGGTTATGAGCCAATGATTTTGGGCGACACCATTACGGGCGAGGCGCAAACTGTAGGGATAGAGCAAGCCTCTTTGGCGCATCAGCACTTAATGATGAAGACTGATAAGCCAATCGCGCTCATTTCGGGTGGTGAGTGCACAGTAACTATTCCCAATGGAATTAAAGGCCGCGGTGGTCGCTGTAGTGAATACCTACTTTCATTCTTCGCAGCAACAAGCGATCTTGCGAATGTTTCTGCGTTGGCTGCAGATACCGATGGTATCGATGGTAGTGAAAAGAATGCCGGTGCATGGTTTACCCCTGAGATCCGCCAGGCCGCTAATAAACAAGGCTTGATCCCTGCACAGTACCTAGATCAGCACGATTGCTATGGTTTTTTTGCGCAATTAGATGCTTTGGTGGAAACTGGCCCCACACTGACAAACGTGAATGATTTCCGCATCATCTTGCTAGATAAATAATTATGTCCAATAGCCCAATACAAATTCAACTGATTCAGCCAGATGACTGGCATTTGCATATTCGTGATGGTGAAGTGATGCGAGATGTATTGGCGGATACCGCACGCCAATTTGCCCGTGCCATCATCATGCCAAATTTGAAACCTCCAGTGACTACGGTTGAGTTGGCAAATGCGTATCGTGGTCGCATTGAAGCTAACCTTCAATCCTTAGGCGTGACTAGCTTCACACCATTAATGACCTTGTATCTCACGGATAACACTACTGCTGATGAAGTGCGTAAAGCAAAGGATGCTGGCATTGCTGGATTTAAGCTTTACCCTGCAGGAGCGACAACTAACAGTGATGCAGGTGTGAGTGATATCAAGCGTTGTTATGCTGCACTTGAAGCAATGCAGGCTGTCGGTATGCCCTTGTTAATGCATGGTGAAGTGACTAGTGCGCATATTGACATCTTTGATCGTGAGGCGGTGTTCATTGATCAAGTACTCGAACCTTTGCGTAAAGATTTTCCTGAGCTCAAGATTGTGTTTGAACACATTACTACTAAACAAGCTGCGCACTACGTGCGTGATGCGCAAACTGCTGGAAAAAACAATATCGCTGCCACGATTACTCCGCAACATTTATTGATGAATCGCAATGCGATTTTTGCTGGTGGTATTCGTCCACATAACTACTGCTTGCCAGTACTTAAACGTGAAGAGCACCGTGTTGCCTTGCTAGAGGCAGCAACAAGTGGCAGCCCTAGATTTTTCTTGGGTACAGATAGTGCGCCCCATGCCAAGGGTGCTAAAGAGGCTGCTTGCGGTTGTGCTGGCTGTTACAGCGCTTTCAATGCCTTAGGTTTGTATGCTGAGGCATTTGAGAGTGTTGGCAGGTTGGACAAACTTGAGGGCTTCGCTAGTTTCTTTGGCCCAGATTTTTATTTATTGCCACGCAATACTCAGAAAGTAACTTTAGTGAAGCAGGCGCAAAATATTCCTGCAGAGCTTCCTTTGGGTGGTGACACGATTGTGCCGCTTCGTGCAGGTGAAACTATTGCTTGGACCTTGGCTTAAGCCAGTTAAGACTTTTTCTATTCATTTTTAGGATAAATTTCTGCGACTGCGTTAGACTGCAGGCGCAGAGTCAATTGGGCAATCGCCGCCTCTTTATTGAGGGGGAGGAAAGTCCGGACTCCATAGGGAAGGGTGATGGCTAACGGCCATCCACGGTGACGTGAGGAATAGGGCCACAGAGACGAGCGTATTTGGTTACGGTGAAACGCGGTAACCTCCACCTGGAGCAATCCCAAGTAAGCAGGCGATGAGGCGTCCCGCTGAGTCTGCGGGTAGGGAGCTTGAGCCGTCAGGTAACTGCCGGCCTAGAGGAATGATTGCCCCTAGATGTAAATCTGGGCGACAGAATCCGGCTTATCGATTGACTCTGCACTTTCTCAACACTTATTCGTCATTCAGGACGTCGATGGAATAAGTAATTTCTGCCGTTTTAGCGAGCATGGTTGTCGCGGAGCAATACTTGTCATGAGAAAGCTTTACTGCCCGCTCAACCTTAGATGAATCGAGGTTTTTACCCTTAACTGTGAAATGCAGATTAATTTTGGTAAATACTTTGGGCTCAGTCTCTGCCCGCTCGGCTGCCAGCTGGACATCGCAAGTACTAATCTCTTGGCGCGCCTTTTGTAGGATTAAAACCACATCAAAGGCAGCGCAGCCGCCAGTTCCTACCAAAATCAGCTCCATAGGCCTTGGGGCACTATTTTTGCCGCCAGCTTCAGGCGGTCCATCCATGGTGAGTTGGTGGCCACTACCTGTTTTTGCCGAAAACGCCATGCCGCCATTACCCAACCAACTTACTTGACATTCCATGTTAGCGACCCCTAATTTAAAAAATTAATCAATATTATCAATAGTTTACCAATAAATACCGCTTGTAGTGGCTAGCTGTTTTTTGCCAAAAAGCAGCAGAAAATTGATTTTGGTCAATATTCTTGCGTTGCACCATATTTCTCGATACAATAACCACATTGGTAGCCAGTCTTATATAAGAGATTGATTTACCTCCCAGTGTCTCCTCCACTTAAACATAGGTGGATTCCAGCCCAGGACTCGTTCCTGGGTTTTTTTTGGGTTACAATTCAAGGCTTTACTGAATTACCGAACCAGTCAGCGGTAATTGTTTTACCAAGTGAATTACAGAATCTGCGAGCTTGCAAACATAAGCAGGGCCAAGGTGGACGTAGTTTGATTGGAGTAATTTTTTGACTATAACAATTTGAGAAATCATGAAAACTTTTTCTGCAAAATCCCATGAGGTAGTGCATGAATGGTTCGTGATTGACGCTACGGACAAAGTCCTCGGTCGTGTCGCCAGTGAAGTGGCACTCCGTCTACGCGGCAAGCACAAGCCTGAATACACCCCACACGTTGATACTGGCGACTTCATTGTTGTCATCAACTCTTCTAAGCTACGTGTTACAGGCACAAAAGGCTTGAACAAAATTTATTACCGTCACAGCGGATACCCAGGTGGTATTAGCTCTACTAACTTCGACAAGATGCAAGATCGTTTCCCAGGTCGCGCATTAGAGAAGGCTGTGAAGGGTATGTTGCCAAAAGGCCCACTAGGTTATGCCATGATTAAGAAATTAAAAGTCTATGGCGACGCCAGTCATCCGCATGCGGCTCAACAGCCAAAAGCGTTAGAGATTTAAGGAAACCAAATGGCTATTAATTACGGAAATTGGAATTACGGTACAGGTCGTCGCAAGAGCTCTGTAGCACGTGTATTCATTAAATCTGGCAAAGGTGAGATTACTGTTAACGGTAAACCTATCGATGCTTACTTTGCGCGCGAAACATCACGTATGATCGCTCGTCAGCCTTTGGCTCTCACAGCTCACCTAACAACCTTTGATATCAAAGTAAACGTTAGCGGTGGTGGTGAAACTGGCCAAGCTGGTGCAGTTCGTCATGGCGTTACTCGTGCATTGATCGACTACGACAACGCTTTGAAGCCAACTCTGTCTAAAGCAGGCTTGGTGACTCGTGATGCTCGTGAAGTTGAGCGTAAAAAAGTTGGTCTGCATGGCGCGCGTCGTCGTAAGCAGTTCAGCAAGCGCTAATTCTTTCAGTCGCTTCAGTTTTATCGAAAGGGTCGCGCAAGCGGCCCTTTTTGTTTCTACAATCTAGGCATTAGAGAGATAAAATTCATCTGTCGGTATTTTGGAGAATGGCATGATTAAAGTTGGCATTGTAGGTGGCACTGGATATACAGGAGTGGAATTACTGCGCTTATTGGCGCAGCACCCCGAAGTGAGGATTCAGGCCATTACCTCTCGCACTGAAGCTGGCATGCCAGTAGCCGAGATGTTCCCATCTTTACGTGGTCGCATTGATCTCAAGTTCACCACACCGGATGAAGCCAAATTAACTGAGTGCGATGTTGTGTTCTTTGCAACGCCACATGGCGTAGCAATGGCACAGGCAAAAGAATTGCTTGCTAACAATGTGAAGATTTTGGATTTGGCTGCCGACTTCCGTTTAAAAGATGTCAAAGAATTTGCTAAGTGGTATGGCATGGAACATGGCTGCCCAGAAATTTTGGCTGAGGCAGTTTATGGCTTGGCAGAAATTAATCGTGAAGAAATTAAAAAAGCCCGCGTCGTCGGATTGGCTGGTTGCTATCCCACTTCTGTTCAGCTTGGGCTTGCCCCATTACTTTCACCAAAGTCTATTGGTGGCAAACAGCTCATTGATGGCACGCATATTATTTCTGACTCTAAGTCAGGCACTTCAGGTGCTGGACGCAAGGCAGAAATTGGGACTTTATTATCAGAATCTGGTGATAACTTCAAAGCTTATGCTGTTAAAGGTCATCGCCATCTTCCAGAAATTGTCCAAGGCTTGAAGGCCATCGCTGGCCATGATCAGATAGGTCTGACCTTTGTACCGCACTTAACGCCGATGATTAGGGGCATTCATTCAACCTTGTATGTGCGTTTGACTGAGGCTGGAATGAAGGTGGATTTCCAAAAGCTCTATGAAGATTTCTATAAAAGCGAGCCTTTTGTCGATGTGATGCCGGCGGGTAGTCATCCAGAAACACGCTCAGTGAGGGGTAGTAATGGTTTGCGGATTGCCATTCACCGCCCTGGTGATAGCGATACTTTAGTGATTTTAGTGGTTGAGGATAACCTAGTGAAGGGTGCTTCAGGCCAAGGGGTTCAGTGTATGAACCTGATGTTTGGCTTGCCTGAGACCACTGGATTGACACAGATTGCTGTTTCACCATAATAGGATCAATTGGAAAGACCCTTCAGCACACTTGGAATTAAAAGCCTAAAATAAACCATCGCCTTTTGAATTAGGAGTAAATCATGACCCAATTAGCTACGCAAGAAACTACGCAACCAGCACAAGACTTCGCCGAGCCACCAACTCCATTGGTGTTTACGGATAGCGCCGCTGCAAAAGTGGCTGACTTGATTGCTGAAGAAGGTAATCCAGAATTGAAGTTGCGCGTGTTTGTTCAAGGTGGCGGTTGCTCAGGATTTCAATATGGCTTCACATTTGATGATGCCGTGAACGAAGATGACACCCTATTTGAGAAGAATGGCGTGACCTTACTGGTTGATTCAATGAGCTTCCAATATTTAGTTGGTGCTGAGATTGATTACAAAGAAGATATCAATGGATCACAGTTCGTGATTAAAAATCCGAACGCCCAAACTACTTGTGGCTGCGGATCTTCTTTCTCTGCATAAGAACAGGCTTAATAACTAATAACTTAGGCTGGATAGTAAGCACCTAGAATTCTAGGACCTTTCGCTCCCGTAACGGCTGGCAAATTTGCTGGCCGTTTTTCTTTATGAGCCCACGCTAACCATGCGAATGCAAGACCTTCTACTAGTTGAGGATCAATGCCAAGTGCATCACTGGTCATAATATCGAGTGAGTTATTAAATACTTCTTTAGCTTTGTTTCTAAATGCATTTAGTAATGCGGTATTGCGGGCACCACCACCACAGACAATAAGAATCTGGGTTTGCGGCGCATAACGCAGCACTGCTTGGAGTGACGAATCCACAGTCAGTTGTAATAAGGTAGCTTGCACATCTTCCGAGGGGATGTTTTCTGAACCAATGTGCTTTTGTAGCCACTCCAAATGAAAGTCGTCACGGCCTGTACTTTTTGGCGGAGCTTTTGCAAAAAATGCATCGGCCATCATTCTTGAAAGTAGTGCTTGATTGACTGTGCCTTGTGCTGCCCAAGTGCCATTCTCATCAAATGTATGACCTTGCTGTTCCGCAATCCAGCCGTCCATCAATATATTGCCAGGACCACAATCAAATCCTTTTACTTCGCCCTTGCTTGGCAGGAGAGTGAGATTGGCAATACCGCCGAGGTTTAATACGGCGATATTTTTATCTGTAGCAAACTGTTGCGCATGAAAGGCTGGCACTAAGGGGGCACCATGACCACCAGCGGCAAGATCTCGACTTCTAAAGTCTGCGATGACATCAATTCCAGTCAACTCTGCAAGAAGTGCTGGGTTGAGAGTCTGGTGCGTATAAGCCAGATGATGAGTAAGATCGGCTTGGTGGCGAATGGTCTGGCCATGGGCGCCAATCGCATTAATATCTGCAGGAGAAAGATCATTCTGGGCAAGCAAATGCTTAACGGCATCTGCATAGGCTATCGCGAGGGCGTTGGCAGCCTGATTTTCTCGGTGAATCTCGTTTGGTCCGGGACTCTGTAAGTCCAGAAGGGCTTTACGCAATTCGGGGGTAAATGCAGTGCTCATGGACCCTAAAAGGCTGGTATCACCAGCCGCCCCAATCTTTGCCAGTACAGCATCTATCCCATCTAGGCTGGTACCAGACATCAGGCCAATGTAGAGGGTGTGGGGCTTATTCATGCGGTATCAGGGCTTTATTCTCAGGAATGCGACAATTATGCTTTAGCAATCTAAATACTAATTTAACCGAATCAGTTCACCAATACAGCATGACGGCTAAACCAGAACAAAAATACCCACTGACCCCCGAAGTTTTTGCAGCCCTTGAAGTAAGCAAAAGGGGTTGTGATGAGTTATTAGTTGAGGCGGATTGGATTCAAAAGCTAGCTAAGAGCCAGGCAACAGGCATTCCCTTGCGTATTAAGTTGGGTTTAGATCCTACTGCGCCTGATATTCATTTGGGCCATACCGTTGTACTGAATAAATTACGTCAGCTCCAAGATTTGGGTCATACCGTGATTTTCTTGATTGGTGATTTCACGAGCATGATTGGTGATCCCTCTGGACGGAATGCAACACGCCCGCCGCTGACTGCTGAAGAAATTGCTGTCAATGCCCAGACTTACTATCGTCAAGCGAGCATGGTGCTGGACCCCGCTAAAACTGAAGTCCGCTATAACAGCGAGTGGTGTGATCCACTAGGCGCACGCGGCATGATTCAGTTGGCTGCCAGATATACCGTGGCGCAAATGTTGGAGCGCGATGACTTTACTAAGCGCTACCGCAGTGGTGTTCCCATTTCTGTGCATGAGTTTTTGTATCCATTGATGCAGGGCTATGACTCTGTTGCTTTGAAGAGTGACTTAGAGCTTGGCGGTACTGATCAGAAATTTAATCTCTTAGTCGGGCGTGAACTCCAACGTGAGTATGGACAAGAACCGCAATGTATTTTGACAATGCCGCTCCTTGTTGGTTTGGATGGCGTGGATAAGATGAGTAAGTCCAAAGGTAATTACATTGGCATCAGTGAGCCTGCTGGCGAGATGTTTGGCAAGCTCTTGAGCATCTCCGATGAATTGATGTGGGATTACTACACATTGTTGTCATTCCGTCCTATGGCAGAGATTGACTTAATGAAGCAAGAAGTCGCTAGCGGAAGAAATCCTAAAGATTGCAAAGTATTGCTCGCACAGGAAATCGTCGCTCGTTTCCATTCGCAGGCTGCTGCTGAAAAAGCTTTAGAAGATTTTAATCATCGAGCCAAAGGCGGTGTGCCAGATGATATTCCTGAAGTCAATATTTCAGGTGCCCCGCTGGGGATTGCTAGCCTTCTCAAGGCTGCAGGTCTTGCCCCAACGACATCAGAAGCTATACGCAATATCGAGCAAAACGGTGTGAAGATTGATGGTGTAACAGTTGCTGATAAGCAATTAAAGGTTGAGACTGGTATCTATGTTGTACAGGTAGGTAAGCGCAAGTTTGCTAAGGTGACGCTAGTTAAATAGTAGCCAAGAAATAGACGTACCACTTAATGCATCACTTTGCTATTTGAGAGAAAAAATATGAATCACGATGAGACATTCGCTTAACCATCTTTTAAAGAAATATACTTTTTATTTTGGCGGAGATCAGCCATACGTCTCTTGGTTAGAGCGCTTTCGATCGGTGTTTGGAGTATTTACGGGCCTTTTACTGGTGCTCACTATCTCAAAGTATCTTGGAGATCTAAGTGGCGTTAATGAATGGCTTATGGCTTCTTTAGGTGCAAGTGCTTTATTAGTTTTTGTGCTTCCACAGAGCCCTATGGCCCAACCCTGGGCAGTCATTGCAGGCAATACCTTATCTGCTTTAGTCGGTATTTCGGTAATTCATTTTGTGAGCGATCCACTGATGGCAATGTCATTTGCAGCTAGCTTATCTATTTTGGGGATGTTTATTTTGCGCTGCTTGCACCCCCCGGCCGCTGCAATTGCTTTAATTGTGGTGCTTGGTAACGTCATGCATTTTCGGTATGCAATTTTTCCGATAATGATAGATTCTATATTGCTGGTTTTGGTTGGGGCGGCCTACAGCAATTTAACTGGTAAAACTTATCCCAATAGACCAAACTAAAATGGGCAATTTTCCTCAGTTGATCTGAATTATTTCAAGAGATCTTGATCGCTAGGTGGCGTTAAGCCAAAATGCTCATACGCCTGACGCGTAGCCACTCTTCCACGGGATGTTCTTTGCAGGTAGCCTTGTTGAATCAGGTAAGGCTCTAAGACATCCTCAATAGTGTCACGCTCTTCACCAATAGCCGCCGCTAAGTTATCAATACCAACGGGGCCACCATCAAACTTATGCAAGATAGCTTCAAGCAATTTACGATCCATCACATCAAAGCCGCTTGGGTCTACGTCAAGCATCTTTAATGCGGCATCAGCCATGTCTTTAGTGATGGTACCTGTACCTTTGACTTCGGCATAATCCCGTACCCGACGTAATAGGCGATTCGCAATACGTGGAGTGCCTCTAGCGCGCCGTGCAATCTCAATTGACCCCTCGGGATCAATATTGGCTTTGAGTAAGCTAGCGGAGCGCGTAATAATTTTGGTGAGCTCATCAGTAGTGTAGAACTCGAGTCTTGCCACAATGCCAAAGCGATCGCGCAGTGGGTTGGTGAGCATTCCGGCACGGGTTGTAGCGCCGATCAGAGTAAAGGGCTTGAGATCAATCTTGACGCTGCGCGCTGCAGGACCTTCACCAATCATGATGTCTAAGCTGTAATCCTCAAGAGCGGGATAGAGAATTTCTTCAACTACCGGAGAGAGACGATGAATCTCATCAATAAAGAGCACATCATTTGCTTCTAAGTTGGTTAGCAATGCTGCAAGGTCACCGGGCCTGTCTAGAACCGGGCCACTGGTTTGGCGTAAGTTCACGCCAAGCTCTCTGGCGATGATGTGGGCTAAGGTAGTTTTGCCTAATCCGGGAGGGCCAAACAAGAGGACGTGATCTAGGGCTTCTTGCCTTGCTCTAGTCGCAGTAATAAAAATCTCTAATTGGGCGCGTGCTTTAGTTTGACCTACATACTCATCAAGCTGCTTTGGGCGCAAGGCCCTTTCAAAAACAGCTTCAGAATTACCTGCTGCACCGCTAACGATGCGGTCATTGCCTTCTGGTAAATCTTCGGGGATTGAGCTGAGGTCTTCTGTGTGGATTGCCATACTGCAAGTGTAGTGGTGTTTGGGCGACTGGTTATGAAGACTTCGAGAGGTATTTTAGACCCATGCGGATACCATCTGATACGGTGGTATCCGAAGGGATTTGTTTGAGGGCGAGCTGAGCCTCTTTTTCTGAATAACCCAGCGCCAAGAGGGCTTGCAATATCTCGCTACTTGCTTCAACTGTCTGAGGCTGACCGCCAATAATTCCTAAATCCGGAGCCAGCTTCCCTTTAAGCTCTAGGCAAAGACGCTCAGCAGTCTTTTTACCAATACCAGGCACTTGAGTTAGGCGCCCTGCCTCTTGCATCGCAATCGCTTGCGCCAATTCATTGACGCTCATGCCAGAAAGTACCGCAAGTGCTGTGCGTGAACCAACGCCGCTGATCTTGATCAGTTGTCTAAATGCTTCACGCTCAGTTTCAGTGGCAAATCCAAACAACTGCTGCGCATCTTCTCGGACTTGGAAGTGGGTAAGTAATGTAATTTTTTGATTGGTCTCTGGCAATTGGTACAGGGTACTCATAGGTACATCAATCTCATAACCAACACCTTGGCAATCGACCAAGAGGCGAGGTGGATGAACTGAAACGAGAATTCCTTGAATGCGACCAATCATGTCAAGATCTTAACCTGTTTAGATTGTTATTTCTTGCTACTCTTTTTGGGTACAAGGGCAGTAGTAATTGCTTTTGGGATTTGGGCATGGTGAGCGGCACAAATCGCCACCCCTAAAGCATCTGCTGCATCCGTTCCTGGAGCGCGACTGAGGCGCAGTAAACGTTTCACCATTTCTTGAACTTGTGGCTTAGTAGCTCTCCCGGTTCCCACAATGGACTGCTTCACTCTCAGCGCGCTGTACTCAGCAACAGGGAGTTTGTCGGATACCAAGGCAGCAATTACTGCACCTCGTGCTTGACCAAGCATGAGGGTGGAACGAGGATTGACGTTCAGAAATACTTCTTCAATAGCGGCTTGTTCTGGGTGGTAGGTCTCTAAAACCTCTTTAATGCCCGCGTACAAGATTCCCAGGCGCTCAGGAAGCCCTTGTGCTGGATCACCACTTTCAATCGTCCCTGAGGCTACATAGCTAAGCTTTTGGCCATCAACATCAATGACACCAAAACCGGTAGTACGTAAACCTGGGTCGATTCCTATCCAGCGCATAAGCGATTAGTGACGGAAGTGACGTGTGCCAGTAAAGATCATGGCAATGCCATGCTCATCAGCTGCTGCGATGATTTCATCATCACGCATACTGCCACCAGGTTGAATGGCACAGCTGGCACCACCATTCACAACCACATCTAGGCCATCGCGAAATGGGAAGAAGGCATCACTTGCCACTGCAGAGCCTTTAAGACTTAAGCCTGCATTCTCAGCCTTAATACTGGCCATACGAGCAGAGTCGACGCGGCTCATTTGTCCGGCACCAATACCGAGAGTCATGCCGTTAGCGCAATACACAATCGCATTAGACTTCACAAACTTTGCAACGCGCCAAGCAAACATCATGTCGTGCATTTCACTTGGAGTTGGCAGACGTTTGCTGACAACGCGCATTTCGTTCTCAAGAACATTTTTCGCATCGGGGGATTGCACTAGTAAGCCACCGCCCACGCGTTTAAAGTCAAAAGTATTAAATGCAGTACCAAGAGGAATCTCTAATAAGCGAACATTTTGTTTAGCAGCAAAGATGGCCTTAGCTTCAGCGCTAAAGCTTGGGGCAATCAATACTTCCACGAACTGCTTAGAAATCGCTTCAGCTGCTACACCATCACATGGCACGTTGAAGGCAATAATTCCACCAAAGGCTGAGCTTGGATCAGTCTTGAATGCCTTTTGATATGCCTCAAAAGCATTGGCAGCAACAGCTACGCCACAAGGGTTGGCATGTTTGATGATGACGCAGGCAGCGGCACCGCCAGCATTCCCAGTAAAGCTCTTAACGCATTCCCAAGCGGAGTCGGCATCAGCGATGTTGTTGTAGGAAAGCTCCTTACCTTGTAATTGTTTGTAATTAGCAAGCGCACCATCGACTGGATCAATATCCTTATAGAAAGCGGCTGATTGATGTGGGTTCTCACCGTAGCGCATTTCTTGCACCTTTTCAAAGGCAAGGTGTAGGGTTTCTGGATAGGCAGAACGTGTCTTGTGATCTAAGTCATCACCTAGTGCTGAGAGATAGTTAGCAATGGAACCGTCATATTGAGCGGTGTGAGCAAATACTTTTTTAGCCAGACTCAAATTGGTCTTATAAGAAACTTGGTTCTGATTAGCTTTCATCTCTGCAAGAACAGGAGCGTAATCTTTTGGAGAAATCAATACAGTCACATCTTGATGGTTCTTGGCGGCAGCACGCAACATTGCTGGACCGCCAATATCAATATTCTCAACTGCATCTTCAAATGAACAATCCGCTTTAGCGACTGTTTCGTTAAATGGATAGAGGTTAATCACTAGCATGTCGATCGTATCGATACCATGCTCTTTCAATGCAGCCATATGTTCAGGAAAATCTCGACGGGCTAACAAGCCACCATGCACCATCGGATGCAAGGTTTTCACGCGACCATCGAGCATCTCTGGGAACTTAGTCAGCGAAGATACTTCCACAACGGGTAGATTATTTTCAGCTAAAAGTTTTGCAGTGCCACCAGTGGAAATCAGCTTGACGCCTTGCTCATGGAGGGCTCTAGCGAACGGCACAATGCCATTTTTATCGGAAACAGAGAGTAAGGCTGTGCGGATCATATTGTTCAGAAAGTTGTATTAATCGAGAATTTACGAATGGGGTCTGTCTTATTTCAGGAGCTGGTGCTCAACTAACTTTTTGTGAAGTGTATTGCGGTTGATGCCAAGGTATTGCGCCGCCAAAGATTGATTCTGTTTTGCGTGCTGCATTACCAATTCGAGCATCGGCTTTTCAACTACTGCGAGAACCATTTGGTACAAGTCAGATGGAGGCGTTCCTTTGAGATCGTCCAAATAAGCTTGGAGTTGGGTCTCAATACATTCGGAAATGGGGTGCTTATTAGTCATGGATAAATTAAATAAAAAACTAAACTTAGGCTGCTTCTAAAAATAACAAACGATCTGAATGGGATTTCATTTCATTGAAAAAATCATTCACCATTTGCAATTGGGTTTTGCAATCATCGGCAGTGTTCATTCTTTGGCGAAAGGCATGGGAGTCACGCAAGCCCTTGCAGTACCAGCCGATATGCTTACGCGCTGTGCGTAATCCAACATATTCGCCATAGAAATCATAATGATCAATGAGATGAGCATTCATGATCTCTTGAATCTCATTAATCTGTGGTGTCGGTAACTTACCGCCAGTTTCTAGAAAGTGACTAATTTCACGAAAGATCCAAGGGCGTCCCTGAGCGGCGCGACCAATCATGATGGCATCGGCACCAGTTTCTTTCAAAACAAATTCTGCTTTTTCTGGAGTGGTGATATCACCATTGGCAACCACGGGGATGGCAACGCTATTTTTTACTGCGGTAATGGTTTCATACTCAGCTTCGCCATGATAGAGGTCGGCTCTCGTGCGGCCATGAACTGTCAACATAGAGATGCCTGATTTCTCGGCGAGGCGTGCAATATCCATTGCGTTTTTATGCTCGCGATCCCAGCCTGTCCGAATCTTTAAAGTTACAGGCACTGCATCAGGTCCTACGCCGACAGCTTGAACTACGGCTTCTAAAATTTGTTGCACTAAAGGCTCGTCTCTTAATAGTGCAGAGCCAGCTGCAACATTACAAACCTTTTTGGCTGGGCAACCCATATTGATATCAATGATCTGGGCGCCATGATCGACATTAAGTTTGGCTGCAGCAGCCATCATCTGCGGATCAGCGCCAGCAATTTGGACGGCAATAGGCTTGAATTCACCTTGGTGGTTAGCGCGACGTTGGGTTTTCTCACTATTCCATAGCAACGCATTGGAGGCGATCATTTCAGATACGGCATAACCAGCGCCGAGCTTTTTGCAGAGCTGGCGAAACGGACGATCCGTTACCCCAGCCATTGGGGCAACAAATAATCTATTTGCAAGAAGGTGCGGGCCAATCTTCATGTGTTTCAGGCTAGGTTCTGGAGTGCTTTTAAGGCTGGGGGAAAGGGTGACACTTTAGCACAAATTAGCTTATATTTGCCTAAAAAATAGGCACACTCCATGACTTAAGTCAAACAGGGAATACTTTTATTTTGGAGGGTATTTCAGCCTCTTAGCGCCTACCAAACATCATCTGGCGGGCTAAGGCTGTTTTGATGGGAGGAAGCCATTGGAGGGCTGATAAAGCCAATCCACGGCCAATCACAACAGGAAATAGATTGGAGGTGAAGATTCTGGCCATGAAGTCGGTAAGGCCTATCGTGGCAGACCGATCGAGCTTACGACTTTGGGCATATTCCTGCAAGGTAGTTTCGATGGCCAAGGGAGTTTTTTGATCCTCAGGCTTAGAGAAGAGGGTGCTGATTTTTTCTGCCAAGAGATAGGCATCCCGTAATCCGAGGTTTAGACCTTGTCCCGCAACGGGATGCAAGGTCTGAGCGGCATTGCCAATCCAAACTTCGTTAGCCTGAGTAATTTCTTTACGGTAATTGAGTCCAAGCTCGTAAAGTCGGCGGTCCTGGATTTTAAGAAATTGTCCAATGCGTGAGCCAAACTCCACTTGCAAGCTTTTCAGAAAATCGGCGTCACTTAAAGCCAGTCGTGCTTGTGATGAGCTTGGGGTTCCACACCAAATCAGATTCAGAATATTGGGACCATAGTGACTAGGCAGCACAGCCAAAGGCCCTTCAGAAGTAAAGCGCTCCCACGCTTGGAAGGGTGGCGCATTCTCAACCTCCACTAAACCAACTAAAGCTGATTGTTCATAGTCTCTGCCAGACTCCACCCAGTCTTGGGTTTTAAATAAACCACCTTCAGCATGAACTACGCACTTGGCTTGAATGTTTTCAACATTAGTGTTGGTATCGATATGTTTCCAAACAAAATGGGGGCTAATGGCTTGAATAGCTTTTAAGGCTTTGCGCAGCGTGAGGTGAATATCGCGATAACGAATGATGTGGCCTAAGGCTTTTTGACCTAGTTCTTCGCGAGTCATCAGAGCACGACCAAAGCGGCCCGCTTGCGAGACATGTACCCGATGAATATCGGCGCACTCAGTAGGCCATGCATTGATAGTGTCTAACAATAGCTTGCTGCCGTGAGATAGGGCGACTCCCCGGGTATCTGCAGCAGTTAAATCAGCATCATTTGCAGGATTGCGATCTAGTAGAGCAAGCTTTGCTTCAGGAAATTTTTGCAAGCACCATGCTGCACAGGCTAAGCCCACCGGACCACCACCTTGAATCACGATATCGAAGTTCTTAACTGACATGCTTAGCAATATATCTTTTATTAGCAGTGCTCTAATTATTTTTCATAAGTGCTTCGATTTCATCGGCTTTAACTGGCACACCGCGAGAAATCAATTCACATCCAGAATCGTTCACTACAGCATCATCCTCAATACGGATACCGATATTCCAAAAGCGCTCATCTACATCATCAGCAGGGCGGATGTATAAACCTGGCTCGATAGTGAGTGCCATACCTGGCTTAAGAACGCGCCATGGCTTTTCGGAGGAACTTGGTGATGTGTCAAGTGGTTCGCGATAGGAGCCAACGTCATGCACATCCATGCCCAGCCAATGTGAGGTACGGTGCATATAAAAGCGACGATAGGCTCCTATCTCCAGTGCATTATCCAAAGAGCCTAATTCCGCCAGCTTAAGCAGATTCTCATCAAGTAATCCTTGTGTGAGTACTTTTAGGGCTGCCTCATGGGGCTGCATGAATGTATTACCAGGCTTAGTCATTACGATAGCGGCTTCCTGCGATGCAAGCGTAATGTCATACAGTGCGCGTTGTGGACCTGTGAACTTCCCATTCACCGGGAATGTACGAGTGATATCTGAAGCATAACTATCTAGCTCGCAACCTGCATCAATGAGACACAGATCTCCGCCACGTAGTTCGGTATCACCAGCACGGTAATGTAGGATGCAGGAGTTAGCGCCGCCCGCAACAATGCTGTTATATGCAACGCTTTGTGCGCCACTGTAGCGGAACTCGTGAAGTAGCTCTGCTTCAAGGTGATATTCACGCATTCCGGGTTTGCAAGCTTGCATAGCACGAATATGAGCGCGCGCAGAAATCGCGGCCGCACGACGCATGATCTCAATCTCATGGACATCTTTAAAAAGACGCATCTCATGAATCAAACTCTCTACATCATGAAATTCTGAAGGAGGATTGACGCCAGCACGCGCCTGAGCTCGCACTTGTTTCATCCAATGGCGTAAGCGACGATCTATTTCGGCACTTTCTGAAAGACGAATATAGACAGCATCCTGATCTGCTAATAACTCACCTAGTTTTTTATCTAACTCATGATTGCTATGGGCATATTCCACTCCCAAGGCGGCAGGTGCAGCGTCTGGCCCTAAACGAATGCCATCCCAAATTTCACGTTCTGGATCTTTAGGCCTGCAAAAAAGGTGTGACTCTAGTTGGGGCTGTGATGTTGATCCAGTAATCTTCAGTACGAGGGTTGAGCCTGGCTCTTCAAAGCCAGTGAGGTAAAAAAAATCACTGTCGTGACGATAGGGAAACTCACTATCTCGATTACGCGCTGCCTCAGCTGCCGTAGTGATGATGGCAATGCCACCACCAGTTTTAGCGCAGATCAATTTTGCGAGGCTAACTCGACGTTGTTGGTAAATGACGGATTTATTTATTCGCTGCATTGAGTTCTTGTAATCGTTGGGGTGTACCTACATCGTGCCACGGTCCGTGATATTTTTCACCGGACACTCTATTTTGAGTCATGGCTTCCCTCAAAATTGGAGCTAGCTTATTGGGCACACCGAATTCCAAGTCCTTAAAAAGATCTCGGTGGTAGAGCCCAATACCAGAAAAGGTGAGTTTTTCAGCGCCATCTAGTGGTTCATTGGCAACTTGCGAGTCCCTGATATAAAAGTCACCCTCAGGATGCTGAACTGGGTTGGGAACCATCAAAAGGTGTGCCAGAGGTCTGCTTGGCATGCTGCGTAAGTCAGAAACTCGGTTTAAGAGCTGCTGGATTGGCAGATTTGGGCTAAAAACATCTCCATTGATGACTAGGAAATAATCGCTTGGGTTTAGTAAAGGCAAGGCTTTACGAATACCGCCAGCAGTTTCTAGTGCGCTGGTTTCTGGGGAGTAGCTAATGTTGAGTCCAAATTGGCTGCCGTTTCCTAGCGCTTCCTCAATCTTCTTGCCAAGCCAGGCATGATTAATCACCACATCTTGAATACCTGCCGCACTCAATGCCTCCAAATGCCAGGCAAGTAAGGATTTATTGTTGATAGTCAGGAGTGGTTTAGGTAGTTCATCTGTCAGGGGGCGCATGCGCTCGCCTCGACCTGCTGCTAGTAAAAAGCATGGAATGAGATTGGGCTTATTCATGATGAGTGACTATTCATCCTAAGTAGCACGCGTTGATTCTAAAATGCGTGCCAAGGGCTTTAATTCGATATAACGATTCGCAGTGGCAATCGCATACTCGAGTACCAAAGGAATATCTTTGAGATAGCCATCTTTGCCATCGCGATGAAATAGCCTTGCAAAAATACCCAAGATCTTTAGATGTCTTTGTAAACCCATCCATTCAAAGTCACGATAGAACTGACCAAAATCGTTTGGCATTGGCAAGCCTACTTGACGACCTTCTTCCCAAAATTTAATCACCCAGTCAATCACACGTTCTTCAGGCCATGAAATATACGCATCACGCCAGAGTGAAGATGCGTCGTAAGTGATGGGGCCATAGACTGCATCTTGAAAATCAATTACGCCAGGATTATTTTTTTCAGTGACCATCAGATTACGTGAATGGTAGTCACGATGAACATAGACTTTTGCCTGCGTAAGATTGTTTTGAATAATCAGTTCAAATGCTTGCTTAATCTGTAAATTCTGAAGTTTGCTTAATTCGATGTGCAGATGTTTCCCTAAATACCATTCAGGAAATAAATCTAGCTCACGCTTCAGTAATGCCTCATCGTAGTTTGGTAGCACGTCTGCTTTGCTTGCTAATTGCATTTGCACTAAGGCATGTGTCGCATCTTTATAGAGATAGTCTGCACTCTCTGAATTGAGTTCTGCAAGGTAAGTTTTGGTACCCAGATCGTTGAGTAAAAGAAAGCCCTCAGCCACATCCTTTTCTAGGATTTTCGGAACATTTAAACCGGCACTTTCGAGTAATAAATCAACTTGAATAAAGCTATCTAAGGGCTCGTGTTGGGGTGGGGCATCCATCAAGATCAAAGTTGGAAAATCCGGGTTTTTGGACGCAATCCTGAAATACCGCCTAAAGCTGGCATCTGCCGAGGCGGGGGCCAAAGTGGGGAGATCTAATTGCCAGCTAGGTTCAAGGCCTTTTAGCCAGTTATGGAGGGTGTCTAAGCGAGAGTCAGTCATGGTCGATTCGTATAATAAGGCGGGTCTGGATCTATGAGTCATTATCGCCGTCGTGCCGGCCTTTGCGCCCCTCTTTTTGTAGCTGTTACCCTGCGCTTAATGATGGGGGTTGTATTGTCGCAATTTGCACTTGCAAGTCAGGCCCAGGCACCCGCACCTTTACCTCCTTCTGCACAGTCTTTAGGGAGCTCTGCCAACTCCGTTTTAATTCCTGATCGTGGCGATGTCACTGTCTTGAAGTTGGATGATCAATTACGGGTTGGTAAACCAATCAATGATGGGCAAGCTTTAACATTTACCTCTAGTGACTCGATTGATGGAATCGTTGATCGAGAAATGCGCCTGAAAGGGCGCGCACAAATTCGTCGCAATGGCGCAGTCATCAAAGCGGATGAAATTAAATACGACCCCGATTCTGATATAGCTAATTTATCTGGTAATACCGAATTTTCAAAAGGTAACGCATCCTTCAAGGGACCTAAAGCACGCTTTAGAGTTGATGCACGTGAAGGGGAAATGGAAACCCCCAATTACGAACTACGAGATAACCGAGCGAGTGGTAATGCAAAAAAACTGACGATCGAAACTGCTGATGTATTTGTGTTTGATAATGCCACCTACACTACCTGTACCCCCGAAAATTTAGATTGGTATTTCACAGCAACTACGCTGGAGATTGATAACGAGCAAAAAGAAATGGTTGGTACGCACGGCGTGATGCGATTCTTTGATGTGCCTATTGCTTACACGCCCTACTTCACTGCACCCACCTCTAATCAACGTCGTTCTGGAATCTTGGCACCGGTAGCTGGCTACAACTCTAATAATGGTATTGATGTAACGCAACCTTACTACGTCAATATTGCACCTAATCGTGATTTGCTTTTACTGCCTCGCGTTATGGGCCAACGTGGAGTTCAATTGGGTGCTAAGTATCAGTTTCTAGATAAGCAGTACTCTGGTAATTTGATGGGTGACTATCTTCCTTACGATCGCAAGACTGGTACGGATCGTTGGCGCTATGACTGGCAGCAGAGGCAAAACTTTAGTGGCGACTTGTTGGGTATGGGTGGGCTCCCCATTGCTGGTGCTTGGACGGGTTATGCCAATGTGGCGCGGGTTTCGGATAACTTATATCCAACTGACTTTTCGCAAAGCATGGCTGGTGCAATTACTAGCCAGTTCCGACAAGAGGTTGGCACCTCCAAGAACTTGACTGGTAGCTTAAGTAATTGGACTGTGGGAGCCAGGGCGATGACGTTCCAGACCTTGCAGCCGGATCCAACGGTAACCGTTCAGTCTCCATACAATATTTTGCCGAATGTCACAGCTGCTTACAATAATCGTTTAACACCTGCAGTTGCTGATACCAGTGGGAAATACATCACCTTACCCTCGGGCCCTGCAACCACTTTTTCAACCGATTTCACGCGCTTTGCCTACAATATTGGTGGTAACTTAGCAGCAACTGCCCCGGGTGCTTATAGCCAAGCTGATCGAACAGTGATCAAGGGCGCCATGGCTCTTCCCCAAATTACGCCTGGTTACTACATCACTCCGAAAGTGAGTTTTCAGTCCAATACCTACAACGTAACACCGTACAACCCTGTGGGTGCGCCAGCCGCTCAAGGCTTCACTATTCCGACCTTTAGTCTGGATTCAGGACTGGCGTTTGAAAGAGATGCCGCTGAGTTAAAAGGCTTCTTTGGACGCGATATGTTGCTCACAATGGAGCCAAGAGCTTTTTATGTTTACACGCCATTTGAGAGCCAGGCTCAAACTCCTTTGTTTGATACGGCGGATGCCGGTTTTGGCGTAAGTCAAATTTTTAGTGAAAATACTTTTGTTGGTAATGACCGTATTGCAGATAACAATAAGTTAACCGGCGGTATTACCAGTCGCATGATTGAGTCCAATACAGGCGCAGAACGAGCCAATGTAACCTTGGCGCAACGTCAAGCCTTTACGGGGCAGAAAGTGGGTCTCAATGGCACCATTGCAAATCCTACAACTTATTCGGACACATTGGGCTCCGCTTCAGTTCGCCTGCTTGGTAACTTCAGTACAGATGTGTTTGGGCAGTACAACACGCAATTGAATCGCTTAGTCCAAACAACAGTAGGCGGTAGTTGGCGACCTACACCTGGAAGAAGCTTGAATTTTGGCTATCGAAATGTTTGGACTCCACCAACACAAGCATCCGTTCAGAATAACCAGGCTTTTGTCCCTTCAGCAACCACTACTGATCAATACAATATTTCAGGCCAATGGCCTATTACGCGTGAAGTATCTGTCTTGGGTCGCTGGGGTTACGATGCTTTAACGACCAAAACGCTCAATACGCTAGTAGCTTTAGAGTGGATGCGTGATTGTTGGACCTTACGTGGTGCCTACTCTCAGATGCTCAACACCTCACAAATCACCACTACTCAGGTTTTATTCCAAATAGAATTTAGGGGCTTTGGTAGCGCTGGTAGTAATCCAGTTGATATCATGAAGCTAAATGTTCCTGGATATATGCCTACTTCCAAGCCTATACCACCTTCAATTTATGAGAACTATCAATGATGCGTAGGAATCAATTTAACCAAGCACTTGCGGCTATCATTTTGGCTGGCCTTGCTTTGCTGCCTCAGTTCGCGTTTGCGCAAGATAGCTCAAAGATTTCAGCTGATAGCAAAATTCGCAATATTGATGGTGTTGCGGCAGTGGTGAATACAGGCTATGTGACGCGTAAAGAAATTGATGATCGAATTGTTGCCCTACAAAAGCAGGGAGGTAAGCTTCCTGATGCTGCTGCGTTGCGCAAGACGGTGATGGAGCGCCTCATCCTTGAAAAAATTCAATTACAAAATGCAGAGCAAGAGGGTATTGCGGTTAGTAACAAAGAGTTAGATAAGATTATTGGTGATATTGCTGCCAAGAATAAATTAACACTTGCAGAGTTAAAAGTAAAAATTGCCGCTACTGGTAGTACTTATGAGCGCTATAGTCAAATGCTACGCGATGATGTGATTATTAGTCGTTACCGTGAGCGGGAGGTTGAGGGCAAGATCAAGATTTCTGATGCGGAGGTGGATAACTTTATTTCTGATCGTAATCGTGAGGCAGCTGGTGGAGGAAAGCCCGTACGCTCAAGCCCTGCTGTAAAAGGTGAGCCAGAAGAGATTGACGTTGCGCAGATTTTTATTCCTGCAGATGCTAATGCCGGTGCTGGTGCTCAGGCTGAGGCAAAGAAGAAGGCAGAAGTCCTTTTACGTGAAGCGCGTGGTGATGTCGATTTCTTGCAGTTAGGTGCAATGGCTGTAAAAGACAATCCAAAAATTAAGTTTCAAGATTTGGGTTACCGTACCCCAGATCGCCTGCCACAATTGTTTTATGAGGCCGTCAGAAATACAGGTAGTGGGCAAGTTGCTAACGCCGTAGTGAGGAGCCCAGCTGGTTATCATGTTTTGAAAGTTTTAGACCGTCGTGCGCTAGTTGCTGGTGCTCCCGAGCCTCAGCAAGCTGCACCTCAAGAAACTTCTACCACTCCACAAAATATCATGGTGACTCAGACTTTGTCTCGTCATATTTTGTTGCGTAGTCGTGCAGGCTTGACAGACCAAGATGCTGAAAGACGCCTCGCAGGTTACCGTGATCAGGTTCGTGCAAAAACTGCTGATTTTGGTGATTTAGCTAAAAAATATTCTGAAGATGGATCTGCTGCTAATGGAGGCAACTTAGGTTGGATGGGACCCGGTGATTTAGTTCCCGAATTTGATCAGGCAATGAATCGCTTGCAAATAGGTGAAGTTAGTAATCCAGTGAAGACTGAATTTGGTTGGCATTTAATTCAGGTTCTCGAGCGCCGTGAAGCACAGTTGACTTTAGAGAAGCAGCGCCAATTCGCCCGCGCAGCCATTCGTGAACGCAAGTTTGAGCAGGCTTATCAAGATTGGCTACGTGAATTACGCGACACCGCTACGGTAAAGATCATTAATGCAGATGATCCAGCAGCCAGTCCCCGTTAATCTCGTCATTAGCTCTGGAGAGCCTGCAGGGGTTGGTCCAGAGGTCTCTATTGCGGCTGCATTGGCCTTCTTGGAAGAGCAGCCTTCAAGCTCGATTACTTTGCTTGGCGATTACAGCTTATTTTCAGCCACTGATATCCCTAAAGAACTTTCTAATCGTTTGAAGCTTGAATCTATTGCGCTAGCTTCTCCAGTTACTGCGGGTCAATTAAATCCTGCTAACGCGCAATATGTTCTGAGTCTTCTGGACGCTGCGGTTAAGGGCTGCCTTGATGGTCGTTTTGATGCCATGGTGACTGCGCCAATACAAAAGAGCGTGATCAACCAAGGCCATACTTTAAATGATGATGTATTTACCGGACATACGGAATATCTAGCAAAGCTTTGCCATCAAGATCATGTTGTCATGATGTTGTGCGCGACATTACCAGCCGGCTTCTTAGGCTTGCATAAAAGCTGTGACCTTCGGGTGGCTTTGGTCACAACTCACCTACCTTTGAAGGAGGTTTCTGGTGCACTCAACCAACAGTATGTTCTGGAAACTATTCAAATTGTCGATCGAGATCTGCGGGCAAAATTTGGCATTGCTAAACCTATTATTCGGATGGCGGGGCTCAATCCACATGCAGGTGAATCTGGTTATCTAGGGCGCGAAGAAATTGATGTCATTCTTCCTGCTATCGAGGCTGCGAAAGATTTGGGTATTCAAGTCAGTGGACCTTATCCAGGAGATACGATGTTTGATGCCAAGGCTTTAGATGGCGTGGATACATTTATTGCGACGTTTCACGATCAAGGTCTAGCGCCATTCAAATTTGTCAGCTTTGGTGGTGGCGTGAATGTTACCCTAGGCCTACCGATTATTCGTACTTCAGTGGATCATGGTACTGCACTAGATATTGCTGGACAAGGTATTGTAGATCCAGGCAGCATGTTAGAGGCTTTGCGACTCGCCTATCAATTAGCGGTAAATGTAAAGAACACAAAGAATCTATCAATATGACCCATCAAGCTCGTAAACGATTTGGTCAGAACTTTTTGCAGGACTCCGGAGTAATCTATTCCATAGTTGCGGCAATTAATCCTAGTGAAAATATGCATGTGATTGAGATTGGCCCCGGCCTTGGTGCATTAACAAGACCTTTATTAAGTAATCTAGAGCACCTAGATCTTTTAGAGATTGACCGAGATTTAGTGGCCTACTGGAATCAAGAGAATCTCAAGGGTCTGAATGTAATTGAGGGAGATGCCCTCAAGTTTGATTTCCTGGAATGGGCAAATGCCCGGCCGGCTAATAGTGGTCTGTGTAAGGTGGTTGGTAACTTGCCTTACAACATCTCCTCCCCATTACTCTTTCATCTTGTTTCTGCTGCCCACGCAATTGATGAGCAGGTATTCATGCTGCAAGCTGAAGTGGTTGAGCGTATGGTCTCTAAAGCTGGTGGATCTGAATTCAGTCGGCTTTCCGTTATGTTGCAAGCGCGCTACGATATGGAGCAAGTCTTAGAGGTTCCCCCTGAAGCATTTGATCCTCAGCCTAAAGTCAATTCTGCTGTAGTGCGTATGATTCCGCGCAGAGATTTCAACTTGAGTGATGCGCAGTGGCATGCTTTAGAAAAATTAGTGGCTGCAGCATTCTCTCAAAGAAGAAAAATGCTTCGTACGAACTTATCGGCCTTTGCTGATCGACTGTCTCTATCTGAATCTGAATTAAAAGCGCGTGCTCAGGATATTCCCGTAGAACGCTACATTGAATGGGCTAAAACTTTAGCCCATTAAGCATCTGGTTTTACTGGTAAGCAGCAGGATCAATCACTCGCATTTCAGCTTCAATCCACTTCTCTACTTCTTGATGAAGTTGGCCACCTGTTTTTCCAGTAGAGCTAATGGCAGGACCGATTGAGAAGATCACTGTGCCTGCTTGCTTTAGAAAACTATTTTTAGGCCAGCAACGGCCGGCATTATGGGCAATCGGAATCACTAAAGCTTCAGTAGCGCTCGCTAGTCTTGCTCCGCCTTTGCTGTAGGGCTTGTGAGATCCAGTGGGCGTTCTAGTTCCCTCTGGAAATAACAAAATCCATTTACCTTCAGCCAAGCGTTTTTTCCCTTGGCCAACAACCGAGATAGCAGCCGTTTCTTTACTATTGCGATTGATATGAATCATCTTGAGTAAAGCCAAAGCCCAACCAAAGAAAGGGATCCAAAGCAATTCCCTTTTGAAAACAAAGCAAACCTGCTTAGGAAGCAGGGCGATATAAAAAATAGTTTCGTAAGCAGATTGATGCTTACTTAGAACGACAACAGGCTTATCCAAAACCGCCATCATGTTCTCTATCCCACGAATTTCGTAACGAATTCCACAAAGAGGCTGCAAAATCCAGATGACAGCTTTATTCCAAAGCCCAATAAAGCGATAACGATTCTCAGGATTGAGGAAGGGAAAAACTAGGATACACAGCACCGACCAAATCGGCGTGAATATCAGCAAAAAAAGGGTGAATATGGCTGAGCGGATAAAAGTCATATTGGCATTAAACCTGATCTTGTAGGAGTGCAGTAGCAAATGCCATCAAATCTATATGAATCTGCGTTCCCTCCGGTAGACCACCTTTATCTAGGGTTTTACTACCCTTACCGGTTAATACTAAATGCGGACTAGCGCCCAATGCAACTCCTGCCTGCAAGTCACGCAAGGAGTCGCCCACAATCGGCACTCCCAATAAAGGCGTGACACTCTGATTTTTCTTGTAGCGTAGTGCTATCTCTTTCATCATTCCCGGTAGGGGCTTGCGGCAATCGCATGCATTGGCATCAGTATGGGGGCAAAAGAAAATACTATCGATATGACCGCCCAAGGGTTTGAGGAGTTTATCCATCTTGCTATGCATTGCATGCAGGTCATTAATATTGAAATGGCCTCGCGCCAAACCAGATTGATTGGTTGCTACAGCGATTTGATAGCCAGCTTGATTCAGTAGTGCAATAGCTTCAAGACTACCTGGCAAGGGAACCCACTCATCACTCGACTTGACATAATCATCTCGGTCTTCATTGATCACGCCATCGCGATCAAGAATGATTAGTTTGGAAGAGCTGTTGCTCATGCTAATTTGCCGAGGTCGGCAATAAGATTCATTTTCTGGTGAAGTTGTTGCAGGAGAGCTAGGCGGTTATCACGCAGCTCTGGATTGGGGTCCATCACCATGACATCGGCAAAGAATTGATCGATTGGAGCACTTAAAGCTACGAGAGCTTTTAATAGATCCACAAACTGACGTTGCTCATAAGCAGTGGTCAGTGTTGGGGTGAGCTTCTTAAGCGCTTCGTATAGGGCGATTTCAGCAGGAACTTGTAAGAGCTTGCTTGAGCAGGCTCCCGGAATAGTAGCGGCATTCTTCTTCAGAATATTACTGATACGCTTGTTTGCAGCGGCTAACTGAGCAGCTTCTGCCAAGGCGTTAAATTCACGCAATGCAGTTAAGCGATCAATTAAGTCATTTAATTGGGCAGGTGATTGACTTAACACCGCATCAATCTCTTCGGTAGTGAATGACTTGCCAGCAACGGCCTGATCACGCAAGTAAGCACGTAGACGATCGATAATGAAGGCGTAAATATCTTCAGCCTTCGCTTTCTCTTGAACGTCTTTCTGGGGAAATTGTTTGCGTGCCAGTTCAATGAGCTTAGGTAGGCTAAGGCTGAGATTCTTCTCTAGCAAGAGCCGGCAGATTCCAAGAGCATGTCGACGCAGGGCGTAGGGGTCTTTATCACCAGTTGGCGCAAGGCCAACACCCCAGATACCAACAAGAGTTTCTAGCTTGTCGGCAATCGCTAAGATGGTCCCAGTTTGAGTTTGGGGTAATGCGTCACCAGCAAAGCGAGGCATGTAATGCTCGCTACAAGCAGAGGCTACTTCAGAATTTTCACCATCATGCGTGGCGTAGTAACGGCCCATAATACCTTGGAGCTCTGGGAACTCGCCAACCATATCGGTTAATAAATCCGTTTTAGCAATCTCAGCAGCACGGCTAGCAAGTGTCTCATCAGCCGATAAAGTTTTTGCAATACCAGAAGCAATACCTTGAACACGCTTGGTGCGATCTAATTGATTACCAAGCTGATTGTGATAAACCACTTTTCCTAGATCAGCTACGCGAGATGCCAGTGGGCGCTTTTGATCTTGCTGGAAAAAGAAGCGTGCATCGGAAAGTCGTGGACGTACTACACGTTCATTGCCAGAAATAATTGCTTCGGGTTTATCGGTCTGAATATTAGAAACGATTAAGAAGCGATTCCGTAACTTACCTTGCTGATCAGTCAGAGCAAAGTATTTTTGATTGGTCTGCATTGTCAAAATCAAACATTCTTGTGGAACCTCTAAGAACTCTTGATCAAAGTGACACTCGTAAATTGCTGGCCACTCTACTAAGGCCGTCACTTCGTCTAACAGACTATCTGGCATCAGCGCTAAATCAGTCCCAGCAGCTTTTAATAATGCAGATTCGATAAATTCACGACGTTTTTCAAAGCTGGGTAACACTTTTGCTTTAGTGGTGAGATCTGATTCATACTGATCTGCAGAGGCAATAGTAATGACGCCTGGAGCTAGGAAGCGGTGGCCTTCTGTTTGGTTGCCTGCGTCAATGCCTAATGCACTGATGTGCAATGTTTGTTTGCCGTGAAGAGCAATGATGCGGTGCGCCGGACGTGCAAACTCAACGTCAGCTAATTCACCATTTTTCTGTAGTACTTGGTAGTGCATCATTTTGGCAATGGGTAACTTACCCAGTGTTAGCTCGAGGGCTTGCTGTGCAGTTTTTTCTAATGCGGCACCTTTGGCAATGACATTGAGATAGAGCGCTTCATTTTTTCCTTCACCGGATTTTTCTAAGGTGGAGAGGTCGATATCAGGGTAACCCAGGGAAGCTAATTTCTTTTGTAGTGGTGCAGTTGGCTTCCCATCAACATCAAAAGCAATGCTGGTTGGCAGTAATTTTTCACGTACTGGATAGTCTGGAGCTTGGCTTAAGACATTAGTAATTTGAACAGCAAGGCGACGCGGTGTAGCGTAGCTAGTAGTAACAGAGTGATCGCCCAAAAGACCTGCGGCCTTTAGATGTGAATAAATACCTTCACTAAAAGCATCTCCTAAGCGGCGTAATGATTTTGGTGGAAGCTCTTCAGTAAACAATTCAAGCAGAAGGTTGTTTGCTTGAGAGAGGGAATTCGGTGTACTCATAATTAGTTTGAGTTGCTTAGGCTTTAGATTGACGTTGGCACATCGGGAATCCCAATTTCTCACGAGACTCAAAGTAAGCCTGCGCTACTGCGCGCGAGAGATTACGGATCCGTCCGATATAGGCTGCACGCTCGGTAACGGAGATAGCGCCACGGGCATCCAGTAAGTTAAAAGTATGTCCTGCCTTCAGTACCATTTCATAAGCGGGTAAGGCTAATGGCACTTCCATCAAACGTTTGGCTTCACTTTCATAGTTAGTGAAGTTTGCAAACAAGAGATCGGTGTTGGAGTGTTCAAAGTTATAGCAAGACTGCTCCACTTCATTCTGGTGGTACACATCACCATAAGAGATGCCATCTGCCCAAACGAGGTCGTAAACGTTAGAGCAATTTTGGATATACATTGCCAAGCGTTCAATACCGTAGGTGATTTCGCCTAAAACAGGTTTGCAGTCAATGCCGCCCACTTGCTGGAAATAGGTGAACTGCGTTACTTCCATGCCATTGAGCCAGACTTCCCAGCCTAAGCCCCAAGCACCTAAAGTTGGATTTTCCCAATCATCTTCAACAAAACGCACATCGTTTTGTTGAAGATCAAGACCCAAGGCAGCAAGCGAACCTAAGTAGAGCTCAAGGATATTTTCTGGTGCGGGTTTCAGTACTACCTGGTACTGGTAGTAGTGCTGCAGGCGATTTGGATTTTCTCCGTAGCGACCATCCTTGGGTCTACGTGAGGGTTGGACGTAAGCTGCTTTCCATGGCTCAGGGCCAATGGCTCTCAAGAAAGTAGCTGTATGAGATGTACCGGCACCGACCTCAAGGTCAATAGGTTGCAATAGGGCGCAACCTTGTTGGTCCCAGTAATCTTGGAGTTTAAGAATAATTTGCTGAAAAGTAAGCATGATTTACCTGGCTAAGTCTTTGATTTTACATGGCTAAGCAAGCCAACTAGGAAATTGCGATTAGATGCGTTTTTGGCGAATGAGGCCCAAGAGGAGCAAGAGGCATGAAAGACTCAGAATAGGTAGATTTCCCCAAAATACGTAAGGAGTTGTGCCTGAGTAGGCTTGGATCTTCAGGCTGAGCACTCCTTGTGTAAATTCATCGAGTTGTGACAGTACTTTGCCATCTGGCCCGAGCGCTGCCGTGATGCCTGTATTAGTGGCACGTAAGGCTGGAAGGCCAGTCTCTAAGGATCGTAACTGGGATAACCGCAACTGCTGAGCTGGTGCTTGAGAATCCCCAAACCAGGCTAGATTGGTCATGTTGATTAATAGGTTGACGGGTTGACTGCTGTGATGAATGCGGGAGGCTAATTCACCGCCAAAGACATCCTCATAGCAAATCGTAATGGCTGCATGAATCACATCTTTTCCAGAGCGAATAATGCTGAAAGGAGCTTGGTCTAGCTTGCCTCGTGCGAAGTCGCTCATAGGTACGTTAAAAGCATTTACAAACCAATGAAAGCCGGGCGGAATAAATTCTCCAAAAGGCACTAAGTGTGATTTGTCATATTGATAGCTTGCTACCTTGGGAGAGAGTCCAAGCGCACGGTTGGTGTACTGCACCCCAGCAGAATTACCCGTCTCTCCAATTAGGCCAAGTAAGACATTGCTAGAGGTATTAGTAGAAAACTGTTGGAGTGATCCCAATAAGCCAGCAGGCAAATTGCTTTGGGGCCAAGGATAAGCAGTCTCTGGAGTGATGATGAGATCGGCTGATTGACTCTCAATGGCATTGGTATAAAAACTAAATTGCTCTTCAATGGCTTTGGGATTGAATTTAAGGCTCTGCTCAAAATTACCTTGAATTAAACGAACACTGAGTGGTTCGCCAATTGGTTTTGTGAAAGTCCAGAGGCTAGCAAGTTGCGCAAGGGTAATGGCAGCAATAATGCAGGCACTACTAAATAAGATATTTTTCTTTAGTTGGCTGATTTCCCAGGAGACCCACACCACTAAAAATGTGCATGCCAGACCGCCGAAGAATGGCGCTATTGGTGCGAAGGGGCCATTGAATTGTGCCTCAGCAAATCCCATCCAAGGAAAGCCAGTTAACACTATGCTGCGCAGATATTCAATCATTGCCCAAGAGGCCGCTAGTACCAAACCCGTCAGGCGCCGATGTCTTGTTAGGCAGAGGGAGAGAGAGGCGCCGGAGAAAAATAAAGCCATTCCAGCAGCCAATAAAAATACCGCTGTGCAAGAAAGAACAGCATGCATTCTGCCTATGTCATGCAGGCTAATGTAGATCCACCACAGACCCAGAACAAAGTAGCCTAGTCCAAATAACATACCTAAAAAAAATTGATTTTTAATCGAAGGGCTTAACTGCTGATCCATTCGCCACCAAATTAAACTCAAGATGGGGATCTGTATCCAGCCTCCAAGAGGTAGTTCTGCTACAGCGGCTAGTAAGACTCCAAGAAAAAATAACAGCAATGCATTGGCACTATTACGAAGCCTTGTTGATTGCAAATCAATCAAGATGATTCTCAGGAGGGTTGTTTCGGGAGCTGTCGCGCAAGCAGAATATGAATCTGTCTCGGATCAGCACGCTGAACCTCAAATTCAACCCCGTCAATTTCAATCAGTTCACCCATCTTCGGTACTCGACCAAGATGCTGAATGACTAAACCGGCAACCGTTTCAATACCTTCAACTTCAAATTGCGTACCCAGGGTCTCGTTAAATTGCTCGAGCTCAGTAATGCCTTTCACGCGAATATCACCATTGTCTAAAGAGATCAGGTTATCTGCCTCTTCATCAATATCGTGCTCATCTTCAATGTCGCCAACAATTTGCTCAAGCACGTCTTCAATTGTAATAACGCCAGCGACGCTGCTGTATTCATCGACGACAATGGCTAAGTGATTGCGGTTATCTTTAAAGTCTCGTAGCAACACGCTTAAGCGCTTAGATTCAGGAATAAATACGGCAGGGCGAAGCCAATCGCGCACCTGAAAATCTTTTTCAGTGGAGTGACGCAATAAATCTTTCGCCAGCAGTATGCCAACCACATTGTCACGAGTACCTTCAAATACGGGGAAGCGTGAATGAGCGGCAGTAATCACACTTTTGATGATTTCCGACAAAGGCTGGCTAATGTCAATCCAGTCAATCTGCGCTCTGGGAATCAAAATATCGCGAGCACATAATTGCCCTACTTGGAATACACCCTCAATCATGGAGAGGGCATCTGCATCAATTAAGCCCTCTGTCTGGGCTTCTCTGAGGGTATCAATCAGTTCTTGACGACGTTCAGCTGGGCTGCTTGGCTGTGGCGTTAAAAAATCAGCCAAGCGTTCTAGAAGGGATTTGTTGGGGTCAGGCATATAGCAAGAATATCGCAGAAATAAGTAAATTCAATGAAGGAGGCATTAGGGACGCCTTAAATGGGTGCGTAGGGATTAGTAAAGCCCAAAGATGTTAGGAGGACGATTTCTTTGTCTTCCATTTTCTTTGCTTCTTTGTCGCGCTCATGGTCAAGACCTTGGGCGTGTAAGCAGCCATGTATTACTAGATGGGCTAAGTGCGCCCTCATAGGCTTACTTTGCTCTAATGCCTCTTTTTGAATCACGGGGAGGCAAAAAATAATGTCGGCAGTCACAGTCTTGTTGCTGAGCTCGTAGGAAAAAGTGAGGACATTAGTTGCGTAGTCTTTACTACGAAAGGCAAAATTCAGTTTTTTCCCTTCAGCTAAATTAACAAATCGTAAGGTGATCAGACCATTTAAATGAACCGTTGCTTTTACCCATTTTTTGATTGCTGCTGAAGAGGCTAACGCAAAAACTTTTTCTTCAATTGCTGCACTGGCAAACTGAATATCTATCTCTAATTTAGAGGGGGATGATTGCTTGGTAGACATCTTAATGGACTTGCGGAGCAGTGAACTCACTGATGAGATCACCTCGCAGCGTGTAATTGAGTACTTCAGTGATGCGGATGTCCACCATCTGACCGATGAGTAATTCAATATCTGTATCTGGCGCAGTAAAGTGAATTACCCGGTTATTTGCAGCACGACCTTGCAGATTTACGCCATCCTTTGCTAAGCCTTCAACAAGAACCCGTTCAGCGCTACCCAACATGTTTTTGCTAATTTGATTTGCTTGAGATTCAACTAGTGCCAGTAAGGTTTGCAGTCGCTTGAGTTTGACCTCATAAGGGGTCTCATCACTGAGATTAGCTGCCGGTGTGCCTGGACGTGCGCTGAAGATAAAGCAAAAGCTATTATCAAAATTGAGTTCTTCAACCATTTTGAGCAGTTTTGCAAAGTCTTCATCGGTTTCGCCAGGAAAGCCCACAATGAAGTCACTAGAGAGCGTCAGGTCGGGCCTCACAGCGCGCATCTTGCGAATAATACTTTTGTACTCAAGGGCGGTATAGCCACGTTTCATTGCAGATAAAACGGAGTCTGATGCATGTTGCACTGGAAGATGTAGGTGACTCACCAGCTTAGGAACTTTTGCGTAGACATCAATCAAGCGCTGAGTAAATTCCTTTGGGTGGCTAGTGGTAAAGCGAATTCTTTCAACGCCTGGTATTTCTGCGATGTATTCAATCAGTAGTGCAAAATCTGCAATCTCTTCCGTATTACCCATTTTGCCAAGATAAGCATTGACGTTTTGACCGAGTAAAACAATTTCTTTCACGCCTTGTGATGCAAGGCCGGCCACTTCTGTTAATACGTCATCAAAGGGACGCGAAACTTCTTCGCCACGAGTGTAAGGAACCACGCAGTAGCTACAGTACTTTGAGCAGCCTTCCATAATAGAGACGTAGGCTGAGCCGCGAGTTTGACGAGAGGCGGGTAGATGATCAAACTTTTCTATTTCTGGAAAAGAGATGTCAACTTGAGGTCTGCCGGTTTCGCGACGTTGTGTAATGAGATCAGATAAGCGATGCAGTGTTTGTGGACCGAAAACCACATCTACAAAAGGAGCTCTATTAATAATTTGTTGACCTTCTTGACTGGCAACACAACCGCCAACACCAATCAATAAATCGGGTTTGCTTTTCTTGAGCTCACGCAGGCGTCCTAAGTCAGAAAATACCTTGTCTTCCGCTTTTTCACGAATCGAGCAAGTGTTCAATAGAACCACGTCTGCATCTTCGGGGGTATTAGTCATGACCATGCCTTCATTGGCATGTAGGAGGTCAGCCATCTTGCCCGAGTCGTACTCGTTCATTTGGCAGCCAAAGGTTTTGATATAGAGCTTTTTCATATGCCGTTCTCAGGTTTATAGCTGGGGGCGAAGCTGAGATTTTACGGGATAAATCGCCTAGAGCAGGCGTAGAGCCAGAATCGCAACAATGGTTGGTGGAATAGCGGCTATGAGTAGTAAGCCTGCCGAAACAGCTGCATTTGGGAAGTAACTACGCAAAATAGCCAGTCCAGCAGGGTTAGGAGCATTGGCGATGACTGTGAGGCCGCCGCCTGCTACTGCGCCGCCAACTAAAGCTAACTTGAATTCTGGGGAAGTACCCTGCACTAGTGAGCCTAAGTACGTGAGTGCTGCATTATCGGTAATCGCAGTTAATGCCAGGCTGCCATAGAAAACGGCCGTTGGGCTCATGTTTTCCAGAATTGGCTGTAGCCACCAACCTTGCAGTCCGCCGAGCACTACGAGTCCGGCCAAGAAAAAGCCAACCAATAAAGCCTCGCGCAAAATCAGTGGGTTTTGATGTTTTGGATAAGCCGTGGTGTAGCCAATGAAAAAGAGTAGTAACCACATGAAAATTACTGGGTCATGTGCAAAAGCGACGATACCCAGTAAAAAAAGTAGATGAATGACTGTAATGGTGAGTGGAATACGAGTCTGATCTGCTTTGCTGATGGGCTCAATTAATTGCTTGTGAAAGAGCAGCGTTACGATTGTTGCATTAATAAAAATGGCGATCATCGCTTCAAGGCCAAAGTTGGCAAACATAAAAGCGCTACTCCAGCCCCAAGTGGATGCCACCATAAGCACCGGTGGTGCTGCAAAATTAGTTAGCGTGCCACCGATTGAAATATTGACGAACAGCACACCTAGAGTGCCGAACAGTAGTGGGGTTGAGCATTTATGGCGATAGACTAGGTCACGTAATAAGAATGCTGCCAGCGTCATTGCTGCAGGTTCAGTGATTAGCGAGCCTAACAACGGTGTGATGCTGAGGGTCAAGAAATATAGTGTAGGAGCTTGCTTAGTGCGCAAGAGGAGTTGAATTAGCTTGCCGAGTTTGTGAAGCAGCTGAGTGGCAAAATGCAAAATTGGCTTGCTACCAGCGACCACCATGATGGCAAAAACAAATAGCGGCTCGGTGAAGTTGCGTTTGTTGGCGTACTCTTTTGCTGTGGCTAGATCATTAGCAAGCCACATAAAAATAATGAGGATGGCCGCCCAAAATCCAAAAACGATTTCTACTTCGCCAAGGAGATGCCATAAGCCAGCGTGCTTTGGAGATTTTTTAGCAAGCGCTTCAAAATACGAAGTACAAAAGGTATGGAGTACTGCAATGGCAAAAATAAGGCTGGCACCAAGCTCGGTAGGGGTAAAGTTCATAAGTACATATTATCAGGGCAGAGTCGATATATCGCTCTTCATAACGACCAAATAAAAGTATTAGTAATTTAGGAGATTTTCATGAAATTGAAATTAGGCTATCAAGAATTAATTGCCAATGCGATGTCACAAATTGAGACCGTTCCATTGGAGCAAGCCCAGCAATTGCTGGATGATCTGAGCACGGTATTTGTAGATATTCGGGACGTGAGGGAGTTAGAACGTGATGGGATGATTCCGAATGCAATTCATGCGCCGCGCGGCATGTTGGAATTTTGGGTTGACCCAGACAGTCCTTATTTCAAGCCGGTTTTTGGTGAGGGCAAGCGTTTAGTGCTCTATTGCGCATCCGCATGGCGCTCTGCCCTGGCAACAGAAACCCTTCAAAAAATGGGAGTGCCCGGTGTTTGTCATCTCGAAGGCGGTTTTAGCGCCTGGAAAAAGGCTGACTTGCCTGTAGCTGAGAAACATTCAAAGCCACCCTCCGTCTAAATTTCTAGAGCTAGGGATCTTGAAATAGATTAAATAAGCCCCACTTACGTGAGGTGATGTTCATTGATTAAGAGGGAAGAGGGAATACGCATGACTGTAGCTAGCAAAGAAACTTTAGGCTTTCAGGCCGAGGTAAAACAACTTTTACAACTGATGATCCATTCCTTATATTCCAATAAGGAAATTTTCCTACGCGAGTTGATCTCGAATGCATCTGATGCTTCAGATAAGCTGCGCTTTGAAGGGATTGAGCATCCCGAGTGGTATGGCGATGATCCTGATTTGAAGATCAAAGTCAGTTTTGATCAGGCTGCCAGAACCGTGACTATTGCTGATAATGGCATCGGCATGAGCCGCGATGAAGCCATTGCAAACTTGGGCACCATTGCCCGCTCGGGTACGAAAGAATTTTTTTCCAAGCTATCCGGCGATCAGCAAAAAGATGCCGCTTTAATTGGCCAGTTTGGCGTAGGTTTTTATTCAGCATTTATTGTGGCCGACCGCATTACTGTAGAGACGCGTCGTGCTGGTCTGCCGGCGACCGATGGGGTTCGTTGGGAGTCTGATGGTTCTGGCGAATTTACGGTTGAAAGTATTGATCGCCCTCAACGTGGAACATCGATCACGATGCATTTACGTGAAGGTGAGGACGATTTCCTTTCTACCCATAAGCTCAAGTCGATCATACGTAAATACTCTGATCACATCTCTTTGCCGATTCAGATGAATAAAGAAGAGTGGGATGCGGATAAAAAAGAGCAAGTGATTAAAGATGAGCTTGAAAGTATTAACCAGTCAAGTGCTCTATGGGCGCGCTCTAAGGCGGAGATTACTCAAGAGCAGTATGACGAATTTTATAAGCACTTGTCTCACGACTACGAAAATCCATTGTGCTATTCCCTAAATCGGGTTGAAGGCCGTAGTGAATTTACACAGCTACTATATGTCCCTGCACGCGCACCATTTGATTTGTGGGATCGTAATAAGCGTGGTGGTATTAAGTTGTATGTGAAGCGGGTATTCATCATGGATGATGCCGAGCAATTAATGCCGATGTATCTGCGCTTTGTCACTGGTGTGATTGATTCAACTGATCTGCCTTTAAACGTTTCCCGTGAGATTCTCCAGGAATCACGTGATGTCAAAATCATTCGCGAAAGCTCTACCAAGCGTGTGCTCAGCATGTTAGAGGATCTGGCCAATAGCGATGATGAAGCTAAGAAAGAAAAGTACCGCACCTTCTGGACTCAGTTTGGACAAGTGCTCAAAGAAGGTGTTGGTGAAGATCAGCCAAATCAAGAGCGCATCCTAAAGCTCTTGCGTTTTGCAAGTACACAGATGGATTCTGCGGATCAAACTGTTTCCTTGGCTGAATATATTTCACGTATGAAGGAAGGTCAGGACAAGATTTATTACGTGACTGGCGATACTTTTAATGCTGCTAAAAATAGTCCGCATTTAGAAATCTTCCGCAAGAAGGGTGTCGAAGTGTTGCTGCTTACTGATCGAGTGGACGAATGGATGCTTTCTTTCTTTGCTGAGTTTGATGGCAAGCAGATGACCTCAGTAGCAAAGGGTGGTCTTGATCTCGGTAACTTAAGTGACGAGAACGAAAAGAAGGAGCATGAGGAAACTGAGAAGAATTTCAAAGGCTTACTCGATCGTATGAAAGCGGTATTGGAAGACAAGGTGAAAGATGTGCGTGTGACCTTCCGCTTGACTGATTCTCCAGCTTGTTTAGTCTCTGATGAGAACGAGCTTTCTGGAAATTTATTGCGCATGCTTAAAGCGGCGGGCCAGCAAGCGCCAGACACTAAACCTATTTTAGAGATCAATCCAGAGCATCCTTTGCTCCTCAAGTTGAAGTCAGATGATCAGCACTTTGATGAATGGACTCAGGTTTTGTTTGATCAAGCTCTTTTGGCAGAAGGTGGCCAATTGAATGATCCGGCCGCTTATGTAAAGCGTATTAATCAGTTGCTACTGTCTTAAATGACTGAAGTCTTAAAGAAAAACCCGACTTGCATTACGCAGGTCGGGTTTTTTTGATTTTCTTGCTACTAGAAATATTCAGTATTACTGAGGAGCTTTAGCTGGTTGATTATTTTTTCCAGCGTTATATCCAGAGTTGTACTCAGAAGCCTGCTCTTTTTTGTAGGCATCGTATACGTAACCAGAAGCTGCACCAACTGCTGCGCCACCGACTGCACCCCAGATTGGGTTGCCGTGGAAAATAGCTGTACCAACTGCACCAGCAGCTGCACCGATACTGGCGCCAGATAAAGTACGTTGTTCTGTATTGCTCATATTTGAGCAACCTGCGATTGCTAGAGTTGCGGCAGTAATGGCGATCATTTTTTTCATATCAACTGTTCCTTAGTCTATAGATTGAATTGGCTAAATAATTTTGATTATTTTTTGGCACAAGGGAAGCGTGATGCCAAGAAGCCCAAGAAAACACCTGCTGCTGGTTTGTCAGCAGTTTGTTGGTTGGATTGCCCAAATTTTACAAATTCACCAATTACTTCATCACGTGACGGCGCTGGTTGCTTTACACAAATATAGGGTTTTGCGCGCTGTGGATGGCGTGTAGCCAAATAGGTATCGTAAATGGCAGTTGTATAGCCTACGCAAAAGCTGCGGGATTCAGGACTTGCTGGCAATTTACAGACGTTAACAAGCTCTTGTGTGCTCAGGACCTGAATTTTTTCTTGAGCCTGAGCTAAGCCAGAAAATGCCCCTAAAGCAGCTAATAGAACTAAAACTTTTTTCATGGGTTCTCCCTTGGGTGTATGTAAATTTGATAATAAACCATATTCAAGGCCTTAAATTGCACTAAATAAGTGCATTAATATCGAAATTCTGTCTCGATATTCCCCATAATGATGCAAAAAACATGGGGAGTTATTTCAGTGGAAACTTTGAAATCAGGCAGTGATGTCTTATTTATTTTGCTCGGCGCCATCATGGTTTTGGCTATGCATGCAGGATTTGCATTTCTTGAGCTCGGCACTGTGCGCAAAAAAAACCAAGTTAATGCTTTGGTCAAAATCCTAGTGGACTTTGCAGTATCAACCATTGCCTATTTCTTTATTGGGTATAGCATTGCTTACGGCGTTGATTTTTTCTCAGGCGCTGAAATCTTGGCCGAGAAAAATGGCTATGAACTAGTCAAATTCTTTTTCTTACTGACTTTTGCTGCTGCTATTCCGGCAATTATCTCTGGCGGTATTGCGGAGCGTGCGAAGTTCAATCCCCAGCTGATAGCTACTTTTATTCTGGTGGGTTTCATCTACCCCTTCTTTGAAGGCATTGCCTGGAATCAGCATTACGGTATTCAAGCGTGGATTAAGACGCTGACTGGTGAGGAGTTTCATGACTTTGCGGGATCGGTTGTAGTGCATGCGGTCGGTGGTTGGATCGCATTGCCAGCAGTCATTCTCTTGGGCGCTCGTCGCGGTCGCTACACCAAGGATGGCAACGTTGCAGCGCATCCACCATCTAGCATTCCATTCTTGGCATTAGGTGCCTGGATTTTGGCGGTAGGTTGGTTTGGATTTAACGTCATGAGTGCGCAGACTATAGATAAAGTCAGTGGCTTGGTGGCCATGAATTCCCTCATGGCGATGGTTGGTGGTACTTTGGCTGCATGGGTAATTGGTCGCAATGACCCAGGCTTTACTTATAACGGGCCGCTAGCTGGCTTGGTAGCAGTTTGTGCTGGCTCAGATCTAATGCATCCAATGGGCGCCTTAGTAGTTGGCTTAATTGCTGGTGCTCTCTTTGTATATATGTTTACTTTGGTGCAAAACCGCTGGAAGATCGACGATGTGTTGGGCGTCTGGCCACTTCATGGTTTATGCGGTTTATGGGGTGGCTTGGCTGCGGGTATTTTTGGGACAAAAGCACTAGGCGGTCTTGGCGGAGTGACTTTCTTAGGGCAGTTGATTGGAACTGGCTTGGGGGTTGCAATTGCCCTTATTAGTGGTTTTGTAGTTTATGGATTGCTAAAAGTTGCTTTAGGTATCCGCATGTCACAGGAGGAAGAGTACGAAGGTGCCGATTTAAGTATTCACCGGATTTCTTCTACTCCTGATCGTGAGCCTAACTGGTAGGCTGTCATAAATATAGCCATTACCTATAATGGGTCATGGCTATATTTGAACTAGATGGAAATGCTCCTCGCTTAGACGACGGAGCTTGGGTTGCCGAGAGCGCAGAAGTGATTGGTAGAGTCGAGCTTCACAAAAATGCGAGTGTGTGGCCCAAGGTCGTGATCCGTGGCGATAACGATCTGATCCAAATAGGTGAGGGCAGTAATGTTCAAGATGCTTCTATCTTGCATACTGATCCTGGCTATCCCCTCATCCTCGGAAAGTACGTTACTGTTGGACATCAAGTAATGCTCCATGGTTGCCAAATAGGCGATGGTAGCTTGGTGGGCATTGGCGCAGTCATTTTGAACGGAGCCAAAATTGGCAAGAACTGTTTGGTAGGTGCCGGCGCATTAGTCACAGAAGGCAAAGAATTTCCTGATGGCTCGATGATTTTGGGTTCACCCGCCAAGGCAGTGAAGTCACTAACACCAGAGCAGATTGCGGGTATTGAAGATATTTCTGGTCGTTATGTCAAAAATGCGCAGCGATATCAGCAGACTCTGAAGAAAATTTCCTGATCTAAAAAAGCCCATCTAAATTGTTCTACGTTTTTAATGTTGTCTTTCCGGTATTTGCCCTTATTTTGATTGGCTATGCTTGTGGACGTACGGGCAAATTAGGTGAGAGTGCATCCATCGAGTTAAATCGCTTTGTCGTTTGGCTTGCGTTACCTGCGCAGTTATTTAATTTCGCATCGAGTAGTGGTTGGCAAACACTTTGGCAGCCTGGCTTTATTACTGCTTTCTTTCTAAGTTGCTTGCTAGTATTTACTTTGGTAATGGTAGTTAGCTGGGTTCGCAAGCGAGATTTGGCAGCCGCTAGTTTTTCAGGTTTAAGTGCGTCTTACTCCAACACGGGATACATGGGTATTCCGCTCTGTGTTTTGGCGCTTGGTCAAGATGGTTTGGCGCCAGCAATTATTGCGACCTTTATTGTCTTTGTGATGTTTGCTATAGCCACAGTACTCATTGAGGTTGGCATACAGTCCCATAAAAAATCCCATGAAATTATTTGGAATGTACTGCAGTCGCTTTGCACTAATCCACTATTGATTGCCCCAGTGGCAGGTTTACTATGGTCATCTACAGATTTGGTTCTATATGACCCATTAGCGCAAGTCATCGCTTTCTTAGCTACGGCTGCAACACCCTGCGCATTAGTTTCTATTGGGCTGTTTTTGATACAAAAAGAAAAGTCAGCATCACAGCAGGCGTGGGGTATTAGCGTCGCAAAACTCATTATTCAGCCGCTAGTCGCTTGGTTGATTGCCGGGCCAATCTTAGGTTTATCGGACTTATGGGTGAGTGCTGTAGTGATACTAGCCGCACTTCCTACTGGTACCGGCCCATTTATGTTGGCTCAATATTACAACGCAGATGGTCGAATTATTTCTCGAGTAGTGCTTTTAACTACAGTGGGATCTTTGCTAACACTGTCTTTATTCCTGTGGTGGAGTAAAAGGGTTTAATCCCTCAGCATCGATTTGCTTTTCCCAGGATGCATCAATAAATGCAGGTAGTGTCATACATTGATGAAATATTTTCATGAGTGTTGGGTAACTCGTCATATCGATCTTTGCACTGAGTGCATTAAAAATTTGCGGCACTAGGCAAATATCAATCAAGCCAGGCTGATCTCCACAAGCAAAACGACCCACTCTCATATCTACGTTTAATTGCTTTTCTAGGCTTTCTAACCCCAAAATCATCCAATGATGACTCCAGGTATCTTTTGCCTCTGTACTCACGCCCATGGTTTTCATGAGATAGCGCAATACCCTGACATTATTCAGTGGGTGAATTTCCATGGCGATATCCATGGCTACTGAACGCACCCACGCTCGATCGATTGCAGTTTGAGGTAGTAGCGGAGGATTTGATCGAACCTCTTCTAGATATTCAATGATGGCAAGCGATTGGTGAATGGTGTGAGAACCATTGGTATAAAGGGGCACTAAGCGATTGGGATTTTTTTTTGCATACTCACCAGCAGTTTGGGCGCCTCCACTTTGAATAATATGAATTGGAATCACCTCATAATCTAGACCCTTTAAATTGAGTGCAATGCGCACCCGAAAGGCTGCCGAGCTACGCCAAAAACTATAAAGCTGAGTTTTCATAACAGTTTCCTTAATGACATTCCCCTGAGTATATTGAGGACTTCATTGATTGGGTGCTATCGGTGATTTAGACTAGACGCTATGGATCAAATTAATTTCTGGATTGGCATCATTGCTACGGTGGCTTTTGCAGTCACTGGTGTACTCGTCATTGCTGATCGGGGCGTTGATCTTTTTGGCGTCATGGTATTGGGTGTGATTACTGCCATTGGTGGCGGAACTCTCCGCGACATCATTTTGGATGTCCCTTCATTTTGGTCGATTGCGCAAATTTACATCTGGGTAGCCTTGGGGGCGTGCGTCGTGACTTTTATAGCGGAATCTTTTTTTACGCAGCCGCAGATTTATCGCTGGATGCTCTATATCGACGGCCTGGGTGCTGCTTTGTTTGGTATTCAGGGTGCTGATAAGGCTTGGAACTTAGGGTTTGGTTTACCAGTTGCCCCGGTGATCTTAGGTGTAGTGACGGCTATCGGTGGTGGCTTGTTGCGGGATATTTTGGCCGGTAGAAAAACTTTACTCATGTCGCATGAGCTATATGCAATCCCCGTCACTTTGGGTTGCTTCATTTATGTTCTGATTCTGAATTTTTCCCCCGAATACACACTCGAAGGATCGGTGCTTTGCATGCTCGCTATTTTTGGATTACGCGCAGCTGCCATCTACTGGGATCTGCGCGTACCCAAATTATTTATTACTAAAACGCGCTAACGGCGCCATCACTGCGGGGATCCCAACCGCCATGCAAGGTACCAGAAGGATCGCGAATAATACAACCAGCGTGGCCAACGGTTTCATCAAAGGCATCGAGCATTTCAATCTCGTGTCCGAGGGCATGTAGTTCTTTAGCAACCCATGGACTAAAGCGCGATTCTAATTTCAAGCTATCACTAGTTTGTCCCCAGGTTCTACCAAGTAACCAGCGTGGGCGACTGATAGCGTCCTGAGGATCAAGTCCATAAGTTGCGGTGCGAGTGAAGACGGCACACTGAGTCTGTGGTTGACCATCGCCACCCATAGTGCCGTAGACCATCGATCGACCATCCTTGAATAAAGCCATCGCCGGGTTCAATGTATGGAATGGTTTGCGATAGGGTTCAAGGTGATTGAGTGTTTTTGGATCCAGCGAGAAGCTGCATCCGCGGTTCTGCCAGTTCACACCAGACTTGGGCAATACGATGCCAGCGCCAAACTCGTGATAAATACTTTGAATAAAGGAAACGCAATTTCCATTGCCATCAACCACGCCCATCCAAATTGTATCGGCTGGTCCTTTACCCTGACCCCAAGGCAGTGCCTTTTCAGGATCAATATTTTTTGCCAATTTCTTTAAGAATGCAGGATCTAAGAAAGACTGCGCATTTTTTATCATATACGCTGGATCGGTGACAAATTGATCGCGTACCTTAAACGCCTGTTTGGTAGCCTCAACACAGTGATGAACATACTCAGGACTATCGACTTTGAATCGTTTGAGATTGAGTTGATCCAAGATGCCAATGATCATCAAAGACACAACGCCTTGGGTTGGCGGCGTCATGTTGTATACATTGCCTGTGCTGTGCTTGAGCTCAAGCGGGTCAATCAGTTTCGCTTGATGGCGATGAAGGTCAGATAGTCTCAGAGGGCTACCAATCTCTGTAAGCTCTTTTGCGAGTAATTCAGCTAAATCGCCACGATAGTAATCTTCTGTTCCCTTGCGAGAGATTTGCCGCAGGGTTCTTGCAAGACGTTCTTGTTTAAAGATGCTGCCCACTTCAGGGGCTTTACCGTTCACTAAAAATGTCTCTGCAAATCCGGGAATGGGGCTTAACTCTACCCTCTTTTTCTCGGTCAAACTTGACTGACTGTGAGTAACCGGGACTCCAGCTTCAGCATAGTGAATAGCATCTGCCAGCAAGCGGGAGAGTGGAAGTCTTCCACCTAAACCTTGTTGTGATAGTTTCTGGGCGGCGCCCCAACCAGAGATGGTGCCTGCAACTGTATTGGCTGCAATGGCACCTCTAAAAGGAATGGCCTTGGTGATTCCACGCTCCGCATACCACTGTTTAGTCGCTAGACCAGCGGCTGCACCACAAGCATCAATGCCACCCATCGCTTTACCGGGAGAGTGAACTACCCAGAAAGAGTCACCACCAATCGAGTTCATGTGGGGGTAAACAACGGCAATGGTTGCTGCTGCTGCAATCATTGCCTCTAATGCATTACCGCCTTCACGTAGTACCGCTAATGCCGATTCAGATGCTAGTGAGTGTGGCGCTACCGCCATCCCTCGAATTCCCCATTTTTGTTGCATTACCAAATCCCTTTGACTGCTGTCTCAATAAGTATTGTTATTTATTCTCTCGTAGCTGACGTTCAATGTCAGAGCTGGAGTCTACCGTAATCTCATTTTGCTCTACACCAGCTAATGGATCAACCGATGGACCGCTAGCATCAAAGACAGCAGCAGGTTTATCAACAAAATAGGTCACAGTTTCTGGGATAAAGATAATGATGGCAACCAATATGAGTTGTAAGCCAACCCAAGGTAGCGCCCCATAGTAGATATCCGAACTTTTGAGAGATTTGGGTGCAACCCCACGCAAATAGAACAATGCAAAACCAAATGGCGGATGCATGAACGAAGTTTGCATATTAGCGCCCAGTAGAACGCCGAACCAAATCAGATCAATGCCAAGCTTTTCGGCAACTGGTGCCAATAAAGGGATGATGATGAAGGCAATCTCAAAGTAATCTAGGAAGAAGGCTAAGAAGAATACAAATAAGTTCACCGCAATTAGGAAGCCAACTTGACCACCTGGTAGGCCAGATAGCAGGTTCTCAATCCATAGATCACCATCCACTCCTCTAAATGCAAGTCCAAATACAGTTGAGCCAATCAAGATAAAGATCACCATGGCATTGATGCGCATAGTGGAAGTCATTGCTTCCCAAACCAGTGCTTTTTGCAGACGCTTATTCATCGCTGCCAGAATTAAGGCGCCAACTGAGCCCATTGCGCCACCCTCAGTCGGTGTAGCTAGACCCATCAAAATAGTGCCCAATACTAAGAAGATCAGGGCAATCGACGGGACAATTCCCCAGAGAATTTTCTTGAGTAACTTCCAATCAATTTTCGGACGAGCTTCTGGTGGCAGCGCTGGTACGTCTTGTGGTCTAAAGATCGATAAAAAGAAAATGAACAAGCAAAAGAGCGTTACTTGGATGATAGATGGGCCGATAGCACCGGCATACATATCGCCAACAGACTTACCCAATTGGTCTGCCAGCACGATCAATACCAATGATGGAGGAATCAATTGGGTGATCGTGCCAGAGGCTGCGATCACACCAGTTGCTACTCGTGGGTTATAGCCGTAACGCAACATTACTGGTAATGAGATTAATCCCATGGCAATGACGGACGCTGCCACTGTGCCAGTAATAGCACCCAAAATTGCGCCAACAATAATCACTGCATATGCAAGACCGCCACGGATCGGACCAAATAATTGCCCCAAGCCCTCAAGCATGTCTTCTGCTAAACCACACTTTTCAAGAATGGCTCCCATAAAGGTGAAGAAGGGGATCGAGAGCAATAGATCATTTGAAAGAATTCCAAAGACCCTGTCTGGCAGTGCTTGCAAAAAGGTGGGCTGGAACATGCCCATCTCAATGCCGATAAAAGAAAAGAATAAGCCAACTGCGCCAAGTGAAAAGGCTGCTGGATACCCAATCAATAAAAATATAATTAAGCCCCCAAACATAATGGGGGCCATCAGATCATGACTAATCATTGCAAAGGTCTTTCGTACTTAGGATCGATTTTGATCACACCAATAATGGCTGCGTATCGTTTGATAATTTCAGAGAGACCCTGAAGGGTCAGCAAGAAGAAGCCTAGAGTAATGGCACCTCGGACTGGCCAGCGAATCAGGCCGCCAGGATTGCTTGAGGTTTCATTCTGAATAATGGATGTGATGAAAAATTCCCAGGAGTAGTAGCCAATGATGATGGTCACTGGTAGGAAGAAAATAATGCCACCCCAGAAATCTAACCAAAGACGAACTCTGTTGGGATAGAGCGCATAGAGCACATCTACCCGAACATGTTCATTTAATCGAAACGTAGTGGCGGCACCAAACATCACCATTCCAGCAAACAAATACCACTGCGCTTCTAGCCAGCCATTCGAACTGACATTAAAGCCGTACCGGATCAGCGCATTTGCGGTGCTGACCAGTACGGCAATTAATACCAACCAACTCGCAAAGACACCAAAACGGTCATTTAGGCGATCAACGAAACTTGAAAAAACTAATAATTGTTTTGGCATATCAACTTATCGGTAGGTTCTTATTTGACTGGGTTGCTTAGCATGAAGCTCATGAGCGTTTGCTCTGCAACCTTATTCCACAGCATTTGGTCATTACGGAACTTCTTCCATGGCTCATAAATTTTCTTGAACGATGGATTTTTGGCAGCCTCTTCTTCATACATCTCGAACGCGGCAGTAGAGGCTGCTTTCATGATCTCAGTTGAGTAAGACTGGAGCTTGACTCCATTCTTGATGAGGCTTTGTAGGGCGATCGGATTTTTGTAATCGTATTCAGCCATCATGTCGATATTGCATTCTGCACATGCGGAGGTAAATGCCTCTTGATATTGCTTAGGCAATTTTTCCCATTCCTTAATATTGACGTACATGGAATACATTGAGCAAGCTTCCCACCATCCTGGGTAGTAGTAGTAAGGCGCAATTTTGTAAAAGCCTAATTTCTCATCGTCATACGGACCAACCCACTCAGCCGCATCGATAACACCTTTTTCTAGGGCGGGGTAAATATCGCCGCCAGCGATTTGCTGAGGGATTGCGCCTAGGCGTGACATGACTTCACCACCTAAGCCTGCAATACGCATTTTTAGGCCTTTGAGGTCAGCAACTGTTTTGACGGGTTTCTTGAACCAGCCACCCATTTGTGTCCCGGTATTTCCTGCAGGGAAGGAGACGATGTTGTAATCACGCAAGAATTCACGTTGGAGCTTTAAGCCTCCACCCCAATACATCCAGGCATTTTGCTGGCGTTGGTTCATACCGAAAGGTACGGTGGTATCAAACGCAAAGGTTTTATTTTTTCCAACGAAGTAATAGCCAGCCGTATGAGTGCACTCAACAGTACCTTGTTGAACCGCATCTACCGTACCAAACGCGGGAACAATCTCACCAGCACCAAAAATACGGATTTGAAACTTACCATCAGTTAGTGCGGCAACGCGCTTGGAAATATATTCGCCACCACCGTAAATCGTATCTAAGCTTTTTGGAAAGCTAGAGGCGCAGCGCCACTTCACTTCAGGCATGGACTGCGCAATTGCAGGAGCTGCTAGTACACCAGCAGCTGCGCCCAATGCAGTTTTGCTTAAAAAGTCACGTCTTTTCATTTGTATAGCTCCTTAATTAGTTATCTTTTTAGTGCGCTGCCAGATACTGACCGCTCATGCCATTAAATCGGGATACCGTTGGATGCTCATTTACATTTGCACCTAAATTGGGCGGCTTGCAATATCTTGGTGCAAACGCCTGCTTAGAGAATGCATCGAATGCGTTGCAACAAATCCACATTTATGGGGAAAACCCCGATCTAATTTGATGGGGAATTACCCTAAGTAGTGGATTTCTTTGATTTTTTTCAAAGCATAATCGCCTAGTTGTTTTTTATTTAATAAAAATAGTTAGGAGCTACTGATGTCAACATCAACTAAAGCAGCCCCAATGACCGCTGAAGAACGCAAAGTTATTTTTGCTTCCTCTTTAGGTACGGTTTTTGAGTGGTACGACTTTTATCTTTACGGTTCATTGGCCGCGATTATGGCCAAGCAGTTTTTCTCTGGCTTAGATGCAGGTTCTGCCTTCATTTTTGCATTGCTTGCGTTTGCTGCCGGCTTTATCGTTCGCCCATTCGGCGCATTGGTATTCGGTCGCCTAGGTGATTTGATCGGTCGTAAGTACACCTTCTTGGTAACGATCATGCTCATGGGTGGCGCAACCTTCATCGTAGGCCTATTACCTAACTATGCAACTATCGGTGTTGCTGCCCCAGTGATCTTGATCGCATTGCGTATGCTTCAAGGTTTAGCTTTGGGTGGTGAGTACGGTGGTGCTGCTACTTATGTGGCGGAGCATGCTCCTCACGGTAAGCGTGGTGCATACACAGCTTGGATTCAAACTACAGCAACATTAGGTTTGTTCTTGTCCCTGCTCGTGATTTTGTTCACACGTGAATTTACAGGTCCAGACTTTGATGTTTGGGGCTGGCGTGTTCCATTCCTTTTATCCATCTTGTTGTTGGCCGTTTCTGTTTACATCCGTTTATCGATGAACGAATCTCCAGCTTTCAAGAAGATGAAAGATGAAGGCAAGTTGTCTAAAGCGCCTTTGACAGAGTCATTCGGTCAATGGAAGAACTTGAAGATTGTGATCTTGGCATTGTTTGGTCTGGTTGCAGGTCAAGCGGTGGTTTGGTACACAGGTCAGTTCTATGCTTTGTTCTACCTCACTCAAGTATTGAAGGTAGATCCTAAGACTGCGAACTTGTTGATTGCTGCTTCATTGGTAATCGGTACACCATTCTTTGTGATCTTCGGTTCTTTGTCAGACAAGATTGGCCGTAAGGTCATCATCATGGGTGGTTTGTTGCTTGCCATCATTCTGTACATCCCGAACACACCAGTTTCCTTGTTTAATGGCTTAACCCACTTTGCTAACCCAGCGTTAGAAAAGGCAATGGCGACTGCACCAGCAAGTATTACTGCTGATGTGAACGAATGTACTTTCCAGTTCAACCCAACAGGTACTGCGAAGTTCACTAGCTCTTGCGACATTGCAAAGCAGGTGATGGCTTCTAACTCTGCAAGCTACACAACTATTGCTGGCCCAGCCGGTGGTACTGCTGTTGTGAAGATTGGCGACACAGAGATTCAGGGCTACTCCGCTAAGGGTATGGCTCCAGCTGATGCGAAAGCAAAAGATGCTGAGTTCAAGAAAGCCATTCGTGATGCATTGAATGCTGCTGGTTATCCTGCAAAGGCTGACCCTGCTGGCATCAACCATGCAGCAATTCTTGGTATCTTGGTAATTTTGGTGATCTTGGTAACCATGGTTTATGGCCCAATTGCAGCGATGTTGGTTGAGTTATTCCCAACCCGTATTCGTTACACCTCTATGTCCTTGCCATACCATATTGGTAACGGTTGGTTTGGCGGCTTGATGCCAACAATCGCCTTTGCCTTGGTTGCGCAAAACGGTAATATTTACTACGGTCTCTGGTACCCAATCATCATCGCTACGGTGACATTGGTAATCGGTACACTGTTTATTAAAGAAACTAAAGACGTAGATATTTACGCTAAAGACTAAGTTTCATTAGTCTGTTTCAAAAACTAAACCCGACCACTCTGTGGTCGGGTTTTTTATTGCCAAAAATCAATCACAACAATTAATCCCAAAGATCTTTTTGATTGCCCCGATTAAAGAGGGCTTGATTTTGATCCGCAATGGATGTCAGTCTTTGGCCTGGCAGGACCGTAATCTCGGCACCAGCTGCGAGTGCACCAGTTTGATTGACGCGTAGATACCATCCACTAAAGCCTGATTGCAACATAGCTTTGGCAGCGCCCTTGTATTTCATCTTCGCATTGAACTTAAAGCAGGGTTCGCGTAGCTTGACTACAGTAAATTCAAGGGTGCCAATGCGCATTTGATCCCCAACAAATATCTCATTTTCTAGCAAGCCTTCAATCGTGAAGTTTTCACCCAAAGCACCTAGGGGGAGATCGACTAATTTTTTAGTTTCGCGGGAAAGTAGTTCGTTCCAAAAGGCATAGTGCTCCATTGGATAAACGTAAATCGCTTTTTCAATGCCGCCATGCACTGATGGATCGGCTTGCTCATCGCCCACAACACCAAGTCGAGTAATTTCTATAGGGGCAGGGGAGACGAGATTACTGATCGATTTTTTTTCGATAGCCGAGGCTACGGTGGAGTAATTTGGGTGATGAGACGCAAAGAGCGGCAGTACTTTGCCGGTGGATATAGAGAGTAGTCGCATAAGTGTTTTGGCTGATAAGATGAAATGAACTCAGAAAGTAAATGATGCCTTTGTATAGATTATTCATAGTAGCAATTCTTTGGGTGCTTACCAGCCAGATAGCACTCGCTAAGTGGGATGAGGAGCGGGATGTCACCACTAATGGCAAAGATGAATTGGTCTACTATTACAAGACAAATGACCTGGGGCAAAAGCTGGTCTTAGATAAGTATGTCAAGCGCCTGATTTTTATTCAGCCTGACCGCCTATATAAGCGCACTATTCGACTGATCAAATTAGATGGGCAATCTATTGAGGTAATGAGCGATCCTTTTTCTCGCTTTCCAGAGCAAACGGCGATTACTTTTGAAAACAAAGATGAGGTCTTAAAGAAACTCTTTTTATCCAAAAAAATTGAAGTTTTCGTACGCTATAACCGGGATGAGGCGGTGAGCGTCTTTCAGATTAAGTAAGGCCGTATCTTTTTGTTGGTGGTAATTATGCTGGGGGTTTTCCTGATATACATATTTAGTAATGGGATTACGATAACTTATCTTTTTAAAGGGGTTGGGCATGTCAAATCAAGAAAACGATCTTCTTAGTCGACGTAATGCGATTAAGTTTGGTGTTGCATCACTCTCCACGGCGGGCATGGTTACCGCTGCTCAAGCTCACAAGTCGGGTGACTCAATCCAGACCCCTTTTGTAGTTGCGCAAACACTGATACCCATTGCGGGGAGTGACGCTGAATTTCCTGTACGTCGTATTTATTGTATCGGTAGAAATTATGCAGCCCATGCACGTGAGATGGGATCTGACCCTACTCGGGAGCCACCATTCTTTTTTCAGAAGCCAACAGATGCCATTCAGTTCGTAGCGCCTAATAAGCTAGTGGATCATCCCTATCCATCGCTGACTAAAAACTATCACTACGAGGTTGAGTTGGTTGCAGCTCTCAATAAGGGTGGAAAAAATATTTCTGTAGAGAAGGCGCTGGAGCATGTCTTTGGGTACGCTTTGGGTTTAGATATGACGCGCCGTGATTTACAACGCTTTATGGGTGACCAGAAAAAGCCCTGGGAAATTGGTAAATCTTTTGATTACTCTGCCCCTATTGGACCGATTTTTCGGGTGGGTCAGGTGGGCCACTTTACTAAAGGCACAATTTCACTTTCTGTAAACGGTGTTGTGAAACAGAAGGCCAATTTAGATCAAATGATTTGGTCGGTAGCAGAGCAAATTGCCAAGCTATCCGAGGCGAATGAATTATTTCCCGGCGATATCATTTATTCTGGCACCCCTGAGAATGTTGGGCCAGTGATTCGTGGAGATGTCATTCGATGCGCTATCGATAATTTGCCGGATTTAAGCATTAAGATCGTCTGATGCTCTATGTTTATCAGTTCAAAGTAGATTAATTGAGCATTCTGACCAAATAAGCTAAAATCTGACCTTCGGCGATTTAGCTCAGTTGGTTAGAGCGATGGAATCATAATCCACAGGTCCGGGGTTCGAATCCCTGAATCGCCACCAAATCAAGAGGCCATTGCCCATCGGCAGTGGCCTTTTTCTTAGGTAATTTTGCTTGGAGCTGATCGATGGCTAAATTTTGGAATTTCGTGCTTTTCCAAATCGGTTGGTTTGCCTGCATTATTGGCGCTGCTAATGAGCAGGTTTTATGGCCCGTCATTGGCACCCTTTTCTATCTTGTCATACACATTTGGCGTTCAGAGCACTCAAAGCTAGAGCTAAAGCTAATATTTAAGGCGGTTATATTTGGAGTGAGTGCTGACACACTTATAGCTAATCTAGGCTTTCTGTACTTTAAAGACGCTTGGCCTAGCGCCTACTTATCCCCATTTTGGATGTGGACCCTATGGGCATTGGTGGCTAGCACTATTAACGGATCTTTATCCTGGTTGCGTGGCAGACCATGGCTGGGAGCGGTCTTGGGGGCAATTGCGGGCCCAATGTCTTATGAGGCTGGTATTCGCATGGGCGCAGGTTCATGGGGGCCCAATGGACAACTGGGGGGAATAGTGCTCTTGGCCATCATTTGGGGGGTTGCTATGCCACTCTTTTTCCATTGGCATAGTCGTCATGTCAGTGAGGGACTAATTCAAAAGCAGTAAATTCTTTTTAAAAGGCACTTGCAAATAGTACTGTTTTTATATACAGTAAGTTGCATGTTGACAAAAAACACAAAAAACTCGAAAAACAGCCTAACAAATAGTGAAAAGGGATCAAAAATGGCCTTGGACGATAAGAGAAAATCAGCCTCATCCGAATTTGACGGAATGAGCGGAGATAAGCAAAAAGCGTTGACTGCAGCCTTAGCGCAAATTGAAAAGCAATTTGGTAAGGGCTCAATCATGAGATTGGGTGATGCAGAGATTCATCAGGACATTCAGGTAGTCTCCAGTGGTTCATTGGGCTTAGATATTGCACTTGGGGTAGGTGGTTTAGCCCGCGGGCGAGTCATTGAGATTTACGGCCCAGAATCTTCAGGTAAGACCACGCTAACTTTGCACGCGATTGCCGAGATGCAGAAGATTGGTGGAACTTGTGCCTTCATTGATGCGGAGCATGCTTTAGATGTTCAGTACGCCTCACGTTTAGGTGTAGACGTGAATAATCTGTTGATCTCTCAACCGGACACTGGTGAGCAAGCCTTGGAAATTGCGGATGCCTTGGTGCGCTCAGGTTCAATTGATTTAATCGTAATTGACTCAGTAGCAGCATTAGTTCCAAGAGCTGAGATCGAAGGCGATATGGGCGACTCATTACCAGGCCTCCAAGCCCGCCTGATGAGTCAAGCTTTGCGTAAATTGACTGGTGCGATCAAGCGTACCAATACAACAGTCATCTTTATTAACCAGATTCGCATGAAAATTGGTGTGATGTTTGGTTCACCAGAAACTACAACTGGCGGCAATGCACTGAAGTTCTACGCTTCTATGCGCTTAGATATTCGTCGTATTGGTAGCATCAAGAAAGGCGATGAAGTAGTTGGTAACGAGACTCGCGTGAAAGTAGTCAAGAACAAGGTATCTCCACCATTCCGCGAAGCCATCTTTGACATCATGTACGGCGCTGGAATTTCTCGAGAAGGTGAAATTATCGATATGGGTGTTGAGGCAGATATCGTTGAAAAGTCAGGTTCTTGGTATGCGTATAACGGTGATCGTATTGGACAAGGAAAAGACAATGTGCGAGAGTTCTTGAAAGAGAATCCTGCCATCGCTCAAGATATTGAAGCCAAAATTCGTGCGAAATTAGGAGTAAAGACTGGCACAGCAATAGTCAGTGACGTTTTGAGCGAAGAAGAGGAAGCGTAATTCTTCGATGTCAGAGTTAGGTAGTACTGTTCAAAAAAAGAAGAAACAAAGCCCGAGTCTCAAAGCTCGGGCTTTGCGCCTTTTATCTATGAGAGAGTACAGTCGCAAGGGGCTAGCAGCAAAACTTGAAGAGTCTGCGGCAAGGATGTTGAAGTTCAAGCCTGCCGAGGATGATTCAGACGAAGTTGCACCAAGCACTTCCACTTCCCTCACTGTTCAGATCGAGGCTGTCTTAGATGATTTTGAGACGCGCGGCTGGCTTTCCGATCAGCGATTTGCGGAGGCTCTTGTGCGACGTCGTAGCGAGCGATTTGGCGCCCGAAAAATACAGGACGAGCTCACACAGGCAGGTATCGATAGCTCAAAGACTGCGGACCTTCTCAAGACCTTAAAAGAGACTGAATACCAGCGTGCACATGAATTGTGGTTGCGTAAGTTCGGTGTAGTGGCAAGCGAGCAAAAGGAACGGGCTCGGCAATATCGTTTCCTGGCTTCCAAGGGCTTTAGCTCAGCCGTGGTATCTAAGATAGTGGCAGGGCGTACAGACTAGGGCAATTACGGAGCAAATAGACCAAGTTGACGCATTGCAGCATGATAGACTTACGAAGTCGGCTAAACCGCTACCCTTTGCTTAAATAGGTGGACAAGGTTAATTCGGTTTTACTAATCCTCATCGCTTGCTAAAAGATATCGTTTCGGGAGTAATAATGAAAATTCACGAGTACCAAGGCAAAGAACTACTGCGCCAATTTAATGTGCCTGTTCCAAACGGCATCCCTGCATTTAGTGTTGATGAGGCAATGAAAGCTGCCGAAAAGCTTGGCGGACCAGTATGGGTTGTTAAAGCACAAATTCATGCGGGTGGTCGCGGTAAGGGCGGCGGTGTGAAGTTAGCCCGCAGCATGGACGAAGTGAAGAAGTACGCTTCTGAAATTTTGGGGATGCAGCTGAAAACTCATCAAACAGGCCCAGAAGGTCAAAAAGTAAATCGTCTCTTGATTGAAGATGGTGCTGACATCAAAAAAGAGTACTACTTTAGTATCGTCACTGATCGTGGCACACAGAAGAATGTGATCATGGCGTCCAGCGAAGGCGGAATGGATATTGAAGAGGTTGCAGAATCTCATCCGGAAAAAATTATTAAAGTGTTTGTTGATCCCTTAATTGGTTTGACGGATGCTGATTGTCAGATTATTGCGAAAGGCATTGGTGTTCCAGATGCTTCAATTCCAATGGCAAGTGATGTATTTAAAAACTTGTACAAAACCTATTGGGAAACCGATGCTTCATTAGTGGAAATCAATCCACTCATTCTTGAAGGCAACGGCAAAATCAAGGCGCTTGATGCCAAATTCAATTTTGATCCAAATGCTTTATATCGTCATCCAGAAATCATGGCTTACCGTGATATAGATGAAGAAGATGCAGCCGAGATCGAGGCTTCTAAGTTTGACTTAGCCTACATTTCACTTGACGGTAATATCGGTTGCTTAGTGAATGGTGCGGGCTTAGCTATGGCAACGATGGATACCATTAAATTATTTGGCGGAGAGCCAGCAAACTTCTTGGACGTTGGCGGTGGCGCAACTGCGGAGAAAGTAACAGAAGCTTTCAAGATCATGCTCAAGAACAAGAGCGTTGAAGCAATTTTGGTGAATATTTTCGGCGGCATTATGCGTTGCGACGTGATTGCCGACGGTGTTGTTACAGCGTGTAAGGCGGTGAACTTGACTGTACCTTTGGTCGTGCGTATGAAGGGTACCAATGAGGAGTTGGGCAAGAAGATTCTTGCAGACTCTGGTTTACCAATCATTAGCGCCGATTCAATGGCAGAAGCTGCTACTAAGGTAGTTGCTGCTGTTGCGAAAAACAAATAATCAAGGAAATCAATATGTCTATTTTGGTAAATAAAAATACTAAAGTAATTACTCAAGGTATTACTGGTAAGACTGGCCAATTTCATACAGAAAAGTGTCAGGAATACGCTAACGGTAAAAACTGTTTTGTTGCTGGCGTTAATCCTAAAAAAGCTGGTGAGTCTATTTTCAATATTCCAATTTATGGAACAGTAAAAGAGGCCGCCCAGCAAACTGGTGCCACCACTTCTGTAATTTATGTCCCACCTCCTGGCGCTGCTGCTGCTATTTGGGAGGCTGTTGAAGCCGATCTTGATTTTGTGATTTGTATTACTGAGGGCATTCCAGTTAAGGATATGTTGGAAGTTCGTAACAAAATGCATGCAAAAGAAGCAGCCGGCGGTAAGAAGACTTTATTGCTTGGCCCAAATTGCCCTGGAATCATTACTCCAGATGAAATCAAAATCGGCATCATGCCTGGCCATATTCATAAAAAGGGCCGTATTGGTGTAGTGAGCCGTTCAGGTACTTTGACATATGAAGCAGTTGGTCAACTGACAGCGGTTGGTTTAGGTCAGTCCACAGCGGTAGGTATTGGTGGCGATCCAATCAATGGTCTGAAGCACATTGATGTGATGCGCATGTTTAACGAAGATCCAGATACGGATGCAGTTATCATGATCGGCGAAATCGGTGGTCCAGATGAAGCTGAAGCAGCGCGCTGGTGTAAGGCCAATATGAAGAAGCCTATTGTTGGCTTTATCGCTGGTGTAACGGCGCCTCCTGGTAAACGTATGGGCCATGCTGGCGCATTGATTTCTGGCGGTGCAGATACAGCGGATGCAAAGCTTGCTGTGATGGAAGAATGTGGCTTTAAGGTAACTAGAAACCCATCAGAAATGGCTGCTTTACTTAAAGCCATGTTGTAATAGAAGATTCATGCCGATTCGTCGGCATGAGTTTTGTAGCATCTTGTAGTTAAAACTAAAATATAAAAGTACGGAGACATCATGGATTTTTCAGCATTTTCTGATGCAGCCTTCTGGGCGGCATTACTTTCAATCATCATTGCGAATATTTTGTTATCTGGGGATAACGCAGTGGTGATCGCACTGGCGTCACGCAACCTTCCGCCAGCCCAGCAAAAAAAGGCAATCTTTTGGGGTAGTGCTGCAGCCATCATTTTGCGTGTTGTCCTTACGATTACTGCAGTTGCTTTATTAACGCTGCCATATTTAAAAATCGTAGGCGGCTTACTATTACTCTATATCGGCATTCAGTTGTTGTCCGATAGTGGTGGCGAAGAGCATATGGAAGCCAAGACCAGTATTTGGGCGGCCATTCGTACGATTTTGATCGCTGACTTAGTAATGAGTTTAGATAACGTTTTAGCCGTTGCAGCAGCGGCTCAAAAAGGCCCCGAAGAAACTCGCCTATTACTCCTGATCATTGGTTTGGCGATGTCTATTCCATTGATTATTTTTGGCAGCGCGATGTTGCTAAAGGTAATGGAGCGTTTCCCAATCATTATTACTATTGGTGCAGGGCTTTTAGGTTTCCTGGCCGGCGGCATGTTGGTTGACGACCCTGCGATCAAAGATAGTATTCAGTCTGCGCTAGGCGATGCGAAGCTAGCCTTTGAAGTGATTGGTATAGCGATTGTGATTTTGGTTGGCAGCTATTTCAAGAAAAAGAACGCAGCTCAAGAAGCGCATTAATTTTTTAGCATTAATCAGAAAAGCCGGCCTTCAAAGCCGGCTTTTCCTACATTTGGGCATCTTGAGTCCCATGGGTATAGACTGGATGATGAGGTATTTAACCTCAGGAGCTAATCACCATGCCTATGCAAGATCAACAACAAGAATCCGGTTTTACCTTAATCGAGGTGATGGTTGTCGTAGCCATCATTGGTATTTTGGTTGCCGTTGCGGTTCCTCAGTACCAAGATTACATTGCACGTAGTCGCATAGTAGAAGGCATGAATCTATCTTCAAGTGCAAAATTGGCTGTGACAGAAGCATTTGCTAGCAGAGGTACAGTGCTGATGGATGAAGCAACTAGCGGTTCATTTACCTTTGTGCCAACGCGCAGTGTGAAGTTAATTGAGATTACACCTTCAGGCGCTATTGCCATTGACTTTCAGAATAACGTTGCGCCAGACAATAAAAATACATTACATCTCATTCCGACAAATGATCCAGATGCCAATGTTCCCAAAGCAATTGATTTATCTAAGCCAGAAGGATCGATTTGGGCTGGTGGATGGTCTTGTCGCTCCTCTGAAACGAATCTGCTACCTCAACTGTTACCTTCAGAGTGCCGTATTAGCAAATAAGAAACTCATCACTACTTCATCAGAAATAAAGCCACCTTGGGGTGGCTTTATTATTTTCATAGTGAAGCTTTGTGTATTAAGCCTTCCACTCCCCAGATTTACCACCACTCTTTTCTAGCAGGTGGACATCGCCCATCACCATGCCCCTATCAACAGCTTTGGCCATATCGTAGATAGTGAGAAGGGCAACTTGAACTGCGGTGAGGGCTTCCATTTCAACGCCAGTAGGACCGGTTGTTTCAGCTCTGACTTGGCAAGTAATGCTGCTAGTGTCTTCGTTTAGAACAAACTCCAGGCTGACGTGGGTCAGTGCCAAAGGGTGGCAAAGAGGGATCAAGTCAGAGGTCTTTTTAGATGCCTGAATACCAGCTATTCGGGCGATACCTAAAACATCTCCTTTTTTATGGGTGCCTGCTTTAATCATGTCAAAGGTCTCTGGGAGCATGGTGATCTTGCCTGTAGCAACGGCAATTCGGTGGGTATGAGGCTTATCGCCAACGTTGACCATATGGGCTTGGCCGCTGGGATCAAAATGAGTTAGTTTGTTCATGGGATAAGTTTTACCATATAGGGATGCAAGTCATAAAGACATCAATGGGTATATCGTTTTTTAGACGAATCTTGGCTACTCAGCTCATTCTGAGTTTGGCCTGGCCAAGTGCTGGATTTGTCTATGCAGCTGGACCTGCACCTTCCTCGATAACGGGGGATGTGTCGGTGCAAGGGGAGTCGGCTGCCTTGCAAAACTTGGGTAGAGCGGTCCAGTCGCCTGATGCTCGCTCCTCAAATCTGCCATCACGCAATGCACCTCTTAGCCAACCCAGTTTTGTGCTCCCGGATATGGGTGACCCAGGTGGGGATAGCTTGAGTCGCATGGATGAGAAAAAGTATGGCGAAATGATCATGCGGCAGATTCGTCCGGATCCGGATTATTCGAATGATTTACCGATCTATGACTATTTAAATCAAATGGAGCGACGCTTATTGCAGGCGGCAAAACGTCTGCAATTGGGCGGTGCGAATGAGCAGGGTAGTGGCGCCTATAACTTTGAGGTATTTGCCGTTAAAGACAGCAGCATTAACGCATTTGCATTGCCAGGTGGGTTTATTGGTTTTCATACGGGGTTGCTGGTAAGTGCTGAAACGGATTCAGAAGTAGCTTCTGTTATGGGTCATGAGACCGGTCACGTATTGCAACGTCATTTGGCTCGCCAGATGGATAGGCAGACTACCAATACGATGATTGCCCTCGCTGGCATATTGTTGGGTGCCTTAGCTGCCTCACGTAATCCGGGTGCTGCTTCTGGTCTCATGCAGGGTGGTCAAGCAGTAGCAATCAATAACCAACTCTCCTACTCAAGAGATGCTGAGCGCGAGGCTGATCGGATTGGCTTTCAGATTCTGGCGGCGAGTGGCTATGACGTCAATGGTGCTCCAGGTTTTTTCCAGCGCCTACAAAAGGCGACAGGCATTATGGATAGTGGTGTGCCCTCTTATGTACGCACCCATCCATTAACCACTGATCGTATTGCGGATATGCAAGATCGTGCTCGTAATATCGCGAGTAAAAATGTACCTACGGCAGTAGAGTTTTATTTCATCAAAGCTCGTGCTCGCATGGAGCAGTCTGGAAGCTCTAGCCAGATGTATGACTTAAAAAATATCTTTGAGGGATTGGGTAAACAATCAGCCCCTGGCAAACAAATGGAAGGTTTTTATGGGCTTTCGCTCGTTGCACAAAAACAAGGGAAGTTAGACCAGGCTGCTGGCTATTTGCAACAAGCTCGTAATTTAGCAAATAGCGCTAGCGCACCAGGATCACCCATTTTGCGCCAAAGCCTCTCCTTAGACATTACAGCTTCCGAGTTGGCATTGGCTAGGGGAAAGGGTGATGAGGCTTTGCAAATTGCTCAAGCTACTTTGAAAGCTTTTCCACAATCCTATGCTGCTGGAGCGGCGATGATGAATGCGTATCTGAAACTAGGTCGTACCAGTGACGCTATCAACTGGTTAAAAGCGCGCACAAGATTGCAGCCAAATGAAGTGGTTTGGTGGAGCATGCTTTCTAATGCTTATGATCAAGCTAAAAATGTGCCGATGCGTCATTACGCCCTCGGAGAAAAGTATGCGCTTGAGGGTGCATGGCCATCTGCTATCGAGCAACTCAAGATTGCCAGATCTTCTGGTGGAGCAGATTTCTATCAGGCTTCTAGTATTGATGCACGTCTTCGTGAAATGCAAAAGCAATATCAAGAAGAATTGAAGGAGCAGGGCAAAAATATGCCTAGCTAATTATTCGCTTGGTGCTTTAATGAAATTAAAGCGATGAGCTAATTCTCTAGAGTGAATAGGCTCAATGGGCAGTTGATTGCCTTGCCATTGCCAAAAGCCTCTAAAGCTGCAAGCATCTTCATGGACCTGAGATTGCTCCGAAAAGAGATCTAAATCATGATCATGCAAGAGTGCAACAGATAGAGATTCTGTTTTTGTAAATACCGCGCTATCGACTTGATCAGAGAATGCTTGTTGAAATAATCCAGTGATATAGATATTCCCTTTTTCATCACTTAGGACACCCTGTGGTTTTATTTCTGTGCCGCATTGGGTTAATAGCTCAGGACCGCTTGCACTCGGAATTATTCGAGCAATGAAGGGCGTAGCATCTAGTGTAATAAAAACCCGTTGCGGCCCATTCTGGAAAAAATATCTACCCAAAGAGTCGTGTGCGTAATTTCTGGAGATATATTCATTCAGGGTTGTATGGCGAATCACATTCCCAGCTAGTTGATTGGCTTGGGAAAATTCATCACGCATACGCCATTGACCGCGACGATCGAGGGCTAGCCAGCCAAAACAGTGTGGGACATTTGGCCACTTGATTAGTGATCGAAGAACCTGCTCATCCATGAGACACCAATCTATATGGCATTACTAGTTAATGCAGTCCATGTGGAGTAGAGGGCGCATCAAAGGTATCTTCAGTGGAGTGGCTGGCATGCAGATGTGCAATCCGCCAACCTTGACTATCTTGTAGAAGAACTAAGGTGATATTAAGAAAGAATGCTGCTTCAATTTGATCGGGTCTGATATGAACAGCCTCAGTGGTGTCGTAGACTGCGGCCCCTAAAACAGAGTGACTAATGCAGGCAATCGGCTCTAAAAAAAGAGCTTGCTTCGCTAAGAGGCGCTCTAGCCCTTCCCGAATTTCTGCATGACCACTGAGTCGCTGGCCTTCTGGTAGTACGCAAGTAATCGAATCATCATCCAGCCAGATTGCCAAGGCCCCTTTGACATCACGATTCTTTAAGGCATCACGCCAAGCATCCACTACTTCATCTGCGTTATGAAAAAGTCTGGCTAGTTTTGACATGACTTACTTTCTGGTGATGTGTGGTGCTGCAAAATTAATGGAGTGTTTGAATAGCGTCTAGTACGGTGTTAGGCAAAATATCGTTTAAGCATTTTAGGTGACCTAGTGGACACTCTTTTTTATGGCATGGGCTACAAGCTAGATTTAGCCAAAGTACTTTAGCTTTATCAGACAGTGGTGGGGTGTGATGTGGATCACTTGAGCCAAAAATAGCGACCTGTGGAATTTTCAATGCAGCACCAATATGCATTAAGCCCGAGTCATTACTGACCAGTGCCTTGCTCGCCCCAATGAGTGCAATTGCTTCGTCTAGTGAAGTCTTACCGCACCAGTTATGTATTTGTAAGTCATTCCCTGTCTCAGCCTTAATACTCTCACCCAGCGCATGATCACCCTTACCGCCTAGAAGAATCACATGAGCATCTGACTCATTGGCGATTAACTGCTGTGCGAGAGAGGCGAAGTGATCGGCAGGCCAGCGTTTTGTTGCGCCATACTCAGCGCCTGGGCAAAGTATATAAATTAAATTTCCGTTAATTTCTGCAGCTCGTAACTTCGCGCCGATTGATTCTTTGGCTGTAGGTAGGATATTGAGCCTAGGATCTGAAGGCTTGCCGGCATCAATCTCTTGTGAGTGCTCCAGCACATTAGCAAGTGCAAAGTAATGATTCGCCATCGGTGGACGATTTACTTTGCTCGGATTATCTAGAGCAAGATTAATAAGCCCAAAGCGCATCTCTCCGCGATAGCCAATTCGAAAGGGAATATTAGCAAGCCAAGGAATGAGGGCAGACTTGAAACTATTGGGCAGAACGAAGCAGACCGTGTATTGGTTTAATTCAAGTTGCTTTGCTAGTTGCTTACGTAAGCCCCATTGCAATTGCTTATGCTCTAGTTGCGCTTCAATGACTTGATGTACTTCTGAGCAAGCACGATAAATCGGTGCAACCCAAGGACTTGCTAAAACATCTATCTGTGTTTGCGGGTAAATTGCTTTGAGATTCGCTAGCAGTGGCTGGGACATAACAGCATCACCAATCCAATTGGGAGCGATGATCAGAATACGATTCATATGAGGTATCCCGACACAGCACCCCGCGCTGGGGTGCCGCTAGGCTTAGTGCCCGTGAGGCTCGGTACCGGGAGTGAGTTTGTACTCAGTGCCGCAGTAAGGACACTTAGCATCACCCGTTTTAGCTACATCAAGAAATACACGTGGATGCGAATTCCAGCTAGGGGTTTTATTGGTTGGGCAATGTAAAGGTAAATCTTTATTGCCATCAACCATTACAACTTGAGCTTCACTCATGATCTGATTTCCAATCACTTCACGTAAGTTAGCCAAGACTGATATTGATCGGTTCTGCCGTAGACCGCATCAAAGTAAGTCTTCTGGATTTGCTCAGTAATCGGACCGCGCTTACCAGCACCAATGGTGCGGTCATCTAACTCACGAATAGGCGTTACTTCAGCGGCAGTACCGGTAAAGAAAGCCTCATCTGCTGAGTACACTTCATCGCGAGTAATACGCTTCTCACGCAATTCATAGCCAAGATCTTTAGCGATCTGCATGATGGAGTTACGAGTAATGCCGTCTAAACAAGAGGCTAGATCTGGGGTGTAAATAATGCCGTTATTAACAATAAAGATGTTCTCGCCAGAACCTTCCGATACATAACCTTCTGTATCTAGTAGGAGGGCTTCATCGTAGCCATTAGCTGTTACTTCTTGGTTGGCCAAAATGGAGTTGATGTAGTAACCAGAGGCCTTAGCACGAACTAGTGAGGAGTTCACAAAGTGGCGGGTAAATGAGGATGTCTTAACGCGAATACCCTTGTTAAGACCATCTTCACCCAAATAAGCGCCCCATTCCCATGCAGCGATTGCGGTGTGGATGCTATTGCCTTTGGGGGAGATACCGAGTTTTTGGGAGCCGATAAAGATAATCGGTCGGATGTAGCAAGCTTCCAGCTTATTGCTGTTTACGACCTCAATAATGCCGCTGGAGATCTGCTCGGGGGTCCAAGGCATATTCATCTGAAAAATCTTAGTTCCGTTGAATAAGCGCTTAACGTGCTCTGGAAGACGGAAAATGGCGGTACCTTGGGGGGTTTTATAGGCACGAATACCCTCAAATACACCCATTCCGTAGTGAAGACTGTGGGTTAGCACATGAACATTGGCCTCACGCCAGGGAACAAGCTTCCCATCGGACCAAATAAAGCCATCGCGGTCGGACATCGACATTTTCTCTACCTTTTAAATATTTAATAAATTGGGTGATTCAATTCAGTAAAACAGGGGTCCAAGCTCCTGAGGTGCCCCAAGACCTAAAATACGCCTAAGCCTTTATTGTAGAGCAGGCAGGACAGTCTGACAGCCCAATTCCTTTGGGGTAGGAAGCTCAGACGATTTAGAATGGAGCATTCCCTATAAACCACTCTATTTGCCTATTCTCATGCCGGAAACCCTCTTTAAAGTAAAGCGCCTTAGTGAACTAGCTGCAGCAGGTCTTCTCAAGGGAAAGCGAGTTTTGATCCGTGCCGACCTTAATGTTCCTCAGGATGAGGTAGGTAACATCACGGAAGATACCCGGATTAGAGCGTCTATGCCAGCAGTACAAATGTGCTTGGATGCGGGTGCGGCAGTCATGGTGACCTCTCACTTAGGGCGTCCAACTGAAGGTCAATTCAAACCCGAAGATAGTTTGGCTCCCGTAGCCGACAGGATTGCTACGCTCTTAAATCGTAAAGTGCCTTTAATTAGCGATTGGGTAGAGGGTAACTTTGAAGTCAATCCGGGTGAGTTGGTATTACTAGAGAACTGTCGCCTCAACGTGGGCGAGAAAAAGAATAATGATGAGTTGGCTAAGAAGATTGCCGCTTTGTGTGATGTGTATGTCAACGATGCCTTTGGTACTGCTCACCGTGCTGAAGCAACTACGAATGGCGTAGCCAAATATGCACCGATTGCTTGCGCTGGCCCATTGATGGCAGCAGAGTTAGATGCCTTGAGCCGTGCTCTAGCAAGCCCGAAGCGCCCATTGGTAGCGATTGTGGCAGGATCCAAAGTATCTTCGAAGCTCACTATTCTCAAGGCCTTAGCTGACAAAGTAGACGAGTTGATTGTGGGTGGTGGTATTGCAAATACTTTTATGTTGGCCAGAGGCTTGCCAATTGGTAAATCATTAGCAGAGCCGGATTTAGTTAATGAAGCTCGAGAAATCATGGAGATTATGGAAAAGCGCGGTGCGCATGTGCCTATCCCTGAAGATGTCGTTGTGGCAAATGAACTTTCTCCATTAGCGCGTGCAAATCGTGTCGCTGCTGATCAAGTGGCTGATGACGACATGATTTTGGATATCGGCCCCAAGACTGCAGCGCGTTTATCTACCATGCTTGCGCATGCTGGCACGATTGTATGGAATGGGCCATTGGGCGTATTTGAGATTGATCAGTTTGGTGGTGGCACTAAGATGTTGGCGGCAGCGATTGCCCATTCACCCGCATTTTCTATTGCTGGTGGTGGCGATACCTTGGCGGCGATTGCGAAGTACGGTATTGAAAATCAAGTGGATTACATCTCTACTGGCGGTGGCGCTTTCTTGGAATTCTTAGAAGGTAAAACCTTGCCAGCCTTTGCAGTATTGGCTGAACGAGCGAAAGACTAAATATGTTGAGAGCAACTAAGATTATTGCCACCTTGGGACCTGCATCAGAAAAGCCTGAAGTATTGCGAGACATGATTCGTGCAGGTGTAGACGTTGTGAGAATGAACTTTTCTCATGGCACCATTGCAGATCACAAAGCGCGTCACGATTTGGTGCGAAGTATTTCCGCAGAAGTTGGCAAAGAGGTTGGCATCATGGCCGATCTACAGGGCCCCAAAATTCGTGTGGGTAAATTTGTTGATAGCAAAATTCTCCTCAAAGAAGGCGCGCAATTTATTTTGGATGTTGCATGTGAGCTTGGTAATCAAGAGCGCGTAGGTTTGGATTACAAAGAGTTACCACAAGATGTCAAGCCGGGTGATCGACTGTTATTGAATGATGGCTTAGTTGTTCTTCGAGTCGAGAGCGTAAAAGGTGGAGAAATTTTTACCTTGGTAGAGCAAGGTGGCCCACTCTCAAATAACAAAGGTATTAACCGTGCTGGCGGTGGCTTGACTGCACCAGCACTAACGGAAAAAGATATTGCTGATTTAGATGCCGCGATTGCGATGGGCGTAGATTTTCTGGCGATCAGTTTTCCAAAAGACGGTGCAGACATGGTCTATGCCCGCAAACTGGCAGATGCGGCTAGTGCAAAGCATGGCGTTGGTAGGGTTCGTACGATTGCTAAGGTGGAGCGTGCTGAAGCTATTGAAACTGAAGCTCTAAAGAGCATTATCGCGGAGAGTGACGGCATCATGGTTGCGCGTGGGGACTTAGCGATTGAAGTTGGTAACGCAGCCGTTCCTGCTTTGCAAAAACGCATGATCAAACTCGCACTCGAGGCTGATAAGTTTACGATTACTGCCACGCAAATGATGGAGTCCATGATTAATGCTCCAGTACCTACGCGTGCTGAGGTGAGTGACGTGGCCAATGCAGTTCTGGATGGTACGGATGCGGTCATGTTGTCAGCTGAATCTGCTGCAGGTAACTACCCAGTGCAAACTATCAAGGCAATGGCCGAGATTTGTGTTGAGGCGGAAAAGTCAGACCGTGTAAAACTAGATACGGATTTCTTGGATCAGACTTTCTCACGCATTGATCAAACGATTGCCTTGGGCGCTCTATTTACAGCGCATCACCTTAATGCCAATGCGATCGCCGCCTTAACCGACTCCGGATCTACTGCAGTTTGGATGAGTCGCCACAATATCCATTTGCCTATTTTTGCTTTGACTTCAAAGATTGCTACTCAGCGCGCCTTGAGTACTTATCGCAATGTATTTCCTATTGGCTTAAATTACACCAAGCATCGTGATACCGCGTTGCAAGAAGTAGAGGATTGCTTAAAAAAGATGGGCGCAGTGAAGAAGGGTGACGTCGTTGTCCTGACATCTGGTGAGCCAATGGGCGAGCCGGGTGGTACAAATTCACTCAAGATTATTCAAGTGAAGTAATTCACTTTTGTAAATATTGATTCATATTATTTATTACTAACATTTCAATTAAGAGACCATCATGGCTTTAGTATCTTTACGACAACTCTTGGATCACGCTGCTGAAAATGGCTACGGCCTGCCAGCGTTTAATGTCAATAATTTAGAGCAGGTAACTGCGATCATGGAGGCTGCTCATGAAGCAGATTCCCCAGTCATCATGCAAGCCTCTGCCGGTGCTCGTAAATATGCTGGCGAATCATTCTTGCGTCATTTAATCTCAGCTGCAGTCGAGGCCTACCCCCATATTCCAGTTGTGATGCATCAAGATCATGGCCAAAGTCCTGCAGTATGTATGGCTGCTATCAAGAGTGGTTTTACTAGCGTGATGATGGATGGCTCATTAGAGGCTGATGGCAAGACTGTTGCTAGCTATGAATACAATGTTGGTGTCTCTAGAGAGGTTGTCAAGTTCTCCCACTCTATTGGAGTTACTGTTGAGGCTGAGTTAGGTGTTCTTGGCTCACTAGAGACTATGCAAGGTGATAAAGAGGATGGTCACGGCGCAGATGGCAAGATGACGCGCGAGCAACTATTAACTGATGTTGAGCAGGCAGCTGACTTTGTAAAAGCTACCCAATGTGATGCCCTGGCGATTGCGATTGGCACTAGTCATGGTGCTTATAAATTTACCAAGAAGCCAACAGGTGACATCTTAGCGATTGAGCGTATTAAGGAAATTCATACCCGCATTCCAAATACACATTTAGTGATGCATGGTTCATCTAGTGTTCCACAAGAGTTGCTCGCTGAGATTCGTGAGTTTGGTGGTGACATGAAGGAAACTTATGGCGTGCCTGTTGAAGAAATTCAAGAGGGTATTAAGAATGGTGTTCGTAAAATTAATATCGACACTGATATTCGTTTGGCGATGACTGGCGCTATTCGCCGTTATCTGTTCGAGAATCCAAGTAAGTTTGATCCACGTGATTACCTCAAGCCTGCACGTGAAGCGGCCAAGAAGGTTTGCATTGCCCGCTTCAATGCTTTTGGCTGTTCAGGTCAGGCATCCAAAATTAAACCAATTCCTTTGGAAAAAATGGCTGAGCTATACAAGAGTGGCAAATTAGCCCAGATCGTGAAGTGAGTTAAATATGCCCGCTTTGTACGCCACTTCCATTAAGTCACTCCCTTTACTCTCTAAAGGAAAGGTGCGTGATGTATATGCACTAGGTGATGACAAGTTGCTCATGGTCACCACAGATCGCCTATCTGCCTTTGACGTAGTGATGGGTCAACCGATTCCTGAAAAGGGAATCGTGCTCAATCAAATGGCTAATTTTTGGTTTGAGAAGCTGGCTAAGGTGATTCCGAATCACTTGACGGGTATTGATCCTGAAAGCGTAGTGCCAGTCGATGAGCTTGATCAGGTCAAAGGTCGTGCAGTAGTAGCTAAACGCCTCAAGCCAATCTTGGTTGAAGCGGTAGTGCGAGGCTACCTAGCTGGTAGTGGTTGGAAGGATTACAAAGAAACTGGCAAGGTGTGCGGTATTGCATTGCCAGCAGGCCTTGAAAATGCGCAGAAGTTGCCTGACCCTATCTTTACTCCTGCTGCTAAAGCGGAAATGGGTGAGCATGATGAAAATATCTCTTTTGACAAAGTGATCGAGATGATTGGTGAGAAGTTGGCCAATCAAATTCGTGAGGTTAGTATTCGTTTGTACAAAGAAGCCTCTGAATATGCCGCGACTCGTGGAATCATCATTGCTGATACCAAGTTTGAATTTGGCTTAGATGACGCTGGTCAATTGGTATTAATGGATGAAATCCTCACTGCCGACTCTTCTCGCTTTTGGCCGGCAGAAACCTACTATGTGGGTGCAAATCCCCCTTCCTATGACAAGCAATTTGTGCGGGACTGGCTCGAAACAGCAATAGTTGATGGCAAGCCTTGGCCAAAAACAGCTCCGGCACCTGCTTTGCCAGTAGATGTGATTGATAAAACAGCGGAAAAGTACCGCGAAGCCCTCGCTCGCTTAACTAAGGCCTAATTTTTATAAAGCCTTCAAAAGGCTGGGATAATAAGGCCTCGGATAGATTAACGATGTAGATCAGGGCATTTGGAGAGGTCAATGAGCAAAAAGCCAGTAGTCGGAATAGTAATGGGATCCAATTCAGATTGGGACACCATGCAGCATGCTGCTCAAATGCTAGAGCAGTTTGGCATTGCTCACGAGGCTAAAGTCGTTTCTGCCCATCGCATGCCAGACGATATGTTTACCTATGCAGAAAATGCCTCCAAAAATGGCCTTAAGGCGATTATTGCTGGCGCTGGTGGTGCGGCGCATTTGCCGGGCATGTTGGCATCAAAAACAATTATTCCGATTTATGGCGTTCCAGTCGCTGGCAAATACTTACGTGGCGAAGACTCTCTGTATTCGATTGTGCAAATGCCTAAAGGAATCCCGGTAGCAACGTTTGCGATTGGTGAGGCTGGGGCTGCAAATGCAGCCTTACATGTCATTGCCAATCTGGCAGTGAACGATCCTGCTTTGGCAAAACAGCTGGAAGAGTTTCGTGCAAAGCAGTCTGCTACTGCGCGCTCCATGAATTTGCCGGGATATTAATCAGATGGTAGATCGTTTGGAGCCCATCTTGCCGGGCTCGTATTTAGGAATATTGGGTGGCGGTCAATTAGGGCGGATGTTTACTCAAGCTGCTCAAGCGATGGGCTACAAGGTCTGCGTTCTGGATCCTGGATCAGATAGTCCAGCTGGCTCGATTGCAGAAAAATTTATTCAAGCCGATTACACCGACTCTGCAGCGCTAAAAGAGATGGCAACATTATGTAAATCCGTTAGTACGGAATTTGAGAATGTTCCTGCACAAGCTTTAGACGAACTCGAATCTTTAGGCGTCTTTGTAGCGCCTCGCAGTAGTTGCGTATCTTTGGCACAAAACCGCGTGGCTGAAAAAAAATTCTTGGCTACTTGGAAAGCGGAAACCAGTATTGGGCCTGCACCTTACTCTGTCATTGAGCATGATGCAGATATTGCTCATGTTCCTGCAGATCTATTTCCTGGCATTCTGAAAACGGCTCGCATGGGTTATGACGGCAAAGGTCAAATTACAGTTCATGACTCTGCCAATCTAGTTGCTGCTTGGACCCAATTGAGTAAGGTGCCTTGTGTTCTTGAAAAGCGGATGGATTTAGATTTCGAAGTTTCTGCTTTAGTAGTGCGCGGATATGATGATGCAGTAGTGGCATATCCTGTTTCTCAAAATATCCATCGTGATGGTATTTTGCATACTTCTACCGTACCAGCCCCATCACTGAAGCCTGCTCAAGAGAAAAAAATTATTGAGGCTGCTAAAGCGCTGATCCGTAAGATTGATTACGTGGGCGTGTTATGTGTGGAGTTTTTCGTGCTCAAGAGCGGTGACATCGTTGCTAATGAAATTGCTCCGCGTCCGCATAACTCAGGCCACTACACCATGGATGCCTGTATTAGTAGTCAGTTTGAACAGCAGGTCAGAAGTATGGCTCGCTTACCTTTAGGCGACACCCGCTTGCTAGCGCCAGTCTCCATGCTCAATCTCTTGGGAGATCTTTGGTACGAAGGCAGCGAGGATAAGGCAAGAGAGCCTGCTTGGGATAAGGTGCTTTCTCATCCAGATGCGAAGCTACACCTATACGGTAAATCTGACCCACGTATGGGTCGAAAGATGGGCCATATCAATTGTTTAGGTGAATCAATTAACCAGGCTCGCCAAAATTGCGCAGCTGTCGCAGTTGAATTAGGGATCGAGCCTTAGTAATGTCCAGTGACAGTAGCGCACTGCATTCATCTGCAGTCATGAACGAAGCGGTACAAACTTTGCGAGATGGCGGCTTAGTAGCCTTTCCGACTGAGACGGTTTATGGCTTGGGAGCGGATGCAAAGAATCCTGATGCAATTAAACAAATTTTTACGGCCAAGGGTAGACCCTCTAATCACCCACTAATTGTTCACTTAGCAGCACCTGATCAGTTTGATCAGGCTCAAGTAGATTGGGTGCCAGTACTTGCGCCGTGGGTAAGAGATTTGTCGGAATCTGCGTTAAAACTCATCAATGCTTTTTGGCCGGGTCCGCTGACCCTAGTCTTTAAAAAAGATAAAAGCGTTTTAAACGAACTTACTGGCGGTCAGGATACGGTAGCAATTCGAGTACCTGCCCATCCAATTGCGCAGGAGTTACTCCGTAAATTTAAGGGTGGGGTTGTTGCACCATCGGCGAACCGTTTTGGAAAAGTCTCACCAACCAGTGCTGCTGATGTCCGAAGTGAGTTTGAAGGCATATTGGATCTTATGATTTTGGATGGTGGTGATTGCGAAGTCGGCATTGAATCAACCATCATTGATTTATCTTCAGGCGATCATCCAGTCTTATTGCGTCCAGGCCTCATCACTCCCAAAGAAATTCTTTCGAAGACGGGCATCAAAGTCTATTTACCTGGAGAGCTCAGTCCAACGCAGTCAGAAGATGTCCTGCCAAGAGTTTCTGGTAATCTACGTGCGCATTACGCGCCGACAACCCCATTAAGAATGTATCCACCAGGTAGAGTCTTGGACGCTCTGAGTGAGTTCCCAGATATCAAGTCACGGGTAGCGGTTGCAGTTTGGGATTCAGATTCTTCACTAGGTGAGGATGGACATCCATCGGCGCATTTTGAAGAGCTTATTGTGCCCAGTGATAGCGTTGCATTTGCAAGCCGTCTGTACCGATCCCTGCGAGATCTAGATCAACAGGGTTGGGATTTGATTTTGTTTCCTGAACCCCCAGCAGGCGAAGAGTGGGATGGGGTTCGAGACCGACTTCAGCGTGCCTGTTTTGGGTCTGGCCCATCATTTAGTAGCCACGCCAATAATTGATCATGCGCCTCTAAGCCTCTCAAAGCATTGGGATGGTTTATGAAGGAGGTCACCGCATACATCCTTCCAGATTTACTCATCACATAGCCTGATATTGCCCTTACATCCGCAAGTGCCCCTGTTTTGATTCGAGCCTCAGGTTTTTTCTTCAAATGCAAAAATTTCCGTAAATGTGTCATGAGGCGATTTTTCATCGTGCCATCTGTTCCTGCAATTGGAAGGCTGTTATAAAACGCATCCGTAACGGATAAATTACGAGCCGTAACTAATAATTGCGTCATATGTTCAGCAGAGATCGCTTCATTGCGGGAAAGACCAGAGCCATTCTCAATGACGAGTTCTGGAAACTGAAGTCCTAAACCCTTTAGCCAGCTCTGAATTACGAGCTCACCATTTTTAGTGCTTGCAGGCTTACCCATCTTCTCTAGAGCCAAGGTCAGCATCAATTGTCTGGCCATGACGTTATTCGAAAACTTGTTAATGTCTTGTACGTCATCAGCCAGGGGGATGCCCTCAAACTGGAGTAGTAGTCGGGCTGCTAGAGGGACCGTAGCAGATTGTCCGGTGGGCGCTTGAATCCAAGACCCACCAGCTAACTCCCAAGCTGCGGCGAAGCCTTGAGTGAAAAAGGTATTCGCATCCAAAGCAACGACGTTATAGCTCACCCCCTTGCAGCCTTTTGGAAAGCTACCAGAAAATTGAGCAGTCAGAAGTTGGTTAGTATTTGCTCCATCGCTCTCCGGATCTAAGTTAAAGCGAATGTTACCTTTCCAGCTATCGCAGGATTGATCAACCAATTGCATCTGATTGATCACTTTGAGTTGTGATAGTGGAGGTGTGTAACTTATGTCAATAAAGTCTGCAGTCCGCGATTTACCTAACTGAAATGAGAGGGTTCTAAAAGCATATAGGAGAGGATCTGGCGGCACGTTATAGGCGCGCAAGGATTCCCCATCAATTGTGTTGTGCTCCATGGCATTAGGGGCATAGGCGCTTCTATCAAAAAATAAATTACCATCAATTTTTTGAATCCCCAGATTTTGCAAGGCCTTCATCATTTTGGCCATTTCTTCGGGAACCAGCTTTGGATCACCGGTACCTTGCAAATATAGATTCCCTTTAAGGGTGCCCTGACGAATAAGCCCATCGGTATAGATATTTGTACGCCAACGATATTGCGGTCCTAGTACATCTAGACCAGTGAGTGTAGTTAGCAGTTTCATGGTTGACGCAGGATTCATTGCCTGCTTAGAACGCCAGTCCACCTTTGTTTTTGCTGTTATTTTCCCCGGCTGGCCTGGCTCTATTTCCATCACTGAAATGCTGATAGCTTCTTTTGGAATCTGGCTCTTTTCAAGGCTGGCAGCTACGGCCTTAGGGATGTACTGAAGAGCAGTATTTTGAGCAACTATGTCAGCGGAGTGGGCTTGACAAGTAATCAGACTAGCCCATAAAAAGGCTAATAGACGGATGGCAGAGGGCGAATAGGGTTTGGTGCGCATTACCCATAGGATAAACCTTGGCGCTCACCAGCCCGTGGCTATTGATATTTTTTCTTATAAGCCTCAATAGTTTGGTTTTGCTCTTCTAGAAGGGCGGTGAATCTCTCAATGCGCTCGGTAAGTGATCCATTCACTTCAAGTGATTCGCAGGCACGGGTAAATTCAGTAGCTTGAAGTAGTTGTGCCCCACCTTTGACTTTATGAACTAGACTTTGAAAATGGACTTCATCAATGCGGATTTGCTTGCCGTCTGATTGCAGTTGATCCAGAGCGTCTAAGTGAACCTTCTCAATTTCCTCTAGGATCACTATGATCTGATGGGAATCATTTTTGATGAGATTAGAGAAGGTATCAAACGAATAGGGCTCACCAGAGGAGGCTAACTCTTGGCTGGCGTCAAAATAGCGCATGAGTTCATTCTCGAGGGCGCCCAAACTCAAAGGCTTGATGAGTACGCCATTCATACCGGATGATAAAAGTTGATGGCGAGAGTCTAGGGCATAAATATCTGCAGTGACGCCAACAATAATCAAATCACGATTACCTAGAGATCGGATTTGTTTGGCTAACTCAGAGCCTTGCATTCCGGGCATCGATTGATCTGTGAGCATCAGATCAAAATGACGCTCCTTCATTAATTCGAGTGCCGCAACTGCATTCTCACAAACGCAAGTGCTGATACCAAGCGCTTCTAATTGCAGCGACAAAATTTGCCGACTAGCTGGGTGGTCTTCAACTACTAAAGCATGAATATGAGAATTTCTTCTACCCGGCTTTTTTGAGATGAAGTTCTTAGATAATGGCCCTAGAGAATCAAAGCCTGGAGCCTGTGCGGCAGCAACACTGGTTCTAGGAAAGGCTGCTGAAAAGTAGACATTACTTCCAAAGCCTGGGGCGCTCTCAAAATAAAGATGACTGTTCATGGAAGTCACCAAATGATTAGTGATGGTGAGCCCAAGGCCCGTCCCCCTCTTTTGCTCTGATAGACAGGACTCTTGTGTGGCTGGTAATTGTTCAAAAGCTTGTAGAGCCAATTTGATTTGATCATTTCCCATTCCTATTCCAGTATCAATCACCCTGAACTCAAGTAATTGGCCGGCATGATCATCAGCGAGGACGCTAATAGAAAAGTACACCTCACCTTCAGCGGTGAACTTAATCGCATTGCTCAGTAAATTCTGCAGAACTTGTCTCAGACGTAAAGAATCAATCATGAGCACTTCAGCGATTCTGGGATCAATCGAGGTATGGAGTAGCAAATTCTGTTTCTTAGCTACCGTAGAAAATGCCGCATGAATATCCATAATCAATTGATATGGATTACAAGGCTCTAGGTTGAGAGTAAGTTTGCCAGCCTCAATCTTGGAAATATCTAACACTTGATTGAGCATACCTAAAAGAGATTCGGCAGAAGCTTGAGCACTCTTTAATAACGGCTTATCTTTCTTGGGAAATTGTGCGCTACCAAGCAGTAGTTCTTGAACGCCTAAGATGGCATTCATTGGTGTCCGAATTTCATGGCTCATAGTTGCTAAAAATGCAGACTTCGCAGCATTTGCTTTTTCAGCCAGCTCTTTTGAATGTAGTAATTCCAGAGCAGTTTTCTTTTGATAGAAATATTTTCTTTGGAGTTGATAAAACATCACTAAACCAATTATTAGGATGAGAGCGGTGCTCAGCCAGGGTAGTACATTTGACTTTGGTTTGTGTTCATCCCCTAATGCAAAAAGTTGGCGTGATGCCATGGGATCTAAGTCATTTAGAAAGTGGCTTAGTACATCATGAAGAGGGGCATTATGGTCTGAGATAAGCCAGCGATAGGCAAATGGATCGCGACTATATAAACCATCAATTTTTAGATCTGTATTTTGGGTTTCGCGAATCAGTTGCTGTGCCAAGCGAATGGGTAGGACTAGCGCCTCGATATCATTTTTAAGGAGGGATTGAATTAAGCTAGTGGGAGATTTCGCTTTTTTGCTCTCATTGTGGCTACCAGCACCGGAGGGCGAATTTTCAAAGCCTCGATCAAAGTAGCCAATCTTGGTATAAGGTGAATCCAATCTGTTTGAGGCCTTAGTAAGGACGGCATCATGACCCCAAAAGATGGCTTCAGATAGAGATCCAAATTGCAACACGTGATCGTCAATGCTTGGCGGATCGATGATGAAATCCACTTCACCTTTTCTGAGTTGCTTTAAGCCTTCAGGATCTGATGTTCTCCATACCGGCACATATTGCTGTCGTGTGCACTCTTCCATTTTTGACAGAAGCGCCATAAAGGGTGCTGCACCATATTGTTGGTTGGATGGCTTGAGATAGGATGCATATTTTTCGTGAATACTAAATCGCACTACTGGATGGGCATCGATCCATGATTGCTCTGAAGTGCTAAATGATCCGGCATGCGCCAAACCTGTATAGATACAGCAGAGTGTGAATACTTTTTTCAATATGAATCGATGCATGTGCTGCTTAGCTTTCGATGATGTTGTTCATGCGACAGAACAGGATCAAATCAGCAATATTGTTAATGCCTAGTTTGTCAAAGACTCTAGTCTTGTAGGTTGCTACTGTCTTATTACTGATGTGCAGTAGGTCTGATATCTGCTGGTTAGTATTACCTTTGCCGAGATACTTCATAACTTGTAGCTCACGATCGGATATCAATGCCAATTTATCGTTGTCGCTCAGAGAGGTGTTGCCATTCTTCCCATGTGTGAAGAAGGTATATCCCTGTGAGATGGCAACGCAGGCAGCCAAAATGACATCGGCTCCAGCAGTCTTATTCACGAAACCATGTGCACCCAAGGACCGTACTCGGCCACCATAGACTGCTTCATCTAGGCTAGACAACACCAAAATACGAACTTCTGGATGCATCAAGCCAATCCGACGGATCACATCAAAACCATCCGTCTTGGGCATATCCAAATCTAAGATGACCATATTAGGATTGACTTCTTTGATTGAGCGTAGGCACTCTTCACCATGCTGCGCCTGTCCTGCGATCTCAAAAAGCAATTGATCTTGCAACATACTTTTTAATGCCATCAGCATAGCTGGATGGTCATCTACCAACATCACGCGTTTTCTCATTACTTGTCTCCGTTTTGGGTTTTATGAGGGTGCAGCGAAAAAATGGCCTTAGCGATACGGCTATCGCTCATGTGTAGCATTTGATGTCGGCTCACCGGCGGCATCATGAGTCCGCCATAGCTATGGTGTGCTCCCATTGCTATGACATTTTCTAAATCCTTTACTAGGGCGATGTTGCTGGCATAGATTAGGGTATGGAATTTCTGGCCAAGGGAACTCATTTCGCTTGGTAAGCCATCAGCTCGAAATTGCCCCATCTCAATATGAATGCCTTCAGGCTCGATCTTCTCTACCCAGCGGATTTGCGCATGCGCTCCAGAAAAATCCAGAAGATGGATCAGGACGCCGAGACGACGCATACGCAATAATCCTTCCAGGCTAGATTCCATGGAGTCAGCATCCTTGAGTTTGTGTATTCCTAGGCTCACTAGACCAACTGGGAGTCGTGAGTTCAGAATGAGGTCGCTTAAAGCATCTATAAAACTGCTGGATGCTAGATGTTGCGCTGGCATCGGTAAGATGCCAGGAATGAAGCGTCCGCTACGGTACCAATACGTAATGGTGTCTAGGCCCTCCATGAATAATCTGAGGAGCTGCGTGTCGGTGGCGGTCAGTAATGGTCTAAATAAAGAGCTCGTCAGCTTAGTTCCTTGGCTATTAAAGATGGGTTCGTTACTAATCGCTTGTCGCTTGGACCAGGATTGGTGTTCTTCTAGCGCTTCGCCGCTAAGACCAAGCCAAGGCTGGCCGCAGGCATCGCGTACTTCTTGGAAGGGTTTGTTCTTCCAAGCCTTTACAAGCGTGTACAGCCGGGATTTCGGGCTCATCAGCATTCTCCAATCATTGAACAGTCAGTCTAGGCAGGACAGATTGGAGGAGTAAGGGCTTAAGGCTTATTTGTGTGTAGGAATCTACCTACTTGCCTGCCCTCATTATAGAAAGAGCAGGAGGCTCATTTGAAATTTAAGGTGAATTTGCCCTTGAAATCCCTAGAAACAGACCTATATAATCAGCACTCCCTACACGCGAGTGCTAAAACAGGCTTATTCAGCTGAAAAGCTTGTTTTCTGCGTGTTAAGAGAATGCAACATATTGATTTATATTGGTTTTTTAATTAGTTAACACTTACTAACATAGGAGAAGGAATGAATCTACGTCCTTTACATGATCGCGTAATCATCAAACGTTTAGATCAAGAATCAAAAACTGCCTCTGGAATCATCATTCCGGATGCTGCTGCTGAAAAGCCGGATCAAGGCGAAGTATTGGCAGTTGGCCCGGGCAAACGTGATGACAGCGGTAAGTTGAATGCACCAGACGTCAAAGTTGGCGATCGCGTGTTATTTGGCAAATATGCAGGTCAAACAGTTAAGGTCGGCACTGACGAGCTTCTCGTCATGCGCGAAGAAGACATCATGGCTGTTGTACAGAAGTAATTAGTACCTAAGAAAGGAATTCAATCATGGCAGCAAAAGACGTTGTATTTGGAGATAACGCCCGTACCAAGATGGTAGAAGGCGTAAATATTCTTGCTAACGCAGTAAAAGTAACTTTAGGACCAAAAGGTCGTAATGTAGTTATCGAGCGTTCATTTGGCGGCCCAATCATCACCAAAGATGGTGTATCCGTAGCAAAAGAAATCGAACTTAAAGACAAGCTCCAGAACATGGGCGCTCAGATGGTGAAGGAAGTTGCTTCCAAAACCAATGACATCGCTGGTGACGGTACGACTACCGCTACTGTATTGGCTCAGTCTATCGTTCGCGAAGGCATGAAATACGTAGTATCAGGCCACAATCCAATGGACTTGAAGCGTGGTATCGACAAAGCAGTTACAGCGGCACTCGAAGAGCTCAAGAAAATTAGCAAGCCTTGCACAACTACTAAAGAAATCGCTCAAGTTGGCTCTATCTCTGCTAATAGCGACCAAAGTATTGGTCAGCGTATTGCTGAAGCAATGGAAAAAGTAGGTAAAGAAGGCGTTATCACTGTTGAAGATGGTAAGTCATTGGAAGATGAGCTTGAAGTAGTTGAAGGTATGCAGTTTGACCGCGGTTATCTGTCCCCATACTTCATTAACCAACCTGAAAAGCAAGTTGCCGTATTAGAAACCCCATACGTACTCTTGTTTGACAAGAAAGTTAGCAACATCCGTGATTTGCTCCCAGTACTCGAGCAAGTAGCGAAGTCTGGCCGTCCATTGTTGATCATTGCAGAAGATGTTGAAGGCGAAGCCTTAGCAACTTTAGTCGTGAATAACATTCGCGGCATCATCAAAACTTGCGCCGTTAAGGCTCCAGGCTTTGGTGACCGTCGTAAGGCTATGTTGGAAGACATCGCAATTTTGACTGGCGGTACTGTGATTGCTGAGGAAATCGGCCTCACACTTGAGAAAACAACTCTTGAGCACTTAGGTCAAGCTAAGCGTATCGAAATTGGCAAAGAAAACACCATCATCATTGACGGTGCTGGCGATGCTAAAGCAATCGAAGCACGTGTGAAGAACATCCGTGTTCAGATCGAAGAAGCGACTAGCGACTACGACAAAGAGAAGTTGCAAGAGCGCGTTGCTAAGTTGGCAGGCGGTGTTGCAGTGATTCGTGTTGGTGCTGCTACTGAAGTAGAAATGAAAGAAAAGAAAGACCGCGTTGACGATGCATTACACGCAACTCGTGCAGCAGTTGAAGAGGGTATTGTTCCTGGCGGTGGCGTTGCTTTATTACGCGCGATGCAGGGTATCAAGGGCTTGAAGGGTGATAATCCTGATCAAGACGCTGGTATCAGTATCGTATTGCGTGCAATGGAAGAGCCAATTCGCATCATCGTTTCTAACGCAGGCGACGAAGCTAGCGTAGTTGTTAATGCAGTATTGGCTAGCAAAGGCAATAATGGTTACAACGCAGCAACTGGTGAATATGGTGACCTCGTAGCTCAAGGTGTAATCGATCCGACTAAGGTAACAAAAACTGCATTGGTTAATGCTGCTTCTGTTGCGGCCTTATTGTTGACTACTGATTGCGCAATCAGCGAAGCACCAAAGGATGATGCCGCTGGTGGTGGCATGTCTGATATGGGCGGCATGGGCGGCATGGGTGGAATGGGCGGCATGATGTAATTGCTGTTAATTCCTCAGCTATCTAGCTGTAGAAACTAAAACGCCTGGTTCAAAAGACCAGGCGTTTTTTATTGGTGTATTAGAAATTAATCCGGCTGAATGCCGCCATCTTTGATAACTTTTTTCATCTTCACTAAGCCTTGTGCAATCATTTCTTTTAAATGATCCGGTCCCAAAGGTACAAATTCAAAACCTTGCTGTATTAACTGATCCCGCAACTTCTGATCTTTTAATGCTAAAGCCAATGAATCATTGAGTTTACTAACGACAGCTGGTGTTACACCCTTGGGGGCGACAATCGCACCCCAGGTAGAGAACTCGTAACCTTTAACACTCTCGCTCACAGTCGGCGCATTTGGTAGTAAAGGTGAACGCGTTTTGCTAGTGATACCTAACACCTTTAGTTTCCCTGCTCGAATATGTGGAAGGACAACAGATAAAGCACTAATCATCACAGGCACCTGTCCCGCCATGACGTCGGTTACTGCTGCTGCCGCTCCACGATAGGGGATATGCACTAATGGCGCACCCGTATACTGGCGAAAGATTTCCATACCAATATGCTGAGGTGAGCCATTGCCACCTGAGGCGTAATCAATTTTTCCTGGATTTTCTTTAGCAATCCGAATTAAGTCTGCCGCTGTGTTTCCCGGAAATGACGGGTTTGCTACCATGACGAAAGTGATTGCAGCTACTTCGGAGACTGGAGCAAAACTTTGAATGGGATCGTAGTCAATTTTCTTGTGCAGATTGGGTAGCATTGTTAAGATGCTGTCATTAAATGCACCTAGTACATAGCCCTCTGCATTAGCCTGAGCTACCTTGGTGGCTCCGATTAAACCGGCGCCACCAGGAAGGTTTTCAATCGTAATTACCTGTCCCAAGTTCTCACTCATTTTTTGTGCAATGGGTCGCATCAAAATATCGACACCACTTCCGGCCTGCAATGGCATGATCATCTGAATCGGTCTATTAGGGTAGGTATTTTGAGCTTGGACGGATGTAATCCAAATTAAACCCATTACTAAAAGCAAATGTTTTTTAATATTCATTGTTTGTCTCGTATTAATATGATTTTTAGTGCTCTAGGGGCGTTCGTATATATCTTAACGCAATAAAAAAAACCGCCCAAAGGCGGTTCTTGATTGAGAAGTGTTTGATTTAACTTACTGACTTCACCATGTCTTCTACAACCTTCTTCGCATCACCGAAGACCATCATTGTTTTATCCATGTAGAAGAGTTCGTTATCTAGACCAGCGTAACCTGCTGCCATAGAGCGCTTGTTGACAATAATGGTTTTGGCTTTATAGGCTTCCAAAATTGGCATGCCAAAGATTGGACTACCTGGCGTACGAGCGGCAGGGTTTACCACATCGTTTGCACCAAGTACTAGCACCACGTCAGCCTGACCAAAATCACTGTTAATGTCTTCCATCTCAAACACTTGGTCGTATGGAACTTCAGCTTCAGCCAAGAGTACGTTCATGTGACCGGGCATACGACCTGCCACTGGGTGAATCGCATACTTTACGGTCACGCCATGATGAGTCAGTTTTTCTGTTAACTCTTTAAGTGCATGCTGAGCACGGGCAACTGCGAGGCCGTAGCCAGGAACAATCACGACTGTGTCGGCATTCTCCATGAGGAAGGCAGCATCTTCTGGTGAACCAGTTTTGTAGTTCTTTGGACCGCCATCATCAGCGCCACCAGCAGCAGCCTCGGCACCGAAGCCACCTAGCAAGACTGCCAGGATTGAGCGGTTCATTGCCTTACACATGATGTAAGACAAAATCGCACCAGAGGAGCCTACGCAAGCACCAGCAATAATCAATACTGGGTTGTTTAATGTGAAGCCAATGCCTGCAGCCGCCCATCCAGAGTAACTGTTGAGCATCGATACAACCACAGGCATATCTGCGCCACCGATGGGGATGATCAAGGTCACGCCTAATACCAAAGCAATCGCACACATTACTAAAAATGCTTCGTGGCTACCGGTCATGAAGTACATGACTCCACCAGCAACCATGACAATTGCGAGAATCAGGTTGAGCAAGTGCTGACCAGCAAAAGTGACTGATTTACCACTGACTTTGCCAGACAATTTACCAAAAGCAATAATAGAAGCAGTAAAGGTGATGGCGCCAATAAATGCACCGATAAAGAGCTCAATCTTTTGCGCACCAGTATGGTCTTGGGCTGGATTAAACACTGCCGCAATCGCAATCAATACTGCTGACAAGCCAACAAAAGAGTGCATCAGCGCTACGAGCTCTGGCATCTTGGTCATTTGCACACGTTTAGCAGCAAGTATTCCAATGATTGCACCAGCAACAATCGCACCAATAATCAATGAGAAGACTGGCTTAAAGTCAGGAATCATGAAGGTGGTGATTACGGCAAGCAACATGCCGATCATGCCAAAGGTATTGCCTTGACGTGATGTAGTTGGTGAAGACAATCCACGCAAGGCGAGGATGAAAAGCACCGATGAAATGAGGTAGGAAATCGCGGTTATATTTGACATGTTTGTGGTCTCTATATAGATCTTGTTCTAGTTTTTATTTAGTTCCAGTCGCATCAGCTTTAGGGGCTTTTTTCTTGAACATTTCAAGCATGCGACGGGTGACCATAAAGCCACCAAAAATATTAATTGATGCTAAGAAGACGGCTACTGCACCAATGATGCTAGTGAGAGTAATCTCATCGCCACCAATGACCTCAGTTTGAAGTAGGGCGCCAACAATGATGATTCCAGAGATAGCGTTGGTAACTGCCATGAGTGGAGTATGTAATGCAGGGGTGACGTTCCAAACTACTTGATAGCCAACAAAAATGGCCAAAACAAACACGGTGATGTTTTGGACTGTGAGGATGCTTTGAAAAGCAGCGAGATCCATGATGTTTCCTTTGAATATTCTGTATTAGTTTTTACGGATAGCCTGGCCATCACGACACATGAGGCAGGCAGTAACGATGTCGTCGTCGGTTGGGATAGCTAACTTCGCTTCTGGGTCAACGATGAGCTTCATGAAATCGAGCAAGTTGCGTGCGTATAGGGCAGAAGCATCCGCAGCTACCATACTGGCGAGATTACTGTAACCAATAATCTTCACACCATTTTTCTCAACAATCTTGTCTTCTTGGGTCAATGGGCAGTTACCTGATCCATTGTCACCACGACCGGCAGCTAAGTCGATCACGATCGAACCGGGTTTCATATTGGCAACGGTGTCGCTGTGCAATAAGACGGGTGGCTTACGACCGGGAATTAAGGCGGTTGTGATGACGATATCAGCTTGTTGAGCACGTTCTGCAACCAATGCTGCTTGACGCTTCATCCAAGATTCAGGCATAGGGCGCGCATAACCGCCAACGCCTTTAGCGATTTCGCGCTCTTCATCTGTCTCGTAAGGAACGTCAACAAACTTGGCGCCAAGAGATTCAATTTGTTCCTTGGCAGCAGGGCGCACGTCAGATGCCTCAATGACGGCACCTAAACGCTTTGCAGTTGCAATGGCTTGGAGGCCAGCAACACCAGCACCCAAGATCAGTACGCGTGCTGCTTTAACGGTTCCGGCTGCAGTCATGAGCATAGGCATAAAGCGCTGATACTCATTGGCGGCAACCATCACTGCTTTATAGCCTGCGATGTTGGCTTGCGAAGATAAGACATCCATGCTTTGTGCACGAGTAGTACGTGGTGCAGCCTCTAATGAGAATGCAGTTACGCCTTGGGCAGCCATTGCGGCGATATTATTATTATCAAATGGATCGAGCATGCCAATGAGCACGCTGCCAGATTGAATTTGTTTGAGCTCTGCCGCTTCAGGTGCACGCACCTTGAGAACGATCTCTGCACTTAAAGCGTCTGCTGCGCTACCAATCGTGGCGCCAACAGCTTCATAGGCGGAATCAGGCTGGCTGGCTGTAAGGCCCGCATCTTTTTGAATAACAACTGTATGGCCTTGACCAATCAGTTTCTTAACGGTTTCCGGTGTGGCGGCAACTCGAGTTTCCCCGAGTCTGATTTCCAGCGGTACTCCTATGCGCATGGCATGTCTCCAAAAGCAAATTTTTCAAAAAAATCTATTTTAGTTAGTTAGGCGAAAATCTACCTATCTATTTCCCTTAATGCCATTTATTTGGTTTTGCCACAAATCTCGTAAATTTGGAGCAAGACTTCTACAATGGGTTTTTAGCTGATAACGAATTCTCGCATTTTTTGATGATCCCCCTCAATTCTGTCGCAATACCTGCTTCAAAACCCTCCAAAGTCGTGGTTGGGATGTCTGGAGGGGTAGATTCGTCTGTTGCAGCCTGGATGCTCAAGCAGCAAGGCTATGAAGTGATCGGCCTTTTCATGAAAAACTGGGAGGATGATGATAGCGACGAATATTGCTCTGCACGTCAGGATTGGCTAGATGTAGTTTCTGTAGCCGACCTCATTGGGATTGATGTCGAGGCTGTTAATTTTGCCGCTGAGTACCGTGAGCGTGTTTTTGCGGAGTTTTTGCGTGAATATGCTGCCGGCAGGACGCCCAACCCGGATGTATTGTGCAATGCAGAAATTAAATTTAAAGCCTTTTTGGATCACGCCATCAGTTTGGGTGCAGATGCCATTGCAACAGGTCACTATGCACGGGTTCGTCATGAGGATGGCCGTGTTCAGCTATTAAAGGCATTGGATGCCAGTAAAGACCAAAGTTATTTCTTACATCGCTTAACCCAAAGTCAATTGGCAAATGTACTTTTTCCTTTGGGGGAGACTCCAAAGACGGAGGTACGTAAGATTGCCGAACAAATCGGCTTGCATAATGCCGCCAAAAAAGACTCCACAGGGATTTGCTTTATTGGTGAGCGCCCCTTCCGCGAATTCTTAAACCGCTATTTACCACGCGCTCCTGGCCCCATTAAAACCCCAGAAGGTAAAACAGTGGGGGAGCATATGGGTCTTGCCTTTTTCACCCTAGGGCAGCGCAAGGGCATTGGTTTGGGTGGCAGCCAGGACGGCAATGGTGATGCATGGTACGTCGCTCGTAAGGATGTGGCCAATAACACCCTATACGTCGCCCAGGGTCATGATCATCCATGGCTACTGGCCAATCAGCTTTCTACAATTGATGCTAGTTGGATTGCTGGAGTTGCACCTACTCCGGGGCAGTACTCTGCAAAAACCCGCTATCGCCAAGCAGACTCACTATGCACGCTTGCTACTGGAGCCGCGGGACCTTTGAGTTTTGAATTGGCCTTTCCAGAGGCCCAATGGGCCGTTACTCCAGGCCAGTCTGCCGTTTTGTACGACGGAGATATTTGCTTGGGCGGCGGCATTATTTCCGCCTAAGGCTTCCAGCTCTAGCGCCCTGATTTAGGCGGCTGGGGGTGCTGTTTCTGTGAAGGAAGGCCTTTGCATCAACTTTTGATATAGGGCATCTAAATTAGGATATTGCGCTTGCCAAGCGATATTGGGGAAGCGAAACAGTAGGTAACCCAAAGCGCAGCCAACAGCAATGTCAGCCAAAGTCATCTGGTTGCCGTGGCACCAGGCGTTTTCACCTAATACACGGGACATTTGGGCAAGAGAGGTATTCATCTTACCCATTTGACGCTCAACCCAAGCGGGGCTCTGCTGCTCAGGTGGACGTAAGGTCGCCTCTAAACGAGCCAAAATTCCTGCATCTGCCACCCCGTCAGCCAAGGTTTCCCAAGTTTTGACAGTAGCGCGTTCACGACTACCTGTCGGGATCAGTTTGCCCACCGGGCTCAATGTATCTGCGTACTCAGCAATCACGCGCGAATCATAGATGACCTCACCGTCATCTAAAACAAGACAAGGCACTTTGCCTAAGGGGTTGTTGAGGGCTATTTTGGTGTCTGCAGCCCAGACATTCTCTAGTTCGAGGTCTAAATCCACCTTTTTTTCTAAAAAAACAATGCGTACCTTACGTACGTAAGGGCTAGTGAGGGATCCGATGAGTTTCATGTCCTTAGTATAGCGATCTCAATCAAACTGAATTGCTCCTAAGAGCGATTAAAATTAGGTTTTATTGAAACAATCAATGTAAAGGCAATATTCGTGAGTCAGCCGATTTCTACTCTTAATGCACTATCCCCTTTAGATGGTCGCTATGCAGGCAAGCTAGACGCCTTGAGGCCCTGGTTATCCGAAGCCGCATTTATGCGGCAGCGCGTGTTTGTAGAGATTCATTGGTTATTGGCTTTGGCCTCAGCGGGCCTGCCAGATGTGCCAAAAATTAGTTCAGCAGATGAAGCCTTCCTATTATCTTTGCCAGAAAACTTCTCTGATGCCGATGCGCAACGCATTAAAGATATCGAGGCGGTCACCAATCACGATGTCAAAGCAGTAGAGTATTTTTTAAAAGAAAAAGTAGCCGGTCGCCCTGATCTCTTAAAGGCAAGTGAATTTATTCATTTTGCATGTACTTCTGAAGATATCAACAATACTTCGCATGGTTTGATGTTGCGTGGCGCTCGTGATGAAGTTTTGTTGCCGCAACTTAGAAGAATACTTTCCGTATTAACGGATTTGGCAATTGAGAATGCAAAAGTGCCTATGTTGTCACGCACTCATGGTCAACCTGCTTCTCCAAGTACATTAGGTAAAGAGTTAGCCAATATCGCTAAACGTTTAGAGCGTGCGATTGCAGCAATTGCAGCAGTCCCTTTATTAGGAAAAATGAATGGTGCAGTGGGTAACTACAACGCGCATTTATCTGCTTATCCTAATTTTGATTGGGAAAACTTTTCTAAGAATGTCGTTGAGAAACGCTTAGGCCTTACCTTTAATCCTTACACGATTCAAATTGAGCCACATGATGGCATGGCTGAATTGTTTGATGCAATTGCTCGCGCCAACACAATCTTGTTGGACATGGATCGTGATTTCTGGGCGTATATTTCTATTGCTTACTTTAAGCAACGTACTAAAGCGGGTGAGATTGGTTCTTCAACTATGCCGCATAAAGTCAACCCAATTGACTTTGAAAATTCCGAGGGGAACTTGGGGGTAGCAAATGCGCTATTGCGTCATCTTGCAGAGAAGTTGCCAATTTCTCGCTGGCAGCGCGATCTAACTGATTCAACTGTCTTGCGTAATTTAGGCCCAGCCTTTGGCCACAGCGTTTTAGCTTATGACAGCGCCTTGCGTGGTTTAGGAAAATTAGAGGTGAACCATGCGGCGATTGCTGCTGATCTAGATGCGTGCTGGGAAGTATTGGCAGAGCCAGTACAAACTGTGATGCGTCGTTATGGCATTGAGAATCCGTATGAGCAACTCAAAGAACTCACTCGTGGCAAAGGCATCAACCAGGCTGATTTACAAACCTTCATTCGTGGCCTAAAGATTCCAGATGATGCAAAAACCTTATTACTCGAGATGACCCCATCTTCTTATTTAGGTAAGGCGGTCGAATTGACCGAACGTCTGAAAAAGTGAGTTTGACTCCAAGCCTTGGGCCCGCATCACAGGATTTGGAATACGGTGCTCGCCCTAAGATCTGGTTTGCTGTTTATCAACTGCTTTGGCATCTGCTTCTGCCTTTTGCATTTTTTCGCCTAGCCTGGCGCACACGTCACTCCTCTGAATATTTAAGTCACTTCTCTGAGCGCTTGGGTTTTGCTGATGGCAAAACAACTACGCAGGGATCTGTATGGATTCATGCGGTATCTGTTGGTGAGACTAGGGCGGCTCAACCTTTGGTTGAAGCTTATCTAGCTCGTGGTGAGACGATTCTGTTGACGCATATGACACTGAATGGTCGCCGTACTGGCGCCGCTCTATTTGAGCGAGCGATTGCTACAGGTCAATTGCATCAGGTTTATCTACCCTACGACCTCTGCTGGTCTGTTGCTAATTTCATTCGTACATTTAAACCGAAGTTCGGTTTGTTTATGGAAACCGAGGCTTGGCCAACCATTGTGTTTTATTGCGCAGAAATTGGGCTGCCATTATTTTTAGTAAACGCACGCCTATCTGAACGAAGTGCTCGTCGCATCAATCGATTTGGTAATGCCGGCAGATCTTTATTTCAGGCATTTTCAGGTATCTTGGCTCAAACACAATTAGATGCTGATCGGTATCGTAGTCTTGGCGTTAAAAAAGTGAAGATTGTTGGCAATCTGAAGTTTGATGTACCGCTTGATCCCAATCTAGTTCTGCAAGGTCAATTTTGGAAGCAAGATCTACATGGCAAACAACGATTGATGGTCTGCGCTGCCAGTACTCGCGATGGCGAAGAGGTAATTATCCTGAAGGCTTGGAAAGATCTTTTACTTGGCAACACTTTTGAGATTGCCCCGCTGCTTTGTATAGTTCCCCGTCATCCTGAGCGCTTTTCTGAAGTAGCCAATCAAATTCAAGATGCTGGTCTGAAATTTCGATGCCGTACAGAATGGATTGAGACGCCAAAGAGCGATGCTGGCGTGGATGTGATTCTGGGAGACTCCATGGGTGAGATGCCAATGTATTACAGCGCTGCTGACTTAGTGGTCATGGGTGGCAGTCTACTTCCGTTTGGCGGGCAAAATCTGATTGAGGCTTGTGCTGCCGGTTGTCCAGTGTTGCTCGGTGAGCATACCTATAACTTCCAGCAAGCCGCCCTAGATGCCATTGAGATGGGCGCTGCCAAGCGCATCCAGGGTGAGCTCATCTTGAGTGAGCCCATTGTTCTCATGGAAACTTTAAAAGAGTTGCTATTAAATACTGCCGAACTGGCAAAGATGTCGAGCGCTGCAAAGTCGTATGCACTCGAACATCAAGGTGCGACCCAAAAGATTATGGCCGCCCTTGAGGATATCAATTAACTCCGATTGGGAGATTAAACCTGAGCCCCAAAGTTGGGATCATCGTTGCGCGCAACATCATCTGGTTTTTTATCGCCCTTCACTAAATCTTCGCGCGTCACACCAAGCCACATGGCCAAAGCCGCTGCCACGAACACGGACGAGTAGATGCCAAACAAAATACCAATGGTGAGGGCTAAGGCAAAGTAGAAGAGGGTAGGACCACCAAAAATCAACATCGCCAAAACCATCATTTCAGTACTGCCGTGGGTAATTACGGTACGACTGATTGTGCTAGTGATAGCGTTATCAATAATTTCGCGGGTATTCATCTTGCGGTATTTGCGGAAGTTTTCGCGAATACGGTCAAAGATCACCACAGACTCGTTTACTGAGTAGCCCAATACCGCCAATACCGCAGCCAAAACAGACAGAGAGAACTCCCACTGGAAGAAGGCAAAGAAGCCCAGAATAATCACGATGTCATGTAGGTTGGCAATAATGCCGGCAACAGCAAATTTCCACTCAAAGCGGAAAGAGAGATAAACCACGATGCCGATAATCACAAATAGTAGTGCCATCAATCCATCTATTGCTAGCTCACGTCCAACCTGTGGACCAACAAACTCAACACGCTGTAACTTGACGCCTGAGTTGGCTGGCTCAAGTGCTTGCATAACCGCTGCACTTTGGTCCGCAGAAGAAATTATTTTGCCTTCGGCATCTTTTTGCAATGGCAGGCGAATCATCACATCACGCGAACTGCCAAAGTTCTGAATCTGGGTATCGGCATAGCCCAGTTTTTCTACCTTTGATCTGATTGAATCTAGAGGGGCTGTTTGTGGATAAGAAACTTCCATCACTGTACCGCCAGTGAACTCGATAGATAAGTGAAGACCGTTTTGCCAGAGGAAGAAAACGGCCGCAAAGAAGGTAATTAGAGAAACTGCATTCAGCGCCAATGCATGGCGCATAAAGGGAATATCTTTTTTAATTCGGAAAAATTCCATGACTTATTTCTCCTGTGAGCGCCAAACTTGGCCGATAGCGAGTTTCTGGACTTTTTTTCCTCTGCCATACCAGAGGTTAACTAGGCCACGTGAGAAAAAGACTGCTGAAAACATAGAAGTCAAAATACCAAGGCAATGCACTACTGCAAAGCCTTTAATTGGACCAGAGCCAAATGCGAGTAATGCAAGACCAGCAATTAAGGTGGTGACGTTTGAATCCAAGATCGTTGCCCAAGCTTTGTCAAAGCCAACAGCAATTGCCGTTTGCGGTGCGGCGCCGTTACGCAGCTCCTCACGAATACGTTCGTTGATCAACACATTGGAGTCAATAGCCATACCCAGTGCCAAGGCCATTGCAGCAATACCTGGCAATGTTAGGGTGGCTTGTAGCATTGACAACACCGAGATCAAGAGTAACAAGTTGACTGCTAGAGCCACTACTGAGAATGTGCCAAACAAGAGGTAGTAGGCAATCATGAAAATCGAGATTGCAACAAAACCCATGATGAGAGATTTAAAGCCCTTCTCAATATTTTCAGCACCTAAGCTTGGTCCAATCGTACGCTCTTCAATGATTTCCATCGGCGCTGCTAATGAGCCTGCGCGTAACAAGAGCGCCAAGTCATTTGCACTCTCGGTAGTTGGTTGGCCAGTAATTTGAAACTTAGAGCCAAACTCACCTTGAATCGTGGCAATCGTGAGGACCTCACCTTTACCTTTTTCAAACAAGATCATGCCCATCGGTTTGCCGATGTTTTCACGGGTCACTTCTTGCATCACACGCCCACCAGCAGCATCCAAAGAGATATTTACCGCAGGTCGTTGGTTTTGATCAAAGCCGGCACTTGCATCGGTAATGCGATCACCACTAAAGATGACCGATTTTTTGAATACACCTTGGCGAGTTTCGCCAAAACGGAAAACATCCATGCCTGGAGGTGGAGTCTCACCAATGGCGATAGTTGAAACGATTGGGTCGGCTAACCTAGACTCCAGAGTTGCGGTACGACCAATGATGTCCTTAGCGCGCGCAGTATCTTGCACGCCTGGAAGCTGCACAACAATTCGCTCAGCACCTTGTTGTTGAATGACTGGCTCTTTCACGGCTAACTCATTGACGCGCTTATTGAGCGTGACGATATTTTGTTTTACTGCGTTATCTTGAATTTCTTTCAGGGCGGTCGGTTTAAATTCGCCAACCAGTTTTGGAGATAGGCCGGTAGGCTTAACTTGCCAGATCAGATCAGGCTGACTCGTCATCAAGACGGTGCGCGCCTTCTCAGCATCTTCGGTGCTGCCAAATGTTAGGGTGATGGAGTCTTGGCCACGCTCTATACCTTGCTGGCGAATGGATTTGTCACGCAGCTGACTACGAATATCTGTTGCCAAAGAAGTAACCTTCTTTTGAACGGCGCCTTTCATATCCACTTGTAGCAAGAAGTACACGCCACCACGCAAATCAAGGCCAAGAGGCATCGGTAAAGCATTGAGTGCGTTTAACCAGCTCGGTGTGTTGGAGAGTAGGTTTAATGCCACGGTGAAATTAGGTTCGTTTTGATCGATGTTCAATTTCTGTTGCAGCAAGTCGCGGGCACGAAGTTGGATGTCGGTATTGTTAAAACGAATTTTGATTGAACCTACGCTACCTGTAGATTCAAAGAAGATGCCAGTGTTACTGATGTTGTCATCAGTCAAAATCTTTTCTACTCGAGACTGTGTCGCCAAATCAACCTTGATGGTTGGCTTGGCGGACGAGACTTGAACCGCTGGCGCCTCTCCAAAGAAATTGGGCAATGAATATAGCCCTCCAATCAATAAGGCAAAGAGGATGACTATGTATTTCCAGAGAGGGTAGCGATTCATATTGAGATACTTTTAAACAAGCTTATTAAGCAGACTTCATTGAGCCTTTTGGCAGTACTGTTGTGATGGCGCCTTTTTGCATTTGCACTTCAGTGCCACTAGCAATTTCAACAGTCACCACTTGGTCTTTTAATGCAGTTACTTTGCCCATGATGCCGCCAACAGTCACTACCTCGTCGCCAACAGAAAGAGACTCCAGCATTGCTTTAGTTTCTTTTTGACGCTTCATTTGTGGGCGAATCATGATGAAGTACAACACTGCAAACATCAACAGCAAGGGAAGAAAGCTCATCAAGCCGCCAGAATCTGCACCCGCGGCTGGAGCCTGGGCAAAAGCGTTACTAATCCACATACAAAACCTCCATTAATTACCAGTTGAAAACTGCTTAAGGAACTGCTTCAGTTTTAGGCTTTTAAAGCGAAGCCGTAAACCCGCAATTCTAAACTGTATGGGGCTTTAGGGCTGATTTAGTGCCCTGGGCCTATTAATCCTGTCCGGGTTCCACGCCGCGTTGGCGATTCCGATGAAATTCCTCTCGATAGGCACTAAAACGGTCTTTAGCTAAAGATTCTCGAACCTCTTCCATTAGCTGTAGGTAATAAGAGAGGTTGTGGATGGTATTGAGCTGCGACCCCAGAATCTCATTCGCCTTTTGGAGGTGATTTAAATAGGACCTGGTGAAGTTTTTACAGGTATAACAAGCACAGCTAGGGTCGACAGGGCGATCATCATCCTTGTACCCTGAGTTACGAAGCTTGAGGTCACCAAAGCGGGTAAAGAGCCAGCCATTACGGGCATTACGAGTCGGCATGACGCAGTCAAACATATCAATGCCGAGACTGACGCCTAGCATCAAGTCTTCAGGTGTTCCAACCCCCATAAGGTAATGGGGCATGTGCTCTGGCAACTTAGGGGCTGTGAAATTAAGAATGCGCTCAAACTCAGGCTTTGGCTCCCCAACGGAGAGACCGCCAATTGCGATCCCATCAAAGCCCTGCTGACTGACGGCATCTAGGGAGAATTCACGGAGGTTTTCAAACATGCCGCCTTGGACGATGCCAAAAAGGCCATTGCCAGTCTCGAGTTCGCGAAAGCGTTTTAGGGAGCGATCACCCCAGCGCAGCGACATTTCCAATGAGGCGCGCGCAGTTTTTTCTGAGGTTGCCTGCCCCTTGATTTCGTAAGGGGTGCATTCATCAAACTGCATCGCAATATCGCTATTCAGTACCGCCTGAATTTCCATAGACACTTCTGGTGACATAAATAACTTATCGCCATTGATCGGGGACGCAAATGTAACGCCTTCCTCAGAAATTTTTCTCAGTGCTCCCAAGCTAAAGACCTGAAAGCCACCAGAATCAGTCAGAATCGGCTTATCCCAGCCCATGAAGCGGTGTAAGCCACCATGCTTCTTCACAACATCTAAACCAGGCCGCAGCCACAAATGAAAGGTATTGCCTAAGATAATTTGGGCTTTAGCCTCATGCAGATCCCGTGGGGTCATCGCCTTTACGGTGCCATAAGTGCCCACCGGCATAAAGATTGGTGTTTGAACGCTGCCGTGAGGAAGGTCAAGCTGACCAAGGCGTGCAGGGCTAGCAGAGTCACGCGCGAGGATATTAAAGTGAACAGGTTTTGTCATGGGCTGGTTTAGTTAAGACGGCTTAAGAACATCGCATCGCCGTAGCTAAAAAAGCGATATTGATTCTGAATGGCATGTTGATAGGCATTGCGGATATTTTCTACACCAGCAAAGGCACTCACCAACATCAGTAGGGTTGATTTTGGTAGATGAAAGTTAGTCAGTAGGCAGTCTACCGTTTTGAATGTGTAACCAGGCGTAATAAATAAATTCGTTTCTCCACTAGCCTGCTGGGTTTGGGCCTGACTCTCTAGGGCACGCAGGCTCGTCGTCCCCACTGCAATGACTCTACCGCCCGACTGCTGGGTGGCCGTAATTGCTGCAAGTGTTTCTACAGGAATTGAAAACCACTCGTAATGCATCTTGTGTTTAGTAAGATCTTCTTCGCGAACTGGTGTGAAAGTGCCTGCGCCCACATGTAGAGTGACAGCGGCCTGTTTAACGCCGAGCTCGCTCAGTTGCTGAAGGATGGCTTCATCAAAGTGTAAGCCTGCTGTAGGAGCTGCTACAGCACCAGGATTCTTGGCAACGACAGTTTGATAACGATTGGCATCCTCTTGATCTGGCTGATGCTCAATGTAGGGTGGCAGGGGTAATTCACCGAAGCGCTCTAGTAAATCAAATACATTCTCGGGAAAGCGAACTTCATAGAATCGGCCGTCATGGCCAATCATTTCAACGGGGAAAGTTTCACCAGCCTGATTGTGCACATGAACAATGCTGCCAGTTTTAGGGACCTTGGAGGCTCTGATTTGTACCCAAGCTTGTTTATCTCCGCTGATGCGTTCAATCAGGAGCTCAACATTGCCGCCCGTCTCCTTTTTGCCATGTAGGCGAGCAGGAATCACTTTGGTGTCATTAAAGACTAGTAAATCGCCGGGTTTGATCAGCTTAAGGATGTCTGGGAACTGTCTATCAAGCAATCGGGCGACATTACCCCCCTCTATATTCAGCTCTAAGAGGCGGCTATCCGTTCTATTTGCTAGCGGGTGCTGGGCAATTAGTTCGGGCGGAAGGTCGTAATTGAAGTCGGAAAGTTGCATAGCATTACCATCAGGTATTGGATTTTAACGATGACGACTAAGCGACCGCCAACTGCACTCGAAAAGATGGGTTTAAACAGCCCTATGGCACTTGCTTTGCACCTGCCATCTCGTTACGAGGATGAGACAGAGCTCTTCACCATTGAGGAAGCTTTGGGCTTGGGGAGATTTCATTCAATTCAGACTCAGGGCGTCGTGATTCGTAATCAGGCGACGTTTCGCCCCAGAAGACAGCTATTGGTCACGATCGAGGACGATACTGCTTCGCTGCAACTCCGTTTCCTCAATTTCTACCCAAGCCAGCAAAAGCAAATGGCAGTCGGAAGTCATATCCGAGTGCGGGGCGAAATTCGAGAGGGCTATCAAGGTGCAGAGATAGTTCACCCTACTGTTCGTGCAGTTATTCCAGAGGCACCGTTGCCTGAGAGCTTGACCCCTGTCTATCCAGCAAGTGCTGGTATCTCGCAAACCATGATTCGTAAGGCAGTGCTGAAAGCTTTGCAGGATGCTAGCCTCAAAGAGAGTTTGGCGGAATTTTTACCCACCAAGCTAATGGCAGAAATTCTGCCAACAAATGATTGGCCACAGCTACAAGATGCTATTACCTATTTGCATCAACCACCTGCTGACGCTGACACCCAATCACTTTTAGAGCGCACTCACCCTGCTTGGCGGCGTGTACAGTTTGAAGAATTACTCGCCCAGCAGATTTCATTAAAGCGGGCGCACGCCATTCGTAGAGAAAGGCGAGCTCCTAGCTTTGTCAAGGATCAGCAAGCAATTAATGAAATCAAAAAAAATGCCAGCATTGAGGAAAGCTTACTCAAAGTTTTGCCCTTCGAGCTAACTGGTGCCCAAGCTCGTGTCTGGTCAGAGATCGGATCCGATCTATCAAATACCTTTCCAATGAATCGCTTGCTACAAGGTGATGTGGGTAGCGGGAAAACAGTGATTGCAGCATTGGCTGCTGCGCGTGCTATAGATCATGGTTATCAAGCTGCCATCATGGCGCCGACAGAAATTCTGGCAGAACAACACTATCTCAAAATGCAGGAGTGGTTTGAGCCTGTAGGGGTAAAAATTGCATGGCTCTCTGGCAGCTTGAAAGCTAAGGAAAAACGACTCGCACAAGAAATGATTGAGAGTGGTGAGGCTCAACTCATTATTGGCACACATGCACTCATTCAGGATAAAGTCAGTTTTGCGAAGTTGGGTTTAGCAGTCATTGATGAGCAACATCGATTTGGTGTAAGACAGCGTTTAGAGATTCAGCAGCGGATTGGCTCTGAACTTTTTTATTGCCATCAGCTCATGATGTCAGCGACTCCTATCCCACGTACCTTAGCGATGACCTATTACGCCGATCTGGATGTTTCTGTAATTGATGAATTGCCTCCCGGCAGAAAACCGATCGCTACTAAGGTAGTCAAGGCAGCTCGTAGAGATGAGGTGATTAGCGGTCTGCATGATTGGCTGGTAAAAGGGTTGCAAGCCTATTGGGTTTGTCCTTTGATTGAAGAGTCAGAAGTACTGCAGTTGCAAACAGCAGTTGAGAGTTTTGAGCAACTCACGCAAGCATTGCCAACTTTCAAAGTTGGTCTAGTGCATGGCCGTTTAAAGAGTGAAGAGAAAGCTGCGGTGATGGCCGCATTTAAGGCTAATCAAATTCAATTACTAGTGGCAACTACTGTGATTGAGGTGGGCGTGGATGTACCAAATGCAGCGCTGATGGTGATCGAGCATGCTGAACGTTTTGGCTATGCACAGATTCATCAGTTGCGTGGACGTGTTGGGCGCGGTTCTGCTGATTCAGTCTGTATCTTGATGTATGCGGAGCCGCTATCCATGGCTGCTAAAGAGCGCCTACAAACTTTACGAGAAACGGCAGACGGATTCGTAATAGCAGAGCGCGACTTGTCGCTTCGTGGCCCAGGTGAATTATTGGGAGCCAAGCAGTCTGGGGATGCGATGTTGCGATTTGTCGACCTTCAGCGAGATGCATGGCTGATTGAGTTGGCTCAGACGGCAGCAGAGCGTCTCTTAGCTGAGCATAGCGACTTAGTGGAAAGACATCTTGAGCGCTGGCTTGGCTCTCGCACTGAATTTCTAAAAGCTTGATAATTGCATCATGACTATGATTGCTATTAAAGAAAGACTAATTATCTGATGCGCGATCGTATTGTTGCTTACGCTTACCTGATCCGTCTGGATAAACCAATCGGAACGCTACTTCTATTGTGGCCAACTTTGTGGGCACTTTGGTTGGCAAGTGGCGGTTTTCCTGAATGGCATCTGTTGATTATTTTTACCTTAGGCACATTTTTAATGCGTAGTGCCGGGTGCGCTGTTAATGATTATGCGGATCAAGATTTTGATCGTCATGTATTGAGAACCAAAGAGCGCCCTATTACAAGTGGAAAAATTTCTGGAAAAGAAGCATTAGCCGTAGCGGCCACTTTGGCCTTGATAGCCTTCTTACTCATTCAACCCCTGAATGCTTTAACTCAAGAGCTCTCTTTTTTTGCCTTAGCGCTTGCGATTATTTATCCTTTTACCAAACGTTTTTTTGCTATTCCGCAAGCAGTCCTTGGTATTGCCTTTGGTTTTGGAATTCCGATGGCTTATGCCGCTGTATTGGATTTCATTCCAATGGAAGCTTGGGTTTTGTTTGTTGGCAATATCTTCTGGGCGATTGCTTACGATACAGCTTATGCCATGGTTGATCGTGATGATGATTTACGTTTGGGTTTGCGCACCTCGGCCATTACCTTTGGTCAGTTTGATGTTTTAGCGATTGCTCTGAGTTACGGCATGCTATTTCTGAGTCAGATTTGGGTCGCTCAACTAGCAAACCTGAATAATTACTTTTGGATGGGTTGGTGCCTCGCTATAGCTTGCGCTGCGTATCATCTGAAATTGATATCTACTCGCAAGCGGGAGGATTGCTTTAAAGCTTTTAGGCACAACAATTGGTTGGGTGGATTCTTATTTTTGGGAATCCTATTGGGTCTTACCTAACTCATCACCCATGGCCCTGCCACGTTGATTAGCCGCGTCAATTGCTTTTTCAAGTGCACCATGCCAATCGAGTTGCTTGAGCATATCTAATGCGGCAGCAGTAGTTCCACCCTTGGAAGTGACTCGTTCACGCAGAACACCCGCATGCTCATCTGAGTTATGGGCTAATTGTGTAGCGCCCTCTAAAGTGGCGTAAGCAAGTTTGCGAGCGGTAGCCGAGTCCAGTCCAAGTTTCTCCCCACTCGATTGCATGGCTTCTAAGAAAGCAAAAACATAGGCAGGACCACTTCCAGAAACGGCGGTTACTGCATCCATGAGTTTTTCTTCATGCACCCAGACTGCTTGACCTACTGCATTGCAAATAGTTTCCGCTAGGGCACGGTCGGCGGTATTGACGGCAGCATCGGCGAACAGTCCAGTAATGCCTTTACCAATTAATGCTGGGGTATTAGGCATCGCACGCACACAACGCTCATGATCAAGCCAGCGACTCATGTCTTTGAGACGAATGCCAGCAGCAATACTGAGAATGAGTGGACCTGGTGCTGTCGCATGCTTGAGTTTTACACTTAAAGACTTGGCTACCACATTGAAGTCTTGGGGCTTAATTGCCATTACTACAACGTTGTTTTTAGAGAAGTCAAAAGTAATTTGATCCAAAGCGCTAATGATCTGCACACCAAAATCTTGATGCAATTGCAAGCCAGTACTAGCATTGGCCTCGACTACAGAAAGTTGATTGGTCTCAAAACCATTGTTTAGTAAGCCACTAATTAAAGCGCGGCCCATATTACCCCCGCCAATAAAGGTGATGTGGGCGTTTTGGTTTATTTGTTGTGTACTCATGTCTTGATCTTATCGCGCTTCCCAAAAATGGCACTACCTATACGTACCATGGTGCTACCTTCAGCGACTGCAGCCTCCAGATCATCAGACATCCCCATGGATAGCGTATCAAAGAAATCATACCCAACATCATTACTATGCTTTGCCTTAATCCCAACAAAGCACTCTCGAACGGCTGCAAAGGATTGACGTTGTTGGTTGATATCGTCGCTGGGCGCAGGGATGGCCATGAGTCCACGAAGAACTAAATTTGGTAATTTGGAAATCGCATCACAAAGAGCATCAACTTCTTCGAGAGGAATACCACTTTTACTAACTTCTTCGCTGACGTTAATTTGAACGCAAACTTGCAATGGGCCTAAGTTAGAAAATTCACCACGTTGACTAGAAAGACGTTCTGCAATTTTGAGGCGATCAATACTGTGTACCCAGTCAAAGTATTCTGCAACATCACGTGTCTTATTGCTTTGTAGTGGACCAATAAAATGCCACTCTAGCCAAGGGCGCAATTTGGATAGCTGCTGAATTTTGTCAACACCTTCTTGGACATAATTTTCACCAAAGGTAGTTTGCCCGGCATGCATAGCCTCCTCAACTGCTATGGCAGGAAAGGTTTTGCTCACAGCAAGTAGTTGTATGTCTTCGGGCTCACGTTTGGCTGCCAAAGCTGCCAACTCCAGTCGCTGCTTCACCATCATGAGCTTAGTGGTGACTTGACTCATTATTGGATTCGGCTTTGTTGGCTAATGAGTTGGTCAACAATCTCGATCCAATGAAGGACTGGAGTGTCATCTTGTTGAAGGTGGGTGATGCAGCCAATATTTCCGGAAACAATGACTTGTGCACCAGACTCTTCGCAGGCCGCATTGAGGTGAGTTAACTTGTTATGGCGTAACTGTGCTGAGAGTTCTGGCTGGGTTACTGAATAGGTTCCCGCAGAGCCACAGCAGAGATGGCTATCAGCACATAGGCGTACTCCAATGCCAATACTAGTCAAAAGACCTTCTACCTTGCCCCGAATTTGTTGACCATGTTGCAGTGTGCAGGGAGGGTGATACACCACACCAGGCTTTGGATCGGCGCCCACTAGCGCAACGAGTTCTTCCTGAAGCGCTGGCAATATTTCTGAAATATCTCTAGTGAGATCGGAGATAGTCTTGGCTTTAGCAGCATATTGAGGATCACTCGAAAATAGATGGCCGTAATCTTTGACCATCACGCCACAACCAGAAGCGGTCATCACAATAGCTTCAATACCTTGCTCAACTTGCGGCCACCAAGCATCGATATTTTGTTTAGCATTTTCTAGGCCACCAGCTTGATCGTTTAGGTGGTAACGCAATGCACCACAGCAAGTAGCATTGGGCGCAGCAATTAACTGAATCTTAAGGGCGTCTAAAACACGTGCCGTTGCTGAGTTGATGTTTGGCAGCATGCCAGGTTGAACGCAACCCTCGAGCAATAGCATCTTGCGTGAGTGGCTAGTCTGCGGCCTTGCATGGGGATCTGTATTTGAATTGAGTGCTTTATTTTTGGCTTCCGGAATCTTGCGTTGGATACCAGTCGGCATCAGTGGGCGAACCAAGCGACCAATCGCCATTGCGGAGTTAAATAACCTAGGACTGGTTAAACCCTCTTTTAAAGCCCAGCGGGTGAGGCGCTGACCAAGAGGGCGCTCGGGAGTATTTTCTTCTGCCCACTTGCGACCAATATCGACTAAGTTGCCATATTGCACACCGCTTGGACAAGTGCTCTCGCAATTACGGCAAGTGAGACAGCGATCTAAATGCAGACGTGTTTTTTCAGTGGGGGCTTGGCCTTCTGCCATTTGCTTGATGAGGTAGATGCGACCTCGAGGACCATCAAGCTCATCACCAAGTAATTGATAGGTGGGACAGGTGGCCGTGCAAAAGCCGCAGTGCACGCATTTTCCAAGAATTCTGGCGGCTTCAATGCCCTCAGGGGTATTGACGAATTGGGGGGCGAGTTGAGTTTGCATAAGGGCGCTAAAAAAGAAGCTTAAGGAAGGCGTGAAGTAGCAAATATGCCTGCAGGATCAAAGGCGGTTCTGAGGCGTGCTTGCACTGCCTCTAAAGCAGTTGAGTGCACTTGCTCACTCAAAAGGGTAAAGCGTTGCTTGCCTGGATCAATATTGTCGCCATGCTTAAAACGGGTTGCATGCCCGCCATGAGCACTAGCTAAGGCCTTGATGGATGCATAAGTAGCATCATCGCCCAGCGCCTTTAACCAACGTTGCTGGCCATGCCATTCCAAAGCAATATCACCACTGATATTTTCAAGAGTGAGCGGTCCGCAGGCAGCTGGAAGCGCGAGACGATACAAAGTCTCATCACTATTAAGATTTGAAAATACGGCTAATTGCTGTTCGCGCAAGGCGGTCCAAAATTCCGTAGCAACTTGAGGGTCTAATTCGCTAGCATTGACAGCTGCGCCCATGATCGGAATCGCTGCTTTAACTGCAGCAGCGGCACCGCTCAAGCGAATGGTGAGTTCACCGTCGCCGCCTATTGGGCTGCCGATCCAGCAACTTGCTGAGAGCGGTAAAGGCTGCCCTGCCCACTCATTTACGAGTCGTAATGCACGTACTTGCGTAATCTTGCAACGAAGAGATATTGTGGCAGCTGGTCGCGGTAATACTTTTACAGAGGCCTCTAACAACAGCGACAAGGTCCCCAATGATCCGGGTAATAAGCGCGAGACATCATATCCCGCAACGTTCTTCATCACCTTGCCACCAAAGGAGAGGTCTTGGCCCTTACCATCAAGAATGCGAACGCCTAGAACAAAATCACGTAAATTACCCGCACTAATGCGTCCTGGGCCTGCTAAGCCTGCGGCAATCGCTCCACCAAAAGTTGTGCCCTCACCAAAGTGGGGCGGCTCAAATGCCAGCATTTGATTTTTTTCAGCTAGAGCAGCTTCAATTTCTTTTAGTGGTGTACCCGCGCATGCAGTTATCACTAGCTCTTCAGGCTGGTATTCCAGAATCCCAGAGTAAATACGGGTATCTAACTTGGTATAAGAATTGGAGTTCCCATACCAAGACTTTGTGCCACCACCTTCAATCGATAAAGGCGTTTTATTTTTAACTGCTGCCAGAATTTGCTCGTGAAATAAGTCAATATTTGCATTGCTAGTTGTGGACATTAAAAGCGCTCCAACTCAGGATGCGGTAGATTGCCACCACTAATCCGCATGCGACCATACTCAGCGCAGCGATTCAAAGTAGGAATAGCTTTATCGGGATTTAATAAGCGCTCTGGATCAAATGCAGATTTAACGCCCCAAAATGATTCACGTTCACCTTCACCAAATTGAATGCACATGGAGTTAATTTTTTCAATACCAACGCCGTGTTCACCGGTGATCGTGCCATCAAGCTCAACACAGGCCTCTAAAATTTCAGTACCAAATTCTTCAGCGCGGTGCCACTCTTCTTGATCGGCGCCGTTAAATAAAATGAGGGGATGCATGTTGCCGTCACCCGCATGAAATACATTTAAGCAGGCAAGGCCATATTTCTTTTCCATGCCTTGTATGCGTCTGAGTAGGGTGCCAATATTTCTGCGTGGGATAGTGCCATCCATGCAGTAGTAGTCGGCTGCCAAGCGACCGGCTGCTGGAAAGGCATTTTTACGACCGCTCCAAAACTTCAGGCGCTCCGCTTCATTTTGAGAAATCTGAATACCGCTAGCGCCTGCTTGCTCTAGAACTTTTGTCATGCGCTCAATTTCTTCTGCAACCTCTTCAGGCGTGCCATCGGATTCGCAGAGCAGAATGGTTTCTGCTTCAAGGTCATATCCCGCATGAACAAATTCTTCTACTGCGCGCGTGGTGGCTTTGTCCATCATCTCCAGGCCGGCTGGAATAATCCCGGCAGCAATGATGGCCGCAACTGCATCGGCACCCTTTTCGATATCGTCAAAGCTAGCCATGATGACGCGCGCCAGCTTGGGTTTAGCAACCAGCTTTACTGTGACTTCAGTCACTACAGCAAGCATGCCTTCGCTACCCATCACGATTGCTAATAAATCGAGTCCTGGGGAGTCAGGTGCAAGGCTGCCAAATTCTACAATCTCACCATTCATCAAAATGCCGCGCACTTTTAAAACGTTGTGAAGTGTTAGGCCGTATTTGAGACAGTGCACACCACCGGAGTTTTCATTGACATTTCCACCAATAGAGCAGGCGATCTGCGAGGAAGGGTCTGGGGCGTAATACAGTCCAAGATGGGCCACCGCTTCGGAGATTGCTAAATTACGAACGCCCGGCTGCACAACTGCAGTTCTGGTGAACGGATCAATGCTGATGATCTTTTTGAGTTTGGCTAGTGAAAGCACCAGGCCCTGGGAGATCGGCATGGCGCCACCCGATAGACCAGTACCAGATCCACGGGGGACGATGGGCACCTGCATCGCAAAGCAAATCTTCAGAATTTGAGCAACTTGCTCCTCGGTTTCTGGCAGAGCTACTGCTAAGGGCATGCGTCGATAGGCTGCTAGGCCATCGCATTCATAAGGAATCGTGTCCTCAGGTTCCCATAACAAGGCATATTCAGGGAGGATGGGGCGCAGGGCCGATACCAATTTGGATTGCAGGGCGGTAATAGCCGCGAGTTCGGGGGGTGGGGTCACCATATTCATAGGAATCATTTTAGCCATTTACCTATAATTAGTTTTATGGGAAATCGACTTTCAAAAATAGCCACCAGAACTGGTGATGCGGGTATGACCGGGCTTGGCGATGGTAGCCGGGTAGAAAAGGATCATTTGCGCATTTGCGCCATGGGTGATGTAGATGAATTGAACTCCGAAATCGGGGTTTTGATGACTGAATCGATCCCTGAGAGTCTTGCTGAGGAGCTCAAAGACCTATTTTTGCAAGTTCAGCATGATTTGTTTGACTTAGGTGGGGAGCTTTGCATTCCCAATTACACCCTACTCAAGCCAGAGCAAGTAGCCCGGCTGGATATTTGGCTGGAAAAATTCAATGCAACTTTACCTCCCCTGACTGAATTTATTCTTCCAGGTGGCACCCGCGCAGCTTCTCAGGCTCACGTCTGTCGCACAGTTTGCAGACGGGCAGAGAGATCAATTGTGCGTTTGGGCTGGGAGGAGCCTTTGTACGATGCTCCGCGTCAATACGTCAATCGTTTATCAGATCTATTATTTGTTTTAGCGCGGGTACTTAATCGTGCAGCGGGTGGTCAAGACGTTTTATGGAAGCACGAAAAAAAAGAGACTAATTAAATTAGTCTCTTTTAGGATTAATAAAGCAGTCTCACTTTATTTTCTTACCTCATTATCTCTTTGCTTTTCTGCGGTTCTTTACAGCTAAAGCCAAGCGTTGCAATACATTGACTGAGTCTTCCCAGTTAATGCAAGCATCCGTAATACTCTTGCCATATTCTAATTTGTTTGGATCATCTTTTCCAGGCGAGAATTTTTGTGCACCATCATGAAGGTGACTTTCAATCATGACGCCAAAAATTTGCTTTGAACCGGATTCAATTTGTTCGGCAATATTTTCTGCCACTACAATTTGACGCTCATGTTTTTTGCTGGAGTTAGCGTGCGATAAGTCAACCATCAAACTAGCTGGAAGCTTGGCTGCTTCAAGCTCAGAGCAAGCTGATTGAACATATTTCGCTTCATAGTTAGGCTCTTTGCCACCACGTAAGATAACGTGACAGTCTTTATTACCTTTAGTTTCCACAATAGATACTTGACCATTCTTATGAACGGATAAGAAATGGTGTGGACGACTGGCTGCCTGAATAGCATCAGTAGCGATCTTGATGTTGCCATCAGTGCCATTCTTAAATCCAATTGGTGCAGAGAGGCCCGAGGCAAGTTCGCGGTGTACTTGGCTCTCGGTTGTGCGTGCACCAATAGCGCCCCAAGAAATCAGGTCTGCAATATATTGCGGGGAAATCACATCCAAAAATTCGCTACCTGCTGGCATGCCAAGGCGATTAATTTCCATCAATACTTGGCGAGCCATTCGCAAACCTTCTTCAATGCGATAGCTCTCATCTAGGTACGGGTCATTAATTAAACCCTTCCAGCCAACAGTTGTGCGTGGCTTTTCAAAATAGACGCGCATCACAATTTCGAGCTCACTCGAAAAGCGATCACGCTCTGCGAGTAGTCTTTGGCAGTACTCTAGTGCTGCACGGGGATCATGAATCGAGCAGGGTCCGATGATCACCAGCAGGCGATCATCTTTTCCATGAATGATGTCGCGAATCTTTTTACGTGTCTTGCTGATGAGTGCTTCTGTAGGTGTTCCAGCGATCGGGAAGAAGCGAATCAAATGCTCTGGTGGCGGCAGAACAGTAATATTGTGAATGCGTTGATCATCCGTATCTGACGTTTTATCAACGGCAGCGTACCAGTTTGCGGGATTCGTATTTTGTTGGCTCATCCGGCTATTTTAAGCCGTATTAAGCCGTTCCTCCGACAGTCAGGCTGTCAATACGTAAAGTTGGCTGTCCAACGCCCACAGGGACGCTCTGACCCTCCTTGCCGCAAACCCCGATACCGCCGTCTAATTTCAGGTCATTTCCAATCATAGAGACCTGTTTTAAGGACTCTGGGCCACTACCAATGATGGTTGCGCCTTTGACGGGATATTGAATTTTGCCATTTTCTACCCAATAGGCCTCTGAGGCTGAAAATACGAATTTACCGCTAGTAATATCAACTTGACCGCCTCCAAAGTTGACTGCATAAAGGCCGCGCTTAATGCTGGCTACGATTTCTTGAGGATCATCCTTGCCGGCCAGCATATAGGTATTGGTCATGCGGGGCATCGGCAAGGAAGCAAAACTCTCGCGCCGTCCATTGCCTGTGAGGGGCATATTCATGAGTCTGGCATTCAGGCTGTCCTGAATGTAACCCTTCAAAATGCCATCTTCGATCAAGGTGGTGCATTGGGTAGGCGTACCCTCATCATCGATATTGAGTGAGCCACGACGACCAGAAAGTGTTCCGTCATCAACTACGGTAACGCCCTTAGCAGCAACTCGCTGCCCAATACAGCCGGCAAAAGCTGAAGAGCCCTTCCGATTAAAGTCGCCTTCAAGGCCGTGACCTACTGCCTCGTGTAGTAATACTCCAGGCCATCCCGGCCCCATCACTACAGTCATTGGACCTGCTGGAGCAGGGCGAGAATCCAGATTAATCAGTGCGCCATCAACAGCCTCATCAACATATTGATTGATCAGTTCCGTATTGAAGTAGTGGTAATCATGACGAGCGCCACCTCCTGAAGACCCGGATTCGCGGCGACCATTTTGCTCGGCAATCACATGAACTGATACCCGTACTAGTGGGCGGACATCAGCTGCCAATAGGCCATCCGCTCGAACTACGAGCACCACATCAAACTCACCAGCCAAACTAGCCATCACTTGAATGATGCGCGGGTCACGTGCTTTTGCGCGACGCTCAATGCCCTCAAGTAAAGCAATCTTTTCTTGGGGAGCTAGTGAATCTAAGGGATTTAAGTCTGAATAGAGTCCGTTGGAAACTGGCGTAAAGATTTTGCTTGCAACCGCACGTGTGCCACCTTGGGGTCCAATCACTCGAGTAGATTTGGCTGCCTTATTCAGAGCCTCTAAATTAATTTCATCCGAGTAAGCAAAAGCGGTCTTATCCCCATAGATTGCGCGCACACCAACGCCTTGGTCAATGCTAAAGCTGCCGGATTTCACAATACCTTCTTCCAGGCTCCAGCTCTCGCTACGGGTATGTTGGAAATAAAGATCTGCATCATCAAGCTGATGGGTAAACATATTGCCAAAGGTGTGATGCAAATCTTGCTCAGAGAGGCCGGTTGGCTCAAGCAAAATGGATTTAGCCAGCTTGAGAAGGTCGGCCTGTTTCTTGGGCTGAGTCCAATCACTTGGAAATAATGCTTCTGGTGCTCTCATCTTAATTTTGCTGAACTTTCTGTATTAAAGCTTGCGGTGTTTTAGTGCAGGTAGCTTAGAGCGTACCTCTTTTAATTTATCTTTGCTGAGCCTGCCCTCTATAAAACCCTCACCTTCAGGAAGATTGCTCAATATCTCCCCCCATGGATCAATCAGCATACTCTCGCCCCAGGTGCGCCGTTGATTCAAGTGAATACCACCTTGTGCTGAAGCTAGGACATAGCATTGGTTTTCAATTGCACGAGCGCGCAGAAGAATTTCCCAATGATCTTTGCCGGTGGTGTAGGTGAACGCGGCTGGGATAATGTGGCAATCCACTTGGCCAAGGGCGCGGTATAGCTCTGGAAAACGTAAGTCATAACAAATACTTAAGCCAAAACGCCACTCCACTTCATTAAGCTGGATTACAAATTGGCCTGGTTGACTGCCCGCTGAAATCGTTTCAGATTCTTCGTAACGCTCTGTAGGAGTTTGAAAACCAAACAAATGAATTTTGTCGTAACGAGCGATTTGTTCGCCTTGAGGATTAAACACTAAGGAGGTATTGAGAACCTTATTGGATTCTTTAGCCTCTAGGGGAATAGTCCCTGCAACTAAATAGATATTATTTTCTTTTGCAATCGCGGCAAGACGCTCTTGAATTGGGCCAGACCCTGCCGCTTCGCGTGCATGCACCTTATCGGTGTCCCTCAATCCCATTAAGCAAAAATATTCCGGCAACACGGCAATTTGTACTCCGCAATCTGAAGCGGCTTTAATTAAGCGAGCTGCAGTCTCAAGATTTTCATTGAGATTGGGAGTCGACACCATTTGAATTGATGCTATGTTGAGTTCAGAAGCATTGCTTAGTGCGTTCATCTATTTAACCTGGCATTTGGGCGGGGGTGTTTTGGTTTGCGGGTGGACTTGCAGGAGCGGAATTAGGGGAGCTTGGTTTTGTTTGCTCTTTCAAAAGATTCTTCGTGCGAATCGTCTCTAAAGTTTTAGCATCGAGTGGTTGACCCTTTTGATCTAGCGGAACCACTTCCGGATTTTCCCATGAGCCCTGAACCAAATAATCTGTCTGCATGGTACGGTTAATTTGATTTGTGATGAGGTACTGCCCTAATACTGCTCCTAGGCCAATGATGGGGTTAATTGCAAATGCTGCTAGTGAGCCTGCAGTAGCGTCAATTGTGGGAAAGATGGTGATGCGGAGATCTTGAGTTTCTTTGGCGATATTGATTTGCCCCGTCATAGCAACTCGAGCTTGATCAAGAATCATGGTGAATTGTTTGCTTTGTGCAACTCCTTGCGCAATTTCAAAGTTACTAGCAATCGAATTAAAGGGCGTTCCCTTGGTTGCTAAATTTCCTAAACTACCTTTTAGATCAAAGGTTGCAAACCTAAAGAGACTTTGTAGGCTCAGAACATCCAGTAACTTGGCTCCATCTGAATTGACTTCTAGTAAGCGGCCTTTGGCAAGGTCTAGGCTAACTTTGCCAGCAAGAGAATCATAGACTGGAGAAAAGGGTGACCCAGACCATGAGAGTGAGGCATTGAGCTTTCCTTCACCACCTTCTACCGACTTAGAGTTACTCCAATGAGCAATAATCTGTCCCGCATCTTTAATATTCACGTCTGCTGTAAATGAGCTCAGTTCAGAATTATTTGGGGTGCGAGCCTGCCACTGACCTTTAATGATGGAATTGCCTTGAGGGTTATTAATTTGCATTGACTCAAGCTTCATGAGATCACGACTGGTTTTGGATTTGATCTTTACGGCACCAAGCTGCGCCTTTGTCCAACTCAAATCATCGATCGTTAAATCTAGACTGGGGATAGCATTTGGATCGACTGGGGTCTTGAGGGGAGCCGCTTTTTGTAGCGCACTTTCCCTAGCTGTTAAGTCTTGAGAAGTGCGTTGATCTGGAACTTTTAAGCGTGCAAGTCTTCCAGAAACAAATCCACTGGGGTGGTCACTACTGCTCGGTTGCCATTGCAGTTGTCCAGCAATCTGGGGTGAATTTAAGCGCAGTTGCCAAGCAATATTTTTTTTCTGAGACTGTATGCTGACATCAGCCCACTCGCGATCTAGGGCAATTAATTTCTTAACTTGAGCAGAGACTTGAATATCTTCCTCGGGAGTATTTGACGGATTGACTTCATTCGTTTTCCCTTTTGATTTTCCTGCTCCCAAAAACTCTACCCACTGATCAAGATCTAGTTCATTGCTTGCTAAGTGCAGTGAAATGCCTTGCTGTGGTAATGGCGTTGGAGACCCAAGGCCGACTGCATTTTTTACTTCATTAGCCGAATTGAGATTTCCCTGAAGGAAATATTGCCCCCCTAATTTTCCAGACCAATCTGCACGCACTAAACTATTTTTGCTGGCTGGGTAAATGTTTAGGCTGAGCTCTCCCAACATAGGAGTTCCTGCTAATTTCTTAGCGGGTGAGGGGGCAGAGCTTGCCCAATTGCGTAAATCAAAATTGAGTTTGGTTTGGCTGCCTGCTTTATTAAAGTTGATCAGGCCTTCGTATTTAGCCGATCCACTCATCGCAGTCAGGAGTGCTGGGTGTGCTCGAGATCTTAAATTTCCTGAAATGTAATCTTTGATGAAGCTAGCATTGATGTCGCCCCCGATACTAAAGCTAGTGTTACCTGCTGATGAGGGGGCACTGGTAATCTTGAGGTCGCCCCCCAAAAAGTTTGCAGTGACGTTATCAAACTCTGGGTTAATTTCAGTAATGCGAATCTTGCCCTTCAGATTTTCTAGGGGAGGAACCTGCCCCCATTGCGCTTGATTTCCGGGGAGATTAATTTTTGCATCGAAGTTGACATCATTACTTCCAGATAGCGGAATTTTTAAGTCAAGACCCACATTTACGGGGCCTTTAAGGGAGAGATTCTTGGCTAAGTTGGCTTGCGCAATTCCTACAGGTGATGCAAATAAGTATTCGAGGACTTCAGAGCCATCCCCCTGAATGGAGCCATTGATGAGTAAGGCTAGATTTTTAGCGCTGAGATCCGGAATTTGTGCTTTAACCTTGGTGATACCCACCGTTTTATAGCTTGCTTTATCAACATCAATATTCAAAACTGCTTGTTTCATATTGATACTGCCGCTGACATTGTTGAGTGCTGACCAAACCCCTTGGCTTTTTGGTAGAAGAGGAGCTGGCTTGAAGCTTGCTTTGGAGAAAGGTAGACTTAAATTGAGCTCTCCCGCGCTGCCTGCCGGGTAGGGCGCTTGATTAGGATCACCTTTAATGTGCAAAGTGCCATTTTGAATCTCCCCAGACTCAAAGGCTTTGCTTAAATATAGGCGGCTATCTTTATCCATTCCAACTGGCAGATAGCGATGCGCTGTTGCTAATTTGGCTTTAACAAACTCCATATCAAGTGTCATTTGGTCGGGTTGCTTGGGGGCACCGATCAGATAGCTAAGATCAAAATTGGTGGTGATTTCAGAGTTACTGAGCTGCAATTTCTTAGCATTAACTAGCCAGCCACCTTTTTGCTTGGACCAACTAATCTCACCTTTTGCGCTGTCCAATTGAATTTCAGAAGCGGATAAAAAATCGCTCATTTCTAACTCAAGATTTCTGGAGTCCAGTGTGAAGTTACCTTGCTTTTGATTGCTCACTAAGTTGCCAGACAAATGTGAAGCTGAGGGCATCGATTTATTAACCCCAGTGAAACTAATATCATTGAGCTTTGCACTAATAGTGAAGTCGAGTTTGTTGGAGGAAAACCAATTTCCTGGAATGGGTAAAGCAGATAGAGCGGATTGGCTTTCGGACCAATTCATATCTACATTCTGTAATTCACCATCTGCTTCAGAAATTTTGATCCATTGATGAATCTTTTTTGGCAGGGGAAGATTTAGCGCAAAGAGTGCAATATCTTCCAATTGAATTTTTGGTGATGAGAAGCCAAACTCTTTGATCTCACCGCCATCTTTTGGTGGACGCCAACGAAAAGTAATTGGGCTTAATTTTTCAAGTGGCGCAGTTTGTGGGCTATCGATATTGCGCCATGCCAAGGTTTTTGTTGTGAGGGAATTTAAGCCATCATCTGTGTCCTGGATTAGCTCTGTCTCTAGCCTGCCAAACTCAAGGGGATCCTCATCCTTATTTAGTTGCACTATGAGCTGATCAGCTATTAAGGACATTTGCCCGCCATTAGCATTGCCCCCATCAAGCTTCAGGCTGCCCTTAGAGTTGATTTTGCCACCCAGGTCATATATTGGAAGACTCAGGTCTTTGGAAATTTGACTGAGCCTGAGGTCAGCAAAATCCCATGAAACACTTCCGACCCAGTCGCGCCAATTACCCGCCTGGCCACCAAGGTGATGGACAAAGTCAGCTTCGAGTTTGATTGGACTTGGACTCCAAGGAGTTTTGGTGATGAGCTGGCCTTCATGACTGCGGATGCCGTTGATTAAGCGGAAGCTTTGAATATCAATGGCGGTTTTTAGCCTTCGACTTTGTTGGTCTTCCCAATAAATTTTGGCATTGTTAACTTGGATATTGTTTTGAGCGAGTAACCAGTTTCCGGTTGAAAAATTATCAGCATTGCCTTGAATTGGAATTCCGGCAATCGAAACGATGCCTTTTGCATCTCGCTGTGCGTATAGCTGCGCCTGATCAATAGTGATCTCGTGAAAATAGGGCGCTAAATAATAGAAAGAAAGCCAGCTTAGTTGCCCGCTAATATTTTCAATGAGCAAGGGCGGGGTGGAGGTACTTGCGTTATTGAATCGCAAACCTTGAATCACAAAGTTTGGTCGAATTCCAGTCCAGGATACTTGGACATCATCCATCGTGACATTGGTGCCCAAGCGAGCACTTATTAAGTGCTCTATGGTGGGCTTTGATTTCTCAATCTGTGGCCATAGAACAAAGCGTACCCCAAGATGTCCAAATACAAAAAAAGCCATAGTGACACCGGCAAGAATGAGGGCGCGCTTGCCCCAGCGACCACCAAAACCTGGAGGACGTTTTTGAAGCACGCTCTGCAGGCGAGTCCGGATGATATTTACAAGCATGGACTCTATTATCCGTCAGCTATTGGGTGATCGCCAAGCTTCTGCAGGTTTGAGTCTGGAGTCGGATTAAGATGGAGAAATGACTGATTTTGTCGCTCAAATTGAATTTCTAAAGCAGCACTCCAGCTACGCACAACGCTGGCTCAACTCCCACCCTGATTGGGTTGATTGGCTTCGGACTCAGGGCGCCCAAAAAGTAGATGTGATTGGAATTGAGGATCTATTGAGTCCTTGCCAAGATGCATTAGCCGCACCCGAGCAAGACGAGGCTCAGTTTATGACGGATCTCAGGCTGGCTAGGCAACGTCTCATGCTCTGGATTGCCTTCCGAGACCTCAATGGTATAGCCGATCTCAGTGAGGTAACTCATGCTCTGAGTCATTTTGCTGAGGCGGCAATTGCCCTCGCGATCGCCTACATTCGAGAGGATCAGCAGCGTCGTTTTGGCTTGCCTTGGAGTGAGGTCACAGATTCAGAGATGCCTTTAATGGTGGTGGGTATGGGTAAGTTAGGTGGGCTGGAGCTCAACCTATCTTCTGATATCGACTTAATCTTTTTGTATGAGCACGAAGGTGATACTCAGGGCGGACCTAAGAGTTTATCGTATCACGAGTGGTTTACGCGAATGGGTAAGCGTCTGATTAAATTGTTGGCCGAGCATGATGCCAATGGGTTTGTATTTCGGGTGGATATGCGCTTAAGGCCCAATGGAGACTCTGGGCCCCTAGTCTGCAGTCTCGATATGCTCGAGGAATATTTATTGGTACAGGGAAGAGAGTGGGAGCGCTACGCTTGGATTAAGGGCAGGTTAATCTCACCCTTACCTGACTCCCCCTCTTTTGCCTATTGCGAGCGCGAACTCGATCAGTTGATTCGTCCCTTCGTATATCGCCGCCATCTTGATTACGGTGTGATTGCGTCCATCCGTGAGCTGCATGCACAAATACAGCATGAGGCTGAGAAGCGCTCCTCCAGCCATCATGGTCGCTCTAGAGATATTAAGTTGGGTCGTGGTGGCATCCGTGAAATTGAGTTCTTGGCGCAAATGTTTCAGTTGATGCGAGGTGGCACCGATCCTCGCTTTCGTATCCGACCTACTCTGGAGGTATTGGAGCTGGTAAAGCAGCAAGGTATTTTGCCTGCCAAAGAAATTGATGATTTAAAGACGGCTTATATTTACTTGCGTCGCTTAGAGCATCGGATCCAAGTTTGGGAAGATCAGCAGACACACTATTTGCCCGAGGATGAGGGGCCTCGTACTCGTTTAGCAGTGAGTATGGCCGGTCCTAATCAGATTCAAGAGCAGACTCGTTTTTTATCTGAGCTTGATAAACACCAAACGGCAGTAGCTCAGTATTTTGAAAAAGCTTTTGTACTCGATGATGCTGCACGTTTAGACAATATCTCTTTGCCAGCAGGGTGGGAGCCTGACATCACGCTGTTCCCCGAGTCTGCAGCCCGCTGGCTGGCTTGGGCTGATAGCTCTAAGCAAAGACAGCTATCAGAAAAAAGCAGAATCATTTTCAATAACCTCATTCGCAAGGCTGCAGAGAATTTGCAATTGGATCAGCCTATTGTGATTAGCGCAGATCAAACCCTGCTACGTTTTTTTGATCTGTTAGAAGCGGTTGTAAGGCGTAGCGCTTATCTATCCATCTTGTCTGAATATCCTCAGGCACTATCGAATGTGTTGGCTTTACTCAAGACCTCTCAATGGGGTGCGGGATACCTAACCAGACATCCTCACCTCTTGGATTACTTGCTCAACTCGCGCACCGAGAAGGCGCTGATTGAATATCCTGAACAGTATTGGCAGGAAGTAAAAGCGACTTTAGATATGCGTCTTGATGACGTGATGGCGGATGGGGGTGGCTCAGAGCAGGCGATGGATATCTTGCGTATTACCCATCACACAGAAACCTTTATTACTTTGCTCGCAGATTTGGGAATTGGTATGGATCACGAGCTTTCAGTAGAGAAGGTGAGTGATCATCTATCTGCTTTGGCGGACTTAATATTGCAGACCACTTTTGAGCGGGTTTGGCCTAGCGTTGCCCAGAAGTTTGGATTACCGCTTGATACGACTGCACCATTCGCAGTAATTTCTTATGGCAAGTTAGGCGGTAAAGAGTTGGGATACGCCTCCGACTTGGACTTGGTTTTTTTGTATCAAGCTGAAGAAGCTGACTTTGCTGCCCAAGAAATTTATGCGCTACTCGCTAAGCGAATGATTAACTGGCTCACCGCCTATACATCAGCTGGCAACTTATTTGAAATCGACACACGTCTTCGCCCAAATGGCTCTGCCGGATTTTTAGTGACAAATGCCGATGCATTTAAGAAATACCAAATGCGGGAGGGTGATAATGCCGCATGGGTTTGGGAGCATCAAGCTCTAACACGAGCTAGATTCTCAGCGGGATCAAGAGTGGTTGGAGAATTCTTTGATAGTGTGCGATTTGATGTTTTAAGTCAGAAGCGTGATGTTATACAACTGCGTCATGAGATTTTAGAAATGCGTCGCAAGGTTCATGCGGGACATCCAAACCCCGGCTCTGACTTTGATTTGAAGCATGATGCCGGCGGTATGGTGGATATTGAATTTATCGTGCAATTTTTAGTCCTGGCATTCTCAAACGCCTATCCACAGCTGATTGGTAATCTAGGGAACATCGCTTTACTTCGGATTGCTGGAGAGGCGGGCTTAATTCAGGCTGCAATAGCGCAAGATGTGGGGGATGCCTATCGCTTGCTTCGGGCGCGTCAACATCGTTTGCGTTTGGATGGTGCAGAAAAGACGCGGGTAGATTTGGAGCTTGAACCACAACTGGTTCAAGCAAGAGAGGTAGTGCTGGCTTTGTGGCAGGAAATATTTCTAGCCCCTTCAGATGCTGAACTAACTTAGTTTTGCTCTAGTAGCTCGCGAGCATGTCGGCGCGTCGTGTCTGTAATCGTTGCTCCGCCCAGCATACGCGCAACCTCTTCTACTCGCTCAGATCTTCCAAGCGGCATGACCTGAGAGAGCGTTTTATCACCCGCCTGAGATTTACTGACTTTGAGGTGGTGATTACCTTGCGCAGCCACTTGTGGCAAATGGGTCACACACAGAATTTGATGTGACTCACCAAGTTGACGTAATAACTTCCCAACGGTTTCTGCAACAGCGCCGCCAATACCGGCATCGACTTCATCAAATATCAGCGTAGGTGTAAAGGATGCCTTGCTGGTGATGACGCTAATAGCTAGGCTGATACGGGCCAATTCACCGCCGGAAGCTACTTTTGCCAATGAGCGAGGGGTGCTTCCAGCATGCCCTGCAACGAGAAACTCAATTTGCTCAAGACCATGAGCGCCACCTTCAGCCAGCGGTAGCAAGGCAATCTCCAACTGCCCACCTGCCATCGATAGGTCCTGCATTGCAGCACTAACTTGCTTACCTAAATCTAGCGCAGCCTTGTTACGTTTTTGTGAGAGCTGCTTTGCTTGCTTGAGATAGGCAAGCTCTTCTTGCTTCACCCTCTCGCGCAAGGCTTCTATATTTTGCGAGGCAGTCAATGCCTCTAAGCGTTCGGTGGTATCCAAAAGAAGCTTTGGTAAGTCATCTGCTTCGGTGCGGTATTTTCTGGCTGCACCATGAAGCGCTTGCATACGCTCCTCAACTTCGCTGAGGCGTGCAGGATCTAAATCGAGTTTTTGCAAATAACGATTGAGGCCATGAACCGCTTCATCTATCTGAATTTGGGCTGACTCTAAGGCTTGGCTGATATCGCTGAGTGCAGAGTCATGTTCGGCTAAAGCGCTTATATTGGTGCTAGCCTTAGAGAGGGTAGATTCGACAGAGTTATCCGCATCGCTCAGAGCATCAATTGCTTCTTGGCACCCGCTGATAATTTTTGCACCATTTGCAAGGCGTGCATGCTCACTTTGAATAGCACTCCATTCGCCCTCTTGCGGAGAGAGTTCAGAGAGCTCCTCTAATTGCCATTCCAAACGCTCACGCTCGCGTTCAATATCTTGCCCGGCATTTTCAGCTTGCTCGAGTCTACGACGCGATTCATTTAGGGTTTTAAATAATTGGGAGACCTCAGTAATAAGATCTAGGTGATTGGCATGACGATCCAGTAGTTCCCGTTGCGCACCACCTTTGAGTAGTAATTGATGTGCATGTTGACCATGAATATCGACTAGCTGATCACCTGCTTCTCGCAGTTGTGCCAAGGTTGCTACGCTGCCATTAATGAAGGCACGGCTACGGCCATTAGCTTCTACAGTTCTTTTCAGTAAAAGACTTTTCCCATCGTCTTCAATTGGAAAGCCTTGTTCATCGAGCCATTGATTGAAATATTCAATTTGCTGTACATCAATCCGAAAGAGGGCGCTAATTTCTGCGCGGTTGCAGCCTTCACGAATTTGGCTGCTATCTGCACGCTCACCTAATACTAAGCTGAGAGCATCTAAGAGGATAGATTTACCGGCACCTGTTTCGCCAGTCAGGACTGTAAACCCAGAGGAAAAGTCTAGCTCCAGCTGATCAACAATGACAAAGTCGCGAAGCGATAGTGTTTGTAGCATGGTTTAGCGTACCAAAAAATTCGACATCAGAATGTCGATGGGTACTCATTCCAATGTAACTTCTCGCGCAAGGTTTTGTAATCACTATGGCTGCGAGGGTGAAGTAGGGTGATAGTTTTTTCAGATTGACTGACTTCAATGATGTCACCTGATTGCAAATGTGTTTGTGATTGCATGTCGAAGTTCACAATCACTTCTCTGCCATCAACCACTTCGATACTCACCACAATATCTTGCGGTAAGACAATGGGGCGATTAGATAAGGAGTGTGGTGCAATTGGCGCCAATAGAATTCCAGCGACCCGAGGATGCAGAATCGGTCCGCCAGCGGAGAGTGCGTAAGCTGTTGAGCCGGTAGGGGTAGACACGATCAAGCCATCTGAACGCTGGTTATACATAAATGAACCGTTGACGCGCACTGCAAGCTCTACCATCCCTGATATTCCGGAGCGATTGACTACTACATCATTTAAGGCGAGAGCTTGATTGATTTTTTGGCCATCACGCATCACGACTGCATCTAGCAGTGTTCTGCTGTCGGCTTCGTAGTCACCAGCAATCATTTGCGGCAAAACCGTTTGAACGTTCTGAATGGGGATGTCGGTCATATAGCCCAAGCGGCCCATATTAATGCCAACGAGGGGGACATTACTGCCAGCCAGTTGGCGCCCAATCCCCAGCATTGTTCCGTCACCACCTAAAACCACTGCTAAATCAATGGCTCCCGCAAACTCCTCTACTTTTTTGATCGGGTAGGCGGTTAGGCTTAAGTGGCTGGCAGTGGAACTCTCTACATAGACCTCACAGCCTTGCTGGCCGAGAAGTGCTGCCAGGTCCTTAAGACGCTCTTGCATGCCGTCAGCCTGATATTTGCCGACAAGCGCAACCCGGCTAAAGGCCTTTTTGCTGGAATTTGGGGATGGGCTTAACATATAACGATTAAACCATACGCATAAAATCCCTTCCACCATGGATGATCGTTCCCGCGCCTTACTGAAAACCCTCATCGAGCGCTATATCGAAGAGGGTCAGCCTATTGGCTCACGCACCCTATCTCGATTCTCGGGATTGGATCTTTCTGCGGCCACGATTCGCAATGTGATGGCTGATTTAGAGGAAATGGGCTTGGTAACTAGCCCCCACACCTCAGCAGGTCGTATCCCAACCCCAAGGGGCTATCGCCTCTTTGTGGATACGATGGTGACTGTTCGCCCTTTGGAGGAAATTGCGACCCGTGAGATGGAAAAAGGTCTGTTGCCAGATTCACCCCAAAGGGTGCTGAACTCCGCTGCACAAATTTTATCTAATTTGACCCATTTTGCCGGGGTGGTGATGACGCCCAAGCGAGCTCAGGTCTTTAAGCATATTGAATTCTTGAGGCTTGGTGAGGGCAAAATCCTCCTTATCATGGTTACGCCTGAGGGTGATGTGCAAAATCGTATCCTGCCTACCTCGCAAGACTACACCCCAAGTCAGCTAGTTGAGGCTGGAAATTACATCAATACTCAGTTTGCCGGCAAGAGTTTTGCAGAAGTGCGTGCACACCTTGCCTCTGATTTAGATAATTTGCGAAGCGATATCTCGGGGCTAATGGCTCTGGCATTGCATAGCGGCGTTAGTGATTACGGTATGGGTCAAGGCGATATGCTGCTATCAGGTGAGCGGCGCTTACTGAATGTTGGCGATCTCAGTACGAATTTGGATAAGCTGCGCAAGATGTTCGATATGCTCGAGCAAAAGTCGGTCCTCATGCAGTTGCTAGACGTGTCTAGTCATGCCGATGGTATTCAAATTTTCATTGGCGGTGAAAGTGATTTACTGCCTTATGAAGATTTAGCTGTCATCAGTGCGCCCTACAGTGTGGATGGTCAGATCGTTGGAACTCTTGGCGTGATTGGCCCTACTCGCATGGCATACGATCGGGTGATTCCAATTGTCGACATCACCTCTAAGTTGTTATCGGGTGCATTAAGTGCGCCAATAAGTTCTTAGTCATGTTTATGTTTATATCTTTTAGCTCTCCTTAATAAAGACGGATCTTCCTTGAATCAAAATCCTCACCTACGCCCCTCTAAGACAGCAGTGTTATTGCTCAACTTGGGCACTCCTTCCGCACCAACTGCTAAAGCAGTAAGGGCTTATCTCAAGGAATTTTTATCTGATCCCCGCGTTGTAGAAATCCCCCGCATTATTTGGTGGTGTATTTTGAATGGCATTATTTTGCCGATTCGTAGTGGTGCTTCTGCAAAGAAATACGCTTCCATTTGGTTGCCAAAATTGGGCTCCCCATTAATGCATTACTCGCGCTTGCAAGCAAAAGAGTTGGGTGAGAAATTCGCTAATCACGGTCAAGTAGTCCTGGTAGATTTAGCCATGCGCTATGGTGAACCTTCAACTCAGCAAGCCCTGGAAGCCCTGCAAGCACAGGGCATGGAGCGTTTATTGTTGCTGCCACTATACCCACAATATTCTGCGACAACCACTGCCTCCAGTTTTGATGAAGTGTTTCGCGTATTGGGTACTTGGCGCAATCAACCTGAGTTGCGTTTGGTTAAGTACTATCACGACAACCCTGCATATATTTCAGCATTACGTGACCAAGTACTCGGAGCATGGGATAAAGATGGTCGCCCAGATTTTGCTGCTGGTGATCGCCTTGTAATGTCTTTTCACGGCCTACCCAAGCGCAATTTAATGAAGGGCGATCCCTACCATTGTGAGTGCTTGAAAACCGGCCGCTTACTTGGTGAGTCATTAGGTCTAGAGCCTGGACAATACTTGGTGACTTTTCAATCTCGCTTTGGTAAGGCGGAGTGGCTCAAGCCTTATACGGCTCCCATGATTGAGGAGTTGGGTAGAGCAGGCTGTAAACGAGTCGATATTTTTTGCCCAGGATTTCCGGCAGATTGCCTGGAAACCTTAGAAGAGATTGCAATGGAGGCACGTGAGATCTTTTTGGAGCATGGCGGCAAAGACTACCGCTACATCCCTTGCTTAAATAGCAATCCAAAGTGGATCGATGCGATGTACGAAATTGCCCATCAGCATCTATCTGGCTGGAGTTTAGGGGTTGAGTCCGATGCGGTATTACAGGAGCGCAACCGTTTGGCTGAATTAGCTAAAACGAAGATTGCTTAAAGATGGGCACACTTGAAATTGCCTAAATCGGCCCCATATTGTTGAGAAGTAGCCATCCTGATAGAAAAGTGAATTTGTACCTATGACCCAAGAAAATCAAAATCCATCTCCTGAGCAAGAAAATACTGCTGCCGATCTTCAGGCTGCAGCTGGTGCACAAGCAGCTTCTGCGGATGCCGAAGTACAGACTCCTGAGCAAGAAATTGCCGAGTTAAATCAAAAGCTAACCGAGATGCAGGATAACTACCTTCGTGCTAAAGCCGAGGGCGAAAACATTCGTCGCCGTGCCGCCGAAGATATCTCAAAGGCACATAAGTTTGCGATTGAGAGTTTTGCTGAGCACCTCGTGCCAGTTACCGACAGTCTCTATGCGGCCCTGAACGCAGAGACTATAGATGCCAAAGCCTTTAAAGAGGGTCTAGAGATCACCCTAAAACAATTGCTATCCGCCTTTGAAAAAGGTCGCTTGACTGAGATTAATCCTGCTGTAGGTGATAAGTTTGACCCCCACCATCATCAGGCTATTGCTTCAGTTCCTTCGGACCAAGAGGCCAATACCGTAGTTTCAGTGCTCCAGAGGGGTTATTCCATAGCTGATCGGATTTTGCGTCCTGCTTTAGTAACCGTGAGCGCACCCAAATAAGGTATTGAAAGCCCCTAAATGGGGTTTTCTGGGTCAAAAAAGATATAAAAGGCAGAAATCTGCCTTTTTTGCTTTTTAACCCTTGAATTTCTCTGCTTCGACCCCATTTATTCCTTATTGAATTATTCGCAGTTTGACGAAATTACACGTAACTTAATTTTTTGGAGCCATTATGGGAAAGATTATCGGAATTGACTTAGGAACCACGAACTCGTGCGTTTCTGTTGTTGAAAACAATGCACCTAAAGTTGTCGAGAACGCAGAAGGCGGTCGCACAACTCCTTCCATCATCGCTTATGTTGAAGACGGTGAAGTATTGGTTGGCGCACCTGCAAAACGCCAATCCGTAACCAATCCTAAAAACACCATCTACGCAGTAAAGCGTTTGATGGGTCGTAAGTTTACTGATGCGGAAGTGCAAAAAGACATCGGTTTGATGCCCTACAAAATTGTTCAGGCGGATAACGGCGATGCTTGGGTGGAAGCGCGCGACAAAAAAATGGCACCACAACAAGTTTCAGCAGAAATTCTGCGCAAAATGAAAAAGACAGCCGAAGATTATCTCGGTGAAGAAGTGACTGAGGCGGTGATTACGGTTCCTGCTTACTTCAATGACAGCCAACGTCAAGCTACTAAAGATGCGGGTCGAATCGCTGGTTTAGATGTAAAGCGCATCATTAATGAGCCAACTGCCGCGGCATTAGCCTTCGGCCTGGACAAGCAGGACAAGGTTGATCGCAAGATTGCCGTATATGACTTGGGCGGCGGTACATTCGACGTTTCCATTATTGAGATTGCTAACGTGGATGGCGAGAAGCAGTTCGAAGTGCTCTCTACCAACGGTGATACCTTCTTGGGCGGTGAAGATTTTGACCAGCGCATCATTGACTGGATTATTGCTGAGTTCAAGAAAGAACAAGGCGTAGATTTGAGTAAAGACGTATTGGCATTGCAGCGCTTGAAAGATGCTGCTGAGAAAGCCAAGATCGAATTGTCATCTGCGCAACAAACTGAAATCAATTTGCCATACGTGACTGCTGATGCAGGCGGTCCCAAGCATTTGAACTTGAAGTTGACCCGAGCTAAGCTAGAGTCGTTGGTCGAGGAGTTGATCAACCGTACAGCTGGTCCTTGCTTGACTGCAATTAAAGACGCTGGCGTAAATCCCGCTGATATCGATGATGTGATTCTGGTCGGCGGTCAAACTCGTATGCCTGCTGTTCAGGATAAGGTAAAAGAAATTTTCGGTAAAGAGCCGCGTAAAGATGTAAACCCAGATGAAGCGGTTGCAGTTGGTGCTGCGATTCAGGGATCGGTATTGTCGGGTGATCGAAAAGACGTATTGCTCCTGGACGTAACCCCCTTGTCTTTGGGTATCGAAACCTTGGGCGGTGTGATGACTAAGATGATTCCGAAGAACACGACTATTCCGACGAAGCATTCGCAGGTTTACTCTACAGCGGAAGATAACCAGCCTGCGGTAACCATTAAGTGCTTCCAAGGTGAGCGTGAAATGGCTGCTGCCAACAAATTGCTCGGTGAGTTCAATTTGGAAGGTATTGCTCCGGCGCAACGTGGTATGCCACAAATTGAAGTGACTTTTGATATTGATGCCAATGGTATTTTGCATGTAACCGCAAAAGATAAAACGACTGGCAAAGAGAACAAGATCACCATCAAGGCAAACTCAGGTTTGACTGAGGAGGAAATTTTACGCATGGTGAAAGATGCTGAAGCGAATGCCGATGAAGATAAAAAAGCATTGGAATTAGTAACAGCACGTAACACTGCTGATGCTTTGGCTCACTCCACTAAGAAAGCCCTAGAAGAGCACGGTTCTGCTTTGGAGGCTTCTGAAAAAGAAGCTATCGAAGCCGCTTTGAAAGAATTGGACGAAGCCATCAAAGGTAGTGATAAAGCTGCCATTGAGGTTAAGACTGAGGCTTTGGGTAAAGCAAGTCAGAAGCTCGGTGAAAAAGCCATGGCTGCAGAACAGGCTAAGGCTGGTGGCGCTCCTGGCGCAGCGCCTAGTGGTGCACCAGGTGCAGCCCCCGATGCTGATGTAGTGGATGCGGATTTCAAAGAAGTGAATGACAAGAAGTAATTTCGGAGATTGAAAGCCATTTAACGTAGTTTAGAAGTACTTAAATAACAAGTCGGCCACGTGCCGACTTGTGTCATTCAGGTTGTTGAGAGGAATTTTGTGTCTACAAGTAAACGCGATTATTACGAGGTCCTTGGAGTTGCCAAAGGCGCTAGCGAAGATGAGCTAAAAAAAGCCTATCGAAAAATGGCGATGAAGCATCACCCTGATCGTAATCCCGATAGCAAAACGGCAGAAGCGCAATTTAAAGAAGTTAAAGAGGCTTACGAAACTTTAACGGACCCAAATAAGCGTGCCGCATATGATCAGTATGGTCACGCTGGTCTCGATCAATCTGGTGGTTTTGGCGGTGGCGGATTTGGCGGTGGCGGTTTTGCCGATGCTTTTGGCGACATCTTCGGCGATATTTTTGGTCAAGGTGGCGGGCGTCAGTCGGGACCGCAGGTATATAAAGGTGCTGATTTACGTTACAACATGGAGATCACTCTTGAGCAAGCTGCCGAGGGTTACACGACTCAAATTCGGGTGCCAAGTTGGAGTAATTGCAAGCCATGTCATGGCACTGGCGCTGAACCTGGTAGCAAAGCCGAGAGATGTACTACTTGCGGCGGTCATGGCCAAGTCCGTGTCCAGCAAGGCTTCTTCTCCATGCAGCAAACTTGCCCTAAGTGTCGTGGCACAGGCGAATATATTCCTAAGCCATGTAAGACTTGCCATGGCAGCGGTAAACATAAAGAACAAAAGACGCTGGAAATCAAAATCCCAGCGGGTATTGATGATGGTATGCGTGTGCGCTCCGTCGGCAATGGCGAGCCTGGCGTCAATGGTGGACCATCCGGCGATCTTTATGTAGAGGTGAGAGTCAAGCCCCATAAGGTATTTGAGCGTGATGGCAGTGATCTGCATGTCCAAATGCCGATCTCCTTTGCAACTGCAACGATTGGCGGGGATATTGAAGTCCCAACGCTTTCAGGGCGTGTGGAGTTTCCGATTCCTGAGGGTACGCAAACTGGAAAAACATTCCGTTTGCGTAACAAGGGTATTAAAGGTTTGCGCTCAACTATGGTGGGCGATCTCTTTGTCCACGTTGCTGTCGAGACTCCAGTGAAGTTAACTGATGAACAGAAAAAATTACTGCAGAGTTTTGACGATAGCCTGAAATCAGGTGGCGACAAACATAACCCCCATCAAAAGGGTTGGTTTGATGGAGTAAAGAGCTTTTTTAGTTAACTGGTAGCTTGAATTTATCCAGCAAAGCCGTGTTCGGGTCCGGGGAACTTTCCGGATTTAACCTCTCGGACATAGGCTTTGACTGCTGCTTCAATTGAGTTGTGGCCATCCATAAAGTTTTTAACAAACTTTGGCGGCTTCCCGGGGCTGATGCCTAGCATATCTTGCAATACTAATACTTGACCTGAGCAATTCGTACCTGCACCGATTCCAATGGTAGGAATGGTGAGCGATTCGGTAATGAGCTTGCCCAATGAGGATGGAATGGCTTCGAGCACAATCATTTGCGCGCCAGCTTGTTCGCAAGCAATTGCCTGCTCAAGCATGAGGCTTGCAGCATCTTTCGATTTACCTTGAACCTTATAACCACCCAAGATGTGAACAGACTGGGGTAATAGTCCAAGATGAGCGCAAACAGGAACACTACGTTCTACTAAATACTGAATGATGTCGATTTGCCAATCACCACCTTCAAGTTTGACCATGTCGGCACCAGCGCGCATGAGCTCTGCTGCTGAATCTAAAGCTTGAACAGGATCACCATAGCTCGCAAAAGGTAGGTCGGCAATGATGAATGCATGGGTGTTAGCTCGAGCGACACATTCAGTGTGATAAGCCACATGCTCAACAGTTACCGGTGTTGTGCTGGAGTGACCTTGAATCACATTACCTAAGGAGTCCCCAATCAGAATGGTTTCTACTCCACTGCGATTTAACAAGGCTGACATTGTGGAATCGTATGCCGTCAGCATCGTAATTTTTTCACCCTCGGCATGCATGGTGAGGAGTTTAGAGATCGTAATTGGCTTTTCGCCTTGCAAGTAACCCATGGCGTGAGTTTAATGAATTAATGCGCTGATCGGCTATAAACCTGTTTTTCACCACAATTACAGTTGCGGCAAGAGAGTTTTTCAATGCGCTGATCGGCTACCTTAGGCAAATAGGCCTTGAGCTCGCCCAAATTGGGCAAAAAGAAATCTGGGGCAATTTCCAGTAAAGGAAGTAGAACAAACGAGCGTTCAATGATTCTAGGGTGGGGGATGGTGAGTTCCGTATCTGTTTGAGAAACACCCTCAAAGGATAGGATATCTAGATCAATCGTCCGAGGTGCGTTAGCGTAAGGACGCTCACGCCCAAATTCTTGTTCGACTGCTTGGCAGACGTGCAAAAGGCCGTAAGGGCTTAATTGCGTTTCAATTTCAATGACTGCATTGATGTAGTCCCCGCCGGTAGCTTCAAAGGGCGCGCTTTGGTAAAAACAGCTTTTAGCTAGTATTTGGAGCTCGCAACGTTGTGCAAGGCACACAATTGCATCAGTAATAAGCTGACGTGTGTCACCGATATTGCCGCCAAATCCAATAAAAGCTCGAGCCATGCTCATTCCAAACAAAAGAAGGGTGCAGAGAAACTACTGAAACTACTTTACTGAATTTTTCTCAAGTCTGCTTAGTCTGCTGCACTTTCAGTGGGCGAGGACACTTTGGCTTTTCTACGGCGACGTCGTTTTGTGGGAGAGTCGCTGTTGCCAGTCTCATTTTTGACGCTCGCCATCAGGGCCTCTTGCCCAGTTGGGGCACTTTCAATAAAGCTTGTCCACCATTCGCCCAGAGCTGAATTCTTCTCTCCCGTGGCACAGCGCAGGAGCATAAAGTCATAACCCGCTCTAAAACGTGGAGATTCAATCAGGCGATAAGGATAGCGTCCAACACGCTTTTCAAAGCGAGGTTGCATTGACCAGATTTCCCGCATATCGCTCTCGAAGCGACGTTGAATTACCATGCCGCTGCTTTGACTGGCGATAGTCTCATCCATCGCATCATGTAGTGCAGGAATATTAGAAATCCCTTTGGCGATATTCTTTTTCCAATTGCTCAGGAGGTCTGGCCAGAGCAAAGTGGCGAACAAGAATCCAGCTGAGACACTTTTGCCAGATTGAATGCGTTGATCGGTATTGGCCAGGGCAGTGCGAACAAAATCATTGGCTTCTTTGGAGTCTGCACTCTGATCCAGGATGTGATCTAGCAAGGGCAGTAGGCCATGATGGAGCCCCGCGTCCTTGAGGCCTTGAATCGCAGCCCATGAGTAACCAGACATGAGTAGCTTGAGAATTTCATCAAAGAGACGAGCAGACGGAACATCATGAATCAATTTACCTAATTTAGCGATAGGTGCGCGAGTTGCTGCGTCTAAGGTAAAGCCTGTCTTGGCCGCAAAGCGAATGGCGCGCAACATGCGAATCGGATCTTCACGATAGCGCTTCGCCGGGTCACCAATCATGCGCAATGTCTTCTTCTGCATGTCGGCCATACCGCCGTGATAGTCGAGTACGGTTTCAGTAGCAGGGTCATAGTACATCGCATTGATGCTGAAATCTCTGCGTGCAGCATCTTCATGCTGGCTGCCCCAGACGTTATCGCGCAAGATGCGACCATTTTCTGCTACATGCTCGCCAGCGTTCTCCAATAGAGCTCTAAAGGTAGATACCTCAATAATTTCAGGTTGGCCTTTACCAAAGAAAGTGACATGCACAATCTGAAAGCGACGACCAATGAGGCGTGCTTTGCGAAATAGTTTTTGTACTTGCTCTGGGGTGGCATTGGTTGCCACATCAAAGTCTTTGGGGCCAATGCCTAAAGCTAAATCTCTTACAGCGCCACCCACAATAAAAGCATCATAGCCAGCCTGCTGCAGTGTCTGAGTTACCTTCACGGCATTTTTAGAGAGTAAGTCTGGGTCAATACGGTGAGTTTTTTTAGGTACTCGTTTCGGCGCACCAGAGGTATGGGCTGCAGTATGTCGGATCATGGGATCGCGACGCAAAATACGTTTAATAAATTTGGTAATCATGCAAACAGTTCAAGTATGGGCCAGTGACGTTTTAAGGCTTCATCACGTAGGCGAACATCCGGATTAGTAGCAACAGGATTGCTCACTTTTTCCAGCAGAGGTAAATCGTTCATCGAGTCTGAATAAAAATAACTTTGTGGCATTTCATTCAATGCGAGCTTTTGAGTGGCAAGCCAATCATGAACTCGTTGAATTTTGCCCTCCCGAAAACTCGGAATCCCCTTAACTTCACCTGTGAAATCAGCAAAAGGTTGATCTCCCACGGTGGCGGGTTCAGTAGCTACTAGATGTTCGATGCCAAAACTTTCTACGATGGGGCGAGTAACAAAGCTATTGGTTGCAGTCACAACACAGCAAAGATCGCCAGCATCTTGGTGGCGCTTCACAAGATCAAGCGCCTGTTGACGGAGTTGGCCTGTAATGACCTCTTGCATAAAGGCCTCATGCCATTCTTTAAGCTGTGTGCGGGAGTGTTCGGAGAGTGGCTTTAATGCAAAGCGAAGAAACTCTTGGATATTGAGCTTTCCATCTTTGTAATCTTGATAAAAGCGTTCATTTTGCTGTGCATAGTATTTACTATCGACTACACCAATACGCGCCAAGAACTGACCCCATTCGTAATCGCTATCGCAGGGGAGAAGAGTGTGATCTAAATCGAACAGTGCTAATTGAGTCATGAATATTTATTTAGGCTGCAAGAGCTCTCTAACGAGGGGCAAGGTGACAGCGCGTTTTGTTTCTAGTGAGTAAGCATCCAAAGCATCAATTAATGCCATCAGACTGGGCATATCCCGATAAAAGCGATTTAACAACCAAGGTAATACATCTGACGATAAAACTAAGCCGCGTGCTTGTGCTGCTTGTTGTAAGGCTTCTATTTTCTCATCATCGCTCAAAAGATGAGTTTGAAAGATCAAACCCCATCCTAGGCGGGTGCGCAAGTCTTCTCGAAGTCTTAGTACGGCAGGGGCAGCATTACCCGCCATGAAAATATGCATTGCTTCGCTACCCTGTATAGCATTCAGAATGCGAAACAAGGAGGCTACTAGGCGCTCATCAAGTCGATCCACATCATCAACAGTAATGACTGAGGGTGTCACGCTGGAGCATAGGGCAGGCAGGCTTTCCTCCAGACTCACCCAGGAAATGGGTTCATGAGGGGTTAGGGGGAAGTATTCCAAGTCTAATTGCTGAGCAGCATTGCCGATGGCGCCAAGTAAGTGGCTGCGACCAGAGCCTTCTGGGCCCCACCAATAAATCCAGCGTTGATTGAGAGGATTCTCACTATCTAATCTTGGCGCATTCATTTCCCAGGATTTAGCTATTGCCTGCAAGGTAGAGTGCAGCGCTAGATTTTCTCCGGCTAAAAAATTACTGAAGCTGGGTTTGGGTGTGTGGCCAATGTCGAGTGCAAACTGCCTTGGTAGTGAGGGACTATTCATTGCTGCAGTAATTTACTTTTGGTACCACGGACTTTGAATATAGCGTGTCCAACCATACTGCAAGAGTACTAAACCCACAGCGCTGATAGGTAATGCGAGTAGGACACCAAAGAAGCCAAATAACTTTCCAAATAACAATAAGGCAAAGAGCACGGCAACGGGGTGTAAGCCAATTCGCTCACCTACGAGGCGTGGCGTGAGAAAGAAGCCCTCAATGAATTGGCCTAATCCGTACAGGACGAGGACTCCAATAATTGCGCTACCAGGCCCAAACTGCAAAAGAGCTGCAAGGACGGCTAGAGTAAAACCCAGGGTGATGCCAATATAGGGAATCACAATCATGAGTGCAGTAAAGACGCCTAAGGCTGCCGCACCTTTAATGCCAATCAGACTTAATCCTACGCTGTAGAAAACGGACATGATCGAAATCACAATCAGCATACCCCGGAGGTATTGCGAGAGTAAGCCATCGGCATGCATTGCGAGGTGGTGAATCGTCTCTTGTGCGCGGACCGGAACAATCGTTCTAATGAGTTTAAAAAAATGAGTCCAGTCGATTAATAAATAAAACATGACAAACAAGATCAGAACCGCATTAACGAATCCTGCGATTACCGAACTGCCTGACATCAGCACGGTCTCCAAGGTGGAGGACATGAGTGCATCAGAGTTGTCGTTGAGGTGCGTAGTAATTTTTTGAGTCGCACTGGATTTCAGAGTGCCCCAATCTACATCAATATGAAATTCACTCAACTTAGGCCCAAGCCAGGATTGGGTGTTTTGGATCCAAGTCGGAAACTGAGCCTTAATTAGGGGAATTTCGGTTTTGATGAGGGTAATAAAGAGGGTCAAGATTAAAAATACGACTGCAAGGCCAATAATCATGGCAATCCCGGCGGCCGCTGCGCGGGGCAGGCGCTGCCTCTCAAGCCACAAGCAAACTGGGCGCAGGGCATAAGCCAGAATAAATGCAGTCAGAAAAGGGGTAAAAATTTCAGCCATCGTCCTCGAATCCTCTAGAATTCAATGATTCTACCGACCAAGTAGCGTTTCTTACTAATCTTCTATCTCTGCCATGAACTCACCTACCAATTCTTCCTCAAAAGGCCTTTCCTACCGTGATGCAGGTGTCGATATCGATGCCGGGGATGATTTGGTGGATCGCATTAAGCCTTTGGCCAAGAAAACCATGCGTGAAGGCGTGCTGGCTGGGATTGGTGGCTTTGGCGCCCTTTTTGAGGTTCCAAAGCGCTACAAAGAGCCAGTTTTGGTGTCCGGTACTGATGGGGTTGGTACAAAGCTCAGATTGGCCTTTGAGTGGAATCGTCACGATACGATCGGCCAGGATTTGGTGGCGATGAGCGTGAACGACATTTTGGTTCAGGGTGCTGAGCCCCTCTTTTTCTTGGATTACTTTGCTTGCGGCAAGCTTACTGTGGATACTGCTGCCACAGTCGTTGGTGGTATTGCGAAAGGTTGTGAGTTATCTGGTTGCGCACTCATCGGCGGTGAAACTGCTGAGATGCCTGGTATGTATCCTCCAGGCGAATACGACCTAGCCGGTTTTGCTGTTGGTGCAGTTGAAAAATCCAAAATTATTACTGGTGCAACGATTACCCCAGGCGATGTCGTTTTAGCGATTGCTTCGAGCGGCGCACATTCCAATGGCTATTCACTAGTTCGTAAAATTATTGAACGTGCCGGTGCTAAGCCGACTGATGATTTGGGTGGCCGACCTTTAGGCGATGTAGTCATGGCCCCTACACAAATTTATGTAAAGCCATTACTGAAGTTGATCAATGAAATGAATGTGAAGGGCATGGCTCACATCACTGGCGGCGGTTTAGTGGACAACGTACCACGAGTACTCCCGGAAAATACTCAAGCGGTACTGCATCGCGATAGCTGGCAAATGCCAGAGCTGTTTCGCTGGTTGCAAATGAAGGGTGGCGTAGCCGATGCAGAAATGGTGCGCGTATTTAACTGCGGCATTGGTATGGTGGTCATTGTGTCTGCCGATCAAGCTGACACTGCAATCCAATCTCTCAAGGCTGAAGGTTTATATGCTTGGACGGTTGGCGAGGTTGTAGAGCGTCCTGCTGGCGCACCACAAACTATCGTTATTTAATACTCAGTAAAAGCCTATTTAACTAGACTTTGCTTGCAGTACTCTAGGGCCGCGTTTAACTCAGTTGGGTTGAACGGGTCAAATGTCTTTCTTCCAGCAATCGCGCGCAACCAAGTTAACTGCCGTTTGCCAAGCTGCCTAGTGGCTGCTAGCGCCTTGTAGCGCATTTCGGCTTGATCCACTTCACCAGATAAATATTCCCAGATTTGACGGTAACCCACTGAGCGAATGGCCGGCAGGTCACCATGCAGAGCTGGATTTTTTCTCAACAGCTCAACCTCTTCTAATAATCCTCCGCTCAGCATTTCATCAAAACGCTTTTCTAAGTTCTGATGTAAGCGGGAGCGATCGCTTGGCTCTAATGAAATGAGATCAATCCATTCTGGAATAGTCGACCCTTCTCTACCATCTTCGCTTGGTGAATCTGCCAACAGTGCCGACATCGGCTTGCCCGTAATTTCATAAACTTCTAAAGCACGTTGTACACGTTGAGAATCATTAGGCTGTAAACGCGCAGCAGTCATAGGGTCAGCTTGAGCTAATTTAGCGTGCATCGCAGGCCAGCCAATAGCTTTACCTTGCTCATCAAGGCGGGCGCGGATTTCTGGATCTGCTGGCGGTAGAGATGAGAGGCCATATGCCCAGGCCCGCCAGTACAACATCGTGCCACCCACTACAACGGGAATATTTCCACGATCACGAATTTCTTTACTGAGCTGCTTGGCGTCATTTGCAAAGCGCGCGGCTGAATAAGATTCGGTGGGTTCCAAAATATCGATGAGGTGATGCTGAACAGCAGCTCGCTCAGCCTGAGTAGGTTTAGCGCTGCCAATATCTAAGCCGCGATAGACCAGAGCGGAGTCCATGCTGATTAATTCAACGGTTTGACCTATGGATTTAGCATGCTCAGCCAATGACATCGCAAGATGAGTTTTGCCTGCGCCTGTAGGGCCAACAATACAGAGTATGGGTGGCTGATGAGGTGAATGCGTAGGCTGAATGTGAGGTTCAGTTTGCATAACCCATTATAAGAATGAAATGCCCCACTCTGTATTGCTAGCCTGTTAATATCCTTGCAACGAATACATGGAGCACGATTTGATCGATACCTTATTGCAGTTAGGCGACTTACTATTGCACATTGATCGTCATTTAGACGTAGTGATTCAGCAATACGGTTATTGGGCTTATGGCTTACTCTTTGCGATCGTATTTGCCGAGACTGGTCTAGTGGTGGCTCCCTTTTTGCCCGGGGATTCATTATTGTTTATTGCTGGAGCCTATTGCGCTACCGAGCACTTTAATCTGTGGACACTCTGTATTGGATTGTTGATTGCTGCAATTGCTGGTAATACAGTGAACTACTTTATTGGTCGGTGGATTGGCGAACGAATTTTTAGCAGCGAATCACGTTGGATCGATCAAGCAGCTTTGCGCAAAACCCATTCTTTTTATGAGAAGCATGGCGGCAAGACAATTATTGTGGCGCGCTTTTTGCCGATCATTCGTACCTTTGCACCATTTGTTGCTGGAGTTTCAGTAATGAACTTTTCTCGCTTCCAGTTTTTCAATGTGACTGGCGCGCTCTTGTGGGTCTTTGGTTTGGTTATTGCTGGATACTTCTTCGGCAATATCCCGATCATTCGCCAAAACCTCAACGTGATCGTATTGATTGGCATAGGTGCAGCAGCGATTCCGATTGTGTTGGCTGCTATCTATAAATTATTTCAACGTAAAAAGAATTAAGAACGCTCAATAGAGCCGCTTAATGCAGTTTAGTTTGACTCTCTAGCGTCGCGATGTGCTCACGAATATCTGCCGCATCTTCTGCGCCAGGCATTTCGCTTAAGTAGTGATGCAGATCAGCTATCGCAGGTCGTACATACTCTAGTTGTGCAAAGATCAAGCCGCGATCACGAACCTCTTCCGCTGAATCTGACAGCAAAATTACTAGACGTTCTTGGATGCCCAGTAAGCGCTCCCAACGCTCATCTTCCGAATAAATCATTTTGAGATTTCTCATAAAGCGCGAAAGAATTTCTCGAGAGCTAGAGGCTCGCAAGAAAATATTGAGTGGCAGACTGAGCTCACCACGATAGCCTTTAGCATCGAGATAGGGATCGAGCATTTCTTGTAACTGATTTTTGGAGAGGGATTCGCCATTCAATGGATCCATGATGATTTCGCCTTGTTGCAACGAAATGCGCATCATGAAATGATTTGGAAAAGATACTCCGCGAATATTTAAACCAATTTGCTGACCAAGCTCCATCATTAAGATCGCCAATGAGATTGGAATACCGCGACGATTCTCAATGATTTGGTGGAGGTAAGAATTCTCGGGGGCGTAGAAGTCATTCTGGTTTGGGCCAAAGCCTAACTCGTTATAAAAGAAATGTTTGAGCAACTGCAGGCGCTGAATCGGTGGCGTGTCAGGAGTAATACGCTGCTTGATTTTGTTGCCCCACTGATCAATCTGATCAAGTACGCCCTGAACATCGAGATCTGGGTAGGCGTGTTGTGCAACTGCCACCGCTGCCTCAGTTAAGGGAAAGTGCTCGTCTTCGGCTACGAGGGATGTGAAATAGTCGAGTTGTTGTGTAGGCATAAAGGCTATTTTGCATGACGTAGGAATTTTTGCCAGCGGATTCCGACAAGCCATAGGGCTGCGAAATACACCACAGCAGCAGCGGCTAGCCAGGCAGCCAGTAAGCCAACTCGAATCCAGGGGCTCGATTGCATTGCAATCCAATCATGTGCAGTCGCGGCGTAATACAAGAGGAATGCAAAAGGAATTAAGGCAAGTAATAGCTGCCCCAAATACTTTAACCACGCAAAGCCAGGTAGGGCGCCCCGTCGATGCAGGCCTACCCAAAGTAATGCGGCATTTAAGCAGGCGCCAGCGCCAACCGATAGCGCAAGGCCGGCATGACCCAACCAGGGAACAAAAACTAAATTGGCTAATTGGGTTGCCACCAACACCAGCAAGCCAATCTTTACTGGTGTGCGGATATCTTGGCGGGAATAAAAGCCGGGAGCCAAGATCTTCACCAGAATGAGGCCAATGAGCCCAACACCATAAGCTGCCAGAGCGCGCTGCGTCATCAAGACGTCTAATGCGTTGAACTTACCATAGTGATACAAAACTGCTGCTAGCGGTTCTCCAAAAATAAAGAGGGCAATCGCGCAAGGCGCAGCGAGCAAAAAGGTGAGTTGCAATCCCCAAATTAAGAGTTCGCCTGCATGTACCAAATCATTTTTTGCGTTTGCTTTGCTCAGGCTTGGGAGTAAGACTGTTCCCAGCGCTACTCCCAAAAGCGCTGTTGGAAATTCCATGAGGCGATCAGCATAGGAGAGCCAAGATACGCTACCTGTTTGTAAACGAGAGGCAATATTGGTATTAATAATGAGAGAAATTTGGGCGACTGAAACTGCAAACACGGCAGGCCCCATTAATTTCATGACGCGACGGGCATCTGGATTTTGAACTGCTGCTTTAATTGCTCCGGGTAGAAAACCTACTCTAGGCAGCAAGCCCAAATGAGCGAGGGCCGGAACTTGAATGGCCAACTGCAAGACACCACCTAAGAGCACACCGATACTCAGAGCATAAATCGGCTGGTCCAGGTGGGGCGCCAAAAAGATGGCGCTGCTAATGAGGGCTAAATTGAGCAAAACTGGTGTAAATGCTGGAATGGCAAAGCGGCCAAAGGTATTGAGAATCCCTGCAGAGAGAGAAACCATCGAAATCAGACCGATATAGGGAAACATGATGCGTGTCATGACTACGCTTGCCTCATAGGCTGGACTGCCCTCAAAGCCTGTAGCAATAGCCAGAATCAGCAGGGGGGCGCCAATCACACCTAGGAGTACCGTAAGCAGCAAAGCCCAAAATAAGAGCGTAGCGACTGCATTGACGAGGATTTGGGACTGTTTTACGTCTCCTTGACTTGAGATTTCTCCCAAAATAGGTACAAATGCCTGAGAAAAGGCCCCCTCAGCAAAGAGTCTACGGAGCAAATTGGGTAGTCTGAAGGCTACATTAAAGGCGTCAGTCCACTCTGAAGCCCCAAAACTACGGGCAATTAGGGTCTCCCGGAGTAGTCCGGTAATCCTAGAGAGCATGGTGAGGGAGCTGACCTTTGCGGCAGCTGAAAGCAGATTCATGGGCTAATTTTCCCCTATTTATCAAGCGGCTGGGCTTTTTTAGTCCTTTAATGTAAAATCTTGGGTTTTGGTGAGTCAGCTTACAAATTTGGCGAACCCACACAGAATTTTAGTTAACCGTATTTTGTATTTTTTATATAGCAAGGTTTAAAGATGGCCAATACCGCACAAGCGCGTAAACGCGCACGGCAGGCAGTAAAACAGAATGAACACAACTCTAGCTTGCGTTCAAAGCTTCGCACTTCCATCAAGGCAGTTCGCAAAGCAATTGAAACTGGCGACAAGGACGCTGCTGCTAAAGTATTTGCAGCAACTCAGTCCACAATCGACAAGATTGCTGATAAAAAGATCGCTCACAAAAATACGGCATCACGTCAGAAGTCACGTTTGTCTGCAGCTATTAAGGCGATGGCAGCGTAAGACTTTTATAGATTTAGGCAGACTTTAGAGTAATCTGGGTCTTAGCCCGCTCCTTATCAGAGCGGGTTTTTGTTTTTAGGGCTGGGATTGTGGATTCGGTTCGAATTCGCAGGCTTCTTCGATTGGCAGGCAATTGTCTTTGGCAAAGTTGATGACAAAGTCGAGCGCTCTCGGATCGAGGTCTCTTAGCCTGGTATCAATTACAACGCATGTTACTTTTGCAATAACCACTGGTCTGGCATAAGGTGAGTAAGAGAAGCGGGGGTCGCCAGCATCGCCTGGTGGGCGAAAAGTGGCCATCACTCCGCAAAGTCGTTCGGCCCAGTCACTGGGCCGAAAAGGTTTGCCAGAGGTTGTAATGCCTTGAATGAAAAGCTTTTTGTGGTTCAAGTTGGCGTAGAAATCGTAGTAAGGAATCGGTGTTACTTAGACCTTAGCTTAACAGTCTGCGAAGGTCTTAAGATGACTTTAGGAACTATTTTCGTGCAGTTCGATGCCCCAAACAAAAAATGCAAGCTAAAACTCTAGTAGAAAGCTCAACAATGACATCTTTGGCAAAGCCCCAAGTGCCTGGCCAGGTTAAGCATTACTTGCAGTTTGCTGACCTGACGCGCGCAGAATACGATTACCTCCTCAAGCGCTCTGCTTGGCTTAAGACGAAGTTCAAAAGTTACGAGACTTGGCATCCCTTACATGATCGCACTCTAGCAATGATCTTTGAGAAGCATTCGACTCGTACCCGCCTTTCTTTTGAGGCGGGCATACACCAGCTTGGTGGCCATGCCGTATACCTCAATACCCGAGATACCCAGTTGGGTCGTGGTGAGCCTGTAGAGGACGCTGCGCAGGTGATTTCTAGGATGACGGACATCATCATGATTCGTACCTTTGGCCAAGAGATTATTGAGCGCTTCGCAGCAAATTCTCGTGTGCCCGTAATCAACGGCCTGACCAATGAGTACCATCCTTGCCAAGTATTGGCTGATATCTTTACTTTTGTAGAGGCCCGCGGTCCGATTCAGGGGAAAATAGTTGCTTGGGTAGGCGATGCCAACAACATGGCCTATACCTGGATTCAGGCGGCGGAATGTTTGGATTTTCAAATTCGCTTCTCCGCTCCTAGTGGTTATCAGTTAGATAGTTCCAGATTGACCGAGAAGGCTTTAAAGCATCTGACGATTTGCGCTGATCCAAAGGAAGCTTGTAAAGGTGCCGATTTGGTCACCACTGATGTATGGACTAGCATGGGCTACGAGGATGAAAATACTTCTCGTATGACTGCTTTTAAAGACTGGATGGTCGATGAAGAGTTAATGGCATTGGCAAAACCAGATGCCTTGTTCATGCATTGCTTGCCAGCGCATCGTGGTGAAGAGGTTTCTGCAGAAGTGATTGATGGTCCTCAAAGCATCGTTTGGGAAGAGGCTGAAAATCGTTTGCATGTTCAAAAAGCCTTGATGGAGTATTTACTCTGCGGCCGTTTGGACTAAGTGTTTAAGTAATTTATCTTGGTTCTTTATTGATTCATTTTTTGATTGAATAGAAATTATGTCTGATATTAAAAAAGTAGTTTTAGCGTATTCCGGCGGTCTTGATACCAGTGTGATTCTCAAATGGCTTCAAGATACCTATCAATGTGAGATCGTTACTTTCACAGCTGACTTAGGTCAGGGTGAAGAGTTGGAGCCGGCACGCGCCAAAGCGCTGCAGTTTGGCATCAAGCCAGAAAATATTTTTATCGACGACTTGCGTGAAGAGTTTGTACGTGACTTTGTGTTTCCCATGTTCCGCGCCAATACGATTTACGAAGGCGAGTACCTTTTGGGTACCTCCATCGCGCGTCCATTGATTGCTAAGCGTCAAATTGAAATTGCTAGCGCGACTGGTGCGGACTCTGTATCGCATGGCGCTACTGGTAAAGGTAATGACCAAGTACGTTTTGAGTTGGGCTATTACGCACTCGAGCCTGGAATTAAGGTAATTGCACCATGGCGCGAGTGGGATTTACTCTCCCGAGAAAAATTGATGGCCTATGCAGAAAAGCATGGCATCCCAGTAGAAATGAAGCATAAGCAAGGTGGCTCACCGTATTCCATGGATGCCAATTTATTGCACATCAGCTACGAAGGTCGTCATCTTGAGAACCCGAATGCTGAAGCGGAAGAATCCATGTGGCGTTGGACGGTCTCTCCAGAGAAGGCTCCAGACGCCCCAGAAATTATTGAAATTGAATTCCGTGCTGGTGATGCAGTGGCGATTAATGGTAAAGCTTATAAACCACATGAGTTGCTTGCTGAACTCAATCGTATTGGTGGCATGCATGGCATTGGTCGTCTTGACTTAGTTGAGAACCGCTTTGTAGGCATGAAGAGCCGTGGCTGCTATGAAACCCCTGGCGGCACTATCTTGTTGAAAGCGCACCGCGGTATTGAGAGTATTACTTTGGACCGTGAAGTCGCTCACCTCAAAGATGATCTCATGCCCCGTTACGCAAGCCTCATTTACAACGGCCTGTGGTGGGCACCAGAGCGCCTAGCTCTGCAAACCTTGATCGATCACACGCAACAAATGGTTAACGGGGTTGTGCGACTGAAGCTCTACAAGGGATCCGTCTCTGTCATATCACGCGATTCAGCGAATACTTTGTTTGATCAGACAATCGCCACCTTTGATGATGATGGTGGTGCGTACAACCAAGCCGATGCGGGTGGATTTATTAAGCTCAATGCTTTGCGTATGCGAATTGCTGAAACTGCAAGACGTAAGCGTGCTAAATAATCAAGATAAACAACAAACTAGTAATTCAGATTAGAAAGAATAAAGATGCAATTTGATCAAGTTTCTGTAGGCAAAAAAGCCAATGTATTTTTCGATGGTAAGTGCGTATCTCATACTGTGACTTTGCCAAATGGCGTTCGTAAATCAGTTGGCGTGGTATTGCCAAGCACTTTACGTTTTGACCTCAGCACAAAGGAAGTTATGGAAGTAGTTGATGGTAATGCGTTTGTCAGTATTAACGGCGCCCCAGAGGTCGAGTTCAAAGCGGGTCAAAGCTGGGAAGTGGAAAAAGGTGGTTATTTCATCATTCGTGCCGAGTCTCCAGTTCATTATGTTTGTCATTTCGAATAAAGCCACATTGGTTAAAAGTAGAAAAACCACCCACGGGTGGTTTTTTCATTTGGATCGGTGTAAAAAAGAGAATATGAAACTAGCTCAAATCGTCCTTTTCACGGGGATTGCATTGTCTAATTTGGTGAGCGCACAAGTTTTTGACGTTCCGTACAAGGATGATCCGCCTACAAGAACGCTGCTGGTGCCGGCACCAAATGCAAAGGCGGTAGTCCTATTATTTCCTGGTGGCGGTGGCATGTTGCGCCTTCAGAATGATGGATCCAGTACCAACTTCCACACTTTCGTGCGCTCAAAGAATTTATGGATTCAATACGGAATAGACGCCGTATTAGTTGATACCCCCTATGACTTGGGCGGGGGAATGAGAAACTCCAGATCTATTCGCGATCACCAGCAAAGAATTTTGAATGTTGTGCAATATTACAAAGAGAGGCTTAATTTGCCTATTTGGATTTTTGGGCACAGCATGGGAACCGTGAGTGTTACTGAGTTTGCAAATGGTGGAAAAGATCAGGCTGGGCTAATTTCTGGAGTGATTATTGCTGGTACTTATCGATCGGCTTCTATTGACTCAGATGTGGCTATGCCGGTACAAGCTATTCATCATGTAGACGACGGCTGTGCAAACACGCCTTTTTCTGCCTCAGAAGGAATTATTAAAAATAGGTCTGGCAAATCTCGATCCCAGTTTGTTGCGATGGAGGGTGGTGTGAGCGAGGGCGATGTCTGTGGCTCAAAGGCCTATCACGGGTTTAATGAGAAAGAGTCTGAGTTTATTAAGACTGCCGCCCAATTTATTCTCAAGAACTAGTGCCTCACCTCCTGGGTAAGCCTTGAATGACTGTGCCAGGCACGATCACTCTCTCAGAGAACCACTGCTTATTCATCTCAAGTGCATAACGTACTGCTGCCTTAGGGCAATGGTTGTTGGTAGTCTCAGCTTGCATCTCTTCGATATTCACAATCTTGCCATCATCAGCAATAAAGGCAATCGATAGAGGAATCTTTGTGTTGTTCATCCAGAAGCAATGTCCTGCTTTTTGCTCAAAGATAAAAAGCATGCCAGAGTTCGTGGGCATACTAGTACGATTCATGAGCCCGACCTCGCGTGCTTTGGGTGTATCAGCTAACTCTGCCTGAATACGATAGATCCCAGTTTTGAGTTCAACTGTAGGTAGGCCGACATTCTGTTGTGCAAACAATGGTGCTGAAAAGACCCCAGCTGTCGCCGTAAGAGAAAAAATGAATTGTTTCATATGGGGTAAATGCATGGTGTTCTGAGTGTACTTGGTGGGTGAGGGTCATTCTAAGGCAGGGCTGGCAAGACAAGAAAATGCAGGCGAAAAAAAACCCAGGAACAAGTCCTGGGTTTTAGTAATGATCTAAAGCAGATTAAGCTGCTTGGATATTAGTAGCTTGTTTGCCCTTAGGACCTTGGGTAATATCAAACGTTACCTTTTGGTTTTCCTTGAGTGTTTTAAACCCAGGCATTGTGATTGCGCTGAAATGCGCAAACAACTCTTCTTCACCATCATCAGGTTTGATAAAGCCAAAACCTTTTGCATCATTGAACCACTTAACAATTCCGGTCGCCATGCGAACTCCATTACATAAACTTAAAACAACCGTGATGAGGGTGAATACTTTTTAATCAGTCTCGCTCTACAACACGCCTAAATAGGACTTCAAATGAAGCCTACCCCCTGATTGTTTGCCCTTTATGGTGGGGTGTCAAGGGGGTGGGTAAATATAGTTACTATTTAACCCCCCTTTTTTTATCGAAAAATGCCCCAATATAGTGTTTAAGGCACTTTCTGGATGGTTTTTATGCAACAAAGCCACCAAATCCTAATTTTCACATCTGTGTTTAGAATGTTTCATATGAGTCGTACAACGAAAAATCCAACGGTTGGCAATCCAAACAACCCCCACATTGAAGACACTATTCTTCTCGAAAAGCAGGCCGAGAAACTAAAGTCGCCTTCGATGTATAAAGTTTTACTATTAAATGACGATTACACCCCAATGGAATTTGTGGTGATGGTCATTCAGGAGTATTTTAATAAGGATCATGAGACAGCTACACGGATCATGTTGCAGGTTCATTTGGTTGGGAAAGGCATTTGCGGTTTATTTACACGTGATGTTGCAGCAACAAAAGTGCATCAAGTTATCGAGCTCTCCCGCGAAGCGGGTCACCCACTACAGTGCACTATGGAGGAAGCATGATTGCCCAGGAATTAGAAGTAAGTTTGCACATGGCGTTTGTTGATGCGCGAGCTTCAAGACATGAATTTATTACGGTAGAGCATTTGCTTGCCGCGTTACTAGACAACGCGACTGCAGTGGAGGTTTTAAAAGCCTGCGCTGTCAATATTGCTGAGCTTCGTGCCCAGCTCAAAAATTTTATTAACGACAACACGCCCGTAGTTCCGGGTAATGATGAAGTCGATACCCAGCCAACTCTGGGTTTTCAGCGCGTGATCCAACGCGCCATCATGCATGTGCAATCCACCTCCAATGGGAAGAAGGAAGTTACGGGGGCGAATGTTCTAGTGGCTATCTTTGGTGAAAAAGATTCTCATGCGGTGTATTTCTTGCAGCAGCAAGGGGTCACTCGTTTGGATGTGGTGAACTTTATTAGCCACGGCGTACGTAAAGATCAAGTTGAGAGCGTTAAGCCTGCTGAGGCAAGCCAAGAGACCGAGGATGCATCGTCTGGCGGCAAGGAGAGTCCTTTAGAGCAATACACTCAGAACCTCAATGTGCTGGCTAAGCAGGGCAAGATTGATCCGCTGATTGGCCGCGATAGTGAAGTCGAGCGCGTGATTCAGGTGCTCTGCCGTCGTCGTAAAAACAATCCGCTATTGGTAGGCGAGGCAGGCGTAGGTAAGACTGCGATTGCTGAAGGCTTAGCTTGGAGAATTGTGAAGGGTGATGTCCCTGAGATCTTGGCTGATGCCACAGTCTATTCATTAGATATGGGCGCGCTTTTAGCAGGCACTAAGTACCGTGGAGATTTTGAGCAACGCTTGAAGAGTGTTCTGAAGTCTTTAAAAGACAGCGCCCATGGCGTTCTATTTATTGATGAGATTCACACCTTAATTGGTGCGGGTGCTGCATCTGGCGGTACATTGGATGCGAGCAATTTATTAAAGCCTGCGCTCTCGAATGGCCAGCTCAAGTGTATCGGTGCAACTACCTTTACTGAGTACCGAGGCATTTTCGAAAAAGATGCGGCTCTGTCGCGTCGCTTCCAGAAAGTGGATGTGGTTGAGCCAACTGTCGATCAGACCGTGCAAATTTTGCGTGGTTTGAAGTCACGCTTCGAAGAACACCACGGTGTTAAGTACGCCTCTGCTGCATTGGTAGCCGCAGCTGAATTGTCTTCACGTTATATCAATGATCGTCATTTACCAGATAAAGCAATTGATGTGATTGATGAGGCTGGTGCTGCACAGCGCATTCTGCCCAAGTCTAAGCAAAAGAAAACCATTGGTCGCCCGGAGATTGAAGAGATCGTCGCAAAAATCGCTCGTATACCGCCACAATCTGTAACGGTGGATGATCGTAGCAAGCTACAAACATTAGATCGGGATATTAAGAGCGTGGTGTTTGGTCAAGATCCTGCCATTGAGGCCCTAGCGAGCGCAATCAAAATGACTCGTGCCGGTCTTGGCAAAATCGATAGACCGATTGGATCATTCCTATTCTCCGGCCCAACTGGGGTTGGTAAAACGGAAGTTGCCAAACAGCTCGCTTACATCTTGGGCATCGAGCTCCTGCGCTTTGATATGTCGGAGTACATGGAGCGTCATGCGGTTAGTCGTTTAATTGGCGCGCCTCCAGGATATGTAGGCTTTGATCAAGGTGGCTTGCTAACTGAGGCCGTAAACAAGAAGCCGCATTGCGTCCTCTTGCTTGATGAGGTTGAAAAAGCACATCCAGATATTTTCAATATTCTCTTGCAGGTCATGGATCATGGCACTCTCACGGACAACAATGGTCGTAAGACGGATTTCCGTAATGTCATCATCATCATGACAACCAATGCTGGTGCTGAAGCAATGCAGAAGTCCACCATCGGCTTTACTAATGCGCGTGAGTCCGGTGATGAGATGGCGGATATTAAAAAGTTCTTCACGCCAGAATTCCGTAATCGTTTGGATGCGATTGTTTCCTTCAAGGCGCTCGATGAGACCATCATTATGCGTGTGGTGGATAAATTCCTGATGCAGCTAGAGGAACAACTCCATGAGAAGAAGGTGGATGCTACATTTAGCCCAGCATTGCGTGCGCATTTAGCTAAACATGGCTTTGATCCGCTCATGGGTGCAAGACCAATGCAGCGAATCATTCAAGACACGGTACGCAAAGCACTTGCCGATGAATTGCTATTCGGTAAATTGGCCCAGGGCGGTCATGTGGATGTCGATATTGATGCTGATGGCAAAGTTCAACTTCAGTTTGATGCCCCAGTTGTTCCGGGTAAACGGCCAAAAGCTGATGTAGCCCCAGTCGAGGAGATTTAAGGAAAATAAAAAACCACCTAAGGGTGGTTTTTTATTAGCTAACTCCAAAAAATCTAAATCAACTGCGACCTGTACTTCCAAACCCACCAGCCCCACGACTACTCTCAGTGAACTCCTCAACGACCTTGAGCTCTACCTGTTGAACTGGCATCACTACCAGTTGCGCTAAGCGCTCCATGGGCTCTAATTTGAATGCGGTAGAGCCACGATTCCAAGTGCTCACCATCAGTTGACCTTGGTAATCCGAATCGATCAGTCCCACTAAATTACCGAGAACGATCCCATGCTTATGGCCAAGACCAGAGCGCGGCAAAATGAATGCGGCATAGCGTGGATCTTCTACATAAATCGCTAAACCCGTTGGGACAAGGACTGTTTGTCCAGCAGCAATTTCAATGACTTCATCAATGCAGGCGCGCAGATCTAATCCAGCGCTTCCAGGGGTTCCATATGCAGGCAATTGATCGCGCATGCGCTCATCGAGAATTTTGACTTGAAGTTGTTGCATAGAATTTCCTAAAACGAGATTAAATTTTCTTGGCGACTAACTGAATCAGCTGACGTGCAAGCTGAAGCTTTTCGGCCTTGGCCATTTTCTTGCTACTACCTTCATCAACGATGAGTAGTTGGTTAAGATCACTGCCAAAGGTATCTGGACCAATATTACCGACGATCATCGGAATGCCTTTGCGTTTGCGCTTTTCTTCTGCATGCTTTTGGAGTTCAGTAGACTCGGCTGCAAAGCCAACGCAGTATGGGCGCAACTTACCGCCTTTGGTTTTGACCGTTTTAGCTACATCAGCAAGAATATCTGGGTTGGTCACAAATTCTAAATTCGGGGCCTGCTTGGCTTGACGCTTCATTTTTTCTTTAGCTGGCTTAGCAATTCCCCAGTCAGCCACTGCAGCAACCGCAAAGAAGACATCACAGTCACTAGATTGCATTGTGGCCGTATGCATTTCTTTGGCGCTGACTACATTAGTGCGGGTAATTTTTCCAGTTGAGGCTAATGGTGTGGTGAGATCACATGGGCCTGCTATTAAGTGCACTTCTGCACCAGATTCAACAGCTGCGCGGGCAATTGCAAAACCCATCTTGCCTGAGCTACGGTTAGTGATGCCGCGCACCGGGTCAATCGCTTCAAAAGTGGGTCCAGCCGTAATCAGTATTCGCTTACCGAGGAGCGGTTTCTTTTGAAAAAAGGCTATGAGTTGCTCGGTAATTTCTGCAGGCTCAAGCATGCGCCCAAAGCCGACTTCACCACACGCCTGGAATCCGCTGGCTGGGCCTAGTAATGTGACTTTGTCAGCAATGAGCCGTTCTGCACTTCTATGTGTGGCCGCATGCTCCCACATTTGCTTGTTCATGGCAGGAGCCAAGAGAAGCGGACAATCTCTTGCCAGGCATAAGGTGCTGAGCAAATCATCAGCCAAGCCGAGCGAGAGCTTAGCCATCAGATCTGCACTTGCTGGCGCAATCAAAATTGCATCTGCAGCCCTAGAGAGTTCAATATGTGCCATGTTGTTGGCAATACTGCTATCCCATTGGCTTGTGAATATAGGATTGCCTGTGAGTGCCTGCATGGTGACGGGCGTAACAAATTGCTGAGCAGCTTCTGTCATTACCACTTGGACGCTGGCACCTTCTTGTATCAACTGACGTGCTAGCTCTGCAGACTTATAGGCCGCAATACCACCAGAAATGCCGAGAACGATTTTCTTATTTAAAAGTGATTGCATTACGCCAGCTTAAAGGGATTGGGGGTTTTTGCCAAATGACTTACGTAACTCGCCCCAAATGATGAGGGCTGCACCGATACAAATGGCGCTATCGGCAATATTGAAGGCTGGCCAATGCCAGTTAGCGTAATGTAGGTCAATGAAATCTACTACTGCGCCATACATGATGCGGTCTAAGACGTTCCCTAGTGCACCTCCCAGAATGAGGCTAAGAGCCCAGCAAAGCATCTTGTCACCCAAGCTCTTTCGTAGTAGCCAAAGAATGTAAGCGGATGCCGCTAAGCCCAGGACTGTAAAGAACCACCGTTGCCATCCAGAGCTTTGCGCTAAAAATGAAAACGCTGCACCTGGGTTAAACAGCAACAACCAGTTCATAAATGGCAAAACAGGTTCAGGAACGCCCAGCTGTAAATTACTCAAGGCAGACCATTTACTCAGTTGGTCTAGCAAGAGCGTAACAATTGCAATTGCTAGATAACGGAGAAAAGAGAGGTTTGTGCTCATGGTGTAGTGGCGATCTTTTTACTATATTGATTATGCAAAAAGGCGGGATTCACCGCTTCCGAAAAGATTGCTGATGCAGCGACCACATAACTCCGGATGTTCAGTGTTGAGGCCAATATCTTGAGTGTGATGCCAGCAACGACCACATTTCTTGTATTGACTACCGCGAACAAGCACCTCGAGGCCTGCATTGCTGAGTTCTAGATTGGCACTAGAGGTGATGGTCACAAAACGCAGATCGTCTTCGAGAGAATGCAGAATTGCAAAATCGATATCACCTACCTTAATGGTGAGTTCAGCTTGCAGAGATGAGCCTATATTACCGGCTTCACGCTCAATCTCAATGGCTTTAGTTACCTCAGAGCGGATTTCTCGAACACGATTCCATTTGGCAAGGAGTTCAGTAGTCTGGGTAATTTCTGGGAAAGCGCCGAACTCTTCCATGAAGATAGACTCTTTGGCTTTTTCATTCATATCATGTGGAAATGATAGCCAAGCCTCTTCAGCCGTAAACGAGAGAAAAGGAGCCAGCCATTTGAGTAGGTTACGGGTGATGTGGAAGAGGGCGTTTTGCGCTGCACGCCGCTCTTTCGAATCCGGCGCACTCGTATAGAGGCGATCTTTCAGAATATCTAAGTAGAAGCCACCTAAATCTTCTGAGCAGAAAGTCAACATGCGCGCTACAACAGGTTGGAACTCATAAGCCTTGTAGTGGGCTTGAACATCTTGCTGTAACTGATTGGCGAGTGCAACAGCGTAGCGATCAATTTCTAGCCATTCACTTGCAGGCATCGCATGCTTGCTTGGATCAAAGTCAGATAGGTTGGCTAATAAAAAGCGCAATGTATTACGAATACGGCGGTAACTTTCCACTACACGTTTCAGAATTTCATCGGAGATGGTCATCTCACCAGAGTAGTCAGTAGAAGCTACCCACAAACGAATAATCTCCGCACCTAACTTATCAGCAACTTGTTGCGGAGCAATCACGTTACCTACAGACTTACTCATCTTGCGGCCTTGGCCATCAACCGTGAAGCCGTGCGTAAGAAGTGCTTTGTAGGGTGGCTTGCCATCTAGCATGGCGCCAGTGAGTAAAGAGGAGTGGAACCAGCCGCGATGTTGATCTGAGCCCTCTAAATAAAGGTCGGCTAAACGACCCTCTGCATTTTCAGATTCTGGGCGATAGAGTTCCGCACGATGCGAGCCACGAATAACGTGCCAATGCGTAGTACCAGAATCAAACCATACATCCAAGGTGTCACGATTCTTTTCATATTGAACAGCTTCTTCACCAAGTAGTTCGGCTACTTCAAGTTTTTGCCAAGCTTCAATACCTTCTTTTTCAACACGCTTTGCAATTTCCTCAAGCAGCTCTACCGTACGAGGATGAGGCTCACCACTTTCCTTGTGAACAAAGAAAGCCATTGGTACGCCCCATTGGCGTTGACGAGATAGTGTCCAATCAGGACGGTTAGCAATCATGCTGTTCAGGCGTTGCTTACCCCATGCCGGGAAGAACTCAGTGCTTTCAATGCCGGCTAAGGCTAATTCACGCAGACTGGCTTTGCCATCAGATGGTTTTTTATCCATGCTCGCAAACCACTGCGAGGTCGCACGATAAATAATCGGCGACTTATGACGCCAGCAATGCATGTAAGAGTGGGTATAGGTCTTATCTCGCAAGAGGCTGCCTGCTTCACGCATGGCCTCCACAATCTTGGGATTGGCTTTCCAAATATATTCATTGGCAAAGAGAGGGAGCCAAGAGGCATAAACACCATTGCCCATGACAGGGTTCAAGATATCTTTATCAGCCAAGTGGTTTGCTTTGCAAGACTTAAAGTCTTCCTCGCCATAGGCTGGTGCAGAGTGCACTACGCCAGTACCAGTATCTAAGGTGACGTATTGGGCAGGGTAGATTGGCGAGAGGCGTTTGTATCCTTCATGCAATGAAGCTAGTGGATGCCAGAAAGAAATATTTGCCAGCTGACTACCTAAGCAAGTGGCAATTACTTTTCCTTCAAGTCCAAAATCTTCTAGGCAAGTTTCTACTCGGTCTTCTGCCAAGATGAGCAATTTATCGCTAGCGTCTACTAAGGCATAGCTGAGTTCGGGATGAACATTCAGTGCTTGATTGGAGGGGATAGTCCAAGGTGTTGTTGTCCAAATCACAATCATTCCAGGCTTGACTGGAATCTCAGCAAGGCCAAATGCTTTGGCGAGTTGTGGGCGTTGCGCATCATCAAAAGCAAATCCCACATCTACTGTTGGGTCAGTCTTGTCTTGGTATTCCACTTCAGCTTCAGCTAATGCGGAGCCGCAATCGAAACACCAGTTCACTGGTTTGAGGCCACGAAAAACATAGCCTTTGTCCCAGATCTTCCCGAGTGCACGAATTTCATCAGCCTCATTGCGGTAGTTCATGGTGAGATAAGGATTATTCCAGTCACCCAAAACGCCTAAACGCTCAAAGTCGACTTTTTGCTTGTCCACCTGCACTTTTGCATATGCGCGTGCTTTAGCTTGTACTTCAGCTGTCGGTAGATTCTTGCCAAACTGCTTTTCAATCTGAATCTCAATTGGCATACCATGGCAATCCCAGCCAGGAACGTATGCAGAGTCATAGCCCATTAACCAGCGGGACTTTACGATCATGTCCTTAAGAATCTTATTTACTGCATGACCAATATGAATGTCACCGTTTGCATAGGGAGGGCCATCATGCAAAATAAATTTTGGCTGATGAGAATGCGCTGCACGAATCTTCTCGTAGAGTTTATTTTTCTGCCACTTTGCAACCCATTGCGGTTCACGTTTTGGCAAATCTCCTCGCATCGGAAACGATGTTTCTAGAAGATTAACGGGATAAGAGTTTTCTTTTTCAGACATAAGATTTTTTCTTGAAATAATTTCTAGCATGCGCTGCATCAGATGCAATCGCTTTGGTAAGTGTATCGAGGTCAGAATACTTTGCCTCATCACGAATTTTTTCTAAGAGCTCCACGGTAATAATTTTTCCGTAGACATTTGCGTTGTAATCAAAGATGTGAGTCTCAAGTAATACACGACCTTCATCTTCAACCGTTGGTCTCACACCGAGACTGGCTACAGCAGGCAGTGGCTTATCTCCAAGCCCCAAGACTTGGGCAGTAAAGATGCCAGAGCAGGCGGGCTTGCGGTGATGCAGGTGATTGGCAACAGCGAGATTTAATGTTGGGAATCCTAAAGTACGACCCAGCTTTTGCCCATGAATGACGTGACCGGAGATGCCGTAAGGACGACCTAATAATGTATGAGCTTGATCCATATCTCCGTTAGCCAAGGCATTGCGTAACGCAGAGCTAGAAATTCTTTCGCCATCTTCTTGCACGGTGTGAATGCTAGAAACTTCAAAACCCAATTGTTCACCTGCTGCTCTGAGACTTGCAAAGTTGCCGGCACGTTTTGCGCCATAGCAAAAATCGTCCCCGATCAAAATCCATTTGGCATTGAGTTGCTTGACAATAATCTCAGAAACAAATTCTTCGGGAGTGAGGCGAGCAAATGCGGAATTAAAGTGCTCCACTACTACGCGATCGATACCAATGCCGGCAAAGGCAGCAAGCTTGTCCCGCAAATTCAAAATTCGTGGCGGCGCTTGTTCTGGAGAAAAGAATTCCTTGGGATGTGGTTCAAAGGTCATGACACAGCTAACTAAACCACGCTCTTGCGCGCCATCCTTCAGCTTCTTGAGGAGGGCGTGATGACCCCTGTGCACGCCATCGAAATTACCAATGGTTAAGGCACAAGCCGGTCCTGCAGAAAACTGGGTGGGGCCGCGGAATACGTTCACTAAATCGCTTTCAGGGTCGCTTTCGGGGTAACCATCAATTATATTGTGGGCATGCCATCTATCGTCACCTTAATCTCAGGCCGCGGATCTAATTTCGAGGCTATCGTCAAAACAGCTCAAAAAGAGCGGTGGTCGGTTACTTTTACCGGGGTAATTGCCAACCACTCTGCTGCCAAAGGCCTTGATTTTGCTCGCTCTCAGGGCATTCCGGCCTTTGCCATTGAACATCGCGAACACGCTACTCGCGAATCCTTTGATGCCGCTCTCATGGCAAAAATCGATGAATTAGGGGCTGATTTAGTGGTTCTAGCGGGTTTTATGAGAATTCTGACCCCGGGCTTTATTCGCCATTTCGAGGGTCGTCTGATTAATATTCACCCAGCTTTGCTGCCAGCTTTCCCAGGATTGCATACTCATGAACGGGCATTGGAGGCTGGGGTGGCTGAACATGGTGCCAGCGTGCATTTTGTTACCGAGGGCGTGGATGAGGGCCCTATTATCTGCCAAGCCTCAGTTCCTGTGCTTCCCGGCGATGATGCGGATAGCTTAGCAGCGCGAGTTTTGGCTGCGGAGCATCAGATTTACCCACGGGCCGTAAAATGGTTCCTAGATGGACGATTGCGAATAGAAGGTAATCAAGTTCAGGTTAAACCACCGGAGTCGCAATTAATAAAATTATGAGTAAAGAACGTTCATCTCGCGCAGCTAGCGCTGGCAGTAAATCTGGATCAAGATCTGGGTCACGCTTAGGTCCACAAAAAAGTTATGCCGCTAAATCTAAAGATCCATTACGTCGCCCAGAGCGTCGTAATGCGAGTGGCAACATCATTGCACCAGAAGGTCAAAAAAACTTTTCTAATGCCAAGGCTCTACCTCAGCATGCGATTCATTTGGAGCGCCTGCTTCCAGAGCTCCTCAATTTTGAGCAACCGGCCGATCGTGTAGTAAGTCGCTATTTCCGCTCAGAGCCTCAGCTGGGTAATCGTGATCGCGCCTTGATTGCTGAGAGTGCTTTTGCCATCCTGCGTCGGAAGAATGAGTTCTCACAATTTGCTTCAAGTGGCGAGGGTTCTCAGGCTAGACGCTTAGCCCTATTGGGTTTGCTGTCTGCTCTTTCTGAAGGCGGCCTGGGCTCTGCTAACCGTGCAGAGAGCGCTATTGCTGACTTAGCTCATGTGTTGAAAACAGGTGAATACGAATGGTTGCAGCGTTTTGCAACGGTTGATCCAGCGGCACTCAATTCCTTGGTTCGTAATAATTTGCCTGAATGGCTTTGGGATGCATTTGGAAAGTACCCCGGCGAAGAATCACGTGAAGCATTAGCTAAATCACTCATGCATCCAGCCCTTTTGGATTTACGTGCGAACACCATGAAAACGACTCGCGAGCAATTGCTGGCCGAGATGAATGCTTTAGGTGGTCGATATCAAGCTATTCCAACTCCGTACGCACCAGATGGTATTCGCATTATGGGTAAGCCTGCTTTGCAAAATACCGTTAGCTTTAAGGCGGGAATGTTTGAGGTTCAAGATGAAGGTAGTCAGCTATTGGCTTACTTACTGGCACCTAAGCGTGGCGAGATGGTGGTGGACTTTTGCGCCGGCGCCGGCGGCAAGACTTTGGCTATTGGGGCAATCATGCGCTCCACAGGCCGTCTGTATGCTCTCGATACATCCGAACGTCGCTTAGCTAATTTAAAGCCTAGACAAGCCCGTAGTGGCCTGTCTAATGTGCATCCTGTCTGGATTGATAGTGAGAATGATTCCAAGATCAAGCGCTTGGCTGGAAAGATTGATCGCGTCTTAGTGGATGCTCCTTGCAGTGGCATGGGTACATTGCGACGCAACCCAGATCTCAAATGGCGCCAGACCCCAGAAGGCGTCTTGGAGCTGAATCAAAAGCAGATGAATATTTTGGCCTCTGCAAGCCGTTTACTTAAACCCGGTGGCCGCTTGGTTTATGCCACCTGCAGCCTGTTGCCACAAGAAAACCAGCAAATTGCAGAGGATTTCTTGGTAAAGCATCCTAATTTTGAAGTGGTTCCTGCAGCTGAAGTTCTTAAAGCATTATTTCCAAAGGATAAAATGCCTTTGGGTTGCAGTCCTGACAACCCGTGGTGGCAGTTATGGCCACATATTCATGGAACTGATGGCTTCTTTGGGGCTGTTTTTCAGAAGAAAGTAGCTATTTCAGCGCTAACTGTCGATAAAGATGACGAAAAGTCGGTAAAAGTCAAAAGCAAGAAAGCTGATTAAGAACTAAAATAAGGGTTTAGATCTCTTTGGGGATACCCTTTTGAACACAGTTTCTGGCTTTGATTTATTCCTTAATTGGCTTTCCAATGGCTATTTAAATTGGGCTTGGTGGCAAATCCTTGTGTTTACTTTGATTGCCACCCACATCACCATTGCTGCAGTGACTATTTTTCTGCATCGCTGCCAAGCGCACCGCGCTTTGGAGCTGCATCCGATTGCATCCCATTTTTTCCGTTTTTGGCTTTGGCTAACAACTGGCATGGTAACCAAAGAGTGGGCAGCGATTCATCGCAAGCATCATGCCAAATGTGAGACTGTGGATGATCCACATAGTCCGCAAATTTTGGGTATCAATACTGTGCTTTCTCGTGGCGCTGAGTTATACAAAAAAGAGTCACACAATCAAGAGACCTTAGACAAGTTTGGCCACGGTACTCCAGATGATTGGCTTGAACACAACCTCTATGCAAAGTATTCATGGCAAGGTGTGGCCTTGATGTTGATTATCGACGTACTCTTGTTCGGTGCCATTGGCTTGACTGTGTGGGCGGTGCAGATGTTGTGGATTCCCATTACTGCCGCTGGAATCATTAACGGTATTGGCCACTTCTGGGGTTACCGTAATTACGATTGCGAAGATGCCTCAAGAAACATTTTGCCTTGGGGTATTTTGATTGGCGGAGAAGAGTTGCATAACAACCACCATACCTTCGCCACAAGCGCTAAGCTCTCGAGTAAATGGTATGAGTTTGATATTGGTTGGATGTACATTCAAATCATGAGTGCCGTTGGCCTGGCCAAGGTGAAAAAGACTTCTCCAAAGCCGGTGCTGAGCAATTTACGTCCTGCAGATCAGAGCACACTCGAAGCCGTCATTGCCAACCGTTATGAAATCATGGCCCGCTATAGCAAGACCTTGAGTAATTTCTTTAGTAATGAAGTCCAGCATATGCAGGTATTGGCCGCTCACTTAAAAGACGCGCGCACTTGGTTGGGTAAGGATGAATCTCGTTTAACTACCGAAGAAAAAATGAAGCTTGAAGAGTTGATGGCAACCAATATTCAGCTACGAAAGATGGTTGAGATGCGCCGTGACTTGCAAGCGATTTGGAGTCGCTCTAATGCCACAGGTGATCAACTGTTAGCTCAATTGCATGTTTGGTGTCAGCGCGCTGAGGAGAGTGGTTTATCGAGTCTGCGCGACTTCTCTTTGAGATTGCGTCGCTACGCCTAGTGGAAAATTAAAGGCAATAAAAAACCCGCTGTAGTAGCGGGTTTTTTATTGCCGAAATAAATATCAAATCGATTAATTACTTCAGCTTGGTTTCTTTGTAAGCAACGTGCTTACGAATGGTTGGATCGAATTTCATGATCTCCATTTTCTCAGGCTTTGTACGCTTATTTTTTGATGTTGTATAGAAGTGACCAGTACCAGCTGATGACTCTAATTTAATTTTTTCTCTGCCGCCTTTAGCCATTTGTGCGCTCCTTAAATTTCGCCACGTGCACGCAGATCAGACAGCACAGCATCAATGCCGTTTTTGTCGATAACGCGCAAACCAGCATTGGTTAAGCGCAAGCTAATCCAACGGTTTTCAGATTCAACCCAGAAACGACGGTTTTGCAAATTCGGCAAAAAGCGACGCTTCGTTTTATTGTTTGCATGGGATACATTGTTGCCAACCATCGGCTTCTTCCCAGTGACTTGGCAAACTTTTGCCATGACATAACTCCATTAATTGCGAAAAAAGAAGATTGTATCAGTCTCCAGCTACTTTGATCTACCCCTTATTGGCTTTAGTTTTGAGGGTGAGGAAAAATAGTTGCTAATACTGGGCACAATATACCATTAAGTTAGTGATCACTTCTATTTATCATCATTTTTCATAAGACCCTCATCAGAAAATGAGAAAAAACCGCCATCGCTCACAATGCAGTGATCAAGCAGGGGGATATCTATCAACTGCAAGGCTTTTGCCAGTGTCTTGGTTAATTCTTGATCAGCAATGCTCGGTCGTGGGTTTCCACTGGGGTGGTTATGTGCCACGATCAGGGCGCTAGCATTCCTGGCAAGGGCCTCCTTGAGGATTTCTCGCGGGTAGACGGCAGTGTGGCTTAGAGAGCCTCTAAAGAGCTCCTGGCATTCAATCAGGCGTAAGCGGGAGTCAAGGTATAGGCACAGGAAGACTTCGTGTGGCAGGCGCCCAAACCTAGCCTGCAAGAACTCGCGGACATAGCTTGGAGACGTAAGGACGGGTTCCTGGGAGAGGGTTTCCTCAAGGCTACGCTTGACAAGCTCATGGGCCGCTTGGATTTGTGACCACTTAGAAATGCCCATGCCATGAATCTGGGTTAATTCTTCAGGGGTGCAGGACATTAGACGCGGCAAATTGCCGAAATGGTGGAGAAGGTCCTCAGCTAGGGCTACGGCAGTTTTACCTTTGATGCCAACACGCAGAAAGATCGCAAGTAACTCGGCATCGCTCAGGGCTGCCGCACCAAGAGCACGCAGTTTTTCGCGAGGTTGCTCTATTTTTGGCCATTCCGTAATCGGCAAGTGCACGCTCCGGTCGGGCCTAGATACAATTACCTTATGACTAAGCTTACGGTTTTGCCCAATTCCTTTCTGACCCTCAACTATCGGCTGACTTTGCCGAGCGGGGATGACTACATCAATACTTTTATCGATCGCCCTGCGACGGTGTTGATGGGTTCTGGACAATTTGCGCCTTGTTTTGAAAAGGTATTAATCGGACTGGCTGTGGGTGATAAGAAGAGCGCCCTATTGCCGCCAGAAGAAAGTTTTGGTGAGCGCAAAGAAGAATTAATTCAGTGGGTTTCTCTGAATGCACTTAAAGAGGGTCGGGATGAAGATGTGGAATTTAATCCTGGTGATGTCATTGAATTTAATGCGCCAGGTGGCGCTCAATACGCGGGTGTATTGCAATCGATTAATGAAGAGGGTGCTTGGTTTGATTTCAATCACCCGCTTGCTGGAAGACCTGTTACCTTCGAAGCTCAAATTGTTGCGATTTTGTAGCCTATGAATAAGCAAACCATTACACCAACAGCCGCAGAAAGCGCTGCTGAAATTTTGATGGCGCAGCCCCGTGGCTTTTGTGCGGGTGTTGATCGTGCAATCAATATTGTGAATGAAGCGCTGACACGCTTTGGTGCACCAATTTATGTGCGTCATGAAATTGTTCACAATGCTTATGTCGTGAACGAGCTGCGTGAAAAGGGCGCTGTGTTTGTGGAAGAGTTGCATGAAGTTCCTAAAGGCGGCATTGTGGTGTTTAGTGCCCACGGCGTCTCTCAAGAAGTTCGGCAAGATGCTGAGGCGCGTGGCTTGCAGGTATATGACGCAACTTGCCCTTTGGTTACAAAGGTACATGTTGAGGTCATCAAGATGTGCAAGGATGGATTTACAGTGTTGATGATTGGCCATGCGGGGCACCCGGAGGTCGAGGGGACGATGGGGCAGGTTAAGGAAGGTGTTCATCTGATTGAGAAAGTAGCAGATATTGCTAAGTTGCCTTTTACTGAGAATGAAAAAATTGCCTTTGTCACGCAAACGACACTCTCCGTCGATGAGACCAAAGAAATTGTTGATGCCTTAATTCAAAAATTCCCGAATATTGTGCAACCCCGCAAGCAAGATATTTGTTATGCCACTCAAAATCGCCAAGATGCTGTGAAATTTATGGCTCCTCAGGTTGAGGTAGTTATTGTGGTCGGAAGTAAGGCAAGCTCCAACTCGAATCGCTTGCGTGAATTAGCTGAAAAACTGGGTGTACCGGCCTACATGGTCGATGCGCCAGAGCAGCTGCAGGCCGAATGGTTTGTAGGTAAGAGGCGCGTAGGCCTCACCGCAGGCGCATCAGCCCCCGAAAGCCTAGCCCTCTCGATTGTGGCAAAGATTCAAGAATTTGGGCCGCGCAGTATTCGTAACCTGGAAGGCGTGGTGGAGGATGTCACGTTCTCGCTGCCAAAAAATTTAGTTGGCTAGCAAGTGGCGCCATTGTTAGAGTGATTGCTGCAATAAAAGATAAAGGGGCTTAGAGCCCCTTTATTACATTCAATCAAAGTATTGTTTAGCGTACTTGCTTGAGTAACTCCCTTAAAATATTGCACATCTGACGGATTTCATCATCAGTAACATTGAGTGCTGGCATAAAGCGTAGCAAATTAGGTCTCGGTGAATTAATTAATAAGCCCTCTGGAGTTCTATCGCGAGCTAGTTCAACCAGCTTCCCGCCGATATCACTACTCAACATCAGGGCGCGCAACAACCCCTCACCGCGCTCGCCATCCAGATTAAATTCTGCGGAGATGGCAAGGAGTTCTTTGCTTAGCAGTTCACCCTTGGCACGCACAGACTCTAGAAAGCCTGGTGCCAATAATTGCTCGATCACACTGATCCCTACTGCGACCATCAATGGATTGCCGTTATAGGTGCCGCCCTGATCGCCAGGCACAAAACAAGCAACCGCATCGGTTGCCATCAGTGCGGCTAATGGCACGCCACCACCAATGCCCTTGCCCAAGGTCATGATGTCTGGTTCGATACCGTAGTGCTGATAAGCAAAGAGGGTGCCAGTTCGGCCACAGCCGGCTTGGACTTCGTCGACGATTAACAGAATATTATTTTCTTTAGTGAATTTACGCAGGCCTTGCATAAATTCTTTGGTAGTGGGAATGACGCCACCTTCACCTTGTACTGGCTCAAGCATGACTGCAACTGTTTTATCGGTTACCAGTTTTTTGACAGAATCTAAGTCATTTAAATCGGCTTTAAGAAAGCCGGGAACTTGTGGGGCAAACATAGTGTCCCAGCCTGGTTTGCCAGATGCGCTCATCGTTGCTAAGGTACGACCATGAAAGCTGTGGTCAAAAGTAATGATTTCAAAGGCGCCTGATTTATTCAGTTGCCCCCATTTGCGCGCCAACTTGATGGCGCCTTCATTAGCCTCAGCTCCACTATTGGCGAAAAATACTTTGTTAAAGCAACTGTTTTCAGTCAGAAGATTCGATAAGCGAATCATTGGCTCGTTATAAAAAGCAGGACTCGGATTAATGAGCTTCTTTGCTTGTGTGTTGAGCGCTTCAATCATGCCAGGGTTGCTATGGCCGAGACAGTTCACTGCCCAGCCTTGCAAGAAATCTAAATAACGCTTGCCGTTGTTATCAGTCAGCCATGAGCCTTTACCCTCAACCATAGTCAACTCTGGTCGCGGGGTAATAAACATCACTGAGTGGGCATCTACGGATTGGGCTGGCTTATTCATATCGTATGCAAAGTGAAATCAAATGAGGTTTCTATTATCGCGCTTAGCAGATTAGTTTGTCGCAAGATCAGCAGCGCTGGTAAAGGAGTCTGCAAAAAATTCCTCTTCGGGCAGACTGCACTGGGATGCAAAGTCCTGGCGAGCCGCATTGACCATCATAGGAGCGCCGCAGGCATAGACCTGGTAAGGGCTCATATTGAGATGGTCGGCCATCACGGCTTGGTGTACAAAGCCTGTGCGCCCAGTCCATTGATCCTCCGGTAGGGCATCCGAAATGACTGGGATGTATTTGAAGTTTGGAATATCTTTTGCCCATGACTGGCAGAGCTGATTGAGGTAGAGATCACTTGGGCGCCGCCCACCCCAATACAGATGAATTGGGCGCTGGATTTTTTTGAGCCGCATTTGCTCGACAATGGATTTAATCGGCGCAAAGCCTGTACCTGCTGCAACAAAGATGATGGGTTTCTTAGAATCTTCTCTTAAAAAGAAGCTGCCCAATGGACCTTCAAAACGCAGAATATCTTTCTCTTTTAAAGCGGGGTCTTTTGCACCAAAGACTTGGTCGGTGAAGAGTCCGCCTGGCAAGTGGCGAATATGCAATTCAAGGGGGCCTTCTTGATCGGGTGCACTGGCAATAGAGTAGGCGCGGCGCTGCCCATCCTTGAGAAGAAATTCTAAGTACTGTCCGGCTAAAAATTGAAAGCGCTCAGCAGCGGGTAATTGCAATTGAAGAATGGCCACATCTGCGCTCGGTTTTACGATAGTGTTGACGCGACAAGGTACTTTCCGAATGGCGATATCACCAGTACCCTGAACTTCACGAGCTTCAATGAGAAGGTCGGATTTGGGGTGGGCGCAGCAAAACAAGGTGCCACCGGCAGCTTCATCGGTTGGACTTAGGGCAGTAGCACTATGTTGGCCATGTTCTACCTGACCTTCCAGAATCTTGCCTTTACAGGATCCGCAGGCACCATTTTTACACCCGTAGGGCAGGGTGATGCCCTGTTGTAATGCTGCTTCTAGAAGGGTTTCATCCTTTTGTACAGTAAATTGTTTGCCGCTCGCCTTGAGCGTGACTTGATAAGACACTCTCATTCCTTTCAATAAATCGTTACGATGTGATCTATGCAATCTTTTGGTAAACCTCGAATCCTGATCGTTGGCTGCGGTGACATTGGTCTGCGTGTTGCCAAGCAGCTCGCTCGAAGTCATCACATATACGCCTTAACTTCCCAGAAAGCACGTTTTCAGGAGTTGAGAGCGGTTGGCGCGATTCCGATTTTGGGGGATCTGGATAAGCCCGATAGCTTGTGGCGTTTAAGTGGATTAGCGCAAACCGTGATCCACTTGGCACCACCCCAAAATACAGGTCATCGTGATTGCCGAACTCGCAACCTCCTCCGAATTTTAGCCCAAGGCTCCGATACCGTTGGGCGCTTGATTTATGTGAGTACAACAGGTGTCTATGGTGATCACGCGGGCGGTAAGGTGAGTGAAGTAACACCGGTTAAACCTCAAAGTGAGAGAGCTAAGAGAAGGGTGGATGCAGAACAATGCCTGCGTCTTTGGGCGCCGGCTCATGGTGCAGTCCTTACCATTCTGCGTGTGCCGGGTATCTACGCTGCCGACCGCTTACCAGTTGAGCGCATTCAGGCAGGAACGCCTGCCCTCATTGCGGAGGAGGATGCCTACTCAAATCATATTCAGAGTGATGATTTGGCAAGATTGATTTGTGCCGCCGTCTATCACGGTAAACCACAGCGTGTCATTAACGCCTGTGACGGTGGTGAAACCAAGATGGGTGATTACTTTGATGAAGTGGCTGATACCTTTGGTTTGGAGCGACCCCCCAGATTGCCGGCTGAGCAGTTAGAGAAAATCGTATCCCCCATGCTTTGGTCGTTTATGCGGGAGTCACGGCGCGTAACGAATACGAGGCTTTCTGAATTAAAAACTCCCTTACGCTATCCCAGCGTTGCCGAGTTTCTAAAAACTATTTCCAAGAATCCTTAAGGCCGACCGCACGATTAAATACCGGTTGACCTGGTTTGGAGTCGCTTTGATCCGCAACAAAGTAGCCATGGCGCTCAAACTGAAAGCGGTCTTCAGCTTTAGCGTCTTTCATACAAGGTTCTAAGTACGCAGTAATCGCTTCCTTCGAGTGAGGATTGATTGCGTCAAGGAAATTTTTATCCCCGCTATCCGGATGCGGGTCATTAAACAGGTGATCGTAGAGGCGCACTTGTGCAGGCACAGCTTCTGCTGCACTGACCCAATGAATATTGCCCTTTACCTTGTAATTATTTGAGCCAGGGGTACCGCTCTTGCTATCTGAAAAATGCATTGCATTCACCTGAATCACCTTGCCATTGGCATCCACTTCAAATCCGGTGCACTCAATCACATAGCCATGACGCAAACGCACGCGTCCACCGGCTTGATCACCAATTGGTGGATAGAGTCTGAAGAAGCCTTTGATGGGCTCTTTCATGAAATCATCTTCTTCAATCCACAATTCTTTTGTGAAATGAAACTCGCGATTACCCCACTCGGGATGCTGTGGATGGCGCGGTGCTGAGCAAGGCTCGCTTGCGGATGTATCCCAGTTTTCAATAAGAAGCTTGAGAGGCTTGAGGACCGCTGTGGCTCTCGGCGCCTTAGCTTCAAGATCGTCCCGTAAAGCTTGATCTAGGGTGCTCATGTCAATCCAGCTATCTGCTTTAGAGACGCCAATGCGTTCACAGAACAAGCGAATACTCTCCGGCGTGTAACCTCTGCGACGAATGCCAACGATGGTTGGCATTCGTGGATCATCCCATCCATCCACATGCTTTTCTTCTACCAATTGCAAGAGCTTGCGCTTACTAGTGATGGTGTAAGTTAAGTTGAGGCGGGCGAATTCATATTGATGCGGAACAGGATTTTTGAAGATCCCCAGTTCGGCTAATGAGGCAACAATCCAATCGTAGAGTGGGCGATTATTTTCAAATTCCAGAGTGCAAATGGAGTGAGAAACATTTTCTAGGGCATCAGAAATGCAGTGTGTGAAATCATATAAAGGATAGATGCACCACTTGCTGCCAGTGCGGTGGTGATCCGTATGACGAATACGATAAACCACGGGATCGCGCATCACGATATTTGGATGCGCCATGTCGATCTTTAAGCGCAGTACATGCTCACCATCTTTGTATTTACCATCACGCATCTCGCGAAATAAAGCTAGGTTTTCATCGGGCGTGCGATCGCGGTACGGACTATTCTTTCCAGCTTGGCCAAAGTTTCCACGATTAGTGTGGATGTCATCTGCACTCTGACTATCAACATAGGCCTTGCCATTTTGAATCAGAATTTCGGCAAACTCATAGAGTTGATCAAAGTAATCACTCGCGTGATACAAATGTGTACCCCAATCAAATCCAAGCCATTTGACTGCATCCAAAATGCTGTCAGCGTACTCAATATCTTCTTTGACTGGATTGGTGTCGTCTAAGCGCATATTACAACGCGCACCAGCTGCTTGATTGTTGTAATCAGCGGCTAAGCCAAAGTTCAGGCAAATACTTTTAGCATGGCCAATATGAAGATAGCCATTGGGTTCTGGTGGAAAGCGCGTAATGATGGAGGGGATGGCTTGACCATCTCGATTGCTACGGTTCTGGTAGGCGCCACTCGCCAGGTCATGATCGATGATCTGGCGCAAAAAGTTAGAGGGCTCAGCAAGAGTGCCGGCAGGTGATTTGGATGATTTGCTATCTTGGGACATCTGCCCATTGTAGAGAAAACCCCCGCTTGTAAAGAAAAAAGCCCGCAAACTGCTGCGGGCTCGTTTCTGGAAAGCGCTCGAGAATTAATCTTCTACGAAAGCCTCTTCACGGGTTTTCTTAACTGCAGGCAAGGCCACGATCACCACTAAGAGGGCTGCTGCAATGAGCAAACCTAATGAGAGTGGTCGCGTTACGAAGGTCGTGAAGTCGCCACGTGACAACAAGAGGGCGCGACGGAAATTCTCTTCCATCATCGGCCCAAGCACGAAGCCAAGGAGAAGTGGAGGAGGCTCACAACCTAACTTGAAGAAGAGGTAACCAATTAAACCAAAGGCTGCGGTTACATAAACGTCAAATACGGTGTTGTTGACGGTATAAACGCCGATGCAGCAGAACACCAAAATGGCTGGGTAGAGAAAGCGATAAGGAATCTTCAAGAGCTTTACCCAAATACCAATGAGTGGCAAGTTCAAGAGAATCAACATCACGTTACCGATCCACATCGAAGCAATCAGACCCCAGAACAAAGCTGGGTTGCTTGTCATGACTTGAGGGCCAGGCTGAATGTTATGAATCGTCATCGCACCAACCATCAAGGCCATAACAGCATTCGGTGGAATACCTAAGGTCAGCAATGGGATGAAGGAGGTTTGAGCGGCAGCATTATTTGCTGCTTCAGGACCTGCAACACCCTCAATCGCACCCTTACCAAACTCATGGCTGTACTTAGAGGATTTCTTTTCAACTGAGTAAGCGCCAAAGGCCGCCAAAGCTGCGCCACCGCCTGGCAGAATACCCAAGATGGAGCCGATAGTTGTGCCGCGCAAGATGGAGGGAATCATGCGCTTGATATCTTGCTTAGAGGGGACCATGCTGGTGAGTTTGTTGAGGAAGCCCTCGTCATCACCGGTTTTTTCTAAGTTACCCATAATTTCCGCAAAACCAAAGACGCCCATTGCTACGGCTACGAATCCAATGCCGTCACTTAATTCAGGGATATCAAAAGCGTAACGGGATACGCCAGAGTTCACGTCAGTACCGATCAAGCCCATCAAAAGACCGAGGATGATCATGCCGATCGCCTTAATCAAGGAGCCTGAGGCTAGTACGACCGCACCAATCAATCCAAGAACCATTAAGGAGAAGTACTCAGCAGGACCGAACTTAAAAGCTAGCTGAGAGAGTGGTGCAGCAAATGCAGCCAAAACCAGAGTTGCTACGCAACCAGCAAAGAATGAACCCATGCCGGCAGTAAAGAGAGCTACACCCGCTCGACCATTTCTGGCCATTTGGTAGCCATCAATCGCCGTCACTACCGAGGACGTTTCTCCTGGGATGTTGAGCAAAATCGCAGTAGTAGAACCGCCGTACTGTGAACCGTAGTAAATACCGGCCAACATAATCAAGGCAGCAATTGGAGGCAATGCATAGGTTGCTGGCAAGAGCATCGCAATTGTGGCGATTGGACCTAGACCTGGCAGAACACCAATTAAAGTACCCAAAATACAGCCAATCAGGCAGTACATCAGGTTTTGTAAGGTAAACGCTGTGTCGAAACCGAGCGCTAAATTAGCAAATAAATCCATTTTTAGAGTCCCGGTTCGTTATTGTTGTAGAAATACTGGTAGGAGTGGGAACTGAAGCTTGAGGCCCACAACAAAGACTGAGTAAGTAAAAGTCACCAGGAAGGCTGCATTGATCAAGGAACCTTTCCAGGTGAACTCTTTGCTGGCGCTAGCTGAAACTAGTACCAAGACCACTACCGCGACTAAAAAGCCCATGCGTGGCAGTAATAGACCATAGAGGACTACGGAACCTGTAATTTGCGCAATGATCTTCCAGTTGAACTTGGGAATTTTTTCGATAGCTGCTTTTGCACCTAAGGACTGCACTAGAACCAATAGTCCCAAAGCAGTCATCAGTATGCCGAGGCAGAATGGGAAGTAGCCTGGCCCCATCTTGGCTGCAGTGCCCATAGGGTACTGGGTAGCTACGATGGTAAAAAATAGGCCAATAACCATATACATGATTCCGGCACCAAAATCCCGTTGATTGCGAATTTTCAAGTTGAGCTCCTTATATCGACTTAAAGGTCGATCTATTTATTGATGTTACGGGATTGTAAGGCAGGATTGAGCTGATTTACCCAAGGTTTGCCCCCGACTAGTGCCAATGCGATAATTATTTGCATGAAAGTCTCTCAAATTCGCCAGGCGTACCTGGACTACTTCGCCCAAAAAGGTCATCAAATTGTCCCATCCAGCCCAGTGGTGCCTGGAGACGACCCAACCCTGTTATTTACCAATGCGGGGATGAACCAGTTTAAGGACGTATTTTTAGGCTTTGATAAGCGCCCCTACAACCGAGCTACAACCGCCCAGAAATGTATTCGTGCCGGTGGCAAACACAATGACTTAGATAACGTTGGCTATACAGCCCGTCATCACACCTTTTTTGAAATGCTGGGCAACTTCTCTTTTGGGGATTACTTTAAGAAAGATGCTATTCAGTTTGCTTGGGGTTTGCTGACTGAGGTCTTTAAATTGCCAAAAGAAAAGCTGCTCGTCACCGTTTATGCGGAAGACGATGAGGCATATGAGATTTGGAATAAACAAATCGGTGTTCCGGCAGAGCGCATTATTCGCATAGGTGATAACAAAGGCGCTCGTTACGCTTCAGATAACTTCTGGATGATGGGTGATACAGGCCCATGTGGCCCCTGTACTGAAATCTTCTATGACCATGGCCCACATATTGCTGGCGGCCCTCCTGGAAGTCCTGATGAAGATGGCGATCGCTATATTGAGATCTGGAATAACGTATTCATGCAATTCAATCGCGATGAAGCGGGCAATATGAATCCATTGCCCAAGCCGAGCGTCGATACTGGCATGGGCCTTGAGCGTATTGCGGCAGTGTTGCAGCATGTGCACTCGAACTATGAGATTGACCTCTTTGTGAATTTGCTTAAAGCAGCTAAAGAGGCTGTTGATGCAGCAGGTGGTGAGAATTGCGATCCAAGTAGCCCATCCCTTAAAGTCATTGCCGATCACATTCGCGCCTGTAGTTTTATTGTGGTGGATGGTGTGATTCCAGGCAATGCTGGTCGTGGCTATGTTTTGCGTCGCATTACGCGCCGTGCGATTCGTCATGGCTATAAATTGGGTGCACGCAAACCGTTCTTTTATCAACTCGTTCCCGCCCTCGTACAGGAGATGGGTCAAGCTTATCCGGAGTTGCAGGCAGCGAAAGATAAAGTAAGTGAAGTGATTAAGCAGGAGGAAGAGCGTTTCTTCCAAACAATTGCTAACGGTATGGAGATTTTGGAGAGCGCACTTACGGGTGGCGCTAAGACGGTTGATGGTGAGACTGCCTTCCGCTTGCACGATACCTTTGGTTTCCCATTGGATCTGACTGCGGACGTATGTCGTGAGCGCGATGTCACAGTCGATGCCGAAGGTTTTGACTTAGCAATGCAAAAGCAGCGTGATCAAGCAAGAGCAGCTGGTAAGTTCAAAGTGGCTCAAGGCTTAGAGTATTCGGGTAAGCCAACCCAGTTCCACGGCTACGACTCCTTGAAACATGAAGGCGCCAAAGTAACTGCGCTCTATGTGGATGGTTCTGCAGTGCAGTCTATCAAGGCTGGTGATGCAGCAGTAATCGTTTTAGATAACACGCCTTTTTATGCTGAGTCTGGTGGACAGGTTGGCGATAAAGGTGAGTTGCGTAATGACGCGGTGCGTTTTGCAGTTGAAGATACCTTTAAGATTCAGGCGGATGTTTTTGGACATCAGGGCGAAGTACACGAAGGCGAACTCAAGGTGGGAGATACGCTGAATGCCTTAGTAGATGCTCAGCACAGAACAGAAACAATGCGTAACCATAGCGCTACACATATTTTGCATAAAGCATTGCGTGAAGTATTGGGTGACCATGTACAGCAAAAAGGCTCTTTGGTTGATGCCGCTAAAACCCGCTTTGACTTTACTCACAACGCACCTATTACTGCACAAGAAATTCGTCGGATAGAAGATATTGTGAATGCCGAAATTTTGGCAAATACTGCGACCTCTGGAAAGGTGATGCTTCTAGACGATGCTCAAAAAACCGGTGCCACGATGCTCTTCGGAGAAAAGTATGCTGACGAAGTTCGCGTGCTAGAAATCGGTAGCTCTAAAGAGCTGTGCGGTGGAACTCACGTTGGACGCACCGGTGATATCGGCAGCTTGAAGATTGTCTCTGAGGGTGGTGTAGCGGCTGGTATCCGTCGTGTTGAAGCGGTGACCGGTAAAAATGCCCTGAATTTCTTACAAGGTTTAGAAGACAAAATTAATGAAGCGGCTGCAGTTCTTAAAACTCACCCTGGTGATTTAGTCAGTCGTGTTACTCAGCTTCAAGATAGTTTGCGTCAGGCTGAAAGAGAGTTAGATAAGGCCAATTCCAAGCTCGCTGCTAGCCAAGGTGATGAGTTGGCAATGCAGGCGATTGATGTTAACGGCATCAAGGTCTTGGCAGCTCGCTTGGATAGCGCAGATGCTCAAGTCTTGCGCGAGACAATGGATGCCCTGAAAGCAAAGTTAAAGACTGCAGCAATTGTTTTAGCTTCAGTGCAGGGTGATAAGGTGAGTCTGATTGCTGGTGTGACCGCGGATTCGATTGCTAAGGTAAAAGCAGGTGACTTAGTGAACTTTGTTGCCCAGCAAGTTGGCGGCAAGGGCGGGGGTAAGCCGGAGATGGCGATGGCCGGCGGTACCGATCCAAGTAAGTTGGGGGTGGCTTTAGCTGGTGTAAAAGATTGGGTGGCATCTAAATGAGCGATGTCATCGAATTTAATCTCGAGGTCGATGCGATTGGCATGAATTGCCCGCTCCCAATTTTGCGCACCAAGAAAGCCCTAGCTACCATGCAATCAGGCGAAGTTTTGAAAGTGAAGGCCACTGATGCTGGTGCTGCACATGATTTTCCTGCGTTTGCTAAGCAGACTGGCAATGAACTACTCTCTAGCACTACTGAGGGTGATGTATTAGTTTTCTTTCTCAAGAGAAGATGAGATGTTTTGAAACTACTGGCACCAAAGAAAAAGGCAGAAATTGATTTCTGCCTTTTTGCTTTTCTCGCCCTAGAGATTCACCGTGATGCTTAGGTTAAAGAACGATTCTTTAAGTAAGCCGCAAACTCAGTCTTCACTTCTGGATGACGTAAAGCAAACTCTACTGAAGCCTTGAGGTAGCCAAGCTTGCTGCCGCAGTCATAGCGCACACCGTCGTATTCATAAGCAAATACGGGGTCTTCTTTGAGTAATGAGGCAATCGCATCAGTGAGCTGGATCTCACCACCAGCACCGGGTTTCAGATTGCGAATGTGATTAAAGATATCTGAAGAAAGAACATAGCGACCTACTACCGCTAAGTTAGATGGCGCATCCTGAGGCTGTGGCTTTTCCACAATGCCATTTAAGCGATAGATGCCTTTGGATACTTCTGCTCCAGAAATAATGCCGTAGGAGCTGCTTTTAGAGGGGTCAATTTTTTCCACTGCTAAGACAGAGCCGTTTTGCTCATCAAATACTTTGAGCATTTGCTTAAGTACTGGCGGCTGGCCATCGAGCAAGTCATCCGCAAGGATGATGGCAAAAGGCTCATCACGCACGAGCTTTTCTGCGCATAAAACTGCGTGACCCAAGCCCAAAGCTTCAGGTTGGCGTACGTAGACACAATCCACATGACTGGGTTTTACGCTTCGAACGATCTCTAAAAGAGCTTGTTTATTTTTTGCTTCAAGTTCAGCCTCAAGCTCATAAGCCTTATCAAAGTGATCTTCAATGGCGCGCTTACTGCGGCCGGTCACGAAAATCATTTCGGTAATGCCAGCAGCAATCGCTTCCTCAACCGCATATTGAATGAGCGGTTTATCTACCACATTGAGCATCTCTTTCGGGCTAGCCTTGGTGGCTGGCAAGAAACGTGTGCCCAAACCTGCAACAGGGAAGACAGCTTTGGTAACGGCTTTAGTGCTTAATGGCATTGCAATTCCAATCAGTTTTATGGATGCTTTACTTCAGTCGTTCTAATTGTGCAACAAGTTTCTCGTGGTTTTGCTCAAAGCCAGCAAGACGCTGCTTTTCTTGAGCTACCACCTCTTCCGGGGCGCGAGCTACAAAGCTTTCGTTACCAAGCTTACTGCGTGCCTTGGTGATCTCATTTGCTAAGCGCTCAATTTCTTTGCTTAGACGAATTCTTTCGGCGGCCACATCTACTTCAATTTTGATTAGTAACTTGAGATCGCCGACCAGGGCCATTGGGGCGCCAGGAGCATCCCTCTCTAAGGCAGACTCATCATCGTAGATTTTGACTTCGGACAATTTGGCTAAGGCTGTGAGGTACGGACTTGCCTTTTTCAAGAAAGCTTGCGGGCCACTAATCCAGAGGGGAACCTTAAGTGCAGGTGAAACTTGCATCTCGCCACGTAGATTGCGGCAGGCATCCACAATTGACTTAATCTGGGCGACCCAAGCTTCGCTTTGCTCGTCAATCTTATCGAGTTGAGCAACTGGGTATGGTTGCAGCGCAATGGTTTGCTTATCTTGTTTGGCAAGTTCTTTACCAACCTTCGGTCCAACAGTTTGCCAAAGGGTTTCAGTGATGAATGGAATGAGTGGATGCGCCATGCGTAAGATAGTTTCTAAAACGCGTAGCAGAGTGCGACGAGTGGCGCGTTGTTGTGCAGGCGTTCCAGTCTGGAGTTGTACCTTGGCCAACTCTAAATACCAATCGCAGTACTCATCCCAAACAAACTGATAGATGCTGGTTGCAATATTGTCAAAGCGATAGTTTTGGAAGCCTTTAGCAACATCCGCTTCTGTTCTTTGCAGTTGAGAAACAATCCAACGATCTGCTGGAGAAAAATCTAGCTGCCCTTCTGGACCGCATTGGCTGTCACAAGGAGCAAAGCCATTCTCTTCTTCATTGCCAGGGCAGTTCATGAGAACAAAGCGGGTGGCATTCCACAGCTTGTTGCAGAAGTTGCGATAACCCTCGCAGCGTTTCTGATCAAAATTAATATTTCGTCCAAGTGACGCAAGGGAGGCAAAGGTGAAGCGCAGAGCATCTGTACCAAATGCAGGAATGCCTTCTGGAAACTCTTTCTTAGTTTTTTTACCAATACTTTCAGCTTGCTTTGGATTCATCAAACCGGTTGTGCGTTTAGCAACTAGATCTTCAATTTTGATGCCATCAATGAGGTCAATGGGATCCAAAGTATTGCCTTTGGATTTACTCATTTTCTGACCTTCAGCATCGCGAACTAAGCCATGTACGTATACGGTATGGAAAGGTACCTTGCCAGTGAAATGGCAGGTCATCATGACCATTCTGGCTACCCAGAAGAAGATGATGTCAAAACCAGTAACCAAGACTGATGACGGTAAGAAATGGTTTAAGGCAGGCGTTTCTTCTGGCCAGCCTAATGAACTAAATGGCACCAGTGCAGAGCTAAACCAAGTGTCCAAGACATCGGGGTCGCGATTGAGTTGGCCGGTATAGCCAGCAGTAGCGGCCTTAGTTTTAGCTTCTTCTTCAGAGCGAGCTACAAAGATCTGCCCATCATCGCCATACCAGGCAGGGATTTGATGCCCCCACCAGAGTTGTCGAGAGATGCACCAGTCTTGAATATTTTCCAACCACTGAGAGTAGGTGCTGATCCAGTTTTCTGGAACTAGCTTGATGTCACCATTTTTTACTGCATCTAGCGCAGCGCCAGCAATAGAAGAGCCTGGTTGATATTGGTTATCTGGACTTGGTTTGGAAACTGCGACAAACCACTGGTCAGTGAGCATCGGCTCAATAATAGTTTGGGTGCGATCACCACGTGGCACCATTAATTTATGTGGCTGTACTTTTTCTAATAAACCAGCTGCATCTAAATCGGCAACGATTTGTTTGCGGGCAGCAAAGCGCTCAAGACCTTGATAAACCGCAGGTGCATTTTCATTTATCTTGGCGTCAAGAGTCAAGATATTGATGAGTGGCAATTGATGGCGCTGTCCAACGGCATAGTCGTTGAAGTCATGCGCAGGCGTCACTTTAACCACACCAGTACCAAAAGCTAAATCAACATAGTCGTCCGCAATAATCGGAATCTCACGCTGACATAGCGGTAGCTGCACTGATTTACCGATGAGGTGTTTGTAGCGCTCGTCCTCTGGGTTGACCATGACGGCAACGTCGCCCAGCAAGGTCTCCGGACGTGTGGTGGCAACGGTCAGGTGTCCGGAGCCATCTGCTAATGGATAGCGGATGTGCCACATCGAGCCATCTTCTTCCTCGCTCACTACCTCTAGATCTGAAACAGCAGTACCGAGTACTGGATCCCAGTTCACTAAACGTTTACCGCGATAAATTAATCCTTGTTCATGTAGGCGAACGAATACCTCAACAACTGCTTTGGACATCTTGCTGTCCATCGTGAAATATTCTTTACCCCAATCAATTGAGGCACCCAAACGACGAATCTGACGGGTAATCGTGTTGCCAGAAGTTTCTTTCCACTCCCACACCTTTTCCAAGAATTTCTCACGACCTAAATCATGGCGAGAAATCTCCTGTGCATCGAGTTGACGCTCAACGACAATTTGCGTAGCGATACCAGCATGATCTGTACCTGGAACCCACAAGGTATTTTTGCCAGACATGCGCGCATGGCGCACTAAACCATCCATGATGGTTTGATTAAACGCGTGACCCATGTGTAAGGTGCCTGTCACATTTGGTGGCGGCAACTGAATTGAGAAATCTCCCTTGCCCTCATCTAGAGTGGCGTCGGCAATGCCTCGGCGTTCCCATTCCGGACCCCAATAAGCTTCAATTGGGGCGGGTTCGTAGGATTTGGCTAGTTCGTCTAAAGAACTAGTTAATGGGGAGTCGGGTGAATTAGGGGTATTCGAAGCATTTGGCATAAGAGGCAAATTATAATTGGGGCGATGTACTCAGACCTACTCGCAAACCTTAATCCAGAACAACGCGAGGCAGTGACCCTCCCGCCGGTAAATGAAAATGGCCAGGCCCAGTCGGCCCTGATCTTGGCTGGTGCTGGCAGTGGAAAAACCCGCGTTCTGACGACCCGTATAGCTTGGTTGATCCAAACAGGCCAGGTTTCACCCATTGGCGTCCTAGCGGTGACCTTTACCAATAAGGCAGCTAAAGAGATGATGTTGCGTCTAAGCGCAATGTTGCCCATTAACACCCGAGGCATGTGGATCGGCACTTTTCATGGCCTTTGCAACCGTTTATTGCGTGCACATCACAAAGAAGCAGGCTTGCCATCCACTTTTCAGATTTTGGATACCCAAGATCAGCTTTCTGCCATTAAGCGGCTTTTGAAGGGCTTAAAGGTCGATGATGAAAAATACCCCCCAAAGCAGTTGCAATACTTCATTGCCCACGCCAAAGAGCGTGGTCAGCGCGCTAAAGAATTATCCGTAGGGGACGACTTTCAGGCCAAGATGGCGCAGTTGTATGAGGCTTACGACGAGCAGTGTCAGCGTGAAGGCGTAGTCGACTTTGCTGAACTCTTGTTACGCAGTTATGAATTGCTCAAACATAACGAGGCTATTCGGACACATTATCAAGAGCGCTTCCGTCATATTTTGATTGATGAGTTTCAAGACACCAATGCCTTGCAATACGCTTGGCTCAAATTACTCTCTGGTCACGATGCTAGTCGTATCAATGTCAGCGGCATGGGAAGTAGTGCGGTTTTTGCAGTAGGTGATGATGATCAAAGTATTTATGCTTTCCGCGGCGCGGATGTAGAGAACATGCGTCTGTATGAAAAGCAATATCACCCGATGATGGTCAAGCTTGAACAAAACTATCGCTCACATGGCCATATCTTAGATACAGCCAATTACCTCATTTCTAATAATACGGATCGTCTAGGTAAGAACTTGCGTACCGATGCAGGTCATGGTGAGCCCGTTCGCATCTATGATGCGCCGAGTGATCATGCTGAAGCTGCATGGCTAGTAGATGAAATTAAAGCCCTGGTTAATAGCGGTATTAAGCGTACTGAAATTGCTTTGCTTTATAGAAGCAATGCTCAATCACGCATTATTGAGCACGCTTTATTTTCTGCGGCGATTCCGTATCGTGTGTATGGTGGATTACGCTTCTTCGAGCGCGCTGAAATTAAGCATGCCTTGGCGTATTTACGTTTACTGGAAAATCCAAATGACGACACCTCCTTCTCTCGTGTCGTCAACTTCCCGACACGCGGTATTGGGGCGAGATCGATTGAGGCTGTCCAAGATGCAGCTCGTGCACAAAATAGTTCTTTGTATTTGGCGGCATCGACATTAGACGGCAAAGCTGGTGCATCCTTGGGTGGCTTCGTGCGCTTGGTAGACCATATGCGTGAGGCCACTCGTCACAACACATTGCCTGAGACAGTGGAATTCGTGATTCAAAATAGCGGTCTGATTCAGCACTATCTCTCAGAGCGCGAAGGTCAAGACCGTGTAGAAAACTTACAAGAATTAATTAATGCTGCAACCGCATTTATTGCGGAAGAAGGTTATGGCCAAGATGCAGCAGCCGCCACACTGCCGGGTGAGAATGCGCCTGGCGTAGTAGATGTATCACCATTGGCTGCATTTCTCTCGCACGCCTCATTGGAGGCTGGTGATAATCAAGCTCAGGCAGGTCAAGATGCTGTGCAGTTGATGACGGTGCACTCAGCTAAAGGCTTAGAGTTCACCTCAGTATTTATTACCGGCTTGGAAGAGGGATTATTCCCACATGAGAACAGCATTAATGAGCAGCATGGTTTGGAAGAAGAGCGACGTTTAATGTATGTGGCAATTACTCGCGCAAAAGAACGTCTCTATCTCTCTCATACGCAGTCACGAATGCTGCATGGTCAAGTTCGCTACAACATGCCATCGCGCTTCTTGGAGGAGTTGCCATCTGATTCGCTGAAGTGGCTCACTCCAAAAGTGAAGGATGCGCGTTGGGGTGGGGCTAGTAATGGCTATACACGTCAGCGCGAGTTTGGATCGAATGATTTCTTTGACACTGGTAACGAGCGTGAGCGACCTGCAAGGCAAATTGGCCGAGTAGGCTCTGCCTCAACCGCCGTTACCAGAATGGCCTCACCACCACGAGGAAATTACCCATTTACGATCGGGCAAAATGTGTTTCACACCAAGTTTGGTGAAGGGCGCGTTACGGGCTTAGAGGGTAATGATGCTGATGCGCGCGCTCAGGTAAATTTCAAGCGCCATGGTGTGAAATGGCTGCAGCTTAGTATTGCTAAGCTTGCAGCGATAGATTAGGCGATTAAATTAGCTGATTCTTTTTCAGCAAAGCATGCTTTCCAGGTGGCGAAGAAAGAGCAGTGCATCACAGTCAGCCCTGCCATGGAAATAGGGGCGATGATGAATGATGCGGCTTGACCTAAGTCGAGAGCATCAAAGATAGAGCCAATTGTCAAAGGAATGGCGATTAAGATCGCACCCCAAATTGCGAGATATAAACAGAATGCGCCTCGATTGGTCCAGCAAGCAACAGCGCTGGAAAAAAGCGCTTGTGCTATGGGCATATCAGACCAAGCAACGAGTACGGGAGAAAACCACATCAACATTGCCACTGGCACATAAAGAAGTCCACCAAAAAAGAGAATCAGATAAATCTGATTGATAACTTCTGGAGTAATGGGCTTGTCGTTAGTCATTAGTGGAATGAGCAACTCAAAATCTACCAACATACTTAAGATAAAGCTGAGGGCCAGAATCAGCGCGGCATAGACCAAACCTAATTGGAGAATGCGTTTACGAACCATGGGGGTGGATTGCAGTGCAATCACGTATACCGAGGGCCGAATACGCTCTTTTTGAATTGCTAGGCGACAGGCAGTCATAAAGCCAACTGACAAAGTAGGCGTGAGCAATAAGACGGCAAAAATCCCAATCACGGGTACAAGTACCGCAAGTTGCGCCAAAAATATGTACATAAATACCAGCATCAAAAAACCCAAAGGATTTTGTTTGAAAAGCCAAATACCTTGACGTATCCAGGTGTAACCCTCTTTTGGGGCGACGGAATTGAGTTTCATATTACCTTGCGACTTAAGAGAATATTTTCGAAATGACGAGGGTCATGTGGGGTGAGCATTTGCGCATCACGTGGTAAATAAAAATCCCACAGGCGGGAGATCCAAAAACGCAGAGCTGCAGCGCGCAACATGAGTGGCCAACTTGTTTGCTCTTCAGTGGTGAGTGGTCGAACAGATTGATAGGCATCCATTAGCGCCTTAAGACGAGCAGGATCTAAATCTTGCTTATTGTCAGCAAGACACCAGTCATTTGCAGTAACTGCTAAATCAAATAACCACTTATCTGTTCCAGCGAAATAAAAGTCGAAGAAACCGCCAAGCTGATCTTGAGAGCTATCACCTGTGCCTTGAGGATCAAATAGCACGTTATCTCTAAAGAGATCGCAATGACTTGCCCCTTGCGGCAGTGATTTATAAGCTTCAGAGCTAAAGAATTGCTCTTGGGTTAAGAGCTCGCTAGTCAGTAACTCTTTTTGTGCGTCACTCAAGTGTGACAACACTTGTGGAACTGTTTTTTGCCACCAAGAAAGACTGCGAAGATTCTCTTGAGTTTGCTTAAAGTCGCTGCTGGCTAAATGCATTTTGGCTAAAGACTCTCCAACCAAGGCGCAATGCTTAGCTTCGGGCGCAAGCCTAGAAAGGCCGGGAAGCTTGCTCACAATTGCTGCAGGCTTACCTTTGAGATTAAATAAAATTTGCCCCCGCTTATTTTCAAGCGGCTTAGGTACTGGAATATTTTTATTGGCCAAGTGGCGCATCAGCTCTAGGTAGTAAGGAAGCTGCTCTGCAGAGAGTCTTTCAAAAATAGTCAGAACATATGCTTGTTTCTTGCCATCTTTCTCGGTGTCGAGAAAGAAATTGGAATTCTCAATGCCTCCATGAATTCCACGAATATCGATGGCCTGCCCGATATCAAAGTCGCTTGAGATCCAAGCGGAGATATCGCTTAGTTCAATGGGGGTGAAGACGGCCATGAATAAAGATTAAAAAGGAATGCTGATGCTCGGTACGCTGATCAGGTCAGTTTCTTTTGGTACGCCAGGCATCACTGTTGCCGGGGGCGCCATTTCGTAGCTGGTATAGCGTGTCTTAACGTCCACCTGGGTGGGTGCATTGGTATCTTTGTATTCGGTAATTTCAGTGCCAGTAGCTTCTTTGTGTTGAAAGCTCGGTTTACGACCTTCAGGTGCGCTGGTTGCTTGAGAGGCGCTCACTGCGGGTGCTAAAGGCTGACTATTGATACGCTGCAACTCGGAGGGGCTCAGAGCTTGAGAATTGTTTTGGGCGTGTGCAAAATTCTGGCCAAAAGAGGCAAAAGCCACAAAAAAGCTTGTCAGAACAAGGGTTTGGCTCAAAGAAGAGTGGAGTAAGTTAGTTAGAGCGTGCATCATTTTTCACCTTTTTAGGCCTCTTTTCAGGTGGATTTGAACCTGATCTGTAGGCAGTTAGCAACTAGATTGTACGATTGCGGTATGACTAAACATAGACTCTTGTTGGTAGACGGCTCTAGCTACCTCTATCGCGCCTTCCATGCCATGCCAGACCTCAGAAATGGGGTAGGCGACCCAACTGGGGCCATCTATGGAATGGTGAATATGATGCGCCGAGCTCGCTCGGAACTCAAGGCTGACCACATTGCTTGTGTTTTCGACGCTAAAGGCAAGACTTTCCGGGACGAAATGTATCCTGAGTACAAAGCACATCGCTCGCCCATGCCTGAAGATTTAGTCAAGCAGATTGAACCGATCCATGCCATGGTGAAGGCTTTGGGTTGGCCGGTATTAATGGTTTCCGGGGTTGAGGCCGATGATGTGATTGCCACCTTAGCTAGCCAAGCAACCCAAGCTGGCTGGGAAACGATTATTTCTACTGGCGATAAAGATTTGGCTCAGCTAGTGAACGCTTCTGTCACCTTAATTAATACGATGACCAATGAGAAGTTGGATATCAATGGCGTCATTGAAAAATTCGGAGTGCCTCCAGAGCGCATCGTAGATTACCTTTCCATCATTGGTGATGCGGTTGACAACGTACCAGGCGTTCCTAAAGCCGGCCCCAAAACCGCAAACAAATGGTTGGCTGAGTTTGGTGACTTGGATAACCTGATGGCAAATGCTGACCAAGTGAAGGGTGTTGTTGGCGAGAACTTGCGAAATAGTTTGGAGTGGCTGCCGCAAGCGCGTCAGCTCATTACCGTCAAAACCGATTGCGATTTATCTCCACATCTTCCGGGTTTAGATGACCTGCATGCAAAACCAGAAGATGCGCCGCTTTTGCGTGAGTTGTTTGAGCGCTACGCGTTTAAGACTTGGTTACGTGACGTTGAGAAGCAATTGGGTGGAGCGGTTCTTGAGGCCAATAGCGACTTTGATTTAGCCGGTAGTCCCATTAAAAATGCTGCTGAAGGGAATGTAAAAGGCGCAACCAAGAAATTTGGCCCCACTGCTACAGAAGCGACCGCTGCCTTATCTCAAGAAACGACGGATTTGCAAGGTGCGATTGCAAAACACTATGAGTGTGTAGTTGATGAAGTGACGCTAGATCATTGGATTAAAAAAATTCAAGGAGCTGATCTTACGGCGGTGGATACCGAAACCACTAGCTTAGATGCACTGGCTGCTGAGCTTGTTGGTATCTCGCTTTGCATCACTCCTGGAGAGGCATGTTACATACCAGTAGCGCATCGCAATGGAGAAGCTCAGCTTAGCCGCGAACTGGTGTTGGCGCGCATGAAGCCTTGGCTAGAAAGCGCTACCAATCTAAAGGTAGGGCAAAACCTCAAGTACGACAGTCACATCTTTGCGAACTATGGCATTGCTTTGCAAGGCATTACTTTTGACACTATGTTGGAATCTTATGTACTCGAATCGCATATGCCACACAATATGGATAACTTAGCTGAGCGACATCTCGGCATGAAGACCATTAAGTATGAAGAGGTATGTGGAAAGGGTGTGCATCAGATTGGCTTTGATCAAGTCGACCTGAAGATCGCTACCGACTACGCGGCAGAAGATGCTGACATTACCTTACGATTGCATCAAGTGTTGTGGCCACAAATTCAGGCAAGTCCTGGTCTCCTATATGTTTATGAAAATATAGAGATGCCAGCAATGCGGGTCTTGGGCATTATGGAGCGTAATGGAATTCGGATTGACTCTGCCTTGCTAGCTCAGCAAGGTCAAGAGGTCGGCAAACGTTTGCTTGCTCTAGAAGGCGAGATTCATAAGTTAGCTGGGCAACCTTTTAATATCCAGTCCCCCAAGCAGATCGCAGAGATTTTATTTGGACAGTTAGAGCTTCCCGTAATTAAAAAGACGCCATCCGGTGCGCCATCGACTGATGAGGAGGTGTTGCAGAAGTTGGCAGAAGACTATCCCTTGCCTGCGCGTATCTTGGATTATCGTAGTCTCGCTAAGTTGATGTCGACCTACATCGAGAAGCTCCCGCGTATGGCAGACTCTAAAACAGGACGAGTACATACGAGTTTTTCTCAGGCGACTGCGGTGACGGGGCGTTTGGCTTCAAGTGATCCGAACTTGCAAAATATTCCTGTACGCACGGAAGAGGGTCGTCGAATTCGAGAGGCGTTCATTCCGGCCGAGGGTTGTAAGTTGCTTTCCGCCGACTATTCACAAATTGAATTACGCATCATGGCGCACATTGCTGAGGATGAAAACTTATTAGCTGCATTCGCTGCAGGTAAAGACGTACACCAAGCTACAGCTGCCGAGATCTTTGGGGTGCCCCTGGAAACTGTGACATCCGAGCAGCGTCGCTATGCCAAGGTCATTAACTTTGGCTTAATTTATGGCATGAGTGCCTTTGGCCTAGCCGGTAATCTTGGTATCGAGCGTTCAGCAGCCCAGAACTATATTGCCAAGTACTTTGATCGCTATCCAGGAGTTGCTCAGTATATGGAGCGCACTCGTTTGGAGGCTAGAGAGAATGGTTATGTTGAAACAGTCTTTGGTAGACGGCTATGGCTCCCAGAAATTAAGGGGAGCGGTCCTCGCCGCCAAGGAGCAGAGCGGGCCGCAATTAATGCGCCAATGCAGGGAACTGCAGCTGATCTGATCAAATTGGCCATGATTGCGGTCGAAAACTGGTTGGAAAAAGAGCAGCTCAAGACTCGCATGTTGCTCCAGGTCCACGATGAGCTGGTATTTGACGTACCACTAGATGAGCTGGCGCTTTTACAAGCAAAACTACCCGATTTAATGTGTAAGGTGGCTGAGCTGAAGGTTCCACTGGTAGTGGGTATTGGGATTGGCGATAATTGGGAAGAAGCGCACTAAATCAGGAGACTAAGAGATGACAACTAAAAAAGATCAGAGTTCAAAAATGGTGTCTAGCGATAGAAGGGGTTTTATGAAAGCCTCCGCTATTACAGCAACAACTATGGGAATTGGATTTGTAGCCGCTTCTGAGCCAGTCATGGCCGCAGCGATCGAAACGGATTTCACCGGCATTAAAGCAGGCGAGCAAATGATTCCAGTGGGAAGTTTTCAGATGCCTGCTTATGTTTCACGCCCAGAAAAAGCCAAAGGTGCTTTGCCGATTGTGATTGTTGCCAGCGAAATCTTTGGCGTACACGAATACATTGCCGATGTCACGCGACGTTTTGCTAAATTGGGTTACATGGCAATTGCTCCGGAATTCTTTACACGTGCTGGCGATCCGAACACTTACGGCACTATTGCCGAGATTCAAAAAAATATCGTTGCCCCAACTGGTGATACTCAAGTTCTTAATGACTTACAAGCAGCCTTAGTATGGGCCGGCAAGAACGGTGGCAACTTGAAAAAAGTTGGCGTTACTGGATTTTGCTGGGGTGGTCGCATTACTTGGCTATCGGCCACGCTCCCTCAGGTGAAAGCTGGTGTAGCTTGGTATGGCCGCGTCATTGGTGAAAAAACAGAAGGTAATCCGCGCCACCCAGTGGACATTGCCGCTGACCTCAAAGCCCCAGTGCTGGGCTTATATGGCGGTGCTGATACCGGAATATCCTTAGAGAGTGTTGAGCAAATGCGTGAAGCACTTGCAAAAGCAGCCCCCAAAAATCCAGCAGCCAAAGCCTCTCGTTTTGAAATCTATCCTGATGCACCACATGCTTTCCATGCAGACTACCGCGCTACCTATCGTGAAGGTCCTGCAAAAGATGGTTGGGAAAAATGCATTGCCTGGTTTAAACAAAACGGGGTTGCCTAATTTCCATGTCAGTATTGCAAAGCATCTTGTTGGTAACAGCGCTAGCGGGGACTACTAGCGTTCTCGTTGCTGCAAGTTTTTCTTTGTCTTTGCTATCAAAGATGGTTCATAGCATGGTGAGTGTGTCAGTGGGTATTTTGCTGGCCACTGCCTTGCTTCATTCATTGCCTGAAGCCTTCACGATGCCGGGCGTGAACCCGCAGCTACTATTTGCAACCTTGCTTGCAGGGCTTTTAGGTTTTTTCTTGCTCGAGAAAATTTCTTTATTACGTCATAGCCATCATCACGAAGGAGATGGCCATGATCATCACCATGGTCATGATGCAGAAGTTGCGGGTCGTAGTGGCTGGATGATTTTGGTCGGCGATGGCATACACAATTTTGTTGATGGTGTCTTGATTGCCGCCGCGTTCATGGCTGATTACCAGGTGGGTATCTTTACTGCGATTGCCATCATTGCTCACGAGATTCCGCAAGAGATTGGTGATTTCATCGTATTACTGAACGCTGGATTTACCCGCACTCGTGCTTTGATGTACAACTTCATTTGCGGCTTAGCTGCAGTACTGGGTGGTGTATTGGCTTACTTCTTTTTGGAGCGGGCTCATGCGGTAATGCCTTATTTATTGGTCATTGCCTCAAGTAGTTTTATTTATATTGCGGTAAGTGATCTGATTCCACAGATGCACCGGCGCCCACATTGGGCTGAATCTTTGCGTCAAACGATTTTGATTGCCTGCGGCGTTGGCTTGGTAATTCTGCTTTCACTCTTGCATTAAAGGGCTACCGGTCGGCTTGGGTCAGCACACCATTCACTCCAGCTACCTGCGTATACGCGTGAGCCCTTAAGGCCAGCAACTTCCATGGCTAGCAGGTTATGACAAGCCGTAACTCCAGAACCGCACTGATGAATGACTTCAGAAGCTTTGGTCGAGCCCAAGAGATCTACAAAGTCTTTGAAGAGTTGTTCTGGAGCCTTAAAACTTTTTCTGGAAAGATTTTCTCTGAAGCAATAATTGATTGCATTGGGGATGTGTCCGCCAACCGGATCTAAAGTTTCATTTTGACCATGGAAGCGATCATTTGCACGAGCATCAACAATGACATTCATTTTAGTCTGGAGATTATGAACAACCTCTTCAACTGTCACTAAGCCAACATAAGGCATGGTGGGTACTGGTGTTGTTGTTGGTGTTGCTTCGCGTGGCATAGTGCCGATGGGACCATTCCAAGCATCTAGGCCGCCATCTAAGACTTGTACATTGGCATGGCCAGTGGCTTTGAGCATCCACCATAGGCGACTGGCATAGACAGAGCCCTGATTGTCGTAGGCAATGACTAAAGTGTTGGAGTCAATGCCTAAGCGAGATTTGGTTTGCGCCCAAGCCTGCGGACTAGGTAGCGGATGGCGACCATTTTTACCCGTCTTTTCACCTGATAAATCGTGGTCTAGATCGATATAGAGTGCCCCTGGAATATGACCTTCTAAATAAGACTTGCGACCCGCTAGTGGATCGACTAAATCAAAGCGGCAATCACAGAGCAATACATTCTCACCACTGTTAATAATTTCTTCTAATTGATTTGCAGTAATGAGAGGCGTCATGATGGCTTCCTATAGATAGCGTGATGGGTGTTACTGAATTATGCGCCTTGATAATTCATGGCTCGACGGTACCATTCATGAAAATGTTGCATGCCGTCTTCCATGGGGCTTTGGTATGGGCCCACTTCATTTTGACCGCGGGCTAGTAAGGCGGCGCGACCAGCATCCATGCGCTCTGCAATTTCATCATCCTCAATGCAGGTTTCCATATAGGCTGCGCGTTCTGCTTCTACGAATTCTCGTTCAAAGAGTGCGATTTCTTCTGGGTAATAAAATTCCACCACATTACGTGTTTTATTAGGGCCCAATGGATGTAATGTAGAAACACATAAAACACCCGGGTACCATTCGACCATCACATTGGGATAGTAGGTAAGCCAGATAGCGCCATGTCGGGGTGTCTTGCCTTGATGATGGCGCAACACTGCCTCATGCCACTTTTGATAGATGGGTGAGCCAGGTTTCTCTAAGTTCTTGTGAATACCAACCGTCTGCACGCTGTGCCAGTCACCGAATTCCCAGCGTAAGTCCTCGCAGGAAACAAACTTACCCAAGCCTGGATGAAACGGTACAACGTGATAGTCCTCAAGGTAGACCTCAATAAAAGTCTTCCAGTTGTAATTGCACTCATGGACCTCAACATGGTCTAGAACGTAGCCTTCAAAGTTGAGATCATCAGCTACGCCAAGCTTAGCAAGATCGGTGCGTACATCACGTGGACCCTCAAATAGAAGTCCTTGCCAATTCTGCAAAGGTGATTTACCGAGATTAAGGCAAGGCTTATCTTCAAAATGGGGTGCGCCCATGAGTTGACCGTTTAAATCATAGGTCCAGCGGTGTAAGGGGCAAACAATGTTATCTGCTCTCCCTTTGCCATTGAGCATGAGCGCTTGGCGATGGCGGCAGACATTAGAAAGGAGTTCAACGCCCGCTTGGTTTCGGACCAATAAGCGGCCTTCATTCTCGGATATCAAAGTTTGGTAAGAACCAATCTCGGGAACCATGAGTTCGTGACCAACATAGCCTGGGCCCTGCTTAAAAAGCAGTTCAATCTCACGCTGATAGAGATCAACGTCAAAATAGGCCGAAACCGGCAGTTGTAAGTTGGACGGCGCAAGCTGCTGCGCGGTAGCCAGATTAGTCATTCTCCCCACCCCCGAAAACGTCAGCCGAAGCTAAGCGGAATAACCAATCCAACTATCGACGGATCGATATTGGAAAGGAAGGAAGCGATTATACCCATCTGACCCCCATCTCGCTTTAATATATGGGACTATATCTCTTAGAAATTTGAAGGAAATAAGCCAATGCCAGCGAAGAAATCTGAAGATCAGAAGTCCGGTCTTGAGCTACAAATCGACCCTAATTTGCGTTATGAGCAGGCTGTTAAGGAGTTGGAAAAGCTGATTTCTGATATGGAATCAGGCAAATTCTCTTTAGAAGAGACGCTTTTGGCTTATCAACGTGGTGCAGCACTCCTAAAACATTGCCAGGCCATGCTTGCTCAAGTTGAGCAGCAAGTTCGGGTATTCGAGGCTTAAGCTGCCCTAAGACTTTACCTTTATGAACAACGTACTTTCATTTGAAGATTGGGTTCGTGCTCACGGGCAGCGAACTGAATTGGCTTTGGATAGTTTGCTCGATAAAGCGAATGCCAATCCCGCACGTTTACATGAGGCTATGCGTTATGCCGCTCAAGGTGGTGGCAAGCGTATTCGCCCCTTGTTGGTTTACGCCGCGGGTGAGTTGGGCGATGATTTCAGTGAAGAGAAAAAACATGCTTTAGATTCTGCTGCGTTTGCAATTGAATGTATTCATGCGTATTCCTTGGTGCATGATGATTTGCCTTGTATGGATGACGATGATTTACGCCGTGGACGTCCTACTGTGCATAAGGCTTATGACGAGGCGACTGCATTATTGGTTGGCGATGCATTGCAGACTCGCGCATTTGAGGTTTTGGCAAATACGCAGTGCGATGCTGAAACGCGCTTGGCAATGATCAGTGCATTGGCTAGCGCATCGGGTTCACGCGGCATGGCCGGTGGTCAGGCGATTGATTTGGAGAGCGTGGGCAAAAAATTAGACCTAGCTGGCTTAAAGCAAATGCATGCCATGAAAACAGGCGCTCTGCTTTCTTGCTCAGTTCAGATGGGTGGTATTGCGGCCAAGTTGAATCCAACTCAAATGCAGCATCTCAAAAACTACTCTGAAGCCTTAGGCTTAGCTTTTCAAATTGTGGATGATGTTTTAGATGCCACTGCAGACAGTCAAACTTTGGGTAAAACTGCAGGAAAAGACGCAGCTAATGACAAGCCGACCTATGTGACCTTGATGGGTTTAGACTATGCCAAGCAAGCAGCGGCAGATTTACAAGAAACGGCGATTGCTAGCTTAGAGGATTTTGGTGCTAAAGCTGAGGCCCTGAAAGATTTGGCTCTATTAGTAGTTAACAGAGGCAAATAAGATTACTAAAGATTTGATGACTTTAAATTCCATCCACTCACCTGCCGACCTAAAAAAACTCTCTCGCGAGCAGCTTCCTGCGCTTGCAGATGAATTACGTCAGTTTGTGTTGGAGTCGGTATCTAAAACGGGCGGACATCTTTCCTCTAACTTAGGTACGGTCGAGTTATCCATCGCCTTGCACTATGTATTTGACACACCGCATGATCGGATTGTGTGGGATGTGGGTCATCAAAGTTATCCACACAAAATTTTGACTGGTCGTCGTGAGCGAATGAGTAGTTTGCGCCAGTTGGATGGTTTGTCAGGCTTTCCACGTCGTGCTGAAAGTGAGTACGATGCCTTTGGTACCGGCCACTCTTCAACAAGTATTTCTGCGGCAATGGGTATGGCCCGCGCTTTCCAAACCAAAGGCGAGAGACAAGTCGCTGTTGCGGTAATCGGCGATAGCGCGATGACTGGCGGCATGGCATTTGAAGCTATGAATAATGCAGGCGTGTATGAGGACCTACCATTAGTGGTCATTCTGAATGACAACGATATGTCGATCTCGCCAGCAGTGGGCGCACTGAATCGACATCTCGCTAGACTATTGAGTGGCAATATTTACTCTGCAACCAAGAAGGGCATCGATAGTGTTTTATCCATTGCACCGCCTTTGCGCGAGTTTGCTAAACGCTTAGAAGATCATGCTAAGGGCATGGTTTCCCCATCCACTATTTTTGAAGAGTTTGGTTTTAACTACTTCGGCCCAATCGATGGCCATGATTTAGACGCGCTCATTCCGATGTTGCAAAATGTTCGGCGCTTAGCGCTTGAGGGGCGCGGTCCCCAGTTCTTGCATGTAGTCACTCGCAAAGGTCAAGGCTATGAGTTAGCTGAAGCAGACCCAGTGCTGTATCACGGCCCAAGTAAATTTAATCCAGAAGAGGGGGTTAGGAAGTCCGCCACTCCTTCTCCAAAAACCTTCACTCAAGTTTTTGGTGAATGGCTGTGCGATATGGCGCACGCCGATCCATTATTGATCGGTATTACGCCAGCAATGCGTGAAGGCTCTGGTCTGGTGGAGTTTGAAAAGAATTTTCCCAAACGTTATTACGATGTTGGTATTGCTGAGCAGCATGCAGTGACTTTTGCTGCAGGTATGGCATGTGAAGGTATGAAGCCGGTAGTAGCTATTTACTCAACTTTCCTGCAGCGCGCCTACGATCAACTCATTCATGATGTTGCGATTCAGGATCTGCCGGTGCTGTTTGCTTTGGATCGTGCAGGTTTAGTTGGTGCAGATGGCGCAACCCATGCTGGCGCTTATGACATTCCGTTCTTACGTTGCATTCCGAATATGTTGGTCTTGACACCTGCAGACGAAGCGGAGTGTCGTGATTTATTGACGACTGCATTTCATCAACCACACCCCAGTGCAGTGCGCTATCCACGTGGTGCTGGTATTGGAACCATTCCCTCCAAAGAATTACGTACTGTGTCATTGGGTAAGGGTGAAGTACGTCGTAAGTCAAGCGCGCCTGCAGGTCAGCGCATAGCGATCTTGGCTTTCGGAACTTTGCTCTATCCAGCGCTCGAGGTAGCTGAGCAAATGGATGCCTCAGTTGCGAATATGCGTTTTGTTAAGCCATTGGATCTTGAGCTTCTCAAATCTTTGGCGCAAGACCATGATTATTTTGTGACGATTGAAGACGGTGCGATTCAGGGGGGCGCAGGCAGTGCGTGTTTAGAAGCACTTTCTGCTATGGGGATAAACAAACCCCTTTTGCAATTAGGTCTACCTGATGTATTCGTGGAGCATGGCGATTACAAACTCTTGATGAGTCAGTGTGGCTTGGACGTTGCGGGGATTGCAAAGGCGATTTCCTTGCGTTTTCCGGCTAAAACTGTAGCAAATCCTGTGGCTGTGGGCAAATAAGTCATTTTTGCCTGAAAATAGAGTTATGAACGACATCAACACCGCCTTTCTTAAACCGCAATCCATGCCAGACATACAGTCTTCTCATGATGAGCGCGCTTTACCAATTGAGCAGGTGGGAATTCGGGGATTGCGTCATCCATTGAACATTCGTACTCAGACGGGTGTGATGCCAGCGGTTGGTAATTTTGAAATGGATGTGGCTTTGCCTGCGCATGTGAAGGGCACTCACATGTCTCGCTTCATTGCGCTTCTGCAAAAACACAATGAACCTATTGATAGTTCATCCGTGGTTGCTATGGTGCGTGAGATGTTGCCATTACTGAATGCAAGTGAAGGCCGTATTCAATTCACCTACACACACTTTGTAAAAAAAGCTGCGCCTGTATCTGGTGTTGAAAGTTTGATGGATTACGAGGTAACTTGGACTGCAAAGGCAAAGCAAAATGCGTCCGGTGCAATTGATGTTGAGTTAAACCTACGCGCTCTAGTTCCGGTGATGAGTTTGTGCCCCTGCTCTAAAGAGATTTCGGAGTATGGCGCGCATAATCAACGATCGCACGTGACCATGTCAGTAGAGCTTGATTCACAGACTAAGATGACGGTAGAAGATTTAGTTGCAGCCGCTGAGAGCCAAGCCTCCAGCGAGTTGTGGGGTTTACTAAAGCGCCCTGATGAGAAGTGGGTTACCGAGCGTGCCTATGACAATCCGAAGTTTGTGGAAGACTTGGTACGTGATGTAGCAGGTCAGCTTAAAGGTGATCAGCGTATTTTGTCTTTAGTAGTTGAGGCTGAGAACTTTGAGTCTATTCATAATCACAGTGCCTACGCCAAAATTAGTCTGACTAAGTAATAAACTCAGCAATAATCTAAGTCAGATTATTGCTCGCCAAATCCCAGCGGGGTTTGATATCAAAAGCACCTGAAGTAGTTGAGCCATTATTTTCTGCCAACATGCGCAGTGCCCCAGCAAATGCAATCATCACACCGTTATCGGTACATAGATCGACTGGTGGGTAGTGCACTTCAAATCGATTTTTCTTGGCGCTGGCGTTGAGTGCTACGCGTAATTGCAAATTGGCGCCCACACCACCTGCCAGCACTAGATGTTTGCAGCCAGTTTGTTTAAGTGCTTTTTCTGATTTACTCACGAGTACTGCAACTAAGGCATCGACAAAGCTACGCGCGAGATCCGCATGAAAGCCTGCTATCTCATCCGAATCCGTAACACCCAGTGCGTTAAATTTTTTCACCTGGTTCAGAACTGCTGTTTTGAGTCCAGAGAAAGAAAAGTCTAAATCTCCCGAGTGCAGCATTGGTTTGGGCAAGTCGAATCGTCCAGACTGCCCTTTTTCTGCCAATTTGGAGATAGCAGCTCCGCCCGGATAGTCCAAGCCCAGTAATTTGGCGGTTTTATCAAAAGCTTCGCCAGCCGCATCGTCCAAGGTTTCGCCTAGAAGTTGGTACTTACCAACCCCGCTTACCAGCATGAGCTGGGTATGCCCTCCGGAGACTAAAAGGGCGATAAAGGGGAATTCTGGTGTAGAAACCCCTAAAAGCGGTGAAAGCAGGTGCCCTTCAAGGTGATGCACCCCAATTGAGGGAAGATTGAGGCCCTGGGCAAGGGATTTTGCAAAAGCACTACCTACGAGCAGGGCGCCAGCCAATCCAGGCCCTTGGGTATAGGCGACCGCATCAAGATCCTTTAACTTGAGTCCAGCCTCATGCAAAGTGTCGTCCAGAAGAGGTAAAACCCGTTTTATGTGGTCTCTAGAGGCCAATTCCGGGACAACACCTCCGTAGTCCCGATGCATGGCAATTTGGGAGTGCAGTGCCTGTCCTAGGATGCCCTGATGGGCTGGGGCGTGTTTTTCCCAAGGGGTGGTGTCGTATATGGCTACCCCGGTCTCGTCACAAGAAGTTTCTATGCCCAAAACAATCATTTTTTACTTGGTCGTGCTAGAATCGCATTTCAGTTAATTTATCGATATTTTTCGAGCATATACGAGTTAAACAAGTATGACTACAGTCCGCCTCCGTGAGAACGAACCTTTTGAAGTGGCATTACGCCGTTTCAAGCGCACCATTGAAAAAAATGGCCTTTTGACAGACTTGCGTGCCCGCGAGTTCTACGAGAAGCCAACAGCTGAACGTAAGCGTAAGAAGGCTGCTGCTGCTAAACGCCATTACAAGCGTATTCGTAGCCAGATGTTGCCTAAAAAGCTTTACTAATCGAATTTAAAAGCTCTCCTCACCGAGAGGCTTTGAAACCCGCTGACGGTGAAACGCAGCGGGTTTTTGCTTTTGAATCACCAGCAATTTATGAGATATTGAATACCGGGAAAATGCCATGAGTCTGAAAGATCAAATTACTGAAGATATGAAAAATGCAATGCGTGCAAAAGAAGTGGTACGCCTTGGAACGATTCGTCTTTTATTAGCAGCCATCAAGCAGCGTGAAGTGGATGATCGCATTGTGATGGATGATGCCAGTGTCATCACCACTATTGAGAAGATGATTAAGCAGCGCAAGGACTCCATCTCCCAATTTGAAAAAGCCAATCGTGATGATCTGGTGGCAATCGAAGCAGCTGAAATGCTGATTCTCCAAGATTACTTGCCTGCACAGTTGTCTGATGCTGAAGTAGAGGCAGCTGTAGCTGCAGCAGTTGTCTCGACTGGTGCTGCCGGCCCACAAGATATGGGTAAAGTGATTGGCATTCTGAAAGGCCAGTTGGCTGGTAAAGCCGATATGGGCAAAGTTTCTGGTTTAGTAAAAGCGGCGCTGGCTAAGTAAGTTAACAAGCTCAGCCTCATACCTTACTGATGGCTCTCATACCTCAATCTTTCATTGCCGATTTATTAAATCGGGTAGACATCGTAGATGTGGTTGGGCAGCACGTGAAGCTAAAAAAAGCAGGTGCGAACTTTCAAGGTTTGTGCCCCTTTCATTCAGAAAAATCACCTTCATTTTCAGTATCACCCACCAAGCAGTTCTATCACTGCTTTGGTTGCGGAGCGCACGGCTCTGCTATTAGTTTTCTCATGGAGTATTCCGGTCTTGGTTATGTCGATGCTATTGAGGACTTAGCGCGTTCTGCAGGATTGGATGTGCCGCGTGAAGAGCGCACTGCGAATGATGTTGCCCGCCAACAGCAGACTATGGCATTAAGTGAAGTGATGAGTGCAGCTGCCGATTGGTATCGCCAGCAATTGAAAGCAGCGCCGCGTGCGGTGGAATACCTGAAGGGGCGCGGCCTTACCGGTGAGATTGCTAAACGTTATGCCTTAGGTTATGCACCCGATGGCTGGCAAGGTCTTGAAGCAGTCTTTGGCACTTATACCAATGATGAAGTGGCTAAGACTTTGCTTGAGGGTGGCTTACTGATTCAGAGCGAGCAGACTGACAATAATCAAACTGCAAGACGCTACGATCGCTTTCGTGATCGCATCATGTTTCCGATTCGTAATCCTAAGGGACAGACCATTGGCTTTGGTGGACGCATCTTGGATCAAGGTGAGCCCAAGTATTTAAATTCACCAGAGACACCATTGTTCTCTAAAGGTAATACCTTGTACGGTCTGTTTGAGGCAAGGCAGGCCATCCGCTCTCAAGAATATGTTCTTGTATGTGAGGGTTACATGGATGTCGTGGCACTCGCGCAATTGGGCTTTCCTAATGCTGTAGCCACACTAGGTACAGCCTGTACCGCAAACCACGTACGTATGTTGTTGCGCCAAACTGATCGTATTGTGTTTTCCTTTGATGGTGACTCTGCTGGACAGCGTGCGGCGCAACGTGCGCTGGAAGCGTGCCTCCCATTAATGTCTGATGACAAAGAAATTCGTTTCTTATTTTTACCGACGGAGCATGACCCCGATAGTTATGTCCGAGCTTATGGTGCATCTGCTTTTGAAAAAATCATCAAAGAAGCCATGTCGCTCTCAAGCTTCTTTTTTAAGATTGCAAGTCAAGACCACGAGTTGACAACGCCTGAAGGAAGAGCGCAAACGCATCATGCAGCAAAACCGATGCTGCTATCAATGCCACCAATTGCTCTGCGTACGCAAATATTGCGTGAGCTCGCCATTCGCACTAATTCAACGCCTGCAGAGTTAGAGTCTTTCTGCGGATTGACGATAGTGCCTGCACCAGTGCAGCAGGGTTCTTATGCGGCAACGAATCAACGCGCGCCTAATTTTGTGCAAGCTAATAACGGTAACCGGACTCAGGGTGCGCCTTGGCAGGCCTCTAAGGGTTCAGCGAAAAGAGCCCCGGTACTTAATATTCCACCTCCGCAAGCCCCTACTGATTTGGCGGAGCAGATGTTGCGAGTCTTGATTCAGTTTCCACATTTAGGAAAAGCTTTGGATGCTAATAAGAGGGCGCTTGCGTTGCAGGCTTCCGAGCTACGCTCAGAAAAAGCATTGGAGCTCATGAAGGATTTATTGATTCAATGTGATCAAGTTGAATTCATTCCCGGTGAGAACGGTAAGCCACCTACAGTGGGTGCCGGTGCATTCGCTTTGTTCCAAGAGCAGCTATCTCGCAGTGAGCTGGCCCCGCTCTATGAGGTGTTAAGAAAGCGGGTCATGGGCTCCGATTTAGAGATTGAGGGTGCGATTGCTGATTTAGATGGGGCTTTCAAAAAGCTGGAGCTGACTCACCTGAAAACAGAAATGACAGAAATCGCCCAAAAGATTGCTGGCAGCACCGCGACAGAGCAAGATCGAGCTCGATATCGCGAACTAGGCGAAAGATTGAAATTCTCCTAAGAATTTTCTGATTTAAGCCCAGAAAAACCCGAAATTGCCCACTTATTTTGAGTGATGAAGGGGGTAAAAAAGTCAGAATCGACTATAATCCTCTATTCCCAGAAAAAAACCGATTTAATTCAGCCACTTGCGCTTTATTTTGAAGAAATTTGGGGCAAGTGGACTAAGTGGCTGCGCCTAAGCAGTCGAGAACAATCATCAGTAACGTGAGTAAGTGCTAATAAATGCCTAATACCAAGAAAAAACCAGCAGCTAAACCAGCCAAGCCAGTAGCAAAAGCCAAAGCACCAGCCAAGCCAGCGGCTAAAGCCAAGGCGCCTGCTAAGCCAGTAGCTAAAGCAAAAACTCCAGCAAAAGCAGCAAAGCCAGTAGTGAAAGCCAAAGCACCAGCCAAGCCAGTGGCTAAAGCCAAGGCGCCTGCAAAACCGGCGGCTAAAGCTAAAGCGCCGGCAAAAGCAGCCAAGCCAGTAGCAAAAGCCAAAGCACCAGCCAAACCAGTTAAGACGGTAGCCAAAGCCAAGGCACCAGCTAAGCCAGTGAAGGCCCCTGCTAAAGCAGTAAAAGCTCCAACAAAGACTGCAGCAAAGCCAGCGGCAAAAGTGGCGGTACCTAAAAAAGGTAAGGTTGCCGCTCCTAAGGCTGAGGTAGCAAAGACAGCTAAGACTGCTAAAGCGGCTAAGGAAGTTGTAGAAGCTAAAGAAACTAAGGGCAAAAAAGCAAAAGCAGCTGAGGTAGGCGCTGAAGTTGCAGTGGCCGAAGAAGTAAAAAAAGGTCGCAAACCAAAAGCGGATGCTCCAGCGGAAGGTGCTGAGCCAGTTCTTACAGATCGTCAAAAAGCGCGTGAGCGTAAGGCAAAAGAAAAGGCGCTTTTAAAAGAATTCGCAGCACAACAGTTAGGCTCCGAAGAGCAACAAGAATTACGCCGTACTCGTCTGAAGACATTGATCAAGATGGGTAAGTCCAAGGGTTACTTAACTCATGGCGAAATGAATGACGTAATGTCTGATGAGTTGTCAGATGCCGATGCATTAGAAACATTGATCAGCCTCTTAAATGACATCAACATTACTGTGTATGAGCAGGCTCCAGATGCTGAGACGCTCCTCCTGAATGAGAATGCTTCAGCAACCACTTCCGAAGAAGAGGCTGAAGAAGAGGCCGAAGCCGCTTTAGCTACTGTCGATTCAGAGTTCGGTCGCACAACCGATCCAGTGCGTATGTATATGCGTGAGATGGGTACTGTCGATTTGCTGACTCGCGAAGGCGAGATCGTGATTGCGAAGAAGATTGAAGCAGGCCTCAAAGATATGGTGATGGCTTTGGCTGCTTGCCCTGTCACCATTGGCGAGATCTTGGCTAATGTAGACAAGATTGCTAGCGGCGAGATGGAGATTGATCAATTTGTTGATGGATTAGTTGATCCAAATGCCGAAGATATTAAGCTTGGACCTGAAGAGCCAGAAATCGACCCAGATGCTGAAGAGGGTGATGAAGAAGGCGGTGAAGACGAAGGTGGAGGCGGTGGCGGTGGCGCAGCTACGGCTAACGCTAAGCAATTAGAGGAGCTAAAGCAGATCTCTCTAGAGAAGTTTGCAATTGTACGTACCCAGTCAGACAAGATGCGTCGTGCTTTTGATAAAGAGGGCTATAACTGTCCAGCGTATATCAAGGCGCAAGAAGCTATTCGTGGCGAGTTACTTGGTTTCCGCTTGACTGCAAAGAGTGTTGAGAAATTATGTGACACCATGCGTTCACAAGTGGATCAAGTTTGGAAGCTCGAGCGCGGAATTGTGAGTTTGTTAGTGGATAAAGTTGGCGTTAATCGCGGCGAAGTATTAAAAGACTTCCCAAAAATGTCGATGAATCTAGAGTGGGTAAACAAGCTGCTCAAAGAAAACAAGCCATACTCAGCATTGCTGCAGCGTAACGTTCCAGCGATTCAGGAGTTACAGCAAAAGTTAATCGATATTCAGACGCGGGTCGTATTACCACTTCCAGAATTAAAAGAAGTGAACAAGCAGATGATCGCTGGTGAGAAGCGTGCGCGTGAAGCGAAACGTGAGATGACTGTTGCCAACTTACGTTTGGTAATCTCGATTGCTAAGAAATACACCAACCGTGGTTTGCAGTTCTTGGATTTGATTCAGGAAGGTAATATTGGTTTGATGAAAGCGGTTGATAAGTTCGAATACCGTCGTGGTTATAAGTTCTCTACTTATGCAACCTGGTGGATTCGTCAGGCGATTACCCGTTCGATTGCTGACCAAGCACGTACGATCCGTATTCCAGTTCATATGATTGAGACAATCAATAAGATGAACCGTATTAGTCGTCAAATCTTGCAAGAGACTGGTCATGAGCCGGATGCGGCAACTTTGGCTCTCAAGATGGAAATTCCTGAGGACAAGATTCGCAAGATTATGAAGATTGCTAAAGAGCCAATCTCCATGGAGACACCAATTGGTGACGATGCGGACTCAAACCTGGGTGACTTCATTGAGGATAGCAATACCTTGGCTCCAGCTGAAGCAGCCTTGCATGATTCGATGCGCGATGTAGTGAAAGACGTTCTAGACTCATTAACACCCCGCGAAGCAAAAGTATTGCGTATGCGCTTTGGTGTTGAGATGAGTACAGACCACACGCTCGAAGAAGTTGGTAAGCAATTTGACGTGACTCGTGAGCGCATTCGTCAGATCGAAGCTAAGGCACTCAGAAAGATGCGTCATCCAAGCCGTAGCGACAAACTCAAGACCTTCCTCGAAGAGGATTGATCCAAAGACTAACGGGCCTATAGCTCAGTTGGTTAGAGCAGAGGACTCATAATCCTTTGGTCGCTGGTTCGAGTCCAGCTGGGCCCACCAACAAAATCAAGGTACGTACCGGACACATGCTTTACGTCCGGTACCGACCACATGGTTTACACATTTACCAATCACATCCCCAATACTTTGGGACCAAATGGGTTTTCTAGGGCTTGTACCCTTGAAGACTCCATATCAAAGTAAGCCATATCGTAATCCATAAAGCTCACTAACCATACGTCGTCCTCGACTTGCCGCAGGCCCACGTCATGACCAGCGAACACCGTACTAAAGTGAATCTTCTTACCATCAAGGCAGATGCGTCCACAGTTGGTCACCGTGACCGTCTTATCATGGAAGGGATAACTGACATCTGGCAATCCTTCATATATTCGAGTCGAGGGGGTATAGAGTTGTGCCGGTTTTTTCATCTCTAGTGCTTGATGGGGACGCTCATAGTTGTACTCATGGATAAAGTCTTCGAACTTATCTTGTTGTTGCAACATCGTTTTGGCTGGCGGTTTAGTCGTGGCTTGCTTGAGTGTTAAATGCATGCGTTCATGGCGACCATTTTGCTGGGGATTACCGGGCTTAATGCGCTCAATGCCAATACCCAAGCGCAACCACCACACTGACAAACTGCTCAGGCCATAAAGCGCATTAGCGCACGCAAACGGTACGCCGTTGTCTGAGCGGATACTGCCCGGTAGCCCATACTCTTTAAAGAGTTGCTCAAAGACGGTAAAGGCCTGCGCTTCACGAGTACTCTCTAAACCTTCACAGCAAATCAAAAAGCGAGAGGCGTAGTCCGTTACGGTTAAGGGGTAACAATATTGCTTGTTACCCAGCATAAATTCGCCCTTGTAATCGACGCACCACAGAGCATTGGGCTCTTTGAGATCGGATAAGTTGGTCCCGGTAAGCTTGGGATGGCGGCGCATCCGTTTCTTCTTCACTAGACCATGGCGATCGAGAACTGCATGTACCGTACTCTTGGCTGGCAAAGACAGCTCGGGGTAGTGAGTATGGATGCGGTCTCGCAGTTTAGGAGCGCCCCAGGTCGGGAACTCTTTTTTCAGGTTCACAATCAATTGCTCAACCTGGAAGGGCAGCCGGTTGGCTTGTCTAAAAGGCCTTCTTGATCGATCGGTAAAGGCTTCTAAACCACTGTCTTTATAACGATCAATGATCTTATGGCCAGTCACTCTGGAGATGCCAAACTCCTGGCACAGGGTAGTAATTTTCTCGCCATCGAGGTAACGAGACACAAAACGTAGCTTTTCATCCATCTTCGTACTTTCATTCCACGGCATAGAGTGGTCCCTCCTATGCCAAAAACTGTAAAGTATGTGTCCGGTATAAAGTGTTAACTATGTGTCGAGTCGTACA